>NZ_VAWG01000001.1 GCF_005869875.1 Paenibacillus pinistramenti
GCGCGCCGCAGCGCGCTTCGCGCGCGGCCGCGTCGGCGTCCAGCTCCGCGAGACGCCGGGCGGCAGGCAGGCGCGCCTCCAGCTCGGCGCGCCGCTTCGCCGCCGCTGCGGCTTCACGCTGCCGCAGCGGCGACGGGGCCGCCATCAGCGCCTCGATCGCCTCGGCAGCCGCACGGCGGAACCTGGCGGTAACGCCTGCGGCGACCGCAGACGCATAGTGCAGCGTCGATTCGCCGGACCATACGGCCCCGCTTGGCAGCGCCTCCGTTATCCAGCTCTCCTCCGCGCGCGGCATCCAATCCTCCAGCTTTGCCTCCCACTGCTCGTCCCAAAGCTCCAGATGCTGTCCGATTCGTCGCAGCTCGTTCCGGACATGCCAATCCGCCTGGGCTTCCGTCTGCTCCGCTAAAGCCCTTAAGAACTCACTGCTCCGCTTCTCCTTCTCAGCAGCCGTTTTGCTTCCGCCGCCAAACCAGCCTTTCGCCTTAAAACCCGGCGCCTGGCTCTCCAGATACAGCCCTGCCAGCTCCCGCAGGGAAGGCGTCATCAGCTGGGCGTTATCCAGCATTTTGCCGATCTGCGCCAGCTGTTCCTGTCTAAAGAGCTCCCGCCTGCCGCTGTGAACCGAAGCGCCGCTGATCTCCTGCAGTTCCGCCTCCAGCTCCTGAATCTGCAGCTCGCCGCCGGACTGCTCCAGCAGACCCTCGCGTTCCTCCATCTCAGTTTGGGCGATCCGGTTCAAATGCTCCTTGACCGTTTGGGAAGCGGCCGTGTAAGTGCTGTAAGCCAGCAGGTTCCCGCTGTCTCTGAACAACCCGGAGACCGTCTTCTTAAGCATCTCTAAAGCGTTATAAGGATGGCCCGCTTCTTTCAGTGATATATAGAAGATGCCCGCAGGCTTCACATTCCACATTTCAAACGCTTGACTGACCGAGGCCTGATAAGCACGGAAGGACAGCTCCTCCTCTCTGTGCTTGTCGATCTGATTAACCACCATATAGACCGGTTTTCCATAATCGGAAAGGGATTTGGCAAACGTCAAATTGGTCTCCGAGCCGACGTGATTGTAGTCCATCACATAGAAAACAACATCCGCCAAATGCAGAGCCGAATGTGTCGCCATCGCATGTCCTGCATCGTTGGAATCGACCCCAGGCGTATCCAATAAAACTCCGTGAGCGCCGAGCAGCTCCAATGGCTCCCACAGCTCGACACGGGTAAAATCTTCTCCATTCCGGCAGTAATCAGCCGCCTCCTGCAGCGGAACCTCAAGGGTGCGTGCCTGATCCGCTGACGTCAGCAAAGCCCGTTCTTCCCCGTTCCGGATCATGACAATATTAGCGCTGGTAGGCAGCGGACTCGATGGCAGCACCCGCTTGCCGCACAAAGTATTGATCAGACTTGATTTTCCTGCTGAGAAATGGCCGCAAAAGGCCACCACAAGCTCCTGCTTCGACAGTTTATGTTTTAATTCCTGAATGACTTGTTCCGCTTGCTGATCCTGATCGGCTCGAAGCTGTTCCTCCAGCTGTCCAAGCCGATGCTGCAGGTCCTGCTCCAAAGATACTGTAATCGGTTTCATAAATAAGTTACCTGCCTTCCGCATCCTGAAATCTGCAATATGTAAAGCATCCTCATTTTATCATTGGATGCTCCGCCCGGGAACCCTGTGGAGAAAGTTATCTGCTTCCCCTGCTCGTCTACAGCACACCTGAACGTCCAGCACATAAAAAAGCAGGCCGGGAGATTGACTCCCAGCCTGCTCTTCATTGCCGGCACATGGCCTGCTTTCATTATGAATTCTTAACCCAATACTTCCGCTGTTTCTTCAGTCGGCAGCAAAATTTCAAACACTTTGCCGTGCTGGAAGATCGTGATCCCTCTGGTTTTGTCTTTCATCACTACTACCTCAGGCTTGGCGGACATGCGTTCAATATAATGGTCAGGAACCTCACCTGAATCACTTACCGTAACTCCTTCGACTTCGCGCTCATCGTTCTCTCCAAGCTGAAGCGCAAGAACGTCCTCAAACATATCGGAGAACAGTTCAAAATTGTCCGTATAAACAGAAATACATCTCATGGGGTCTCATCCTCTACTATCAATGTTCATTTGGAATTGATTTCTTTATCTTTCCTGACTTGCATCGTTTTCATACGTTTTCTGCCTTCCCGGCATACATCCAGAAGCGGGCAGACCTGGCACTGCGGATTCTGGGCCTTACAATGATATCTGCCGAAAAAGATCAGCCGGTGGTGAGTAAGCGTCCATTCCTCCTTTGGCACCTGCTTCATCAACTTTTTCTCCACTTCCAGGACAGAATCCTTCCACCCTGCAAGCCCTAACCGTTTACTTACACGTTCAACATGGGTATCCACGGCTATTGCAGGAACGCCGAAAGCATTTGATACCACTACGTTAGCGGTTTTTCGACCTACACCAGGTAATTTGACAAGCTCGTCATGTTCGCTTGGTACTTCGCCGCCATACTGCTCGATCAAAATCCGGCACAAACTTTGAATATGTTTGGCTTTATTCCGGTACAGCCCGATTCTGCGGATGTCATGCTCCAATTCCTCAAGCGGCACCGCAGTATAATCAGCCGGCGATTTGTACTTCCTGAACAAGTCGGCGGTAACTTTGTTCACCGTTGCATCCGTACATTGGGCTGAGAGCAGGACGGCGATGGTCAGCTCAAAAGCATTGGCATGATTCAGTTCGCATTTCGCATCCGGAAACATATTTCCAATCGTCTCCAATATATGTCTGACACCAGCTGCATTCATCTTTCTTTCCTCCCGGCGCAAAAAAAATCTTGATGCGGGAAGATCCCGCATCAAGACGGTGAATCTTAAGAAAATGTTATTGTTTTACGATTTCGACGAGCTTGTCCCCGTTGAAATACAATACAATATTATCATTTTCCTGGAGCGATTGCACGACTAAAGTCGTGTCTCCTTGATGAATATATACATTTGAGTCCAAATTAAAGCGGTAATTCGTGTCCGAAAGCGTATCTTTTTTGACATAGACCACTTTTGAAGTAGAATCATAATACCAATAAGTACGGTCTAAAGCCGTTAACACCTTAACCATGGTAGAGCCGTCGGCATCTTTAAGCACAAGCACATGATCATCTGCTGTCAAGGAGGACAAGGAAGAGCTTGTTCCGGAATCCCGGACAACCTTCACGGTCCCAGCCGCCGGAATAGTCGTTGTTGTACCGCTAAAGGTATCTAAGGTAACAGAGCTGGCATCAGCGCTTGTCACTACCCCATAGGTCAGCTTGGCAATTTGCACGGTAGAAGCCGTTGTTCCGTCAAACGTAACATTAACATAATCCCCTGCCTGCAAGTCAGCGATTTTAATAGCTGCTCCGCTATCGTCCAGCAGAGAAGCGTTCGTTACATAGAAGCTTTGCGTAACCCCGTCTAAAACGGCAGTCAGCCGGCTGTTTGCTGTATCCACCGAGGTTATCTCAAACTGCTTTGCAGTTTGGACGTTAATGCTTTGCACAGCATCCTGGCTGCTGCTCAGCACAGCCTTGATGGAATCACCCTTTTTCAGGCTCGACAAAGTGGCGGTTGCTTTACCGTAAATATAGACAGGCATAGAGGCATTCGTATAAGAAAGCTCTCTCGTCTTACCAGCTGCATCAACGATCACCAGATTTTTGCTGGCGGTATCAACACTTACAAAACTGCCTTCATATTGGTAGATGACGCTGATCGACAGCACTTTCTTTCCAATGTTTGTCAATGTTACTACACGATTCGTGGTCAGCAGGGACTCAAGACCGGACAGTGTTGGAGTAGTGCTGTCATACTGAACTGCCGTATCATCGTCCAGCTGAAGAACATAAGGGTTGTCATCGCTGTCTACAACGGTTAACAGCTTGCGTGTTTTGTCGTACTGAACAACGCTGACCTCAGACAGCTGCTCTGCTTGGCGTCCCAGCACATCAATGCTGGTAATTACACCATCGCCGTCCAGGGTAAGCTCAACTTCATCTCCACCATTAACGTCAGCGATCAGATCGGATAACGTTGGTGCTGTAATGCCATCAATCGAAACAGCAGCGTCATCCGCAATTTGGAGCGTGGCGTAGGTGCCGTCTGATTTCTTGTAAGTCAGCAGCTTGCCGCTCTCAAGACTGATTAAAGTCCCGCTTACGGTGCGCTCAACACTTTGCGTTACTTCTACACTGATAACAGCGTTATCTTTAATCGTGTAGCTGATTTCGGAGCCCGCTTTCAAGTCTGCAAGCTCAATTACTTGGCCTTGATACAATATCTTTACGGTTCCATCAAGTACAAGCTTGTCTACATTTCCTGACGATTCTTTAACCGTAATCGTTTTGGTGCTCGTATCCACATCCTCCACGGTTCCGCTGGCAGTCTTGTTCACGATGCCCGACTTCACATTCACCACAACCGGTTTCTTGTCGGCCGTAAAGGTTTCCCGTTTCAGCTCGATCGTACTGTCGTTTGTCAGATCTTCCGGCTGAATGGCGTTTCCGTTCTGATCGTAAAACAGCGTCGAATCATCATAAGTGTAAGTTTCGGCGTCTTCTCCTACGAGGAGCAGCAGTTTATTGCCAGACAATACACGAAGCAGTGTGCCTTCAATGGATTCCAGCTGCTGCGCAGAGTCTGTGACTTCCAAGTAAGCAGCAGCTCCTGCTTTTTCAATGACCATCACTTTGGTATAGGCTTCAACATCGCTTTGGGCGACTTTCGTATCGGAATCTGTTGTGTAATATACCATGCGGCTGTCAAGTGTAAAGCTGCGGCTTTGGCCATCCGTATAAAGAGTCAGCCCGCTGCTGCCGATCGAGGTCAAGACCCCTTCATATACATTAGAGTATCCCGGCGTAATATACGCCTGCGCTCTGCTGAAGAAGGTGGCGATTTGGGCGCGGGTTACGCTTCCTAACGGATCAAAGCGATTGCCGTCAACTCCATTTGTTAATTCCAGACTGATGGCCACATTCACGTAGCCTCGTGCATCCGCCGAAATGGTAGCGTTGTCGGCGAAAGTGGTTCCTTTGCCGGCAGCTGCTTCAGCATCGGACTCTTTGCCAAGGGCACGCACGATAAGCTTGGCTACCCATTCACGAGTTGCCTTCTTGGTCCCCCACGATTCTCCCGAAGCTGTAGCCGCAGTTTCTTCATCGGTGTCAATTAGCTTGTCCTTGACGGCAAGGGCAACATAAGGCTGAAAATAAGCGGTTGCCTCAAGCTGATCAGGAGCTTTCGCACTTTCATCCAGCTGATCTGTTACGTTCATAAAACGCAGGGCCAAAGCGACTGCTTCCTGCTGGGTGATCGAATCACTTGGGCGGAATTTTCCGTTGTCTCCCAAAATAATGCCTTCAGAAGCGAGTTTGTAAATATGCTTCTCTGCCCAGAAACCGTCAGCTACATCACTGAACAGCGCCGTCGACGCCGTGCTGCTTACCGCTGCAGCAGTGCTGGCAGTATCGGTGCTTGCAGCCGCCGCTGTCTCATCGGCCGCGAATGCCGCCGTCCCGCTGGTCAGAAAAGTTAAAGTAAGCAGCAGTGTAGCTGCCGTGCGCTTCAAATTTCTGTTTGACTTATTGTTCTGAATCATCCAAGTCTCCCCTTCTGGCTTATGTTCACCTTACTGTGGTTCGCCGGACCAGGCGAAGACTCCTGCTATTCCCGGGTCATCGGGTGAAGCAGGTCAGCGTGGCCCATTAAGGTTTCCAGCTGTTGTCCATCTACGAGCAGCTCAATACTTGTCACTTCATTAAATTGGAACATGGTCTTCTGCAAGGACTCCAGCGCCATCAGTTCCCCGTCTGACCCTAAGCGGGCCTCGTCAGGCAAATGAATGTCAATCGTTACTTCGCCATCAGCAAATTTAACGCTGAGCAGCTGGACTTTCGCCCACAAAGAAACCAAACCGCTATCCGTGCTGTCCTGCAGGGCTTCAAAAGCCGCTTTATACTTGCCAGCCGAATCCTCAGAATCTTCGAACTGAATTTGCCGGGTTGTTTCCTTTAAGTCCACAAAATCCTGATCTGCATAATAGAGCTTGATTGTTTCGGTTATTTGTTCATCCGTTGAAGCCGCTTCTTCAGAAGAGGAAGGAGCCGGAGATTCTGGCACCGTGGAGCTGCTGGTCTCAGAAGTTCCATCTCCATTCTGTGAATCCTCGCTCTCCGCCGGAGCTGCACCGTTAGCCGAAGCAATATCACCGCTGGTTGCAGGAGCGGCTGCAGGCTTTTGCCCGCAGCCTGCGATTGCTGCCATTAACAGCAGACTCAACAAGATCGTCCAGTGTTTTTTATTCACGGATACACCTGCCTTCTTTCACAAAAATCCTTAATCAATTCCGAGATACTCTTTGATACCGGCTACGATTCCCTCTGCTACTTTCTGCTGGAAAGCCGAGGAGTACATTTTGGCTTCGTCATTTTTATTGCTGAGGAACCCGCATTCCAGCAGTACAGCCGGCATGGTGGTCTCTCTCGTTACATGGAGACTCGCCTGACGGACCTTGCGGTCTGGCAGTCCTGAAGATTTTACAAGGTATTTATGCATAATGTTAGCCAGCTTGAGGCTTTCACCGCTGCGGGTATAGTAGGTTTCAACGCCGGTGGCCGTAGCAGCCCCGCTGTTGCCGTGCACTGAAACAAATACGTCTGCCTTCAGATTGTTAGCCAGATTAGAGCGGTCCGAAAGTGTCGGATAGGTGTCCCCGCTGCGGGTCAGCACATAATCAATGTTCGGCTCGTTTTGGAGAAGCTTCTCCACCTTAAGCACAACTGCCAGGGTAAAATCTTTCTCTTTACGGCCTGTCACGCTGATGGCGCCAGGGTCCGAACCGCCGTGTCCGGCATCAATGACTACCAGCTTCTTGCCGGAGCTGCTGGAAGGCTTGGAAGCAGAAGCAGAAGTGGAAGCTGATTCCTGATTGAGATCAATAATGACCAGGCCGTCTCCTGCGTTGGTCATTTTAAAACCTTTGGCATAATTCAAATCAATGACTACGCGTACTGTGGACGGCGCACTATTAAATAAGGAATAGCGGATCTGTGAGACATCCGGATATTCCGTCACCGCAATCGCGCCGTTCAGTTTGCTGTCGAGCGGATAGCTGGACGAAAAATCTGAGGCAAATTGAACATTCGGGAGATCGATGACAATACGATCCGGATTAGTCAGCGTCGATGTGACCGGACTGACTTGTCCATCTACAGCCATGATGAGCTGGTTGTCGGTGAAGCTGATCCCTTTTAAAGAGGTGAGAGTCGTGCTTGGCGTACTTGGAGAAGTCACCGTTCCGCTTGTGCCGGAATTGCTGCTCCCCGAGTTGCTGCCTGGCAATGCAGCGCTTCCGCTGCCGGAGCTCTGAGTAGTCAGGCTCACCGTTTTGGTTGTACCGTCCCAGTTTACTCCGAGTCCCATCTGTTCACTTACAAAACGGATCGGAACAAAGGTAGTACCGTTCTGCGCATAAGCTGCAGCATTAAGTTTAACCGTCTGGCCGTTTACTGTGGCTGTAGAACTGTTAAGGAGCAATTTAATTTCACTATCGGATTGCTTTATCGTTACCGTGCCTGTCTTGCTGTCCCAATCTACGTCAAACCCTAATTCCTCTACGACGACACGAATCGGAATCATCACGCTGTTGTTTACCGTTTGGACTTGTCTGTCCTGACTTAACTCGATCTCATTCCCATCCAGGAGAATATGCGTTGCGTTTGAAGCAGCATGTCCTGTCAATGGAAAAGCCAACACGCATAGAAACAAAATGACTAAAAAACTAAATTTCTTCATTCTTCACCCTTCCATTCTTATTTTGTGGTTCCTGATGAATGCCGCTCCAGACACGCTGGAACATCAACAGATTCACTATTTAGACGCCATAATCTATCAAAAGTTGCGTAAATTATGGCAATTTCAGTGGAATTAAATAGAATAGGACGCTTGAATGAGCCCTTGCTTCATTTCTCGCAGCATTTAAGAGGCTGCCAAAAATTCCTTAATTCCTGCCGCTATGCCTTCGGCTAATTGCTGCTGGAACTCGTCTGAGTACATGGCCGCCTCGTCCTTCGGATTGCTCAGAAAGCCGCATTCCAGAAGCACTGCCGGCATGTTCGTATTCTTCGTGACATACAGGTTGCCGGTCTTCAGCCCCCGGTCGGCCATTCCGCTGGACTGCACCAGATATTTCTGCATCACCTTAGCTAGAGCTTCACTGTTTCTGTTAAGGGTATAATGAGTTTCTACACCGTTCGGGCCCGTGCCTCCATCCGGGCTGATATTGCCGTGGATTGAAATAAACACGTCGGCATTTATGCTGTTGGCCAGCTTCACCCGGTCCTGCAGCATCGGATAGGTGTCCGAGTTTCTGGTCAGGACGACCTCCAGCCCGCTGTCCTGTTCGAGGATTTGCTGCAGCTTCAACACGGCTGCCAGTGTAAAATCCTTCTCAAGCCGTTTGTTTAAACTGACGGCACCCGAGTCGGTTCCTCCGTGCCCGGCATCAATCACGACAATCTTCTTGCCGCTGGCTGCTGGTAGTGCAGAAGTCTGCTGGTCGTCGCCGCCGGTCTGCTGAGTCCCTGCCGTGCTGCTTGAGCTGGTATTTAAATCAATCGTAATAAGGCCGTCCTTGTCATCGGTCACCTGATAGTCCGCCGGACCACTCAAGTCCAGGACTACTCTCACGGCATCCGGATCCCGGCTGAACAGCGCGTAACGGACATCTTGTACCTGTGAAATCTCGGTGATATCAATCTTTCCGCTTAAAGTGTCGCTGAGAGGAAGGCTGCTGCTGAAGTCTTCGGAAAAGGACGTATCTGCTAAATCCACCACAATTCGATCCGGCGAGCTCATTTTAAATACCGAAGGAGTTACCCCGCCCTTTACAGCCAATATGAGACGCCCTTCTCCAAAACTTAATCCGGTAAGCTGTGAAGAGCTGTCCGATTCAGCGGAAGCCGGAGCTGCTTCAGCGCCTTCCGAGCTGCCGTCTGCAGTCAGGACCGTGTCCTGATTGTCCTGCGCAGCTGATGTTATGTATACTGTTTTCGTTCTATTGTCCCAGCCGACCTGGGCTCCTGTCTGCTCTCCTACAAACCGCAGCGGTACTAGCGTGGCTTTACTGGCTCCATCGCCGCTAAACTTCGCTGGAACCAGCATCGGCACCTGAGCTCCGTTCACTTCCGCTGTAGCTTCTCCTACAACAAGCTTTATCGTAGACTCCGCATTGTTGATGGTTACGGTTTCTGTCTGGTTATCATAGCCGACCGTGTATCCCATATTTTCTGTAACAAGACGTAATGGCACCATAATGGAACCGCTTACCGTCTCTATGCCGGCATCTGCCGTAAGCTCCAGCTCCTTCCCATCCAGAGTGATATGTGCTCCATTGTCTGCTGCGCGGCTCATTACAGGAAGAATCAGCAAAAATAGCAGTAATAAAACAGATAATCCGTACTTCTTCATTCGTTATCCCCGCCGTTTCTATGAATTCTACTTTTTCTGCATCAGGAGCGACAGAATCTATCAAAATGCTGCACTTGTCTATCATTTTAACAGGTAATTTTTACCCGTGATAGACATTTCTCTCTATTTCGGACATGAAAAAATCCGCCCGGACGGACGGATTTTGCAAGTGAAGCAAATTCTATTGAGGTGGCTGCTGGTCAAGCACCGGAATCACCCAGTCAATCGTATTCTCCCCATGTTCGGCAAGGAACCGGTTGGTTTCCGAAAAAGGCCTGCTCCCTAGAAACCCCTTATGCGCTGAAAAAGGGCTCGGATGCGGCGAAGTGATTACCTTGTGCCGCTTGCGGTCGACGAATGACCCTTTTTGCTGGGCGTGGCTGCCCCACAAAATAAAGACCAGCGGCTTCTCCCGTTCATTCAGCTTCTCCACAATGGCATCGGTAAAAGTCTCCCACCCAATACCCTTATGGGAATTGGGCTGTCCCTGGCGGACCGTCAGCACGGCATTCAGGAGCAGAACTCCTTGTCGTGCCCAGTGCAGCAATGAGCCATGGCCCGGATTCGGAGCCCCGATGTCATCGTGCAGCTCTTTGTAGATGTTTTGCAGAGACGGCGGGATGCGGACCCCCGGCTGAACCGAAAAGCTGAGCCCGTGCGCCTGCCCTGGGCCGTGATAAGGGTCCTGTCCAAGGATGACGACACGCGTACCGCTGAATGAGGTAAGCTTCAGTGCAGTAAACAGCAGTTCCTTTGGCGGAAAGACGGTATGCTGTTTGTACTCTCTGGCCAGGGTGTAGCGGAGCTCCTGGAAATAAGGCTTCTGGATCTCCTCCGCCAGCACCTCGTCCCAATCGTTATCAAACATGTTGTTCCTCCTAACGTTCAAGCAGCTGCGGTCGCTGCCCGCAAACAATCACTGTCGATTATGAGGAACCCCTTCCCGGGTTGTCAATCCCTTCTTCCGGTTACGCAAACAGGCGGTCTTTATGTTTAGCCTCATATTCCGCAATCAGGTCTTCATGCTGGAGCGTCAGACCGATATCGTCCAGGCCCTGCAGCAGGAATTGGCGGCGGTGTTCATCAAGATCAAAAGAATATTCAAGGCCATATTCGTCGGTGAGCTTTTTATTTTCCAGATCGACGTTCAATTTATAGCCTTCATGTTTCGCCGTTCTTTGGAACAGCTCCTCAACCTGCTCCTCAGACAGCTTGATCGGCAGGATGCCGTTCTTGAAGCAGTTGTTATAGAAAATATCAGCAAAGGAAGGAGCGATGACACAGCGGAACCCGTAATCCTGAATCGCCCAAGGCGCGTGCTCTCTGGAGGATCCGCAGCCGAAGTTGACACGGGAGATCAGAACGGAAGCCCCATTATAGCGGGGTTTGTTCAGTTCAAAATTCGGGTTTATGTTCCCTTCCTCATCAAAACGCCATTCAAAGAACAAAAATTGTCCGAAGCCGCTGCGCTCGATTCTCTTCAAAAATTGTTTCGGGATAATGGCATCCGTATCCACGTTGACCCGGTCCACAGGGCCTACGATTCCATTCAAAGTTTTAAAAGCTTCCATATCTCAATCTCTCCTTGTTTTGAATATCAAGCCCTGCACAATTAGGTGACAGCCTTAGCTTACAATCTTAGCTTACAATCTTAGCTGACAACCTCAGTTTTGAAGTTCCAGTCGCGAACGTCTACGAAATGACCTTGAATTGCTGCTGCAGCCGCCATTGCCGGGGAAACAAGGTGGGTACGCCCGCCGCGTCCTTGACGTCCTTCAAAGTTGCGGTTTGATGTCGATGCGCAGCGCTGTCCCGGCTTAAGCACGTCCGGATTCATCGCAAGACACATACTGCAGCCCGCTTCGCGCCATTCAAAGCCCGCTTCTGTAAAAATTTTATCCAGTCCTTCTGCTTCAGCCTGCAGTTTGACCCGTCCGGAACCCGGAACTACAATGGCCGTTACCTTGTCGGATACCTGGTAGCCTTTGGCTACGGAAGCTGCAGCGCGCAGATCCTCGATCCGGCCGTTGGTGCAGGAGCCGATAAACACATAGTCCACAGGGATGTCGGACATTGGAGTTCCCGGAACAAGTCCCATATATTCCAGCGCCTGTTTGGCCGCTTTACGTTCATTTTCGCTTGAGAAATCGTCCGGATTCGGCACAGCAGCCGAAATGCTGGTTCCCATGCCCGGGCTTGTGCCCCAGGTAACCTGCGGGATAAGGGAATCGACATCAAACTCGACTACCGTATCGTATTCCGCGCCTTCGTCAGTAGCCAGCTGTTCCCAGGCCTCCACCGCTTCGTCAAACGCGCTGCCTTGAGGGGCATATTGGCGTCCGCGCAGGTAGTTGAAGGTTGTTTCATCCGGAGCGATCAGACCGGCACGCGCGCCTGCTTCGATGGACATGTTGCAGACTGTCATGCGCTCCTCCATAGTGAGGCTGCGGATCGCTTCGCCTGTATACTCAATGACATAACCGGTTGCAAAATCAGTACCATATTGGGCAATAACGCCGAGGATCAAGTCTTTAGCCGTTACGCCAGGATTGCGTTTGCCGACAAATCTGACCTCCATGGTCTTGGATTTGCCCTGCTGCAGACATTGGGTGGCCAGAACGTGCTCAACTTCGCTTGTGCCGATCCCGAATGCCAGAGCCCCGAATGCCCCGTGAGTTGAAGTGTGGCTGTCGCCGCATACAATCGTTTTGCCTGGTGCCGTAAGGCCAAGTTCTGGACCCATGACGTGCACAACGCCTTGGTCAAGCGTATCCAGGTCAAACAAAGTAACGCCAAAATCACGGCAGTTCTGAGTCAGAGTATCGATTTGCTGTTTGGAGATCGGGTCCGTAATATTGTACCGGTCCTTCGTCGGGACATTGTGGTCCATTGTAGCAAACGTAAGCTCAGGTCTGCGCACCTTGCGTCCGTTCAGGCGCAAGCCTTCAAAGGCTTGAGGGGAAGTTACTTCATGGACCAGGTGAAGGTCAATGTACAGGACACTCGGCTTGCCTTCCTCCTGATAAATAACGTGATTATCCCAAATTTTCTCATACATCGTTTTCTTCTGACTCATTCCAATCACTCCTGGTTCTTTAGAAATTCGTACAATGCCGAAGCAAAAATGCTGTGGCGGCTGGAGCCGATCAATTATTTTTGCCTGACTGATTAAGATAACTATAACAAGCACCAGGGTTATTTGAGAAATACATAAATACAATTACATTCATAGGAAATAACTATAGAGAGAATTTATGAGAGAATTTTAGAGCGCATTAAAAAAAGCCTCCCCCGCAAAAGCAATTGCTGGAGAAGCTTTCCTGATCTTTCCTGATTATGAATCTGTCCTATTAACTTCGGACCGGCTACAGAACTTTAACGCCCATAACGTGGTCCAGCGGGATAAAGCCGATCATCCGGCTGTCTTTGCTGTTGTTGCGGTTATCCCCCATTACAAAAACGTCCCCGTCCGGCACATCATATTCCTGATCCGGTTCAACCGTCATAGGCTCCTTGATGTAAGGCTCATCCAGCAGCTGACCGTTGCGGTACACCTTGCCCTGCTTGATTTCGATCTTATCGCCGGGTTTGCCGATCAAACGTTTCACATAAAAGATTTCCTGCTTGTTCTCTCCGGTCAGGAGTGCAATCAGCGGATGCTCTTTCAAATCATCCATAAAAGACCGCGAGCGGTCCACACGGCTGTCGATAATGACGATATCTCCGTAGTCTGGCACCTGGCCGAACGTATGCGACCATTTCTGGGCATAAATACGTTCCTTATCATGCAGAGTAGGGTCCATTGAATGGCCGTCAACCTTATAAGGCTGAATCACAAAGATGCCAATAATTAAGCTCAAAACAAATGCGATCCCGATGGACAGCAGCCATCCGCGGATTTCCTTCCACACCTTCATTCATACAACCTCCACTTTAAACATGGGGTCATTATAGCACACACTAACAGGACATGGGAAATTCCCTGGCTGGCTTGCCGGTCTTCCTGGCGGCTTTCAGTAAGATTTTTGCAATCCCATCTCCTATACTTACAGCTATTTATATCGCCTCAGTAATAGGTTATGATTATAAGCAATACTAAAACCCCAGGAGGAACTATGGAATTCAGACAGCTTCAATATACTCTGCAGATTGCTGAAGAACGGAATTTCTCAAGAGCGGCGGACAAACTGCACATTGCCCAGCCTTCCCTGAGCCAGCAGCTTTCAAAGCTGGAGAAAGAACTCGGCGTCCTGCTGTTCCAGCGCAACACAAGCTCTGTAGAACTGACGCACGCCGGGGAAAGCTTTGTCATTCATGCCCGCAGAATTATGGACGCCGTTGAAGAGCTGCGGCAGGAGATGGACGACATTTCCCAAATGCGCAGCGGCCGAGTAGTCGTTGGCAGCATGCCGATCACCGGGTCACATCTGCTTCCTTATGTACTGCCAGAGTTTAAGCAGGCTTTTCCCGGGATTCAAATTTCTCTGCTGGAAGACACTTCCCTCAATCTGGAAAAGCTTACCGCCGGCGGCGGAACTGATTTGAGCCTGCTGTCGCTGCCACTTCAGGAAACGTCGCTGGCTTATGAAGAAATCGGCGAAGAACGGATCCTCCTCGCTGTCCCGCCCGGACACCGGCTGGCAGGCCGGAGCGAAGCCGACGGCGTCCGGATTGAAGAGCTGCGCGATGAACCGTTCATCGTTCTCAAGAAAGGACAGGGATTCCGGAAGCTGACGGTAGGCCTTTGCCAGGAAGCGGGCTTTGAACCCAATGTCGTATTTGAGAGCAACAATATCGAGACCGTCCAGTCCCTGGTTGCGGCAGGCATGGGCATTACACTGGTTCCCCGCTTTATTGCCCGGGCGAAACGGAGCGAGCTGATTCCTACCTATGTGCCGCTGGCTGAGCCTGCACCAAGCCGCACGCTTGTAATTGCGTACCGGAGAGGCAGATATCTGTCCAAAGCTGCTGAAGCATTTATCCGCACCTTTAAACAAACCTTTAATGACCGCTGGAAGGAAGGCGATCCGAATTAAAGCCTGTAAAGATCCGGACGGCGGTCCTCGAAGACCGGAATCCGCCCGCGCACCTCATCAACGAGCGGCAGGGCGATCCGTCCCGTAACGATGCTTTCGACTTCCCCGCCTTCCGCTAGGATCTCTCCCCAAGGGTCAATGATCATGGAGTGGCCACAGTAACGGTTGCCGGGGTCCTCCCCAACGCGGTTGCAGGCCGCCACGAACATCTGATTCTCGATGGCGCGGGCCTGCAGCAGCGTCCGCCAGTGGTGAAGGCGCGGATGAGGCCATTCGGCCGGAACGAACCATACTTTTGCTCCCGCCAAAGCGAGCGTCCGGCTCAGCTCCGGGAAGCGGATATCGTAGCAGATGGAAGCCCCTGACCTCACCCCGTCGAGTTCGAAAGTTACCGTCTCGCGGCCTTCGGCGAGGTGTTTCTCTTCCTGCATAAGCCTGAAGAGATGGATTTTAGCATACCGGCTGACCAAGCTGCCGCTTCTGTCGAAGACCAGCATTGTGTTCCGGACCCTGCCGTCACCGCCTTTCTCCGCGACCGATCCGCCGACGACATGAACCCCGTGCTCACGCGCAAACCTGCCCAGCCAGGCCGCTGCCGCTTCTGCTCCCGGGTCGGCCAGCTCCTGAATGCGGTCAAGCGCATAGCCTGTATTCCACATTTCCGGCAGCATGACCACATCCGGCTTCACTTCCGCGCTGACCGCCTGTTCCATCAGCACCTCAAGCCGCTGACGGTTCCGCTCCGGCTCTCCCAGCACAAGATCGGCTTGAATGAGAGCCAGGTTCCAATAATCAGGATACTGCTGTGCCATCTGCTTCTCTCCCTTCAATATCTATACTGCTAAGCTGTAAAGACCTAATCAAGCCTGATCTAACCTGATCAAAATTGTAATCATCATAAGCCGGCCGGGTAAGCTAGTCAATTCTCTGTGGAGGTGGGCAAATCAATCGGCAGACTGCGCTGTTGAATGGATTCTTATCGGACTTTCGTCAGATTTTCATCTTTGCAAAGTGTGAAAGTGCGTGTTATCCTAGCAATAAATCAATTAGGAAACGTGATGACGGGACCAGTACGCGGACACAAGCTCCGTTCTCAGAGAGTAAATTCCTTCGGCTGCGAGAATTTACCGGAACTTCTGCGGAACCCTACCCCCGAACGGCCGGCTCATGCCGGACAGCCGCCAGCTGTTAACAGGCCTTGAGTCGGATGAACGGTTCTGTTCATCAATAAAGGTGGTACCGCGGAAGCCAAGCTTTCGTCCTTTGTATTAGCATACGAAGGATGGAAGCTTTTTTTATTGCTGTCACAGCCGCCGGGACTTATCCGGTGAACATTTCAATAAACATCTAGGAGGTAATGCTTATGCTGCATAGAATTGTTGTCAAAATCGGCAGCAGCTCCCTCACCTCGGAGGAAGGCGGGCTGAATGAGAGCGCCACCCGCTTCTTCGCCGCTGAACTGGCTTCGCTGATATCAGCAGGCTATCAGCCGGTGCTCGTTACGTCCGGGGCCGTCGCCGCCGGCTTCAGGGAAATCGGCTACGCGCAGCGGCCGAAGCTGCTGCACGAGAAGCAGGCCGCCGCTGCAGTCGGCCAGGCGCTGCTCATGCAGGCCTACCGTGAAGCATTTGCCCGGCACGGGGTGCGTTCGGCCCAGGTGCTGCTCACCCGGGCGGATTTTAACAGCCGCAAACGGATGGGCAATGCCAGCATGGCGCTGGAAGAACTGCTCAAGCAGAATGTCATTCCGATCATTAACGAGAATGACACGGTATCTGTCGACGAGCTGAAATTCGGCGATAACGACACCTTATCCGCGCTTGTGGCCAATCTGCTCAAAGCGGATCACCTGCTCATCCTGACAGATATGGACGGGCTCTATACAAAGGACCCGCGGATTGATCCGGCAGCGGTACGTATCAGCAAAGTCGAAGAAATTACGGATGAACTCTATCTCGCCGCCGGCGGTGCAGGCAGCAGCGTCGGCACAGGCGGCATGCGCTCCAAGCTTGATGCGGCGCGGATCGGGACCCGCGGGGGGATTCCCGTCTTTGTCGGCCGGATCACCCTGGAGGGCGAAATGCTTGCCGCTGTACGCGGGGACGGGCACGGAACCTACTTCTCCACTTCGCTGGCGAATCTGCCGCGCAAGAAGCAGTGGCTCGGCTTTCTGTCAACGCCGCTTGGCCGCCTGTACGTGGACGAAGGCGCAGCCGAGGCCCTTATTCACGGCGGACGCAGCCTGCTTCCGGTCGGCGTGAAGCGGGTTCAGGGTTCTTTTCATGCCGGAGATGTAGTCGAGGTTTATGGCCCTGATGAAGCAACGCTGGGCCGGGGGATCATTAACTATGACGCGGAGCAGCTCGATACGATTAAAGGGCTCAGCAGCGCCGAAGTCGTCAAACGGATTGATCTGGTCCACCGGCTTGAGGTTATCCACCGTGATGAATGGATTTCTTTGAAGTAAATCCCATTAATAAAGCGGCGTTATTCGCCGATTGGAGGTTACTGTGATGAGTGAAGTGAAAGAGAAAGCGGCTCTGGCGGCTGCCTATGCCCCTCAGCTTGCCTGGTTAACCACGGAGCAGAAGAACCGCGCCCTGCTTGCAGCAGCGGACGCCTTAATCACTGGAACAGAGGAAATCCTGAAAGCGAACAGCGAGGACCTGGAACGCGGCAGACAAAACGGCACCTCCGCCTCCCTGCTTGACCGGCTGGCCTTGACACCGGAGCGGATTGCCGGCATGGCCGAGGGCCTCCGCCAAATTGCGGAGCTGCCTGATCCTGTCGGTGAAGTGCTGGAAACGCTGGATCGTCCGAACGGGCTGCATATTGTGAAAAAGCGCGTGCCGATCGGCGTAATCGGCATTATCTACGAAGCGCGTCCTAACGTTACTGTTGATGCCGCCGGCCTCTGCCTCAAGACAGGCAATGCCGTGCTGCTGCGCGGCGGCTCGGCTGCCCTCTTCTCCAACATCAAAATTGCCGAGCTGTTCCATCAGGCTCTGGAAGCCGCCGGGCTTCCGAAGGATGTGCTGCAGCTGGTTCATGATTCGGCCCGCTCCTCCGTGGACGAGATGCTGAAGCTGAACGGTCTCCTGGACGTCATTATTCCGCGCGGCGGCAGCTCGCTGATCCAGCATGTGGTGCAGAACGCCACTGTCCCTGTTATCGAAACAGGAGCGGGAATCTGCCACACTTATATTGACGCTTCCGCCAATCCGGACATGGCCGTCCGCATTGCGGTTAATGCCAAAGCCCAGCGCCCTTCCGTCTGCAATTCGATGGAGACGCTGCTGGTGCAGCAGGATTTTGCGGCAGGTTATATGCCCCTTCTGGGTGAAGCGTTCAAAACCGCAGGGGTCGAGCTGAGAGGCTGTGATCGGACCCGCCAGCTGCTCCCTGAGGCTAAAGCCGTAACCGAGCAGGATTTTGCGACTGAATATAATGATTATATATTGAATGTAAAAATCGTCGGCGGCCTGCAGGAAGCGATGGACCATATCGCCAAATTCGGAACCAAGCATTCTGAATGCATTGTCACTGAAAATGAAGAGCATGCCGCCCGTTTCCTGAACGAAGTGGACGCTGCAGCCGTTTATCATAATGCCTCCACCCGCTTTACCGACGGGTTTGAATTCGGCTTCGGCGCGGAAATCGGCATCAGCACCCAAAAGCTGCACGCGAGAGGACCGATGGGTCTTCCGGCTTTAACTTCAGCCAAATATCTGATTACGGGATCAGGACAAATCCGGAATTAGATCTACAAAAGCCGGCCAGCAGACCTGTTATCCCGCTTGACCGGTCAAGAACAGGACTTTGGGTGAAATGAACTAACATTTATTAACAGGAGGTACTCAGATATGTCAGAATCAGCAGCATCTGCGACACCAGAAATCGTATTCTACGGGGCAGGATCGATGGCCGAAGCCATCGTCCGGGGCCTGATCTCCACCTCGGCGGCAAAGCCGGGGCAAATCGCAATGTTCAACCGCAGCAATGCCGAACGTCTGGATTTCTTGTCCAAGCAATACGGTGTAGTCACCTCTTCCGCAGCAGATGAACAAGATCAGCTTCTCTCCAAAGCAGACATTATTGTTCTCGCTATGAAGCCCAAAGACGCTGGCGCCGCGATTCGGCGTCTTGCCCCGCTTGTTCATGAACGGCAGCTGATTGTTTCCGTCATTGCAGGCTTGTCCATTCCTACGATCCAATCCCTGCTGGGCAGCAAACTGCCGATCGCCCGCACCATGCCGAACACCTCAAGCACGATCGGACTCGGTGCAACGGGAATTTCATTCTCAGAAGAGGTGACACCGGAACTGCGCAGCCGCACTTTGTCCATCTTTGAAGCTGTTGGGATGGTTTCCATCATTCCGGAGGCTCAAATGGAGACCCTGACCGGCGTGTCCGGTAGCGGCCCGGCTTACGTATACTACATGATGGAAGCCATGATTGCTGCCGGCATTGAAGGCGGCTTGTCTCCGGAGCAGGCCCGTGAGCTGACGGTTCAAACCGTGCTGGGCGCGGCATCCATGATGAAGGAGACCGGCGAGAAGCCGGCTGATCTGCGGAGAGCGATCACTTCCCCTAACGGCTCCACTCAGGCCGCAATTGAGGTGCTGGCTCAATATCAGTTTACCGAAGCGGTCAAATCGGCGGTTCACCGGGCCGCTTCGCGTTCCAGGGAAATGGGCGCGGCCATTGAAGCCGAGCTTTCCTAGCATTCGATTAACTAGGCACTGGGTTAATTATGCGCTAGGGTAAAAATAGACGCACTAGCGAATACGCTGTAACAGTGATATCGGTGCAATAGCGCTAATGCTGAATTTTTGCCATAAAACAAAAAGGAGCCGTCCAATCCGTCTTCCGGATCAGGGCGGCTCTTCATTTATACGGAATCCTGTTATTCTTCAGTATGCTTGCCGTATGCCTCAGCATTCAGCAGCTTGGCGAAGGCTTCCTCGGGGGAAGCGGACAACTTAATTTTGACCATCCAGCCGCTGCCGAAAGGCTCTCCGTTCACTCGTTCAGGAGCATCCGTCAGCTCTTCGTTCACTTCAACAATTGTGCCGCTGACCGGCGAGAACAAGTCGGATACCGTCTTTACGGACTCAATGGTTCCGATGCCGTCTTCCGCACCCACTTCAGTCCCTGTTTCAGGCAGCTCTACAAACACGATATCGCCCAAACGGTCCTGAGCAAAGTCCGTAATGCCGACAAGCACAGTTCCGTCGCCCATGTCCTGCACCCACTCATGTTCTTCGCTGTACCAAAGTCCTTGTTTAATTTCACTCATCGCTTTGTTCCGCTCCATTCTCATGAACTTATTTTACCCGAGCCTAAGAGAGACAGGGATTTACAAATCTAGGTTATTCATTTCTCTAGCAAAAGTCAAATGTCAATATTGCTTACACCAAGCTATTTCCTGACATGTCCCTGTTCTTGGTGTCATTTTTCGTCATTTTAGCCCAATAAACCGAAAGTTAAAAGATAATTCTGTTGACATCCTTCGGGTTTACCCGTTTTAATGAGAGTATGAAGAGCGGGTGAACGTAAAGGGAGAGATTGCTGCGCAAGCGGCGGCGCCGAAGGAGCAAGCTCCTGCAACTGTAAGGAGTGAATCTCTCAGGCAAAAGGACTTTTACCGGACGCATCTCTGGAGAGCATTCGGCATTTCAGCTGCCGGATCACCCAAGGGGAAACCTAAGAACACGAACTGCGGCGCCCTCGGGACGCCCGGTTAGAGAAGTCTAGGGACACTCTCAGGTACCAAGGACAGAGCCTTCAGAATCTGAAAGCGGGATGATTGTCTCCGTTTTGCGGGTTCTTGGGCCTGTCCTTTTTTGTGCTGCTGGTTGAATGGACTAAATTCATGAGGTGAGAAGATGTCAAAGTTGATGAGAACACCGCTTTATCCCTGCTATGCCGATATTCCGGGTGCACGCTGCATTGATTTTGGCGGCTGGGAGCTCCCCGTCCAGTTTGAAGGCATTCAGAAAGAACATGATGCCGTGCGCAGGCAGGCAGGCTTGTTTGACGTTTCCCACATGGGGGAATTCCTTGTCGAAGGCGAACAGGCGCTGGCTTTCCTGCAGCAGATGACGACCAACGATGTCTCTCTCCTTAAACCCGGGGCGGCTCAATATTCGCTGATGTGTTATCCGAATGGCGGGGCCCTGGATGACCTGCTTGTGTACTGCCTTTCGAAAAATCGTTACATGCTTGTCGTCAACGCCTCAAACATTCAGAAGGATTGGGAATGGCTTCGCGCTCACCTGATTGAAGGCGTGCAGATGACCGATATCTCCGCTCAAACCGCGCTCATCGCCCTGCAGGGACCCTTGGCTGAGCAGATTCTGACTGAAAGCGGCGCAGAAGCCGCTGCCGGGCTTGCCTCTTTCACGTTTGCCGCCGATGCCGAGCTGTTTGGCGCAAAAACCATCCTCTCCCGTACCGGATACACCGGTGAAGACGGCTTTGAAATTTACGCACCTGCTGAGAAAGCACCTGCAATCTGGAAAGGCCTGCTTGCCGCCGGAGCGTCGCGCGGGCTTGTTCCGGTCGGACTTGGCGCTCGCGACACACTCCGTTTTGAAGCCAGGCTGCCTCTTTACGGACAGGAGCTGTCCGCCGAAATTACCCCGCTGGAAGCCGGCTTAGGCTTTTTCGTGAAGTGGGACAAAGGGGATTTCATCGGACGCAGCGCTTTGGAAGCACAGCGGGCCGCCGGTCTGCCCCGCAGGCTTGTTGGCATTGAAATGATCGACCGCGGCATTCCCCGCTCCCACTATCTGGTGTACGGGGACGGGGTTAGAATTGGCGAAATCACCACCGGCACCCAGTCGCCCACACTGAAACGCAATTTAGGGCTCGCACTGGTGAACAGCCGGTACGCAGCCCTTGGCACTATAGTCGAAGTCGAGATTCGCGGAAAAAGATTAAAAGCCGAGGTTGTTAAGGCTCCGTTCTATAAGAGAGACTCCAAACCCGCCAAAGGAGCTGAATAACATGAAACACCGTTACCTGCCGATTACCGAAGATAACAGTAAGGAAATGCTTGCCGTGATTGGCGTGGATTCGATTGAAGACTTGTTCGCAGACATTCCTGCCTCTATCCGCTTCAAAGGCGAGCTGCCTGTTTCCTCCCGACTGGATGAATATGCCCTGACCCGCCACATGGGCGCATTAGCCGGCAAGAACGCAAATACAGACCGTTATATCAGCTTCCTTGGCGCAGGCATTTACGATCATCATGTTCCTTCCGTTATCAATCATATTGTATCCCGGTCCGAATTTTACACCGCTTATACCCCCTACCAGCCGGAGATCAGCCAGGGCGAGCTGCAGGCAATTTTTGAGTTCCAGTCCTATATCTGCGAGCTGACCGGCATGGCCGTGGCCAATGCCAGCATGTACGACGGCGCTACCGCGCTGGCCGAGGCAGCCAGCCTGGCCGCAAGCGCAGCCCGCCGCAAGCAAATCGTCGTTTCACGCGCTGTCCATCCTGAAGCACGCGGAGTGCTGCAGACTTACGCTCACGGGCTAAACCTGGAAATCGTCGAGGTGGGTACCGTAAACGGCATTACGGATTCAGATGCGCTGGCAGAAGCCGTTACACCGGACACTGCCGCAGTCATTATGCAGAGTCCAAACTTCTTTGGCGCAATTGAAGATGTGCAGGCTGCGGGAGAACTCATTCACGCCCGCAATGGGCTGCTGATTGTCAGCACCAACCCCCTCGCACTAGGTTTAATAGAAGCACCAGGCAAGCAGGGCGCTGACATCGTTGTCGGCGACGCCCAGCCGCTCGGCATTGCCGGCTCTTACGGCGGCCCTACCTGCGGATTCTTCGCCGTATCCGAGGCGCATATGCGCCGCATGCCCGGACGGATCGTCGGCCAGACGACCGACCGCAACGGCAAACGCGGCTTTGTGCTGACGCTGCAGGCCCGCGAGCAGCATATCCGCCGCGAGAAAGCGACCTCGAATATTTGCTCCAATCAGGCGCTCCTCGCGCTCTGCGCTTCCGTTTATTTGTCGCTTATGGGCAGACAGGGACTCAAGGAGGCGGCGCAGCTTAACTTGCAGAAGAGTCATTACGCCAAACAAACACTGGCTGCCCGCAGCGGTGTATCCATAGCCTTTACTTCGCCTACTTTTAATGAATTTGCTATTAAGCTGCCGGAAGGCACCGATATGGCCGCGCTGCAGAGCAGGCTGCTGGCTGAAGGTTTCATCGGCGGCTATGATCTCGGCAGAGCCTATCCGGAGCTTGAGGGTCATATGCTGATTGCCGTAACGGAACGCCGCAGCAAAGAAGAAATCGACCGGTTCTCGGTCATTCTGGAGGGATCCCTATGAGCATAAGCACACAAGATTTGAAAGATAAAGCGCTGATCTTCGAGCTCAGCACTCCTGGACGCATCGCTTACTCCCTGCCGGAAATCGACGTACCTGTTCAGCCGCTTGACGAGTTAATTCCGGCGAAGTTTCTCCGTCAAGAGGAAGCCGCCCTGCCCGAAGTATACGAGGTTGATGTCGTCCGCCATTATACCGAGCTTTCCCGCCGCAACTTCGGCGTGGATAACGGCTTTTACCCGTTAGGCTCCTGTACAATGAAATACAATCCGAAGATCAACGAGGATGTCGCCCGCTATGCCGGTTTTGCCAAAATCCACCCTTATCAGCCGGAGGAAAGCGTACAGGGGGCGCTTGAGCTCATGTACACGCTGCAAAAAGACCTCGCCGGCCTGACCGGAATGGATGCCGTAACTCTGCAGCCGGCAGCCGGCGCTCACGGGGAATGGACGGGACTCATGATGATCCGGACCTATCACGAAGAACGCGGCGAGCATAAACGCATCAAGGTCATTGTGCCAGACTCCTCACACGGGACCAATCCGGCAAGCGCGTCTGTAGCCGGGTTCCAGACAGTGACCCTTCCTTCCAAAGCGAACGGCCTGGTTGATCTCGACGCCCTGCGTGCTGCAGTTGGTGAAGACACGGCCGCTCTGATGCTCACAAATCCGAATACGCTCGGCTTATTCGAGGAGCAGATCCTTGAAATTGCCGAAATTGTGCACGAGGCAGGCGGCCTGCTTTATTACGACGGGGCAAACTCCAACGCCATCATGGGCATTACCCGCCCAGGCGATATGGGCTTCGATGTTGTGCATCTGAACCTCCACAAGACGATGAGCACACCGCACGGCGGCGGCGGCCCTGGTGCAGGACCTGTCGGCGTGAAAAAGATTCTGGCCCCTTATCTGCCAGGTCCGCTCGTCATCGAGCAGGAAGACGGCTCCTTTGCGTTCAGCGGCATAAACGATTCCTCCATCGGCCGTGTTAAGGCCTATTACGGCAATTTCGGCATTCTGGTGCGCGCATATGCCTATATCCGAACTTACGGTCCGGAAGGGCTTCGTACGGTGTCCGAGCACGCCGTGCTGAACGCCAATTATATGCGCGCCCGCCTGGCCCCCTATTTTGAAATGCCCTATGACCGGATCTGCAAGCACGAGTTTGTCATGTCCGGCAGCGGTCTGAAGCCGTATGGCATTCATACTTTGGATGTTGCCAAACGGCTGCTCGATTTCGGCTATCATCCGCCGACCATCTACTTCCCGCTGAACGTGGAAGAGTGCATCATGATCGAGCCGACAGAAACGGAAAGCAAAGAAACGCTGGACGGCTTTATTGACACCATGATTCAAATTGCCCGGGAAGCCAAGGATCAGCCGGAGCTGCTGCGGAACGCGCCTTACACGACGCCGGTAACCCGGCTGGATGAAACGGGCGCGGCAAGAAAGCCGGTATTAAACTGCGCCTGCAGCTGATCCTGAAGCTGATCCTGAAGCTGTTATGAAGAATAAGTTTTTAACGCATACCAAACAGCCCCCGTGCTGCCAGAATGCCTCTGGCCGCCGGGGGCTGTTTGGTTGAATAGATAGAGCCTAACCTCTGTTTAAAGCTGCCTTCCGGCGGCTGTGATACTTATAAAACAGCCGGAACAGCGGCGGCACCGCCAGAAAAATAAAGAAAGTCCGAAACAGCTGGTAGCCCGCCACCACGGACAGCTCGGCATGAATTTCATGCGCCATAATGCTCATTTGGTCCATTCCGCCCGGAGCCATGCTGAGCAAAGCCGTTGCCATGGACAGCGACTGCGTCCATTTCAGAACCAGCGCGAAGATAAACGCACCTGCAATCAGCAGCACGCCGCTTAGCAGTGCGCAGCCGAACGTCTTGAGCTTGTTCTTCAGCGCTCCCGGCTTCAGCATCAGTCCGACGTTACAGCCGATCATCAGCTGTGCGGCATTCACCAGCACCTGCGGAAGTGCCGGGCCCGGCTGCCAGATTGCCTGCAGCAGCGCTGCCCCGATCGCAGGACCAAGCAGAAAGGCTGTCGGAAATTTGATCCGGTTCGCCAGCAGTGCAAACAGAGCGGCAGCTGCCAGAAAGACCAGCAGCTCCCCGTTCAATCCCGCTCCATGCTCCGCTGCCGTCCCCGCCGCATTCGCCGCTTCTGCCTGCACGCCAGCCAGATGATGATACCCAAACAGCGGACTGAAGATCAGCAGCGGGATAAGAATAATGATCATCATAAGCCGGATAACCTGGTAAACGGTAACAATCGTAATGTCGGCCCCTTCTGTTTCTTCCGCCAGCATTATCACCTGGGTCAAGCCTCCGGGAATGCTGCCCATCAGCAGGGTAATGAAATCAATGCCGGAAAATCTTGAAATCAGGTATGCAAAACCTGTACACATCAGCAGCAGCAGTGCGGTCATGGCAGCCATCGAAGGCAGCTGGTGAGACATGGATTTCAGTGCCGTTCCCGTCATGGACAGCCCGATCGTATATCCGACCAGGATCATGCCGGCATTCCTTGTTTTCCCCGACCACGCATAACGCCCCTTGAGCAATAAGGAACCGATCAGTGCTGCAATCATCGGACCAAGCAGCCAGGGAATCGGCAGACCTCCCCATTGAAATAGACAACCGCCCAGTAGGGCTGTAACCAGCGTAAGCAGCTGACCCGGCAGCCTCCAGGCCTGTAATTTCGTTGTATGCATAACTCTTGCTCCTTTAAGAAGACTCGGCAGGAATGAAATCCCTATTTGGAATCATGTCTCCCCTATTCTAATCGTCCAGCAAATCGGCCTGCAAATTATAGCATAATTTATATATGTAATCAATGACATAACATTCTCTATTCCTCCAGAAAAATAGAAAGATCCGAAGCAAAATCGCCTCGGATCTTCCAAATTTATATCAAGTGAAAGCTTCTTATTTGAATACTTTCACGCGTTCTTCTACCGGCTGGAACTGTTTCTCTCCAGGCTGCATAGCAGGTTTGCCGAATGGCATTTGAGCAATCAGCTTCCAGCTCGAAGGAATTCCCCAAGTGGATTGAACTTCACTGTCAATCAGCGGATTATAGTGCTGCAGGGATGCTCCCAAACCTGCTTCCTCCAAAGATGTCCATACTACCAGCTGCAGCATGCCGTTAGCCTGATTTGCCCAAACCGGGAAGTTGTCGGCGTAAGCAGCGAACTGTTCCTGCAGACCTTTGATGACCTGCTCGTCTTCAAAGAAGAGAACGGTGCCATAGCCGTTGTTGAAGGATGCCATTTTTTCCGAAGTAGAGACGAAAGCTTCTTCGCTCTTCGAAATTTTTCTCAGTTCTTCCTTCGTAATATCCCACAATTTATTATGATTCTCACCAAGCAGAACAACCGCGCGTGCAGTCTGCGAGTTAAAAGAAGAAGGAGTATACTTAACCGCCTCTTGAACGATTTCTACAATTTGATCATCGCTGATTGTAGATTCATTGCTGATTCCGTAGTACGAACGTCTTGTTTTCAAAGCTTCCAAAATTTTGCTCATGAGTTTTAACTCCTCCTTGGTTTCATTAACATTATTGAAAGTAATTTAGTAAGCACAGAAATGTTCGTTAATTACTTTTCGTAATATAGTGTAATATAGTTAACCACATGAAGTCAACCCTTTACAAAAATAAAAAGCAGCCAGAAATAGTATTTCTGACTGCCTCTATTTTTATTTACTCCCAGATTTTATTTACTCCCTGAGCCGGAGCCCCGAAAGCGCTGTGTATAAGCTTTGGCTTCATCCGCAGTGCGGACCCGGTTTCTGCTCCATTCCAGCAAAATCCGGTCGATATAGCGGAAATGAACCTTGCCGGCAAACACTGCTTCTTTAAGCGCCATACGGATCAGCTCCTCTGGATAACCATCCTGGTCGATCCAGCCGGAGATGGTCTCGCATTCCATCGGCGAAAGCGGACGGGCAAACTCCTGTTCAAATACAACAAACAGGTTCCTTGCAGGAAGGTTGTCCGGTTCCCCTGTATCCTCAAGCTGCCCGCGGTCCTGAAGCCTGGCTTCCTTCCGCTCTGCGGCAAAGCCTTCAGCCAGACATACACTCAGCTTCTTGTACATTCCGTTTAAATGATAATGCTCGGATTGGACGCCTGTCCGTTCATCCGTCACCTGGTCGATCACAAGCCAGCCGTCTTTGATCAGCTTCCGGATCGCTGAAGCAACCGTGCCGGAAGGAGCGCTCATTACCTGCTCGATTTCAGCGAGCGGAGGAAATTCACTTCCTCTGCTCTGCCGGAAATGAAGCAGATGAATCAGCAGCATGGCTTCCATATCACTCAGCTTCAGACGCCTGTAATGGCCAAGCAGTGCGGCCGGCACGTTGACGGTTCCGTTCTCCAAGCCGTAGGCGATACCGTTCGCCCATATTTTCCAGCCTTCATTCATCGCCATGCTGGCTCACCTCATGCTGCATTACGGATACAGACGATAAAGCGTACGAGGGAAAGGAATCGTTTCCCGGACGTGATCCAATCCGCAGATCCAGGCTACTGTCCGTTCCAGTCCAAGGCCAAAGCCGGAGTGAGGAACCGTTCCGTACTTCCGCAGATCCATGTACCACTGGTAAGCTTCTGCAGACAGCTCATGCTCTTTGAAACGCTCTTCCATAAGAGCCGGATCATCAATACGCTGAGAGCCGCCGATAATCTCGCCGTAGCCTTCCGGAGCGATCATATCCGCACACATAACCACTTCCGGGCGGTTAGGGTCCGGCTTCATGTAGAAAGCTTTAATCCCGGCCGGATAATGGGTAATAAATACCGGTTTGTCGTAGGCTTCAGCGATCGCCGTTTCATGCGGCGCACCAAAATCCTCGCCCCAAGGAATGTCAAATCCTTGCTTGTTCAAGAACTCAATCGCAGCGTCATAAGTAATCCGCGGGAATGGCGCTTGAATATTTTCCAGCTTGGAAATATCGCGTTCGAGGGTTTCAAGCTCAGGACGGCAATTCTTTAGTACAGACTGAACAATATGCGAAATGAAGTTCTCCTGCACCTGCAGACTTTCTTCATGGTCGGTAAAGGCCATTTCCGGCTCGATCATCCAGAACTCGATCAAATGGCGGCGCGTCTTGGATTTCTCGGCACGGAACGTCGGGCCAAAGGAATAAACCTTGCCCAGCGCCATCGCCGCGGCTTCCATGTACAGCTGGCCGCTTTGCGTCAGATAAGCATCCTCTTCAAAATATTTGGTATGGAACAGGTTGGTTGTTCCTTCCGCGGAGGTTGGTGTCAGAATCGGCGGATCTACCAGAGTAAAGCCGTTCGTATCAAAAAATTCCTGCACGGCGCGGACAATTTCCGCACGAATGACCAGAATCGCACGCTGCTTGGTGGAACGCAGCCAGAGATGACGGTGATCCATCAGGAAGTCGATCCCGTGTTCTTTAGGTGTAATCGGGTAATTCTCGGTCAGCTGGATCAATTCGATCCCTGTAACTGTCATCTCGTAGCCGGATTTGCTTCTTGGCTCCTCGCGGATCAACCCGGTCACATACACGGAGCTTTCCTGAGTCAGGCTCTTTGCCAGGTTCCAGACTTCTTCCGGCACTTCGTTCTTCACAACTACGCCCTGGATATAACCTGTACCATCGCGGAGCTGCAAAAATTGAATTTTACCGCTGGAGCGTTTGTTATTAATCCAGCTGCCGATTACGACGCTCTCCCCGACATGGTCCTTGACCTGCCGAATTACGGTTTTGATCGCCATTTCATTCTCTCCTCTTACGTTACAATAATGATTGGATTAACGGTTTTCTTCTACAATGCGAAGGGTATCGCGTGCGATAACCAGCTCTTCGTTTGTTGGAACAACGAGAACTTCCACCTTCGAATTCGGAGAAGAAATGCGGCGCGGCTCGCCGGAACGGATCTTGTTCAGCTCCGGATCGATCTCGACGCCGAGGTATGTCAGATTTTCGCACACTTTTTCACGTACGATTGCAGAGTTCTCACCCACGCCCGCGGTAAAGACAATCACGTCTACCCCGTTCATTGCCGCAGCATAGGAGCCGATGTATTTCCGGAGACGGTATTCGTACATTTCAAAGGCCAAAGTAGCGTTAGGCTCGCCGGCTTCAAGTCCGTCCGTAATGTCGCGCATATCGCTGCTGCTTCCGGAGATCGCCAAGAGGCCGCTGTGCTTATTCAACATGGAGTTCACTTCGCTGATGCTGAGCTCTTCCTTGTTCATGACAAAGGTAACTACGGCCGGGTCCAGGTCACCGCTGCGCGTACCCATCATCAGACCTTCAAGCGGCGTAAGGCCCATTGAAGTATCCATAGATTTGCCGTCTTTAACCGCAGTCAAGCTGCCGCCGTTCCCGATATGGCAGGTAATGATCTTCAGGTCCTCAAGCGGACGGTTCAGGTATTCGGATGCTATGCGGCTAACGTAATAATGGGAAGTGCCGTGCATGCCATAGCGGCGGACGTGGTGTTTCTTATAAAGAACTTTAGGAATCGGATAAAGGAACACTTTCTCTTCCATCGTCTGGTGGAAAGCCGTATCGAACACAACCACCTGCGGTACTCCAGGCATGTTCTTCTCGGCAGCTGTAATACCGGAAATAGCCGGCGGATTGTGCAGCGGCGCCAGATCAAACAGACGGCGGATTTCCGCTTTGGCTTCCGGAGTTACGAGCGCAGAGCTCTTGAAGTATTCGCCGCCATGCACAACGCGGTGGCCCACTGCTTGGATCTCGTCAACGGAGTTCAGTACACCGTGTTCTTGATCCACCAGCTTATCCAGCACTTTGCGGATAGCCGTAGTATGCTCCAGAATTTCGCTGACCTCTGTCACTTCTTCTTTGCCGGTCGGCTTATGCGTCAGAATGGAGGAATCCATCCCGATTCTCTCCACGAGGCCTTTGGCCAATACCGATTCATCAGTCATGTCATACAGCTGGTATTTCAGGGAAGAGCTTCCCGCGTTGATTACGAGTAATTTCACAGACGGTCACCATCCTTGTCGTATTTGAAAAATCCTTCGCCGGCCTTAACGCCCAGATTGCCTGCGCGGACCATTTTCTTCAACACGAAAGAAGGGCGGTATTTGAGCTCGCCGAAATCGCGGAACATCCGCTCAAGCGCCGCCAGGACAGAATCGAGGCCAAAACGGTCAGCCATTTCAAGCGGTCCGTACTGGAACTGATAGCCGATGCGCATTGCATCGTCAATATCCTCTGCGGAGGCTACGCCTTCACCCAGGACGTGCAGTGCTTCGTTGATCATCAGGCAGATGATCCGGGAAGTCACAAACCCTGGAGATTCGTTAACCATAATGCCGCGCTTGTCGACGACTTCTTCAACGAACGCCTTTGTTTCTTCAAAGGTTTGGTCAGAAGTTTTGAGGCCGCGGATAATTTCAACCAGGCTGATTTTAGAAACAGGATAAATAAAGTGCATGCCGATCACGCGTTCCGGATATTTGGTGGAACCCGCAATCTCGGTGAGGCTCAATGTTGAGGTGTTGCTTGCAAGAATAATGTTGCTTGGACATACCTGGTCGAGCTTTTGGAAGACTTTCTTCTTCGCTTCCAAATCCTCGGAAATGGTCTCAATGACCATATCGGCCTGCCCCAGATCTGCCAAATGAGTTACTTTTTGAATTTTCGACAAAATCAGCTTTTTCTCTGCTTTTGTGATCGCCCATTTCTCGAGCTGCTTGTCAAGGCTGGTTTCAATCATATCGTAAGCATAATTCAGCTTCGCTTCATTCTCTTCAACCAGAAGCACGTCTAGTCCTTTGCCAGCCAGCATTTCACAAATGCCCTGCCCCATCGTGCCGCCGCCGATAACTCCTATTTTCTTAAAGTTCATGGTTCTCTTACTCCATCCTTTCGTCTTATCCTTCTACATAATATACCCTTGATGTCGAAGAATACATCTTTCTACACCCAACATATAATAATATCTTAGCACGGGCAAAAAGTAAAAAAAAATAACCGGCTGAATAAATCAGGCCGGCTGCAGTGCATTGTCACGAAATAGACATCTAAACTCGTCTCCAGACATCCGTTCATCCTTAAACAAGATGTCGAGGGAACGGTCAAACACTTCAGAATGGTCAATCAGCAGCTGTTTGGTGCGGATCGCCAGGTCATCGAGGATCGACTGGTTCTCCTTCATCAGCACTTCAGTAGTGACCATATCCATATTTACAATCCCAAGGGATGTCAAGCCTGAGGTCATCATGGTCTGCACCAGGTTCAGCGCCTGCTCGAAATCGTTGCGCGAGCCTGTGCTTCGGCCCCCGTAATAAATCTCTTCCGCCGCCGCTCCGCCGAGCGCCACCATGATCTGGCCTTCCAGATAACTCTTGGTATACAGATACTGCTCCTCCTGCGGATTATGACGGACGTAACCCAAAGCTTGTCCGCGCGGGCTCAGCACAACCTGGTTGACGCTTCCCGGTGCCACAATTTCGGCCATAATCGCATGTCCCAATTCGTGGATAGCCACCCGGCGTTTCTCTTCCTGGGTGGACTCACGGTCTGTCTTCTCGCCCAGCATGACTTTGTCGACCGCCATCGAAAGATGCTGCTGCCGGATATGCGGCTCATTACTGCGCATCGCATAGATAGCCGCTTCGTTCATCACGCTCTCCAGCTGCGCGCCTGAGAAGCCGTAGGATTCCTCTGCTACCCGTTCCAGACTTACGGATTCGTGGATCGGTTTATTTTTCGCGTGGATATCCAGAATCATCATACGGCCTTTCTTATCCGGCAGATCAACCTGGATATGACGGTCAAACCGGCCCGGACGCAGCAGGGCGCTGTCCAGCATTTCCTTCCGGTTGGTAGCTGCAATAATCAGAATGCGCGGTGATTCAGACGTATAAATCCCGTCCATCTCCGTCAGCAGCTGGTTCAGCGTCTGATCATACTCACGCTGCTGCCCGCCTTCTCTCTTCCCGCCGATGACATCAATTTCATCAATAAAAATAATCGCATTCTGCTTGTTCTCTTTCGCTGCCCGGCTGCGGGCTTCTTTGAACAAATCACGGATGCGGCTCGCGCCGACCCCGACGTACATTTCCACAAACTCACTGCCTGACGAAGCGACAAATACCGAATTTGTATAATGAGCTGCCGCCTTAGCCATCAGCGTCTTGCCTGTTCCCGGAGGGCCTGTCAGCAGAATGCCTTTAATTGGACGAATGCCGAACTTCTGGATCTCTTCATGCCGGACCATAAAGTCGAGCGCTTCACGAAGCTCCTGCTTGGCACTGTCCTGGCCCCCGATTTCTTCAAAGGTCAATTTGGCAGGGCCTGATTTCTTGCGTTTCCGTTCCTGGGAAGCACCAACCGCAAGACCGCCTCTCATCACCGATAAGGTGTACAGAGCGCCAAGCATGATTACTGCCACGATCACAGGTAAAATATTCAAACCGATATAAGCCAGAAAAATAAGAAGAACCGGAACAAAACCGATCAAAATCTCTTTGGTCCATTTAGGCATTGTTCCACACCCCCAGTTGTTCGCCGGTACGCGGCAAAATAATAAACTTGCTGGCATCTCCATCAGTCAGCGTAATATAGACGTTGGTATCGTCCATCTCAGCCGTTGCCTTCAGGCCTGGCAGATCAGCCGTCATCTCATTCAGCGTGCTGGTAATTTCAGTATAACGCTTGTTCTCCATCGCTTCGGCTATCGGAAACAAGGCTTCCGACCACCATTTATCCAAAGCGTCATTGGAATGGTCCTTCACTTCTACCTGAAGCTCCTTGCCGGCAATCAGCGAAGCGCCGTTATCCTTGATATGCTGGATCAAATCTCTTAAATCCGTTCCCGGCTCCAAATCGAGTTTCAAACCGACCGTACTGTGGGTAATATCAAACTGGGCGCTGTTGACGCCGTCATATTCCTTAACCATTTTCTCAAGCGGACTCTGAAGCGCAATCTGACGGTAACCGTACCAGCCGCCAAACAGCAGGAGGGCCGAAACGACTACAGTAGCAACAATCGGAAATAGACGCAGTTTCAAGTAAAATCCTCCTCTTTATCTAAAAGTGCAATCATTAATGATGTTATTGATATATCACTTGCTATACTACCGACTATCCAAACGCGCTGGAATTCATCGCGTTTCTTTGCTGATCTCAAATACAGAATCTAGTATATCACAGAATATATATCAATCTCATATAAAAATATGAACTTATTTTTAATTTTAAGGATTTTTTCTCAAAATCAGTGAACCTATCAAAGCTTTGCCATTGACTCGCCAGAAAAAAGGAGCATCCTCCGCGGAGGTGCTCCTTTAATGCTGTATATACTGCTATATTTCTTTGCTGATATATTTTATTTCTGCAATATTCTTTGCTCCCATACGCCGCTTTGTTGCAGCTTTGTTTGAGCTGCTATCGGTTTGGAAGCGTGAACTCTTCAGTAAGCGCCTCACCGGTAGCAAAGCTGAAGAAGCGGTAATAGTAATGGTCTTTCTCTTTATAATAGAGCTGCCATACATATTGGCCGTTGTAAACGCCGGGAACCAGCCGTTTGATTGCGGCATCCGGCATCAGCGCTTTAATCTGGCTCTCGATGGCTTTCTTGGTTGAACCCGTGTTGACTACTTCGGCATGAGGTGCTTTGCCTTCCTCAATCCAGACCATGATATGCTCATCCGAAGCGTTTTTGCCTTCGACTACCCAGCATACATCATCCCAGACCGATTTGGTGACCCCGATTGTCTTGACCAGACCGGCCTCCTGCTTCGCTTTGAGAATAGCCGCATCCTCCTGGCTCCAGGTATCCTGCATGGTATACACATAATAACGGTAGAGTCCGAAGAGGACGGCAGCTGCGATCAGAATTGCAGTCAGGATCCATTTTGTCCTTGTCCTCAAAGCTTCAACTCCCTCCTCTCCCAGCCTTCACTTCCGCTTGCGCCAAACGGCTTATCGGGCAAGGAGACCTTCAAACGCCTTCTGGGCTTCAAAGCGGATCCGCTCTTCATCTAAAGTCAGGCATTCGCGGTGTTTGACCACCTGGCGTCCGTCAACCCATACATGTTCAACGTCCTGTGCAGCCGCTGAATATACGGCATGGGAGATGAAATCGGTTCTTGGCAGAAAATGAGCCTGCTCGGTATTCAGCGCAATAAAATCGGCCTTCATTCCCGCTTTCAGCGCACCTACCTCAGGAAGGAACAGCGATTTAGCGCCGTATTCCGTCCCCATTTTTAGAGCTTCCAGAGCCGGAACCGCCGTTGGATCTCCTGTTACGCCTTTATGAATCAAAGCTGCCAGACGGATTTCTTCAAACATATCGAGATTGTTGTTGCTGGCTGGTCCGTCCGTTCCCAATGAAACCGTTACGCCAGCCTTCATCAGGTCAACCACGCGGGCTACCCCGCTCGCCAGCTTCAGGTTGCTGCCCGGGTTATGGGATACACCGACATGATTCTCGGCAAGAATCTGAATCTCTTCATCCGTTAAATGAACCGCATGCGCAACCAGCGACGGCCGGGAGAACAATCCCAGCTTCAGCAGATGCTCCACCGGACGCACACCGTAATCCCGCACGTTTTGCTCAACCTCGGCGAGGGTCTCGGACATGTGGGCATGCAAAGGCAGATCCAGATCATGGGCCGCCTGCACAATTCTTTCAATATAGTCCGGAGGGCAGGTGTATGGCGCATGTGGCGACATCATGGACGTAATACGGCCGTCAGCCGCACCGTGCCACTGCTTCGCAAAGCTGACCGCATCCTCAAGCTTGGCCGTTTGAACCTCCGGCGGGCACAGCCCGATCACTCCGCGGGTCAGAACGGCGCGGATGCCGCTCTCTTCGGCAACCTTTCCCACCTGGTCCATGTGGTCGTACATATCCAGAAAAGTGGTTGTGCCGCCCTTGAGCATTTCAAGCACGGACAGCGCAGTTCCGTGATAAACGTCTTCGCTGGTGAATTTGGCCTCCATCGGCCACATTTTCTCCTGCAGCCAAACCTGCAGGGCGAGATCGTCACCATAACCGCGGAGCAGCGACATGGCGGCATGGCCGTGGGTATTGACCAGACCGGGGAGAAACAGTAGACCAGTTCCGTCAAATGTTTCAGCCGCTTCTTCTCCTGCAGGTAATTCTTCGCCAATGTACTTAATCCGGTCATCTTCGATCAGCATATAACCGCGCACGACCGGCTGCTCAGAATTCATTACGGCAAAAGTACCGTTCTTAATCAACCATTTACGACTCATCCGAAGTTTCCTTTCCTTGATCCAAATAGTAAGCGAGGCTTAGCAGGTCTGTTGTAAAGTCGGCTGCATGCACCCGGACCTCTGCCGGAACCTTTAAAATGACCGGCGCAAAATTCAGAATGGCCTGAATGCCGGCTTCGACCAGCTGGTCCGCAACTCTTTGGGCCTCCCAGTGCGGAACGGTAATAATTCCGATGCGGACTCCCATATTCATGACAGTTGCCTTCAGTTCCTCGATCGGCTGAACAGTCAAATAGTTGATCCGGCTGCCGATTTTGGATTCCGATGCATCAAACACTGCAACGATCTTCATATTGTCCTTCAAATACATATTGTAATTGGAGAGGGCTTGACCTAAATTACCGGCCCCCACCAAGGCTACACTAATCTCCTGATCCAGATTCAGGATCTGGCGGATCTTCTCGATCAGATAAGCTACGTCATATCCGATGCCCTTGCGGCCGAAATCTCCGAAATAAGCGAGATCCTTACGGATCTGGGCCGGGTTCAGATCGAGATTTTGTCCGAGCTCCTGCGAGGATACCGTCATGACGTCGCGGCTCTGCAGCTCATTCAAATAACGAAGATATACAGGCATGCGCCGGACGACGGCATCCGATATTTTTTCAGATTTCATTGTTATTCACCCTTTACTGCGCCTTCCTCGGCGCGATTTTCCATAGGTTCAAGCCACTCCGCGATCCGGGGGACCATTTGGCTTAGCGGCATATGCTCCATCTTGGGACCCGGGAGGGAATATAGAAAATGCTTGCCATAATAGGTATCCAGAATCCGTGTATCGTACACAATAACGATTCCCTTATCCCTCGAGGTCCGGACCAGCCGGCCAAACCCCTGCTTAAAGCGGATAACCGCCTGCGGCACGGAGAGCTTGGTGAACGGGTTCTTCTTCTGCTGCTGCAGACGTTCGCTCTTGGCTTCCACCAGCGGATGATTCGGAGGCTGAAACGGAAGACGGACAATGGCCAGGCTTGTCAAAGCGTCACCCGGAATATCAACGCCCTCCCAGAAGCTGCTCGTTCCAAGCAGAACCGAAGCATCCTTGCTCTGAAAGCGTCTCGTCAATTTGGTCCGGCTGCCGCTGTCCATTCCCTGCCCGATCACCGTAATCTGATGAGCGGAGAGCTTCTCCTTAAGCGGTTCGTACACCTGCTTGAGCATCCGGTACGAAGTGAACAGGACAAGCATCCTGCCGTTTGTTGCAGCTGCCGATTCGGCCAGAGAATCAACGAGTGTATTTACAAAATGAGCATCGCCGACGCTGCCTTTCACACTTGGAAAATCCCGCGGAATCACGAGCAGCGCCTGCTCTCTGTAATTAAAAGGAGAAGGAAGAATCGCGGTATTAAGCCGGTTCTGCTCACCCGCATCCTTCAATCCCAGCTGATCGATCATATAATCAAAGGATTTGTCTACGGTCAGGGTCGCTGAAGTCATGACAACACTCTTCCTCTTGTCGAAGAAGTACGTCTGCAGCTGCTTGCTGACATCAATCGGAACCGCGTAGAGCTGAAGGGACTTGCTGCGGTAATGGCCGTTGGCTTCCAGCCAGTAGACATTATCCTCGCTGTCCAGCTTCATGAAGCTGCGCAGGGAATCGCGTTCACTGCCGAGATCCTTGAGCAGTCCGCCTATATCTGTCAGAAGCCCTTCGGCGCCGTAATCCTCCTGCTCTTCCTTGATTTCAGCCAGCAGCCGGTCTCCTTTGCGCAGCACCTCGCTGATGGAGACATGAATCTGATTCTCCAGGACGCTTAAGATCTCCCACTGCTCCGGTTTCCGGGAGGGGAGGAGTCTTTTTACAAATTGTCCCGGCTCTCCCGGCGCTGCGTCGCTGCGTTCCGACATCAGCCCGAACATCAGCTCCGTCAGTTTGTCCCAGCTCTCCTTCACTTCAAGCAGGGCAGGATAGAGAGAGTCAATGGTCTCCGCCCAGCCCGAAGCCTTCTCGGCTCCAGACGATGCAAGCAGAAGCCGGAGATTCGGCAGCTGGCCGGTGCGGCTGTCTTTAAACAGCCGGGTTAATGTATGGATAAAGGAAAAATAATTCATATGCAGACCCAAATGTTTGCCTGCTACATCCTCAAGATGATGGGCTTCGTCGATGACAAGCCTCTCGTAAGCGGGCAGCAGCTGATGGCCTGCCTGTATATCAGTAAAGAGCTTCGAATGATTGGTAATGACAACATCGGCTACACTTGCTTCATGTTTGGCGCGGTGATAGAAGCATTTGCGGAACCAGGGACAGGCGCGTCCCAGACAAGAGTCCGATTCGCTGGCAACCGTATCCCAGAAATCGCCTCCGCGGCCGAGATTCAGCTCCTCTGCATCCCCTGTTTCCGTCTGGCTTAACCAGACGATCATCTGGGCAGCCGTAATGGAATCCTCTTTAGGACTTACAAAGTCACGCCGGCTGAGCTTGTGTTCAAACTTGCGCAGACATAAATAGTGCTGCCTTCCTTTAAATACCGCTGCCCGGAAAGGAAATGGCACGGCTTCCGTCAATAACGGGATATCCCGTTCCCTAAGCTGCTCCTGCAGATTAATGGTATGAGTGCTGACCATGACCTTCTCCCCGGTTTTGACCGAGGAATAAATGGCAGGCAGCAGATAGCCAAGGCTTTTTCCCGTGCCGGTTCCGGCTTCCACAAGCAGATGCTTATCTTCAGCAAAAGCCTGCTCCACCTCATGGAGCATAATGTTCTGCGCTTCCCGCTCCTCGTAATAAGGCAGCTTGAGCTTCAGGTTGTCCTGAACCTGTCCCAGAAAGCTTTCAAAGGTTACGCCGGAGAGCGGATTCTCTTCCATTTCATGCCTAGCAGGCAGAATATCCATCCAGTCGTCACTGGCAAGCGCAAACTGCCGGTAATAAATATAACCAGCATCATCGGTTTGCTCCGCCCGGCTTTCCCGTTCCGCTAAGAGGGCATCAAAAAACCAGCCCAAATCACTGTCCTCCGCAGCAAATAAATCCGCAAGCCTCTGAATTGTAATCAGAGGAAGCTCAGCAAGCTCCTCCAGACACTTCAGAAAGATCAGAGCCGTAGCGACAGCGTCGCTGTCCGCCTGGTGCGGACGGTCATGCTGCAGCCCGAATTCCGAGCTGACAAGCCCGAGCTGGTAGGAATGAAGGGATGGAAAGCAAATTTTCAAGAAATCCATCGTATCCAGAATGCGGCCTGTAAAAGGAAGATAACCGCTGCTATCCAAAGCCTGCTGCAGGAAATTAAAGTCGAAAGCGACATTGTGGCCTACCAGCACCACATCCTCCAGCAGAGGGACCATTTCCATCAGCACTTCATCAATCGCAGGCGCATCGGCAACATCTTCTTCGGTAATGCCAGTCAATCCCGTAATGAATGGAGGGATCGGCACACCTGGTTTGACATAAGAAGAATAAACCTTTGAAATGGTGGAATCATGATCTATGATGGCAAGCCCTACCTGAATAATTTCGTCAGAGGACTGATTACCTGTCGTTTCAAAATCAAGCACAGCATACTTCATTGGTTTGTAAAATCCCTTTCTTTCGGGGTCTATCCCCTAGCATAACAAAAAATAACCCGTTTGAAAATTAAACGGCAGACCGGCAGGTGAAATGCTGCACGTGGACAGCCTTGGACCACGTTTCAGTTTTCACAAGTGCTGTCTGAAAAAAACGATGCGTTTTCACGCATCGCCTACGCATTGGCCGCTTCACAAGAAAGTATGCAGCTGGCCCTCAAATTGAAAAGCTCCCTTGTTCGCCATGCACGCCTCCAGGTTGGCTAGAGGCTCCGGCAGGCTGGGGTCAAGCTTATACGCAGTTAAAAATAATTCCCGCGCCTTCTCCGGGCGGCTCTCCATTGCCGCAATGCAGCCGAGCGCGTTGCAGCAGACGGCTTTAAGCCTCCTGTCCTCACCGTGAGTCAGAATATAGCTGAAATAACCGGCCGCATTCTTCCGGTCGTCCAAATGGATGCAGCAGGCTGCAAGGAACAGCAGCGGAAGCGGACTGTCCGGGTATTGGCAGGAAGCGTGCTCAAACTGCTCGGAGGCCTGTTTGTACATTTGCAGGCTGAAATACCCTTGCCCTCTTTCGAATGGTCCTCCATCCAGCTCTACAATCTTCAGCTGGCTTGGAGCCTCGAAATTCCCGCATTTCCTGCGGATTTCCCCCATTTTCTCTTCCAGGGTCATCCATTCCTCGATAATGCCGTCACTCATTTGCTTCAGTACTTTCCATTTCATGCCCAGCACCTGCTTCTGTTCGCCGGTAGCAGCCGGATAGTAGCGGGCGATCTCCTCCAGTGTGCTGTTCATCTCCGCAAAGATATGTTCAAACATTACCCCACCTCACTGAATAAAAAATGAAATCAGTGCGAAACTGAACCGGAAATTTAGATTGGTTCAGGTTTATCTTCATTTTTTGTTCAAGCGGGCTTTTTCATTCTGCAGACCAATGATTACATAACGGGACCAGCTTTCTCTTGAGCAGGCCATTCTTATTGAACCCAAGGCCTCATGCCCTCAAGTCCTTCATCCGCATCAGCGGACGGTAGCGTGCATTTCCTTGTCGGCGGATTCGCTCGGGCGGTTGTTCTCGTCAACAAACACTACAGTCGGCCGGTGATTCTTCAGCTCCTCCGGAGACATTTGCGCATAAGAGATAATAATGACACTGTCTCCAGGCTGCACCAGACGGGCTGCAGCGCCGTTCAGGCAGATCACACCGCTGCCGCGGGGTCCTGTAATGACGTAGGTTTCGAGACGGGCGCCGTTGTTGTTGTTCACAATCTGCACCTTTTCGTTCTCAAGCAGATCGGCTGCTTCCATCAAATCCTCATCAATGGTAATGCTGCCGACATAATTCAAATTCGCTTCGGTAACCGTAGCGCGGTGGATCTTGGATTTCATCATCGTTCTATACATGAAGGGCCACGTCCTTTTTCTCAAATAACATATTGTCAATCAAGCGGGTGTTCCCAAATTTCACGGCCAGTGCAGCGATAAGATCCCCCTGGTAATCGTCTATACGGACTTGCTCGTCAAGCGGCTCCAGCTCCGGAAACGTAAGCACGTCTACATAATCAATCTCTGCTAACGGCTTGGACTGGATTCGCTCGGTCAGCCTGCGCTTCAGTTCGCCTGCGGTGGTCACTTTATGCTCCGTCACCAGGTCGTAAGCTTCCTTCAGGGAAGCCGAAAGAATCAGAGCCTGCGCACGCTGTTCGCCGGTCAAATACACATTGCGGGAGCTGAGCGCCAGCCCGTCGCTTTCGCGCACGATCGGACAAGGCACAAGCTGCACGTCCATATTCAAATCACGCACCATCTGGCTGAGGACCGCAACCTGCTGCGCATCCTTCATCCCGAAGTAGGCAAAGTCCGGATTCACAATGTGGAACAGCTTTGCTACTACTGTGGTAACGCCGTCAAAATGACCGGGACGCGAAGCGCCGCATAAGCGGGAGGTGAGCTCCTCTACCCGGATTTTGGTTTTGGTAGGCTGCGGATACATGTGCTCCACTTCCGGCATAAAGACGATATCGACCTTCTCTTTCTCTGCCAGAGCCAAATCACGGGCGGCATCCCGCGGATACCGGTCAAGGTCTTCATTCGGTCCAAACTGGATCGGATTCACAAAAATACTGAGGACAACCACGTCGCTGCTTCTTGCCTCACGGAGCAGGCTGGCGTGTCCTTCATGGAGGAAACCCATGGTCGGAACAAGGCCTACTGTCAGCTCATGCCCCTGTTTGGCCGCTTCAAAGCGGCGGCGTTTCAATTCCTGCTGAAGCTCTTTAGGTTCTTTAATCGTGATCATCTTGCAGCGCCAACCTTTCTCTCTGCTTCATTGTCTGTTTGCTGCACAGCCTCCTGCTCAGGCTTGCTCTCCTTATTGCCGTACAGGGAGCCGACGACCCCTTCTTCCGCACCGAACACATGCTGCTCAGCCGGGAACAGACCGCCCTTCACTTCTTTCACATAACCTTCAATTCCCGCTTTGATCAGCGAACCTGCATCGGCAAAAGTCTTAACGAACCGCTTCTCGCGGTAGTTATCCGTATATTTAACCAAATCATGGAATACAAGCACCTGTCCGCTGCAGCCGCGGCCGGCTCCGATTCCAATCGTCGGGATTTCGAGCAGCTTGGTAATTTCAGCCGCCACTTCTTCCGTTACTAATTCGAGCACAACGCCAAATGCCCCCGCTTCCTGCAGCGCTTTGGCGTCTTCCAGCAGACGGCGCGCATCCTTGGCATCTTTGCCTTGGATACGATAGCCTCCAAGCTGATTGACCGACTGAGGCGTTAAGCCGATATGGCCCAGTACAGGTACGCCTGCACGGACGACAGCCGCAACCGTATCCGCGATTTCGGCTCCGCCCTCCATCTTGACGGCATGGACGTGTCCTTCCTGCATCAGCCGTCTTACGCCGCGCAGCGTTTCATCCAGACTGCCGTGGTAGGTCATAAACGGCATATCCGCAACAATAAAAGTATGCTCCGCGCCTCTCGCAACAGAACGGGAGTGGTAAACCATATCATCAAGGGTTACGGGAATTGTCGAATCGTAGCCAAGCACCACATTGCCCAGGGAGTCTCCGACCAGCAGCATATCTACCCCCGCTTCTTCAGCAAGCCTTGCCGATGGATAATCATAGGCGGTAACCATGGCGATCGGTTCGCCTTTCCGCTTCATCTTTTTTAATTTCAAAATGTTAAGAGCCTGTTTTGATGCCATTTTATCATTTCTCCTCTCGTAGTCGGCCTGTCCGGCGAACCGGACAATTTTACCTTTAAACATGACAAAAAAGCCTTTAGTTTACACTAAAAAGGCCCGAAAGTCCTAAGAAGAGTCACATGGCGATCGTCCCTTCTGTCTCGGTCCTTTCGGCTCAGAGCAGAATCCAGGCGTAACCGGAAATAACATAACCAACAATTTCATATTACGAAAAATAAATACTGCCCCAAGAGTGCTGTTCGGATAATCCGATACCGCCTCATAGGGACAGTATAACAAATGACGTTAACTTTTTCATCTGTCAATTTTCATTTTCATTTGCCATTCATTGGCGGTTCATTGACGGTTAATAGTGACGTCACCGGAGAAGACCTTTTCAGTGTCCCCGTTTGCCAGCTGAATGACCAGCGCACCTGAAGGGTCAAGCGACACGGCTGTACCCGACAGCTCCCGGTTCACCATCCGGACCGTAACCTCTTTATGCAGGCTGACCGATAATGCCTCCCATAATGCGGCGACCGGACCAAACCCCTCATCCAGATACAGGTTGTACAGCTTCTCCATTTCATTCATGATCCCGCCCGCCAGCTGCGCACGGTCCACAATCTGTCCGGCTTCAATTCTAAGGGAAGTCATGATGGAAGCGAGCTCATCCGGAAGCTCATCGGCCTGCATGTTGACGTCAATCCCGATTCCGACAATGCAGTATTTGATCCGTTCGTCTTCACCCGAGGATTCGAGCAGAATTCCGCAGCTCTTCCGGCCGCCAATCAAAATATCATTCGGCCATTTAATGCCGGCGTCCACTTTAGCGACAGTCCGGATCGCCCGGCATACCGCTACTGCCGTCATAAGCGTCAGCTGAGAAGCGGATCCGAGCGGCAAAGAAGGCCGCAGAAGCAGGCTCATCCATAGTCCGTTCCCGGGCGGAGAATACCACGTTCTCCCCATCCGTCCTTTGCCTTTCGTCTGCTCTTCGGCGATGACCAGCGTTCCTTCCGGCGCGTCCTGCTCGGCCAGCATTCTGACCTCATCCTGAGTCGATTCCGTGACCGGCAGCAGCTTCAGATTTCGTCCGAGCACGGATGTTTTGAAGGCCAGCATAAGCTCGAACGCTGCCAGCCTGGAAGGTTCACCGGTTAACCGGTATCCTTTGCGGGATACCGCTTCAAACTCATACCCGGCTTCACGCAGCTTGTTGATCTGCTTCCAGACAGCCGTTCTGCTGATCCCGAGCCGGCGGCTGATCTCCCCGCCGGATATATATTCCCCTGCATGTTCCTTGAACATACGCAGCAGCAGCTGTTCAGGCTGCTCGGATTCAAGATTTGATTCAAGATTATTCGATTCAACCTGATTTGATTCAGATTCCATGTTCAAAACGCTCCTTCACCGCATTCAGCAGCGCCGGCTGCTCATTAGAAAGGTCACCGGACGCTACCTGCTCCAGCAGCTCTTTCATCAGTTCGCCCAGCCACGGGCCTCCGCGGCGTCCGCTCAGCGCCATCACTTCACCCGCCGTTACAGCGAGATCAGACACCTGGTGAACCGGTACCTGTCTGTGCCACTCCTGTGCACGTTCAACGAGCAGAGCACGGTCAGGGTTCCTAAGGGCACCTGCGGATTTCAATGTTGTTTCCCGCTCGAGCCAAAGAGCGGTCGCCTCCCTGCCGCAGACAAGCTGAAGCTTTATCCAGCTGCGCCGCCAGTCCATGCCGCCCGAAGGGCTGGAAGGGCCGGAAGGGCTGAAAGAGCCGGAAGCTCCGGCGGCCCCTTCCTGCGCAGGCTCCAGCAGCCGGGCGGCGGCTTCGTCGAGCTGCAGCACAGAGACGACCTGCCGGGTCAGCACACCCGGGAAGGTCCAGGTGCGCAGGAGCGTCTCCGCGTCTGAGGCGGAGACGCCCAGCGCCTGCAGCAGCAGCGACCAGCGCAGCGCCGGACGTTCCGGCGCAAGCGCAGGCAGCGCTGCCAGGGCGGCCGGGCTGTCCTGCCCGGCCCCGGCAGGCAGCGGCGCTTTGGCCCGCTCCAGCAGGCCGCTGCGCCGCAGCAGCTCCAGGCCGCGCAGTGGACGCGGCCCGAGCACGATCCGCTCGAGCTCCGAGCGGATCCGTTCCACCGCGATGTACGACATGCCATCGCGGCACTGCACAAGCCCGCGCCAGAGGCTTGGGAGCGGCTTGAAGCCGAAGACGGAAGCGAAGCGGACCGCGCGCAGCATGCGCAGCGCGTCCTCTTCGAACCGTTCTTCGGGCTTCCCGACGCAGCGGATCCAGCCGCGTTCAATGTCGCGGCTGCCTCCGTAAGGATCGAACAGCTGCCCGTCCAGATTCCGGGCAATTGCGTTCATCGTGAAATCGCGCCGTTTCAAATCTTCGCCGATTCCCTCGACGAACTCAACCTCGGACGGTCTGCGGTGGTCGGCATAACCCGTTTCCCGGCGGAACGTGGTGACCTCAAACGAGAATCCTTCCAGCAGGACAGTTACCGTGCCGTGCGCAAGCCCTGTTGGCACTGTCCGCTCAAACAAATCTATAACCTGCCCGGGCTGCGCAGAAGTCGCAATATCCATATCGTGAACAGCCCGGCCCATCAATTCATCACGGACACAGCCGCCAACGTAATAAGCCTGATAACCGGCTGTTTCCAGACGGCGCAGAACCTCATCGCCGGCCGCCGCCATTTCGGGCTCAGCCTGAAGCCAATTCCGTTTCAAGCTTCATCCCCCGTTTCGCCAAAACCATCCATGTGCCGGCTCACCAGCCGCCGGCATTACGACCTTACATGCGATTCATGCTCGGAACCGCTGACTCCAGCACACGATAGTAAATTTGCTCATATTGTTTCGTAATTGCGCTGCTGCTAAATTCGGCTTCGGCACGCTTGATGCAGGCTGCCCTGAATTCTGCGGCCAGACTCTCATTGCTGAGCAGTTTGAGGGCATATTCCGCCATAGCAGCCGTGTCACCGATCGGTGCAAGATACCCCGTGCTTCCATGCTTGACCAGCTCCGGAATTCCTCCGGCAACCGAACCGATTGTAGGCACGCCGCAGGCCATGGCTTCAAGTGCAACCAGGCCAAAGCTCTCTTTCTCGGAAGGAAGCAGGAGCACATCAGCCAGTGAGATCACCTGGGCAATCTCGTCCTGTTTTCCAAGAAAATGAACCTTGTCCTCCAGGCCCATCTGTCTGATCTTATATTGAATCTTCGGGAGATCCGGCCCCTCGCCGACAAACAGCAGTCTGGCCGGCAGCTGACGGCTCACCCTGTCAAAGACGTCCACCACATCGCAAACCCGCTTGACCGGGCGGAAATTGGAGACGTGCATCATAATTTTTTCATCCGAGGACGCAAACTCTTTACGCAGCTCTTTGACATCCCTCGGATAATAAACGCGCTTATCCACAAAATTGTAAGTCAGGTCAATGTCCCTCGAAATATCCAGCAGCTCTCGCGTTTCGCGGATCAAATCATTGGATACCGAGGTAACCGCATCACTCTCGTTAATTGCCAGGCGGATCAGATCCTTAAGCGATTCGTCCTGGGCAATCACCGTAATATCCGTGCCGTGCAGTGTTGTAACGACTTTTAACTTGTCGCCGACCATCTGCTTGGCCAGAAACGCGCAGACCGCATGAGGCACCGCATAGTGAACGTGCAGGACATCGAGTTTTTCCCTTTTGGCTACTTGAGCCATTTTGTTCGCCAAAGATAAATCGTACGGCGGATAACGAAACACATAATAGTCGGTCACTTCGACTTCATGGTAATAAATATTTTTATTAAAAGCCCCCAGCCGGAACGGAACGCTGTGCGAAATGAAATGGACCTCATGGCCTTGCTCGGCAAGCAGCTTGCCTAATTCAGTCGCAACGACGCCCGATCCGCCAAGAGACGGGTAGCAGGTTATGCCGATTTTCAGCGGTTTGCTCAACTTCAGGACCACCTCTATATGATAGTAATATGGTTCAGTTCCGGTCAGATAAACCGTTCCATTCAGATAAACCGTTCAATCCGGTAAGGCGTTTTAACCGCAAAGCCTTCAGCCAGAGGAATAAGCTTTCTTTGTCCAAGAAGAGAATCCCTGGCTTTGACACGCTCGACGTAACCCTGGGTTAAAGGCGTGGATACCGAATCTTCGCCCTGAACCTGTTCAAACTGCGATTTATAGCAATTCAAAGCTCTCAGCTTGCTGTCATAATGATCCGTGACGTCAACAACCAGATCCGGAACTGCCCAGTCGTTAATAAAATAGAAGAACAAATCCTCAACAAGGACCGGCGGCTTGTCCGGCATATATTTCCGCAGCTTGGCGTTAAATACCGCTTCCTCTACAAGTCTGCTGCAGGCAACATGGTCCGGATGCCTGTCCTCCCAGTAAGGAGCAAAAACAATTTTTGGCGAATGCTTCCGGATCTCCCCGGTAACCGCAGCAATATGCTCGGGAGTAAGATACAGCCCTCTGTCAGGCAGCCCTAAATTGGACCGGACCTGCAGCCCCAGCACGGCTGAAGCCTCATAAGCTTCCTTCCTGCGGCGCTCCACATCCCCGTTTGATGACATTTCCGCAAAGGTCAAATCACACACGCCGACCTTAAGTCCAGCTGCCGTATGTTTGGCGATCGTTCCGGCCATGCCGATCTCGGCATCGTCTGCATGCGCCCCAAAGATCAGGATGTCAAGCCTGCTCATTTCTCAGCCTTCGGCTTGTGCAGCTCCACAAGTTCACGCCAGCCAAAGTCTCCCCGGTCCAGCGCCTTAATCATGATTTCTGCCGTAGCCATATTCGTAGCCACTGGAATGCCGTGCACATCGCACAGACGGAGCAGTGCGGTAATATCGGGCTCATGCGGCTGCGCCATCAGCGGGTCGCGCATGAAGATCACGAGATCCATCTCATTCTGGGCGATCAAAGCGCCGATCTGCTGGTCGCCGCCAAGCGGGCCGGAGAGAAAGCGGTGAATCGTTAAGCTCGTCGCTTCCATAATCCGTTGTCCGGTTGTTCCGGTAGAATACAGCTTCTTGTCCTTAAAAACATGCTCATAAGCCACTGCCAGATTGACGATATCCTCTTTTTTACGATCATGGGCAATAAACGCAATATTCAGCATAACCGAAAATCCTCCCTCTACTCCATTAAGTGCTCAAAGCCGTACAGCATTCCTTTATAATTCATAACCCTCTTGACTGCGTGGTTAACGCCCGGCATATAGGCGGAACGCTCGTAAGAATCGTGCCGGATCTTCAGGCTTTGGCCAAAATCCGCAAAAATCACTTCCTGCTGGGCAAATACCCCCGGCAGCCGCACACTGTGAATCCGGAAGCCGTTATAGTACCCGCCTCTAGCCCCTTCAATAGTTTCTTCTTCATTCGGATTGCCTTGTCTGATCTCCTGACGGTTCGCCGCAATCCATTCCGCTGTCTTAACCGCTGTGCCCGACGGAGCATCCAGCTTCTGGTCACCATGATATTCAATAATTTCGAGATTAGGAAAATATTTGGCCGCCTGGGCGGCAAACTGCATCATAAGAATAGCCCCGATCGAGAAGTTGGGGGCAATAAGTCCGCCAATGCCTTGAATCTGGCACTGCTTGTCCAGCTCCTCAATCTGCTCCGGGGTGAAGCCTGTAGCTCCCACCACCGGACGAACTCCGAGCGATATGGCGAGCTGGGTATTGGCATAGACTGTTTGCGGTGTCGTGAAATCCACGAGCACATCAGCTCCGGACGATTTCAGCGCCCTCTCCAGATTGTTCTCGATCAAGACGCCGGAAGCCGGCAGGCCAACCAGCGTACCGGCATCACTTCCGGTGTGCGATCGGTTGACCGCACAAACAAGCTGCAGCTCTTCGTCCTGCAGAACCATCTTGACGACTTCCCGGCCCATTTTACCGGCTGCACCCGCAACCGCTACTCGTATTTGATCAGCCATATGATGTCCTCCCATTTTGCTAGTTTGATGTGTGATCGATATAGGTCTTAAATCGCTGCTCCAGCTTTTTCAAATGTGCGGATACGGTATCATCCTGCATTAAAGCCGATGCTTCCCAAATGGCATTAAGCGCTTTGCGGTAATCTTTGAGTTCCCCATAGGACAAGGCAAGCCAAACCTGAGCCTCGGCAGACAGGGGATCAAGCCTTGCCGCCTGCTCCAGCAGAACCGCAGCCTCTGCCGCTTCACCAAAGTCATTGTCCTGCCTGAACTGCAGCTTCCTCACGGCCTGCCGCATTAAATCTTTGGCCTGCAGCCGCTGAAAATGCAGCTTGTAAGAGGCTTCATCCGGGTCAAGTCTGATTGCTTCCTCCGCTTTGCTGATCGCCTGATCCAGCTTGTCGCTCCTTGCGTAAGTGATGGAGCAGCGGTAGCGGATATCGGCCCGCTCAGGTTCAATGGCTATAGCTTGCTCAAACCAGCTGATGGCCCCTTCAAAATCGTTGTCCAGGATGCATCTGTAAGCCTTGTTCAAGAGATCATCCGCTTTCATCTGCTGTCCCTCCCTCTCATCCGGGGTATGATACAGCATATGAAGCTGAGGCCTATTCGGTGTCCTTTTTGGTCCAGCGGTTCGCATCCCTTGTATTGAATTTGCGCATGACCTTATCGTGGGCTTCTGTCAAATCTATACCTAATGAATTTGCGAAGCAGATCGTAATAAATAAAATGTCGCCGAGTTCAAGCTCGATGGAGTTCTCCTCCTCCGAAGCCTTCTTCGGCTTCTCGCCAAACTGGTGGTTAACCTCACGCGCCAGCTCGCCGACCTCTTCGCTCATCCGGGCCAGCATGGCAAGCGGGCTGAAATAGCCCTCTTTAAACTGCGATATGTACTGATCCACTTCCCTCTGCAGTGCTGAAAGCGGTCTGTCAGCCATCTTATCCCCTCTTTCCTGCAGGCTTTTTCCCCCCTTATGTTATCTTAAAGGAGAATTGAAAACAAATGCTTTTTTAATTAGCAGCCAAAAAGGTATACTAGGAATGTTATCCAAATTCTATACGCTGATTAAAGAGAGGGATATCATGAACAGCAGCAAATTGTCCGGTTTCATAAAAATAACGATGCCCATTCTGCTGGGCACCGCCATCTACGCGTTCGGACTGCTTTATTTTATTATTCCCAACAAATTGACGGAAGGCGGAGTAACCGGTATCACGGTTCTGCTGAACTACGGCTTTGGAATCTCCCCATCCTTAACTACGCTTGTGCTGAACATCCCGCTGTTCCTGGTCGGCTGGAAGATGCTCGGCGGCAGACAAATCATCTATACCGGAGTAGGGATCGGCTCCCTGACCTTCTTCCTGTGGCTGTTCGAACTGCTGATCGACCACGGCTGGATTCATCCTTTCAAGACACAGCAGGATTATATTCTGGCTTCCCTATACGCGGGCGTTACCCTTGGGGCAGGCCTCGGGATCGTATTCCGCTATGGAGGAACCACTGGAGGCTCCGATATAATCGCCAGAATCCTGAACAGGAAGTTTGGCTGGAGTATGGGCCAGGTCATTCTGTTTACCGATGTGCTGATTATCTGCTTATCGCTGCTGTTTATTCCAATTGAGAAGGTGCTTTATACCCTCGTCGCCGTCTTTATTGCCTCCAAGGTGATTGACTTCATTCAGGAAGGCGCCTATGCGGCCAGAGCCTTTATGATCATTACCGATCATGCCGAAGCCATTGCCGATCTGATCACTAAAGATATGGACCGCGGAGTTACCCTTATACCAGCCATCGGAGCTTACTCGAAGCAAGGCAAAAATGTCATCTACTGTGTCGTATCGAGACAAGAAATCCGCAGGCTCAGCATGATTGTAAAGTCGGTAGATCCCCGCGCGTTCATGGTCATCAATGATGTGCACGACGTTCAGGGCGAAGGCTTCCGGGAAGGATAGCCCTTCGCCATTCGCCTTCCCCTCTGAATTTATAACGCCTCCCTGCCGTATCCGCAGCCTACCAAGTCCGTTTGCCAGAAGTCTTGTCACTCGAAGGCAGTACCGGCCGGACCTCCTGCTCACCCGAATATTTCCTATAGGCTGTGTAACCGAGCGCCAGCAGAATCCAGACGCCGATCAGGAAGCTCCATTGCCAGGGATTGCTGTACCCGGTAATCGGCAGAAGTACCGGCTCTTCCTTCGGCTTGCCGAACAAATCCTGAAACAGTCCCTTCCCTGCGGCCGAAGCAGTCTGCAGTGCCTTTAAATCCGGCTTGTCTGCGCCGCTCAGGCTCCCGATATAAGACATCCAGGAATCGAGCGCCGTTACTTCGGACGTTCGCTGCTGAATAACCGCCGCAGGACGGATCATTTCGTAATGATCTTTCATTTTCTGAAAAGAGCTCTGCACGGCCTCCGGGTCACTCTCAATCACCGCTTTGTCCAGCTTGCTCGAATCTTCCTGCAGCACTTTATAATATTGAAGCCACATCGCACCTTTGGCATGCAGCAGACTGTCAACAGCCAGCCGCAAACGCGCGGAAGTGCTGCTCCATACCTCGGGCGAAGGCGTTACATTCAGGACGGCCGTTCGCGCATCGAGCACACATGCGGTCAGCTCATGAATGCCGTCAACGCCAGTTAAGCCCTGGTAGGATATTTTGCTGATCAGTGACGTTATCCGCTCGAGCTGCAGCTGAGCCTGCTCAGCCCTGCCGTTCTGCATCGCCTGATACAGCGACTCGGAAGCCTGCTCCAGAGCCTGCAGATTTTGAGTCTGGCCAGACAGCTGTTCACTCCCCTTAATCTGCGGAGCCGCCTCCGCACGGGCCGTCCAGCCCCCGCATATTCCGGTCATAAACAATGCGGCCAATAATATCGCTGCAATAACTCCTTTATCTCTTGCCTTCACCGGACATCCCCCCTACCACAATTTATGGCAGGTTGTCTCCGCTTAGAACGGGAAAGCTAGGCCCGGCCAGCCCGGCGCACCAAAATCCAGGATAACGCGATACAACACAGGGTCAGCAGAAACGTAAAATTTTGCACCGCTGTCAAATCATCTCCTAGAGGGGCGGGCAGCCAAGGAAATACTCCGTATGTATAGTCGATCGTATCGTTTAGCAAGGTCCAGACCCCGGCGATCAGAACCGCAGCCGTTCCGCATACAAAGAAGCGGAGGAAGAGCAGTGCTTCGGCGGCCATCGCCAGGTGAGAAGCAGAGAGCATGATATCCTTCCACACCAGCTCGTCTCCCTGAGCAAAACCGGCAAAAATCATCGTTACCGCCCAAATCCCGTACTTGATGCTCGTCACAACGCCGAGAGCCTCGATAATCATGCGCAGGGGCAGCCACTTCGCTCCCATACGGTCCTGGAAGATCAGGAACACAAGGGCTAGGCTGAAGAACAGGCTTGCGGTCGGGCTGTCCGGCACGAAGATCAGCAGCCAGTCCGGCTCGTGCTGAGAGGTATATTCCAGCTGGGAACCATACCAGATATAGCCGTAAACCGTGCCTAGAAGATTGCAGACAAGCAGAAACCACAAAAGTGCCGGACGGGTCAATACCCGCTCGCTCCAAGCCAAACTGACATTCATGAATCGGTTTCCCCTTTCTCTCTTTTCCATATTCTATTTTCCATATTCAAATCTTCCATGCTCTACTCTTTCATACCGGTTCTCTATTTCTTTCCTATTTTATCCTATCCCGGCTGCCGGCACAAAAAAAAGAAGAAATGCCGGAGCATTTCTTCATCTCTGCAAGGTTTTCAGTTCATCCGTCAGAAGTCGGAAGGCCGCTTCATTTCCTTCTGCCAGCGCACTGTCGATTTCACCATACAGCTTTTCTTCACGACTTTTACGCAGTACTTCATCCAAAGCCATTTCCGCAGCCAAAGTCAGCATAACTTCATAAGTAGCCTTCATTTTATCCATTAGGATGCACCTCCAACAGTTATAAGATTTTTAAGTAAGGTTAGAAGTTGAAGTGAACAAGGATGTAGACTATTGAGCTTCAAGCATGAACATCCCGGACATTTTTTGATTTCAGCTCATGCAGGCCAGCCGTTCCGGCCACCAGGCTGCTCACGATCCTCTGACCGGCTGGAGTCATTCGAATGACTAATTCCTGCCGCATATCCTCCCCAACCTTCATCATGCCGAGGTGGAGCATCATTTTGACAATCCGGTCCTGAAAGATCGACTGGGGTGTATCGTAATAGAACGGCTTGATAAACCTCTGAACTGAGCTGAAAATGGATGCAGCGCTGCTCCAACCGGTGCTGCCGTGGCTGATCCAATAAACCAGTGACAAGAGATTAGGGATGGGGGTTTTATAAAGTCTTAACCAGAATTGGATCAAATCAAGCAACGGTTCCTTTATCTCTTCGTCAACCATCTGATGTCCAAGCTCCGTCAGAACCAGCTCATTCCCCCTCTCACGCAGGTAACCGCGATAGCAGGCGTAATCATAGAGTAGTGCAAGCCTGTCCGGGTAATCCTTGAATCGCCGTCCATACCCGAACCGCCAGCCCGAGCGGCTCACCAGAGGCTCAGAGATGTGAAACTTCTCCATCAGCTGGGATTGGCAGCGCTTGTGCATGACGCCTTCGGCGTTTAACGGAACCTCGTGCCGCTGGACATAGTGCAGGAGCAGAAATAAATCCTCCTGAGCCTGTTCCTGCTCTTCCCGGTACACTTCCGGCTCATCAACCCGGACAATTTGTTCTTTCTGCTGCTGTTCCAGCACACTGCGAAACCTTGCCTTCAAATCATCCGGAACCCCAAACAAATAACGGGTATCCGGGGTTGAACCGTTAAACAGCCATCCTCTCTGCCTGAACCGGGCGATTATGTCCCGAACCGAGCCTTCCTGCTTCTGGTCATCGGCAAATTTGGCCTGCCCCGCGCTTGCGAGCAGTTCTTCAACACTCAGGCGGCTTCTTTTGTCGAACAACAAGGTGTTGAGAAAACGCAAATCTTCAATGCCCATCTGGTCCACATGCTCTTGAATAAACGTGCGGTTGCCCATTTTGTTCAGAATGCTTTGAATAAGCTCCTTTTTGGAGTGGGCATTACAGCTGCACTCATAGTGAGCTGCTATTTTCGAGAGCATTTCGATATCGGCATAAGTCAGCATTTCTGCCAGGTTCATGGAACATCGCCTCACCGTTTTAATACCATTATGGGAAATCCTGCGGCTTTTATTCTCTTATTTATAAAAAAATATCCATCCGCGCAGCCCGCTCCCGCTTCTTCTTTCAAAGCAAAAAGCCGCTGCCTGAAGTGCAGGCCAGCGGCTGTTCATTTTATTAAAAGCTCATCTTGATCCTTATTCCTTCGTTTGATCGGCAGCAGGAGTTAAATGGCGCGTGCAGTTGTACAGCACCAGGTCCCACTGAACGTCGTTCTTCTCCAGTACAGTCAGCGACAAATTGCCAATCCGTTCCCTGTATTGATCCTGGTATAACGCCCGGTATAGCTGGGCAAGAAGCCCTCCATGCGACACAACCAGAACATTCTTATCCGGAAACCGCTTGTCCAGATCCTGCATAAAAGCCAACGCACGCTTCTGCACGTCTTCAACGCTCTCCTGCCCGATCTGTTGAATATCCCAGGCTGTTCCCCAAAGCGTTTCACGTTCCTGTGCGGTCAGTCCTTCCGCTTTGCCGAATGAACGCTCTACGAGACGGGAATCCGGGTCATAGACCGGAATAGATAACGCTTCTGCAATAATTTCACCGGTCTCCTGTGCCCTTGACAGGCCGCTTGTAATGACAAAATCCCACTTGCTAGGTTCGCTTTTCAGCCGTTCAGCCAGCAGCTTTGCCTGCCTTCTCCCTTCCTCATTGAGCGGAATGTCGCTTCTGCCCTGAATTTTCCCTAATGCATTCCAGTCTGTAAGCCCGTGCCGAATCAAACCGACGATCATGAACATCCTCCTTTAGTAGCCCTTCACAGCCATGCTGATGATTCCATTAACCAAACGGCAACAAAAAAAGCAAACACCGATAACGGCATTTGCTCCGATTAATTCCGAACCCGCCGCAAACCTCTCCAAGCCAGAATGGCCAGCCCCATAGCTACCATGGACAGCACAATCCAGTATTGTGGATAGGCCGGGCTTATACCTGCTGTAAAAGGATCCGCAATTCCACTGGACACTCCAGTCAAATCATAACTGCTGTTTGCTCCTGATACACTTTCAGCCCCCGCAACAGCCGTAGGCAGCAGCCCGGAATCTGCTGAATGGGACTTTGTCCCCCAGGTTGAATTAGAAAATGCTAATAATGCAAGACTTATCAGGAATACTGCCATAAAGCTTGCGGCCCATATTTTCAGCCTGCTTCGAAATATCCGCTCGGAGGCAGTCTGCTTCCCCTCCGCGAGCCAAGGAGATTCGGCGTAGATCCGCTCCATTACTCTGCGGTTAACCGCCTCCGCCCGCTCTTCGCTGATTTCGATAGGCAAACTATGTAAAATACCTAAGCTTTCCTGCCATATTTCAAACTCTGACGAACACTCTGCGCACTCCAGCAGATGGCATTCCAAACGTCTGCGGTCGGGGTGGGATTTGGGTAAATCCGCCGTCCATCCAAACATTTCTTGGGCCTCTCTACAGTTCATCTGCTTCTCATCCCTTCGAATTGCTCAAACATCGGTTCATAGAGATAAGGTTCAAGCTGATTCTTCACACTGCTTCTGGCTCGAAACAGCAGGGATTTCACAGCGCTGATGCTTTGACCCAGAATCAATGAAATTTCATGATAATCAAGCTGGTCATATTCACGCAGAATTAATGCAGATCTCTGTTTCTCGGGAAGGTTGTTGATCGCATCCCTTACCTTGTTAACCTTCTCATTGCGGAGAACGGCATGCTCCGGAATAATATCCTGCGAAGCAACCGGAACATATCCGCTTTCCTCCAAAGGAACCTGGCTGCTGCGATGCTTGCGGAGCTCGCTGAGCACCGTATTTCTGGCAATTGTATACAGCCATGTGGAGAAGGAAGCATCCACTTCCCGAAAGGAGTGAAGGCTCCGGAATGCTTTGTAAAAGGTCTCCGAACACAAATCCTCGGCCATCAGCTCGAGATTGGCGCTCTTAAGCATATGGTAAATGAATGTTAGAATCTTCCGTTGATAGCGGCGCATTAATTGGGAATACAAATCAGTATTTCCATCCTTGATTTCCTTAATCAGTTGGGAATCCGTCATTGACATGCGATCCTCCTCGCCACCCTGTCTTCATCCCGCTTAATCTCTGCAAGTGTATACTGCCCCGGGACAAAAAAGTTTCGGTGCTCCGCCATAATTGTTGCTGCTCCATCATAATTGCTGCTCTCCATAATTGAGCTCATTCGTTTTCTGAGTCTAGTTCTCTAAATCCAGTTTCCTGAATCCAGTTTCCTGAATCCAGTTTTCTGAATCCAGTTTTCTGAATCCAGTTCCGGGCTCCAGCTTCTAGACTCCAATAGTATAACATATACACCAGCCGGCAAAAAACAAAACAGTTAGCATTCCCAATTAAATGTTTCAATATACCTAGCCGTTCTTAACTTCTTAACTTCATAACTTCTTATCCACTCTTATCGGCATACCTTTAATAAATATGTAGCCGGGCCGGATTCAGACACTTTTATTTGACAAAAAATAAAATGACAGCCGTTACTCTTGATAACCAGAACGATTAATCAAAAAAAAAGACCGCCTTTCGGCGGCCTACGTTCATTTTCAGAACGTACAGTTATTGGATAGGAGTGGAGAGAAACCATACTGTACTTTTATTATATGTATACGTTTTCATTCTGTCAACACTTATTTTAATGCGCTTACATTTTCTTTATTCTGGAAGAAGATCCAGACTGAAACCTATACATACACTTTGTACTCCAGTTTATCCAGCAGAACTTTCGCTTTCTCCATCTCTTTCTCATTGCGGAAGGACAGCCGGAGGGTACCAGGCACATCTTCGCGGCTTTCGATTATCTGCATGTTGCTCAAGTTGATCTTCCGTACGCCAAGCACGGTTGCCACCTGACCAATAACACCCGGTTCATCAGGCACATCGATATAAATATCATACAGCGGCTGGATTGCGCCTTTCCTGCGTTCAGGCAGTTCGCTTCTGAATGCTCCCGCTTCCCGGAAAGCCCGTTCGATCCGCCCTCCATCCTCCAGCTTCAGCATTTCAGCGAACTCATCCACGCCCTGCCGCCAGTCATCAAGGAGCCGCAGCAGCACTTCTCTGTTACTCAGCAGAATATCCCGCCAAACGCCAGGGTCGCTGGACGCAATCCGGGTAATATCCCGAAAGCCTCCCGCAGCAAGCTGACGGTACAACTCGTTATATTCGTTATAGCCTCTGACCTGGTTGACCAGAGCGACCGCAATGATATGCGGCAGATGGCTGATAGCCCCAACAATATCATCATGCAGCTTCGGTTCTACCCGAATTACATGCGACTTCGTATGCTGCAGCAAATGCTCAAGCGAACGGTATGCAGATTCCGAGGAATTGATTGAAGGGGTAAGGACGTAGAAGGCATTCTCAAACAGTAAAGTTGAAGCTGCTTCCACACCGGAACGCTCGGAACCGGCCATCGGATGGCCCCCGATAAAGGTTACATCCTGGAGAGAAAGGGCGTCCGCCGCTTCCATGATCGACGATTTGGTGCTCCCGACGTCCGTAATGATGCATCCCGGCTTTAACGGCAGCCCGCTTAGCTTCTCCAAATAGGAGTTTAGCAGGCCCACTGGCACGCTTAAGAAAATAAAGTCTGCATCCAGCACTGCCTCTTCCAAAGACATCGTTACCTGATCAGCGACCCCGCGTGCTTCGATCCGGTCCAAAATGTCCTGACGATGGCTGTAGCCGACCACTGTGATTCCTGGCTTGCCCTTAAAACAAAGCGCCAGCGAGCCGCCGATCAATCCTACACCGATAATTGCGATTTTAGTTCTCATAAACGACCTCTCGACTTCCCGAAATCAATTATTGTCATCATTATAAAAATGAAGCGGAACCCCATGTTCCCCGGGTTCACGCTCCTTCGTTCCCTGCAGCCGTTAAAGCATGATCAGATAAGACCAGATCAGATAAGACCTGATCAGAGGTAAAGCCTGATTAAATAAAGCCTAATCAGACTGCTGCCTGCTGCTGTTTGAGCACCTGCTCCAGCGCGGCGATGAATTTCTGATTCTGTTCGGAAGAACCTACCGTTACGCGGATATGGTTTGGATATTTCTCGAACCCGCTTCTAATGATAATTCCCAGCTTAAGCATCGACTGGAACATCTCTTTGGCCGAGCTGCGTACGTCCACCATAATAAAATTGCCGTGCGCCGGGAAATATTCAAGTCCCAGCCGGTCAAATTCCTGATTGAGGTAGGCGATGCCTTCACTGTTCGACCGGCGACAGTCCTCAACAAACGTCTGATCTCCTAATGCTGCCAATGCTGCAGCCTGCGCGATCCGTGAAGTGTTAAACGGCTCCCGGACCTGGTTGATCAGCTTAATAACGGCGGCGTCTCCCATGCCGTATCCGATCCGCAGAGAAGCCAGTCCGTATATTTTTGAAAAAGTGCGAAGCACGACAACATTTTTATACTGCTTCAGCAGAGAAAGGCTGTCCGGATAAGTACCATCAGTGACGTACTCGGCATAAGCTTCATCCAGAACGACCAAAATGCGGTCCGGAACTTTGGCCAGAAAAGCGTTCAGTTCTTCCGAAGAAACCAAAGTGCCTGTCGGATTGTTAGGATTGCACACCCAAATCACTTTAGTGCGGTCGGTAATAGCCGCAAGCATCGCGTCAAGGTCATGAACACCATTCACCAGCGGTACTTCAATGCTGACTGCACCTTCAATATCGGCGTTGCTCTTATACACGGAGAACGTCTGATCCGCCATAATGTTCTCGTCTCCAGGCAGCAGAAACGCCCGGGCAATGAGGCAGATCACCTCATCGGAGCCGCAGCCGAATATGAATTGATCCTTGTTCAGACCGAAGTGAGCTGCCAAAGCCTGCGTCAATTCAGCAGCGCTGCCGTCAGGATACAGGCTGATATTGGCAAGCTCCTTCTGAATGGCGTCAAGCACCTTCGGCGAGCTTCCGAACGGGTTCTCGTTGGAGGCCAGCTTAATAACATCCTGCAGGCCTAATTCCTTCTTCACTTCCTCGATCGGTTTGCCTGGCTGATAAACCGGGAGGTTCACGATTTGCGGTTTGGGTTGCATACTGCGTTCCCTGCCTTTCTTAACCAATTAAGTGAGTTTATATCCTTTTAATTGTGACACAAAATTGCAAATTTGCAATAGAGCGTCCTGTTTAGCGGACTCGTTCAGCAGCCGGTCAGCCTGGGTCTCTACCTCGCGGACGATCGCACTGCCGATGACCACTCCATCGCATATTGCGGAGAATCGCTCCACCTGCTCATGGCTGGAAATGCCGAAGCCTACGGCAACAGGAAGCGGGGTCGCCTGTTTGACCGATTGGATAAAGGCTTCAATTCCTTCATGGAAGGAAGAGCGGACTCCCGTTACGCCTAGTGAAGACACGCAGTAGACAAAACCCCGGGCTTTTTCCAAAATTGCTTGAATGCGCCCTTCCGAAGTCGGGGCTACGAGCGGGATAAGGTGAATATTCGCTTTGTCCGCAAGCTCAAGCACTTCCGAGCATTCTTCATAAGGAAGGTCCGGGATAATAAGTCCGCTGATCCCATGTTCCGCTGCTGCAGCCATAAATTTCTCCAAGCCCACTTGCAGGACTGGATTATAGTATGTGAACAGCACAAACGGAATCTGTACACCGCGTCTGCGTGCTTCACCGGCCACCTGGAAGCAGCTCTCTATCGTTACATGATGCAGCAGTGCGCGCTCAGATGCGCGCTGGATGACCGGGCCGTCGGCAAGCGGATCAGAATAAGGAACCCCAAGCTCCAAAATATCCGCTCCCGCCTGCTCCAGTCCGGCGATCAGATCTACAGACGTATCCAAATCCGGGTCCCCTACGGTCAGAAAAGGAATAAAAGCGGCTCGTCCTTCCTGTTTGAGCCTGTTAAAAGCAGCGTCAATCAGATTCATTGCTTCTCGCCTCCTTCTTCATCCAGATATGCCATAATGGACTCGACATCCTTATCTCCGCGGCCGGACAAACAAATGACAATCATCTGATCTTCTGGCAGAGTCGGAGCCAGCTTCACTACGTGCGCAACCGCATGTGCGGATTCAAGCGCCGGGATGATCCCTTCCGTGCGGCTGAGCAGTTGAAGCGCGTCCACCGCTTCTTTGTCCGTAACCGGGACATAATTTGCCCGCTCCAGGTCCTTCAAATAAGCATGCTCAGGGCCAATTCCCGGATAATCCAGACCTGCGGAAATGGAATGCGCCGGCTGAACCTGCCCGTGCTCATCCTGAAGAAGATAACTGAGTGAGCCCTGGAATACGCCCTTGCTGCCAAGCGTCATAGTTGCTGCATGATAAGGGGTATCGGTTCCCTTGCCGGCAGCCTCAACACCAATCAAACCTACGGATTTATCGTTGATAAACGGATAAAACATACCGATTGCATTGCTGCCGCCGCCTACTGCCGCGATAATTTGATCAGGCAGCCGTCCTTCAGCTTCCAGAATCTGCTCCCTCGTCTCATCACCGATCACCCGCTGGAAGTTGCGCACCATCATCGGATAGGGATGAGGGCCGGTAGCCGAACCGAGGATATAGAACGTATCCTTTACATGGCTCACCCAGTAACGCAGGGTTTCGTTGCAGGCGTCCTTCAGTGTTCTTGTACCGGATAATACCGGCACTACTTCGGCTCCAAGCAGCTTCATACGGAAGACATTCAGCTGCTGGCGCTTCATGTCTTCCTCGCCCATGAACACCTTGCACTCCAGCCCCAGAAGAGCTGCCACGGTTGCACTTGCGACGCCGTGCTGGCCTGCGCCTGTTTCCGCGATGACTTTGGTTTTGCCCATCCGTTTGGCGAGCAGGCCTTGTCCAAGGGCGTTGTTAATTTTGTGGGCTCCGGTATGATTCAGATCCTCACGCTTCAAATAAATCTTTGCGCCGCCGAGCTCTTTCGTCAGCCGTTCTGCATAATAAAGCGGAGTCTTTCTGCCGGAATATTGGGTAAGCAAATAGGATAACTCTTCCTGGAAGGAAGGCTCCTCGGAATGTCTCTTATACGCCTCTTCCAGCTCGAGCAGCGCATTCATGAGTGTTTCCGGGACATAACGTCCGCCAAAACTGCCAAAGCGGCCTTTCTCATCGGGCATGTTCACCTGCTGCGTATCACTCTTTATCGTCATAATCCCGCACCCTCTCTACAAATGCTTTAATTAAAGCTGTATCTTTAACGCCATTGCGTTCTACTCCGCTTGATACATCCACACCGTCCGGAAGATAACCGGACACCAGCCGCCCAACATTCTCTTCATTAAGTCCGCCGGCAATCATTAACGGCAGCTGACGGGCCTGCGCCCAGTCCTGGTAAGGCCTAATCAGAGTCCAGTCAAATGCGACACCTGAACCCCCGCCGTAGATGGGGTCATAAGTGTCCAGAAGCACAGCATCCACAGCACCAAGATAGGGCTGGAGCAATTTTTCCGCTTGAGATGTTTGATGTGCCTGATTCGTTTGATGCGCTTGATCTGCCTGATGTGTTTGGTGTCCTTGAGTTGGTTCGCTCGAGTTGTCCGCCTGGTAACCGGATTCGGCAGGTTCGGTGTCATTCCCTTTTTTCATAGATAATACCTTGATGACTTCGACGGAAAATTGTTCCTTCACCCGCCGGCAAAAGTCCGGGGACTCCTGTCCATGCAGCTGCACCACATCCAATTCGGCCTCGCGAAGCACGCTGCCGAGCTCCTCAAGACTGGGGTTAACAAATACACCAACGGCTTTGGGCTGACGCAGCTCTTTATTGAGGGAACCCCACTCTTTCACTGCAGCCAGCATTTGCCGGACCGCTGATGGCTGCACCTGCCTGCGGCTTGCCGCAAATACAAACCCGATCATGTCCACTTGTAAAGGTAAAATAGATTTTATCACTTCAACGCTTTGCAGTCCACAAATTTTTATGGCTGTCTGCGGCATCAGCGCACACCGCCCGGCTTGGTAAGCTGAGCTCCCATCACATCAAGAACCGCCTGCTCGACCGAATCCCGGCGCATAAAAGTTTCACCGATCAGCACGCCTTTTGCTCCGCATTCCGCTAAATAAGCGATATCTTCCGCCCCGGTAATGCCGCTCTCACTAATAAGTGCTGCGCCAGGAGCGACTAGAGGAGCTAGCCTTTCCGTTGTTTGCAGGGTCGTTTCAAACGTTGTCAGGTCGCGGTTGTTCACGCCGATCAGCTTAACTCCTTCCAGCCGGTTGGCGCGTTCCAGCTCCTCCTGGTTATGAACCTCCACAAGCGCATCCAGGCCGAGAGAGCCCGCTAATTGAAAATATTCGCCAAGCTGGCGGTCATCCAGAATAGCTGCGATAAGCAGCACTGCATCCGCTCCCAGCAGCCGGGCTTCATAGATTTGCAGCTCATCAATAATAAAATCCTTGCGCAGCAGCGGGAGGCTCACAGCTTCCCGAATTTGCCGCAAATAGTCCGCACTCCCCTGAAAATACTGCTCATCCGTCAACACGGAGATACAATCCGCGCCCGCCTGCTCATAAGCACGGGCAATGGCGACCGGGTCAAAGTCCGGTCTGATCAGTCCTTTGGATGGAGAGGCCTTCTTCACCTCGGCGATCAGCCCCATATTGCGCTTCCTGCCTGAGATCAGTGCATCGGCAAATCCCCGGGTTTCGGGAAGCTCCGCGATGGCTTTCTCCGCTTCCGTAATTGTCAGGCGGCTCTTCAGCCGCTCAACCTCTTCCCGCTTGGTTACTACAATCCGGTCAAGATACATAACTTAACGCCCCCGTCGTTTCAATTAGCTTCTGCAGCTGATCCGCTGCTTTGCCGCTGTCTACAGCGTCCGCTGCGATAACTACGCCTTCCTTGATGCTGTCCGCAAGCCCGGACAAATAGATGCAGGCTCCTGCATTTGCCAGCACAATATCGCGTGCAGGCCCTTTGCGGCCCTGGAGAATCTCACGGATCATCTGCGCATTCTTAGCCGCATCCCCGCCAAAAATATCTTCAAGCGCGCACCGGCTTAAACCAAGATCCGCGGCTTCAATTTCATACGTTTTTACTTCTCCGTTTTTAAGCTCCGAGATACGGGTGGGCGCGGACAAGCTGATTTCATCCAGCCCCTCTCTGCTGCTCACCACCAGCGCGCGGGCCGAGCCCAGCTCTCTCAGCACCTTGGCGATGGTCTCTGTCATCTTCGTATCGTAGATGCCCAGCAGCTGCCGGTCCGCTCCGGCAGGATTGGTGAGCGGCCCGAGCAGGTTGAATACCGTCCTCATGCCCAATTCTTTGCGGGGAGCTGCGGCATGCTTCATCGAAGGATGATAGACCTGGGCAAACAGGAAGCAGAGGCCCAGCTCTTCAAGGCAGCGGTTCGCCTGCTCCCCCGTCAAATGAATATTGACGCCGAGCGCCTCCAGCACATCCGCGCTGCCTGCCCGGCTTGACGCAGAGCGGTTGCCGTGCTTCGCGATTCTGACCGAAGATGAGGAAGCAATAACAGCTGCCGCCGTTGAGATATTAAATTTCTGAATGCCGGAGCCGCCGGTTCCGCAGGTATCCAGCAGCTGTGAATTCCGGGCGCCGACTCCTGCGGCCTTGCTGCGCATCGCTTCCGCAAAACCGGTAATTTCCTCAACGGTCTCGCCTTTAAAACGCAAGGCCGCCAAGAGACCGCCTATTTGGGCTGAAGTAGCCTGCCCCTCCATGATCGCATTCATGATCTCATTGGCTTCTGTTCTGGTTAAATGCTCCGCTCCGACAACCTTGGACAATCCCGCCTGAATGCTGCTGTATTCATTCATTTTGCTTACCTCCTATCGGACCTGAACCGGATTTTGATATGGATACATATAATCCTGATTGATTTCTGAGTCGGATCTCTTCAGCTTCTCCTGCTCCGGAGGGAACATCAGCTCCGCCATCCGGATGGCTTTGAGCATAGCTTTCGCTTTATTGACCGTTTCTTCATATTCCATCTCCGGAACCGAATCCCATACAATGCCGGCGCCGGCCTGTACGTAGGCTTTGCCGCCTTTGAAGACGATCGTCCGGATCGTAATGCAGGAATCCATGTTGCCGGAGAATCCAAGGTAACCGATCGCTCCCGCATACGTGCCTCTCGCCTCCCGCTCCAGCTCGGCGATAATCTCCATTGCTCTCAGCTTCGGAGCTCCCGATACGGTGCCTGCAGGCAGACAGGACAGGAATGCATCAAAGAAATCTTTATCCTTCCGCATTTGCCCGGACACGTTAGAGACGATGTGCATGACGTGGGAATATTTTTCGATACTCATCAGGGTATCGCACTTCACGGTGCCAAACTCGGACACCCGGCCAAGATCGTTCCGTCCCAGATCCACCAGCATCAGATGCTCTGCCCGCTCCTTCTCATCCGCCAAGAGCTCCGCTTCCAGCTTATCGTCCTCCTCGGGCGTTGCCCCCCTTGGGCGGGTGCCGGCGATCGGACGTGTCTCTACCCGGCCTTCATCGACCTTGACAAGCGCTTCAGGCGAGGTGCCGACGATAATCTCATCATCCAGCTTCAAATAGTACATGTAAGGAGACGGGTTGGTCGTCCGAAGCAGGCGGTAGACATGCATCGGGGACACCTGTGTCTCGATCTCAAATCGCTGTGAAAGTACCACCTGAAAAATATCTCCGGCCCGGATATACTCCTTCGCCCGGTCAACGTTCGCCATATACTCCGCTTTGGTAAGATTGGATTTGATCTCTCCAAGCTCCACATGCTCCGGAACCGGCCGGCGGTTCAAGCCTTCGCCGCTGGCCGGCTTCTCCAGCATTTCCGCTGTTTCATCCAGCCTGCGGCAGGTTTCTTCATAAGCCGTCCGGATTTGCTCATCACTGGCTCCCGGCTCGATATGAACGTTGGCAACTAGCAAAATTCTCTGTTTGACATGATCGAATACAATAACCTGATCGCAAAACATAAACTGGATGTCCTGCATGCCCAAGTCGTCCACAGAATGCGCGGGAAGCTTCTCGTAATATTGAAGCAGATCATATCCGAAAAATCCGATCGCCCCGCCTGTAAACGGCGGCATTTCTTCCAGCCTTGGGCTGCGGTACTGCCGGAGCAGAGCCTTAAGCTCTTCCAGCGGCTTGCCGGAAAGATTCGTTTGGCTGCCGCTGCGCTCAAGCACCATCTGGCCCTTTTTCCCATAAATCATCAAGAAAGGGTCCGTACCGATAAATGAATATCTGGCCCATTTCACTCCGCCCTCAACGCTCTCCAGCAGGAAAGCGCGGTCCTTGGAAGCGAACCGTTGAAACAGGCGGATCGGTGTCTCCAAATCAGCAAGCAGAGGCCTCATAACCGGAATCAGGTTGTAGTCGCCCGCCAGGGTAAGCACCTGTTCTACATTTGGGGTTGTCGTCAAATCAATTCCTCCTTAATGGATGCGGCGGAGGATGAGCGGCAATAAAAAAAGCCTCTACAAAAGTAGAGGCTTGCCATTGATCGCAGATAACGAACGACAATACGACCGGTTATTGAAAGATGCAGCAAACAAACGTTACAGAATAAATACTTCATCACGCTTGTTGTCTCCAGCTTTCGTCCCTGCTCGGAATTATCGGCTATTCTCGGCTCTGCTCAGCTCATCTCAGCTCTACTCTTCTAACTGTTAAGTAAGGTTAAACTCCATTCATTTCCCGTCATACTGCCCCGGAATCGGCTCTCCAATTCCTCTAAGGCAATTCTATTCCCTAACACGTCAAGTCATGTGTTCTGTTTCCTACTGACACTATAACGGATGCACTGCCTTTTGGCAACTCTTTTCAAAAAGGACAATCCGCTACTTGGCCAGGTCAGGTCTCAAAATCCGTGCGTCACGCAAATAGACGTGGTGCATATCGCGCTGCGCTTTCTCCGTATTGACTTGAATCAAAAAACGGATGCAGCGCGGCAGACTGCCTTTGACAGGAATCTCAGTCGCACACATTAAAGGTACAAAATCCCATCCGCCTACTGCCCTTACCGCTCTTGCCGGAAAAGCCGCGTCCAAATCCGTAGTCATCGTAATCCAGACGCTGCCGACCAATTCCGGATCCAGCTGGTTCCGCTCGGTGATCTCCTTTAGCAGCTCCTCAGTTGCCTGCAAAATTTCTCTTTCGTCATTATTCTGAACCGTTGTGGCTCCGCGGATTCCTCTGCTATACATTCCGCTCCACCTCCTTAAGCTGCCCCAGCACATCCCTGACCTCGGCAACCGTCATATCTTTAACGATGCTGACATTGCCGATTGCTTCAGGCAGAATGAATACCATTTGATCTTCTCTGAATTTCTTATCGTGCATCATGGCGCTGATGATCGCCTCCTCGTCCCAGCCAGCCGGGACTGCAGTTGGAAGCTCAAACTTCTCAATCAGCGAACGCGTTCTAGGCAGAATGTCCTCCGGTTTCCCGCGTTTAACCGCCAGCATAGCCGAACCGATCATACCGATTGCTATCGCCTCGCCATGAAGCAGGGTTCCGTAGCCGCCCACCGCTTCCAGCGCATGGCCGATTGTATGACCGAGGTTCAAAATAGCTCTCTGTCCGTTCTCGCGTTCATCACCGGAAACCACCTTGGCTTTGATGGAACAGCCCATTTCCAGCGCATAGCCAAGGGCAGGAAGATCCAATCCCAAAAGTTCCTGTGCATGCTCGCCGCACCAGTCGGCAAATTTCTCGTCCCAGATTAAGCCGTGTTTGATAACTTCCGCCAAACCGGACCGCACATCGCGCGGTGGCAGTGTCAGCAGCGTGTTTAGATCGTATAGGACGAGCGCCGGCTGATGAAAGGCGCCGATCATATTTTTGGCAAGCGGGTGATTAACTGCCACTTTGCCGCCGACGCTGCTGTCATGGGCCAAAATCGTTGTCGGCACCTGCACAAAGGTAACACCGCGCATATAGGTTGCTGCTACAAATCCCGCCAGATCGCCCACTACGCCGCCGCCAAGCGCAACTACCGCAGAACTGCGGTCAAGGCCGGCACGGATTGCAGTTGTCATTACTTCCTCATATATCTGAAGTGATTTGGACTGCTCTCCGCTGCTGACAATATGGGACACCGTTTGATACCCGTTGTCCTGCAGCTGCTTCTCCAAAGAGGCCAAATAAAGAGGCGCAACCTGATCATCCGTCACAATAAGCAGCGGGCTTTTCTTAGAAACGCCGCGTGACGCAAAGAGCTCTCCTGCACGATCAAGCAGCCCCTCCCCGATATAAATCGGGTAAGAGCGGTCGCCTAATTCTACTTGTACCGTTCTCATTAGTAGCGCTCCAATTGCTGCTTGTAGGCTTCATAATTCCGCTCGATTTCGCCCAAGGAGTCGCCGCCGAATTTCTCCAGGAAGGCTTTCGCTACTTCCCAGGCTACGACATTCTCAAGCACAACGCTTGCCGCAGGCACCGCGCACGCATCAGAACGCTCGACCTGCGCTGCAAAAGCTTCTTTCGTGTCAATATCAACGCTCTGCAGCGGCTTGTACAGCGTCGGGATCGGCTTCATCACACCGCGGACCACGATCGGCATTCCGTTGGTCATACCGCCTTCAAAACCGCCAAGACGGTTGCTTGCCCGGTAGTATCCGTTCTCTTTGCTGTACAGGATTTCATCATGCACTTGGGAACCGCGCAGTTCACCCGCTTCAAATCCGATTCCGATTTCAACGCCTTTAAAGGCATTGATAGACATAACTGCCTGAGCAATCCGGCCGTCCAGCTTGCGGTCATATTGGACATGGCTGCCAAGGCCTATAGGCGCTCCTTCAATGATGCACTCTACAACTCCGCCGATCGAGTCGCCTTCCTGTTTGATCTGGTCGATGTAGGCTTCCATCTTCGCTTCCGTGTCCTTGTCGACTACACGTACTGAGGACTCCTCGGTCAGGCGGGCGAGCTCATCCAGCGGCAGATTATTCGGCGGTGCTACAATTTCGCCAATGCGGATAACCTGTCCGGCTACTTTTATGCCAAAATGCTCAAGCAGCTGCCGCGCAACCGCGCCGCAGGCTACACGGATCGCTGTTTCTCTGGCGCTGGAGCGCTCCAGCACGTTCCGCAGATCTTTAAGATCGTATTTCAAGCCCCCGTTCAGATCGGCATGTCCCGGACGCGGACGGTGCACCCGGCGCTTCTCTTCATCCGTGCCTTCAATCGGCTCGATGTTCATGATGTTCTGCCAATGCTTCCAGTCGTTGTTCTCTACAATCAAAGCAACCGGAGCACCTGTCGTATATCCGTGACGCACTCCGCCTGCAATTACAGCAGTATCCTTCTCGATCTGCATGCGGCGGCCGCGGCCGTAGCCTTTTTGCCGGCGGAGCAGCTGAAAGTTCAGAGCTTCAAAATCAAGCTTCAAGTTACTAGGTAATCCTTCAATAATAGCTGTAAGCTGAGGACCGTGCGTTTCCCCCGCTGTCAAATAACGCAAACTCATGGTGCGTTCCCCCTTTAAACTGTTAAACTGTAAAGAGCTAAAATGAATATTCTTGCCCCATTATAATATTTGAGTATACGTTCTGTCACGCAGGGATTCAAATTTGCTCGGAAATTCAGTCAGGCGGCAAGCTTCTAATAAAAGAAACCAGCGCAACACTGCGCTGGTTTCTTCAGCTGTTTATCCCTGACAAGTCTGGTTTGCATGAAACCATTCTTATAATTTGCGGTAGAAAAAGGTTTCCGCGGCTTCGAACCCGTACCGGGCCGGCGAGAAAATCTGCTCCGTGCTGCCAACAAACAGCATGCCGCCAGGCCGCAGCGCCTTCGAGAACTTAAGGTATAAATCGCTCTTGGCTTCTTCAGTGAAATAAATCATCACATTGCGGCAGACAATCAAATCGTGATTGGCCTCAAAGGAATCCAGCAGCAGATTTTGTTTCTTGAACTTGACTGCTTTCTTCAGCTGATCGCTCACCCGGAGCATCGGCGCTTCATTCGTAAAATATCTCGAAGCAACGTCAGGCGGAACGTCCTTGATCGAACGGTCCACATAGAGACCCTCCTGCGCTTTGAGCAGGGCCCCGTCATCAATATCGCTGGCCGTCAGGCTTGACGAAGCCAGAAGTCCCAAATCGGAGAGAATCATGGCAATCGTATAAGGCTCTTCTCCAGTCGAGCAGGCAGCGCTCCATATTTTCAGCCGGTTATTGGTCTTAAGAAGCTCCGGAATGACCGAATCCCGCAGCACTTCCCAGCGGTTCGGATTGCGCCAGAATTCGGAGACGTTAATCGTCATCCGGTCCAAAAATTCATAAAATAACTTCTTGTCCGCAGTCATTGCGGTGTAAAATGCCGAGAACGTCTCAAATCCATTCTTATTACGCAGTGTAGTTAAGCGTCTCTTCATTTGCGCTTCCTTATAAAGAGCCAGGTCGATGCCTGTGCTTTGCTTCACGCTGCGGATAAAGCCTAAATAATCGGGATCATTCTCCTGAACAGCTTCTGGGATGTAGTTATCTTGCATATTCAACCTCAAATCCATTTAGCAGTGGTTTTATCGTAGTTTAAAAGTTCTTGTTCATCAAAGAAATTGGCAATTTCACGAGCAGCGCTTTCAGGGCTGTCCGAGCCGTGAATCAGGTTAAACGGCGTATGTGCGGCAAAATCTCCCCGGATGGTTCCCGGCAGAGCTTCCGTCACCTTCGTCTTGCCCATCAGCATGCGCGAGAGTGTCACAATATCATCGCCTTCCCAAACCATGGCGAACACGGGACCAGAAGTGATAAACTCAACCAGCTCTCCAAAAAATGCTTTTCCTTCATGTTCGGCATAATGCCGTTTTGCCTGCTCCTCGGAAATTAGCATAAACTTTCCGGCAATCAATTTGAACCCTTTGTCTTCCAAGCGGCTGACGATTCGGCCGATTAGACCACGCTGTACTCCGTCAGGCTTGACCATCAAAAACGTCCGTTCCATAAGATTACCTCCCGCGTTGTGACCGCTCTGCGGATTGCAAAGCGCTGAATAATACGATTTCAATCGTATTTTAGCAGAAAAGGAGGAATAAATGAATGATTAATATGTTCTTCTATTCACAAAATGCGCAATATCCTGTAAATTCTTTTTCGCCTTGATTTCTGGAAGCCTTGAAAGTGCATCAAGCGCTTTATGAATAAATCTGTCCGCCAGCTCTTCGGCTGTTCTTACTCCCGAGCTTTGCCGGATCATTTGAATGGCCTCCGCAGCGTCCCTGCGTCCGTCCATTCTGTGGATTTCCCGGATTTCCTTCAGCAGCGGCTCCCTCAGATGCTCTTCCTGAAGCGCATACAGAACCGGCAAAGTGATATTGCCTTGACGCATATCGCTGCCCGGCGGCTTACCGATCTGTTTCTCCGTACCTAACAGGTCAAGCAGATCGTCCCGGATTTGAAAGGCCATACCAACATTATAGCCGTAGCGGTAAAGAAGACGGCTGACTGCGGGCGCAGCCCCAGCGGCTATGGCCCCCAGCTGGCAGCTGATCGCGATCAGCAGCGCTGTTTTGCGGCGGATTCGCAGCAGATAATTGCGGACGGTCTGCTCGGTGTTGAAGAAATCCCGGATCTGCTCCATCTCGCCAACGGACATCTGAACCATGGCTTTAGCTAAAATCCGGTGAATCTGCGGATCCTCCAGCCGCGTAGCCAGCGTTAAAGCTTTACCGTAAATGTAATCTCCTGTATACATCGCGATCCGGTTGTCCCACTGCGACTTAACCGTAGGTTTGCCGCGTCTCATGTCGGCATCGTCGATCACGTCATCATGCACCAGGGAAGCGGAATGAATCAGCTCCAGCGGAACAGCTACATACTGCAGACGCTCCAGGTTATATTCGCCGAATTTACCGCCGAGCAGCACAAATACGGGACGCAGACGCTTTCCCCCGGCCATAAGCAGATGGCTGGACGTTTCGCTCAGCAGCCCCTCTTCACCCTCAACGCTTTTGTATAGCTGCTTTTCGATGAAATCCATATCTTTTTTCATGGGGCCAAACAAATCCAACATTTTCATCGTTTCACCTGTGTCCCTGTAGTTTCATTCCAGAAAGACAGCTGTACCGGATGGTCCAATAGGTTCAGCTCATGGCAGTAGTCAAAATACAGCTGCAGCCCCCGCTGCCTTTCCTCTGTAAAATCATAAGTCAAGTTCTGGAAGTAATGATTCCAATAGGCCTCGGTTCCGCCCAGCTCCCGGCAGGCTTTCAGGACGAGCGGACTGAGATCAGCGGCACTCTGCTGCCGGCTCGCATGAAGGGCCTCTGCGATCTCTCCCAGCCACTTTGCATTGTCTTTGGCAAACGATTGCTGCACGGCCCAGACGGCAAAGGTCATGCCAAAGCCGGTCCAGTCTTTCCAGACTTTCCCCAAGTCCGTTACATAATAACCGTGATCTCTCCAGGACGCTTTAATGGCGTGATCTCCGATCAGCAGCGCAGCGTCGCTTGTGTCCATCATCTTGTCCAGATCAGGCTCACTGTCCCAATAGACAGGACGGCCGCCGTAATATTTTTCCATAATAATCTTCAGCAGGTTAACCGAAGTGGCCGAAGTATTCGTAAGCGCGATAGTGCCGCTTGCTGCAGACTGGAGAGGTTCCTTGGAAAATACCAAAATGGAATTTACAGGACCCTCGGAGCTGACCGACAATCCCGGCAGAAGGGCAAGCCGGCTGCAAGCCAGACCGTATGCAAAAGAAGAAACCGGGGAAAGATCGAGTACCCCTGCGATCAATGCCCGGTTTAGAACCGCCGGAACTTTAGTGACAATTTCAATCGGCCGGCTGAGTCTTTGTTTATCAAAATGGTATGTAACTGGCCAAACGTTAGTGTAATCAATTACACCCATGCGTGTAGGTCTATCTGGTGTCAGACTCATGTTGCTCCCCCCATCTCTTGAACAGCTGGTGTTCAATACGCAGACTGTCCAGCACTTTTCCAACCATAAAATCTACTAGATCATCCAGCGTTGCTGGGCCAAAGTAAAAGGCAGGCATTGCCGGAATCATTTTCACGCCCATACGGGCCAGCTTCAGCATGTTCTCCAGATGGATCGCATGCAGAGGAGTTTCTCTGGGAACCAGAATCAGCTCTCTGCCTTCTTTAAGCATAACGTCTGCAGTACGCGCCAGCAAATTGTCCGAAGAACCGTGAGCGATTGCCGACAGGGACCCCATCGAACACGGAATGACCACCATTCCCTCTGTCCGAAAGGACCCGCTTGCGATGGAGGCTCCGATGTCTCCTACTGCATGGTAGACCAGCCTGCCGGGTAAATGGCCAAAAGCAGCTTGAAGAGCTTTCTCGCGATCCGTCGTCTCCCAGCCAAGCTCCTCCTTGAGGACCCGCCAGCCAGCCTGCGTCACCACAAGGTGAACCTCAATATTCATTTCAAGCAGCACGGTGATGAGCCGCACGCCGTATACCGAACCGCTTGCCCCAGTAATGCCGACAACCAACGGCCGTTTCGATTGTGAACTCATCGGTATACATGCACCGCCAAATCAATAAGTGTAAAGCAGAATACAACAATACTGAGCGCGCCGTTCATTGTAAAAAAAGCGGTCTGCAGCCGGCTCAAATCCTTCGGCGTGACAATATGGTGCTCATAGAACAAAATAATCAGCGCGATCACGATACCGCCGGTGTACCACCATCCCAGATGAGACAAGAGCAGCATGGCAACGAAGCCAATGGCGGTTACAATATGGAACGATTTTGCAATGATCAAAGAGCGACTTACCCCAAAGCGGGAAGGAATAGAATAGAGACCTTCTTTCTTGTCAAACTCAACGTCCTGGCAGGCGTAGATGACGTCAAAGCCCGCTACCCAGAACGCAATGGTAATGAACAGCACCATGGCTGACCAGTCTACCTTACCTGTTACCGCCACCCAGCCGCCAAGAGGGGCCAGCGCGATCGTAAAACCAAGCACGACGTGACAGAGCCAGGTAAAACGTTTGGTGTATGAGTAAAGAACCAGCATGACTACGGCTATAGGAAGAAGCTTTAATGAGAGCGGATTAAGCTCGGAAGCGGCCCAGAAGAGCAGCGCAAAAGACACAACGATGAAGACAAGCACTTCCGAAATACGAAGCAGACCTGCCGGAATAGCTCTGACGGCTGTCCGGGGATTTTTACCGTCGCTCACACGGTCGATCAAGCGGTTAAGGCCCATCGCTGCGCTTCGGGCTCCAAACATGGCCATCAGCACCCAGCCGATCTGTGCCCAGGTCGGAAAGGAATCCTTCATCGCTACTGCGCCCAGCAGTGAGCCCATGAAGGCAAACGGAAGCGCAAATAAGGTATGCTCAAACTTGATCATTTGCAGAAAAATGCCAATCTTTCTAAACATCGAGTTTCTCCTTCACTCCAATATGCAAGGCGGCTATCCCGCCTGTCAGTGGATAGGCCTGAACTTCCTTCAGCCCGGTCTCCCGGAAAATTTCAGCAAGCTCATGCCTGCCGGGGAACTGCACCAGGGAATCAGGCAGCCATTTATACTGCTCATAACGTTTGGCAACAAGTTTGCCAAGGAAAGGAAGAATCTGTTTGAAATATAGATAATAGATCCCTTTAAACGGCTGCCAGGTCGGCTTGGACAGTTCCAGGCACACAACCATTCCGCCAGGCTTAACCACCCTCTTCATTTCACTCAGCACCCGCCGCAGATCCGGGACATTTCGCAGTCCGAATCCAATCGTTGCATAGTCGAAGCGGTTATCCTCAAAGGGAAGTTCCATGGCATTGCCTTGAATGAGGTTAATCTGCCGATCCAGATTCTTCTCTTTCACCTTATGACTGCCGACCGCAAGCATATTAGGGCTGAAATCAAGACCGGTAATGCTTCCTCCGCTTTGTTCAGCCATGCTGATCGTCCAGTCACACGTTCCGCAGCACAGGTCAATGGCTGAATCGCCAGGCTTCATGTCCATTTTGCGCATTGTCAACTTCCTCCACGCTTTGTGCCGGCGGAAGCTTAGAATATCGTTCATCAAATCATATTTGGGAGCAATGCTTTCAAATACGGAATGTACAAACTGCTCCTTGTCCTCGATCTTCTTGGCCATTGGCTACACCTTACCCTTCGTTCCATGCCGTGCGTGGCTTGCTCAGCAGCGCTTTGAAAGGCTCAGCGATCTCCGCCAGTTCTTTGCTGAACCGCTCCCCCGCCATATCCTGCAGCAGCAGCTGAATTTGTTCTACCGATTGGTGCAGCTTGTCCGCCAGCTGCTCGATTACTTTGTACTTCAGCAGCAGGGTGGACCACTCCCGCGCATTCAGCTTGGACCGGCCCAGCACCGCTTTGTCCTCATCGCTGCCGGATTCCAAAATACGCAGGTAGGCAAAGCCTTTATGGCTCATGGGTTCACGTGCCGTCAAAGACATTTCGGCGGCCAGCGCTTCGCACTTGCTGATCTCGGCCAGCAGTGGACGCCAAAAAGGCTGGGCCGACTTGTCCAGCAGCGGGGTAAAGAATGCGAACAGCTGCATTTTAACCAAAGCGGATTCTTTCACGTAATCTTCCGCGCTTAGCAGCAGATCCTTCATCTTCGTGTAAAAACGCGCCTTCAAACGGTTGACTTCGCAAACGGCAGAAGAAAGCAGCGAGATATGCTGGATTTGGCCCGATTTGGCCAGAAGCTGGTAGAACAGGCTGCTGAAATAGTCGCCGGCCAGTACCTTGAGCTGTCTGGAGCGCATGAGCTTCTCTTCTTTGCGGACGGGCTCAGGATCAATCAGATCGTGCGTATCAAGGCCGAGCTGAAGCAAATATACGGCCAGGGCGCATACCTCAAGCAGGCTTTCATTTTCATTATCCGGCTGCTGATGCTTAAGAAAAGTGTATAACAAACGGACGCGCGAATCCGGAAAATCCGCCAGCTCCGTATGAGTGGAGATCATGTCGTAATCGACATATTTTTTTGCCAAGTCAGGAACGCGATACAATTTCATGTTTTCCTCCGAGCCGAACTGTAATGACATTAACGGTTTGCCACAATGTTGAATATTATACCACATTTTAATACCTTGCGCACGATTTAAACCATTCGTTTTTGGGGCATAAGAACTAACTGCTGCCGGAAAAAGCTTTCTTCCACAAAGCCGTTTCTACGATATGAAGCTGCTCTTTAAGCGCTTCCTCCAGCGGGCTCTCACCCTGCGCATCCAGCTGCCCAAGCACCTGCTCCACTTGGCCGGACAGCTCATCCCGGTTCAGTTCGGCGGCCAGCAGCAGATGGCGGTCGCCTGTCCACGGATCCTCTGCCACAAATCTGAGCCTGAGCTGCTCCATATTGCCGCTTCTCAGCAGCGCAAGGCTTCCCAGCTTGGCCATATCCTCATACACCGGTGACACGCCGCCGGCGCTGGTTTGCATTTTCAAATCTACTGCCAGTGTAGTTCCGCTGATTTCGGCTCTGGCAATCCTTAAATTGAGCGGCAGCTCAGATAGCAGGTCAACCAGATTCGAATTTGTCAGCTGCAAAGCCGCTGCTTCCGTAATGCCTGATCCGGCCGCCGGTCGCAGACGAAGCGGCTCAGCAGCCGTGAGAACCTTGGCAGATAACAGGACGACCATCAGCATACTTAAACAAAGAAGAGCAGAAAGCTTCCATCTCAGCAAGAGGCATCCCTTCTTTCTTACCCGCAAAACGGGAGCATCAATAACAGGGTCTACCTCATTTTACAACGAAAAAAAGCAGGCTATGCCTGCAGTTTATTATTCTTCCGTTTCAATTACGCCAAGCTTGGTCATAATGACTGCTTTCCCGCGGACTTTGACTGCCGAGGTATGATCCGTAAACTGTGCAATCAGCACCTCGCCCTTATCCAGCTTCTCCGTATGATGAAAACGGGTATCCTTCCCCCGGGTAAGCCCAATTACCTGAACTCCTTGTTCCTTCGCCTTAACGACGAAATAATCGCCGACCGTGCTGTTTGGGGCGCTTGCGCCGCTTTGGCCGCTTTGGCCGCTGCCTCCAGCTTGCTGTTCCATCACGAGAGTCCTCCCTCCCGGCTGTATTGTTAAATTGCTTATATTCTATAATTATTTGTTGAAAAAAGAAAGGGCCGTGAACTTTAGCCCACGTCCCTTCTTACGGAAAAATATGTAGAATGCTTTATTTAATTCCGTCTTTAAGCGCTTTACCTGGTTTGAAAGCAGGGATTTTGCTAGCAGGGATTTCGATTTCTTCGCCTGTTTGCGGGTTGCGTCCTTTACGGGCGGAACGTTCACGAACCTCGAAGTTTCCGAATCCTACCAGTTGAACCTTATCTCCGTTTTGCAAGGCTTCGGAAATCGCTTCGAAAACAGCGTCAACGGCTTTCGTTACGTCCTTCTTGGAAAGTTCGGTGCTTTCAGCAACTTGGCTAATCAGTTCAGACTTATTCATTCAATTTCACCTCCCCAACAAGGATCATTATTATGCTATCATTTGTTTCCGTTTTGCTCGAAATTATACGCTAATTTTATGCATTGCGCAAATAACAGCTCTTGGATCCCTTGAAAAACGCGGATTTCTCAAGGCTTTTGAAGCCGAGAACAAACTTATAGTAATACAGTCAATCTCTAATTTCAAGTTAAAATTAATAGATTAACCAAACAAAAACCAGCCAAAAGCGTCCAAAACGCTTCCAGCTGGTTGCCTGTTCAGCAGTCGTGAAACTGCTTATAAAATGATCGCGATCAAGCCGCCTGAGCCTTCGTTGATGATCCGGCCGAGCGTTTCCTGAAGCTTATAGCGGGCGTTGTCCGGCATAAGGGCGATTTTTCCCTGGATGCCTTCACGTACAATCGAATGAAGAGACCGGCCGAAAATATCGGACTCCCAGATCTTGATCGGGTCGTTCTCGAAATCCTGCATCAGATAGCGGACAAGCTCCTCACTCTGCTTCTCCGTACCGATAATCGGGGCAAATTCGGATTCTACATCTACCCGGATCATATGGATGGAAGGTGCCGTCGCTTTCAGCCTTACGCCAAATTTGGAGCCTTGGCGGATCAGCTCCGGCTCGTCGAGCGCCATCTCGGCAAGGGTTGGAGCAGCAATCCCGTAGCCGGTTGTCTTCACCATTTCAAGCGCTTCGGCAAAACGGTCATATTCACGCTTGGCATGAGTGAATTCCTGCATCAGCTGCAGCAGATGGTCTTTGCCGCGGATCTCCACACCAACCACTTCTGTCAGGATCCGGTCATAGAGGTCATCAGGCGCGTACAAGTCGATTTCTGCTACGCCCTGACCCATATTCAGGCCGCTTAAGCCGGCACGGTCGATAAAATCATACTCCAGGAAGCTGCCTACCACACGGTCTACATCACGCAGCCTGCGGATATCTTTGACGCTTTCGCGGACAGAGTTCTCGTAGTTGCTGCGCAGCCAGTGGTTCTCATTCAGCACCATCACCCAGCTAGGAAGATTAACGTTCACTTCGTGAACCGGGAATTCATACAGCACTTCACGCAGAACGCCTGTGACGTCCTCCTCTGTCATCGTAGCCGCGCTGAGCGTCAGCACAGGAATATCATATTTGGCAGCAAGCTCGCTGCGCAGCTGCAAGGTCTCCTCACTGCGCGGCTTGGTGGAGTTGATCACAAGCACAAACGGCTTGCCTACTTCCTTCAATTCCTCTACGACGCGCTCTTCAGATTCAACGTAGGAGGAACGCGGGATGTCGGCAACAGTACCGTCCGTTGTAATGACAACCCCCAATGTGGAATGCTCCTGAATGACTTTGCGGGTTCCGATTTCAGCCGCTTCCTGGAACGGAATAGGTTCTTCGAACCAAGGAGTGGAGATCATTCTAGGGCCGTTCTCGTCTTCATAGCCTTTTGCCCCTTCAACAGCATAACCTACGCAATCCACGAGGCGTACATTAACCTCTAACCCTTCATCCACCTTGATCTGTACCGCGTTGTTCGGCACAAATTTCGGTTCAGTAGTCATAATGGTTTTGCCTGCAGCGCTTTGCGGGAGCTCATCTACAGCCCGAACCCGGTCAGCCTCGCTGGCGATATTAGGCAGAACTACCGTTTCCATAAAACGTTTAATAAAAGTTGATTTACCTGTACGGACCGCTCCGACAACCCCCAAGTAAATATCTCCTCCGGTACGTTCGGCAATGTCCTTAAAAATGTCAACTTTCTCCAATACCAATGATATCCCCTCCTCAAATTTCGCCGAAGGATAAATGCCCTGCGAGCCTCCGCCCATGCTGTAGGAACCACTTACCATTCAAGCTGTTGCAGGCGGCAGAGCAGCCTCCCTATTCCGTCGTCCACCGCCGAGCGATCCTAAGCAGCATCGATTACGTAAGCGGCGTGAACTCGTACATGCATTTGGACTAGTACCATCTTATGTACCGGATTTCAAATTATGTCTGAATTCATTTGAACTTTCGGGTACACAATTTAAGAGGACGGCCAGGTGCTCGCTGCGCGCAAAGGAACGGGCAATCCCGCACTGTAATGAATGTTTATGCGAATCTAGCAACCGATATGACAACATCAGCTAAAATTGCTTGAACGAAAAAAAACCGGGAAATTTCCCGGTCCCGGTCTGCTAGTCCTCTTAGTCTAGCTCTACTACCACAGCTTATCCTCTTGATTCTGCGCCTCCAGCTGCTTCCTGATCGCAGCCTTGAGCGGATCTTCAGGCACCGTGACGACGGCATGCCCTTTAATCTTGGCCTGGCAGGCCAGTCGCACCCCTTCCTGCAGCAGCGGCCCCAGCTTGCGTTCCTCTGCCGGCGTACAGGCAGTCAGGGCAGCCTGATGCTCAGGAGAAACTCTCACCTTGCACATGAGGCATCCGGCCATCCCTTTGCAGCGGGTCGGAATAGAAATCCGGTGCTGCAGGGCTGCCTGCAGGACTGTACTTCCGGGACGAGCCTTAAACGTCTTGCCCATCGGCTCAAATGTAATCGCTGTCTCCACCTTATCGTGCTCCTATCGCATGTTGTTCTGCCATCCCCATATAGGGGAAAGCTTATCCATTTCTGTCTGCTGATGCTTCGTCCAGCCGTTTCGCTCAGCCATCTCTTCGAGCAGCGGCAAGTGCAGTTCAGGCCTGCGGTTCATTTGCTCTGCAACAGCTTTATACCGGTCAGGCCGGCTGCGCAGCAGATTAAAAATATATTCATGCGCCAAAGGCATCACCTTCAGCCCAGGCATAATTTCTGCCGCATATAAATCAAGCAGATTCTCAATTTCCACTTTATAGTGTCCAAGGGACGCACGAACCTCAAATCCGCCGACAAGCTCAACGGTATAATCCTCAATCTTATAATGGCTCAGCAAAGAAACATAGATTCCGCTTCTGTCCCATTTTGGTGTATCCACGGCAAACGGCTTCAAGCATTCATGAAGATGAACCGCGGCCTCTTTCTCCGCATAGATGTCAATGTCTCTCGGCGGAGCTGCCAATTCCGCGCCCTGAAGCCATAAGCCTGCGCTTCCGCCTGCAAGCCACTTACAGCCTCCGGAGCTTTGTAGAAGCCCGGTCAGGGCTGCCAGAGCTCGCTCCAAGCCGGGATTGGATTCATAGTTTCTCTCTTCAAGATATTCCTTCAGTCTGTTCCGATTGTCCAGATATCCTAGTGTGTCCAATCTGCAAGATCCTTTCTAATCCCATATTGCCTCATCGTATCACATTTGCCCAATCCACAAAATCAAAAATCTGCCCGGAAACAAAAAAGAACCTGCGGCTGTACGCCGAGGTTCTCGAACCGCTTCCAGGATGCCCTGGAGGTTAAGCTTATTTCTTCATCATCATCTTCATCAAAGCTTCCATGTTATGCGGGTTCATGCCGCTCTTCTTCACGGCGCTGACAATTTCGTTAATGGTGGCTTCAGAAACCGGCACTTTAGCCATGGCCGACACCGACTTAATCAGCTGACGAAGCTGGGCTTCATTCTGCAGTGTCGAAGGTTTAACCGTGCTGGCCAGTTTCTTGACGGCACCTTCCGTAATATTTTTCCCCGCCTTCTTGTTAATCATGTCCAGGGCGTCTTTGGAAACATTTTTGCTCATGCTCATCCCTCCTCCGGCAGTGCTCCCTCCCACTATATGAGGAAGAGGGGGGAAGGGTGAGTCTATGAGCCGCCCGGTTTTGGCTGACAGCCCGGCGTTACACTGTTCTTATGTATGCCACTGCTCCCAGGTTTCCAGAGACATGACCTCCATCTCCGTCTTCTTGTCTCTGCCCATCAAGGCTTCGACCGCTGTGCGGGCATCCAGTCCCTCGAACAAGACTTGATACAGCTGTTTGGCAATCGGCATCTGAACTCCGTATTTCTCCGAGATTTCAGAAGCCGCCTTAGTTGTGCGTACACCTTCGACTACCATGTCCATTTGCTTCAGCACCTGCTCAAGCGACATGCCTTGGCCAAGCATAGAACCGGCACGCCAGTTCCGGCTGTGTTTGCTGGTGGCAGTTACGACCAGGTCGCCGATTCCGGCCAGTCCGGCAAAGGTCAGAGGGTTGGCACCCATTTGGGCGCCGATCCGGGTTATTTCCGCAAGACCGCGCGTCAGCAAAGCCGCTTTCGCATTGTCTCCGTACCCCAAGCCGTCCGACATTCCGGCACCCAAAGCTATGATATTCTTTAAGGCCCCGGCCAGCTCGACGCCAACCATATCCCGGTTTGTATATACACGGAAATAAGAGTTCATGAACAGATCCTGTGCCCGCTCTGCCTCCCCTTCTTCCAATGAAGCGACTACAACGGTGGTCGGGCACTGCTGTACCACTTCCTCCGCATGGCTCGGACCGGATAAGACGACGATGCGCCCTTCCTCACAGCCCAGCTCTTCAGAGATTACCGTCGAGACCCTTTTCAAAGTTTCCGTTTCAAATCCTTTGACGGCGTGAATAATCAGCTGACCCGGGTTCCAATGCTTCTTCAGCTCACTGGAAACCTGACGGACAGCCGAGGACGGCGAAACGATGACGACCGCTTCTGCATCCTTGACGGCTTCGCCCATATCGGTGGTTGCTTTAATAGAAGACGAAAGCGTTACCCCAGGTAAGTAATGATTATGATGATCCCGGTTAATTTCTTCAGCCTGTGATTCATTTCTTGTCCATAGTGACACCTGAATCCCTTTGTCGGCCAAAACGGAGGCCAATGCCGTTCCCCAGCTTCCTGCCACTAATACCGCCGCTTTTGCAAACAAATCAGAATCCCCCTTTAGAGCCCAGTTTGTTCTCTCTCCCCTGAGCAATTTTCACAATATTCGACCGGTGTCTCCAGAATGCAAATATACAGATGAGTACACTCGCCCAGAAGTTGGGCCAGAAATCTGCCCCGTTAGAGCTGAATATCAGCATAAATACAGGTGTGAGCAGGACGAGCAGCAAAGATCCCAAAGAGACGTATCTGGTGATTGCTACAACAATAATTAAGATAATTGCGGCACACAACACTGGAATAAAAGCAAGACAAGCCATAACCCCAACCGTGGTGGCAATACCTTTCCCGCCTTTAAAGCGGAAATAAACCGGCCAGTTATGTCCGATAATCGAAGCAAGTCCGCACAGTGCCGGAACCCACTCACTGCTGCCCCCAAGCCAGCGGCCAAGAAGCACAGCGACAACGCCCTTCAGAATATCGAGAACAAGGACAAGGATCCCCGGACCCTTGCCCAGCACACGAAGTGTATTCGTAGCTCCCGCGTTGCCGCTTCCATGATTCCGGATATCAATGCCCTTTAACCCTTTCGCCATTAGAACACTAAAACTCACAGAGCCCAGCAAATACGAAATGATCACAGCCAAAACAGAAAGAATCACAATAGCTCTCCCCTAATCTTCTTTATCTGATTTACGACGTGTAAAGATGCGGATCGGCGTGCCTTCAAAGTCAAACGCAGCCCGGATCTTATTCTCCAAATAACGTTCATAGGAGAAATGCATCAGTTCCGGATCATTGACAAATACCACCATGGTAGGAGGCTTCACCGCTACTTGAGTCACATAATTAATCCGCATCCTGCGGCCTTTATCGGTCGGAGGAGGATTAATTGCGATCGCATCGGAGACCACATCATTCAGAAGATGGGTGGCTACCCGTCTGGCATGCTGTTCCGCAGCCTGCTGGACGACCGGAAGCAGTTTATGCAGCCGCTGCTTTGTTAATGCAGACAAGAAGACAACTGGGGCATAGGTCATAAACAGAAAATGATCCCTGATCTTCTTCTCAAATTCATTCATGGTCTTGTCATTCTTCTCTACAGCGTCCCACTTGTTGACGACAAATACGGCTGCCTTACCGGCTTCATACGCATATCCGGCAACATGCTTGTCCTGTTCAATAATCCCTTCCTCGCCATTGATGACAACAAGTACAACGTCAGCCCGTTCAATGGCCTTCATAGCCCGCATAACGCTGTATTTTTCGGTGGATTCATAAACCTTGCCGCGTTTACGCATACCTGCCGTATCAATGAGCACATACCGCTGGCCATCTTTCTCAAAAGGGGTGTCGATTGCATCGCGTGTTGTTCCCGCCACATTGCTGACAATAACGCGCTCTTCCCCTAAAATGGCGTTCACCAATGAAGATTTCCCTACGTTCGGACGCCCGATCAGCGCTACCCGGATCACATCTTCGTCATACTCTTCCTCTTTGGGTTCAGGCAAATGATCCGTAATGGCATCCAGCAGATCGCCTATACCGGTGCCATGACTTCCCGATACGCCGATCGGATCACCAAAGCCTAAATTATAGAACTCATAAATATGATCCTGGCGCTCCAAATTATCGACTTTATTAATAGCGAGCAAGATCGGTTTGCCGGAACGGTACAGCAGCTGGCCGACTTCCTCGTCTGACTGCGTTATGCCCGACTTTGCATCACACATAAACACGATGACATCGGCTTCCTCAATCGCCAGTTCTGCCTGGGCACGGATTGACTTCATGATCATATCGTCCCCGTCTATCTCAATACCGCCTGTATCAATAATACTAAACGACTTGCCGTTCCATTCCGAGGTACCGTAAATCCGGTCTCTTGTAATTCCGGGTTTATCCTCTACGATAGCGAGCCTGTCGCCAATAATCCGGTTAAAAATCGTGGATTTCCCCACATTCGGCCGTCCGACGATGGCCACAACTGGTCTTGCCATTCACATTCCTCCTAAAAAAGCCTGTCCTCTGTCTTCTGTCTGGAGTTATCTTTCGTACAATTCTACCCCATCTATCCGTACATCATCATAGCAAAAAATAGAGCGATTGGCGAACAATTCAATCCGCTTCAGCCCATGACATAAAAAACGGCGAACCCTCTGCCGAGTTCGCCGTTCGCTGCCAACTTTCAATGGTCGTTTCTTATTTCAATTTGCTCAGCTTGTCGCCGAAACGCTCGCCAAGCGTAATGCTCAGACCTTGATTGCTGAGGGATACATTTGGATTATTGCCCAAATCTTCAGCCTTCACGCTGTCTCTTCTTTCACGGTTAGGGGAAGAAGTTCTTTCCGGCTTAGCGGATTCCGCTGGAGCCTCTTCCGTTTCTTTAATGCTCAGGCTGACGCGTTTCTCGGAAGGATTCACTTCAAGAATCTTGACTTGAACGTCTTGACCTTCTTTCAGTACTTCATGCGGAGTACCGATATGTTTATGTGAAATTTGAGAAATATGAACGAGACCTTCAACGCCTGGTGCGATTTCAACAAAAGCGCCGAATGGAGCAAGACGTTTTACTTGTCCGGATACGATATCGCCGGATTTAAACTGGTCAGCAGCCGTTTCCCATGGACCTGGAGCAGCAGCTTTGATGCTCAGGCTGATTTTGCCTTTCTCAGGATCGACTTTCAGAACTTTAACTTTCACCTGATCGCCTTCGGAGAGAACGTCAGCCGGTTTATTCACATGGTTCCATGCAATTTCGGAAACGTGAACCAGACCGTCTACACCGCCTACATCTACAAATGCGCCAAAGTCAGTCAGACGCTGAACCGTACCTTCAATAACGGATCCTTCTTGAAGCTCAGCCATCACCTTATGTTTGTTAGCTTCGAACTCTTCTTCAAGAACGTCTTTCTGGGACAGAATCACTTTATTGTTCTCGCGGTCAAGCTCTTTAACTTTAACACGCAGGGTACGCCCTTTGTAATCGCTGAAGTCTTCAACAAAATGACGCTCAACCATAGAAGCAGGAATGAATCCGCGAACGCCTACGTCAGCTACAATTCCGCCTTTGACAACGTCTGCAACGACTACTTCAAACGTCTCGCTGCTATCAAACTTGGCCTGCAGTTCATCCCAAGCATTCTCGCTGTCGATCGCACGTTTGGAGAGAACAAGGCTTTCTTTCTCGTCGTTAATGCTGACAACTTTAGCTTCTACTTCTTGACCGACCTGTACCACTTCGCCGGCGGAGTCCAGGTGTACCGAAGACAGCTCGCGAATAGGGATAATTCCGTCATATTTATATCCAAGACTTACATAAGCCTGATTGTCCTCAACCTTGACAATCGTTCCTTTGACGGTGTCCCCTTTTTTCAAGGATACGATTTGGTCCAGTTCGTCTTGATTTGCAGTTTCCACAACTTCTTGTTGATCTTTGATTTCTTCCGACATTTCAATAACCTCCTCAGTTCGATAAGCCCATTTATTTAAACTCGCTTGTAGGCGTAGTTCAAAACATGATAAATCTGTTATAGCTTGCCAAGTCTTTCATAACTTCATGCATAAGCATGATAGTCAGATTGGCGGTTAAGCCGTAAAGACTTTCAGGCACTGCCTTGTTTAAGCTGCCGGATCGACGACATGATCCTCTCTGTCGCAATGTCAACCGCATCACCAGTAGGATTCTCGCGGAACTCGTCCAAGTCCACCGGCGGCCCGTAAACCACTCTTACTTTTCTAAAAAGTTTATAATTGCCAAGTATCGCTACGGGAATCACCACTGCTCCGCTTCGAAGCGCGAAGTTTGCCGCGCCCTTCTTCACTGCGGCATCTGCCGCTGCATGGCGGGTGCCTTCAGGAAAAATCCCCATAACATGCCCCTCGCGCAGAAGCTTAAGGGATATTTTAATTGATTCCTTGCTTACGCCGCCTCTTTTCACCGGGAAAGCCCCGAGTGCCTTAATGAGCTTGCCGAGCAGTGGTACATTAAACAATTCGGCTTTGGCCATGAAGTGAACCTTGCGCTTCAGCAAAATCCCTACTGACGGGGGATCAAAATTGCTGATATGGTTTGAGCATAACAACACTCCGCCTTCTTGCGGTATGTGCTCCAAACCGACAGCTTCAATCCGGAACAGCAGCTTATAAATGACTTTCGCAATAAATCTGCACAAGCGGTAAATCATTCTACACTTCTCTCCATCCCATGAGCCTTACATAGTCTTACAATAGCCTCAGACACTTCAGTAATTGACATTCGCGTAGTGTCCAGCAGCACGGCATCTTCTGCCTGACGGAGGGGTGAAATTTCCCGTTCCGCATCCAGCCGGTCGCGTTCAGCAATGTCGCGTGTTAGCTTCTCAAGCGATGTGCTTTCTGGATTCTTAAGCTCCTGAAACCTGCGCCGCGCCCGTTCTTCCACTGCAGCTGTCATAAACACCTTCACTTCCGCATCAGGAAGAACTGTTGTGCCGATATCGCGTCCATCCATAACAACGCCTTTGCGCAAAGCCATTTGCCGCTGAAGAGAGACCATTAAGGCCCGCAGCCCCTCGATTTGCGCATATCGCGACACATTCGCATTAATGTCACTGGACCGGATCGACTCCGTGACATCAGCTCCATCAAGAAGCACCTTCTGCCCAAATTCGCCAGGCTGTAATTCAATAACCAGTTTCTGGGCAACTTGAAGCACTTTCTCTTCATCTTCCGGCGGAATGCCAAGCTGCAGCATACGTAATGTTACCGCACGGTACATCGCGCCGGTATCGACGTAGATATAACCCAGTGCACCGGCAACCATACGTGCTACTGTACTTTTGCCTGCCCCCGCGGGTCCGTCGATGGCGATGTTGATTTTGCAGTTGGTGTAACCCTTCGATTGACCTGACAAGGGATATCCTCCTCAAACGCTAAAACTCAAGAAAAAAGCAGGCTTTGCCTGCGACGTGAAAATTATACCACATATAAAATAAGGATGCAAAAAGCTCAGTTTCCGGCTTGATTGTCCTCAGGCAGCCAAAGGGGCTTCAGACGTTCCCCTTCCCACCTTTCAGCTGATGACCATACACTGCGGACAGCAGGTATTCTCAGCAGCCCCTGAGTGAGGCACAGACCCACCAGAAGCAGAATCAGCGCTGTTCGAAAACCTTTCTGCACCTGGTTGCTGAACTGGATAAACAATCGCGTATACTCCTCTTCCTTCGAATCCCGGTTCATCTGAATCCTTCCTTTACATTTAACCTAGGATTAGCATGCCCGGAGTTGCGGGGAATATGTATGCCGCTGGAGCAGATGGCAAAATAATCAGCGGTTTCTGAAATCGAATTGCCGCTCAAAGCAGTAGCGGATAATTTTCTGCCGCTCAAAATCGGTTATACCGATATATTTAAGCATAATCTGCTGCTTGCCTGATTCCATCTTTTTCTGCCGGACAACTTCCGCTTCAAAGTGCGCATGCTCGATCAGACCGTTCTTATACGGGATCAGCAGCCAGCAGTCCAGCTGTTCCTCCTCCGTGACCGGGTGGGATTGATCGGTATAATAAGACACGCCGCCCCCGCCTACATCATCCGTAATGACCAGAAGACGTTCGCCGTTCTTCATCCCTAATGCCAATTCAAGCTCGGCGGGCACTCTGAGAAAATTACGCCGCTGAATCTGTGTGATAGAGTCCGGATTCGGCTTCCGGATTCTTACCTGACGTACTACTTCGTTCGTAAATCCCAGGACATAAGTATTAAAATAGTTCTTCGTTCCCGATTCACTCATGAAATAAACGGAAAGCTCTTCACCAATAAAAAGCCTCTTCAAGCGGTTATGCCCGATCTCCATGGGCACTTCAATCAGAAAGGCATCCTCTTCAATGTCGGATATACGCGATTTGTATTCGGTTCTTCCTTCCTTTTCGTCGCTGGAAGCCACTTGAAGATAAACAAAATCATTAATTTTTGGATACAAATGTCTCACCGCCGCTACTTGTTTCTGAATTTCTACTGAAATTATAGCATGTCCTTCGTTTAAAATTGAGACTTATTTCATAAAAAAGACAACCTCCCTCTATTGAGGAAGGCTGCCGGAGCTGCAAAATACCAAGCTGCTGAATATGAAGCTGCTATTAGGAGAGGGAAGCGCTGGACGGACGGAACTCTTCTACCTTCTCTTCTTCACCTGTAATGCCGTTCAGATAGATCCGGTAAGCGGATCCGTTAATCCGTCCGCCGAACTCATATGCCGCCACACGCTCGCCGGCTTCATTCTCAATAACGGCCTTACGATGATAACTTTCCTTAAATTCAGGGTTCAGATGCTTTCGTGCTGCCGAGAGGGACAGCTTCGCTGCTGGAAGCTTGGCCGCTTTGTTTGTGCTCTTCTCATATACATAGTCGCTGCATTGAAGACCCGTTACCTCACCATTATCCAATGCAACGCGGACTACCGCTTTCTCAGGATAAATCAGGACTCCGTCCTTGGATTTGACAAATGTGAAGCTGCCGACATTGTCGTAAGCATCATAAGTAACCGGAGTCATGTCTTCGAACCCTTTGCTCTTCAGAAATTCACTTGCTTTTTGCCGAGCAACCGAGCTGGAAACGGCACGGGGGCCGACAGTCCGCGAATTGCTGTAAGCGATCATCTCGCCGCCCCTCCGGGTAAAGTCCAAGGATACGACATTCTTGGCATCCTGCCCCGGATTTGCTGCAAAGGCGGTATAAGAAGCCCATTCGGTGCCCGTCCCGTTCTCGGTAACTTTAACATTGGCTGCAGAGGTTCCTAGAAATTTGGCAGCCTTGCTGCGGATTTCGCTTTGGGACACTGTTTTGGCGTCGAGTTTCTTGACGCTTCTCTTGTTATAGACGCTGGCAACAGACGGTCCAAGATCCAGCTCCGGATATTGGGATACGCGTTTGTCCACCGTTTTGAAACCGTCGATAATCGTGTTGTCAGCTGCTGCTTTCTCAGTGGCCAGCGCGGATTCAACATCCATCCAGCGCAGTCGGTTGGTGATGACTTTGTTCTGGACCTGCTGAAGATTTTTCGAAATTTCACCCGTGCTTTTGTAAAGCTCTTTCAAGTTGCTTAATTCTTTGGTGCTCATCGGCTGCTTCGTCAAGTCCCGGGCGGCCACCTGATAAGAGAATTGAGACAAGCGGGACAGCAGCCCTTCCGTCTGGTTAAAAGGAAGCAGCGTCAGCGGGAGCTGATTAATCTCCCCCTGTGCTTCGCTGGTAATCCGCCAAACATTCATCAGCCCTTTACGGTGCATTTGCGTAGAATCCGCACTTACCGCAAGCGTGTTCCCTAGCTCACCATGCAGGCGGTCCACATGATAAGACAGATCATGAAACGCCCGCTGATACTGGTTCTCCGCTTTGAGCAGCACCGAATTTTTATCCCGGTTCTCCTGATATCCCCATACCAGAGCTCCGATCAGCAGTATAGTCATGACAGGAAACAATACGCCGCTTAACCGTCTGTACATAAACTATGCGCTCTCCTTTCTTCAATTACTGCCATTAGTTTGACATGAAGGAAGGAACTTTATGCATGTTTTTCTGCGCAGGGTTTAGACCGGAATTTCCTCGATTTCAAACATGCTGCTGTTGTCGCAAATGCACTGCTTAAACCCTGTTTCCAGCTTTCCTTGATCCTTTCTGGCTCTTAAAATGAAGCGTTCCCCGCATTTCTTGCACGTAATCGTCACTTTGACCCTCATAAAAAAAACACCCTTTCTCGAAAATACCGCTCAGGCGGAACAATCAAGATAAGGGTGCCCAAAAAAGGGATATTTTAGTCTCTGGAGCTGGCCTCCATGGCCCGGAAGGGGGAGCGGCTGTTGGCGCGTGTAATTTTTCCAAGACCCCCATACCACAGGAAAGCCATCAAAGGTACGATATACCAGAGCCAGTATTCCGTAATGTTGTTCAGAACCCAGTCGTAAACGCCATGCCAGAAGACCGGAATCATTAACGAATACAGCAAGTAGCGGCCGGTTCTGCTTCTGCTTCCTTTAGAAAATTTTGCACGTCCCAGGTAATAACCCATAATCACCCCGAACATCGCATGCCCGGAGACCGGGAGCAGTGCCCGGATCAGCAAAGCGCCTACCGAAGCCTGATGCGTTAAGCCGAACAGCACATTCTCAATCGTTGCAAAACCGAGCGATACTGCAGCGGCATATACAATCCCGTCATAAGGCTCATCAAACTCTGTATGGTTGTATATCATGTGATAAAGCACAAACCATTTCACGAGCTCTTCAATACCCGCCGAGATTAGAAAAGCATAAACAAAGGAATTATCTCCGAGCCACAGGGTAAGTCCTCTCTGCAAGATCATGATCGGAAAAACAATCAGAAATCCGAGCAGAAAAATTTTAATAACCATATGCAGAGGCTCAGTATCATATTTGTCCTTAAGATAAAAATAGGTCAGCAGCGCGATCCCGGGAGCAAGCGCAGCCGTACCAATTGAGAACCAAAGCAAAACGGCACACCCTCCTTCCGGTAATCGCCGCAGTGTATGAAATGACGAAAGGCCCGCATCGCCTTGACGAAAGACGCGGACCCTCTAAACCTGCCGATGTCAGGACTGGCGTTTGAAATGAGTTACAATTGTGCGGATTGCATGCTCTTCCATAACGACCTTGCCGTATTCCTCAAGAACAGCCGGAGTAACGGATGTCGCTTCTCCATATTCAGCCAATACCGCGATCAGCAGCTGCTGTTTAGCTTCCTCGACGTCTTCAGGCTCCAGATACAGAACCCATTTCCCTTTATAATTATACAGCCTTCCGGCTCCGGTTAGTGTTTGATTTAAGACGTGAGCAGCTTCGATAAGCACTTCAAAGTCACTGAAGGCATACACGATGGAATCGCTGAGTTCAAGCGTGACTTCCATCTCGTAAACATCGTCAGCCATCTCTTCTTCATTCAGGGAAGCAAGCGGATGACTGCGGTCATATTTACCTCGCGTCACAATGACGACCATCCCTTGCGCGGGGAGTGCGAATACTTCAACGGCAAGTGGACCCGTAGCGTCAAAGCCCAATTCATTATAAGCTTGATCCATCATTTCGGTAAACAGATCCTGGACTTTGGGAATCTCCTGCCACATATCCTCTTTCTGGATGCCGCGTTCGCTAAGGTCATCAAAAGTGAGGAAAATCCGTATCTTATCCTGGCTCAATCGTTCTATCTTCATACAGGATCCTCCTCTCCAATCCGTATTACAACAGATTATGAAGCACTCAGCAATATGTGCTGGAAATGGTTCTATGTAGTTATGTTATCATTTATTTTACTCAATTGCACGCAATAAAATAGCTAAAAAAAAGAATCATTCTTCCGGATGAAACCGGAAAAAATGATTCTAGTCCCTCTGCTTGCTTACAATCCAGGAATGATGGTGTTTGTCTCTTTCATGATCAAATCAACCTCGCGTTTGACATCCGGATTCCCTTTAATAAAGTCCTTGATCGTTCTGAGATTGGACTCCTTCATTTGTGCCCTCTGCTCCGCATTTAAAATACGGTTGTCGCTGCTGCTGTGATTCGTATCTGAGCCGCTGAAAGTTCCATTGCTCTTGTTCTTGGCCAGATTTGCGAAATTAATCATTGAACCTGCATTGGAGGCGGCAGACATCAAGCCTTTTCTTTTTCTGGACGCCCAAACAACACCCGCTGCCCCTAACGCCACACCCAGTAAGAATGATGAAGTTTTCATTGCTATGGCCTCCTTTAAAATTAGGATCAAAAGTATTGTTGCCGCAGGTATTGACTCTCATGCGGCATAAATACAGGAAATCCAATCCCGTTAAATTTGGTCCTTAGCGGCCGTTAAACTTCAGCCGAGCGGTGCTGTTCCCTGCTTCAAACTCCATGGAGACTCATGAAATCCCCACCACAGCAGCCAGATGGTGAGTCCAATAAAAATAACCAAAAGCACGTTAAAATACCATTTCGTCCACTTGATTCTGTGGGATGGGTAAAGCTCCGTCCGCGAAGGATAGACCGTTTCCTCAGCTGATGGCTGACTTTCTTCGGCGCCAGGGCTGCTTATTGCAGGCAGGTTTGGCTGTTTTCTGGCATCCCGTCCTTGTACATTGGGGAAATTATCCGTAAAATGACGCGCTGCTGCCGCTTGGTAAACGGCTGTATTTAACATGATCTCTTCTTCATGCTGCTTCTGAGCCTGTTCGTTAGCCTGACTAGCGCCGCTGCCAAGTTTATGCGGGTTAGCCTTATGCCGTCTTGATTGGCCAAGCCTATCCACTCTGCTTAATTTCTGTTTCATGTCTCCCTCCGAAACCGGATCACCAGACCGGAAATCAAATCAATCAAGAAGTGACAAAGAATCGGAGCCCAGATTGTTCCTGAGGCGATGTAAATATAGCCGAGTCCGTAGCTGCTGGCAAACACCCAGGCGGTTGGAAGCCAGTGCCTTAAATAACGAACATGGATGACGGCGAACAAAATACTGGTCCAATAAGGACCGAGCGAATGCTGTACTGCTCCGCGAAAGAGCATTTCCTCGCATACCGCCACCATGACCGAAATAAGGATAATGTGCCACACAGGCCGTCTGCGGAACAGCATTTCATTAATGCCGCCGTCATCCATCGCATTTTCAGAAATGATCTTGGACAGGACGAAGTCAACGGCAAAAGCCAGCCCCGCAAGACCAAGCCCCCACCAGACAAATTCAGGTTGTTCGGGCACCTTCAGCACCCTAAGCGGGTTCTGCCATTGGAATAACATAATGATCAGACTTAAAGCAAGCGTGAGCCCCTGGGTAAAATATAAATTAATCAATAACAGCCTGTCGTTAAGCTCCTCGGGCTTGATCCTCCGGATTTTAATTCTCTCCATCTTCTTCTTCATAGGTCCATAACCGCATTTCCTCTAAAATTGTCCAAAAATGATGACCTTTGTCTAAATCTTTCCTTCCCAAAAATCATACCCCATCCGCAGGCCGATATTCAAGGCGGCATTGGATGCATCTGCTTAAGACCTTTGTTCTTAAGCTGGAAACAAATACACATTAAGCGTATTGACAGTCTTAACTTACCGTGTTACATTATGAAAAATTAATCGAAAACACGTTGATGGAGAAAGGTCGATTGTAAGCTCCCAGAGAGCCGGTGGTCGCTGTGAACCGGCAGCTTGAAATCTAAACCTAGCCCTCCAGAGTGCTGCGCTGAACTTGCGAGTAGGCCGGCCGGTTGAAATCCGTTACCATTTCTGTCGCAAGACAATTGAGGCCGGATCTGTGAAGACTCGGCGAATAAGGGTGGCACCACGAACAGTCTCGTCCCTTACTGCGGAAGCAGTATGCGGATTGAGGCTTTTTTTAATGCTTTAAGCCTAATTATCGCAAAAAAATGAATCTCGCGCACCCATTTCCTTTGGCGCGGCAATTCAGCGCTTACCTAAAGCGCGCAGCTTAGGCTGTACAAAACTTAAGCAACGCTTCCGAAGCAAGTTTTGTCGACGTGTTTCAGGAAGCTTATGCTATACAAAACTTTAAGCAACGCTTCCGAAGCAAGTTTTGTCGACGTGTTTCAGGAAGCTTATGCTATACAAAACTTTTAGGAGGTCAAATCATGTTCAAAGTGTTAGTGTCGGATCCGATCAGCGATTTGGGAATTCAGCAGCTTGTGGATGCCGAGGATGTGACAGTTGACCGGGTAACCGGTCTGAGTGAAGCTGAGCTTATTGACATTATTCCGCAGTACGACGCCCTGCTGGTTCGCAGCCAGACCAAGGTAACACCCGCTATTATGAAAGCAGGACAGAGCCTTAAGGTGATTGGACGCGCCGGTGTCGGCGTTGACAACATTGACCTGGAGGCCGCAACCCAGTCCGGTATTATCGTCATTAATGCCCCGGACGGCAATACGATTACTACCTGTGAGCATGCTTTTGCAATGATGATGGCTTTGGCCCGGCACATTCCGCAGGCGTATGCCAAAACCGTCACCGGCCAATGGGACCGCAAATTCCTCGGCGTAGAGCTCCGCAACAAAAAACTCGGCGTTCTCGGCATGGGCCGGATCGGCAGCGAGGTAGCCAAACGTGCCAAGGCCTTCGGAATGGACGTGCTGGGTTATGACCCTTTCCTGACTGAAGACCGTGCGGAGAAAATGGGCATTCAGCTGGCTTCGGTAGATGATATCGTACGCAATGCTGATTTTATTACTGTCCATACCCCGCTCACTCCGGAAACGAAGCATATGATTGCTGCGCCTCAGTTCGAAGTGATGAAGAAAGGCATGCGCATCATCAACTGTGCCCGGGGAGGCATCATTGACGAGAAGGCGCTGATTGAAGCGGTTGATCAAGGCATCGTTGCAGGTGCTGCGTTTGACGTCTTTGAACAGGAGCCGCCGCAGCCGGATCATCCTTTCCTGAACAATCCGAAAATTATCGTCACTCCGCACCTTGGCGCATCCACTGTGGAAGCCCAGGAGAACGTGGCAATTGATGTTTCGGAACAAGTGCTGCATATTTTGCGGGATGAACCGTTCAAGAATGCGGTCAACATGCCGCCGGTTCCGGCCAGCGTAATGAACAAGCTTCAGCCTTATTTCGGATTAGGCGAGAAGATCGGCTCCATCGCTGCCCAGCTGAACAATGCTGCCATCCAGGGCATTCAAATCGACTATGCTGGTGATTTATCGGAAGTGGATACTCAGCCGCTTAACCGCTACATCCTGAAAGGCGTGCTGGGCCGTCACTTCGGAAGCGATGTGAACATTGTTAACTCGATGCATTTAGCTAAATCGCGGGACGTCAAAGTTACGGTTTCTTCCGTTTCTGCCCAAAAAGGCTTTATGAATCTGATCACCGTGACGATCCAGACTTCCAACGGAGTCAATACCCAGATCGCAGGCACTCTGCTTAACGGTTATGGGGAGAGAATCGTCCAAATCGACAAATTCCCGGTTGATATCGCTCCGGAAGGCCGCCTGATCGTAATTTCGCACACCGATAAACCGGGCATTATCGGAAATGTAGGCACCCTGCTGGGCCGCAACGATGTTAATATCGCTTCGATGCAGGTCGGACGCCAGGTTGTCGGCGGTGAAGCGATTATGGTGCTTACGGTTGATAAAGAAGTGCCTGAGCACGTGCTGAAGGAGCTTACAGAGCTGCCTGAGCTGAAAACAGCCAAAGAAATTGTACTTGCTTAACGAATGATTCATCAAAATGAATTCGGACTTATTCCTTATCTGTCCCCCACCCTGCTGCAGGGTGGGGCTTTTTTATTTTTTGGTGGACCGCCAATTCAAATGATTGCTTGCTCTTGCTTTCTATATCATTATATCGTAATATTACGTTATATTGATATTTGAGGTGAAGACGTGCATGGATAACAATGTGAAACGATTTGAAGACGAAGCAGAGAAACTGAAAGCTCTGGCGCACCCGGTCAGATTGTGTATCGTTAACGGCCTGCTGTCCAAAAAGCAGTGCAATGTTTCCTATATGCAGGAATGCCTGGGGTTGCCCCAGTCGACGGTTTCACAGCACCTGCAGAAGCTCCGGACTTTAGGAATTATTGAAGCAGAGCGCAGCGGACTGGAGATCAATTATTCGGTTAAAGACGAGAAAATAATCAAGCTGATGCAGCTCTTATTTGAGGAGGAACAAGCACATGAGTAAAAAAGTATTGATCGTCGGCGGCGTAGCCGGCGGTGCTTCTGCGGCTGCCCGGCTGCGGCGGCTGGACGAGGATGCCCATATTGTCATTTTTGAGAGGGAACCTCATATTTCCATCGCCAACTGCGGCCTTCCCTATTATATCGGCGGATCCATTCATGACCGTTCAAAGCTGCTTGTCCAGACTCCTGAAGCCATGCAGCAGCGCTTTAATCTCGATATCCGCACGGAGAGCGAGGTTATGTCTATTGATCCACTGACAAAGACCGTTCGTGTCAGCAGTCAAGAGCGCGGCATTTACGAGGAAAGCTATGATGCGCTTATCCTGTCGCCTGGCGCGAAGCCTGTCCGCCCTAATCTTCCCGGGATAGACAACCCCCTGATCTATTCGCTGCGCAATATCGCGGATACCGACCGGATCAAAGCAAAAGTTCAGCAGGACGGCACCCAATCGGCAGTTGTGATCGGCGGCGGATTTATCGGTGTGGAAATGGCCGAGAATCTGAGAGAGCTCGGGCTGTCTGTTACGCTGATTGAACGAAATCCGCAGATTATGACTCCATTTGATTATGAAATGGCAGCGCCGCTGGCCAAGGAGCTTGAACAGCAGGGCATCCGGCTGCTTCTTTCTGAAACCGTTCAAGCCTTCATAGAGTCCGGCGGGCAGATCGAAACGCTGCTGGAGAGCGGAACCGCGATCAAGAGTGAAATGGTCGTTCTGGCCATTGGCGTTACGCCGGATGTAGACTTTTTAAGAGGCAGCGGCCTTGCACTGGGAGAGCGGGGTCACATTCTGGTAAACAGCAAAATGGAGACTTCCCTGGAACAGGTATACGCCGTCGGCGATGCGGTGGAAGTAACGGATTTCGTAACCGGTGCTAAAGCAGCTTACCCTTTGGCGGGACCCGCCAATAAGCAGGGCAGAATTGCGGCGGACAATATTGCCGGCCTGAACACGGATTATAAAGGCACCCAGGGAACGTCCATCATCAAAGTATTCGGCTTGACTGGGGCTATGACCGGCAGCAGCGAGAAAACGCTCAACCGGCTCGGTTTGCCTTATCACGTATCTTATGTTCATCCAAGCTCGCACGCTTCCTATTACCCGGGCGCTAGCCCTCTTACAATCAAGCTGTTGTTTGACCGCGAGGGAGTTGTGCTTGGCGCCCAGGCCGTAGGTTATGACGGGGTGGATAAAAGGATTGACGATCTGGCCATCCTAATTCGTCTCAGAGGAACGGTAAGAGATCTGAGCGAGCTGGAGCTTGCCTACGCTCCTCCCTACTCGTCTGCCAAAGATCCGGTTAATATGGCGGGATATGCTGCTGAGAATATTTTAGCGGGAAGAACGGATGTATTCGTGCCTGCCGACCTTCATGCCCGCTCATTGGAGAATACCCTTCTCGTCGATGTACGGACGCCGATTGAGCACGGCAATGGACACATTCCGGGCTCTGTGAACATTCCGGTTGACGAGCTTCGGGACAGGCTGCACGAGCTTAACCCCGAGAAAGAAATCTGGGTCTACTGCCAGGTGGGTTTAAGGGGCTATACGGCTTCCAGGATATTGACTCAAAAAGGATTCCGCGTCCGCAATTTGACAGGCGGCTATAAAATTTATCAAATGGCCAATTACCGGCCGGCCGGCACGGAATGGCAGCTGGCTCAGGAGCATGCCGCAGCAGCGGCAACGGCAACAGCAGCGGCAGCACCGGTTCAGGAACAAACGCCTGCGCCTCAATCCGGTAATAGCCAAATTCATCATCTAAACCTCAGCCATAACCCTGAACCTTCCGGTGTTCTTTCGGCCGATATCGAGGTTGACGCCTGCGGGTTGTCCTGTCCGGGACCATTAATCAAGGTTAAGCAATCTATAGATCAGCTTGAGGAGCATCAGGTGATGCGGGTGAGCGCATCCGATCCAGGCTTCTATGAAGACATCCAGGCATGGGCCAATATGTCCGGCAACAGACTGCTTCAAATTCAAAAGAGCAATAAAGGCATTATCGAAGCCTATCTGGAAAAGACACCGGCACAGACACCGGCCTTAACTGCCGGCTCGGCGCCCTCTGCCCCGGTTCAAACTGCGGATGGGACAACGATGGTGGTGTTCAGCGGTGATCTGGACAAGGCCATTGCTTCTTTCATTATTGCCAATGGTGCTGCGGCAAGCGGCAAGAAAGTGACCTTGTTCTTCACCTTCTGGGGGCTTAATGTGCTGAGAAGACCGGATAAGACGAACGTCAGCAAAAATTTCGTCAGCCGGATGTTCGGCCTCATGATGCCGCGGGGCAGCAGCAGGCTGTCTCTATCCCGCATGAACATGTTGGGAATGGGCGCCAAAATGATCCGGAGCGTCATGAAGCACAGCAATATTGCTTCCCTGGAAGAATTAATGGAGACTGCCAAGCAGCAGGGTGTGGAATTGGTGGCCTGCCAGATGTCCATGGACGTCATGGGAATCAAGCAGGAGGAGCTGATACCAGGCGTTAAGATCGGCGGCGTCGGTTATTATCTCGGCAAAGCGGATCAATCCGGGATTAATCTCTTTATATAACTTCTTATAAGTCCAAAATAAAAAAAGTGCTGACCGCAATAGCTCAAGCTTGCTGCGGCCGGCACTTTTTGCTTTGTTCTTCTGTTCCACGTAGAACAAGATTTATCTTCTCTATTCAACAAAAAGCCTGTTAAAGGAGCAGGATGTCTGCTCCTAGCTTTGTTTTTCGACAGGCAGCTGGAGGCGGAAGACCGTTCCGCGGCCCACTTCGCTTTCAGCTGTGATGGTGCCGTGATGGGCAACAACGATATTTTTGACAATGGACAGTCCCAGGCCGGTTCCCGCCGATTCTCCGCGCACCCGCGCTTTGTCCGCTTTATAGAACCGCTCAAAGATATAAGGGAGATCGTCCGCAGCAATTCCGTGCCCTTCATCCGAAACCGTAATCTCGATCCAAGGCTCCTGTCCTTTGCCTTCGGCAGTTCTTTGGGCGGCCATCGACACCCTGCGGTTCTCCGGCGTATGACGGAACGCGTTGTCGAGCAAATTCGTCAGCACCTGTTCCAGCCGGTCTTCATTGGCTTCCCGAAGGATAAGCGGTTCCTGCGGGAGCGAGATCTGAAGTTGAATCGACCGCTCCTTGGCTCGCACTGCAAACTTCCGGTACATCCGCTCCATCAGCTCGTTAAGATCTGTTTCGTGCATTTCCATTTCGGTATGACCTGCTTCCATCCGGGCTAAATCCAGCAGATCGTGCACAAGCCGCCCCATCCGGATCGATTCGTCTTGGATCACCTGAATCAGCTCCCGTTCCTCTTCAGGCGTGGAAGCCATTCCGTCGAGCAGCGCTTCGCTGTATCCCTGCATCATGGACAGCGGGGTGCGGATTTCGTGCGATACATTTGCGACAAAATCCTTGCGCATCTTCTCAAGCTGCGCCTGTTCGGTCACATCCCTGAGCACGGCAACCGCTCCCTGGATATCCCCTTCCGACGTCAAGGGAGTCATATGCACAGACCATACGGTCTGTTTCACATGAATATCCTCCCGCTGATCCTCCTTCTCGCCAAACACTCTTCTAAACATCGGCACAAGCGGCTCCGGCACCGGACTGAGCGAGGCAGGAATCAGATCACCGGCTTCACGGCCCTCTTCCTCCTTGCCGCCATCCCTCTCAAGGCTTCCCCATTGATGAAGCAGCTCTTCTGCAGGCGGGTTCGTCAGAATGACAGCACCGTTGTGATCTATGGTGATCACAGCATCGTTCATGCTCCGCAGCACGCTGGCCAGATGCTCCTTCTCCAGATTCAGGCTGCGGATCGTATTCTCCAGCTCTTCGGCCATATGATTGAATGTGCTGGCCAAATCGCCGATTTCATCGCTTGTGCGCAGCGTCAGCCGGGTATCATAGTGACCCGTACGGATCTGATCGGCAGCCTGGATGAGCCGGCGCATCGGCTGGGTGATTTTTGTAAACAGGAACAGGGCAAAAAAGGTAGTCAGCGCAAACCCGGCGACAGACACCCAGATAAATAAGGTCTTAATCGCACCTGAGTTCGTAAAATTCGTATCAATATAAGGCAGCAAAAAAAGGCCCAGCGTCAGCAGAACGCAAGCTACTAATGCGCTGATCGTCAGCCAGAGCTTACCGACAAGCGACCTCCAGAAGCCGGCCACCTACTTGCCAACCTCCAGCTTGTAGCCGACTCCCCAAACGGTAGTTATCATAAGGGCAGCTTCCGGGGATACTTTATTCAGCTTCTCGCGCAGCCGCTTCACATGGGTATCTACTGTCCGCAAATCGCCAAAAAATTCATAATTCCAGACATCCTTCAGCAGCTCTTCCCGGGAAAATACCTTATCCGGAGACACGGCCAGATAATGCAGCAGCTCATATTCTTTAGGCGTCAGACTGACTTCCTCGCCGCCTGCCGTCACCCTGTGGGCATCATGCTCAATCGTGAGAGTCGGGAACACAATCGTGCTGTTGCTGCCGCTGTCTTGTGACAAATAAGCCGTAGCCGACGAGCGGCGCAAAATGGCTTTTACCCGGAAGATCACTTCGCGGGGGCTGAACGGCTTGACCACATAGTCATCAGCACCAACTTCAAAGCCCTGCACCCGGTTGATCTCCTCGCCTTTGGCTGTCAGCATCAGCACTGGAGTTGCTTTGCTTTGTCTGAGCCGGTTGCATACTTCAATCCCGTCTATGCCAGGCAGCATGACATCCAGAAGCACCAGATCATAATTCTCCTCGAGCGCTTTCTTAAGGGCGGTCTCCCCGTCTTCCGCCTCGTCGATTTCATAGCCTTCCTTCTCTAAATACATTTTCAGCAGACGACGGATTCGCTCCTCGTCATCTACAACTAAAATGCGGTTAACCTGTTCTGCCATCCTAACAGCTCCTTCACTCTGACTGCCCGCTACCAGCAGGCCGCACATTTATCCACTCTTAATGAAATTATTGTACATCCGGGCATCAGCGACAGCCCATTATGTAATTTGACCAGCATAAGCGGCCGCCGTCAGGGTTATGGCCGGGTCATGTCCCCGCGGCGCCGCAGTTCCACAGCTAGCCCCACTCCTATAAAGGTGAGGTTTACCGCTGATTTCTCCTGCTTTCGGTATGAGCGCTTTGACGCAGGCTTTCCACTTCATTCTTGGTGAGATGGCGGTACACGCCGCGCTTCATCGTTCCCAGGAAGAGGTTGCCGAACGAAATCCGCTTGAGACGTGTAACCGGATGTCCAATCGCTTCGAACATTCTGCGGACCTGCCGGTTTCTGCCTTCATGGATGGTAATGGAGATGGTAGCCTGCTTCTGATCCGGGTCTACGTCATGATATTCGACTTCTGCCGGCGCGGTCATCCCGTCCTCCAGCATGATGCCCTTCTTGAGCTTGTCCAGCTCGGTTCCGTGCGGCACCCCTTTCACCGTAGCCAAATAAGTCTTAGGCACATGGTGTTTCGGATGCGTCAGCAGATGGGCAAATTCTCCGTCGTTAGTAAGGAGCAGCAAACCTTCCGTATCATAATCCAGCCGTCCGACTGGATAGACTCTCTCTTTGATTCCTTTAAGGTAATCGGTGACAATCTTTCTCCCTTTCGGATCGCTGGCGCTTGTAATGACCCCTTTAGGTTTATTAAACAGAAGATAGAGCTTCTGCTCAGCCCCGATATTTTTGCCGTTCACTGTAATCGTATCTGTAGCGGGATCCGCTTTCGTGCCGAGCGTTGTAACGGTCTCTCCGTTCACCTGTACCTGCCCGGCCAAAATGAGCTCTTCGCATTTGCGCCGCGATGCCACGCCTGCCTGAGCCAAAATCTTCTGCAATCTTTCCATATTTTCTAGTCACCTCTCATTCATGATACCCAGTTGATAAACAAATCACAATAGAAAAGCCAAAAACGCCCTCACAAAGAGAGCGTCTCAGGGATCAGCCAAAGAGAACAAGACAAACGAAGATGGCTGCAGCAAATCCGACGATATCGGAGAAAAGTCCAACCTTAAGGGCGTAACGGCCGTTGCGGATGCCGACAGCGCCGAAATAAACGGTGAGTACATACAGTGTTGTATCCGTACTCCCTTGAATGGTGGACGCAATCCGGCCGATCATGGAATCGGGGCCGTAGGTTTTGATCAAATCGGTGGTAAAAGCCAGCGATCCCGTGCCGGTCAGCGGTCTCAGAATACCAAGCGGCAGCACCTCCGGCGGAATATGCAGCCACTGCACCAGTGGGGCAGCCAGACCGATCAGGAAATCCATGGCTCCCGATGCCCGAAACACACTGATTGCGACCATCATTCCGACCAGATGTGGAATAATTCCGATGGCTGTGGAGAACCCGTCCTTCGCTCCATCCACAAACGATTCATAAACCGGAATCTTCCGAAAGTAAGCGTAAAGCGGGATAAAAGCAACCATAACCGGAACCGCCCAGGCTGAAAGCTGCTGAATCCAGTTCAAGTTCCCTCACCCCGCCCGGAAGCTGCTGCATTCGTGATGCTTGAGGCTGAAGGAGGAAGTGCAGGCGGATATTTAGACCTTGCCCGGTACCACCGGTCCGCAAATACAGCTGCCAATGTAGCGATTGCGGTTGCCAGCAGCGTGCTGCCGACAATTTCCGCCGGGTTCGCAGAATGATAGGTGCTGCGGATAGCGATCAGCGTAGTGGGTATTAAAGTGATGCTTGCCGTGTTGAGTGCCAGCAATGTACACATGGCGGGGGAAGCGGTGGTCTTGTCCGGATTGAGCCGCTGCAGCTCCTGCATGGCCCGGATGCCCATCGGAGTCGCCGCATTTCCAAGGCCAAGCAGATTGGCGCTCATATTAGACAGGATGTACCCCATGGCCGGATCATTCTTCGGCACATCCGGGAACAAGAACCGGACGACAGGTCCGAGCAGCTTCGATATTTTGTCCACAAGTCCGGATTCCTCGGCCAGCCGCATAATCCCCATCCAGAATACCAGCACGCTGATGAGGCCGAAGCACACCGTCACCCCTGTTTCAGCGCCCTCGAAGGCAGCTTTGGTAACTAAATTGATATCCCCTTTGTAGGCTGCAAATCCAAATCCGATGAGCAGCATACCAAGCCATATTTTATTAACCATGTTTCCCCTCTCCCCTTTGCAGCTGGTACGGTCTGACGCTTCCCCTCTTGTGTCTATTTATTCTCTTGGCGGGCAGCATCCTTATTCATGTCTTGATAAAGCGGGACGGAACCGATGACCTGGTCACCCAGCTTGAGCACCAGCCTTCCCCTGAAGCCGAAAGGATCGGCAGCTTCGTTCAGCTTAACCTCCTGCTCGAGATGAGAAGCTTCAGCTGGATTAAGCGGATATTGGAAGGTAATCCCCGTAAGCAGATTTGCGTCACCGCTTTGAATAAGCTGCTTGCCGGTTACGAGTGTCTTCAGCGGATAGTTTTGAAAGCCGAAATCCAGCATCTTCGCATGATCATTCCAGTCGTCGCCGTCATTAAGCGTTACCGCGGCCAGCTGCTGGCCGTTCCGGGTCGCCGAGCTGACGAGACAGCGCCGGGCAATTTTGGTAAAGCCGGTTTTAACGCCGTCCGCCCCTTCATACATGCGGAGCATTTTATTTTTATTGAGCCAGATATAGTCCCAGGATTCCTCCGGGTTGGGCGCTCTCTTCTCCCTGGTTGCAACAATCTGCCTGAACACCGGATTATGCAGGGCATAAGCGGTCAGCTTGGCCAGGTCGTTGGCCGTTGAATAATGTTCTTTATGATCGAGCCCGTGAGGATTAGCAAAATGGGTGTGCGTCAAACCGATCATTTCCGCTTTCTGATTCATCAGGTACACAAATCCCTGCTCGGAGCCGCCGACATGCTCGGCGATCGCCGTGGCTGCGTCATTGCCTGAGCGGAGCATCAAGCCGTACAGCATATTTTCCAGCGTCATTTTCTCTCCAAGCTTCAAATAAATAGATGACCCTTCCTTGCCGAAGGCGTTTGGACTTACTTTGACCTGCTTGTCCAAACCTCCATTCTCAATGGCTACGATAGCTGTCATGATCTTGGTTAAGCTTGCAATCGGCAGGATTTGATCGCCCTGTTTGCTGTAGAGCAGCCGGCCGGACTCCACGTCGATCAGCGCAGCCGCCTGAGCATGCGTGCCGGGGTGCTGCAGGCGAACCGAACCTGGCTGGTTATCCGCGAATGCCGGATTCTGCAGCGCAAGACAGGCGAGCAGCGTCAAGCCTAAAGAAATTACCTTCCGTCTGATTGGTTTCATAGCGTACTCCTTAGCTGTTAGTCTTGTTGCGGGTTCTACTCCCAAATATATGCTTAATGGGGGGCCGGTTAGACCCGTTTGTCCATCTTTCCCTCGGTTTGCCCGGCTTCCCTCCGAAATGCTTATCTTTCTCTAATGAGAAGAAAAAAACCCTTCCACGATTCGGAAGGGAAATTCATGGCTGCTGCGGATTTGCCCGTTTACACGCGTGACGGGAATGTTGGTGTATCCGGTACGACCATCGGCGTGGAGCTCTGGCTGCTGCCTGAGAACAAGCCCTGCAGCTGGTTGATTACGCCTGGAACCGAATCAATAACCTTTTCGAGAATGTGGGTCTGATTATCAAGCGGCACCACATTTACGCCTTGAGGTCCGACAACCAGGAACGCAATCGGGTTGATCGAAACCCCGCCGCCGCTGCCGCCCCCAAACGGTCTTGATACATCAGCAAGGTCGTGTCCGGCATGGTGTAGCTCATCCGATAAGCGGAAATCGCTGCCCCCTGCCGCAAAACCGAAGCCGACACGGCTGATCGGCAAGATAACATTGCCGTCCTTGGTTTCAACCGGAGCTCCGACAATTGTGTTCACATCAACCATTGCCTTAATGTTCTCCATCGCGGTTCTCATCAGGCCTTGAATAGGATGTTCAGCCATTGTTTAGTTCCTCCTTTCACTTTTAGCACGCGGGTTATAAGAGTCAGTCCAGCATACATAGCATGTCCGAGCCGAATTTGAGCTATGCAGTCAAGTTGACTGGTAAAGTGCGGAGATGCCCCGAAGCTCGGTTTGACCTCCACGGAGGGGGGATTTTTCATTCTAACGCGGAAAGAAAGCCCCCCGACAACAAAGTTCTTGACGCTCCACAGCAGGCCGCTCGCCACCGCCGTGTGATCTGCTTCCTGCATGGAGAAATCCGTCAGCCACTCCAGCTTGATGACATTCAAGTGCTTAAGCGTTGCATCCATCCACTGCTTCAAGCCGTCCGTAGACTGCAGAAGCTGTTTGTAGATTTCGCTCCAGCGGTGTATTTTTTCCGTGCCGATATGCTGTTCATTAGGCGTCTGGCCGCTCATGCCGGGCACATTTGTCTCCCTCTCCGTCTGGACCTTGAAGCCCTTCTTCAAGCTGTCAAATTTGATCTTGGGCACCTCATAGTGAACCTTTACCAAACCAAACAATGCCCGCATGTCCGCATGAATCTGGTCGTCTTCATTTTGCTTCCGGACATGCACGCTGACCGTGATCTTCGAGCGCATTGCAGCAGCGATTAGAAGGATAAGCACTGCTGCCAGCAAACCAATCCATATCCATATCCACATCTTCGTTATTCAACCTCCGTTCCAGCAGATTCCTTATGTATTATGCCGAATTTGCCATTCTGCCATTCCAGACCTTGATTGGAAAAGCATTAAAAAAACTCCCCCGATGGCGGAGGAGTTTCATTCGTTTATTGTTTATTCAGGACTGGTTCATATCGTCAATCGTCAGCTGCTCATTTCGGATACGGTCAAATAAATCGTGGGTTTCGTCTTCCAGGGAATCCACATCCGCAAACTGCTCCGGATCCGGCAGGTCCTTCAGGCTAGCCAGGCCAAAGTAGTCCAGGAACGCTTTGGTGGTCCCGTATAAAATAGGCCGCCCGATGGCTTCGGCCCGTCCCACTTCCTCGATCAGATCTTTGTTCACCAGCGTATGAATGGCCCGTTCGGCCTTCACGCCGCGGATTTCCTCAATTTCAATCCGGGTAATCGGCTGCCGGTAGGCAATGATCGACAGCGTTTCGAGTGCCGCCTGGGACAAAGACGATCTTGACGGCGAATAGGCTAATTTTTCAAAATAAGGAGCATGTTCCTTCAAGGTTGCCATCTGAAAATGCCCGGCAATTTCAAGCAGCTGCAATCCCCGCCCTTCCCGGGACATGTCCATCTTCAGTTCGGCCAGCACTTCTTTAATCATATCGGGGCGCTGTTCCAGCACCTCGCACAGCTGTTTCACAGTCAGCCCTTCCTCACCGGCCAGGAAGAGCATCCCTTCAATAATCGACTTCAACTTCGGAAAATCCATTACCGGCTTGTTCCCCTTTCCATTCCATCACAATGTCATCAAATAAATGATTCTGGTAGCAAATAATCAGCTTCATCTTCATCAGTTCCAGGATAGCCAGAAATGTCACCACAATCTCATGACGGGACATGTCTTCATCCAGCAGCTTGGAAAATAAGACCCGTCCGCCTCTTCCTATCAGCTCCAGAACACTGATTACCTCTTTAATGCGGTCCTTAACGGAGATTTCATCCCGCTGAATCCGGGCCACCGTATTGCGCTTGACCGCTTTGCGGAGCGCCTTCTGAAAGACGCTGATCAGATCCGAGACATGAAGCCCCTGCACCGGGTTCTCGGCCGTCTCAGGCATAAATGGCGTCAAATCCTCCGGCTCCTTGGAGAAAATAAGGCTGCGTTCCCACTCCTTATCGTGGAGCAGCTCGGCAACACCTTTGAACTTGCGGTATTCGATCAGCTTGCGGATCAGCTCTTCTTCCGGGTCCTCTTCATTTGGATCATACAAATCATATTCGTCCTCCCACTCGATAACAGGAGGTTTAGGAAGCAGCTGCTTGCTCTTTATGGATAGCAGGGTTGCTGCCATAACCAGAAATTCGCTTGTAACCTCCAGCTCCAGCTCCTGCATGGAATGCAAGTAGTCCATGTATTGGTCCGTAATTTCACTAATAGAGATTTCGTGAATGTCAATCTCCGCTTTGTCAATCAAGTGAAGCAGCAGATCCAGCGGGCCCTCGAAGGTCTCCAGCTTGTAAAGTACCGTCACTAATGATCCACCACCCGTACAAAAAGAAAATGTAGCGCCCTTCCTGCGAAAGGCACTACATTAAATAAGCACTATTTTAGCTGATTCGTCAAGTTCGCCATTTCAATTGCTGCTACCGCTGCATCCCAGCCTTTGTTGCCGGCTTTCGTGCCGGCCCGCTCGACGGCCTGCTCAATATTTTCCGTAGTCAGCACGCCGAAAATAACGGGAAGGCCTGTTTTCAGACTGATGGCCGACACGCCTTTCGCCACTTCATTGCAGACATAGTCATAGTGGCTGGTGGAGCCGCGGATAACGGTGCCCAGGGTAATCACAGCGTTGTATTTGCCGCTTTCGGCAAGCTTCTGCGCGGCCAGCGGGATTTCGAACGCACCCGGCACCCAAGCCACATCCACCTCTTCATCCTTCACCCCGTGACGCTTCAAGGCATCGAGTGCGCCTCCCAGCAGCTTGCTTGTAATGAACTCATTAAACCGGCCTACAACGATGCCGTATTTCAGTCCGGAAGAGACGAGATTGCCTTCATAAATTTGTCCCATTTTATAAAAAACCTCCTTAAATTGGCAGCTGCTTCAACGCTCAGCGTTTTGATGCTCCTGTTCGTCCTGTTCCAGATCGTCAAGATCATCGAATCTGAGCATATGGCCCAGCTTGGATTGTTTCGTATGCAGGTAAGCGGAATTGTCTGCATTTTCCTTGATCTGGATTGGCACCCGTTCGACCACCTGCAGTCCGTAGCCTTCAAGGCCTTTGATCTTGCGGGGGTTGTTGGTCATCAGCCGGATCTCGGTGACGCCAAGGTCCTTGAGAATTTGGGCCCCGATGCCGTAATCCCGGAGATCCGCCTTGAAACCAAGCTTGAGATTGGCTTCAACCGTGTCCAGCCCTTCCTCCTGCAGCTTGTAAGCCTTCAGTTTATTAATAAGTCCAATTCCGCGCCCTTCCTGGCGCATATACAGCAGAATCCCGCGGCCTTCGGCTTCAATTTGCCGCAGAGCCGCCGCAAACTGCGGTCCGCAGTCGCATCTGTGGGAATGAAAGACATCCCCGGTCAGGCACTCGGAGTGAACCCGGACCAGTACCGGCTGGCCCGGCGTAATATCTCCCTTGACGAGCGCCAAGTGCTCTTTGTTGTCCACCGAGTTGGTGTACGCAATGGCCCGGAATTCACCAAAGTCCGTCGGCATCCGCACCTCAACTTCCTGGTTGACCAGCCTCTCCCGCTCATGCCGGTACGCAATCAGCTCCTGCACACTGATCAGCTTGAGATCATGCTGCAGCGCAAACTGCTTGAGTTCGGGCAGGCGAGCCATTTCGCCATTCTCCTTGATCACCTCGCAGATCACGCCTGCAGGGTATGACCCGCATAGCACTGCGAGGTCAACTGCCGCTTCGGTGTGGCCGGCCCGGCGGAGCACACCGCCTTTTTTGGCGATCAAAGGAAACATATGGCCCGGCTTGCGGAAATCCTCGGGTTTGGCATCCGGATTCATCAGGCCTTTAACGGTCTGCGAACGCTCGAATGCGGAAATGCCGGTTGTCGTATCGATATAATCGACGGACACGGTAAAGTTAGTGCCATGATAATCGGTGTTATGGGTAACCATTGGGCTGAGCTGCAGTTCATCCGCCCGCTCCTGCGTGATTGGCACACAGACAAGCCCTCTTGCCTGGGTAATCATAAAATTAATCACTTCAGGCGTCGCCATCTCGGCCAGGGCAATGAGATCCCCTTCATTTTCGCGGTCCTCATCATCCACCACGATTACCGGTTTGCCTTGCTTGAGATCTGCGAGCGCAGCTTCCACGGAATCCAGCTGAATTCGTTCCATGTCAGCGAGCCTCCTTTCTTTGATTAAACAAATCCGTTCTCTGCCAGCAGCTTCAGGTCTATGCCGCCGGAGCGGCGGCTTGCCGGGGAATTGGAGCCAGCCGGGAAGGAAAGCAGCCGCTCCACATATTTTCCGATAATGTCACATTCCAGATTCACCCTGTCGCCCGGGCGTTTGTTCTTCAGCGCCGTCTGCGCCAGAGTGTGGGGAATAATGGACACAGCAAAGCAATCCGCTTCGAGCTTAGCTGCCGTTAAGCTGATCCCGTCTACGGTGATCGAACCCTGCGCAACTATATATTTCATAAGATCAACCGGTTCCGGCCGTACCGTATAGACGACAGCATTCTGATCGGTTTCTATACTTAAAATAACCGCCGTACCGTCAACATGCCCCTGTACAATATGGCCTCCAAATCTTCCTCCGGCCGGCATGGCTCGCTCCAGATTAAGCGGCTGACCGACTGACAATCCGGAAAGGTTCGTATGCTTGTAAGTTTGAGGCATCACATCGACTGCGAACGAAGAGGAGTCCATGTGCGTCACTGTCAAACAGACCCCGTTCACGGCGATGCTGTCACCAAGCCTCATATCCTCCATCAGCTTTCGGCTCTCAATGCCGAGAACCATAGCCTGGCCGCTGCGGCTTACGGATTTCAGCCTGCCCACTTCCTCAACCAGTCCCGTAAACATTCTTATTCCTCCCAAACCGGCGAGCCAGTAACCAGGATGTCATTCCCGGCAGGCGTCACCTTCACTTTTGTCAGCTTAACTGCGTGCTGAATGCGCTCCGGCCCGGTGAAGCTAAAGCTTTCAAAGCCGCCGCTGCCGATCAGTTTAGGAGCCAGAAACAGCTGGATTTCGTCCGCAAGCCTCTCCGAAAGAAAGGAGCCGCTGACCTTCCCTCCGCCTTCAACCAACACGGAAGAAAGACCGGCTTCGGCTAATTTCTGCAGGCCGGTCCTCAGATCGACCCGCTCCCCGCTTCCGCATGGAATAACCCGAATCTGTTTGTCTTCAAGAGCGCGCAGTTTCGGCTCGTTGGCGTGGTTTTCCGTTGTTAATATCATCGTTTCGGCCCCGTCTGATTCAAGAACTTTGGCACCCAGCGGAATCCGCAGCTTTGAATCAACAATGACTCTGACTGGCGGCAGGCCGGGTACGGGCAGACGTGTGCTTAATGAAGGATTATCCGCAAGGACGGTTTCGATGCCTACCAGAATCGCCGCATGCTGATGCCGCATCGTATGTACCAGGCTGCGGGCTTCCTCCCCAGTGATCCACTTGCTGTCCCCGGTTCTGGAAGCGATTTTGCCATCCAGCGAGCTGGCGGTTTTCAGAGTGACGAAAGGCAGCCCTGTTGTAATAAATTTGATGAATTTCTTGTTCAGCTCACGCGCTTCTTCCTGCATAATCCCGACATCAACCTCAATCCCTGCATCCCTCAGCATCGCAATTCCCCGGCCCGAAACCTGCGGATTTGGATCTTCACAGGCGACAACCACGCGCGACACTCCCGCTTCAATCAGCCTCCTGCTGCATGGCGGCGTTGCCCCATAATGGCTGCAGGGTTCTAAAGTGACATACACCGTGCTGCCTGCGGCGCGGTCTCCGGCCATATTCAGCGCATGAACCTCGGCATGCCCTCCCCCCCGTTTCAGGTGTGCGCCCATCCCCGCAATCGCCCCGTCCCGGACAACAACGGCCCCGACAACCGGATTAATGCCGGTCTGCCCCTGGGTATGTCTGGCCATATCCAGCGCCAGCGCCATGTAAAATTCATCATTCATCGGCTGCAAATTAGACGGGCCGGATCCATTCATATGCCTTGCCTCCCTTCTGAACAATAATCTTCTGTCTTAACATGCGCAAAAAAACGCTAAAAACCCCGGCCAATGGCCGGGGCAGCAGGAGAATTAACAGCGATACCAAAGAAACAACACCAAGCCGAATGCACCGTACAGCAAAAAGTCCACCAGCAGAATCGCAGACTTTGATGCTGATGTAAGGCCGGAGTTTGCCTCTGTCTCTGCAATTAAGACATCAGCAAACAAACCGAACCCAGCACTGTCATCCAAGCTTATTGTTGATCATTTAAGAAGCTTGCAGGAGTAGCTCAAATAAAACGAGCTGCAAGCTTCCGTATCTCCTTCTCCCATCCAGACTATACTGTCGGTCCCGGAATTTCACCGGCTCAGCCGCAAATCTTCGTATGGATCATCCAACAACAGAAATGCGGGTCACGGACTAAGGCTCACCTGCTTGAAACACCAGGCTGCCATCACCGTCGGTCGGGATTTTCACCCTGCCCCGAAGGATTTCATATTCAGTTATGAAGAGCCGACGGCTGCACATCATTTCCAGCCGCTGACTTGTTTGCAATGGTAGCACTATTCACAGAGCAATGCAAGAGCCTGCAGCAAACAGACCTCGAGCATTAGCTCCAGGTCTGTTTGGATTTGGACGATGTCGCCCTGTAATTAAGCTTCGTACACTTCCACGGTTTCCATACGGTCACGGCCCTGGAACGCATCAACATGCTCCATTCCGCTTACAACCTTGCCGAATACCGTATGCTGGCCGTCCAGATGCGGCTGAGGGGCATAGCAGATGTAAAACTGGCTGCCGCCCGTATTCCGTCCCGCATGCGCCATCGCGAGGGAACCGCGCTCATGTTTGTTTGGATTGATTTCACAATTAATGGTATAGCCCGGTCCGCCGGTGCCTGTTCCGTTCGGGCAGCCGCCTTGAGCTACAAAGCCTGGAATAACGCGATGGAAGACAAGTCCGTTGTAAAAGCCGGAGTTTGCGAGCTTCTCAAAATTTGCTACCGTATTTGGAGCGTCTTGATCGAACAGGTCAAGAATGACTTCTCCGCCGTTCGCAAGTGTGATCTTTGCTTGTTTAGCCATTAGTGTTTCAAGCCCCTTCCAAATTATGTTTCAATGTGCAACATGTCCAGTTTACTATGAAAAGAAATAGAGTGCAAAAAAAAGACGGGGATCACCAGGCCCCCGTCTCTTCTGCAATACTTTATGTCCCGGAAATTATCCCTTCAGCGAATGCTGTTTGCCAACCCGCTGTGGAATGACGTCATTGGCAATGAGATCGTTCAGCGATTCCCGTTTGACTACCAGTGCACTTTCGCCTTCATTTACAAAGACGACCGCCGGACGCGGAATCCGGTTATAGTTGCTCGCCATGGAATAATTGTAGGCGCCAGTCGAAGCAACGGCCAGCAGATCCCCCGTTTTGGCCGGAGGAAGCTCCAGATCCCAGATCAGCATGTCTCCGCTTTCGCAGCATTTTCCGGCAATTGATACGGTTTCCGTCGCGGCTTCCCGCCCCCGGTTAGCCAGCATCGCCTCATATTTGGAGTCATACAAAGCCGGACGGGGATTATCCGTCATGCCGCCGTCTACGGAAATGTACTTGCGCACGCCCGGAATATCCTTGCTTGAGCCGACCGTGTACAGCGTTGTTCCGGCATCTCCGACAATGCTGCGGCCCGGTTCAATCCATACCTCCGGGAGCTGGTCATACACGCCGGAGAAATTCCGTTTCACCGCATCCGTAATCGCCTTAACATAAACCGACGCGTGAAGCGGCGTATCTTCCTTCGTATAGCGAATGCCGAACCCGCCGCCAAGGTTGATCACTTTAAAGACAAAGTCAAGCTCCCGTTTGACTTTGACAGCGAAGCCGGAGACGCGCTCTGCGGCTACCTGAAAGCCTTCAACTTCAAAGATCTGCGATCCGATGTGGGAATGCAGGCCAAGCAGCTGAAGGTGCGGCAGGGCGATTGACGTCTTGACGGCTTCATACGCCGTGCCATTGCCAATATCAAACCCGAACTTGGAATCCGTTTGACCGGTTGAAATATATTCATGCGTATGCGCCTCAACTCCCGGCGTCACGCGCAGCAGGATGTTGACCTTCACTCCGTTCTCGGCAGCAAGGGCATTGAGCAGGTGCAGTTCATCGAAATTGTCCGCTACAAAGCAGCCAATGCGGGCGCTGATGGCCATTTGAATTTCAGCGGGAGTCTTGTTATTGCCGTGAAAATGAATGCGTTCAGCAGGAAAACCGGCCTTCAGCGCCGTATAAAGCTCCCCTTCCGATACGACATCAAGGCTCATGCCTTCCTCTTCAACCAGGCGGCACATCGCCATCGTGCAGAAGGCCTTGCTCGCATACGCAACCTGATAAGACAATCCGGATTGCCGGAAAGCGTCCATATATTCCCGGGCCCGCTGCCGGATCAAAGCTTCGTCCATGATGTACAGCGGAGTCCCGTATTGTTCTTTAAGCTCGACTGTATCGCAGCCGCCGATCTCCAAATGACCTTTGGCATTTATTTTGCTGGTACCGTGTAAATACATCCAGGCTGCCTCCGATTTTTCGAATTTTGCTTAAGTATATCAGCTTTCCCGAATTTCGAAAAATGGATTTTTGTGCATTTCATTTACACTTTTAGGCCAGGCCTGGAGCTGTATTTATTCGCTTGAAATCCGGCTGCGGTCCCGCGGTTTGTTGAAGGACGGGCGGGATTTAGCATACATCACCGGCATACGCAGGATAACGGCAGCCATCGCCTTTGCATTAAATGGTATAAACGGCCACAGATATGACGAGTTAAAGGAGCGGCGCAGGGTCAGCAGCACAATAAATGCTGTTACCCCGACTACAAAGCCCGGAATGCCGAATATGGCTACTGCCGCCAGCAGCACAAGCCTTACCAGCCGGTTGGCAAGACCAAGCTCATAGCTTGGCGTTGCAAACATCCCGATCGTCGCAACGGCCATGTACAAGACCACTTCGTTGACGAACAATCCGGTCTTTACCGCAATATCCCCGACCATAATGGCAGCGATCAGACCCATTGCAGAGGCCAGCGGAGTCGGAGTATGAACCGCCGCCATGCGCATCAGATCCACACCGAATTCCACGATCAGAAACTGTGCGATGAGCGGAATCTTAGCCTGATCCTGCGGACCGATAAACGACAGCGCCGCCGGCTTAATCTCGGGGTGGATCACCACAAGCAGCCAGATCGGCAGCAAAAATAAGGAGGCAATAATCCCGAAAAAGCGGATCCACCTTAAATAGGTGCCCATAAAGGCGGTCTGGCGGTTCTCTTCCGCATGCTGGCATAGATCGAAGAAGGTCGTAGGCAGGATCATCACGCTGGGAGACGTGTCCACAAACAGAACGATTCTGCCCTCCAGCAGATGGGAAGCCACCGTATCCGGCCGCTCCGAGTAGCGGACCAGCGGGTAGGGGTTCCAGCCTTTGTGGAGGATCGCTTCTTCAAGCTGCTTGTCCGCCAAAGGAATGCCCTCGATGTCGATGCTGCTTATTTTCTCTTTAAGCTCCTCGATCTGGACTTTGTCCACGATGTCGTCAATATAAGCAATAGCCACATCCGTATCGGTCCGCCGGCCCACCTTCATCACCTCAAATTTCAGCCCCGGGTCTCTAAGCCGCCTGCGGACCAGACTGACATTAGTCAGAAGCGTCTCCGTGAAGCCGTCCCTCGCCCCTCTGACTACCCTTTCCAGCGAAGGCTCTTCAGGACTTCTTGCCGGATACGAACGCGTATCCATGAGCAGGGCGGTATCTTCCCCTTCGATAAACAGGACGCTCATGCCGGTCAAGGCTTTGTTGATGCAGACGCTCAGCTTGTCCGTCTTCTCCACCTGCAGATGCGGAATAAATTCTTCCATAAATGCTTTGACCGCATCACCGGTCATGGATTCAGGCGTTAAATACGTCAGCCTCTTCACGATCTCCAGCAGAATATTATCTTTGTAAAATGCAGTGACGATGAAGAATGAGACTCTCTTCCCGGCAAACGTCATATCACGGAAATCAATATCAAAGGAATCGCCGAGACCTACAACCTGCTCCAGCGTTTTCTTCGTTGTGTTGAGCTTCTTGCTGATATTATCGCTGTTCTGCCAGTAAATGACGGATTCCTTAATGGAATCGGAGGCCTCACTGTCTTTCTTTCTTTGCAGCGCCTCTTTGATCTGTTTGGATCTCCCTCCCTGTCGTCCATGATTGCCGTCTTCGTTCACTCCGGTGTCGAACTCCGGGGTAAATTCGATGGTTCCATAACCATTTTGACGCGAGGAGTCCGTCTCCGAGTAGCGGTCAGTCATTCTTCCCTACCTCCTGTAAAGTGCATAGCGGATACCGCCGCAGCTGATCTTTTTGGTTCTCTATTTGCTGAATTGCTGTTCTTCTTGCTCTCGTGTTATGGATGATAGATAAACCAGTCGTAAAAAGAGCCCGCTATTTTGCCGAACACCATGGCAAGCAGCAGCAGGAACAAATACTTCTGAAGCCCGACCCGTTTCGCCAGGATAGGCAGAACGTTAAGCACCTCGGTCAATGCCGCAGCCAGCATCCCGACAAAGATCCCGTTGAACAGGCCGACCAGCGCTGCCGCCGGCTTCCAGGCGATGTAAAATTTCCAGTTCCAGAAGTCCGCCACCGTACCGAACACAGACCCGGCTACCATGGCCCCTTCATACCAGTGCACCTTGGCATAGGTGCGGGTGAGCTGGCTGAGCCTCGGCACGATGTCAAGAACGACAAACAAGGCAACGACGCCGGCGCCTACGGCTGTTCCTCCCGCCAGCCCCAGGAAAGCCAGGCATACGGCCTGCACGGCCTGGAGGAGCATTATGAGCCATCTCCTTCCCTGGAATCCTTGGACTCTTTGCGGTGGATTTTCTTATACTCTTCCGTAATCACGTAGTGATCCAGATTTTCCTGGTACAGAAACATCTCCACCTCAAGGGGCGTTGGCTCTTCATTCCATTTCTTGCGGAACAGGTGGTTGAAGAACACGATCATCCCAAGCCCGATCCCCAGCGAATAGGTCGTCTGATACAGATAAGGATGGTCATCGTGCTGTCCGGTAATCATCTCCACGATATGTACAATGACCTCGGGCATACTGACATCTGCATGAAAATTCATAATGGTAAGCATGGAACCGAAGAACAGCAGCAGCCATACCAGAATAAAGAACAGGATGGGAGTTTTGCGCTGCTGTCCGATGATCTCCACCAGCGTATGCGGTTCACCGATATATTCGATGGCGAGCTGGGGAAAGGCCCCGCGGATGACCTTAATGATCTGCATCATGTCGATCACAATCCGGTTCCCATCCTGCTTCACAGGCTGCTTGACCATCAGGCTCTTTAACTCCTGCTCCCTTTCTGCCGGAGCAAGCACCTGGGCAATATCGCCCAGCGAGATTCCAGCCCCGTCTTTAAGCTTCACATGCTTCCGCAGCCGGATATAGACAACCTCTGCCCCGCCTTTCATCCCATCCATGCCCATCACCTCTTGCCTGCCTAATTGTCCCTAGTATGCCAAGCGCCGGCTTTCTTTACTCTTCCCCCGGAAAAATAAAGCAGCGCCGTCCAAGCCGGATAACCGGCACGAACGGCGCTTGTCTGATTCGATGTTAAACCTGCGTCCAGCAAGCTGAAGCAGTATTTACAGAGGTAATTCTTATAGGACAAAATTTATTGGGCAATCTGGTCCTTGATATTCTGAAGGATCTTCTTCTCGAGCCGGGATACCTGCACTTGAGATATGCCCAGCCTGCTGGCAACCTCAGACTGCGTCTGATCCCTGTAATATCTGAGATACACGATCAAACGCTCCCTCTCGGTAAGACCGCCCAGCGCTTCATGAAGCGCCAGCTTATCGAACCAGCGCTCCTGGGACTCATCCGCAATCTGGTCGATCAGCGTAATCGGATCGCCTTCATTCTCAAATACGGTCTCATGAATGGACGTCGGCGGCTTGTTCGCCTCCTGGGCAAACACCACGTCCTCCGGCGACACGCCCAGCTCCTGCGCAACCTCCTTAATGGTTGGCAGCCGGCCGAGCGTCTTCGACAGCTCGTCCTTCTTCTTCCGGACCTTGTTGGCCATTTCCTTGAGGGAGCGGCTCACCTTCAGCGTGCCGTCATCCCTCAGGAAGCGCTGGATCTCCCCGATAATCATCGGCACCGCATAGGTGGAGAATTTGACGTCATAGCTCAGGTCGAATTTATCCACGGATTTCAGCAATCCGATACAGCCGATCTGAAACAGGTCCTCCGGCTCGTAGCCGCGGTTCATAAACCGCTGCACGACCGACCAGACCAGGCGGATGTTACAGTTCACCAGCGTATCCCGCGCCAGAGAATCGCCCGACTGGCTGAGGGCGATAAGCCTTTTGACTTCCGAATCGTCCAAATATTCTCTTGGGGTTTGCTTCACATCAGCATCCATGGCATCACCCTAATTATACAAAGCTTTCTTAGATTCAATCCTCTTCTTCATGCGGATCATGGTCCCCTGCCCGATTTCGCTGGTCACGCCGAATTCATCCATAAAGTTCTCCATGATGGTGAACCCCATGCCCGACCGCTCCAGCTCCGGCTTCGAGGTATACAGAGGCTGCTGGGCCAGCTCCAGATCCTCAATGCCCCGCCCTTTATCCTCAATCGTCAGCAGAATGGTATCGTCCTGAATTTCCGCCGTAATCGTCACGATCCCTTCCGGATTGCTGTCATACCCGTGAATAATGCAGTTGGTAACCGCTTCGGAGACGACGGTCTTTAAATCGGTTATTTCGTCCATTGTTGGATCAAGCTGAGACACAAACGCTGCGACGGTCACGCGGGCAAACGATTCGTTCTCGGACTTGGCGGCAAACTGCAGCTTCATGAAATTGCGGCTGTTCTCGCTCATAATGCGACCTCCAGTTCCGTAAGAGCTTCATCTTCAGTGGCGTAGATCGGCATAATTTTAAATAAACCGGACATTTCAAACAGCCGGTAAACGGGCGCATTAACATGGCATACCGCCATTTGGCCGCCCCTTTGCTTAATCAGCTTGTAGCGGCCCAGTATAACGCCGAGACCCGAGCTGTCCATGAACTGAAGCGACTCCAGGCTGAGTACCATATGGCGGCAGCGCCCGCGGGCGATTTCCTCATCAAGCCGGAGACGGACGGAGTCGGCCGCATGGTGATCAAGCTCACCGGTCAGCCGGACGATCAGCGTATCCCTGCGTGTTTCCATTTCCATATTCACCTTCATGTCTGTTCACTCTCCTCCCTGTCATGAACACTCATTTCTACAAGGCGAAAGACCATTCCTGCCGGGCGACAAAACTAGAAGAAAACCCCGATCAATCTACAAAAAACAGTTTGGCCGTCGTCCGTTTAAACAGCTTCCACCAGCCCGCCTTCTCGATATCCGCAGGTGCCTTCAGCTCGAATTCCTTGAGCACCTTATCTCCCTGGTAGACGACCAGCTTGCCGACCGGCTGCCCCGCTCTGACCGGTGCTTTCACCGATTCCGGCACTACAACCTGATGCGTGATGCCTGCTGTGGAGGCTCCCTTTTTGACGAGGATATTGTAGGATTTATCCGCCTGAATCTCCAGCATGGACTGTTCGCCTTTCGTCACTTTAACCCGGCCGATAATCTCCCCGCTCTTGAACAGCGGCTGCATGGCGTACTGGGAGAAAGCATAGTCAAACATCGCTGACACTTCAGCATTCCGGGTCTTGGTGTTCGGCTCGCCCAATACGACTGCAATCAGGCGCAGCCCGTCCCGTTTGGCAGTTGCTGTCAGGCAGAATTTCGCCTCCGACGTATAGCCGGTCTTGAGCCCGTCAGCCCCGCTGTAGAACCGGACCAGCTTGTTGGTATTCACCAGCCAGAACGGCTTCTCGCTGTCCTTGCGGAGGTAATCCTGGTAAGCGCCTGTGTACTTCGTAATATAATCATGCTTGAGCAGCTCCCGGCTCATCACCGCAATGTCATGCGCGGAGGAGTAGTGGTCGGCCGTTGGCAGTCCATTTGGATTGGAAAAATGGGTGTCTGTCAGCCCCAGCTCCTGGGCCTTGTCATTCATCATTTTCACAAAACCGGCTTCCGTGCCCCCTATATGCTCCGCAATAGCCACCGAAGCGTCGTTGCCCGAGGCCATGGCGATGCCCTTCAGCAGCTCGTCAACCGTCATCTGCTCTCCGGGCTCCAGAAAGATCTGCGATCCGCCCATGGATGCCGCGTGTTCGCTGGTGGTCACTTTATCCGTCAGCTTCAGCGTGCCTTTATCCAGCGCTTCTGCCGTCAGCAGCATGGTCATAACTTTGGTGATGCTTGCCGGGGGAAGCTTCTTATGGCTGTCCTTCTCAAAAATAATAGTCCCTGTATCCGCGTCCATCAGAATGGCCGAAGCGGCATTTGAGCCAAGCCCTGCCGTCGCAGGGTCCTGTGACGGAGCTCCGGCCGGGGCGGCGCTGCCCGGTACCGCCAAACCGGCGAACAAGCAGAAGGCGAGCGTAGACATTAGCAACCTTTTCTTCAAGGGTACTCCTCCTTTAAATAGTGGCAACTCTCATTCTTCTAAGCTAGTATTCGCCAAAATGCTGGAAATTATTCGGATAACGGGCTTCGGCCAAGAAAAAAAGCCGCATCCGCTCTACACCTCAATAGCAAGGTGATGAACGGATGCGGCTTTGCTTGTTTGTAATAAATTCTGGCTTACATCTTGGGAATAACAGCAAGGACGAGTCCCAGGAACTTCTCCCGGACCATCTCTGTTGTCTCCATGACTTCGCCGTGTGACAGCGGCTGATCCAGAATACCCGCCGCCATATTGCTGATGCAGGAGATCCCCAGCACCTCAATGCCCGTGTGCCGGGCCACGATCACTTCGGATACTGTGGACATGCCTACTGCATCTACGCCAAGCGTCCGGAGCATCCGGATCTCGGCAGGCGTTTCATAGTTCGGTCCGAGCAGGCCGGCGTATACGCCTTCCTGAAGCGGGTAGCCCTTCTCCGCTGCAGCGCTCTTGGCCAGATCGCGGAGCCTGCGGCTGTACGCTTCGGACATGTCCGGGAACCGCGGCCCGAAGGCAGCCTCATTGCCGCCGATCAGCGGATTCCGGCCGGTCAGGTTCAGATGATCGGAGATCAGCATCAGGTCCCCAGGCTGGTAAGATGTGTTAACGCCCCCTGCTGCGTTGGTGACAAGCAGCTTGGATACGCCAAGCTCCTTCATGACGCGGACCGGGAAAGCCGTGATTTCAGGCGCGTAGCCTTCATACATGTGGAAACGCCCTTTCATCAGGATCACGTCCACCCCGCCGACGGTTCCGATCATCAGCTCGCCTGCATGTCCTTCGACAGTAGAACTGGGGAAGTGCGGAATATTTTCATACTGGATGGTTACTGCATCTTCAATATAATCGGCCAGAACGCCAAGTCCAGAGCCCAGTATGAGCCCAATCTGCGGAATCCGGTCCGTCTGTTTGCGGATAAAGGCGCAGGCTTCCTGCACCATCCCCTGGTTTAAGGTCAACATAATATTTAATCTCTCCTGTTCTCCAAGCAATTATTGCAGTTCTTTCAGGAAGCTTTCCCCAAGCCCGGTTCCCTGAATTCCGAAGTTATCCGCAATGGTCGCCGCCAAGTCCGCGTAGGTAGCGCGTACGCCGATGGTGCCCGATTGTTTCAGAGACGGCCCGTAGATCAATACCGGCACATATTCGCGGGTATGATCCGTTCCCGCATGGACAGGGTCGTTGCCATGGTCCGCCGTAATGACGAGCAGATCCTGCTCTCCCGTTGCGGCCATCAGCTCCGGTAAAGCACGGTCGAACACTTCAAGCGCTCCAGCATAGCCTTTTGGATCGCGGCGGTGGCCGTACAGGGAATCAAAGTCCACAAGATTTGTAAAAATCATCCCCGTAAACGGCTCCGGCAGCAGCTTCAGCGTCTCTTCGATTCCGTGTTCATTGCTCTTCGTCGGGTAGGAGCGGTTAATGCCTTCGCCGGAGAAGATGTCGTTGATCTTACCGACAGAAACCACTTCATAGCCGGCATTCTTGAGGCCGTTCAGAACCGTCGGCTCCGGCGGCTTGACCGCATAATCATGGCGGTTAGGCGTCCGCTTCCAATTGCCAGGCGTCCCCACAAACGGACGGGCAATCACGCGTCCTGCGGAGTGCTCCGGCTCTAAGGTTAAGCGGCGGGCAATCTCGCAGGCCCGGTACAGTTCGTCAAGCGGAATCACTTCCTCATGGGCCGCAATCTGGAACACGCTGTCTGCGGAGGTGTATACAATAAAGGCTCCTGTCTTCATGTGCTCTTCCCCAAGCTCGTCGAGGATTTCCGTGCCGGAGGCCGGCTTGTTCCCAATCGTCTTGCGGCCGGTCTCCTGCTCAAAGCGGGCCATCAGGTCGCGCGGGAAGCCGTCCGGATAAGTCTGGAACGGAGTCTCAATCTTCAGGCCCATCAGCTCCCAGTGTCCAGTCATTGTGTCTTTGCCTGCGGACACCTCGGCCATTTTGCCGTAATAGCCAAGCGGCTTGTCCACCGGCTCAACCGGAGGAATCGGCGCAATATTGCCAAGTCCGAGCTTGGCCAAATTCGGCAGCTGCGTCTCCGGATGGGTGCTCAAAATATGACCGAGCGTATGCGCTCCGGCATCACCGAATTCCGGTGCGTCAGGCAGCTCGCCGATCCCTACGCTGTCCATGACGATGACGCTTATTTTTCTAAAACGGGGTTGATGTTGTTGACTCATTAGGGTGTCACTCCTTCTGGTAGTTGCAAAAATTCATTACTCATAGTTATCTCTTTGTCAAATAGTTATCCCTTGTCAAATAGTAATCCCTTTCAAAGGGGCATAACATTCAGCCATCCGATTCCGACCGGGCGCCAGCTGACCGCGGATGGAACTTGTCATACACGGCTTTGATATTTGTGCCTGTACGGTTCAGATAAGCCTGTGTCGAAGAGATGTCCGCATGGCCCATCAGCTCCTGCACCGTTCTTAGATCCGCTCCGCCGCTCAGCAGGTGAGAAGCAAAGGAGGTTCTGAGCGTATGCGGCGTAATCTCGGCCTGAATGCCGGCCGCCTGACCATATTTCTTGATCGTCTTCCAGAACCCCTGACGGGTGATCCGCCCGCCGAGCCGGTTGGGAAACAGGACGGTTTCCTCCTGTCCCTGCAGCAGGGCAGGCCGGGCCTGTCCCAAATACTGCTCCAGCCACTCCCCTGTGCTCGCCGCAAAGGGAACGATGCGCTCATGGCTGGTCCCTCTTCCGCAGCGGACAAAACGCAGCCGCACGTCGACATCCTCCACATCAAGGCAGATCAGCTCTGATACGCGGATGCCCGTAGCATACAGCAGCTCCAGCATGGCCTTGTCACGCTGTCCAAGCAGCGTGGACGTGTCAGGCATGTCCAGCAAAGCCATGGTCTCGCTCAGCGACAAAGGTACCGGCGGCTTGCGCCTGGTTTTGGGCGACTCCAGATAGAGAAAGGGATCCTGGCGGATGACGGACTCCCGCTGCAGATGCTTAAAGAAGGCACGCAGCGATACGGAAGCACGGGTTACCGTTGAGGGAGCTTTGCCCTGCTCTTTAAGCATAGAGAAATAAAGCGACAAAACGGCTCTCGTCACCTGTTCGGGGTCAACAATTTGTTTCTCATCCAGATAGGCAGCAAACTGCTCCAGATCCCGCCTGTAAGAGGATAAGGTAGCTTCACTTAATCCCTTGCGTTCTTCCAGCTCCCGGATAAAGTCCCTGATCTGCTCCTCCATGTCCTTTCCGCTCCTCCCTGTAAAAGCTCCCTATTCACCAAGCCTGTAAAACAGCTTCAGCCGCTCCAGCATCTCCTCCTGCCCCTCCTGCTGAACCGCTGTGCTGCCAGCTTTGACCGCAGAGCCTTCCGGATACCGGTAAGGATCCGCCGGATATAACCAATGCTCCAATATGCCGAACCATTTGCTGAATACGTAGACCAGCATGACGAAGAGAATGAGAAACCGCAGTAAGCGAAACCATTTTCGAATGGAAATGACCATGACTCTCCCTCTTTCTTACCCTGTTTTGCACCTCTTTGAAAGAGAAGGCTATAGAAAGTATACAAGCGGGAAAGAAAGTTTATGTATGTTGACAGGCCGGCAGGATGACGGAGCGGCTGGTCTATTTTTGCAGTAAGTAATGATTTCGTAGTTAAAAAAGCTCTTGAGTCAAAAAAGCTTCTGATATAAAAAAGCTATTGAGTCAAAAAAGCTCTCCCGGTCTTAACCGTGAGAGCTTATTACCTCAGCTATCCATATAAGATTAAGAAGAAGTGCCTTCGTTGGTCTGATTATCCTGGTCTTTCTTCTTGCAGCGGTGGCAGATGCCGTGAAAATCTAGCCTGTGGTCAAGCACGGTGAAGTTGAATTCACGTTCAAGCTTCTCCTCCAGCGGCGTTAACCAGTCTTCACGAATTTCATCCATTGCTCCGCATTGCACGCATATTAGATGGTGATGGTGATGCTTCGACGTATCTGTGCGAAGATCATAACGGGCAACTCCGTCTCCGAAATTGATCTTCTCCACAACGTGAAGTTCGCTGAGCAGCTCAAGAGTACGGTAAACGGTAGCCAAACCGATTTCCGGCGCCTTGTCCTTAACGAGCATAAATACATCCTCGGCACTCAGATGGTCATCTTCATTCTCCAGCAAAACCCTTACCGTGGCTTCCCTCTGGGGCGTAAGCTTGTATCCGTGGGACTGCAGCTGCTGTTTAATTTTGTCGATCCGAGCTTCCATACTACCCCTCCCCCTCGGAAAAAGCCGAACCTCTGTGCATAATAATCGCTCTTATCATTATAGGGGGATATAAAGCGATAAGTCAAACATTTTGCAAGGGGGCATGGAGGTCTATGCCTGTCCCAGCATAGGGGAAACCCAGCTCATCATGACGGGTGAGACCCAGGTTTCAAAGCAGGCTACCGCGAGCAGAATCAGGGACATGGAGACGATCAGGCCCGTGTAGGACAGAAAGGGTTCGGTCAGCTTCCCCGGTCTGCTCAGCAGCACTCTGCTGCGGATAATGCCGATGGAGAACTTCACGGCCGCTGCGCTGCTGACCAGCAGCACCGGAATGACGATTAAATTATGGGGAGCAACCGAAACCAGGGCGAGCAGCAGGCCTTTCCAGCTGAATTGGCCGACCATGCAGCCTACGGTGAAGCCGATCAGCACTCCTTTTAGAAAATCCAGAATCAGGATGCCGGGCAGGCCAATTACGGATAAGCCAAACAGCCAGATCAGCCCCACCCACTTCAGCTGCAGCACCGCAATCGGCCAGAATGAAGCTTGCCCGTCCACAGCAGCGGGATCAAGACTGATAAAGAAATTGTTCAAGTATTTGGAGATATCCTCCTGCTGGTCAAGCGTCAGCGCATTTACCATGAGAGCGCCGAATACGACGCCCATTAACAGCAATACTGCAACGAAGGCGTACAGCGGCGTCTGGTCTTTTAGTGTTCGCTGGATCATTTGAAACATATGCCTTCTCCTCCCTTTGTACACAATCAGCTATTACAAGACTATGAAAAAGGAAGGCATGCTAGACCTCAGCCTGGTCAATCTGTCGTAATCACTTTCCCGTAAGTGCCGCCGCCCCCTGATTTGAGGCGGATGAGACCGGAGCGGGCTTCCGCGATCATCCGGGCAGGCGCGCTGCCAGCCACTTTCGCCAATTCCTCCTCCGGAACGCGGTGCAGGATATTCATTTCATGGCCAAAAGCAGCGATCAGCGCATCCAGCTTCCGCCGTCCGAGACCCGGAATGAACTCGAGCGGCACCTGGTAGTGGTATGGCGGGCGGTGTTCCGGTATATAAGGCTGCTCCCGGTCGGCAACAGAGCGGATGCGGTCCAGGACGCCGCGGACAATTTTGTGGCTGCCGCAGTAAGGACAGCGGGAGATCGTGTTCTCCGGCTCATCTACAATTTCGCCGCAATTTCCGCAGAACGTCCGGTGGTATTTGCCCAGCCTCGGATTGAGCCCGTAATTAGCCAGCACCTGGCGGCCGTCTTCCCGCCTGATCACCCTGCGAAACTCTTCAAAGGTCGGCTCGCGCATCAGCAGCTGATTATATTCCCGGCCGATCTTGCCCAGGGAATGCGCGTCCGAGTTCGTCAGGAAGGTCAGCCTGTCCAGCTCGCTGATCCACCCAGCCATCTCCGAATCGGCGCTGAGGCCAAGCTCCGCGGCATCAATAAGTGAAAGGTCCAGCACCTCGCTCATCCGGTCAGCCGCACTGCCGTAAATGCTTTTATGCGGTGTAAAGATATGAGCGGGGATGAGGAGTCCGCCTTGCCGGAGCACCTCCTCCTGCAGGGAGCGTGCCGGGGCATGAAGGCGCTGAGTGCTCAGGGTAATATTTTTCATGCGATGGGAGAGCCAAGCAGTAAAAGACTGCATCTCCTCCAGACTCGGCAGGAACACAAGCACATGGGCCGCGCCCTGTCCCGGCTCCCGGATTTCGATTTCACTGCCCAGCAGGATCGTTGTCTCTTTGTAGCGGATTCCGCCCCCTGCCAGCTCCTCCATTTCACCACTGGATAAAGCGGCTCTGATGTCCTCCTGGACACCTGGAACATGGCAGTCGATAATTCCGACCAGCTGGATTCCCTTCCGCTCAGCCGCTTCCCGCGCAATCCCGGCAAATGTCAAATCACGGCTGCCTGAAATCTTGACCGGCTGTCCGCCGCCCGTCCGGCCAATGTGAATATGCATATCCGCATAATAAGGAGTCAGGTTGTCTGTCATCAGCTTTGGTCAGCAGACGCTGCTCCAAACTGCCACAAATACACGGCCAGCAGCGTTTTGGCATCGGAGATCCGGCCTTCTGTGATATATTGGCGGGCTTCCTCCAGGGTCACTTTATAAATTTCAAGGAACTCGTCTTCATCCGGTGACACAGCCCCCTCCTTTAAATCCTCAGCGGCATACAAATGAATGATCTCGTCCGCGAAGCCGGGAGAGGTATAGAAGGAATGCAGCAGGCGGATGCTTCCGCACTTGAAGCCCGTTTCTTCCTCAAGCTCCCGTTTGGCAGCCTCCATCGGATCTTCGCCTTTCTCCAGCTTGCCTGCCGGAATTTCAAGCTCGCAGCGTCCCAGAGCCTGCCGGTACTGATCCACCAGCAGCAGCTTGCCCTCATGAACCGCCAGCACGGCTACAGCTCCCGGATGCTTAACGATTTCACGCTTACCGACAGATCCATCGGGGAGCTCAACGGTGTCCACCTGAACGTTAATGATCTTGCCCTGGAATACAGGCTCAGTAGACAGCCACTTTTCTTTCAAATGTTCGGATGAATTCGGATTCATAAGGTCATCTCCATTCGAGTTTAATTGCAAAGACAAGCACGCATATCCTATCCCTGTCTCTCATATCGTGTTAATACCACATTCAGCCAAGGGGGTATCATATTGATGAGAAGTTATTATGCCAAGGGACAGCTCCGCCTGACCGGAAAAGCGTGGCAGATACGCCATAAGCTCCGGCAGTGGCGCCGGGAAACGGATCAGGATATGCTGCTGGCGGACTGGATTGCCGTCCAGACTCTTGAGCGTCCAGGTTCCTGATCGATGATAAAAATCCTATAAAAGCCCGCTCCTGAACAGGGCGGGCCGCTGCCGCATTATGGACGAGCCATCGCGTCAGATTTAAAAGTTAACATCCTCATTAAGAGGATACTGCTGCAGTTTGTTTAATGATTTCAAGGACAAATAGGGCGGCTTTGCCGATATCCTCCGCTTTGATCTGCTCGGAGGTCGTATGGATGTGCTCGTAGCCGACAGCCAGATTGACGGTCGGAATCCCGTGTCCGTTAAACACGTTCGCGTCACTGCCGCCGCCGGACACAAAGGTACGGCCGGACAGCGAGACAGCCGCTGCCGCTTTCTTCGCCAACTGCACGACATCAGCGCTGTCCTCATGGCGGTAAGCCGGATAAACGATTTTACTTTCGACTTCCCCCCGGGCGCCATAATCACGGCATGCAGATTCTACTGCTTCTTTCATCTCTTCGACCTGCTTCTCGACTTTGGCTTGAACAACACTCCGGGCTTCCGCATAGAGCTTCACATAATCAGGAACGATGTTGGTAGCGCCGCCGCCTTCAAACTTCCCGATATTGGCAGTCGTTTCCTCGTCAATGCGTCCCAGATTCATACGGGAAATCGCCTTGCCTGCCACTTGAATGGCGCTGATCCCGTCCTCCGGATTAACGCCGGCATGAGCCGAGCGCCCGTAGATTTCAATTTCAAGCTTCGCCTGCGCCGGAGCAGCAATGCAGATGGCCCCAACCTCCCCGTTGGAATCCAGTGCGTAACCGAATTTGGCGTCCAGCAGTCCAGGATTCATTGCCCGGGAGCCGACCAGGCCGGACTCTTCGCCAACCGTAATCACAAACTGAACCTGACCGTGCGGGATATTATTCTCCTTAAGCACTTGAATCACTTCAAGAAGGGAGGCAAGCCCTGCCTTATCGTCTGAGCCCAGAATCGTTGTCCCGTCACTGCGAATCCAGCCGTCCTCAGTAATAACCGGTTTAATTCCCCTGCCCGGCATAACCGTATCCATATGGCATGTGAAGAATATCGGATCGGCAGCAGCCGCTCCATTAGCCGGAAGGGTTGCGATAAGATTACCGGCACCGTGGCCTGTTACCCCCTGCGTATCATCCTCTTCCACTTTCAGCCCTAAATCCTCAAACTTCTTCTTCAGCAAATCGGCAATTTGACGTTCCTGCCCTGTTTCGCTGTCCACCTGCACGAGTTCAAGAAACAGCTGAATCAGTCGCTCCTGCTTGATCACTTTACTTTCCCCGCTTTCTTGTTTACGATAAAATCAAGGACAAGTTATGTATTGCCCGAATTGTCTATTATTATAAAACATAAGGAGTACCGCTGCATGCCAAAAAAGACGATGAAAGTGTTTATCTACATCATGCTGATTGCGATCCTCGGTTCGGCGCTGATGGCATTTATCGAGCCGTTTATTTTTAATTAAGCCGTAAGCCGGTAAGCCGGCCCGTTCAAAATGACCGTTCGCCTGAACTTATTCTGAGCAAATTGCGTACAAAAGATAAAAGCGGAGCCTGATCCGTTTATCCGGACCACAGCTCCACTCTTCCTCCACATTTCCGCTGATGAACTCCACTTTTAATAAAGCTTTGTATTCTCAAGCGACATGCTTTCCAAATTGTCTTTCACCCGCTGCATAAAACGTCCGCAGATCACCCCGTCCAAAATACGGTGATCCAGCGACAGACACAGGTTCGCCATAGAGCGGACCGCGATCATGTCGTTAATGACAACCGGCTTCTTCACAATGGATTCAAAGGTCAGAATCGCCGCCTGCGGATAGTTGATAATCGGCTGAGACAAGATGGAACCGAATGAACCCGTATTGTTCACAGTAAAAGTCCCGCCCTGCATATCATCCAGCTTCAGCTTGCCTTCGCGTGTCTTGCGAGCCAGCTCCTCTACCTCGCGGGCAAGGCCGGCAATGTTCTTCTGGTCTGCCTTCTTGATTACCGGCGTCATGACGGAATCCTCTGTGCCTACAGCAAGCGAAATATTGATATCGCGCTTGACGATGATTTTGTCCACTGCCCAGACGGAATTCATGATCGGATAATCCTTGATCGCATTAACGACCGCTTTCAGCAGGAAAGCCAAATAGGTCAGATTGATGCCTTCCTTCCGGAAAAATTCATCCTTTAGCTTGTTGCGGAGCTGGACGAGATTCGTTACATCAACCTCGATCATCATCCAGCCGTGCGGAATTTCCGCCACGCTTTGGCGCATCCGGGTTGCAATGGTGTTACGGACCGGCGTCACGTCGATAAAATATTCGGACTGGCCGCCTTCCACTTCGATTGTTGGAATTTTCGGCGTCTCGGTTAAATGAAGTCCGGAATGCCGTACAGGCTCGGAGGCCGCCTGCTGCAACACACCTGAAGCCGGAATGAACGGCTGCGCCGGGGCAGCAGGCGTCATTGCGTTATTTGCGCCAGCCTGACCCGCAACCGAAGCTGAAGCCTGCACCTGCTGCGATGCACTTCCAGCATTGCCTGCAGCACCCGCGCCTCCGCGCTCAATAAATGCCAGCACATCTTTGCGGGTGATCCGGCCGCCCATTCCGGTTCCCTGAACCTGCCGCAGATCGATGCCGTGCTCTGCAGCAAGCGTCTGTACGGCCGGCGAATAGCGGGCACGCATACTTTGGTCTCCTTCTCCTGCTTGTCCAGCTGCATCTGCTGCGCCTGCTCCTTGGGAAGCTGCAGCAGCCGGGCTGCCCGCTGGTTCAGCTTCTGCCCCGCCAGAAGCGGCGGTTTCGATGACGCAGATCACCTCGCCAACGCTGATCGTTTCTCCTTCAGATGCGCGGAGCTCGCCCATAACTCCTTCAATCGTAGAAGGAATTTCGGCGTTTACTTTATCGGTGATGACTTCACAAATGGGTTCATAAGCCTCAACGGGATCGCCCGGCTTCTTGAGCCATTTGCCGATCGTGGCCGAAACAAGTGATTCAGCCAGCTGGGGCATGGTGACTTCGATAAGCTGTTTAGATGATGGCATGGGTTAACACTCCTGTCTGCAGAACCGGATCTGCCGCCTGGCAGTAATCCGGCCGCCTGCACTGGGTCTAGTTTGGAACTGTTCACTAACACTAACTGAAACTGGCTGTTACCTGACTAACAAATCACAGCCGCCAGAAGGCGGCTGTTACGGCTGTTACCGGTTAATACAAAGCAAGCTCCAGCATCGCTTCTTTCAGTTTGTCCTTGCTGAGCATAAAGAACTTCTCCATCGGCGGACTGATCGGCATTGCCGGAACATCCGGCCCGCACAGACGTTTGATCGGCGCATCAAGCTCAAACAGGCACTCTTCCGCAATCATGGCGGCAACCTCTCCGCCAACACCGCCGGTCTTATTGTCCTCATGTACGATCAGCACTTTGCCTGTCCGGCGAGCTGCCGCAATAATGGCTTCGCGGTCAAGCGGCTGAATGGTGCGCAGATCAAGAATGTGGGAGGTGATGCCTTGTTCAGCCTCGAGCTCCTCTGCGGCCTGCATCGCAAAATGAAGCGGCAGGCTGTACCCGATGACGGTAATGTCATCCCCTTCGCGCAGCAAATTGGCTTTGCCGATCGGCACGATATAATCGTCCTCCGGAACGTCTTCCTTGATCAGCTTGTAGCATTTCTTATTCTCGAAAAAGAGCACCGGATCCTCGTCGCGGATCGCGGCCTTCAGAAGTCCTTTGGCATCATATGCCGAGTACGGAGCCACAATCTTGAGTCCCGGCGTCCCAAAGAAGATGGATTCCGGGCACTGGGAATGGTACAGGCCGCCAAAGATCCCTCCGCCGATCGGGGCGCGGACAACGACCGGACAGCTCCAGTCATTATTGGAGCGATAGCGGATCTTGGCCGCTTCGCTGATAATCTGGTTCGTCGCCGGCAGCATAAAGTCCGAGTACTGCATTTCAGCGATCGGTCTCATGCCGTACATGGCCGCGCCAATGGCGACTCCGGCAATCGCGGATTCTGACAGCGGCGTGTCCATGACGCGGTCTTCGCCGAATTGCTCCTGCAGCCCTTTGGTCGTCGTAAACACGCCGCCCTTGAGACCCACATCCTCGCCGAGCACAAACACACGCTCGTCGCGTTCCATTTCTTCCTTCATCGCCAAACGAATGGCGTCGATATATTCCATTACCGGCATCTCTTATTCCTCCCTTTCATCGGCATACACATGCAGCAGCGTATCTTCCGGTTTCGGGAATGGAGCGCGGTCCGCATAATCAATCGCTTCTTTCAGCTGATCGGAAACTTCCTTCACATAAGCCTCTTCCTGCTCTTCCGACCACAGCCCGCAATCGATCAAATACTGCTTGAATTTTGGAATGCCGTCCTTCTTGCGGTATTCTTCGACCTCTTCCTTCGTGCGGTAAGCCAGATCGTTGTCCGATGTAGAATGCGGAGACAAACGGTACATCATGGCTTCAATGAGGGTCGGCCCCTCTCCGCGGACCGCACGTTCTCTTGCTTCCTTAACGGCGCGGTACACTTCGAGCGCATCGTTGCCGTCAACCCGGATACCGGGGAAGCCGTAGCCAAGGGCGCGGTCGCTCACTTTTCCGGCAAGCTGCTTGTGAATTGGAACAGAAATCGCATATTGATTATTCTCGCACATTATAATGACTGGTAGCTTATGCACCCCGGCAAAATTGGAGCCTTCATGGAAGTCGCCCTGGTTGCTGGAGCCTTCGCCAAATGTTACAAAGGACACGATATCCTTCTTCTGCATTTTGGCAGCAAGAGCGACGCCGACAGCATGCGGAACCTGTGTAGTTACAGGACTTGAGCCCGTCACGATCCGCAGCTTCTTGGAGCCGAAGTGGCCCGGCATCTGCCGCCCTCCGCTGTTCGGGTCCTCCGCTTTCGCGAAGGCGCACAGGAACAATTCTTTAAGCGTCATGCCTACCGACAATACAAATCCGTAATCCCGGTAATAAGGCAGGAAATAGTCCTGTTCACGGTCGAGCGCAAACGCGGAAGCGACCTGTGCAACCTCCTGGCCGATGCCAGAAACGTGGAAATTGATCTTACCTGCGCGCTGCAGCAGCAACATCCGTTCATCGTATTTGCGTGCGAGCAGCATATATTTATACATTTCGACGGCTTTCAGGTCTGAAAGCCCAAGCTGCTCATGTTTAGGTCTTTGCTCCAAAGCTGATTTAGCATTCATTAAGGGAGTTGCCTCCATTTCATTTTGGCTGTCCGATCTTAGCAACCAAGTTTTATAACCTGGTACTAAGACTTGGGTTAACCCTATTATAATCCCATTCTGTACAAAAAGAAAACATTACTTCTTTGTCATTACATTCCCAAGGAAAGCCCATCCACTGCAAGCGCTGCTTCGCCCATAATTTCCGCCAAAGTTGGATGCGCATGTACAGTGTGCGCAATCTCCCAAGGTGAAGCATCCAGCACCTGGGCCAGCGCCGCTTCGCCGATCAGGTCGGTCACATGCGGACCAATCATATGAACGCCAAGCAGATCCCCCGTGCTTTCGTCGGCAATAAGCTTAACAAACCCGTCTTTCTCGCCGTACACCAGAGCTTTGCCGATCGCGGAGAACGGGAATTTGCCTACTTTCAGCTTATAACCCTTGCCCGCGGCTTCCTGCTCGGTCATACCGACAGAAGCAACCTCCGGACGGGTATAGACACAGCGCGGCGTATGCAGGGGATTTGATTTCACCCCGGATGGGGCGCCTGCCAGATGCTCAGCGGCTGTGACTCCTTCGTGGCTGGCAGCATGTGCAAGCTGAAGTCCGCCGATGCAGTCACCAATCGCATAAATATGCGGTTCCGTGGTCTGCATGCTGTCGTTGACGCGGATGAAGCCGTCCTTGAGGGCGATATCTGTATTTTCCAGGCCGATACCCTCAACGTTTGCCTGCCGGCCAATGGAGAGAAGCAGCTTCTCGGCTGACAGCTCCGTTTCCTTGTCTCCGATTACCGCTTGAATCGTTATATTTCCCTCATTTTTATGAAGCGTCTCCGGCTTGATCCGGGCGTTAGTCAGCACTTTGATGCCTCTGCGCTCCAGCAGTCTGTTCAGCTCTTTAGCAATATCCTTGTCTTCATTGGGCAGCAGCTGCGGCGCCGCTTCCACTACAGTAACGCTGACGCCGAAATCATGCAGCATGGAAGCCCACTCCACGCCGATTACGCCGCCGCCGACGATCAGAATCGACGCAGGCAGATCCTTTAATTCAAGTGCTTCGTCGCTGCTTAAAATATGCGTCCCGTCCGGCTCAAGACCCGGAAGCAGCCGCGGACGTGAACCTGTAGCAATAATTAAATTGGCAGGTACAATGGTTTCCATCTCCCCGTCCGCCAGTTCAACAGCCAGCGCGCCGCTTTTAGGTGAAAAAATAGACGGACCGATGATGCGTCCACGGCCCTGAATGACTCTAATTTTGTGCTTCTTCATCAGATACTGAACACCTTTATGAAGCTGCTCTACAATGGCCGTTTTGCGCGCCTGCACTTTCGGAAAGGCTAACTGTACGCCCTCCGTCTCAATTCCGTAGCTTTCGCTTTCTTTCATTTGGGCGAACAGCTCTGCACTCCGCAGCAGGCTCTTGCTTGGAATGCACCCTTTATGGAGGCAGGTCCCCCCAAGCTTGTCCTGTTCAACTACAATAACCTCTTTGCCTAACTGGGCTGCCCGGATCGCTGCTATGTATCCTCCCGTTCCGCCTCCTAAAACTGCAACATCACAAGTAATTGACATGCTTGTCTCCTCCGTTATCTCTTATTCATATAATGCATCCCGCAGTTTGGTAGACATCTTTGGTCCTTTGGCCCGCTGGGCCAAAAGCGCCTTTCTAAGCCTCTGATTCTCAGCTGCCAGGGCCTGAACCTCCTGCTGCAGCTTCAGAATGAGCTGCTTGGCAGCTTCATCCCATTCAGGTTGAACCTCGTACAGCTCCTCACAGGACTTAGTGTTCTTCTCACGGGATGTTGTTGTCAACTCGTTCTCGGATGATTCCATGTGTTCCTGCACCTTCTCCGGTCAATTGATCAGCTTGGAATTTCCAAGCGATCTCACGCTATTTTTATGCCACAACCCTACTGTACAGGCTCTAAGCAACTCTTGCAAATCCCGGGAGATCTGCATTTGCTCTCTGTGCTTTGGAATTATATAATCTGTAAGTGTGTGTTATGAGAAACAGTTAAGCAATTATTTTCAGAGCAGGGAGTCAAACTATGAAATATGATATTATTCTCCGGTTTATCGCGGCCGTCGGCTTTTTTACCTTTGTACCTTTTAGCCAGGACTATCCTTGGGCGATGACCTTATTTACTGCAGCCGGCATCTTCTGCGCAGTTTCAGCAATGTCCAAGATTATTAAACCCCGCTGAAGCAGCCAAACTTTCTTTCATTCAATAAAAAAAACAAACAAAAACGCCTTCTCCGGCTGAACCGGACAAGGCGTTTTGCTGTACCATCAAACCATCAGCTAGTGATTTCTTTAGCACTGGAAGAATCCCGTTCAACAAAATACTTGTTGGTCATATAGTGCGCCTGGCCTTTCGGCGTTTCTATAAGACCTTTCTTCATATCCAGGAATACGATTTCATTGCATTCACTGCAGTACCATTTCGTTCTCTTGAGCGGCGAGTTTGTCAAATAGGAGGCCCCACATTTACATTCTACTTTTATCAATAACTCACTTTTCTTATAGGCACTGGAAAGCTGCTGGTTCAGATTGGAAGCTGACGGAGCCTGCACTGGCATCAGAGTCTCTTGATAGCTGGAATACTTGTTATGTACCTTAAAATCGGCGACCAAACCGGGGTTCAGACCAAAAAACTCCTGTCCGATTTCGGTGACGAATTTATTGTTGTTTTTATAGCACTCCATCCACGTCTTGATCTGCTCTGGCGACAAAGGAACGGTTCCTTTGATACCGCTGTTCAAGGTGTATGTCATGATGTAAAGCGTATCATTCTGCTTGTTCAATTGCTGCTAGCCTCCTTATATCTTAAGATACTGTAGATTATTATGAATTATTCAAAACAAATATACAAACCTTCCAGATCACTGTTTAAAAATAATTTCATATAATGCGTCACGAAAAGTTACAAAAATACCACTTTTTCACGATTTTGTATGGAACCATGAAAAAGTGGTACTAGGCCTCTATCTAATGTTAGCCAGTTTTAAATGCTCGCTCAATGCTCCTTACCCTTTCACGACACTTTATGCTCAATCCTCAGCTTGTCAGCCACCATGGCGATAAACTCAGAATTCGTCGGCTTCGACTTGCTGATGTTGATGGTATAGCCGAACAAATGGCTGATCGAATCGATGTTGCCGCGTGTCCATGCCACTTCTATCGCATGGCGAATGGCACGTTCGACCCGTGAAGGAGTGGTTTTGAATTTCTCGGCGATAGCAGGATACAGCGTTTTGGTAATCGCGCCGAGAATTTCAATATTGTTATAAACCATAGTAATGGCTTCACGCAGATATTGATAACCTTTGATGTGAGCAGGTACACCGATTTCATGAATAATTGAAGTAATGTTCGCATCCAAATTTTTGCCTTTGGCAATCGGCACAACATTGCTGGATTTCACGAACAACGACGATGCCGGCGCATTACCCGTAGTCAAAGACTGAACATTTACCAGCTGCCGGATGCGGCTTGCCAGCACGTCCATGTCAAACGGCTTCAAAATATAATACGAGGCGCCCAGCTGAACAGCGCGCTGTGTAATATTTTCCTGGCCGAAAGCAGTCAGCATAATGACCTTAGGCTGCGGGTTTAAATTCATTTCACGCAATCGTTCGAGTACACCAAGTCCGTCAAGATGAGGCATAATGATGTCCAGAATCAATACATCAGGCAATTTGCCGCCTTGCTCGATTGCCTGGAGAACTTCTTCACCATTGTAAGCAATCCCCGAAACGACCATATCGTCCTGTTCGGCAATGTATTCCGCTAATAAATTTGTGAACTCACGATTATCATCCGCCAACAATACCTCTATCTTCTGCAAGACTTTATTCCTCCTTAGGTTGTGTGAATAGTTCTGTATGTTTTTTCCTCTGGACATATAGTTTCGACACCGATGACGGAATCCCTTCTGTCGAAAATTATTTTTCTTTATTTTTTTTCAGGGCTAGGCTATAATAAATTATTTATTTACATAAATATTCTTTTTTCGTTTGGATTCGACATAAACAAAAAAACAATCTTAAGGGGTCAACCCGCCTTAAGATTGTTCTCTTTGTCCGAAGAGATTGAAATTCCTGCATCCTGCAGCATCCACTCAATAAAACATCCGTAGCCGGATTTAGGATCATTCACAAAGACATGCGTTACCGCACCGATCAATTTACCGTTCTGCATAATCGGGCTTCCGCTCATTCCTTGTACAATGCCGCCGGTCTTACTAATCAGGTTCGGGTCCGTAATGCGGATGACCATTCCCTTTGTTTCCGGAGTATGCTGTTTCGCGACATGAACGATTTCTACTTTAAAACGCTCCACCTGTTGACCATTCACCACGGTCAAAATTTCGGCAGGCCCTTCCTTCACTTCTTCGGCAAAAGCGACCGGAACCGGTTCTCCGTACAAGCTATGGTCTGGATTTTTATCCATTTTCCCGAAGATACCGAAACTGGTGTTTCGTTCGATTGTTCCGAGCTGTTTGCCTTCCTTCACAAAAATCGCCCGCTTCTCGCCCGGTTCGCCGTTCTCGCTTCTGGAAATGGAGGTCACGCTGGATTGGACAACCTGACCGCTGCCAACGACGATCGGAGTTTGGGTATTCATATCAGTAATGACATGGCCTAAAGCTCCATAAACACCCTGCTTGGGGGCATAAAACGTTAATGTTCCTACTCCTGCTGCTGAATCCCGGATATACAGACCTAAGCGCCATACACCGTCTTTGGCGTCATAACCGGGCTTGAGCCTGGTGGTCTTGACTTCGCTTCCCCTCTTAAAGGTAACTTCCAGAGGTTTGTTGCTGCTGCCCGCCTTCTCCACGATTTCAGAAACTTCTTTGGCGTCCTTCAGCTTAATTCCGTTCAAATGGGTAATCAAATCGCCGAGCTTCAAACCGGCTTGTTCGCCGGGCGAAACCTTACCGCTGCTTTCATTAATCTGATGATGGCCAACAACTAAGATCCCGTCTGATTTCACCTTCACACCAATCGTTTGTCCGCCGGGAATCACCTTCAGCTCAGGCACAACTTTCACTTTGACCGTCTTGTATGGCAGCTTCCCGAATAATTTGAGCTTCAGATCGGCTGCTCCGCTCGTTAACGAAACGACTTTAAGGGATTGCCCCGGTCCGATCTTCGTTTGGAGCGAAGAGGAACCATCCATGGCGACAATGCCCGGGCGGTCAACTGAAACTTGAGTCTGAACAGGAAGAACCCCGGAAACCTTGGCGGCTTGACCCTCAAACATACGCAGCTCGCTTGTCATTAAAGGATATTTTGCAGCTGCAGTACTGCCAATCAAACATAAAAAGAATGCAACAAAAAGACCGAGAATCCTTTGCTTTTGGTTACGGTTCAATGGCTGTCACGCTCCCTCTGCTTCTTTCGCCTGACGAAAAGGTGGTCGCCAATCGCGTAACTATAAGATACCCCCGGCCTGATGTTTTATTACTGTTAATCATTAACCTTAACTTTAAAAATACCCTTTTGAGCCTGCGCCAGATTTAGCATTTCTTGAGCATGATGAAGGGTTTTCTCCGTAATTTCAACCCCTCCCAGCATGCGGGCGAGCTCTTTGATGCGCCCTTCCTGATTCAATGGCTCCACTACCGTCATCGTCCGCCCGTCGATAACCGTCTTCTCAATCAGGAATTGGTTATCCGCCATGCAGGCAACCTGAGGCAGGTGCGTAATGGAGAACACTTGACAGGAGGACGACAGTTTATAAAGCTTCTCTGCAATAGACTGAGCCGCACGGCCGCTCACGCCTGTATCGACCTCGTCGAAGATCAGCACTGGAACCTGGTCATGACGGGCGAAAATGCTCTTGAGCGCAAGCATGATCCGCGACAATTCGCCGCCTGAAGCGATCTTGCCAAGAGGGCGAAGCGGTTCGCCCGGGTTAGGAGAAATGAGGAATTCCGCTGTATCCAGGCCATTCTTGCCTAGCCTGATCCGGCTTCCTTTGTATTCAACACCGGAAGCGTCCTCGGACATGCCGAATTCAACCTTTAACGAGGTACGCTGCATCTGCAGATCCTTCAGCTCCCCTTCGATCTGCTTCGCCAGATCGGCTGCACAGCCCTTGCGCGCTTCGCTTAGGGCTTCAGCTTTGGACAGCACCTGTTCGAGTAAGATTTGACGTTTGGCCTCCAGCTGCTCCAAAATTTCATCCTTATTCTCCAGCGTCTCCGTTTCCTTACGGATCTTATCGTAGTAATTTAACACGGCTTCAATGGAGTCACCATATTTGCGGCGCAAGCCGGAGATATCATCCAGCCGGTCTTCGACCTCCCGCAGCCGTTCCGGATTAAACTCCAGGTTGTCTCTGTAATCCCTCAGTCCGAACGCCGCATCCTCCAGCTGATAATATGCGTTACGGAGCTGCTCAACGATCGGGCTTATCGTCTTCGGATCGTACTCGGAAATATCCTCCATCCGAGACAGCGCAGCCGCAATTACGTCGAGCCCTTTGGTTCCGTACAGCTGCTCGTACGCTCCGGCAACAGCATCCATCATTTTCTCGCTATGGGATAGCTTGAGCTTTTCTTCTGTCAGTAATTCGTCCTCGCCGATTTGAAGCTTCGCGGCAGCAATTTCCTCCAGCTGAAAACGATACATGTCAAGCTGCTGGAGCATCTTCTGGCTGGTGCTGCGGAGCTCGTTCCATTCCCGGTTTGTCTTAACAAATTCACTGTAGGTCTCCTGGTAGCTGGACTTTAAAGAAACGATTAATGGGCCGCCGTAAGCATCTAGGAGATCCAAATGACGCTCTGGACGCAGCAAGGTCTGATGCTCATGCTGTCCATGTATATTAATGAGGCGTTCACCAATTTCGCGCAGCATGGTCAAATTCACCAGCTGGCCGTTTATACGTGACGTACTCTTGCCCTGCAGGCTGATGTCCCGCCGGATAATGAGAAGCTCCCCGGGATCTCCGTTCAGCCCAAATTCCTTCATCTTGCCCCATACTGGATGTTCTGCAGGAAGATCAAACGCTGCTTCCATCTCTGCCTTCTCGCAGCCGTACCGGATCAAATCTGCTGATCCCCTGGCACCGGCAATCAGACCTAAAGCATCAATAATAATCGATTTGCCGGCACCGGTCTCCCCTGTAAGCACAAGAAATCCACGGTCAAAGGTAATATCAACAGCTTCAACAACTGCCAAATTGCGGATAGACAAAGAAAAAAGCACGCCAAACCCTCCCAGGTTCCCTAATTTATCAGGAAATATAACTCATTATTTGGTCGACAACAGCAACGCTGTTCTCTTCGGTGCGGCAGATCATAAGAATAGTATCATCGCCGCAGATCGTTCCCATGATTTCGGTCCATTCCATGTTGTCGAGCAGGACACAAACCGAATTTGCCGTGCCGGGCAGGCACTTCATCACAACGAGATTGCCGGTATAGTCAATATGCACAAAGCTGTCGACCAAAGCGCGCTTTAATTTCTGAACCGGATTATAACGCTGGTCGGTTGGCATTGAATATTTATACCTGCCGTCGTCCGTCGGAACCTTGATAAGCAGCAGCTCTTTAATATCCCGGGACACGGTTGCCTGAGTCACCTGAAACCCTGCTTCTCTCAGGGCATCCACAAGCTCGTCCTGGGTTTCGATATCCTGCTGTGTAATAATTTCTCGAATCTTAATATGTCGAAGACCTTTCATCTAACTCCTCCAACTGCCTGAACAGGCTAATACTCTTCTTCGCTGACCAGACGAATTTTACGAATTTCACTCATTTCGCTGTCTATATATAACATTCCTTCACAGTCCGGATAAAGCAGCAAAAAGGGCAGAAAAGCATTCCGCACCCCGCTTCCCGTCCACTCAACAGCTTGTCTGCTGCGGGATTCCTTAACTAGGTAGTATTGCCCATCCCTACATGCCACATAATCAATATAAAGCCGGCTGTAGAGCAGCTCTTCGCTGCACTGAAAAGTCAAAGGAATCTTAAGTTTGCCACTAACCACTTCATATCCGCTCCGCTCGAGCAGCTCAACTGCTGCGGTTCGTTCAAACTGGTCATTGACTTCAAATCCGTGACCTGGTCTAAAAGGGGCGGGACGGCTCAGCCAAGAGGTGACAGACCGCCACAGCAAAATAACGACAAGCAAAGCGATAATCACCATCAGCCATTTGTCCGACCCGGCCCCCATTGTTAATCCCCCGTTCCTGATCGATTGATTCCATTATAAACAAACAAACGTTCGCAAATCAATCCCTTATCTCCCGCAAACAGGCTCAAATGGAACAAAAAGCTTCCGGGGTTCATACCACGGAAGCCTTCGTTCGTTACCTATTGTTTAACGGGCCGGCTCAGACCGAAACGTCTTGGAGGCCTGTTCAACGATTTGCTTCGCCAGAGTCTCCCAAGCTTGTTTGCTGCCGGTTTCTTCTCCTGCTTCTTCAGGTTCCAAGCCGAAATGGGCAAGAAACTCAATATTTCCTTCTCCGCCCGTAATGGGCGAATAAGTTAATCCTTTGACCGTATATCCCGTATCCTCGGCAAACGAAAGAATTTGCAGCACAACTTCTTCGTGTACCTTCGGATCCCGAATCACACCAGACTTTCCGACTTTCTCACGGCCTGCCTCAAACTGCGGTTTAATGAGCGCCACCACATCGGCCGGGCGCTTCAGCAGTGCTTTCAGCGGCGGCAAAATAATCCGCAAGGAAATAAACGATACATCAATGCTTGCAAAATCCGGGTCTGGCCCATTCAAATCCTCAGGGGTCATATACCGGAAATTCGTTCTTTCCTTGACGTTAACCCGTTCGTCGTTTCTAAGGCTCCAATCGAGCTGATTGTAACCGACGTCGATCGCATACACGTAAGAAGCCCCATGCTGAAGCGCACAGTCTGTGAAACCGCCGGTAGACGAGCCAATATCGAGCATCGTCCGGCCATTCAGCGGGATTTCGAATTGTTTGATCGCTTTCTCCAGCTTAAGGCCGCCCCGGCTTACGTAAGGATGTACGGCTCCTTTCACCTTGAGGGCAGCCGTGCGTGGCAGCTTCGTGCCGGCTTTCTCGACCCGCCCGTGCTCGTCATAGACAAGGCCGGCCATGATGGCCGCCTTCGCTTTTTCCCGGCTGTCAAAGAAACCCTGCTCGACGAGCAGCACATCCACACGTTCTTTTGTTCCTGAACCTGACATGTATTTCTCCTGTCTTTATGTTTATTCCTCTGAAGGGTCCAATCACCTAGGAAGGAAAAGTCTTCTTGCCGTATGAAAACGACTGCTCGGATTTGACCTGCTGAACTTTCTGCACAACCGCCTCAACGGTCAGTCCCACCTGTTCACGCTGCTCCTTAATACTGGCATGTTCAATAAACCGGTCCGGGATGCCCATCAGATGGATTTCACAGCCTCTAACCTCATGCTCGGCGTAAAATTCAAGTATGGCGCTGCCCAAGCTGCCAGCCTGGCTGGCTTCCTCAAGAACGATCATAGCACTGTGAGCATTAGCCAATTCAAGCAGCATGGTCTGATCAAGCGGTTTAAGGAAGCGGGCGTTAACGACCGTCACCTTGATCCCCGATGATCTCAGGATATCCGCTGTCTCCTCAGCAATCTGCACCATTGGACCAATAGCAGCAATTGCAATCCCTTCTCCTTCGCGCAGCTTCTCCCAGCTTCCAATCGGAATCGGGATCAGCTTCTCATCCAGCTTGACGCCGGTGCCGTTCACACGGGGATACCGGTAGGCAATCGGACCGTCATTATAATCGAGCGCTGTCTTCATCATATGCCGAAGCTCGTTCTCATCTTTAGGCATCATCAAAACAATATTTGGGATATGACGCATAAAAGCAATATCATATACCCCTTGATGGGTTTCCCCATCGGCGCCCACAAAGCCGGCGCGGTCAATTGCAAACATGACATTGGCATTATGGCGGCAAATATCGTGTACGATCTGGTCGTAAGCCCGCTGCATAAAGGTCGAATACACCGCATAGACGGGCTTCATCCCTTCAAGAGAAAGCGCGGCGCACATGGTGGCTGCATGCTGCTCGGCAATCCCCACATCAATCATCCGGTCAGGAAAACGCTTGGAAAAAGGAACCAAACCAGAACCGCCAGGCATTGCAGGCGTAACGGCAACGATCCGTTTGTCCTGTTCGGCCAGTTCAATCAGCGTCTCGCCAAACACTTCCGTATACATTGGGTTGCCGACAGCCTTCAATACTTGGCCGGACTCAATTTTGTATGGAGAAATCCCGTGCCATTTATGGGAGTCGGCTTCCGCCGGCTGGTAGCCCTTGCCTTTCGTGGTCAGGACATGCACAAAGACTGGACCTTCAACGTTGTCCGCCTGTTTAAACGTTTCCAGAAGCTTGCCGATATCATGGCCGTCTACTGGTCCAAGATAAGTGAAGCCAAGTTCCTCAAACAAAATGCCGGGAACCATCATATATTTAAGGCTGTCCTTTACCTTTTCCGCCGTCTTGGCAAGCTTGCCGCCAATGGCTGGAATTTTGCGCAGAAGGACCTCAATTTCATCTTTCGCTCTTAAGTAGGCGCGATCGGAACGAATCCGCGACAAATAATTGTGCATCGCACCTACATTCGGCGCAATGGACATTTCGTTGTCGTTCAGGATCACCATCAGCTTCTTCTTCTCATGACCGATATGGTTCAGCGCTTCAAAGGCCATTCCGCCGGTAAGTGCTCCATCTCCGATAATGGGGATTACTTTAAAGTGTTCGCCTTTAAGATCCCTGGCCAAAGCCATGCCCATTGCCGCTGATAAAGACGTACTGCTGTGGCCTGCCTCCCAAACGTCATGCTCGCTTTCGTTTCTCTTGACGAATCCGCAGAGACCGTTCAGCTTGCGCAAAGTGTCAAACTGGTCCATCCGGCCAGTCAATATTTTGTGAACATAAGCCTGATGGCCGACATCATAGATCAGCTTATCTTCAGGACTATTGTAGCGGTAGTGAAGCGCCAGCGTCAGCTCCACAATACCCAAATTGGAAGCCAAATGGCCACCCGTGGCCGAAAGCTTCTCAATGAGAAACTGACGGATCTCTTCCGCCAGCGGCGCAAGCGCATCCACGGACAAAGCCTTCAAATCCATTGGGCCGCTGATTTGCGAAAGCAGCATTTGCATTCCCCGCTTTCCATTGATTGAATTACATTCTGTAGTAGTGCTCCCAATTATATCATAAAACACATGACAGCAGAAATAACGGCAATTTTTGCGCCCGGCTCGTCTTAAAACGTTTAATTGCCGCACAATTTGCCGTTATTATTCTGCCAAACATTGCCCTTTGTTCAGGCTAGTGATCTCTCTTCAGCAAAAAATCCGATATTTCCAGCAGCCTGCCCGGATCCGGAATACCGGCATCCGCAATGACTGCTCTTGCTTCAGAAGTCAGCTTCGCCACCTCTTCCCGGGAAGCCTCAAGTCCTAAGAAATAAGGATATGTAACCTTTTGCATTTTCAGATCGCTCTGTGTGCTCTTTCCCAATTTGGATTCGTCCCCGGTCAAATCGAGAATGTCATCCTGAATTTGAAAAGCAAGGCCTACACTGCGGCCAAACCGCTCAAGCGCGAGCAGCTGCGAAGGTGAAGCGGAAGCGATGCGGGCCCCGGCTTTCAGCGCAAACACGATCAAATCGCCGGTCTTGTGCTCGTGAATATACCGGAGACCGTCCAGATCGGTTCTTCCCTGCTCGGCCTCCATATCCGCTGCTTGCCCGCCAACCATGCCGGCAGGTCCGGCATACCGGGCCAGCTCCTCAACGATGGCCAGCGTCTGCTCCGCGGGAACATGATACCGGCTAGACGCCTGCGCAATGCTGTAGAAAGCATGCGTCAGCAGTCCGTCCCCGGCCAGAATAGCGGCAGCTTCCCCGTACACTTTATGATTAGTCGGTTTGCCGCGTCTGAAATCGTCATTGTCCATAGCCGGAAGATCGTCATGAATCAGCGAGTAAGTATGAATCATCTCTACCGCGCAGGCAACCGGCATCGCCGCTTCCCTGCTGCCTCCCAGGCTCTCTGCAGCTGCGATGACAAGAAGCGGACGGAGTCTTTTTCCCCCGGCAGTCAAGGAGTACAGCATGGAATCCTTCAGGACGGCAGGAACCTGCCAATCCTCCGGAAGGAAGCGTTCAAGAGCGTCATTAACCTGCGAGCAGACTTCGTTCATGTAAGCTTCAAAACTCGGACGGGTCAAGCGAAATCACCGTTCCCTGTGCCGTTCTCGCTGTACGGCTTCTTCACCGCAGTCCCGTCAACCTCAACGATCATTTCAATTTTGCGTTCAACCTGCTCCAGCTTTTGTCCGCACAGCTGCGATAATTTCATTCCCTGCTGAAAAAGATCAATGGCTTTCTCAAGAGGTACATCGCCATGCTCAAGCTGAGAGACGATTGCTTCCAGTTCGCTCATGGCTGCTTCAAAGCTGAGTTCCTGATCCTGTTTCTGTTCCATGGTCTTCTCCTTTCGGCTTAAGGCCCCACACCTGACAATCCAGCTCTCCGTCAGTCACTTTGATCTTGATTTGATCGCCTGGCTGGACCTGATTAATCGATTTGACCAGCTGCTGGTCCTTCTCGTCATAGACGAGACTGTAGCCCCGGCTCATTACTTTGAGCGGGCTCAGCGCATCAAGCTGCCGGATCGCACCGCCAAGCGCAGCGGTGCGGTCTTTGAGCAGGGCGGCCATAGACGAATTGAGCCTCCGGCTCAATTCGTCTCCCCGGGCCGCCGCCTGGTTCAGCTGCGATTGCGGATGGAATCGCAGCAGCGTCTCGTGCAGCCGCCCGTAGCGGCCGGCTGCCAGCTGCATCCGGCTGTCCACCGTGCGGGACAGCCGGTGCTGCAGCATGTCCAAGCGCTGGACATGCTGCAGCAGCTGCCGGCGCGGCTGCGTCAGCGCCGGCGATCTTTGCAGGCGAGCGAGGCGTTCCCGCTCGCGCGAAGCCCTGTGCTGCAGGCCCTGCCGCAGCGAACGCTGGAGCTGGCGCAGCAGCTCCTTCAGGTCCGCGATATGCGGCACCGCAAGCTCGGCCGCTGCCGTAGGCGTGGCCGCCCGCAGATCGGCCGCAAAATCGGCGATCGTAAAGTCTGTTTCGTGCCCGACGGCCGAGATGACCGGGATCACCGATTCGAAGATCGCCCTAGCGACCATCTCTTCATTGAAGGCCCACAGCTCTTCCAGCGAACCGCCGCCGCGGCCGACGATAAGCACATCAGCTTCGTTCATCCGGTTCAGTTCGCGGATCGCTTTGACAATGGAAGGAGCGGCTCCCTTTCCCTGCACCAGCACCGGGTACAGGACGATGTTCGCCTGCGGGTATCTCCGCTGCAGGGTAATCATAATGTCCCGCACCGCAGCACCAGTTGGCGAGGTCACAACGCCGATGCTTCTCGGAAATTTGGGAATTTCCTTCTTGATAGACGGATCGAACAGCCCTTCCTGTTCAAGCTTCTTCTTCAGCTGCTCATAGGCCAAGTACAAACTGCCAATTCCGTCCGGCTGCATATGCGTAGCATAGAACTGGTACTGCCCGTCCCGCTCAAACACAGACACATTCCCCCGGGCAATGACCCGGGTGCCTTCCTTAGGGATAAAAGGCAGCCTTTGGTTGTGCGAAGCAAACATAATGCTCTTGATCCGGCTGTCCGCGTCCTTAAGCGTAAAATACATGTGTCCGCTCGAATGATGCGTGAAGTTGGAAATTTCCCCGCGGATCCACACCTCGGACAGCAGCGGGTCGCTTTCCATTTTCATACGGATATATTTGTTAAGTTCCTTGATCGTATAAATGCGCTGTTCCACAGCCAAGCCTCCTTATCCTCAGGCCGCCAGGATGCCGACGTCCGATTTTAGGACAACCCGTTTAGTCTCTTTGCGGCAATCAGCGTATTCTTCATCAGCATCGTAATCGTCATTGGGCCTACACCGCCTGGAACAGGGGTGATCGGTCCGGAAACCTCTTGAGCGCTTGAAAAATCGACGTCGCCGGCCAGCTTGCCGCTGTCCAGCCGGTTCATGCCCACATCAATAACAACTGCACCCGGCTTGATATAAGACGCATCAACGAAATTAGCGCGGCCGATGGCTACCACCAGGATATCCGCCTGTTTGGTCATTTCCTTCATGTTGGCTGTACGGGAATGACACATGGTTACCGTAGCATTTTCCCGCTGCAGCAGCAGAGAAACCGGCTTACCGACAATGTTGCTGCGGCCGATAACTACAGCGTGCTTGCCGCTCATTTCGATGCCTGTCCGTTTGATCAGCTCAATAACGCCGGCCGGTGTGCAAGGGAGCAGACTGTCATCACCGATGACCATGTTCCCTACATTAACCGGATGGAAGCCGTCCACGTCCTTCTCAACCGCAATAGCATCAATGACGGATTTCTCGTTAATATGGGAAGGAAGCGGAAGCTGAACCAAAATGCCGTGAATGGACGCTTGTCCGTTTAATTGGCCAATAAGGCCGAGCAGTTCCTCCTGAGTGGTGGAGGCAGGCAAACGATGAACCTCTGAGTAAAATCCAAGATCGATGCAGGCTTTCTCCTTGTTGCGGACATAAACCTGGGAAGCCGGATCTTCCCCTACAAGCACTACGGCCAGTCCAGGCTGGACTCCGCTTTGTTTAAGCTCTTCTACCTCAATGCGAATCTGGCTGCGAATTTCTTCTGAAACCTGTTTCCCGTTGATAATAGGTGCTGTCATCGTTTCCCCTTCTCCTTTAGCTCTCTGCGTTTTATAGTATTTAACTGGATCAGTACAGCATTAGCGATGCGTACTCCGCATTTAACGTTTAGTGCTTAAGCTGATCCAGATCGTGAATCATTTTCCCCAGCACGCCGTTTACAAACTTGCCCGATTCCTCGGTTCCAAAATGTTTGGACAGTTCAATCGCTTCATTGACGGCAACTTTGGCCGGTACATCTTCACGGAAAATCATCTCATAAGCGGCCAAACGAAGAATCTGACGGTCAACCCGGGATAACCGGCTGATCTGCCAGTTCTTCAGATATTGCTCCAGCATACCGTCGATAGCGGTTTTGTGCTGGGTGACGCCGGCAGCAAGCTCCGTGATCTGCTCTCTTGCCGAATCCGGGTTCTTGATATTGCCCACACCGCTCTCGTCATCCTCGCCGGCTTCCGTCAGCAGCATCATAACCGCTTCTTCTACACTCACTTCATTCATTTCCATTTGATACAAGCTCTGTACGGCAAGCTCTCTTATTAATCTCTTCTTCACTGATCTTCCTCCTGATTGATTCATAGCCAGCTTTGGAACTTTAATAAATGAAAAAACCTGCAGAATGCCTTTCTCCACCGCCGCAAGGGCATTATTCAGCTTCATCTGGTTTACAGGAGAAAAGCATATCGCAGGAATTAACGAAAAGGACGCCATTTATCGTTCAGCCAGTCCCTTATTTCTTTCCATGGTATCAAAGAGCCTTGATCCAGATCCTTGTATTTCCCGGCTGTGTAGCCGACAAACAGGATCAGAGCACAAAACATCATGTTCCAAAAACCGGAATTCAAATAAATGAGAATTAAAAATACAGCAGCTGCAACCCCCAGCAGGCGTCCCCTATAGCTGGTCCACAACTCTCTCCAAAACATCGGGACGTACTCCCCCTATTCCACCCGGCTCTTCATGACCGGGGACTGCACCAGGTTAGCAATGTATACGGAGACATAAGAAACCGGAATCCCGGTAATCTCCTCTACCTGATCATGTACCTGTTTCTGCACTTCTTCCGTCAGCGGAGGAATCGCCGTTTCCCCATCGACAAGCGCCCGCACATTAATTTCAAGCCCTGACTCCGACACCCGGATTCTGGTCTTCACATCACGCACGCCGCGGACACGCGAAGCCGCTTTGTAGGAAAGGTTCTCAATCGTCTCTACCGAAATTTGAATATCACCGAATTCGGTTCTTTGGTCAATAGACGGAAGAGAGGAACGATCCCGGCGGACCGAAACATAGAAGAAGCGGATGCTGAGCAGAAACAGCAGCACAGCTATGACCAGCACAGCCACTAACAGCTGAGCCTCTGTATTACTGTCAATGGAAACCGGAACAGCGTTGGTTATAAGGAGGATAGCAATTACACTGATAATGCCGATACTTAGACTGTAAATGAACAGCAAAATTCTGTCTAAAATCTTTGCCACGAATTGTGCAGCCTCCCTAAATTATAGTAAACCCCTGACATGAACGTCGGGGGTTTATTTGCTCTATTATTTCACCCTATTCGTTAAATCGGCAGGTTCTTCAGCTCTCTCAGCCGCTTTGAAAATGACGTCATGAATATGTACGTTCACTTCCACGACGGACAGGCCGGTCATCTGCTCGATCGAGCGTTTCACGTTGCGCTGTACTTCATTGGCTACTTCCGGAATGCGGTTGCCGTATTCCACAATGACAGATACATCGACAGCTGCTTCACGCTGACCAACTTGGACTTTAACGCCTTTGGACAAATTCTTGCGCCCGAGCAGTTCCGCAATGCCGCCGGCAAAACCGCCGCTCATTCCCGCAACGCCCTTCACTTCAACAGTTGCCAAACCGGCAATAACTTCAATGACTTCCGGTGCAATTTGAATTTCGCCAATATCCGTACGTTCAAATTCAGTCGGCAAAGTACTCATCTTCTTCTCCACCTCTCAATAAGTTTGCGGCAGACCCAGTGTCACAGAGGCAAGCGCACTTATTATACATACTATATCATTTTGCCTGTATTATGACAAACTTGGCCAAATCGTTTTAGACCTCATGTTCTTCCAGAAATTTAATATCAAAGTCACCGCGGACAAACACCGGATGATTCATAAGTTTCTGATGGAACGGGATGGTGGTGTGAATACCTTCAACCGCAAACTCAGCCAGTGCACGTTTCATCTTGGCAACGGCTTCCTCACGAGTAGGCGCCCAAACAATCAGCTTCGCAATCATGGAATCATAATGCGGCGAAATCGTATATCCCGGATAAGCGCCGCTGTCGACGCGTACTCCAGGACCGCCAGGCGGCAGATAGAACTGAATCTTGCCCGGAGACGGAAGGAAGTTACGGGCTGGATCCTCCGCATTGATCCGGCATTCGATCGACCAGCCGTTAAGCACCACATCTTCCTGCGAGAAGGACAATGGATTGCCTTCGGCAACGGAGACCATCTCTTTGATCAGGTCAACGCCGGTTACCATTTCTGTTACGGGATGTTCAACCTGAATACGGGTGTTCATCTCCATAAAGTAGAATTGGCCGTCAGGACTAAGCAGGAACTCCAGCGTCCCCGCCCCGCAGTAGTCTACAGCCAGGGCTGCCCGGACTGCTGCTTCGCCCATTTCGGCACGTTTCTCCGGAGTCAGAATCGGACAAGGCGCCTCTTCGACCAGCTTTTGGCGGCGGCGCTGGACAGAGCAGTCCCGCTCCCCGAGATAAACCGCGTTGCCGTGGCGGTCGGCCATAATCTGAATTTCGACGTGCTTCATGCCTGTCAAATATTTCTCCAAATAAACACCGGCATTGCCAAAGGCCTTTTGCGCCTCCTGCTGTGCGGTCGTAATCTGCTGGATCAAAGAAGCCTCATCTTCTGCCAAGCGGATGCCTTTGCCGCCCCCGCCGGCAGTCGCTTTAATAATAACAGGGTAACCAATTCCCCTCGCGATCATGACAGCCTCTTCAAGATCCTCGATGATGCCGTCAGAACCCGGGATTACCGGCACACCGGCATCCTTCATTGTTTGTTTGGCTACGGATTTATCGCCCATGCGGCTGATCGCATCAGCAGAAGGGCCGATAAAAGTAATATTGCAGGAATCGCAGATTTCTGCGAAGTCAGCATTTTCAGACAAGAAGCCGTAGCCGGGATGAATCGCATCGCATTCAGTCAGCGTTGCAACACTCATAATATTTGTAAAGTTCAAATAGCTGTCCTTGGAAAGAGTAGGACCGATGCAGTAAGCCTCATCTGCAAGACGTACGTGCAGCGAATCTTTATCCGCTTCGGAATAAACGGCTACCGTAGAAATGTTCATTTCCCGGCAGGCACGGATAATCCGCACTGCAATTTCGCCGCGGTTAGCGATTAATACTTTGTGAAATTTCATGGTTTATCCTCCTGGTACCATTTTCTTAAGTGCTGATTATTCCGGTTTCACCAAAAAGAGGGGCTGTCCATATTCCACAAGCTGGCCGTTTTCAACTAAAATATCGACGATTTCGCCTTTCACTTCTGCCTCAAGCTCGTTCATCAGCTTCATCGCTTCGATGATGCAGACCACCGTTTTCTCGGAAACCCGGTCGCCTTTGTTAACAAAGGACCCTGCTTCTGGGGAAGAAGCGCGGTAGAAGGTTCCAACCATCGGCGAAGTAATCGTATGTAAGTCAGCATCTGCCGGTTTACGCTCAGGCGCTTTCGTCTCCTGCACAGCAGTCTGAGGAACAGCCCCTGCTGCTGGAATGGAAGCCATTTGAACCGGAGCGGCTTGAACCTGAACAACTTCAGTCTTGCCCGGCTTGCGGATTGTAAGACGCGAACCTTCATTTTCAAGCTCTAATTCATGTATGGAGGTTTCATCCACCAGTTTGATCAATTCTTTGATTTCGTTTAATTTGAACATTAACAATTCACTCCTTCAGCTTTAATGAAGAACATCCTGTGCCGGCGAATACGGACGATGCCCGCGCACCGCGCGGCTGTCCCCCTGTGGTAAAGAAAGCACGGTCTGCAAGTCAATAATAAGGAACGTAGAACACTGGCTTCCTTTGAAACCGCAAAGCTTTGGTACTTGGTCATGACATAACTTTATGTATTATATCACAATGTGATGAAATAGAAAGAGTCCAAGCATGACACTGGACTCTTTCGGCAGCAGCTGGCTGGACCCGTTTATTTGGCTGTACTCACATACTGCACCTTCACTTGATCTTGAGAAACGCCGAGCTCGCTGATGACCAGATCCACGATAGAAGCCGCATCTTTCGCCTGCAGCTTGTCATTCATGACCACCACCATGTAGCTGTTATCTTCTTCTTTAACAACCGCTGTGCCGTATTTTTGGGAAACCTGTTCTTCAATATCGTTAATTTTGGATTCCTTGTCCTGCAGGGCGTTCAGCTCGTTAGCGGCTTCGGCATTCTCTTCCGGTGTCTTGGTGAGGTCGTTCATCACCTGATAAAGCTCGTCGGCTTTCTTGCCATTGGCTTCTACGCGGTCAAATTGGTACTGGCTGACAATATCGCTGCCTGCCGTTCCTTGAGCTTCGGCCGTTTCCAGCACCTCTTCATCTGTCTTGGCGGTTTGCTTGCCGGAATCTGCGGCTGCCGTGCTGTTGTCCGTTTTGCCCGCTGTGTCATTCGCAGCTTTATCCGTCTGAGTCTGATCGGCAGCAGCCGTTCCGCTTTCATCAGCTTGAGCGGCATCTTCACTGCTTTGGTTTGCGGACGCGGAGGTTTGGTCATCGCCTGCCGCTGCTGTACCGTCCTGCGCTGCGGATTCGTCTGTTACTTCGGATACGATTGTTCCGTCCGATGCGGCAGAAGCACCTTTGCCGCCTTGGGTATCGGTCGCTGTTACCTGCTGGCCTTCATTTGTGCTCGTTGCAGCCGGACCCGAGTCCTCGGTGAACAGATAATAAGCAGACAGGACGACCATCAAGCTGAGCATGGAGACGAGCCAAATTGTTTGTCTTTTCGTTTTCATTGAAATTCCTCCTAAAAGAATTAGTTAGATCATTTCCGGCTTCCATTCTGCCTTACTCAGAAGTTTTCCGCGGAGCAACCGAGATCCGGTAAGCAGGTACGTTCAGGCCTTTTTCCACAGCATCCACGATCATCTGCTTCACAATTTTGTTCTCTGCTCCTTTGGCTACCACCAGCACACCGCGGATCTGCGGCTTGACCTTCTTGGTGATAATCGGCTGCTGGTCGCCTGACATCTCATAGGTGACAATTTCGCCGTCGCGGGTGTATTCGGTAATATGCCGTTTGCCTCCGCTGGCATCCGTCTCATCCGTCGTCTGCTGGCTGTCTTTGACATTCCGCTGAAAAACCGTCTCCTCTGTCGAATCGACAGTGACCAGCACATCGACCGCGCCGACGCCGACAATTTTCTCCAAAATGTCTTTGGTCTTGTTCTCCATTTCTGCCTCGATGCCGTCAAAAGGGTTATCTCCTTGAGCGGAGGAAGAATCCGCGGAGGTACTGACGGTGTCTGCCGGTGGTTCCCGTCCTACGCTGCCTGTATCGATTTTCTTGACGTGGACGAACGAATTAAAAAGCATGATGGCAATGCCGATAAGTCCGATAATAATCAGCAGCCTGAAGGTATGTATTTTTTTGCTGCCGCCTTCGCCCCCTCCAAGCCATTGCTCAAGCTTCTTGAACCAATTCATATCCGGTCCTCACCTCCTTTACGGGCTGGCTTCATTCTGAAGCTGATAAATGCGGATTTTGTTATCCTCAATGTCCCAGCTGCTTTCAAGCAGCGATCTGATCTTCCTGGTCTCTTCAGATTCAGGCGCAGCCGCTGCCGATTCATCCTCTTCTGCCTTCGAGCCGTTAACGGTTCCGTCACTCGGATCATCCGCCGCAGAATTTTGAGTGACTTCAGGGGCTTCCGCTGCGACCGGAGCGGCCTCAATCTCTATCCGGCCAATCCCTACCTGCACCTGCTGTACCTTCGGAACGGTAATTGCTGACGCGGACTGATTCGCATCCGGCTCTTGCCCGGCCTTCTCTTCAGGACTCGCCATAACTGCCTCTGCTTCTGCCGGGTTCAGATACACCTTAACGCCGCTGATCACCGGCCTGTCGTACTGCTGAGTGTCCGCATCCTGCTGATCTGCATTAGTACCGGCTTTGGAACCGGAATTTGTACCGGCTTCAGCCTTTTCCAGTTTCAGCGTGACGGCTACCCGGTCCACATCAAGGCCTGTAGCGGCTTCGATCTGCGTCTTCATCTGCTGCGCGGCTTCATTACCGGTCCATTTGAGCGAATCCTCCAGGCTGGACTGCCTGAGGAGCTCTCCCTGTTTTAGAATTTGCTCCAGTCCGCTTCGGGTGGACCCTTTGGGATTCAGCTGCTCCTCTATGGCCTGCTGAAGCTTCTCTACCGGATTGCCGCTAAACAGCTTGAGGATGGGATTCAGCAGAGTCATCAGCACGAGCAGGCTGAGCACCATTTTCACATAGCGCTCCATTGAACGGTTCGGCAGCAGCATTTCGATAAAGCTGGACAGCAGCACTACAAAAATGATCTGCTTCAGCCACTCGCCTAGCCAAGTCATGTCTTCTTTCCCGCCTTTCAGGTCAGCGCATCATCAGGGTGACGTTCCCCGCCGTGAGCATGATGGTGATCGCCAGAAAGAACATCAGGCCGACCGCCGCCAATACGGCAAACACATACAGCATGCTTTTTCCAATCGTCTCCAGGCAGGCCACAATCGGCGTATCTCCAAGGGGCTGCATGACCGCCGCAGTGAAGTTATAGATCAGCGCAAGCGCAAGGATCTTGATCGCCGGAAAAGCGCACAGGAACAAGATAATGACGACGCCAACAATACCAACGGCATTCTTGACAAGAATGGAGGCAGACAAGACGGTATCGGTAGCCTCGGAAAATACCTTACCGACAACCGGGACAAAGCTGCCTGTCAAGTATTTCGCCGTTTTGAGCGTCACCCCGTCTGCCACGGAGCCCGCGATCCCTTTGACCGAAATTACGCCCAGGAAGACGGTAAGCAGGACGCCGAGCAGCCCCATCGCGACCGTTCTCAGCATATCGGCAAGCCGGGACAGCCTGTATTTCTCGTTCATCGAGCTGACGATATGCAGAACTGCAGAGAAGAAGATCAGCGGAAAGACGACCACATGGACAACCGTACCGACCGTATGAACCATAAAAACGACAAGCGGGTGGGTTACCGATACGGTGACCACATTGCCCAGGGAGGCAAGCAGGGTAAAGAGCAGCGGCACCATGGCCATCATGAAATCAATCATGCCTTCGATTGCTCTGGCCGCATAGTCGATTGCCACATGAAAGCTGTTGATGGCCAGAATGATGAGAACCATATAGCAGATGTAGAAGGCGACTTTGCCTACATTGCCTTTCTCAAAGGCGCTCTGGAGCGTCTCCAGCAGCATGCTGAACACGGTCAGCACGACGATCGTCACCAGAATTTTGGCATTGTAGAGGACCTCGTGCCACATGAAGCGGAACAGCCCGGAGAGCCCTGCAGACAGGCTGAATCCGTCTCCGCCCGGCATAATCATTTCTTTAAAAGAAGGAAGGCTCCCTTCCGGAAAAAATCCTCCATACTCCTTGAGCAGCTGCTGCCAGTACTGTTCAATCTCCTCCGTATCGACCTGGCCGCCTGCGGTAACCTGCTGCTGCCCGTCTGGTGAAGGGTCTTCTCCGGCAGCTGCCGCCGCTGCGGCGGGCGGGTACAGCAGAAGCAGCCACAGCAGGACCAGCAGTATGCCTGGAACCAACCTCATGCCGTATTTCATGATCATTCCCCGTTTCTAGGCTGGCAGCAGCTTAACCACAGTTTCGATAATAATGCCGATAATCGGTACTGCCAGAACGATAATCAGCACTTTTCCCGCCAGCTCGATCTTGGAGGCTATGGAATCTTGTCCGGCATCCCGGACGATTTGGGCACCGAACTCTGCAATGTAAGCAATACCGATAATTTTTAAAATCGTCTTCAGATAGACGTTCTGTACGCCTGATGCTGCCGCAAGCTCTTCCAGCGTCTCCAGCACCGTTCCGATTTTGCCGATGAGAAACAGAAAAATCGTTATGCCGGCGAAAGCCGCGATTAGAAAGGCGAAAATCGGTTTTTGCTCCTTCATCATCAAGGAGAGGATCGCAGCGATCAGGCCAAGGCCGACAATTTGAATCATTTCCATTGCCGCTCACCTACTGGAACAGAAAGATCGTTTTGATTTGCTGAAAGAGGCTGTCCAGCATGCGGACCACCATAAACAGCACGACCACAAAGCCGATCAGCGTTACCCAATGAGCCATATCCTCTTTACCCATCTGCTTCAGCACGGTGTGGATCATCGCGATAATAATTCCGATGCCGGCTATCTGAAAAATGGCGTTGACTTCTATGTTCATGAAAAAGGCACCTCGCTGTTTTGTCCGCAATCCCTGCCGGGAAAGTTACCGTATTAATAGATCAAGATAACAATAAATGCGCCGATCAGCAGTCCGAGGCTTCTGCACATTTTCTCGTAGCGGGCCTGCTCTTCCAGAGCTTGCGCCTCCTCCGCTTCCAGCGCTTTGACCGCCGACTGGATGTGGGTCTTCTGATTGGCACGGTCACTGGTTCCTAAGGTGAATGCCAGCTGGTGCAGCACTTCCCGCTCCTGCGCCTTCATGGAGGTGAATTTCCAGTTCTCCTGCAGCGCGTAGTGCAGGCTGTCCTGGGCTGTCCAGTTCCGCGGGGCTTCCATCGCTTCCGCCGCCTCGTTGTACAGCCGGTTCAGCGGCTCCCGGCTCTGGGCTCCGATCCGTCTGAGCGCCTCGGGAAGAGGAATGAAGCCGTATCCGATCTCCGTATCAAGTCTTTGCAGAGATAAGATCAGGCGCCGGATCTCCTGCGGCCGGACCGCAAATCTTCTCGCCTGAATCCATCCCGCGAGTGTGCCGGCCAAGATGACCATGGCAGCTCCAAGCAGCTTTATCATGGCTTCACCCCCTTCCGGTTGTTCGTGTCAGCTGCCCTGTCAGTGTGGAGCTAGTGCTGCAGCAGCGGTTTGTAGTCTTCGTCGTACACCTTAAAGGCAAAGCCTTGCTCACTTCTCCGCAGGGTTACAAACCTCTGGAACAGCTTCCCGCCCAAAATTCCTTCCAGCAGAGGACTCAAAGGCTTCGCATCCCCTGCCCCATGCGCAGTAGCGATGACCCGAACACCTGCATGAAGCGCCTGTCTCAGCGCCTCGGCATCCTCCTGGCGGCCGATCTCATCCACAACGATGATATCCGGGGACATGGAACGGATCATCATCATGATCCCCTCGGCCTTTGGACATCCGTCCATAATATCCGTCCGGGGACCGACATCAAAGCTGGGCACTCCGCGCCGGCAGCCGGCAATCTCCGAGCGCTCATCGATGATGGCCACCTTCAGGCCCGGCCAGCCTTCCCTTCCAGTCCCAAACTGTCCGCTGCTGACCGCCCTGGCCAGATCCCGGAGCAGTGTTGTTTTGCCCTGCTGCGGGGGAGCCACGATAAGCGTATGCAGCAGGTTCTTCCCCCGGTTGTCCAGCAGATAGGGAAGAACTGGAACTGAAGCGCCTTTCACTTCCCTCGCAATCCGCAGGTTGAACCCGCTGATGTCGCGGATGTGCTCAACTTTTCCCCGGCTTAGGACCGCCCTGCCGGAAAGCCCCATCCGGTGCCCGCCGGGCAGGGTGATGAATCCTTTTCGAAGCTCTTCTTCCATCGTATAAACAGAATGGTTGGTAATGAGATCCAGCAGCCTGTGGCTTTCCTCACGGCCTGTCCGGACGCCTTGTTCCGGATGAACCGTAACCCCGCCGTCCTCTTTCAGGAAGTAAAACTGTCCCCCCGTGTTGATCTCCAGCGGGCGTTCCTCCCGGATCCTCACTTCTTCCAGACCGGACAGCATAAGAGGAGGAAGCTTCAGCAGCAAAGAACGGATGCGCTCCGGGAATACAGACAGCCACTGCTCATTCATAGTCACCCCACCTCCATTCCTGCTTATGTTGTTGCTGAGCCTGGTTCTGTTCCTGGTTCTGTTCTTTGAAGTCTACTTTATTTTATGCTTGTACCTATCTTTTATGACGGAATCTACTATTTCTTTAAAATCCCGATTAAGAGAAAAGATACGCCGCAGACTACCCAGGCCATCTTGCTCCAAGACAGCTTGTCTGCCATACCGGCAAGGCCAATGGTCGTGGTTATGATCAGGATCGCAGGCCCTACAAGGGCCAGCCCGGAATTGACGGCCAGAGCCTTGTCCACTCTCCCCAGTTTAAGCATCAGCAGTGCGGCCAGAATTTCAATGGTTCCCGACAGCAGCCGCAGTGACGCCATACTCAGTACAAATTTATCCAGCATAACTAACCTCCTACTTGTCCGGATGTACTTATCGATATGCTCCCATCCCTGGATTTAGTCCATAGAAATCGTGAAATCCGACCACCAATAAAGACGGCAGGAGAGACGGCAGGCTTCGAAAAAAAGAAAGAAGCTGCCTCGATCTCGATCGTGCGATCGGATCAGGCAGCTTCTGCTATAGGTCCAGCTATTTAAACGTTCAATAGGATGCTCTTAACTTAATAGAAAAGACAGGATTAACGGCGTTCCTGAGGTCCGCCAACAAAGGCCGTTTCGGCTGTATCCAGGCCATAAGCCGTATGCAGCGCACGAACAACCTCGTTCAATTTCTCACGGTCGATGACGCAGGAGGTCTTTATCTCCGAGGTGCTGACCATCTTGATATTGACGCCCTGCTTCGAAATTACGTCAAACATTTGGGCGGCAACACCCGGATGGCTGACCATGCCGGCGCCAACGATGGATACTTTAACAAGATCCTCTTCCGAGGTAGCTTCACGGTAAGGCACCTCGCCGCGAATGCTTGCGATGACATCAAGCGCTTTTTGCCGTTCGGCAAGTGTTACGGTAAAGGAGAAATCCGCTTCACCGTTCTGCCCGCCGTTCTGGACAATGATATCGACATTGACTTGAGACTGGGCAAGCGCGCCGAACACTTTAGCGAGTACGCCAGGCACGTGCTGAACGCCCATAAGCGTAATTCTCGCTACATTTTTATCGTAAGCAATACCGCTGACTACAACACCTTGTTCCATAATGGCCTCCTCTTTAACAACCGTTCCTTCATTTTTATTAAAGCTGGAGCGAACCACCAGCTTGACTTGATGATGTTTGGCATATTCAACCGCTCTCGGGTGCAGGACTGCGGCACCCAGGTTGGCAAGCTCAAGCATCTCGTCATAAGAGATTTCGCTCAGCTTGCGCGCGCAGTTTACAATGCGGGGATCTGTGGAATAAATACCGTCAACATCGGTATAGATTTCGCACACGTCCGCCTTAATCGCAGCTGCGAGAGCAACGGCCGTCGTATCGGAACCGCCTCTGCCCAAAGTCGTAATTTCCTGATCTTCGCTCATTCCCTGGAATCCTGCAACCACAACAATGTTACCTTCGTCCAGAGACTTCAGGACACGCTCCGGATAAATGTCGTTAATGCGTGCATTCCCGTGGACAGGTTCCGTACGGAACCCGGCCTGCCAGCCGGTATAAGATACGGCTTTGCCTCCAAAACTGTGAATGGCAATGGACAACAAAGCGATAGAAATCTGTTCCCCGGTTGTCATCAGCATATCCATTTCTCTTGCCGGAGGATTAGGATTCAGCAGCTTCGCCCGGTCGATCAAATCATCCGTCGTATCTCCCATAGCGGACACTACGACTACACAGCGATGGCCCTCTTCTTGTTTCTCCATAACACGTTTTGCTACGCGCTGCATCCGCTCAATATCCCCAACGGAGCTCCCGCCGAACTTCATGACGTATAATGCCAAAACATTCACTCCCATTTCGCTCTTTAAAAATCTGACTTCCGCTGTAAATTTACCGCTTTAACTCATTATCATAGGAAAGCCGGGCCCGGAAGTCAATCATTTTATTGTTAGTCCAATTTTGCAAAAAAATCCTCCACCAAGCGGTGGAGGAATGGTTCCGCCGCTTTCAGCGGCAAACCCGCAGCCGCCTGTAGGCCAGCTGCGGAGAAGCAGAATGTATTAAGCGCGGGAAATATATTTTCCTTCGCGAGTATCGATCAGAAGCACATCATCTTCGTTAATGAAGAGTGGAACTTGAACATTCAGACCTGTTTCGAGTTTAGCATTTTTCGTAGCACCGGTTGCCGTGTTGCCTTTGATGCCCGGCTCCGTCTCAACAACTTTAAGCTCAACGCTCATTGGCATGTTGACACCCAAAATTTCGCCCTGGTAGCTGACGATTTTCACATTCATGTTCTCTTTCAGGAAGTTGAGTTCCCACTCCAGCTGATCAGATGTCAGCGTGAATTGGTCGTAAGTTTCATTATCCATAAATGTATGTTCTTGAGCGCTGGCATACAGATATTGTACGTCACGGTTCTCGATTTGTGCACGGCCGATATTTTCACCCGCACGGAAAGTACGCTCAACTGTATTGCCGTTGCGGAGGTTTTTCATTTTCGTACGGACAAATGCCGCACCTTTACCTGGTTTAACGTGTTGGAAGTCAATAATGGTAAAGATATCTCCTTCCACTTCTACTGTAAGGCCTGTCTTCAAATCGTTTACTGAAATCACAAAATAACCTCCTCAAAATAGTTGCAGCTAAATAAAATATTACTTATTTTAAAACTCAATACTCTGCTTATAAACAGAGCAGGTTTACAAAATAATCAAGTCCTTGGTGGATTCGGTTAACCGGCGGACGCCCGTTTCCGTAACCACAACATCATCCTCGATCCGCACGCCGCCAAAGCCCGGAATATATATTCCCGGCTCGACCGTAACAACCATGCCTGGCTGAAGCACTGTGTCGCTTACCTTGGACAGATTAGGCGCCTCGTGAACTTCCATGCCCAGTCCATGACCCGTACTGTGGCCGAACTGTTCGCCGTATCCATAACGAGTAATGACATCCCGTGCCAGCGCATCCGCTTCGCGTCCGGTCATGCCCGGCCGAAGCTGCTCAATCGTGTGAAGCTGAGCCTCCAGAACAATATTGTAAATTTCACGCTGTTTGTCGTTTGGCGTGCCTACCATCACTGTTCTCGTAATGTCGGAGCAATACCCCTTATACAATGCGCCGAAATCCATCGTCAGCAGTTCACCTGAGCCCAGAAGCTTGGAGCTGGCTGTACCATGAGGGAGGGCCGAACGTTCTCCTGAAGCAAAAATCGTATCGAAGGAAGCAGCCGAAGCCCCGTTCCTGCGCATAAAGAATTCAAGCTCAAGCGCGCCTTCCAGCTCGGACATGCCCGGTTTAATGACTTCCAGCATATGCATGAAGGTACGGTCGGCCAGATCGGCGGCTTCCTTCATTACAGCAAGCTCTTCGTCATCCTTGAACATGCGGATTTCTTCCACAAGCCCGCTGGCAGGAATCAATTCAACCGGTTTCAATGAGGCTTCATATTTGCCGTACATGGAATAAGACATCAGTTCATTCTCGAATCCGAGGCGTTTCACGTTCGCGGCTTCAAGAAGACCCTTAATAATATCCAGCGTATCCTGACGGTGCTCTTCAACGATCTCAAAGCCGGCAGCCTGCTGGGGAGCCTGAGTCATGTACCGGAAATCGGTAAGCAAATAAGCTTTCTCTGCTGTAATCAGCACATAACCAGCGGAACCGGTAAAGCCCGTCAAATATCGGCGGTTAATCGGACTAGCTATAAACAGTCCGTCCAAATTACGTTCAAGAAGCGCTTCGCGCACCCTGCTTACACGTTTATTAGCCATCATCATTTCTCCTTATGGCCTGCTGATAGATGCCGGTGAAGCGCAGCAAGTCCCCATTCATAACTGGCAGCGCCAAAACCGGCAATCTGACCGACAGCCACTGGCGCGATCACCGAGGTATGGCGGAAGGCTTCGCGCGCATGAATGTTGGACATATGTACTTCGACCACCGGAATATGTACCGTCTGCAGGGCATCCCGCAAACTGTAGCTGTAATGGGTCAATGCTCCCGGATTCAGCAGGATTCCGTCAATGTTCCCAAAGGCCGCATGGATGCGGTCGATCAGGGCTCCTTCGTGATTAGACTGAAAAAAAGAGAGTTCAAGGTCCCACTCCCCTGCCAGTTCTGTCAGTCTGGATTCAATGTCGGCGAGCGTCGAGGAACCGTAAATTCCAGGCTCCCTAATGCCTAGCATGTTTAAATTAGGACCGTTCAGCACCAAAATCCGGTTCATTGCTGCTCTCTCCTTTTCCTTCTAAAACAACCAGAATCCATTTTACCATAGGACAGATAGAGTTGAGAAGTAGCAGTTTCCCTTAGGCCAGCGCGTGTTTAGGCTCCCTGAGGCGGTCGTCCGTATATTCAATTGCAGCCGTATATCCGATAAACAGTCCCCACAGCAGATACAGGCAGAATTCGCTGATCAAGGTCGTCCAGCCCAGATTTCGGAGCGGAAGCGTCAGGGAAAACAAAGGGGACAGCACGAAGAACACGATTGCCCACCACCATATCCCGTAGAGCATGCCGGGCCATGGGCCTCTCAGCTTTCGGAGCAGCAGGGTGTACAGAAATGAAGCTATCATGGAAAACACGATAAAAAACAGCCAGCCTATATAGTAACCCGGCTGGGTCTTTAAGAAGCTGTTCCTGAAGAACGGCTCGGCTAAATACCCCGGCACAACGACTGTAAACCGCATAAAATAGAAGAAACCGTGGACAGCCCCCCAAATAACGCCGGCAAAAAAGCCAAGCTCCAGCGAAAACCAGATAAAATTCGTGTGTGGCTGCTCCTGGACAACCCGGTTATTATTGCCTTGATTTTGTTTAGTCATATTATCCCTTCCCTTCTTTGCCTGCAGCTTCCTGATTTGGATCGCACTTTAGTATGGCCAATAGTATGACCCATTTCGATTAACCTAATCCAATCTGGTATTTAAGCCCGAGATTCGATACAATAAAGAAACCGGATCCCTCTGAAAAATTAAGGAATCCGTGACGATTTAAGTCTTTTTCTTATTTATCTTTATTACAATAGGGAAGGTGAAGTTGTGCCGAAAACAGAGAATCCGGTCATCTATGGCGGCCAAGCCGTTATGGAAGGCGTAATGTTCGGCGGCAAGCACGTTAATGTAACCGCCGTCCGCCGGAAGAGCGGTGAAATAACCTTTCTGGAGGTTCCAAGAGAGGACAAGGGATGGGTGAAATCGCTCCGCAAAATCCCGCTTATCAGAGGTATTGTCAGTATCATGGATTCCAGCGCGAAAGGCTCCAAGCATTTGAATTATTCAGCCGAAGCCATGGCGGATGACAGCATGGAGCCTGAAGAACGCGCCAAACAGAAGGAAAAAGAAGAGTCTTCATGGTCCCTCAGTATGATTGTCGGAGTAACGATCGCGGGAATTCTTTCCTTTATCTTCGGCAAGCTGGTCTTCACCTTGGTACCTGCGGTGCTTGAGGATCTGTTGTTTGAACGGATTGTTAATAACCGCGTTCTGGATACCCTCATTGAAGGCATTATCAAAATTGTGCTGCTGCTCGGTTATCTGTGGATCATTTCGCTGACCCCGGTCGTGAAACGGCTGTTCCAATATCACGGTGCGGAGCATAAAGTTATTACTGCATATGAGAATGGCGAAGAGCTTACTCCGGATAATGTGCAGAAATACAGCCGCCTGCATTACCGCTGCGGCAGCAGTTTTATTATTCTGACGGTGATTGTCGGCATCATCGTATATTCTTTTTTCCATTGGGATAATATTTGGGAAAGAATGTACATCCGTGTTCTGCTTCTTCCTGTGGTTATCGGCTTGTCGTTTGAGCTTCTGAAATTCACGAACTCGGTCCGCGATATCCCGCTGCTGCGCTTTCTCGGCTATCCCGGGCTTTGGCTGCAGCTTCTGACAACAAAAGAACCGACGAATGATCAGGTTGAAGTGTCCATCGCCTCCTTTAACCGGATGCGCGAGCTTGACGCCCAGCTTGAACGCCAAACGGCAAACAGCGTCGTTCCTGAAGGTACATCACTTGATCCCGTGAAAGGGTGATCCACATGAGAAGGCATTCGATTATTTTCTGGACGGTTATGGTACTGGCTGCGGCTGGTCTTGTGAACACGCTGCTCAGCAACTGGATATCGTTTGTCATTCCTGCAGCATTGATAATTCTGGTGTTTGTGCTTTATAAATACCCGCCAAAGCGGTTTCGCAGAGGGCCAAAGATTAAACCTTCTGCGCGTACAGCGGCAAAGATGGCGGCTTCCCAGCGCCGTCCTTCCTCTGCTTCACGTTCTGCCGGCGACGGCAAGCGGAAGCATTATCCTTTTCAAGTTATTGACGGACAGAAAGGGAAGAACGACGGGGATGTGCCGAAGTTTCATTAAGGCCGGTTCTACTGAGGCCGGATTAAAGGCTGGTATTTGAGGAACTGTGTTTCGTAGTGTGTCAGATCCCAATTGTTAAAGAACGTATTGCCTGCGCTTACGCCTGATGCGTAAAGCCGCAGGCTTTCTTCTTTTTCAAGGTTAAATTGGGTGGTTCCAACTCCAAGCGTAGGAATTTTGATGGTGCGGTACCGTTTGGATTGTTCGATATAGCGCTCATCATGAGCCGAAAGCATGGTCTCGACAATCGCCTCCAGCATGGTGAAAGGCCCTTTTATTTTATGGGGCTTGCCTGAGGTTTCGCCGACCATCTGAAAGCCGACGGTGGGGATCTTCTTGACTCCGTCCTGCATCTTCTCCTGGTCAAACAGCCATAAGGGCAGGTTGCTGAGCACACCGCCATCCACGACATGGATAAACTGCTCCGCGAAGGATTTGTTCTTTCTGTATCTATGACCCAAACGCAGCATCACCGGCTCGAAGAAGTATGGAATGCTGCAGCTCATTCTCACAGCTCTGGCGATTTCGAAATCCCCGGGATGAATCCCGAGCTGCGGGAGATCATCCGGGAGAACGAGAATTTTGCCGTTGGTGATATCCGAAGCGACAATCGACAGTTTGCCGGGCTGTAAATCGTTAAACGTCCTTATCCCTTTCTGCAGCAAAGCTGCGCGGACCCAGGCCTCCAGCTCTTCTCCGGAATATAGGCCTTTCTTCAATATCACTCTGAGCGCAGGGCCAATCAGAAGTACATTAAACAATGAGGAACGTTTCAGAAATTGGCTGAAGGAAGTGCCCATGATGATGTCTCTTAATTCATCGGCTGTATACCCTGCTGCAAGCAAAGCCGCCACAATAGAACCTGAAGAAGTACCTGCAACCCTGTGAAATAGAACTCCGTTCTGCTCTGCTGCCTTAATCGCGCCCGCCAGCGAAATGCCCTTCACACCGCCGCCCTGAAACACACCGTTTATAAGCACGCAAAAACAGCCCCCATCCTTATACCAGCTATGCCATTTGGCTATTGCTTATGTATGAGGAACAGAGGCTGTCCTATTCGAATTCCTGTTAAATCAATTAAAAATTGTAATAATTGTATGAGTTCAATTTACACCGTAGTACGCCTTAAGCAAATCAGTCAAGCCGAGCGGGCTCGCCAGAAGACTGCTGGACCGGTAGAAAATGCTGCCCTGAATCTGGCTGAACTGCTCGTTATATTTCAGCTGGTCAATCAGCTCTTGGGCTGACTGCCAGCCTTTCTCGGGCGAGCTGATCTTATAAGGTGCCATCCCGATATACAGGTTCACACCTGTACCGTTTACCTCGTTGGCCCACCAGCTTACCACTTTGTCGTAAGGAGCGGCCGCCGTATCAAAGCTCCAATACACCTGCGGAGCAATATAGTCGATATACCGTCCTAGAATCCAGGTTCTGGCATCCGCATATTCCGTATCGTACGCTGAGCGGCCAGATGTTGCCGAGCCGGTAGGGTCGGTGGACTGGTTGCGCCAGATGCCGGAAGGGCTGATCCCGAACGCAAGCTGCGGCTTGGCACTGTGAACCGCTGAACCAAGATCATGCACAAAGGTATTAATATTGCTGCGGCGCCAGTCCGCCTTGGTCTTGAAGCCTCCGGTATTATAAGCTTTAAACGCCGCACTGTCGTCAAATGGGTTGGAAGTGGTTTCATCCGAAGGATAAAAATAATCATCCAAATGGACGCCGTCGATGTCGTAGTTGTTAACGACCTCCATAATGACGTCTATAATATGCTGCCTTGCATCCGGAATGCCCGGATTAAGGAACAGCTTCCCGCTTTCTTTGACGATCCAGGCTGGATGCTCCCTGGCAACGCTGGCTGCCGCAAGCTTGCTGGTATCCGTTCCGCTGGTTGTCACCCGGAAGGGATTAAACCACGCATGAAACTCCATGCCGCGTTTGTGCGCTTCCTCAATCATAAAGGCAAGCGGGTCGTAACCCGGATCCTTGCCCGGCGTTCCGGTGAGCACCTGCGACCAAGGGACAAGCGAAGAAGGATAAAGCGCATCAGCTGACGGCCTTACCTGCACAAATACAGCATTAATCCCTTCCGCCTGCAGTTTATCCAGCTGGGCAGTGAATTCCTGCTTCTGCTTCGATTCGTTGCCGCGTGAGGCACTGCTTGGCCAATCCAGATTGGATACGGATGCGATCCATGCCCCTCGCAGCGAATTACTTGCTGCTAGTTCATCTGAAGTACCTGAAGAGCCCGAAGAATTTGAAGAACCGCTTGTCCAGCCGGGGGAAGTCAGCGTAATCACCCGGGTCGTTTGATTCCAGTTCACGTTCAAGCCAAGCTCTTCACTGACAAAGCGCAGCGGCACCATAGTCCGGCCGGAGACGGACTGCAGCGCTACATCAAGCGTTGCCGTGCTTCCCCCGACTATTGCCGTCCGGCTTCCCAAGGTCAATACGATCGTTGTTCCGGACTGACTGATGGTAACCTTCTTCTCGGTCCCGTTCCACTGCACGGAAGCCCCGATCCCGTCTGATATGACTCTAAGCGGCACAAGCGTGGTGTTTGACTTGATATAGGGCGCAACCTCGCTTGTTAACAGCATGCCGTCCAGCTTCATCGTGATCGGCGTATCAGACGCTGCCGCTGGCTTATCTGCCATTCCCGTTACCGAAATCATAAGCAGCAGGAGTGACAAAGCCATAAGTGCTTTCTTCCAGAAAATCATCTCCGTTCCTCCCCGTTATCTTTTTACCTATCTCTCTCTGATGTGCTCCTCGTCATCTGCTTCTGCGGCGGTCCGGATTCCGGATTGAAACATTTAAGGCACCTGCCGCAGGACAGATGCCTAATTACGAACCACTGATCATTTCATTATGGAAAGATTGAAGCGCTTCGAGCCGATTCTTGTCCCTGCGGAAAAACTCCACCAAGGTTTCAATACAGGTAATGGAATCCCAGCTCAAATGATGCTCTATGCCTTCAACATCTTTATAAATATTCTCTTCCTGTACGCCGATCATCTCCAGGAATTCCTCCAGCAGAGCATGACGGTCAACAAGCCGTTTGCCTACTTTCTTGCCTTTGCTTGTCAGCACGAGCCCCCGGTATTTCTCGTAAATCAGGTACTCGTCTTTGTCCAGCTTCTGGATCATTTTTGTTACGGACGAAGGATGAACCTCCAGACCTTCCGCGATATCGGAGACTCTGGCGTAGCCTTTCTCGTCAATCAGCTTGTAGATGCGCTCCAAGTAATCTTCCATGCTGGGCGTTGGCATCCTGCTTCCCTCTTTTCTTAAGTTAAACGGCCTCAGGCCGGCACTCACACTATTGTTAATGATACATGTTTCTGCAACTTCTTGGCAAGTCCTGCCGGGGTTTGGACAGGGTTTGCTCATATTTCCACGGTTCGCAGCAAGCCGATTTCATCATACTAACAGAAGGCCGACCTCAGGCCCGGAAGGCCGCCTAGACTTCTCAATCCCTACCAGGAAAGGATGATTCTGATGCCGACTGCCGCTCCGGAACGGCCAGCCAAGCCGGTTAAAGCAACAGCCCCGTTTATCCCCGACTTTGTCTATTTTGAACCTGACGCGCTGGAATATCCGAAAGGCCAAAGAATAATGAAATGGGTAGAGGAACAAGGCATTCCCTACAAACTGACACCCTCTCACAACCGGATCACAGGACTCAAGGGCGATACCGAGCTCGAAAAATATAAAAACGCCAAAAGAACGCTTGTGGTAGGTGTCCGAAAAACATTAAAGTTTGATCAGTCCAAGCCTTCGGCGGAGTATGCAATACCGATTTCGACCGGCTGCATGGGCCACTGCCATTATTGTTATCTGCAAACAACGCTTGGGGCCAAGCCCTATATCCGGGTATACGTAAATACCAATGAAATTTTGTCAGCGGCAAAAGCGTATATTGATGAGCGCAGCCCTGAAATCACCCGGTTTGAGGCTGCCTGTACCTCCGACCCTGTAGGGCTTGAGCACATCACCGGCTCGCTGCAGGAGCTGATCGAATTTATGGCCGGCGAAGAGTTAGGCAGGCTGCGGTTTGTCACCAAATTTCACCATGTCGAGCCGCTGCTGGGCCTGAATCACAACGGGCACACACGCATCCGCTTCAGCGTGAATTCGGACTATGTAATCCGCAGCTTCGAGCCCGCCACTTCGCGGTTTGAGGAACGGATCGAGGCAGCCGCCAAAATCGCCCGGGCCGGCTATCCGCTCGGCTTTATCATCGCTCCAATCATCTGGTATGACGGATGGGAGACCGGGTATGCGGAGCTGCTGCAGAAGCTTGCTGCCGCTCTGCCCAAAGAGGACTTGAAGGATCTGACCTTTGAGATGATCCAGCACCGTTTTACCAAGACAGCCAAGAGAGTCATTGAAGAGCGCTACCCTAAAACCAAGCTGGACCTCGATATGGAGAAGAGGAAGAAGAAATGGGGCCGGTACGGCCAATATAAATATGTATATCCCGATGAGCAGCAAACGGTGCTGCGGGAATTTATTACGGAGCAGATTTTTGAGCATTTTCCGGCGGCCAAAATTGATTATTTTACCTGAACCATCTGTACTCATCAAGAGCTCATCAAAAAATAAGGAAATCAGGCGTGATGCGCTGCAGCCAAATCGTGATGCCTGTCAGCCGCCCGCTGAATAACAGGAGCCCCATCAGCACCATGAGCGTGCCGCCGGCCTTCATGATCCAGCCTGTATGCCGGGTAAGCCTGCTGACGGAACCCACATAGAAGGCAAACAGAAAGAAAGGAACTGCAAACCCTGCCGTATACGCTGTAATCAGCTTGAGCCAAGCGGCAGGTTCACTTGCAGCAAGCGCAACCACCCCGGCCAGAATCGGCCCCACGCAGGGAGACCAGCCGGCAGCAAATCCGATACCAAGCAGGAAAGATCCGAAATACCCGGCAAGCCTCTTCCTCCCCCAGCCCGGCTTCCATTCCATCTGCATCAGCCTTAGGCGTATGACCCCAATCAAGAATAAGCCCATAAGGATCATGACCAGCCCAGATGCCTGCCTCAGCCAGACCTTATATTCGTGAAACAGCTCTCCTACCGCCCCTGCCCCATAACCCAGCGAATAAAAGACAACCGAAAAACCCGCGATAAATATAGACGTGTGCAGCATCACTCTTGCCCGGTTGCTTGATTCGTTCATGCCCTGCTTTAAGGTCTGAAAGGACAGGCCCGTGATATACGAAATAAAGGAAGGATACAGCGGCAGGCAGCACGGCGATACAAAAGACAGCGCCCCCGCCGCAAAGGCAGCCCCAATATGAATATGGTCTAAATGAATATGATCTAAATAAATTTGATCCGTATAAATGGAATCCATCCGCTTGGCTCCTCTCTCAAGCTCTCCCATTTACTATATCTCGCCGGGAGCGGAATCATGTCCAGATCATCAGAAACAGGTCCAGATTATCAGAAACAGGTCCAGATCATCAAAGATTATTCTCCAGCAAAAAAAGACAGATGCTCTGCATGGATTCTTCCAGCAGAACACTGTCTTAAGTTGGATACGATCAAAGCCTTTGCCCAAAGCCATTGATTTATTCTGTTGCGGTTACTGCTCCTGTTTCTGTTGCGGTTGTCTCTGTCGCTGTTTCTGTTGTTTCTGTTGTTTCTGTTGCTGTATCGGAATCAGATGATTCCTCGGTTTCCTCATAAATAATGACACACTGCGTTTCCGGTTCATACTCTACGGCAGCGCCAAGCGCCTCAGACACAAACCGGACAGGAATGAGGGTTGATCCACTTTCAGCAATGGCTTCCGTATCCATCAGGACCGTTTCTCCATTAACGTAAGCTTTCTTGCTGTTCAAATACAGCTTCACGCTAACGCCGTTCCGGGTCAGGATCACGGATTTGTCTTCAGCATTGTAGGTGACTTCCGCACCTAAGGCTTCGGCGATCGTCCGGAAGGATACCAGCGTGTTCCCGCCTCTGAATACCGGTGTGCTCGTGTACTGCTCCCCATTTACAAATAGAACAGCCCCTGACTTCAATCCGGCTTTTTTCATCAGCTGTCCCAGCTTCTTGTAGCCCTTAATATCGCTGATATCGGCAAGAACGACCTCCTGCTGTACATAAACTGCATCGGTAACGCTGCCTGCTTCGTCCAACAGATCGGCAGCCGACTTCAGCGCCTCCGTGGAATCAACGATTTGTTCAAGCTCTGCCTTCATTTCAGGCGTCAATTCTGCACCATATTGAGTGAGCAAAAGGTTCGCCAGAACCGCTCCCGCGGATTCGTCCTGTACATTTTGAACCGCCTTCAATAGTCCTTTGTAGCCATGTCCTTTGTATGTAGCTGATGTTACTGTTTCGGTTTGTTCTTCATTCTCTGATCCATTATCCTCGTGCTTGCCTTTCTTCTGCTTCTCTTCTGTTCCTTCTGTTCCTTCTGTTCCTTCTGTTCCTTTTGTTCCTTCTGCTGCTGCAGCCTTCTCCTGTTTGTCCGATGGATTAACGTCCTGCCGTTTCACAGAAGATTCAGCAGCCTTACTCTTGCTTGATCCTTGTCCTCCTTTTCCCGCATTATCGGGTTTTGACGCTGAAGCACCCCCTGCCAGACTTACAGCCAACAAGCAAGCCAGAATCAATGTCCAAGTTTTCTTCATGTATTTACCTCCTATGATGTGCTGAGGGCTTTAAGGCTTTACCCTAATATATCGGCAGCGGAAGCCTTGTTTATTAGAACGTGAATACTTGAAAAATCAAGCCGGTTCAGGCTTCGCACTCACGCCCCGGATCATCCTTTACTGCTTGAAAAAAAAGAGGCCTCCCAACGTGAATCAGACTTCACGTCGAAAGGCCTTCTTCCCGAATCACCAGTAGAATCAGTAGATTGAGATTCTCCGTCCAGTTCTTACTTCACTACCGCACCGTTTGGCATGCTGTCCGGCACCGTCGCCAGGGTCAGCTGGTCGCCTTGGGAGGCAGCCAGAATCATGCCCTGCGACAGCTCGCCGCGCAGCTTCACCGGCTTCAGGTTGACCACCACAATGACCTTGCGTCCGACAAGCTCCTCGGGGCTGTAGAACTTGGCGATGCCGGATACAACCTGGCGCTGTTCAAAACCGAGATCCAGCTGCAGCTTCAGCAGCTTGTCAGCTTTCTTCACCGGTTCGCAGGCGATGACCTGGCCGACACGCAGCTCTACTTTGGCAAAATCCTCGATTCCGATCTCTTCCTTAAGCTCTACCGCCGCTTCGCCGGTTCCCTCAGCTGCCGCTTCAGGAGCAGCGCCGGCTGCATTATCTTCGGCTGCAGGCACGCCGCCCGTCATAGAACCGGCGATAAAGGCTACCTCCTGCTCGGCATCAAGGCGCGGGAAGATCGGCTCGCCTTGGCCCAGGCGTGTTCCAGCCGGAATCAGGCCGAAGCTCTTCGCGCTTTCCCAGGTCGTCAGCTCGCCCGGCTCAATTCCCAGCTGGCTCCAGATTTTGGACGGAGCCTGCGTCAGGAACGGCTGCAGCAGAATGGCAGCAATCCGCAGCGCTTCCATCAGGTGAACCATGACGGAGCCCAATTGTTCCTGTTTATCTCCATCCTTGGCCATGACCCAAGGCTGAGTTTCATCAATGTATTTGTTCGTGCGGCTGATAAACTGGCCGATCGAGGCAAGCGCAACGGAGAACTCCATGTTCTCCATGACCTCTTCCACCTTCTCAACCGTCTTCTGCGCAGCAACCGTCAAGGCGGCGTCAAACTCGGTAGCGTTCGGGATATAGGCAGGCGAAACGCCGTCAAAATATTTTCCAACCATGGCCACAGTCCGGTTCAGCAGGTTGCCCAGATCGTTGGCGAGGTCAGAATTGACCCGTTCTACAAAGCTTTCAGGCGTAAAACTTCCGTCAGCGCCAAACGGCACCTCGCGCAGCAGATAATAGCGTGTTGCATCCAGGCCGTAGCGGTCGATCAGCGTATTCGGGTCTACGACATTGCCCTTCGATTTGGACATTTTGCCGCCCTTCATCAGCAGCCAGCCGTGGGCGAATACTTTCTTGGGCAGCGGCAGGCCAAGCGCCATCAGCATAATCGGCCAGTAAATCGTGTGGAACCGGACGATCTCCTTGCCTACCAGATGAACGTCCGCCGGCCAGAAGCGGTCATACAGCTCGGCGTTGTCTGTACCGTAGCCAAGCGCGGTAATGTAGTTCGACAAAGCGTCGATCCATACGTACACAACATGCTTCGGATCGCCTTTGACCTTAACTCCCCATTCAAACGTTGTGCGGGAGACAGCCAGGTCCTCTAGGCCAGGCTTGATAAAGTTGTTGATCATTTCGTTCTTGCGGGATTCCGGCTGGATAAAATCCGGATTCTCTTCATAGAACTTCAGCAGCCGGTCGGCATATTTGCTCATCCGGAAGAAATAGGATTCCTCCTTCACCAGCTCAACCGGGTGGCCGCTGTCCGGCGATTTGCCGCCGATGATTTCGCCCTGCTCATTCTTGACTGGATCTACCAGCTGAGTCTCCGTGTAATACGTTTCATCCGGAATGCTGTACCAGCCTTCATATTCGCCTTTGTAGATATCTCCCTGCTGCAGTAGCCGGTCAAAAATATTCTGCACGACCTGCTTGTGCCGCTCATCCGTAGTCCGTATGAAGTCGTCATTGGAAATGTCGAGCTTCTTCCAGAGCTGCTTGATGCCGACAACGATATCGTCCACAAACTGCTGCGGCGTTGTGCCCTTCTCCTGGGCTTTGCGCTCGATCTTCTGTCCATGCTCGTCAGTACCCGTCAAGTAATGAACATCAAACCCGCGCAGCCTCTTGTAGCGCGCCATGGCATCACCGGCAACTGTCGTATAAGCATGGCCAATGTGCAGCTTGTCGCTCGGATAATAGATTGGCGTTGTAATGTAAAAGGTTTTCTTGTCTGCTCCCATCTTTAACACTCCTTCGTTATAGTCATGCGTAAATGACCCCGAGCCTCGCATTCAGGACATAAAGTTCCGTAAACACAAAAAAACTCCCGCCCCGATTCGGGACGAGAGATCACTCACGCGTTACCACCCAATTTCCCTGCTTCTTCACAGAAGGCAGGCTTAGCAGGTTCATACTGCAATGAACCGTTCCGTTAACGCCGGACCGCGCTCTGTCCTTGCCCTGCAGGCTCGAACAAAGATCCTCCCGGACCATCTTCCAGCGGTTCCCCAGACCGGTTCTCAGCTCCCCCGGCTCTCTGCTGCTGCTTCGCCACTGTACTTATCCGTTCATAGGATACTGATATTTATTAGTAGTATTTTCTAATCTTATGAAAAGTAAACGTCTCTGTCAAGCGGACCCGCTCTGCTGGCCGGAGTTGCCGGAGCTGCTGGAACTGCCTGTGCTGCCCTTGCCGAGTGAATCTTTACTTTCCGATTTGGGCGGAACCGGATCCAGCCCCCCCGGATGAAAAGGATGGCATTTGGCAATCCGCTTCGCGGCAAGCCAGCTGCCCTTCAGCGCCCCGTGGACCTCAATCGCTTCCAGGGCATAGGCCGAGCAGGTCGGATAAAACCGGCAGGTCGGCGGCTTGAGCGGCGAAATCCACTTGCGGTAGACATGTATGGGAGCCTGTACAGCCCTTCTTGTAAGCTTCATAGCGGCTGCTCCGTGCTCTTCGAGCTTGCCTGGCAGTCCTTGCAGTATCCGAATACCTCAAACTTATGTTTCACAACCTGAAAATGATCGGGCGCATCCGCCAAAGGCATCGGGCAGAAAGGAATCGGATACGTCTTCTCGCAGCCCAGGCAGATCATATGATGGTGGTGATGCTCGCCGCCGCAGCTTGCGCGGAATTTCAAGCCGTCCTCAAACACAATCTGCTCCAGCACCCCCATCTCCTCCATAATTCTGAGGTTCCGGTACACGGTGTCGAAGCTGAGTCCGGTATACTTCTTACACATAAAATCGTAAACGTCTTTCGGCGTCAAATAGCCGTCGGTATTGACAAACAGCTTGGCAAGCGTCCGGCGCTGGTCGGTAATCCGCAGCCCTTGGCCGGACATCTTGGCTATGATCTCATCTGCTGTAAGCATAGAGGCAGTTCCCCTTCCGTTATTCCTTGTTCCAAACCTTTCATAACGGAGCTTGTCGTTAAACAGGTTTCATTTTTCTACCTTTAATAATGCCCCAAATGAGGCGGCTCGTCAACGAATCCGGCCCTTGAGCGTGTCTGGCCATTCAGCATTTTCAAGGTAAAAAAAAAGAAAACGGCGGCCGGTTACTCACCTAAGCCGCCATCATTCTGCGAACATCTTATCTACTAAAGTTTATTCGGACTTCAAAGACTATTCCTATTTCTCTTCCGGAAGAGGCTGGAACAGCAGATTGACGGACAGGTTGCTGCCCGGTGCTGCCGTAAAGATGAAATCTACGGTTTCTTCCTTATCGCCGGTCCGGTATAGAGGCACATTATCGTTTGGCGCATTCATTACCCCAGAAGACGGAAGATCTACCAGAACGCCGTTGACCATAATGGATCCTACATAGGTGCCTCCGCGCGGGTTAAACGAAATGAGCGTGTGCGGAGCGACTCTTGAGGTTCTGATCTTGTAGAGCACCCCAAAGTTGCCGGCATTGATAGACTGCGTATAGAACGGCGTATCAAAACCAGACTGGAACGGGTCGCTGGAGTTGTCGCCCAGCAGCAGCCGTTTCGGTGTATCGCCCAGCAGTTCGTCATATTGAATAACACGGGTAGAATCGGTATAAGTTCCGCGGTTATGCACGCCGTCACGAGCCAGAATACTCAGCTGCGGAAGCGTCTTAATCGGATCTTTACTTGCATCAATCATAATGACGTCAAACTGGACCGGATAATCGGTATAAATGTCGGACAACAAGGAAATAACTTGACCAGGCTTGATCTTCTGGGCGCTTAGCTCGCTGAAGATGACCTTCTGTTCGTGCGAAGCCAGGGTGATATCCTGTTCGGCAGAACGGGTCTGCATGGAAGAGAAGTAGCGCTGCACAGACGCTTTACCTGTTGCCATTGCATTTGCATTTGGTCCCGCAAAACCGAGCGAATCTATAAACAGATTGGCCGGCGCATCATTCAGGTTGGTAGCAATGACATACATCTTCACGTCCTTGCCAACCGCGTTGCTGTGGTGAATCATAAACCGGGCTTTGCCGACGGTCGTTTCGCGGTACAGAATCCCTTCGCTGTAGTTCGTTTCCGGGCTGTTGCTCCGGATCAGCGTAACCGGCTCGGTGGTGAAGGAATAACTCACTTTATCCCAGCTTGGAATCTGGCTGCCTTCGAACTGATATTTTTGCCCGACCGGTACAAAGAGCTTGTTGAAATCAGATTCCGTATACAGCGTTTCATTCGTAATCGTAATCGTATGCTCGATTGTAGAAGTCAGGCCGTATTTATTCGTTACTTTGAGGCGGATGGTCTGCGTGCCCGGAGTAAAGAAGGCCAGCTTGTTATTTTCCCATTCGCGGGTTGTAATCGAGTTGTCTTCATCGGTGCTTTGATCGGTGTAGGTGATTTTTTCACCCATTTTATAGGTATCCTTATCGGTCGTAAAAGCGGCAACCGGCGGAGTATGCGGCTTCTCCACGTTAATGGTTACAGAGTAAGGATCGCTCCAGTTGCCTGCAGAATCCTGCACGCGGTAGCTGACCACATAAGATCCCGGCTCGGAGAACATATCCTGCCGCCCTGTCCATTCCTCGTTCACGATCGCAAGTCCCGTAGGCGAGGAAGAGGTTGCCTGGTATGTAACCTGGGTTTCTCCCGCAATAATCTCACTCGGAGATACCGTAAACTTCGCAACCGGCTTGGCTGTAACGTCCAAAGTAACCTGCTTCGCTTTAGTATCTAATACATAAGACAGTTTAAGGGCTGCTGTAATCGAAGTAAAAGGCACCATAAAGTTGCTATTCTTGGTCGCGTAGGACTTGCCCCGCATCGTTGTTGTTACACCGTTGACTTTATAAGTATTGCTGTTCAGCTTAAAGCGCATTTCGTCCGTTCCGCGCGTAATCACTGTTTCCTTTGTTTTGCTGTCATAGCGGATGGCCAGACCTACACGGTTAACCAGGGAGCGGATCGCCACATAGGAAACGCCGTTCTTAACAGTCATAGGTTCAGAGGCTTTGTACTGAATGCCGTTCTGGTACATGATGTTGGTATTCAGCATCAGGATCAGTTTGCCGGGCGATGCCGCCGAAGCTGCCTGTGCTGTGGATGTGGCTGTAGCTGTGGCAGCTGACGCACTGCTGACTGCCGCTGCAGCCGCGGTTCCTGCTGCCGCTGAGGAGCTGCTGGAGGATGTGCCGGCGTTTGCAGCCGAATCTGAGGAAGCAGTTGTTCCTGCAGTGCTGCCGGAAGCTGAACTGTCAGCAGCTGGGCTGGCTGAGCTGTCAGGCGTTGAAGCAGCCGTCCCGTCCGACGGGCTTGGCGTAGCGGAAGGATCAGCTGCAGTCCCGGTGCTTGCTGAACTGTTCTGGCCGGCCGAGCTGTCAGTGACCGCCGTCCCCTCTGTACTGGAAGCAGCGTCCGTCTGTGCGGATCCTGCTGAGTGATAGGTTTGGCCTGTACTGCTGTCTGCTACCGTATCTGCTCCTGCGCTTGGAAGAATCATACCGACCTGGGAAGCTGCAAGAAGGATAGATAGTAATAGTCTGCGAAATTTCATTCTCTGCTCCTTTATCTCTGAAATTTAAACTATCTAGACTGAACTAAAGAAAAATGCGCAGGGAAGGGAAAGGATTCCAAAAAAAACGAAAGTGGTCTGAAAGCTTTCCAAAGGAAAGCCGCTTCGGAAGCATAAGCTGTATGTGAGCGTATGCCTACCTTATATCTTCTTAGATAAAGAAATCCGGGAACAACAGAGCTCGTCAGGAACCTTTCCCGTACTTATCCCAAATGGTTGTTCAAAAGTTCAGTCTAAATAAAAAACACAAAAAAAATGCCCCGATCACAAAGGACATTTATTTAAACGCTTAATAACTGAGAAAGTTGCTAAAAGTGCAAAAAAAATGTAAAAACCCGGTAAGCTCATCACTGACAAAGTCGGCTTACCGGGAATTTTGACGAATGCTACAGGGAAGATTGCCCAGTTCCTATTGGGTAATCGCGGCTGATAGACACGGGAAGCTTACCTCCCGGCTGCTCTTTGCCAGCCAGCACTTTCGCAAGCGCGTCCAGCGTATAAGGCCTATTCTCATAAGCGCACAGATACGCATCAACCTCCGGAAAGGCAAGCAGATCATAAGGATTTCTGGACGACACAACTGTTAAAGAGAGCTGCCCCTGCCGCATTAGCTGCATAAGTCCTTTGACCAGCTCAACCTGACCTTCCGGGACCTTCCCTTCTGATGTATAAGTCACAGCAACCGCCTGCTTGTATCCCGAAGCCTGCTCCAGCACCTCCTGCACTTCTGTGCCTGCCGGGTGTGTGCCGACCTTCATTTGGCTGATGTTTGAATAATAAGGCTTCAGCGCGTCTCCCAGTGTATAACGGTATTCCGCAGCTTCATCCACTTCAGTACGGTGTCTAAGCTCAGGCCACACGACGAGCACCGGCTCGGAAGGATCCAGCGGCAAAGGCGGCTGTGCCCCTTCGTTCTTGACAAGCGTAATCGACTTCCGGGCTGCCTGCTCCAGCAGGGATACCGTCCGTTCAGGCGGAAGCAGCGGCCGGCCGGGCTCTGTCAGCTCCTCTTCGGCAGGGTTGCCTGCGGACATTTGCCCGAATCCGGATTTGATCGCCAAAATGCGCTCCAGGGAACGGTCAATGTCAGCTTCGGGCAGACGCCCTGAGCGGACAGCCTCTATAGCCGCCCTGACTGCGGCCTCCTGCTCTGACAGCGTATGGCTGACCAGCACAAGATCCGCGCCTGCTTCCAGCGCCATCACGGCTCCTTCGGCAACGCCAAACTGCTCTGAAATGGCCTTCATTTCGAGACAATCCGTTACGATTATACCTTCAAACTTAAGCTCATCCCGCAGCAGCTCCTTAAGAACCTTCCGGGACAGCGTCGCAGGATTTCCATTCGGCTCAAACGCCGGAAAAACAACATGAGCAGTCATTATCGCTTCTGCTCCCGCCTCAATCAGCCGTTTAAACGGCAGCAGCTCAACCTTATGCAATCTGTCTGAACCGTGAGGCACCGACGCCAGCCCCAGATGCGAGTCAACCGAAGTATCTCCATGTCCGGGAAAATGTTTGGCTGTCGCTATAATCCCGTGCCGCCTAAAGCCGCGCACTGCCGCTTCGCCATGCTCTGCCACCTTAACCGGGTCCTCCGAATACGACCGCACCCCGATTACCGGGTTCAGCGGATTGTTATTCACATCCACGCACGGGGCAAAATTCATATTCATGCCCAGGAGCTTCAGCTCACAGGCAGACAGCTCTGCTACCGCTTCAGTCAGCGCCGGATCGTCTGCTGCGCCCAGCGACATATTGCCGGGAATGCGGCTGATGCCTTCATGATCAAGGCGGGACACCATGCCTCCTTCCTGATCAATCGCAATCAGCAGGGGAGGCGCCCCTGCCCGCCCGGCCATTTGCTGCAGGTCTTTCGACAGCTTCGCAAGCTGGGCCGCAGATTCCACGTTTCTTCTAAAGTAGACCACGCCCCCGATATGATATTCCTCGATAAGAGCTGTAATATGCGCGTCAGGGGTGAGGCTATGGAAGCCGCAGATAAACAGCTGGCCGATCTTTTGCTCCAATGTCATGGTCTTGATGCTGTACATGCCAGTTCACTCCTTCAACTTGCCGTGATGAGCTCCATGAACCGTTGCCCGGTATTCCGAGGGGGTGAGGCCGGCATATTTTTGAAATACCTTGGAAAAATAACGCCGCTCCTGATATCCGAGCCCCTGCCCAATCAGCGTGATGCTCCTGTCGCTGGCCGCAAGCAGCTGTTTGGCTGACTCCATCCGCTGTCTGGTTACGTATTCGACAAACGTTTCTCCATAGTGGTTCTTGAACAGCAGGCAGAAGTAGCTGCAGCTGATTCCCAAATAATCCGCTGCCTCTTCAATGCCGAAATCTTCTCCCAAATGCTTGGCGATGTAATTCCCGGCTTCACGCATCAGCTGTTCGGCGGATTTTCTGGAAGCCGCTGGTCCTTTCGGACGTGCTGCCAAACCGGCCAGCAGGTTCATCAGATCCTTCAACCCGGGCTGCCGGCCAAGCTCCCGCCAAATTTCCGCTTCTTCCTGCTCCTTGAGCAGATGAAGCTCTCGCATCTCCCTCAGAAGATGAACAAGCATATTATGAAGCAGCTGTCCAGCGCCGGGCATCTTGGATTCGTTAAGCTTAGATTCATTAACCTTGGATTCGTTAAGCTTGGATTCGTTGAACTCGTATTCGTCAAGCCTGTCGAGGCAGGCTCTGAGCTCCTCCAGCCCTTTCCGGAGGGCCTGCTCCTCCTCGTTCCGGATCGCCGCTCCCATTCTTTCCAGCCAGCGCCACCAGAACTCCTCCCCTCTATCCAAAGCTTCATGCAGCACGGCTTCAAGCGCCTCCCCGCTGATCAGCCACTCCTCCGCTTCAGAGGATGCAAGCAGGAGCGCACGCTGAAGCCTGTTATAAACAGAAGATAATTCTTTAAGGGCAAACGGGCCCTTATCCTGAATAAACCGGATCTGCATATCTCCGCTCAGGCCCGCCATTTGCTGCAGCCCTTCATAAGCGAGATACAATTGATGCTGATCAAGCTGCTGCTCCGCGTCATAGAAAATAAACCATTCGCCTTCACGCAGCTGCAGCACAGCTGCACCTGCTGAAGCCGGCAGCTGCTCCTTCAGCTTCCGCTTCATCCGGCTGTTGAAACGCTTGCGCTGTTCTTGGCTCCACAAGACCGAGCTTCCGGCATAGCCTTCCAAATCCGCAAACAGCACGGAATACCTCTGCAGGGACAAGAGTTCCTCGTCCTCGTCCCCCTCTTCCTTCTCGCCGGCAGGATGATGACCGGACAGCATTTGGGCCATGAAATGCTCGCTGGCCCAGTTCATAACCGAATTCATCACGCTGCCCAGCCGGTTGTCCCCGCGTTCGCTGCGGATCTGAGCGGCAATCTTCGCAACCGTCTGTTCAAGCAGCTCATAATGAATCGGCTTGCTGATGTAATCCTTAACGCCATAGCGCAGAGCCGTCCGGGCATATTCAAACTCCTGGTAGCCGGTCAGCAGCAGAATTTCCGTCTTCATTCCGCGCCCCCGGATCTCCTTGGCGAGAGTCAGACCGTCCATGACCGGCATCCGAATGTCGCTGAGCAGAATATCAATAGGCTGGTCTTCAGCAATCTTCAGCGCTTCAATTCCGTTGCGGGCCATCCCGGCAATCTCTATTCCAAGGTCTTCCCATTTAAGCACTTTGGACAAATTTTGAAGAATCGGATATTCATCGTCTACGAGCAGCGCTTTAAGCTTCATGCGAATCACCCAATTCATATTTTGGTAAACTGCACTGAATCGCCACACCCATGCCTGGTGACGTACAGACAAACAAGCCATACTCCTTGCCATATTGCAGGCGGAGCCGGTCCGCCACGTTCCGGAGCCCGATGCCTCTGCGCTCTTCGCCCGGATAATAGGCCTGCATCTGCTGCTCATTCCATTCGGAATCCGGGTTCAGGCTGGCGGCCAGCTCGCCTGCTGTCATGCCGGTGCCGTTATCTTCCACGCAAAGCAGGATTCTGTCCCGGTGAGCCCTTCCCGAAATGCGCAGCCTGCCTTTATATGAAATGCCTTCAAATCCGTGCTGGATGCTGTTCTCAACAAGCGGCTGCAGCATCAGCTTCAGCACCTGGCAGTTCAGCAGCTCCTCCGGGATATCAATCTCATAATCAAACAGCTCATCCCACCTGTACTTTTGAATTTCCAGATAGCTGCGGAGATGCTCCAGCTCAAGCCACAGCGGAATCTCCTCCCGGTCCTGGATGCTGATCCGCAGAATGCTGCCAAGCCTGAGCACCATCTCACTGACCTTGCGCCCTTCATTCTGAACAGCCAGCCCGTTGATCAGCTCAAGCGTATTAAACAGGAAATGGGGCTTGATCTGGGCCTGCAGCACCCGCAGCTCGGCCTTGGCCTTCTGCTGCTGCTCTGCTTTCACTTCCTCCAGGAGGCCCCCCAATTTGTCCGTTAAATTGTTGAAGCCCTGCTGCAGGAGCAGCAGCTCATCATTCCCCTTCTCCTCCACACGGGCACTCAGATCTCCATCCTCCACTTTCCGCATAAACCGGACAATGACGCCGATCGTTCCCGTAATCCGGTTCATAAAGAAGACATTGAACAGCAGCGCCGTCAGCACGCAAATACCGATGATTGTCATGAACCAGGCCGCAAAGGTCATCACTTCTTTAGAAAGATAAGTCCAGGAGGTAACCGAAACCAGACTCCACGAATAATCCTTGAGGTGATAAACGGATACCACGGTCTCCTTGCCGTCAAAACGGGCCTTGAAGCTTGTATAGCCGCCGCTTGCGACTGCAATGCTCTTGGCCGTGTAATCGCTGATTCGCTTTCCGTCCAGCTTGTTCTGATAATCATACAGAATGGTGCCTGCGTCGTTGACAAGCAGAAACCGGGTGTCCTCGAGATGGTTGCGGAGCTGCAGATTTTTAAAAATATCCTCGAACTCCCAGTTTTTGATCTGGACGATCAGAATGCCGACATTTTGCAGATAGCGCAGCTCTTTGATCAGCCTGATCTGGGTGAACACCGGCTCCGAGCCGGTCAGCTCCGGATATTCATGGGGAGCGATCCATTTGGACTGTCCTTTCAACTTCAGCACCTCTTGGTAAAGAGGCTCCTGCTTAAATTTTTCGAAAGGCAGCATGGTGAAATTTTCTTTGTTAAAGATTGAAATGGGCTTATCCTGCGCCCCTTCTTTCAAATTGTAGAGAAACGCATAATCAATGGAAGGATGATTGTACAGCAGGGAACGGAAATTGCGCTGGTTCGCATTGAGGCTTAATTGGTCTTTGGCGGTGAGGTTCTGGTTGTCGGGGTTGCCGGAGCTGAGTGCAAGCTGGAATACGCCTTTGGCGATCCCGTCATCAGTCACCTTATCCATCTCTTCAAAGACTCCGGTGATGCTGTAGCTGATCGACTTGAGCGCGTATTCCGCCTGCTCGCTGTATTTTTTCTCAATATAGTGGAAGATGGCAAAGAACGTAATGATACCGACTATAAACAAAGGGATAATTACAAGCGATAGAAAGGCCGTAAACAGTTTAATGCGCAGATTCATCTGCCAAGCCACCTGCCCAAACCCGTTATCCCTTAACGCTGCCGGCCGTGACTCCCTCGATGATCTTCTCCTGCAGCACCGCATAGATCACGATAACCGGCACAACGGAGAACACAATCCCTGCAGACATCTGGGCGTAATTCATCTGGTATTGATCCCGGAACTGCACCATCCCGACCGGAAGCGTTCTCAGATCATCATTGGACAGGAAGTAGTTCGCAAGAAGGAATTCATTCCAGTTACCGAGGAAATTGACGATAAATACGGTCACCATAGCAGGGACGGTTAAAGGTACTATCATTCTAGCAAAGATGCCCCCTGACCTCAATCCGTCCATCACCGCCGCCTCTTCGATTTCACTCGGCAGGGAGCGCATAAACGCCGCCAAAATAATGACCGTAAAAGGGATCGCATTAGCCACATAAGGGATAATCAGCGCCAAGTGGGTATCCAGAATATGCAGCTTTCTGACCAGCGTATAAATCGGCAGCATCAGCGCATTGTTCGGAATGAGCATACCGACCAGAATCAGCCCGAACAGCGCCGCGCCCCAGCGCCCATGCCGCATCCGGGTGACAGCGAAGGCAAACATCGCCCCGAACAGGATGCTCGCGACCGACGACAATATGGAAATGTACAGGCTGTTGAAAAAGTACGTGCTGATCTTGGCTTTCACCCACGCCTCCGCATAGTTATCAAAAGCCAGCTTCTTCGGCAGGCCGAACGGATTCAGCGCTATGGCGTTATTATCCGTTTTGACGGAGGAGAAGATGACAAACAGAAACGGAAACAGGATGACGACCAGATATAGAAGCAGAAAGAGATGCGGCAGTCCTTTTTTCCATGTCCGGGCCATCAGTATTCAATCCTTTCATTACGGCGGGCTACCAGCAGCTGATAGAGGACGGTCACGACAACGGTAAAAATAAAGATGAGCACCGCAATCGTGTTCCCGTAGCCGTATTTGAAGTTGGTGATCGCATATTTGATCATATAGGTGGCCATGACCTCCGTTGAGCCGGCCGGCCCGCCTTTGGTCATCACCAGCACGATGTCCGCCGCTTTCATCGCCCCCGCAATCGACAGCATGATTACGACGGAGATGATCGGCCGGATCAAGGGCAGAACGATCTGTGTTGCTCTTTGAAAGGCTGAAGCCCCGTCGATCGCAGCTGCCTCCTCAAGCTCACCGGGAATGGACAAAATCGCCGCCAGCACCATCACGATGTAGAATCCGGTCCACTGCCACGCGTTCGTGATCAGAATGGACAGCATCGCATACCGTTCGTCGGACAGCCAATAGACCGGCTTGATGCCGAAGGTGCCCAGAATCTGATTCAGCAGGCCGATATCCGGCTCGTAAATAAAGCCCCATAAAATGCCTATGACCGCCGTGGACATGATAGAGGGCAGAAAAACAGTCGTCTTGTAAAGGCCCTTCAGCTTCTTGACGTGGGAGATCAGCAGCGAGAACAGCACGATCAACGGCACTTGGATGAAGATGGAGAAGACGATAAACCAGCCGTTATTTTTGACCGAAACCCAGAAGCGTTTCTGCTCCAGCGCCTTTGAATAATTATCAAGGCCAATCCATTTGACATGGGTGGAAACCCCGTTCCAGCTGGTGAAGCTGTAGTACAGGGAAGAGAAGATCGGATAGATAAAAAACATCACAAACAAGATGAGAGCCGGCAGAGTAAACAGCAGAAAGACGGCAGGACTTCTCAGTGCTTTATTCATAAGGACCTCCAGGCAGGGCAAATTCTTCACACTAAAGCTTCTGAATAGCAAGGAAGCGCCCGCCTGTTCGGCGAGGCGCATCCCGGATTTTCACTAAAGGCTGGCTGCTTTATTCCGATTCCGCATTGGCCTCTTCCTGCACGGCTTGAAGCTCTTTGCCCATCTGTTCCGGAGTCGTCTGCTTGCCGATCAGCTTCTGGATCTGAATGTTGCTGATTTCTGTCGTCACATCACCTTGGACCAGAGAGTCAAACGCCGGGAACGAAGACTGCGAAGCATTCAGCACGTTGACAATTTCCTTCATCAGGTCATCTGTGATGCTCTCTTTCAGGACGTCCTCGCTAAGCTTCATGGAAGGAAGCACCCCGTCCTCCACCAGTCCGCGGATCTGCATTTCTTCGTTGTACATATATTTGATGAACAGTTTGACTGCCTGAAGCTTTCTAGGGTCCTTCTCCACCGCTGCCGAGAAGCCGTAACCGTTGTTGACATCCCGCATCAGCGCCGTTTGGTCGCCCACGCCTCCGTCAACCGGAGGAAGGTTGAAGAAGCCGACCTTGCCGATCATATTGGCACCGGACTGCCCTTCTTTAAACACCGAGGATTTCCACGTGCCGTCATACATCAGAACCGCTTCACCGCTCGTAAACTGGGTCGTATATTCGGCGTACTCAAATCCAAGCTCGCCTTTCTTGAAGTACCCTTTATCCTCCCACTCCTGATACTTGGCAAAAGCCTTCACGACGTTCGGATCAGACCATTTGGCTTCGCCGCTTACAAATTTCTGCGTCACATCCGGGCCTGCGTAGCGCGCCCAAAGGTGGTTAGCAAGCATGAGCGGCACCCACCCGGCTTTGGAGGCAGCTGCCATCGGCACTTTGCCGTCTGCCTTGATCTTGCCCAGAAGGTCTTCGAGCTCTGCCCAGGTTGCCGGCACCTTTAAGCCTTTTTCCTCGAAATACGCCTTGTTATAGAAAAATCCTTCGCCCGAGCCGCCGATCGGCAGGCCGTATACATTGTCTTCATACGTGAACGGCTCCAGGGAAGAGAAGCTGTCGGTCAGCCCCAGCTCTTCCAGGATGGGACTCAGGTTCAGCAGCATGCCCTCCTTGGCGTAAACCTGGGAATCCGGGCTGCCGAACAAGTCGAAAATATCCGGCGGATTGCCCGCGGCCATCTCGCCGCGCAGCTTTTCTTTCCGGTTCACATCGGATTCTACGCCGTCCAGCTTGATGGTAAGCCCCGGTACATCGGCTTCCACCTTCTTGACTACATCGTTCAGGATTGCCAGGCGTTTCTGTTTGTCCGCCCCTACCTGGGTATGTCTCAATGTCAATTCAAAAGGAGAAGTGTCCACCGCAGATTCGCTGGGCTCAGCTGAAGCAGAGTCGTTTGAAGCATTGCTGGGAGCCGCACTGTTCTTCCCATTGTTATTCCCATTGCTGCTTCCGCAGGCGGACAGCAGGGTGGCCGCTGCGATGAACAGCGTCAGTAACAGGACCATGCTTTTCTTCATCTTCCGAATCCCCCCGAATAATGAATTTGTTTCACACCCTTATTATAGAGTCAGGCAATCTGCCCTAGATAGGAGGACATTTTTCTAATGGGGGGATAATATTATCCAATAAACAAAAAAGAAAGCGGTTCAAGCTCACACGAACGGTGAGTTGACCGCTTTAACGTCATTATATATCACACGAATCTATCAGGAGGTTAGACCAGCAACGGTTTTATCAGCCGCTACTTCTTTCATGCCCTGCTCGATCAGCCGGTAGGCGCGGGTTACTTCTTCAGGGGTTGGACTTGGTACACCTTCAAGCGGATAGGTCCATTTCAAGGCTTCCCATTTATAAATCCCCATTTGGTGGTACGGAAGAATTTCAAACTTCTCAACGGCGTTCAGGCCGCCGATAAACCGCCCAAGCCCAAGCAAATCCTCTTCGTCCGTGTTAATTCCGGGAACAAGCACATGGCGGATCCACATCGGACGGTTATGATCGGACAGCCAGTGCGCCATCGCAAGCATCCGGTCGTTCGGTTTGCCGGTCAGCTTAATGTGCTTCTCATTATTGATATGCTTCAAGTCAAGCAGTACGAGGTCGGTTACGTCAAGCAGGTCTTTGATCTTATCCCCGTCATTGTAGCCGTTCGTATCCAGCGTAGTGTGAAGGTTCCAGCGTTCCTTGACGGCACGGAACAGCTCTGCCACAAAATGGGCCTGCAGCGTCGCTTCGCCGCCTGATACTGTTAATCCGCCGCCGGAGGTACGGTAATAGTTAATGTAAGGCTCAATCTCCGCCAGCACTTCCTCCAGCGTCATATCCTTGCCGCCTTCCAGATTCCAGGTGTCCGGATTATGACAGTACTGGCATTTCAGCAGGCAGCCCTGCATAAAGAGTACGAAACGAATGCCGGGGCCGTCGACCGTTCCGAAGGTTTCTAGTGAGTGAATGTGCCCTTTGATCATGTTACGTCATCCTTTCTGCAGGGGCTGCAGGAAATGTTGGAAATGCTTTGCTTCAATTACGGATTTTTGTAAATTACATGCCTTGGTGGAATGTTCTGTTCACAACATCCAGCTGCTGCTCACGAGTCAATTTGATAAAGTTAACCGCATAACCGGATACACGGATGGTCAATTGCGGATAGTTCTCAGGATGTTCCATAGCATCAAGCAGCTGCTGACGGTCAAATACGTTAACGTTCAGGTGATGCGCGCTGCTGCCGAAGTAGCCGTCCATCATCGCTACCAGGTTGTTCTTGCGGATTTCTGGTTCTTTGCCAAGCGCCTTAGGCACGATGGAGAACGTATTGGAAATACCGTCAAGGCTGTGTTCGTAAGGCAGTTTGGCAACAGAGCTCAAGGAAGCGAGCGCACCTTTCTTGTCACGGCCGTGCATTGGGTTAGCCCCTGGAGCAAACGGTTCGCCGGCTTTACGTCCATCAGGTGTTGTACCTGTCTTCTTACCATAAACCACGTTAGAGGTAATAGTCAAAATGGATTGCGTTGGCAGAGCGTCCCGGTACGTTTTTTGTTTGCGGATCATGCCCATGAATGTTTCAACCAGATTAGTCGCAATGCTGTCAACACGGTCATCGTTGTTGCCGTAGCAAGGGAATTCGCCTTCGATTTCAAAGTCAACAGCGATGCCGTTCTCGTTGCGGATCGGTTTAACTTTCGCATATTTGATTGCACTCAGGGAGTCGGCTACAACCGACAAACCGGCAATACCGCAAGCCATTGTACGAAGGATGTCACGGTCATGCAGCGCCATCTCAATCCGTTCGTAAGCGTATCTGTCATGCATGTAGTGAATAACGTTCAAAGTATTTACATAAAGTTTGGACAGCCATTCCATCATAGGGACGAAGCGTTTCATGACTTCTTCGTAATCCAGATATTCGGAAGTAACAGCTGGGTATTCAGGAGCTACTTGAGTGCCGTATCTTTCGTCTTTACCGCCGTTGATCGCGTACAGGAGGCATTTCGCCAGGTTTGCGCGGGCGCCGAAGAACTGCATTTGTTTACCGATGCGCATTGCGGATACGCAGCAGGCAATCCCGTAGTCATCGCCGTAGATCGGACGCATCAGATCGTCGTTCTCATATTGAATGGAGCTGGTTTCAATTGAAACTTTAGCGCAATATTTTTTAAACCCTTCAGGCAGTTTGTCAGACCAAAGTACAGTCAGGTTTGGTTCTGGAGCAGGTCCCAGATTGTAAAGGGTATGCAGGAAGCGGAAGCTGTTCTTCGTTACTTTAGTTGTACCGTTAACGGACATGCCGCCGATGGATTCTGTTACCCAAGTTGGGTCACCGCTGTACAGCTCGTTGTATTCAGGAGTTCTGAGGAACTTAACGATCCGCAGTTTCATTACAAAGTGGTCAACCAGTTCCTGTGCCTGTTCTTCTGTCATAGCACCTTCAGCAAGGTCGCGTTCAATATATGCATCAAGGAAAGAAGATACGCGTCCGAGGGACATTGCCGCACCGTCTTGCTCTTTAACGGCTGCCAGATAGCCGAAGTACAGCCATTGGAAAGCTTCTTTCGCGTTGTTGGCAGGTCTGGAAATATCGAAGCCGTACATTTCGCCCAGCTGCTTCAATTCACCTAAGGCACGGATTTGTTCAGACAATTCTTCGCGAAGACGAATAACGTCAACGTCCATTACGTCTACTTCCATGTCTTTCAGTTCTTCTTGTTTCTGTTTGATCAAGAAATCAACACCGTAAAGCGCTACGCGGCGGTAGTCGCCGATGATGCGGCCGCGGCCGTAAGCATCAGGCAGGCCTGTGATGATACCGGTATGGCGGGCATTTCTCATATCTGCTGTATATGCATCGAATACGCCTTGGTTATGCGTCTTGCGGACATTGGTGTACAAATCAACGATTTCTGGAGGAAGGTCAAAGCCGTATGCTTTACAAGCGGTAATAACCATTCTCACGCCGCCGTTTGGACGGATAGTACGCTGGAAAGGCTCAGAGCCTTGAACCCCAACGATTTGTTCTTTATCTTTATCCAGGAAACCAGGTGCATGGGAAGTAATGGTAGAAGGTGTGTTCACATCCACATCCAGCACGCCGCCGGCTTCTCTTTCTTTCTTGGACAGATCCGAAACGATTTCCCACAATGCTTTCGTGTTCGCTGTAGCACCTTGAAGGAAGGATTCATTGCCCTCATAAGGTTTAATGTTAGTGTCAATGAAGTTGGCTGTGTTAACCTCTTTCATCCATTTGCCAGGTTTAAAACCTCTCCATGCGTTCTGTGCAGCTGTTGTTTCTCTTTCAATCACCGACATTTTTATTCCCTCCATTATTTATGGTTTGGAGTACGAAGGCTTGAAGGTTATCCTCCGCCTCGAGATCCCTAAAATTTGTGATACTTTTCACAACTTAGAATCTGATGAGGCCAGTTCAAGGGTTAACTTCAGCTGTTCCCATCAAGCGCTGCGGGATCTTTTATGGTTTAATCATAGCTTATCCCCCGGAAAAATGATGTGACAAACATCACAGTTGCGGTGATGTTTGTCACTTTTTTTCGCCAGATGATCAGGTCCGGCTTTCCGGAGGTGTCCCGGTTGTACCTTGATCGCTGCTAGTCTCTCTTATTCTTCAAATCTTCCGTAGAAAGCGTCTCTGTATACTTCGGCCAGTTCGGTTACCAGCGGCAGTTTAGGGTTGGCAGTTGTACATTGGTCTTCGAATGCACGGTCAGCCAGGTAGTCAACCTTCGATTCGAAATCTTTAGCATCAAAGCCCAGTGCCTGGAACGTTTCAGGGATGCCCAATTTCTTGTTCAGGTCGCGGATCGCGTTGACCAGGCTCTTCACGCCTTCTTCTGTTGTGCGTGCTGGCAGTCCCAGGATCCGTGCGATTTCAGCATAACGCTGGTCAGCTACGAAATGCGTATATTTAGGCCATGCAGTAAATTTAGTAGGTTTCTTCGCATTGTAGCGGATAACGTGCGGCATCAGGATCGCATTGGTACGGCCGTGTGCAGTGTGGTATTCACCGCCCCATTTGTGCGCCAAGCTGTGGTTGATGCCCAGGAACGCATTGGCGAACGCCATACCGGCAAGAGTCGATGCGTTGTGCATTTTTTCGCGGGCCAGTTTATCGCCGGTAAGAGCCGATTTTTCAAGATATTGGAACACCAGCTGAATCGCTTTGATTGCAAGGCCGTCTGTGTAGTCATTAGCCATTACCGATACATACGCTTCGATTGCGTGAGTCAATACGTCCATGCCTGTATCTGCTACGGCTACTTTTGGCAGGCTGTATACAAATTCTGGGTCGATGATCGCTACGTCTGGAGTCAGCTCATAGTCAGCCAAAGGATATTTCGTATTGCCGCCTTCTTTATTGGTAATAACGGCGAATGGTGTAACCTCCGAACCTGTACCCGAAGTTGTAGGGATCGCAACGAATTTCGCTTTTTGACCCAGGCTAGGGTATTTGTAAGTCCGTTTGCGGATATCCATGAATTTTTGTTTCAGGTTGTGGAAATCCGTATCTGGGTATTCATAGAACAGCCACATGCCTTTCGCAGCATCCATTGGCGAACCGCCGCCCAGAGCGATGATGCAGTCAGGCTGGAATTTTTGCATCATTTCTGTACCGCGTGCTACCGTAGTTGTCGATGGATCCGGTTCAACATCCGAGAACACTTCAATCGCAACAGGAGTTTGACGCTGACGCAGGTAATGCTCTACTTTCTCAACATAGCCCAGTTTGACCATCATAGGGTCAGTTACGATCATTACGCGGCTGATGCCGGTCATTTTAGCCAAGTATTGAGTTGCGCCTCTTTCAAAATAGATCTTGTCAGGTACTTTAAACCACTGCATATTCACGGTACGATGGTTCACCCTTTTCACGTTGATCAGGTTCACTGCTGTTACGTTCGAAGAAGTCGAGTTGCGGCCGTAAGATCCGCAGCCCAGTGTCAGCGACGGCAGGTTGGTGTTGTAAATGTCGCCGATACCGCCTTGGGAAGATGGCTGGTTCACCAGAATCCGGCAGGTTGGCATGCGGTCAGAGAATTTTTGAATAATTTCATCGTTGTTGGAGTGAATGACCGACGAGTGGCCCATACCGCCGAATTGAACAACTTCCAGCGCACGCTCGATGCCTTGTTCAGCTGTTTTCACTTTGTAGCAGGCCAGTACCGGGCTCAATTTCTCAGCGGACAATGGGAACTTAGTTCCAACACCTTCGATTTCAGCGACCAGAATTTTGGTTCCTGCCGGTACTTGAATGCCGCACATTTCAGCGATCTTCACGGCTGGCTGACCAACGATCGACGGGTTAACTGCACATTTATCTGCAATGATGGCTCCGGCTGTCAGCTTAGCAGCTTCTTCTTTATTAACGAAGTAGCAGCCGTTAGCGATCATTTTCTTCTTCACTTGGTCAAAGATTGGCTCTTCGATGATTACCGCTTGTTCGGATGCGCAGATCATGCCGTTGTCAAATGTTTTGGACAGGATCAGGTCATTTACCGCTTGATCCAAATCAGCACTCTTCTCAATGAAGCAAGGTACGTTACCAGGGCCAACGCCGAGAGCAGGCTTGCCGCAGCTGTATGCTGCTTTAACCATTGCGGAACCGCCTGTTGCCAGGATGCAGGCCACATCAGGATGGTTCATCAAAGTGTTTGTACGGTCCATGGAAGGCTGTTCGATCCATTGGATACAATCAGCAGGTGCGCCATGCTTAACGGCTGCGTCCAGCAGGATTTGTGCGGCTTCGCGGCTGCATTCCTGTGCGGATGGGTGGAAGCCGAAGATGATCGGGTTGCGGGTCTTGATTGCGATCAGCGATTTAAAAATCGTTGTTGAAGTCGGGTTGGTTACCGGTGTAATACCCATGATGATGCCGACCGGTTCAGCGATTTTTTGGAAATTCTCATATACGTTGTCTTCAATAACGCCTACTGTTTTATTATTCTTGATGCTGTGCCAGATGTACTCTGTCGCGAACATGTTCTTAATAATCTTATCTTCGTATACCCCGCGTCCTGTTTCTTCAACAGCTTTCTTCGCAAGGTACATGTGTTTATCGAGTCCGGCCAAAGCCATCGCCTGTACAATGTTGTCGATCTGTTCCTGGTCCATGTTCATGAAAGCTTCGGAAGCTTTCTTGGCTTTGTCGATCAATCCCTGAATGTACTCCTGTGCGGTTGGCTGTACGTTTGCAGTCACTTCATTTTTAACGGCCATCTCTCTCATCCTCCTGATAAGTTGGAAATTTGTCTTTGTAAGGCCCAAGCAGCGGGCTGGTCGTTCTTTAACTTTGTAACACTTTGTTACAAAGTGTGCCGTGCTTAATTGCCTTCGTGATCTTCTTTACGGATTCATCATAACACACCGTTCAGGACTTGTATAGTGAATTTTTTCACAAACTTTGTCTATTTTGAAAACTTGCTTTCGCTGTGGTTTCATTTCCTTTCAACTGGCCGAACTCTATGTCATAAGTCCTTGCAGTCCATCAGCTGACGTGAAGCTGGCTTATTATTAAGGCATTTTAAAGCCTAATAATGAAGGAAAAGATATAGGCCAACGTAAAATGCTGCCCAAATCCTCGCTAATTAAGTGAAATTAGTCACAATGTTAAAAATTTCGCCACTTTTAAGCTTTAAAAATGCCCCAAATCGCAGATTATACAGGTTATAATTAATTTAAAAATTCAGAAAAATTTGGAGTATAAAGGGGAAACCAAAAATGAGCGAGCATATGAACAGCGTTGAAGCGCAAGGGAATACAGTTTGTTTTTCGGAACAGAATTTCAATCGACTGCTTGTGATCATGAAAGACAAAAATTACGCCGAAGGTTCCCATCTGTTCTGGGAAGGCGATGTGTCCGATAAGTTATTCTACCTTAAACGCGGCCGTGTCAAAATGACCAAATCGACAGATGAGGGCAAGGAATTAATTTTATATATGTACGGACGGGGCGACCTGATTGGTCAAGCGGACCCGTTCTTCAGCTCCAAACACAGCTTTACCGCGGAAGTGATCGAAGACTGTGAAGTCGGCATCGTGGAAAATAAAGATCTCGAAATCCTGATCTGCCAGCACTGCGATTTCGCAATCGACTTCATGAAATGGATGGGCATCCATCACCGCCTGACCCAGACCAAATTCCGCGACCTGATGATGTACGGCAAACCGGGCGCGCTCTGCTCGACCCTGATCCGCCTGAGCAACACATACGGCGAGCAGCACGGGGATACCATTCTGATTAACAAAAAGATTACCCACACCGATCTCTCCAACATGATCGGCGCAACACGCGAAAGCGTCAACCGCATGCTCAGCGATCTGCGCAAGAAAGACGCCCTTGAATATGAGAATGGCATGATCGTGATCAAGGATCTGGTCATGCTGCAGGACATCTGCCACTGTGAGCTGTGCCCGAATGAAATCTGCCGGATTTAAGCATCCTATAGAACAAGAAACAAGCTCCCCATCAAACCGCCGGGGAGCTTGTCGTTTAATCCTCGTTATTTCGCACGTTATTTCGCGCGTTATTTCAAATTGATTTGCTCTTAACTGTTCTGCTCGTCCAGGTCATAAATGCTGCGGACCTTGATCTGCTGCTGCAGCTCCTCCAGAGAAGCCGGTTTGCTGAGTGAAGATTTGTTCACTCTCACTACCTTATTTACGCCTGCTGAGAGGTCAAAATAGTTGTCGCTGAACACCGCATCAAGCTCCTTGAAGTCCAGCTCGACAGAGCGGGCAAAAGCTTCCGCGCTTACCGTTACAGTGAAATGGTCTGCTTCCTCAGCAATCACCGTTTGAATGGCAGGGTTCGCGAATTCAAAATGCTTCGCTTTGACGAACAGCACCGTACCGGAGCTGACAATCTCGCCGTTCACCACAAACGCGAATTCCAGATAAGCCTCCCTCTTCTTAGCCTCTGTATCCAAGATCTCGGCAAAATCCAGCTGCTCCAGCTCGGCTGAAGCAAATGCCGCAATTTCAGCTTCCCGTTCTGACTGCTGCAGCACTTCCGAATGCGGATTCATCAGCTTCCAGACCAGCTGGCCGCGGACCGCTTCCTTCGTCTCATTGGTCACATGCAGCGAAACTGAAGTGCCCTCTTCGCACGCTGATACCATTACAGGCGCAAAGAACCGTTTGGCTGTATAATGCAGCGCTTTCCAGCGGCCGAAATAATCGATGCTCGACCAGGAGGCAACCGGCCAGCAGTCATTCAGCTGCCAGTAGACTGCGCCCATGCAGCGTCCGCGGTTTCTGCGCCAGTGCTCGACGCCGTAGCGCAGGCCTTCTGCCTGGATCAGCTGGGAAGCATACAGCAGCGAGTCGAAATCTTTTGGATAACGGTAGGTTTCACCGATATAATAAAGGATCTTCTCATTGCCTGTACCGTTCTTCTGGTGTGATTCCATGACATGAGAGAAAATGTTCCGGTCTTTCGGCAGCGTGAAAGTCTCCACCGTTTTGAGGCTCGGGAACGACTGCAGGCCGAATTCAGACATGTACCGCGGAAAAATATTGCGGTAATCGGTAAACGGCTTCTTGCCGTGCCAAACCTCCCAGTAGTGCATGTCCCCGTAATTCTCGTCATTCGGATTATTGAAGCTTCCGGTTGATGACGGTGAAGCCAGCCAGTAGAAGGTATTAGGGTCGATCTGCTTCGCCAGCTCGGGCAGATGAACCTCGTACTGCTTGATGTAATCGGCCTTATGCTTCGGCGAAGCTGTCTTGCTCCAGCCCCAGTCCACCCAGGCGACTTCCTGCTCGTTGTTGCCGCACCATAAGCCCAGGGAGGCATGGTGGCGGATTCTTTTCATATTGTCAATCGTTTCGTGTGTAATATTCTCTTTAAAATCTTCATTAAAGTCGTAGATGCCGCAGGCGTACATGAGATCCTGCCATACAATAAGGCCGTATTCGTCGCACAGATCGAAGAAATCGTCCTCCGGATAATGCGCTCCGCCCCATACCCGGATCGTATTGAAGTTGGCTTCTACGCAGCTCTGGATCAGCTTCTCTGTGCGCTCCCGGCTGCAGCGGGCCAGAATATTATCCTCCGGAATGTAATCGGCTCCCATAGAGAAGATCGAAATTCCGTTGATTTCAAGCTCGAACGATTCGCCCCACTGATCCGGCTCACGCTTGACGGTCAGCGTCCGCAGGCCGATCCGCATCTCCTTGCGGTCCAGCTCGGTGTCCTGATCCTCCAGTACGACTTCCACCTGGTACAGCGGCTGATCGCCAAGATTATTAGGCCACCACAGCTGAGGCTGATTGACCTCAAGCTTGATATGGTGGTCATAGTCTCCATGGCTTGCCTGCTCCGGCACCTGTGCCTCCAGCACCTCGCCGGCAGGAGAAGTCAGCTTCACTGCGATGCTCCGGCTGCCTTCGCGCCAGCAGTCTGTTCTGACCCGGACGTCCAGCGTTACTTTGCCTTCTTCATGAATTTGTGTGATGTAGACGTCCTCAATGCGGGACTTATCGTATCCCCGGATTGAAATATTCCGCCAAATGCCCATGTCCGGCAGCTTTGGACCCCAGTCCCACCCGAACATGGAATGGGCTTTGCGCAGATGGGAAATGCCCGGCACCGCATCCGTCGAGTTGATCAGCGGCAGTTCTTCCTGCTTGCGCAGCACATATTCTACCGGGGAGCGGAATACGGCTCGCAGCGTATTTTTACCATTAGTTAAATAAGGTTTGATATCCACCTCGTAGATCCGGTGCATATTGTTTGATTTCAGAATCTCCGTCTCATTCAGGAAGAGCTCGCAAAGCGTATCCAGCCCCTCGCACAGCAGCACAATACGGTCATGCTCCAGAAGGCCTGCTTCCGCCTCGAACGAACGCTTATATTCGTAATCGTAATTCGAAAGCTCAAGTACCTCGTACTCCTGATCCCGGTAGAACGGGTCCGGCATTTTTCCGGCCTGCAGCAGGTCATTGTACACCGATCCAGGTACGGCCGCATCGAGCCATTCCTCTTGGTCCAGTCTTCTCATTTCCCATTGTCCGTTTAAATCCAGCAGCAGCATCAAATAATCCTCCACTCATGCTCAATCTTGTCTTTACCGGATTTATTGTAGCAAAGAAAAGGCTTTCTTGCTTGTCTTGTGTTCACTTCAACCATGTGCTATTTTAACATCACGATCAGGATTTGGAGGTTGATCTCTTGCTTACATTTACAGAAACGGGCCATATTGATCCGGAACTGCTGGTGAATCCGTTCTGGGTTGAGTCCTTGTCGCAGGTATCGCCCGAGCATACTCATGATTTCTATGAATTCTTTATTCTCAGCGAAGGCTCCTGCCGTCATATCGTCAACGGTTATACGCAGCTGTTGAAGGCGGGCAGCCTTGTTCTAATTAGACCTGCCGATATTCACAGATACGAGCGGGACGGGCAGGGAGACTGCCGTTTCCTTAACGTCGCGTGCCGCTCAAGCCTTGTCCAGGAGGCGTTTGCCTATCTCAATGAGCAGGCGTTTAAGGAAGAATTGCTGCTCGCCTCAGAGCCGCCGGTGGCGCTGCTCTCCCAGCTTGAAACGCTGGAGTTCATCAATCATTTTGAGCGGATTCTGCTGCTGTCTACCTTGGACAAGAGCAAGGCGCGCCTGTACGCCAGAAGCGTGCTGGTGGACATTCTGACCCGGCACTTTCTGCAGCCCGGCAGTGCAGAGCGGCAGACCGAAATCCCGCTTTGGCTGGAGCAGGCTCTATCCAAAATGCAGCTGAAAGAGAATCTGAGCGGCGGCCTGCAGACGTTGTACCGGTTATCGGGCCGGAGCGTCGGCCATGTCAACCGCGCCTTCCGCCAGTATCTTCATCAGACGCCGACCGAATATCTCAACCAGCTCAAGCTGAAGGCCGCAAGAAACCTGCTTCTGAATACCGAGCTGCGGGTTGTGGAGATTGCTTTGGAGTCCGGCTTTGAGAACGTCAGCCATTTCTACCACCAGTTCAAGAAATTTTATAACCAGGCCCCGCTTGATTTCCGGAAAAATGCCCACGCGCACGCCGCTCCCGCAGCTGCCGCTGTTCCCGGGCAATAAACCAAAAGAGACCGCACTCCGTTGTCCGGAAGCGGTCTCTTCTATTTGCCTGTTCTGCCTGCTCTGTCTGGCCTGCTCTATCTGCCTGATTCTATACGGATAAGGAGTCCATTTCTTTCCTGAATTACTGAATCCAGTCTTCGGCCCAGCTCTGAATCTGGTCCATAACCGGGCGAAGCGCTTTGCCCTTCTCCGTAAGCTCGTATTCAATCCGAACCGGCGTTTCCGGATAAACATGGCGCGTCAAAATTCCTTCGCACTCCAAATCCTTCATCCGTTCGGATAACATCTTGTCGCTCATCGACGGAATTAAATTTGAAATATCTTTAAAGCGTTTCGGGCCGTTCATCAGCGTTTGAATAATTAAACCGTTCCACCGTTTCCCCAGAAAAGAAAATGCGGTTTCAAAGCGGGGGCACATGCTGAAATCCTTATCTGCCATGGCTTATCACCTCTTTAATAATCCGGAGCAGATGATTCCGGAATTTGCTTACATTAAGTTAGTACATATCATTTTAACATAGTTTTTACGATTTGAAAACGGGCTATTCACGGAATTCACATTTTTAAATGAAAAAGACAAAAGCAATCCGGAATGAGACATTCGGATTGCTTACGGTCTGAACGGATTACAGCCACCACATATCGGCCGCAGAGTCTTGAATGAGTACCTGCTTCAGGTTTTGGACGGCTTTGGTGAAGCCTTCTTCTACGGACATGAGGCCGTCTTCGTGCTCGATGCTGACCACATAATCATAACCAACGAGCCGCAGCGTGCTGATGATGTCCGCCCAAGTCTTCAGATCGTGTCCGTAGCCGACCGTGCGGAACTGCCAGGCGCGGTCAAGCATCAGGGAGTAGGACTGCATGTCGGTCACACCATGCTTGTTCACATTGACCGGATCAATAATCGTATCTTTGGCATGGAAGTGATGGATCGCATTTTCTCTTCCCAGAATCTTGATCGCTTCAACCGGATCAATGCCCTGCCACCACATATGGCTTGGGTCCAGATTGGCACCGATGACTTCACCTGCAGCCTCGCGCAGCTTTAACAGGGTTCCAGGCGTATGAACGGAGAATCCTCCGTGCAGCTCGATGCCGATTTTGACATGATGGTCTGCCGCAAATTTGCCCCACTCTGTCCAGTAAGGGATGACTTTATTCTCCCACTGCCATTTCAAAATCTCCTGAAAATCATTCGGCCACGGCGCTACCGGCCAGTTTGGATATTTGGCGTCTTCATGATCGCCCGGGCAGCCGGAGAACGTGTTGACCACCGGAACCTCCAGCAGTTCGGCAAGCTTGACGGTTTTGACGAAATCGTCATGATCTGCCTGGGCCAGCGCTTTCTGCGGGTGCAGCGGATTGCCGTGGCAGCTGAGTGCGCTGATGGTAAGTCCCCGGGACTGGATAGCCCGTTTGAATTCGGTCAGCTTTGTTTTATTTTCCAGCAGTTCATCCGGGCTGCAGTGTGCCTGGCCAGGGTTGCCGCCGGTTCCAATCTCCACAGCCTGAATGCCTTTGGATGCTACAAAATCAAGCGCCTCCTCCAATGGGCGTCCGCCGAACAGTACCATAAATATGCCTAATTTCATGATTGTTTCCTCCCTGGAATCCGTGTTATTAGCTCAATCCTTACTCAATCAGTCAAAATAAACGGCTTTGCCGGTTTTGGCGGATTCGTAGATCGCTTCAAGAATTTGCGTGACCACCAAGGCCTGTTCCGGCTTAACGAGCGGCTCTCCGTCTTCGAGAATGGCTTTCACCCAAGCCTGGGCTTCGCGGTCCGCGTCACTCTCTTCTTCACCCGAGAAGAAGGCCACGCCGCCGGAGCTGAGATCGATCTGCGTGTCGTACAGGCGGCTGTTCTTCTCGCCGTTGATGCGCAGGCCATTTTTCATATCGGCTCCGCCCTCGGTACCGCACAGCACCGTCTTCGCTTCGCCGATCTCCACTACATTCAGCGCCCAGCTGGACTCCAGAATGATGGTAGCGCCGTTCTTCATCGTAATATAACCGAAAGCAGAATCCTCTACTTTAAACTGCTCAGGGTCCCAGGAACCGAAGGCATTAGCCGCATTTTCGCGATGGCCGAGCTTGTGGAATACCGAGCCCATGACACTCTTCGGCTCATAGTTATTCATCAGCCATAAGGTCAGGTCAAGCGCATGCGTACCGATGTCGATCAGCGGGCCGCCGCCCTGCTTCTCTTCGTCCAGAAATACGCCCCAGGTCGGAACGGCGCGGCGGCGGATTGCCAGCGCTTTGCCCAGATAGATGTCGCCCAGCTCGCCGCTTTCGCACAATTGTTTCAGGTAGAGGCTGTCGTTGCGGAACCGGTTCTGGTAAGCGATGCTCAGTTTCTTGCCGGTGCGTTCAGCGGCTTCCAGCATGGCCCGGGCCTGCTCCGTCGTTTTGGCCATCGGCTTCTCGCACATGACGTGGCTGCCCGCTTCAAGCGCGGCAACAGTGATTTCGGAGTGGGAATCGTTTGGTGTGCACACATGCACAACATCCGCATCACAGCTTGCCAGCAGCTCGCGGTAATCGGTGAATACCTTCGCGTCCTGCGTGCCGTATTCCTTGGCCGCCTTGCTTGCGCGCTCCTCAATAATGTCGCAGAAAGCGACCAGATTAACTTCCGGCTGTTTAGCCAGGCTTGGCAGATGTTTGCCGTTTGCGATTCCTCCGCAGCCGATGACGGCTACCTTAAGCTGTTTAGACATTCAATTTTCCCCCTTGAGCTTGATAGTTTCTGATCCATTCCATGCTGGTCTCAATACAATTCAGTGCCCCGTTTGCGGTAAAATCCTGCTCAACGACCAGCCATTCAACGCCGGCTTCAATCGCGGCATCTGCGATCCGCTTGATGTCCAGCTCGCCGGTGCCCAGCTCAACCGTTTCGGGAGAGCCGTCCGCATTTTTCTTCACGTCCTTTAAATGAAGCAGCGGCATGCGGCCTTTGTATTTTTCGATATAAGAGACAGCGTCAAATCCGGCGAATTCCACCCAGCAGGAGTCCAGCTCAACCTGAAGGAGCGATTCGGGGATTTCTGCAAAGATAGTATCGAGCACCGTCTCCCCGTCAAGCTTCTGCGTCAGCTCAAAGTCATGATTGTGATACAGCACAGTGACGCCCTGTTCCGCGCAGGCTTCCGCTGCTTTCCTGATATCGCCGATGATGTCGTTCCAGCGGTTACGGTCTTCTTCCGCGACATAAGGAACAATCAGCCTGTTGTTGCCGATATAGGAATTCATTTCGATCTGCTCATCCAGCTCGCTGCGCATCAAATCCAGAGCGGTATGCGCGCCGACAGCGGTCAGGCCCGTTTCCTCAAGAATCGCTTTCACCTGCTCTTTGGATCTGCCGTAGAAGCCGGCAAACTCGACGCCTTGGTAGCCGAGCCCGGCTACTTTGCGCAATGTGCCTTCAAAATCCTGCTCCAGCTGCTCCCGAACCGTGTATAACTGCAATGCTACCTTTGCCATTAAAAAGCACCTCTTTATCTAAATTTGATTGGATAAACCAGCTAACCGGGATCCCAGCTCCGCAGCGCTTTCAAGTGCAATATGCCTGCCTTCCTGCGAGGACCGGCCAAAGGCATGCATCGCCTCCAGCACATGGTAAGCAAGCAGGCCCGACGCCCGCGGCTCCCGGCCTTCAGCTATGGCAGCCGCCATATCCTCAAGCCCCCGGCCTCTTTCATTGACATTGCTTTCAAATACCGCTGGAAGTACGGTCCACTCCTCGCTGCCGGCTCTGCAGAGCTTGACATCGCCGTCAAAATTGTTCGGGTCCGGAAGGCGAAGTGTGCCTTCGGTACCGTAAATTTCGATCCACGGCAGCGAGCTGCCGCCCGGAATGTCAAAGCTTGTGATGAACGTGGCGATCACGCCGCCGGCGAAATCCAGCGTGCCGCTGTAATGCGTCGGTGTCTGCACCAGAATGGGCGACCCCGCATCCGGACCGGAACCCACCTTTCGCTCCGGAATTTGACTGCCTGCCGATGCGCTGATCCGGGCGATGGGCCCAAGCAGCTGTACAAGCGCTGTCAAGTAGTAGGGGCCCATGTCAAACATTGGCCCGCCTCCAGCCGCATAGAAGAATGCCGGGTTGGGATGCCACGACTCAGGGCCGGTGCCCATCATGAAAGCGCTTGCGGCAACAGGCCGCCCAATGACACCGCCGAGCAGCGCCTGGCGGGCTGTTTCGAGGCCTGACCCCATAAAAGTATCCGGGGCAGAGCCGATCATAAGTCCCTTGCGTGCAGCAAGCTCCAGCATCTTCTTCCCGTCTGATAAAGAAACAGCAAGCGGCTTCTCCGTATATACGTGCTTCCCGTGCTCTAAAGCGGCCAGGCTGACCGCCGCGTGCGATGCAGGCACCGTCAGGTTTAAGATGATATCAACGCTGCTCTGCAGCATCTCCTCAACCGTGTATACGTTTTCAATCGAAAACTCGGCTGCCCGCTCCCTCGCCTTCTCCGGCACCAGGTCTGCGCATGCGGTCACGGTGACCGCGGAGCTCTTCTGCAGATAATTCAGATAAGCGTGGCTGATTACGCCGCAGCCGATAACGCCTACTTGCAAAGGGGTCACGGAATCACTCCTCAAGTTATTCAATTTGATTATGATTCTTAAGGTGCCTGCTTGATTGATTGCGCTTCCTTAAGTTAGCTTTATAGTAATATGATTTTGCTTAAAGTAAAATGAAGTATATGATTCAAACATGCACAATCTGGTCATTATTTTATTTTTTAATTAGCAGGAGGGTTCAAGCATGTTCGCCGAGCAGCACCTCAGTATATTGGCGGCGGGATATTCCGTACACCGAAAAGCTTACAAATCCAATGATGTCAACGGCCCCGAGCATTATTTGATCCGGCTGCAGACAGAAGGCAAAGCGAAGACGAGAATCGCCGGCGAGCTTGTCAACGTGGAGATGGGCGATGTGCTTCTGTTCTCACCAAGCGAGCCCTATGAGCTTTATATTGATTCCGTTCCGTTCAGCAGCGGCTCTTCCATTCTCAGCGGAGATTATTACATCTTTATAGACGGCAGCTGGATCAAGGAATGGTGGAACGGCAGGAAGCGGCCGAACAAGATCCGCATGCCGCTGACCGATGCTTTTATCAACCTCTTCCGGCAGATTTCCCTTGAGCAGCAGCGGGTTTCGAAGCTAAAAGATGACATCGCCGCTCATTATATTCAAATTCTGTGCCTGGAAATCGACCGCCAGCTGGAAGAGCAGCCCCGGGATGGACAGCGGTCTTATCTCGCCTACCAGCTCAAACACTTTGTTGAGGAAAATGCTGCCACTGCCTTCCGGCTTGAGGATGCAGCCGCCCATGCAGGCATCAGCGTTTCACGGGCCGTGCATTTGTTTAAGGCGACTTTTGGCCAGAGCATTATCCAGTATGCCACGGATATCCGCCTGAATATGGCCCGGGAGCGGATTATATTCAGCCCGCTTTCGCTGGAGCATGTGGCAGAGAGCTCCGGATTTCCAAGCTATAACTATTTTCACAAGGTATTCCGCTCGAAATTCGGCATGTCGCCTAAGCAGTATCGCCTGGCCAGCCGCGAGAATACGAAATAACGGTCAAGGACAGCGGAAATGAAAATCAAAAATGAAAAAGGAAAAAGGATGAAGCTGCGCCTAGGCGCGCCTCATCCTTTCTTGTCTTATTCAAGTTCCAACCCCGTTAAAGCCTGCTCCGCCTGCTGTCTCTGCCGGCGTTTGGATTTGACCAGCAGCCCGATCCCCGTCACAGCGATGACGACGGCCGCTTCGAATCCGTATTTTACAATTCCGGCTGTAAACCAGTCATGAATCAGAGGCTCTTCAACCAGCATCTTGGCAGCCGTCCAGGCCAGCACCGCCGAGCCGATTGTAATGACAACCGGGAAACGTTCGGTAAGCCTCAAAATGACCGTGCTGCCCCATACCATGATAGGAACCGAAATGGCCAGTCCGATAATGACCATCGTCATATCACCGTGCGCCGCGCCGGCAACCGCCAGCACATTATCCAGCCCCATCATCGTATCGGCAATGATGATCGTGCGGATGGCGGCCCAAAGCTGCGTTCCCGCATGAATGTCATGCTTCTTCTCTTCCACCAGGAGCTTGTAGGCAATCCAGATTAACGCCAGCCCTCCCGCCAGCCGGAGTCCCGGAATATGAAGCAGCTGGACCACCAATACGGTCATTAACGCCCTGACCACGATCGCTCCAACCGTCCCCCATACAATGACTTTCTTCTGATCAGCTTTCGGAACGTTCCTCGCCGCCAGGCCGATGACGATTGCATTGTCGCCCGCCAGCACCAGGTCAATCAGAACGATAGAGAATAAAGCCGTCCAAAATTCAACACTCAGCAAATCCACAAGCATTACCTCCTTATTCGGATGCATGCCGGATCCGCGCTGACCGGGCGGTTTTGCCAGACTGTCCTGGAAAAACATGCCGCGCTGCGCCTTGCCTGTCTTTAGGCTAAGGCCTATTTTTGCGGCTGAAACTACACAAAAAGAGACCTTCACCTGCAGCTACAAAGCAGGCAAAGGTCTCGCTAACAACAATTCGAATTGTTGTCGATAAAGCCGGGGATACTATCCCGTAATGACGACTTTATTGTTTAAAGCTACTCCCCTTTGGGAACCGAGCATATGATTTGTTCCAGTATAGCATCTGGCTGTAAAGAATACTACGTTTATAGCAAAATTTTTTCGGAAAACTGCCAGCTTTATGACAAATCAGGCTCAAGTCCCTGCCGAATCAGCCTGTTGTTTCTTGCCGGCTGTTTATATATCATTTGAATTAAGAACCTGGAAGGGTCGGATAAAGATGAAGAAATGGCTGATACCTCTAATTTATATCGCTATTATGGCTGCTGCTTTTGCTTACAGAGAGCAGATCAGCCTGCTGCTGGATCACCCTCCCTCTCCCCTAATGATGCTCGTGCTCGCAGCGCTGCTGGCCCTGTTCCCGGTCATCCCTTACAAGCTTGTCATTGCGGCGATCGGAATGCTGTACGGACCTTGGGCCGGCGCATTAATTACGGTAACGGGCTCGACCTTGTCCGGAATTATTCTGTACGCAGCCGGCGCTGTCTGGTACCGCAATGATGCGGCCAGCCTTGTGGAGCGTTATCCGGCAATGCGCAGGTTCACTTCTTATGTGGCCAGACATCCGTTTGAATCGGTGCTGTTATACCGCCTGCTCCCGGTTGTCCCGCAATGGGTAATTAATTTGTATGCAGGGATCGCTGCCATTCCTTTCAGACTCTATTTGAGCGCTTCGGTTATCGGCAAGCTGCCGGGTATTTTTGTATACGCCTTTCTTGGCAGTTCACTGTTCTCTCACCCGCTGCTTGCTGCTGAAATTCTGGGCTTCTATCTCTTGTTTGTTGCAGCCGCAGTTTGGGGATATAAGAGGAGAAGCGCCCGGAGAACCGGCTGAGCCCAAGGATTCGTGCAGAAAAAGCGTTCCTCCTTCTATCCCGCTGATTTGGGATTTAGTTTAGAATCTATTATAATAGTTCATATTTGAAGGACTTTTACCAAAACTACAAGACAAAGGCAGGCGAATCGCTATGAATCATATACAAGGCAGCACTGAGCTGGCAACATTTGCAGGCGGCTGTTTCTGGTGCATGGTTACCCCGTTTGAGGAGCTTCCTGGCATCAAAAGCATCGTGTCCGGTTATACCGGGGGCCACACGGAGAACCCGACCTATGAGCAGGTTTGCGCCGGGGGCACCGGCCACTATGAAGCGGTCCAAATTACGTTTGACCCTTCGATTTTTCCTTACCGCAAGCTGCTTGAGCTGTTCTGGCAGCAGATTGATCCGACCGATGCGGGCGGCCAGTTCCATGACCGGGGGCAGTCCTATCAAACCGCTATCTTCTATCATAATGAAGCCCAGCGCGAAGCCGCCGAAGCTTCCAAGCAGGAGCTGGCCGGCAGCGGCCGGTTTGACAAACCGATCGTAACGGAAATTCTGCCGGCCAAACCGTTCTACCCTGCTGAAGATTACCATCAGGATTATCACAAGAAGAATCCGATGCATTACAAACGGTACCGCAAGGGCTCCGGGCGCGAAGATTATATCGAAACCCACTGGTCAAAGCCGGCACTGGACCAGCAGACACTAAAGAGCCAGCTGACGCCGATCCAGTATGAAGTTACGCAGAACAGCGCTACCGAGCGTCCTTTCACCGGCGAGTATTGGGATCATGATGAGGACGGCATTTACGTGGACATTATATCGGGCGAACCGCTCTTCAGCTCTACAGACAAATACGACGCAGGCTGCGGCTGGCCAAGCTTCACCCGTCCGCTCCGTGATTACAGCATCAAAGAAAAGCTGGATACCAGCCACTTCATGGTCCGCACGGAGGTGCGGAGCCGGGAAGCCAACTCCCATCTGGGGCATGTGTTTGATGACGGCCCCGGTCCAAATGGCCTGCGCTACTGCATCAACTCGGCCTCTCTCCGTTTTATTCCGAAAGCGGACATGGAGAAAGAAGGCTACGGAGAATATCTGTCCTTGTTTAAATAATCCCCTTTAGGGTAATCAAATCATTAACCGGATGAAGCTGAGCCTGTCCGCCAGCTCGGTCCGGTTCCCATGCAGGAGAAAATAACGTTAATCGTTGTTATTCTCCTGTGTTGCTTCTAAAGGAGGAATCTTTATGCCCTGGAGTAAAAATGATTATCCGCCCTCTATGAAAAATCTGGCTCCCCGCATCCGCAGCAAAGCGGTCGAAATCGCTAACGCTCTGCTGGAAGAAGGCTATGAGGAAGGCAGAGCCATTGCAATCGGTACCGCCAAAGCGGAGGAGTGGGATAAGCACCATCCTAAAGAGGATAAATAAGTAAAGCTGCAGCACGATCGAAACACCTTGCCGGGAGCCTGGGCCTCCGGCGAATAAATTTGAAATCGATTTCTGTTGCAGGGATTTATTTGGGAGTTAAGCGCTTTTTTTGCTGTAGTGAGCTCGGTCAGTGAAATCGATTTCTTGAGTTCAGCGATGAAAGATGGACTTTTTCCCGGGTAATTGCTTGATTATGAGCAGTCAAATCCCTTTGTTCTGCGGATTTCAAAAGTTATTGTAATCGATTTCAGCTTACATTATAATAGGTCCATATCATTTTATTCACCACATTAAATTTCAAGGTTGAGGGTTATGATGGATACTAAAATTGTCGATGTCGCCGCCAAAGCCGGCGTCTCTCCCGCCACTGTCTCCCGGGTGCTGAACCGCTCCAGCGGCGTAACGGAAAAAACTAGATTAAAGGTCATGCAGGCCATCGAGGATTTGGGCTACCATCCCAACGCCGCCGCCAAGCATCTTCGTTCCCAGAAGACCAAAACGATCGGCGTTATTGCCCAGGACATTAACAGCGCCTATTTTACCGAAATTATTAAAGGAATTGAAAATATGGCCTATGCGCAGAAATACCGGGTCATTATCTGCGATTCCGAGAATCAGAAAGAGAAGGAGCAGGAATATTTGAACCTGCTGCTGGACCGGACAATCGACGGCCTTATTCTCATTGTGCCGCTTATTTCCGATGAGGAAATTATCGAGCTTGCCGATAAAGGCTATTACGTGGCGGTTGTGGGACGGAACGTGCAGCATGAACGTGTTCCCTGTGTTTACACCGATAACGTTAAATTTTCCCGTGAGGTTGTCAACCATCTGGTTCAGCAGGGACACCGGGATATTGTCTTCCTGAATGGATATCCGGATGCCGTAGACAGCTTTGAACGTCTGGAAGGATATTTAAAGGCGCTCAGAGAGCACCTGATTCCGTTCCGCCCAGATTTCGTGGAGAACGGCAATTTCAATGAAGCCGGCGGCTATGAAGCTATGAAACGGCTGTTAGAGAAGGGGCTTCACTTTACAGCGGTCTTCGCCGCCAATGACGACATGGCGCTTGGGGTGTACCGGGCCTGCGAGGAGCTCGGCATCTCTATTCCCCAGCAGCTTGCAGTCATCGGAGTCGATAACAGCCGGATCAGCAAATATGTCAATCCGAAATTAAGCACGGTCAGCCAGCCAAAGTATACGATGGGCGCCATTCTCGTCGAGAAATTCATCGACCAGATGAACGAGAATCATTTTGCGGATGAGCGCGTATTTGTCGTCGATTCCGAGCTGGTCGTGCGCGAGTCGTCGGTTTCCTCTTCCCCTGCTTCCTCCGCCGGGCAGCCTTCCGTTCTTCCGCTTGAACCGTCTGAAGGGCAAAGCTAACGGGCTAAGCGGTGCTGGCTGAGCGGTGCTGCCAAACCGTTCGGGCAAACCCATCAAAAAAATCCCGCCAGGCCAGATTAGATTCCAGGGCTTGGCGGGATTTTACTCTTTTTACGGAATGCCGAATGTTAGACGTTACTGTTCTGAAACGCACGCGGCGATACGTACACGAACCGTTCCGAACGGGCCATAATATGAAACTTCTGCTCTGGGAAATGACGGTACATATAGTCGGCAAAATATCCCGGATTCTCGGCATTGCCGGCAAAGAGATCGTAATGAAGCGGAATGACCGTCTCGAAGCCTGCTTCATGGGCAAATTCGGCCGCTTCCCGGTAGTCCATGTTGCCGACAATTTCCCGGCTTGTCCGGAAATAATCACGCCCATTTATAGGGAGCATCGCCAAGTCGGCGTTGTGCTCACGCACCTTTTCCAGCAAGCCGTCATAAATAATGGTATCTCCCGCATGATACAGGGTTACACCGTTCAGCTCAAGCACATAGCCGACATAGCGGTGGAATCCCTGACCGTCCTGCTCCAGCTGCTCATGAGCGGCAGGAACAGCCCGCAGGCGGACCCCTTCGCACGGAGAAGTCCAGATCCCGGTATCCGCATTTTGCAGGGCCGTGTCCTTCACACCGATATCCAGCAGCTGCTGGCGGCACCAGGCCGGGGCTACCATCTGAACCGAAGGATTATTCCGCACCAGCACCGAAAGCGTGGCCGGATCCAGGTGGTCGATATGCTCATGCGTAATGAGACACAAATCGGCATTGTTAATATGCTCGGGCGCGATCGGCGCAGGATAAGTCCGCTCCTCAAATTCCGATACAAACGGATCGATGTAGACCGTCACTCCGCCTCCTTTGACGATGACGCTTTCCTGCCCCAGAAACCATACGGCCAGACAGCCGTAGGGCACTTCCGTCCCGGTTACCTCCTGGATGAGAGCCTCTCCCTTGCGGTTAATCTTACTCATGCACTGCACTCCTTTAGATGGGGATTCAAACCTGTGAATACAATGAATAAAGGACTCTTTTTATGAAAAAAAGGCCCTCTCCCTTCACAGGAAGAGCGCCCGCAGATCTTAAGCTTTCGCCGTCGTCTTGCCGTCAACCATGTCGACTACATAAGAAATCGAAACCGCAGGTTTGGTCTTCATCTGGTAGCCGACGACCCAGGTGATCATTTTCCCGCCGATTAAAACAGCCAATACCGTGAACAAGGTCTCCTTCAACGGCAGGAACAGCAAGGAGAGCAGCAGCACAGCGGCGTCAAGCACAATAAATACCGTACCGATCTTTAATCCGGTCCATTTAGTAAGGCATAAGGCCAAAATATCATCTCCGCCGCAGGCTCCGCCCCCGCGCAGCACGAGACCGGCTCCAATCCCTGTCAACAGCCCGGAAATAATGGCAACAAGCAGCAGGTTATGGTGCAGATCCAGCTGAAGCGGCGAGAAGCGCTCGCAGGCTTCGTACATAGCTGAGAAAGAAACTGACCCAAGCAGCATATAGCCGATAAAACGGCGGCCTTTCAAGAAGAAAGCAAGGATCATTAATGGAATGTCCAGCAGAATGGTCATCAGGCCTGGAGGCAGGTTAAACAAATATTTGCAGATCAGCGCCACGCCGACAAATCCGCCTTCTGCCAGGTGATTTTGAAAATTAATATGGTAATACGTAAATGCAAGCAAACCCGAACCCGTTAGAATCATTAAAATCTGTCTGATATTGATTGTTTTTGGTCTTCTCATCCGGTATCCCTCTTATCGCAGTTTTGTTGTCCTTTCGGCAACGCCCTGCAAAGAAGGTCCTTCGAGCCTTTGTCCTTCGCATCATCACACGCTTCTTTCGCAGGGTATTAGCCTAATCCGCCATTCCACTACGAAAGGGAGCTAAGTATAAGAGAGATCACAACGTTTCCAAATCGTCCTTTCGGATTTTGTCCTTCGGGAACACATGGTATCCTGATCCTTTCCTTATTATTTGAAGCAACCGCTGAAGCCAGCTCATTTGCTTCCAGTTTTCCTATATTTATTATAACACAGGAAAATTGATGACTAAACAGCTTAACGCCCGGAAAACCGGGCGTCAGCTGTTTTTAAACGTCTTATAGCGTTAAATTTCGCGAAGGATAAACAGGGAGCTCTTGAAATCTCCCTCCAGCGGCGTTAATTGCAGGCCCCGGTACATCAGCTCGTCCCCGCCGTAGACCCTGCCGTCCGCTTCCAGCCGGTAAGCCTTGTTCGGATCAAGCCCTTTCAGCTTGAAGCGGCGGAGCGGCGCATTTGGCGATGCGAGCACCTGGAAGTAAGCGGCAAAGGCTTCCTTCTTGTCCTCTGAAACGAACATCCACGCCGTATGGTTGCCTTCAAAAGGACTGAGCAGCCGGTAAAAGTCGCCGAACTGAATCAGGTCCCGGAGCTGCTTGTACTGCTCAACTTGGAGCTTGACGCTCTCCTTCTCCTCTTCGGTCAGCTTGGTCAAATCCAGCTCATAACCGAAGTTCCCGGACATGGCGACATGGCCGCGGGTCTCAAACGGGGTGATGCGGTGCACCTGATGGTTAGGCACAGCCGATACATGCGCACCCATCGTGCTGGCCGGATAAACGATGCTTGTGCCGTACTGGATCTTCAGCCGTTCCATTGCGTCCGTGTCATCGCTCGTCCACGTCTGCGGCATATAGTAGAGCATGCCTGGATCAAACCGGCCGCCTCCGCCGGAACAGCTCTCGAACAGAATGTGCGGGAAGCTTGAAGTAATCCGCTCCAGCACATCGTACAGGCCGAGCATATAGCGGTGAGCCGTTTCACGCTGGCGCTCAGGCGGCAGCAGGGCGGAGCCGATCTCCGTCATGTTGCGGTTCATGTCCCATTTCACATACGTAATCGGCGCGGAAGCCAGCACGCTGCTGACCGACTCGACAATGTAATCGCACACATCCTTGCGGCTCAGGTCCAGAACCAGCTGTTCTCTGGCGACGGTGCGGCTGCGTCCTTCGACATGCAGGCACCAGTCCGGATGCGCTCTGTACAGATCGCTGTCCGGAGAGACCATTTCCGGCTCAAACCAAAGCCCGAACTGCATGCCCGTTTCCGTAATGTCCCCGCCCAGCTTCTTCAGTCCGTTAGGCAGCTTGCGGCGGTCCTCCTTCCAGTCTCCCAGCGAGGAATCGTCGCGGTCGCGCCGGCCGAACCAGCCGTCATCGAGCACGAACAGCTCAAGCCCCAGCTCCTTGCCTGCCGCAGCGATTTCTTTGATCTTGGCTTCGTTAAAATTAAAATAAGTAGCTTCCCAGTTGTTGATCAGAATCGGACGTGTCTTGTCGCGGTGAACGCCTCTGCACAAACGCGTACGGTAAAGCTTATGATAGGTGCGCGACATGCCGCCGAGTCCCTCCGAGGAACGGACAAGCACCACCTCGGGCGCCTGGAACGCTTGTCCCGGCTCCAGCTGCCAGCTGAAATTAAACGGCTGGATGCCGAGCATCACCCGGCTTGTCGCATACTGATCGACTTCGGCCTGAGCCATAAAGCTGCCGCTGTACACGAGGCTGAAGCCGTACACTTCTCCAACATCCTCGCCGGCCTCCTTCGAGAGCAGCGCAATAAACGGATTCTGCTGATGGCTGCTGGAGCCGCGCTTGCTGTCAATCCGGTGGATCCCTGGCACAAGCGGACGTGTATGCATATGGCGCTCACGCGTCCATGTTCCGGACAGCTGCAGCATGTCATAATCCGCATCGTCGAATTCCACGCTGGCGCTCATCACCCGCTCCAGAACAGCCGGGCTTGTCCCTCTGTTCTCAATGCGCACCGAGCGGGTAATGGCATCCAGATTGCGGAATGCGGTGTATGCCAGCACAACAGCCAGCCCGGTTTGTTCATCCTTCAAATACAGCTCAAGGGTTTGAGCTTCCTCATCGTTCTCCGTATATGTAGCAGGAAGTCCGGCTAATTCCGGCTTGCCCTCCTTGATCGCATGGCCCTCGTAGCGGAAATCACTAATGGCCGATCCGTCCGCGAACCGGATTTCCAGCGCCGGCTCCCGGAAGTCTCCTGTTCCGTAAGAAGGATATTCATGCGGCAGCGTATCAAATGAGAAGGTGCGGTCCTCCCGGATGAAGTTCGGGCTGAACGAGCAGCGCTCTATCGTCAAATAGTCGGTATGGAAGCGCGAAGCATCCAGCTTGGGTCCCCAATATAAATGAGCCGGGTAACCGGACTTCACGATTTGGAAGATATAGCTGGAGTCTTTCGATTGCAGATGAAAAATAGATCTCTCCGAGTCATAATGAACTGTCATGGTCTTCTCTTTCTCCTTTTTTCCATCAAATGTTTAGGCAGCGTTTACAATTTCTAATTCCAGTATATAAGCGTGGAAGTTCGAATGCCAGTTTCTCTTGAAATTCCGTTATTTGTAGAGATTAGCAGCGGTTAATCCGATTCTGCAGATGACCAAAGTCTCGGACCCCTGAGCAGCACAAAGAGCAGCACAAACTCCGGCCAATCCAATCGGCCGGAGCATGTGGCAAATTCTATTCTTTTACAACCGGGAACTCTGCGATTCGAAGCCTTGCACTGCCATAGGGCACAAGCTCGATACGTTCAATCGGCTCCGAAGATGTGATCGGGCTAAGCGGCAGCTCGCCGGCAGAATGTTTGACTTCCTGCCATTGAGGGATACGTCTGCCTCGTCCGACTAACCGCACAGGGGCGTCTTTCGCAAAGAATGGCTGCTTGGTGACCGGACTCGTCTGTACCTCAAATACGCTTTCCGCGTTTAAGTCATTAAGGAGCAGTCCATAGTTCCACACGGCGCCGTCTTCCGGATACAGCTCCCAATCTGCGAACGGAAGGCTGCCGTACCGTTTGAACCAATGTTCACCGATTGGCAGTGCGTATACGAGCGGTCCCCGGGATACACTGATCGCATCATTGCCGCGGCGATCGGTTTCGACTTGCATCGGCAGCAGCAGTATGATGCTGTCGCCGGAATGCCACATACGCTCAATTGCCGCAAATCCGGCTTGAATGTCCAGCGTCTGTACTTCACCATTCACGCTGACAACAGGATCCTTGCACCAGGCTGGAATACGGAGCTTCAGCGGAAATTCAGCGGACTCCGATACTTGGATGGAGAGCTGTATCCCTTCCTCGAACGGATAGGCGGATTTCACCTCAATTGTCGCCGTTACGTTATTCTTGACTGTCGTTGTCACCGTACAAGGAGCATAAGAAACTGCTGCGAGTCCCCCTTCAGGCGTTGCCATCCATAGATGTGCAGCAAGCTTCGGCCATCCCTGGTGCATATTGGCTGTACAGCAGCCGAAGTTCGGCTCAAGGCCGAACATGTTCGCATCGTCGCGGTTCTCCGTCCAATTCCGGTGCTCGTGGGTACACTTGATTTGGTTAACCTGCTGCACGTACTGGCGGCTGGTCCAATCTGGAGAAATCGTTGCCGGCAGCGCATTAAAGGAGACTTTCTCCAGGATGTCAGCAAAATAACCGTCCCCATAGATTCGGACAAGCTGCTCCAGTGTGAACATATATTCCACAACCGCGCACAGCTCGACGCCTTGCGTCGGACTTGTCCCGGCGAGCCATTCATCACCCGAGCATAAGCCGTGAACTTGGCCATGATATTGCATGAGACTTTCGATCCCGCGGTACGGCGCTTCGCGGTGGCGAGCCTCACCTGTCTGCAAATATCGGAGAGCCGGCTCCTTCAAGGCCATCAGCACATTCACCACATGAACGCGGTGATCAAACGTCATCTGATAGCGCCAGTACGGGAAGTTCGAGAAGATTTCCGTCCATCCCAAGGTCTGCTGCTGCGTCTTCTCCGCCAGCTCGAGCAAGAATGCCTCACCCGTCCGGTTGTACAGCCATTGAAGGATGAGCACATTCTCTGCGCCGCGCGCCTCAGCCCAGTCAGTCAGCGGTCTCTCATCGAGATTGGCGGCCTGGTATCGGAAGTACCTCAGAAGAAACGGGATCACCCGCTCGTCGCCTGTCGCTTCATAATGCTGGGTCAATACCTTCGCCATTACCATCCGGCTCCACCAGTCATCATTCGTCTTAGGGCCGAACTGACCATCCTCTCGCTGGCTGCCAAGCGTCCATTCAATCCATCCTAGCGCTTTCGCAATCAGCGCCTCATCCTGCAAGGTATAAGCCAGCGGCAGCAATCCGTCGACATAATAGGGACCGCGTTCCCAGCTCTCGCCGGTACCTCCGAGCCAGCCGCTGTTAGCATTCAAGTCTTCCCAATGATCGGGCAGCCTGCCAGTGAACCCTTGGGCCTGAATGAGAAGCTGGTCCTTCAGCCAGCCTTGCGGACGAATCGCCCCCAAAGGCAGGTTCATGAGCGCAGCTGGCTGCAGCGGCGAGCGGTTCGCGACTGGCGGTGTTGGTTTGCGTTTCATCTCAATTGTCATGAATACGGACACCTCTTTATTTCGGATTCGTTAGAAATTGGGCAGCATAGACTTTCGCGTCTGCAATGATCGATTCGACTTCCTCAGCAGCAGTCGCGATTGTATCGTCCACGATCGTAACCGTCGGAATAATAGACCTGCGAATTGGCGTACGCCGCTGATTCGGGTTATATCCATGCTCATGGACACCAGTGGAACCTTTGCCCGGCGCACCCAAGCAGAGATGGCCGAACGAACGGTTGTACTTTTCGAACAATGGCGCATAAGACTCATCGTGCCAATGCATCACGCCGTCTGTGTGCCCCGACTGCATTAGTGGAGTTCCCAAGCCGGCTGCATCATACCAGCCTTCGCCTGCAATCAGGCAATCCGGCCGGTTCTCGCGAATACGGCGGCACAGTTCGATGAAGCCTTCATAGTAGTGATAATAAGGATCGTTCATCCAGGCAGCGGAGATATCCAGGAAGACGCCGTCAAACCCATAGCGGTCCATTAATTTGCCGATTTGGCCAACAAGCCGATTCTGCCAGCCTGGTGCTCCCGGATTAAGGAACGTGTTCGATGCGTGGTCGTAATGCCGCGACCCGTCCCAGTCGACAGAGCCTGTGATCGGGAAGCCTCCAGCCGTATGCGCACGGGATGGAGCGCCCCACTGCTCGAAATTTTCCAGCCCCGGATTGACGACATTCATCCCGAACATCGGCATCATACGGATCCCCAGCTTGCTTGCGCGGTTCATGAGAGCCTCGAAGCCTGTTTCGCCGCCCATCCGCGGATCCGGACGGAAATCACCGTATTGCCAGTAATACCGTCCTTCCCACCCAGGCAGATAGGCAAGGATTCGCTTCGGTTCGATCCGCTCAGCCAGCCATTCCAGCGTATCGCCGGTTTTCTTGTAATCATTGAAGATATAGCCGTTCCAATGCTGCATATGGATGGCCGCAACCAGCGAGATGTCCCGTGCCCATGCCGGCACGTCGCTCCTTGTTTCCCAAGGCTGCAGATTGAAATTCGCTTCCGTCTCCTTATGATGGAGCGCGCTAATCGCTTCTAATGAATCACATTCGCCAATCTCCCATTCCGGGACGCTTACTTCGTTCTGCATCCGCACGGCATCTTCTTCGAAAATCAGTTCCGCGCTGAGCCCCTTCTCTGTCCGTAAGAAGGTGAACCGTTTGTCGCGCACGCTCGTGTCCAGCGAGCGGTAATAGACGATACGGTCCTCGTCCGTTCGCATGATGACAAGCGGTGTATACAGGCTGCGCCATCCTTCCGGATAATGAAGCAGCAGCCCGGACCCTTCAATCGCTTTGGACGGAGTTTCGCGCAGGTTGATCACCTCGCCGTTCTCCACTCCCTCAAGGAGCAGCTTGACGCTGCGGATCTTCTTACTGCCTGTGCTTGCCTCTACGCGGAAGCGGACACCTCGACCGTCCGCATTCTTGCGGACATGAATGACAGCCCTGCCCTCTGCCTTCTCTTGCCCATTCGCCCAGGTTAATCCGTCTGCAGTAACCGTTAACGAATCTTCGTTCCCGATAACCCGGCAGCGGTCGAAATCCAGTCCATATACATTTTCAAACGTGTGAATATAAAGGGTAAAAGTATAGGAATTAAATTGGAACAATGGATGCTGCTTCTCAAAGCTTACGTCTTGCATCGGCAGATGACCTCCACTAATTTTCAAGTTGTTATTTGAGATACACCGCATGGGGAGCGGCCATGATTTCAATTCGGTCCAGCTGCAGCGCTTCACTGCTTTGCCCGTCCGAGGATAATTCGATCGAATTCCGTCCTTCTTGAAGGACGACAGGAAGCTCGACCCGATTGTCGGAGAATGCGGCTGATCTGCCTGTAGGCGGGAACCATGCGGCTGCAGCCGGATCTCCATTCACTGCCAGATTCATGCTTGTCAATTCACCCGAAGGGTTAGCGTAACGAATGACCAGCCTATATTCGCCAGCTTCCTCACGCTCGATATCCTCGAACGTGATCTTCCCGGATGTCCCTTCAGCCAAATGAATGAATTGTCCGCCTGATGCATCAGTACCGCCGCCTTCGACTACAAAGCCCGTATACTCCGCATCTTCGGCTTCTGCCTGTAAGGCTGCACCGGGTACGATCGGCTCCACGGTCAAATCGTCAAGCGCAGCCGACAGCTCTCCTTTACTTCCCGGCGGGACATGCAGACCAACGATGGCTGTTGATCGGCCTGCTGTGAACGTCAGCGTACGGCTCGCATATTTGCCGGTGCGATTTGATACGGATGCATAGCGGTAAGGACCGCCGTATTCATCGGCGAACAAGCGAGCTTCAAGACCACGATCCGCCGTCAGATAAGCTTTTACCTGGTAGGTCTGGCCCTTCTTCAGCCCATTCAGCTTCACGTAAAGCTTGCCTTCCTGCACCTCTTCATTCACATCGATCCGCCCTTTCCAATCGCCGGACAATGCGGAACCGTTATCCTGTGCATAGATGTGGGAATCGTCAGCCTTTGGATTCCACGCCGTCCAGCCTTCGAGCGAGCCTTGTTCAAAATCCGCATTCGGGATTATGACCACCTCTGCAGGACGAAGGTTCTCCGCTGGTATGCGATATTCGCTGCTCTCCGTGCTCCCCCCATGGAAGACGATCATCCGTTCCGCATTCTTCTGATACAGGGAAGCGATATCCGTCAGCTTCTGCTCATCCGGATAATTCGCGTTCAGATGAGGCGTGAAATCCGGATCATTGACGTAGATGCCCTTACCATCGGCATAGATGGCAAATTTCACTTCCTGCGGCACGCCGTCCATGCCTTTGATAATTCCCATGAGTCCCATCACAAAAGAAGCTGTACAATCGGCGTCATAGCCAGCTAATGAAGCGATCTTGGCGGATTCCGTATAATCGTTGTTCCCGTACAGGATCGCGAGAAGCGCCAGCGCGTTGTTGATGTCCGGAATCACCTGGATATTATCCCAGCCATATACCAGCCGTTTAAACTGACGCAGTTCGCTTTGCGCCCAGCGCCAATCGTCCGGTTTCTCATCATGCAGTGCTTTGACCTTCATGTAGATCTGATAAGGCCAGCTGTTCCTTGGCAATACGGCAGCGGCTTGATCCAATACAGTCCGTGCATCCTGCTCGAAATAGGCCAGCGAATACATCGTGCCCTGCAGCTTGGCCCACAGTACGGCATCGTACTCACCGGTAACGCTGGCGAATTTCTCAGTCAAACCGGCGGCCGTTACCGGCATCCCCGGTGCAGTCATGCCAAGTGTGTCATTCTCGATATAGGCTTCTGTCACCCAATAGAAATCGTTAAACTCCGACTTGCCGGTCAGCGGCGGAAGTAAATTCATCGTTCTCATGCTGGCCATCGCCGCGCCGCCCCCGCCCCAGTCGCTGACGTCGTGCTCCAGCCATTCGGCCTTGATATCCGCGTTCGATACGTTCGGACCATGAACATCCAGGATATGCTGATTGAAAAAATCGATATGATAATCGTCATCAGAGCCGATAACCGCCTGTCCCCGATCTTCGAAAAGCCGGTCATTCTGCGGCTGCTGGATATACGCACTGCTGCCGCTGTAAGGCCCTTCAATCCAGCCGAACCATTCGTCTGGCAGTGGATCTTCCGACACAAATTCATAGCCCGTTAACACGCCGCCTACCTGTCCAATGATGCCTGCCAGCGTCTTGTCATAGTAGACCTCCTTGGAGATCGAGCGAACCTCCTGTCCGCTCCCGTCCCCGGCCGCCAGCCATCCGGCTGCACTGCCGGCCAGAGCAAGAGCGGCCGCGATGATGACAGCTTTCAAACTCTTCCGCATCGTACTGCTCCTCTTCTTGGGGCGCCTAGCCTCACCCCTTGATCCCGGACATTGCAATGCCTTGCACATAATACTTTTGCGTGAGCAGATACAAGATGATAATCGGAACGATCGCGACGGTTGAAGCGGCCATGAGCAGTCCCCAATCGACCGTATAAACGCCTTTGAAGGATGAGATGATGAGCGGCACGGTGAATTTGTTTTCACTGTTCAAGAAAATCAGCGGACCGAAGAAGTTATTCCAGTTGCCGATGAACGTGAACAAGCCTAGAGTAATGACGGCAGGCTTACACAGCGGCATCACGATCTGCCAATAGATGCGCGGATGGCTGGCACCGTCGATTTTAGCCGATTCGAGGTAAGCATTTGGAATACCGCCCATGAACTGCTTGATCATGAATACCCCGTATGCATTAATCATGATCGCCGGCACGATCAGCGGCAGATGCGTATCGATCCAGTTGAATTTACTGAACAGAATATACAGCGGGATCAGGGTTACTTGGCCTGGAATCATCAGTGTCGCAAGGAAGACTGCGAACAGAGCGCCGCTGCCTTTGAATTTGATTTTCGCAAAAGCATAAGCCGCGATGCTGCTGGTCAGAAGCGTGCCGACTGTGACCAGCACCGCAATTTTAGTACTGTTCAGATAAGCCCTTGCCATCGGCATCAGTTCGAATACTTTTGGAAAATATTCCAGCGTGAACGACTTCGGCACCAATTGCGGCGGTACCTGAAAGATCGCGTCACTTGGTTTGATAGACGTCGTAATCATCCAATAGAACGGAAAAATTGTCGTAAGGGCAACTGCAATAAGAAGCAAATGAATAAAGAAATTACCGCGCTTCGTTCTAGTCAATGTAATTCACCCACCGTTTGGACAGTTTGAATTGAATGAAGGTTACGATCAGGACGATTACGAACAGCACCACGGAAACCACAGCGGCTTCGCCCATCCGGAAGTAGCGGAATGCCAGATCGTAGATATACATGACGAGCGTATAGGTCGAAAATGCCGGACCGCCTGCAGTCAGAATGAACGATTCCTGGAACAGATTGAAGACGCCGATCAACATCGTGACAATGATGAAGAAGGTTGTTGGCGACAGCAGCGGGAGCGTGATGTTGAAGAATTGGCGCATTTTTCCGGCACCGTCAATCTCAGCCGCTTCATAGTAATCCTCCGGTATTCCTTTCAAGCCGGCGAGGAAGATCAGGTAATAATAGCCCATCCCCTGCCATGTGCTCATAATGATGATGGCGATCCGCGCCCAGAAGGCTTCAGTCAGCCAGTTCGGACCTGTAATACCTATCGCATCCAGAAAATTGTTGAGCAAGCCGATATCCGGCGCGAATACCCAGTACCAGACAAGGACAATCGCTACAGACGAAGTGACCATCGGCAGGAAGAATGCCGCCTTGTAGATCGATAGACCTTTGATCGCCCGGTTCGTCAGCAGAGCCATTCCCAGTGAGATCGCGGTCGTTACCGGGACAATGCCAAGTACGAAGTACAGCGTATTGCGAAGCGCATAATAGAAGTTCTCTTCATGAAAAATCACATTAAAGTTATCCATCCCAATCCACTTCGGCGAATTGGTGAAGTCCCACTCCGTGAACATTAAGTAGAAGGACATCGCCACCGGAAACAGTACAAAAGCCAGTAATCCGATGATCTGCGGCGAGATGAACAAATACCCCCAGAAGTTCTCACGCTTGTTTAATTTCGATACGCCTTGCATGTCTTCACTCCTTTAAGCTGTGCGTTAGTTAGGTTCTGTTGATTGTGCGCCTATGTCCTTAGCTTAAAGGTTTGAAAGCGCCATCGTAACGAGTGGATATTATGAGGTGGTGCACAATATTACGTTGTTTGGCTGCCTTCCCCTTTTCCCCTCAAATCCTTTTAATTTCTTTTAATTTCACCTTTAACTTCACTGCACAAAAAACAACCGCCCAAGCGGGCAGCTGCTCTCAACATTCCTCTATTCATCGAGCTCTACATAAGGGATAGACATGATAACCGTTGTTCCTTCGCCAAGCTCACTTACAAATTCCAGGCCATATGGCTCACCAAAATGGAGCTTCAAACGTTCATTGATATTGCGAAGTCCCATACCGCCGATATGCAGATTGCCTTTACGCCCGCTCCGCGGAGCTGCTAGTGCAGGACTCACCTTTGCACCAAGCGCATCTAACTGCCCCGCATCCATGCCTTTTCCATTATCGCTGATTTCGATACGAAGCCTATCTTCCTCTTCATAGGTACGGATCATAATACGGCGCTCTGTCATCTCCGGATCGAACGCATGAATGATGCAATTCTCGACTATCGGCTGGATCGTAAATTTCAGAATGGCAAAATCTCGAAGACGCGCTGAAATCTGAGTCTCGATTACCAGCTGCATCTTATAGCGGTACTGCATAATGGTCACGTAACTGCCGACATAATTGAGTTCATCCTGAATTCGAATGAGATCTGTCTGATGACTGGCGCTTATTCGCAGGAGATCGATTAAAGCCCCGGACATCGCCTCAATATCTTTGGGCCGGTTCATTCTCGCGAGCGACTTGATGGAATTGATCGTATTGTACAGAAAATGCGGCGTTATTTGGGCTTGCAATGCCCGTATCTCATGCTCCTTCTTCGCCTTCTGCTCCTGCGTCACATCCTCGATCAATATCGACACGCGCTCGGCCAAATAATTAAAGGCGCGGGCCAGCCGGCCGAATTCGTCTTTCCGGTTCATCTTTACTCGTTCCTGCAGCTGGCCGATCTCAAAACGCTTCATCGCTTTAATGAGCGAGGCTATTGGTCTGTATAAATGAAGGTAGAGCAGTAAAGCAGCAGCAAATGCGAAGCATCCCACGACCATGGTGACCAGCACAATCATACGTGAGATTTGACTGACCCCGTGAACGATATTCGCATAAGGAATCCGGTAAATGATTTTCCAGCCATTCACTTCGGACGTCCGGTAGGAGACGACCCATTCACCTTCGTCCGTCTTCTGCTTGAAGCTGCCGCTCGCCTCCGTCCAGAATTGGTCCGCCCGCAGGTCCGCTTGGATGCTGCTGCCTATCTTCGTCCGGTCCGAATCATAAATGACTTTCTTATTCGCCGTGACGATCTGAATGGATTCCCCTTTAGCCAGCGCATTCGCGTCCAGCTCATCGAACAGCATATCAACATTGACGTTGAATACAGCAATCCCGAGCACCTCATCGCTGAAGGGCTCGACAATGCTTTCCGATACGGTCAGCGATGCTGCCCCGTTCTCATACATGTACTGCCATAATGCTTTTGCATGCGTCTTCACCGTGTTGGTATAGACCGGCAAGTTCGTAAAGTTGTCGGTTTCCGCATCTTTTACAGTCCCTCTTAGAAATGGAAGCCCGTCCCCGCTTGGAATAATCAATACCGCATCGAACAGACCAGGCTTGCTCGTCATAATGCTGTCTAGGCGCGATCCCACTTCGGATACGACCGAGAAGGCCCGGTCCGATTCATAATTGGTACCATTGATGTTTTGCAAGTAATAAGTTGTATTGAAGTTCGTGACCAAATCGCTTAGCAAAAACTCGATTTCATTGAATGAGCGGTCCAGCGCGTTCATCTTCGTGTTATTCAAATTAAGCGCATTCTCCGTTTCCCGTTCGACGGCGAGGCTGGAGGATTTCGTGTTGACCAGATAGCCGACGACGGCCAGCGGAATGATGGAGATTCCGATAATAAAGACGATCAGCTTATATTTCAGACTAACCCAACCGATCGCGAAATTGATTCGCCTCATCACAGCAGTTCCTTTCACTTAGCGGACCGGATTCGCCGATTGTTTGAATTCAGTTGGTTTGAGACCGGTAAGCTGCTTGAAAATCCGGCAAAAATAACGGTAATTGTCGAGTCCGACTTTCCCTGCAATTTCCTTGACCCGGCTGTCAGGCTGCATAATCAGCAGCTTTGCCTTCTCAATCCGGATTTTATTGAGGACATTGATAAAATTGTCACCGGTTTCCTGTTTAAACAGCTTACAAAAATAATTTTTGCTAAGCCCGACATAATTCGATACGTCAGCAAGTGAAATTTCAGAGGCATAATTTCGTTCCATAAAGTTCATGGCGTAGCGAATTTCTACCCTCATGTCGTTCAAGCTGCCAGATTGCATCTGCTCCACATATTGCGTGATCATCATTGTTAACTGAGCCGTCAGGTTGTCTAATGTAGACCGCTCGGAAAGTATGGCCTGTTTGAAAGCGTTAATCTCAATTTGCTCCAAGGCGGATAAACATTTCGTTTTGATAACACGGAACAGCTGGTCGCCCAACCGCTGAAGTATGCTGCGGACGATGGAGGGCTCCAACCTTGCATGTGCCAAATAGCGGTGCAGGAGAGCCAGCTGATCGCGCGCATAATCACCATCCGCAGCCTGAATCGCCTGTATGATCGAAAGCTCATACTGATCGATCATGGTCGAATCTGTTAACGTTGTTTTTGCCGAACCTGCCGTGCTCGTATCCAAGAGTGCTTTGAACCCGTCATAGAACAGATCGGACAGTTTCTCATTCATGAGTTTAAACTGTTTCTGCAGATCCGGCGGCTGCGCGCAGATATCCCCTTTGACCACGATCCCCCGCTGCTCCATCAGGCCTGCTGCCAATTGAAGCGCAATTTCATGCTGGCATTGCTTGATGAGCAGATAGCTTTTCTGCGTGGTGTAGATCAGGAGGAAATATTGATGATCCGTCACTTTTACTGCATCCATGCGTACATCCTGGAGCTGAACTTGCTCTGACGCACGCAGGAGCATTTCCCGGTCGAACTTATCCGCTTGAATGAGAATCGGCAGCCACACGCCCTTTGCCGCCGGGATATTCAATCGCCTCGCTTGTTCGTAGAAGGAATCCGCCTCCATTGTGCCGGTGAGCCAGCTTAGCCAGAATTGTCCTACCAAGGTCTGCTGCCCATACTGCCGCAGCTCCTCTAATTGCGCGTGATGCTCGGACTCCAGTCTCTCAACGACTAAGTCCCTTTTAAACTGCCCGAGCAGCTCCAATAAGACATCAGGATCAAGCTTATATTTGAGCACATAGTCAGAAGCTCCATATTTCATCGCTTCTTTTACGGATTTGAAATCATCGTAGTTGCTCATGACTAGAATCTTGGCATGCCGCTTCGCGTTCTTCACTCGCTTGATTAATTCCATTCCATCCATGACAGGCATATAAATATCAGTCAGAATGATATCCGGATCGTACAGCTCGGTCAGCTGCAGCGCAGCTTTCCCATTATCCGCTTCGCCAATAACATCGAAACCGTGCGCCTGCCAATCAATTAACGTCTGAACGTCCTCCCGAATCAATCCATCATCATCCACGATTAATACTTTATACATGCTGTATCCCCCCAGATTATGTCTATCGAGCTGCCGATGGCCGTTTTTCAACCGTTAGAGCTTGGCAGGAAACAGATACTAACGAATACTTCCTTCCAACTTATAACGGGAGAAAAGACGAGGGAGACCCATCCTCCCTCGCCGTTCTCATTAATTCGCTTTTTGCTCGGTCTTCTCTTTGGTCTCCAATAAGATTTGAGTCGATTTCGTGAGGAACTCGTCCACGGACATTTTGCCAAGGAGCCATGTGTCGAGCTGTGCGTTAATCTTCTGGTCTGCTTCTTCATAGAATGCATTATAAGGGACAGATACGGTGTGATCCAGTGCTTTTGTAAAGGTATCCAAATCTTCCGCCGAAATTTTGTCGCCGAACAAGCTTTGCTTAATTTCATCAAACGTTTCACGGTGAATCGGAAGGCCGCCTACCCCGGTCTTTGCAAGCGCATCCCAAGCTTCTTTGCTGTAGATCGCTTGAAGCGCTTCCCACGATTCCTGCGGGTGCTTCGTGCCTTTCCAGATCAGGAAGTTGTCGATAAATTGGGAAGAGTAAGCTTGGCCTTTGCCTGCCGGAATCGCTGCAATCCCGACATTAAAGTTCTTAATATCGTTCTTCACGCTGCCAATATACCAGGTGCCGTCGATGGCCATGGCGATCCGGCCAGCTTTGAACATATCGAATCCACCCATTATCTTTGTGTCCGTCGGACGAGGTACTGATTTATCTACACGCAGCATATCGTCGAACCACTGATAGACTTCTTTCGTTGCCGGCTCTTGAATTGCAGGTGTCAAATCTTCATTAAAGATGTTCTTGCCCCCGTTAGACAGCGAGAACATACCGCCAGCGTAGCTGAGGAACGGACCGGCGGACAAACCAAACGTTTTCTTCGAACCTTCGCCGCTCGTAAATTGCTTTGCTATATCGCGGACTTGCGAGAACGAAATTGCATTGTTCCAATCATGGGACGGTTCCGCGATTCCCTTTGCCTTGAACATGTCTTTGTTGTAGTACATGAGCATATAGTAGATACCCGACGGAAGACCGTAGTACTTACCGTCTTGGTAACCCGCATTCTTGAACGTGTTCTCAAAGTATTTGCTCATGTCAAGCGATTTCATCATTTCGGTAATATCAAGCGCCTGATCCTTCTTGATGATCTGCGGCATGAACGATTCCGCAATCCGGCCGAGGTCAGGCGACTTGCCTGCTGCGATCTGAGCCGTCACTTTTTGATAGTACTCGGGCCATGTCGAGGTGTTGATCTTCTCAATTTTAATCGTAATATTTTTGCCGTCCGCTTTAAGCTTCTTGTTCGCTGCGTCAATCATCGCCGTCCAGCCCGCAATTTCATTGGCATTCGCCTGCATGGCGAAAGTCAGCGTTACCGGCGCAGACGAGGTGCTGTCTTTGTTCTCGTTGTCTGAGGTCACTTCCTGCTGTGTCTCGCTTGTCTGATTCTCCGCAGAATTTGAATTGCTGCTTCCGCCTCCGCAAGCTGCCATCACAACCATCATGAATGCCATAACGAGCATAAGCAGACCTTTCTTCCCCTGTCTTGGTCTCATTGATATTCCCCTTTCGGACTCTAGCTGTTTGCTTTGCCTCCTAAATGTATCCGATTTCAAAACTCAAAAGTATGACCTGAAATTATGAACGGGTATACAATATTATTCACTTTACAGCATCGCTGAATAAGCCGTCGAGCCCTTAACATACGATATAGCTTCCCCTGCGAGAGAAGCCACGCATAGATCCAGCGATAGATCGTCTTGAAGCAGATCATTTAAGTGCCGCACTTCATATTACAATCTGTCGTTTTTTTAAAAAAGAAAAGCAGCCCTCACGGCTGTCCCCGTAAGAAGCTGCTTCCCTGCTACCTGTTTCCCTGCTTACCTGTTTCCCTGCTTCCATCCCTTATCTCCATATCCCGTGCACGCCGTCTTTTCAGGCCGTTTCCACGAGCTTGGCAATATTTTCTTTGATCACGCTGCAGGATTTCAGAAATTTGCGCTCTTCCTCCTCCGCCAGGTTCAGTTCCAAGACCTCCTGGATACCGCCTTTGCCGACAATCGCCGGCACGCCGATGCAGAGATCGCGCTGACCGTATTCCCCGTCCAGAATGGCGGAGACTGCGATGATTTTGTGCTCATCGTTCAGGATCGAGCGGGTAATATAGGCCAAAGCGTTGCCTATGCCGAACTGGGTGTTGCCCTTGCGGGTAAAAATCTCCCAGCCGGCATCCTTGGTTCTGCGCTCGATAGCCTCCAAATCAACTTCCTTAAAGCGTTCCTTATGCTCGCTGAGGATCTGCAGAATCGGCTTGCCGCCGATGGTCACGTGCGACCAGGCCACAAACTGGGAGTCGCCGTGCTCGCCAAGCGCATAGCCCTGAACGCTGCGCGGGTCGATGGAAAAGACATCGGACAGCAGTGTTTTCAGCCTCGAGGAATCAATGGAGGTTCCCGTTCCGATTACCCGGCTGCGAGGCAGGCCGGACACCTCACGGACAAGGTAGGTGATAATGTCCACCGGATTGGCAGCCACGACGAACACGCCGTCAAAGCCGCCGGCCATAATCCGGTTCACGATATCGCCCGTAATCTTCTTGGATTCTTCCAGAAGCTCGAGCCTGGATTCCATGCCCTGCGGGTTCCGGCCGGCAGTCAGGATGACTACATCCATATCGCCGCATTCCTCCAGCGTGCCTGCGCTGACCTTTGTCCGGGTGGAGGCAAACTCCATGCAGTGGGACAAATCAAGCGCCTGGGCCACCGCCTTGTCATACGTACGGTCAATAATCATAATTTCATCGCAAATGGATTGATTAATCATCGAATAAGCGCAGGCCGACCCGACCATCCCCGCTCCGACAATTGCTACTCTTCTAGTTCCTTTTCCCATCCCGTTATCCTCCTGTTGTATCCGCTGTTCCTAAAGTTCTACTTTATATAGTATAATATTCAGCCCGCAAAAATGTCACAAAACCTGCCATCACACCCGTGACATTTCAGCGAAATATCGGATAACGGGTCAGATGAAGGACGCTAGCATTTTATTGCGCTCAGCACCTCGTCTGCCGGCCTATATTCATAGCCAAGGCTGAGCGCGACGGCTTCGTTCGTGACTTTGCCGGCCGAGACGTTGACGCCTTTGGCCAAAGCCCGGTTTCTCCTTGTGCTCTCTGAAAGTCCCAGGTTGGCAATCTGCAGCGCATAAGGCATCGTCACATTGGTTAGAGCCAGTGTTGACGTGCGTGCCACCGCTCCCGGCATATTGGCTACGGCATAATGAATGACGCCATGCTTGGTATACGTCGGATCGGCATGAGTCGTCACGCGGTCGATCGTCTCCACCGAGCCGCCCTGGTCGATCGCCACGTCCACGATTACGGAGCCTTCCGTCATTTGCTGAACCATATATTCTTTAACCAGTTTTGGTGCGCGCGCTCCCGGAATTAACACAGCCCCGATAACCAGATCCGCTTTCGCTACCGCCTGTTCAATGTTATAGGGGCTGGACATGACTGTCGTCAGACGGCCGCCAAAAATCTCATCCAAATAGCGGAGCCTGCCCGCATTAAGATCAAGAAGTGTTACGCGCGCTCCCATGCCCAGCGCAATCTTGGCCGCATTAGTGCCTACAACCCCGCCGCCCACAATAACAACCTCAGCCGGGGCCACGCCGGGCACACCGCCGAGCAGGATGCCTTTGCCTCCGTAAGGCTTCTCCAGAAACTGTGCTCCAATCTGTACTGCCATCCGGCCGGCTACTTCGCTCATCGGCGTCAGCAGCGGAAGCGAGCCGTCCTCAAGCTGTACCGTTTCATAGGCGGCGGCATGAACTCCGCTGTCCACCAAGGCGCGCGTCAGCTCCGGCTCGGGAGCCAGATGAAGATACGTGAACAGAATCAACCCTTCCCGGAAATAAGCATACTCCTCAGGCAAAGGCTCTTTAACCTTCATAATCATGTCCACACGGGACCAGACCTCGGCTGCCGAATCCGCAACCCGGGCTCCCTTGCTGAGATACTCTTCGTCCGTAAAGCCGCTGCCTGCCCCCGCAGACCGTTCGATCCAGACTTCATGGCCGGCGCGGACGAGCGTATCCACACCTGCCGGAGTAATGGCTACACGATTTTCATTATTTTTGATTTCCTTTGGAATTCCCACACGCATACGCAAGACTTCCTTCCCTAATGGTATGTAAGCTGCGGCCTTGGCGACCTTTTTTCTTGGTTACACCTATATATTACATGAGAATACACTCACTTGGAAGATATTCGGACATGAAAACAGGCCCAAATCATCGAAATAGGCCTCAAAATTGTATTTTACCCAAAAATGATGTTAACTTTCCTGCCCTAAAGCGTTGCTCTATGTATTTAGCCGGGCAGATAAGAGCAGATATGGGCAGATAAGATTCGGGAGAGGATAATCCGCAAAGCCTATTCCCTTGAAGCCAAACGTTCAGCAATTTCCTTGATATATCTCGATAAACGCACGCTGATCTCCGACCTGATGACATCCCGCACGATGCCGAAGCGGTCCTCATAGCCTCTGCAAATAAACCGGTGGTAGACCACCATATCCTCCTGCACATCGCGGATGACCCGGATATTCCGCTTCGACAGCTCGCGCCGCAAACCATACAGATCCTCGCTGATTCGGCTTCTAACCACTTTACCCGCCGTTAAATAAAGCGGTTTGAGCAGATTGGAGCGGTACTCGATATCGTCGATACTCTTCTCCACCATACTCAGCATATAAGGAAGCAGGATCGAATCCCGGATCATAATCATCTCTTCTTCCGTCGGCCGGGCAGCAGGAATCCCCGCTCCATGCCGGTTGTCATACTGCTCCTGATGCTCGGTAAGCAGCATTTTGGATTTCCAGCGCTCGTTGCCGTCCAGTTTGCTCATTTGTAATGCCCTCCAATCTGCCCGGCTCTTTCCCTGGCGACCCCCGACTGCAGCAGAGAGGATGCTCTCACTATAGCATCGCTGCCGTATTTGTCTTTTATACGGTCTGCCGCCTTCTCCAGTTCAAACGCCCTGATCCGGTCATCAAAGAGCGTCAGCTGCATCAGGCTGTCATCCAGCAGCCCGGTAAGCGATACATGCAGATGCGTTACAGGCATTCCTTTCCAATACCGCCGAAAAATCCTCCGCGCCGCTTCCGCAACCTCATGCGAAAGGGCGGTCGGCTCCTGAAGAGTCACCTGCCGGCTGAACGAAGCCCCGCGTTTGCCGTCCGTTTCAGCGGCTCCAACGGTGACTACCTGCCCGATATACCCCCATTTCCTGCAGCGGCGGCACACCTCCACCACCAGCTCCAGCAGCACCACCTCAATATCCTCAAGTCTTCCGTACAGGCTGCTTCTCAGCGTCTTGCCGTGGCTGACCGATTTCAGCCTGCTGCGGATGCTGCTCACCACCGGGCTCGGATCAATGCCTCTGGCCGTCTGCCAGTAATATTCAGCCTGGATGTCGCTTTGTCTGCCCATCTCCTGCTGCATCCGCCGCTTGAAATCCGGCAGCTCCATACGGGCAATGTCGCCGATCGTGTGCAGGCCCATCCGTTTAAAATGACGGGTCATGCGCGAAGCGGTCATAAACAGCTGATGAACAGGCAGCGGCCACAGCTCTTGTTCGATATTAGCGGCGTCCAGTCTAAAGATACCCTCAGGCTGCTTCTTCGCAAAATTATCCGTTGCCATCTTCGCCAGAATTTTGCTCGTTCCGATTCCGCAGCGGGTCCACACACCGGTGGACAACAGCACGCGCGTCTGAATCTGGCGGGCAATCTCTTCCGCAGAGCCAAAATAAGAAACAGAACCGGTCACATCCAGAAACTGCTCATCTATAGAATAAGGCTCCACCTGGTCCGTAAACGATTCAAAAATTTCCGTAATCAGCAGAGAGACCGCAATATACGTCTGCATCCGGGGGCGTATCACCACCAGCTCGGGGCATTTGGCCATCGCCTCCCCTACCCGTTCCGCAGTAGTGACACCGCTTGATTTGGCGATCGGACAAGCCGCTAAAATAATGCCGGACCGCCGCGAAGGATCACCTACCGCTACCGGCTTATCTTTCAAATCCGGCCGTGCCGCCTTCTCGACCGAAGCGTAAAAGGACTGTCCATCTGCCAGCATAATGACACGTTCCTTCTTCACTCTCTCACTCTCCATAAACCCGAATATATGTTCGTATATTATTATATACCGAATGCACGTTCGTTATGCAATGGTTATTTCATCCATTTTGCTTGACGGCCTTTTTTTAGGGCTGTAGGCATTTTGGGCGGTTCATTTGGGTATCTGTCCATAACGAATAAACGTCCAGTTCATACAATGATTTCGAAAGTAACCCATTCCTTAAAGGAGGAAACAACAATGGCATATGCAGCAAGTTGCGGCGGAGCAGGCGGGCCTTGGACTTCCACAGGAGCAATTTTGGTTCTGTTCATTCTCCTTGTCATTATTACTCGCAGCTTCGGGTACGTTTATTAAGCTAAGCTGCAAGCAGGCTGTCCGGCCGGATCTCCCGGCATTCAAACCAACAAACAAATTCAATCAATAAATGAGGAGGCATTTACAATGGGTGGAGTAGCAGGAGCAGGTTATGGTGGAATCGGGACTTCGACAGGCGTGATCTTGGTATTGTTCATTCTTCTCGTTATCATTTCCCGTACATTCTTCCTTTAATATTCCGGTGAATGCAGCATGCAGCAGGATAACGCAAGATAATTTAGGATAAGAGTTAAAAAGAAGAGAGCTCCGGACATCATGCCCGGGGCTCTCTTGGTTAAAGTCATGTTCTAGCGTAAGCATAGTTACTGGGCGGTCAGAATAAGCGGGCCGTCCGCTGTAATGGCCACGGTATGTTCATATTGGGCCGACAGCAGGCCGTCCGCCGTCCGGGCCGTCCATTCATCCTCATCAATCGTAATGTGGAACGTGCCTTCGTTAATCATCGGCTCAATCGTCAGCACCATCCCTTCCTTCAGCCGCAGGCCTTTGCCTGGCTGGCCGACATGCTCGAAGTTCGGATCCTCATGCAGCGATCTTCCGATGCCATGGGCCAGCAGATCCCGTACTACGGAGAAGCCGCTGCTTTCTGCATGGGCTTGAACGGCATGGCATATATCGCCTAGACGATTACCGGGAACCGCCTGCTCAATCCCCAGATACAGGCATTCCTTCGTGACCTCCATCAGCTTCCGGGCATTGTCACTTATATGTCCAACGGCGTAGCACCAGGCCGAATCCCCAAACCATCCATCGTATTCCGCCACGATGTCCATTTTGACAATATCGCCCTCTTTAAGCGGAGTCCGGTTCGGGAATCCATGGGCTACAACATCATTTACAGAAGCGCAGGTTTCAGCAGGAAAGCCGTTATATCCCTTCGTAAACTGCTTTCCCCCGAGCTTGGTAATATGGCGCGCCACAAAATCATTGATTTCCAGCGTCGTAACGCCCGGAGCAATCAGCTTGGCAATCTCCCGGTGGCAGTCTGCTACGATATGGCTCGCCATTCTCATTTGTTCAATTTCGTCCTTTGATTTTAATCGAATCATGCTGCTAATCTCCTTTCTCTCTTCACTCAAACTACACCTATATGTCAGGAAAAGCAAATCCAGCGGCAGGTCCAGCGAACCCGCTAAGTCCGTCAGATCCGGCGAACCCGGCAGGTCAGGCCTGTCCCTCTCTTCCAGATGTCCAAAAAGCAAAAAAAACACCGGAGCCTAAGCCCCGGCGGCAGCACGCTGCAAATTTAGCGGAACATGCCCCACAAACGGATTAAATGGAACGTGTTCTTGGGATCAATCCGCTGCGCAAGCACAAACTGTGTCATCTGCTCTTCCTGCACACTTGTCAACCGTTCATTAAGTATAGCTGAAGCACTCTTTACAAGCCGCCGGACCTTTCCTGGGTCCTGCAAATCGGCTTTTGTTAATGGTTCAACGAGCTTCTTGACCCGGTCTTTCATCATCGGATTTTTCATTTTCAGCTTCACTCTCTGTACAAGCTCCTGGCTGATTCCATACTGCTGATAACCCAAACGCCATGGCACCTCCCGTCAAAACTGTCGTCTTTCCCAGTATATGACGGCAAGCGTGTCCCCATTGCCAACAATTCAGCGATGGACAAAAATCCACAGGCCGATGAGCGGGTTACACGCCTCAGTCAATCAATTCGCCCTGTAAAATCTGTTCCCGCTGCAGGTATGCGCGCAGCGGCTGATACGCCGGCGACGTCCAGAACGCCGGCTCCCGCACCAGCGCGGCGGCGTCGTCCCTCGCCGCCTCCAGCACCGCAAAATCGCTGACCATGTCCGCGATTCGGAACTCCGGCACGCCGCTCTGCTTCGTGCCGAAGAAATCGCCGGGACCGCGCAGCTCCAGGTCCCGCCGGGCCACCTCGAAGCCGTCGTCCGTCTCGGTCATGACGCGCATGCGCTCCTGACCTACCTCCGACTTCGGATCAGCGATGAGCACGCAGTAAGACGCGTGCTCACCGCGGCCGACCCGGCCGCGCAGCTGGTGCAGCTGCGACAGCCCGAACCGGTCGGCATCCATGACGACCATCAGCGTCGCGTTCGGCACGTCGACCCCGACCTCGACAACGGTCGTCGAGACCAGCAGCTGCGTTTCGTTCGCATAGAACAAACGCATCGCCTCCTCCTTCTCCGCGGGTGTCATCCGCCCGTGAAGCAGGCCGACCTTAAATTCCGGAAAAGCCTGCTGCATCGACACAAACAGGTCGATCGCATTCTGTACATCCAGCTTGTCCGATTCCTCGATCAGCGGACAAATCAGATAAGCCTGGCGCCCTTGACTGATCTCCCGGCTGATAAAGCCCAGCACCCGGTCCATCATGCTGTGCTTGACCCAATAGGTCGAGATCGGCTTTCTGCCCTTCGGCCGTTCAGACAGCGTTGATACATCCATATCGCCGAATGCCGTAATGGCGAGCGTACGCGGAATAGGCGTCGCCGTCATCGTCAGCACGTCCGGATTATATCCTTTGCGCCGCAGAATACTGCGCTGGTTGACTCCAAACCGGTGCTGCTCATCCGTCACGACAAGTCCCAGCGACCGGAAGAACACATCCTCCTGGATCAGCGCGTGCGTGCCGACCACAATGTCCGTCAGCCCCATCTGCAGCGAGGCCAGCAGATCCTTGCGCTTGCGACCGGTAATGCTGCCGGTAAGCAGGCCAACCGTAATACCAAACGGCTCAAACAGCTTGGACAAAGAACGCGTATGCTGCTCCGCCAAAATTTCCGTCGGTACCATCAGCGCGCCCTGATACCCCGACTTCACAGTCGCATACAGGCCTAGAGCCGCCACAACCGTTTTCCCGGAGCCTACGTCGCCCTGCAGCAGCCGGTTCATACAGTAAGGCGAGCGCATGTCCTGAAGAATCTCGAGCTCCACCTTCTTCTGGGCATCCGTCAGCTCAAACGGCAGGCTCCGCACGAACTCGCGCATGGCGGCATTATCCACCGTGTGCTGAACCCCATCCTGGCGCTTCTGGTTCATGGCGCGGTATACCTGCAGCTTCAGCTGAAAGAGAAACAGTTCCTCGTATACCATCCGCCGGCGGGCCTGCTGCCCTTCCTCGTTATCCTGCGGCTGATGAATGCGCTGAATCGCCCGGTTGCGCGCCATCAGGCCGTATTTGCCCACCAGCTCCGGCGGCAAAATCTCCGGAATCATCTCGCCGTACTGGCTCAGCGCCTGGCTGATCGTCTTGCGCATCCAGACCTGCGTAATGTTCCCGCCGACCGAATATACCGGCTGCAGAGAACCGCTGCGCACAACTCCGCGATCCGGGAACTCCGAATCCGACACCGTCAGCTGCATCCGCTTCATGTCCCATTTGCCGGTAAGCGTAATTTCACGACCGGCGGTCAGCTGCTCCTTCAGAAAGTGGCGGTTAAACCACGTCGCCGTGAACATCCAGTCGCCGGCCATCATTTTGCAGGTGAGCCGGGACTTTTTGCCATAGCGCTGCAGCACCGGCACTCCGAATACCTTCGCCTCGACGGTAGCCTTCTCCCCGTCCTGAACCTCGCTGAGCGGCCGGAGCCGGTAATCCTCATAACGGAACGGATAATACTCCAGCAGATCATTCACCGTATAGATATTAAAGGCGTGAAGCTCTCCTTCTTTGAGAGCACTCACGCCGCTGACTTGTTTAACCTGAATTTCACTAAGTAACATGACCTAATCCCCCGCAGGCCAGCAAAATACAGCAACCGTCCCGCGCCCCACATGGGCGCCGACAACGGCGCCGATTTCCGTGCGAACCACTTCATGCAGCGTAAAATGATTCCGCAGCTCGGCAAGAATCTCTTCGGCTCCTTCCGGGTTCACCGAATCCGCCAGACCCACATGGATATCCCTGATATCGCCGAAATCATTCCGGAAGAGCTCCATCATGCGGGCGATGGCTTTCTTCCGTCCTCTTGCTTTATCCACAGAATAAATAACGCCGTCTTCACCGACCGAAAGAATCGGCTTAATGTTAAGCAAATTGCCCAGCAGTGCGGTCGCACGGCCAATCCGGCCGCCTTTCTGCAAATATTCAAGCGTATCGACCATAAAATACAAATGCCGAACCTCGCGCAAACGTTCCATTTCATGCAAAATAGCTGCTGCATCCGCTCCCTGGCTGGCAAGGCGCGCAGCAGCCGTAACCTGCAGGCCGAAGCCGTAGCTTGCACATCTGGAATCGACGATATGAACATCGACCGGATGCCCAAGCTCCTCTTCCAGCATTTCTTTCCCCAGAAGCGCAGATTGGTAAGTACCGCTCATGCCGGAGGAGATGTGTATAGAAATGATGGAGCCCCCGGGATTATCCTCCAGCAGTCCGCGAAACACCTCAGCATACTGCGAAGGAGAGGTCTGGGAAGTTGTCGGCAGCTCCTTTGCATTCTCCAGCCTTTCATAGAACTCCGATGCAGTCAGATCCAGGCCCTCGCGGTAAGAGGTTTCACCAAACCGGACAACCATCGGTATGACGTAGATCCCGTAAGCCTCTATGATGGATTTCGGCACATCGGCCGTACTGTCAGTTACGATAACGGGTTTCGTCATCTTTATCCCCCTATCTGCGGTCCCGGCCTGATTACCCTTCCACCGAGAACAAATAATAGTAGATCGGCTGGCCGCCGGCGTGAGCCTCCACTTCGGCATCCGGATAACGCTCCCTGATCCATTCTTTCAGCACCAGCGTATCTTCTTCCTTCGCTTCCTCGCCGGTCAGAATGGTCACGACCTCATCACCGTTCACGATCATTTTGGATAACAGCTCCTGGCAGGCGCCAATCAAATCTTCTTTGGTTGCTACGATTTTGGAATCTGCAATGCCGATGAAATGTCCGGCGCGGATTTCGAGCCCGTCAAACACCGTATCGCGGACCGCGTAGGTCACCTGGCCTGTTTTCACTTCGCTTACCGCTGCATTCATACGCCTTTCGTTCACCTGCACCTCGTCATCCTCCTGGAAAGCGAAGGCCGCTGCCATCCCCTGCGGGATACTCTTGCTCGGGATAACCGTAATGCTGCGTTCCCCTTCAAGCAGCTCGCGCGCCTGCTGCGCCGCCAGCACAATGTTCGAGTTGTTAGGCAGGATAAATACATGCTGTGCCGAAATGGACTGTACGGCATTCACGAAATCCTCGGTGCTCGGGTTCATTGTCTGTCCCCCGGACAACACAATATCCACGCCAAGGCTCCGGAAAATTTCTGCGATCCCGTCTCCCGACGCGACGGCGATGAATCCGTAAGGAGCAACTTCGTCAGCCGGCAAAATAGCCGGGTCCTCCTGCCTTACCGGCTCAGCCGGAATATCCGCAAACAGCTCCGGAGCCGGCGCAATGTCCATACCCGCCGTCAGCAGTTCCCGGTGCTGTTCCCTCATATTCAAAATATGAATCTGCGTAATCTCCCCGTATTGGAGCGCCAGATTCAGCACCTCGCCAGGCGCTTTGGAGTGAACATGCACCTTGATGACCTCATCATCCGCGATGACGATAATGGAATCCCCGTTAACAGCAAGCGCGCTGCGGAACGCATCTTCCGAGAAGCTTGCACGGGAACCCCCGCCCAGCTTGCGGTTGATGAAAAATTCCATGTCATACAAGAATTCAATGTCTTCTGTCTCCAGCTTGGCCTGGGCGGACACCGGAACCTCTGCGGCATTTCTTGGCGCAGAGCTTCTTGGTGAAGGAACGCCCGCTTGTTCAGCCTTAATAACAGCAGACGGCTCTGCAGCCTGTCCTTCAGACCGGCGCTCTCCGGAGGAGTGGCCCGTCAATTCGTTCAAATAATCGGCAAATCCCTGATAAATATAAACAAGACCCTGTCCGCCCGAATCCACTACCCCTACCTGTTTCAGCACAGGCAGCTGTTCCGGCGTCTGGGCCAGCGCTTCCTTCGCTTTAGCCAGAACCGCATTCATCAGTTCCGCTATATCTGTTGTGCGGCGGGAATAATAAACCGCTTGCTTCGCCGCCTCTCTCGCTACCGTTAAGATCGTCCCCTCAACCGGTTTAACAACGGCTTTATAGGCAGTATCCACCCCGCTCTGCAGCGCTGAAGCAAACTGGACTGCATTTAATTCTTCGGATGACGCTGCATAACGACTGAATCCGCGGAACAATTGGGACAAAATAACTCCTGAATTCCCGCGGGCACCCATCAGCAGTCCCTTGGAAAGAATCGCAGCTCTGGTTCCGACACCTCCGGTGTCCTGTTTACGCAGCTCCGTTACCCCGTTTGTCATTGTCAAATTCATATTGGTTCCTGTATCTCCGTCAGGTACCGGAAATACGTTTAGTGAATTGACATGCTCGGCATGTCTGTGCAGCTGCTCCGCGCCGGACAGAACCATCGCGCTGAAATCTGTTCCATTTAGAGAACGCTTACTCAATGAGAATTCCCCTTCCTAGCTTAATACGCCTTATCAGAGTGATACTTAAAGCGGCATGCTTCCTGCAGCCGATCACTCCCGACTCCTAATTATTTTCTATAAAAACCGGCCCTGCCGGAAATTCCTGACGCCAGATCTTTCTTATCGTTTCAATCAAAAAAATCAAATGGTTTGTCAGGTCAAGCGGTCCCCCGGCCAGCAATAACCGGCCGGCCTGACCCAGGCCGCATCCAGAACAAAAATTCCCTGAGCGGCAAGCCGCCTTAGGGATGCCCGGCTTTAAACAACATTGTACTATAAGAACAAAGATAAATAAATAAAAGATGACATCGGACCGTAAATTATGTTTACCGGGCGGTTGACGTAGCTTTTTTTGCTGTGATATTATATTAAAAGTGTTGTGTTTTCAAGATGATTGTCTTGGAATAAGGAGGTGTAATGAATGTCCCGCAAATGTTATGTAACTGGCAAGAAACCAAGCACCGGTAACCACGTTTCCCACGCAAACAACCGTAACCGCCGTTCTTGGGGCGTAAACGTGCAGAAGGTACGGATCCTGGTAGACGGTAAACCAAAGCGTGTTTACGTCAGCACCCGTGCACTTAAATCCGGTAAAGTAACCCGCGTTTAATCACATGCGCATATAAGCAAAAAGCACCTTGTTCAAAGAGGTGCTTTTTTTCATGCCTTTGTGCGGGACGGCGCAGGGAGATCCCTACGCTCGGCTCCGGCAGCTTGGTTTCTTCAATTCTTCTGGAATGTATTCAAAACAGCCTTCACAAAACCTCCCAAAAACTTCGGCAGCTTAAACGTGTAAAATTTCATAATTCACCCTCCCCATCGTTCTCACCATTACCATATGCGGATCAGAGTCCCCGAGTCCCGGTTAGCAAACAAAAAATGGTTACATGAGAAACGCCTGCTCATGTAACCATTTCTATGCGAAACGGACACCGCCTATGCCAAACGCTTCCCGGCAGTGCTCGTCCTTTTCCGATTAATAAAGAATGATTTCGTAAGGATCAGCTCCCAATCACAGCCACGCTTTCACGAATCTCACGGATGGCTTCAGCGCGGTCGCTGCGTCCAAACACAGCGCTGCCCGCCACCAATACATCGGCACCCGCTTCAACGACAATCGGCGCTGTCTCCGCTGTAATGCCTCCGTCTACTTCGATATGAAGGCTGGCTATTCCGCGCTCCTGCTGGAGCTTGCGGATGGCGGCGATTTTGCGAACTGTTGCCGGGATAAAGGCCTGTCCGCCAAAACCCGGGTTCACAGTCATGACCAGCACCATGTCCACATCTTCAAGCACCTGCTCAATCGCCGAAACCGGTGTGCCCGGATTAAGCGCTACACCTGCTTTGACGCCGTGTTCCTTGATTAGATGCAGAACACGGTGAAGATGCACGCAGGCCTCGGCATGCACCGTAATCATGTAGGCTCCGGCTTTGGCAAAGGCCGGAATATAATTTTCCGGATTCTCGATCATCAAATGCACATCCAGCGGTTTCTTCGCAATGGGAGCAATCGCATCCATGACGATTGGACCAAAGGTCAGGTTCGGAACAAAATGGCCGTCCATGACGTCCACATGAATCCAGTCTGCTCCTGCTGCTTCCACTTCCACAATCTCGGCGCCCAGCTTGTCAAAACGGGCGGATAAAATAGATGGTGCAATATAAACCATAAGTCAGTACCTCCGCTTCTTGTCTTTCATTTCCTGGTAGAATTCCACATAGTGCTCATAACGGCTTGCCGCTATGGCGCCTGATTCAACTGCTTCCCGCACTCGGCAGGCCGGCTCGTGCAGATGGCTGCAGCCCCGGAATTTGCACTGCTCCGCATAAGGGGCAAATTCGATAAAGCACGGCGAAAGCTCGTCCACGCCAAGCTCCAGAAAGTCGAGCTGGCTGAAGCCGGGCGTATCCGCGACATAAGCGCCATTTCCGAGCTCGATCAGTTCAACATGCCGGGTGGTATGCCGCCCCCGTCCAAGCCGCATGCTGATTTCGCTCGTTTCAAGCGTAAGGCCAGGAAGCATGGCATTCAGCAGGGAGGACTTGCCGACTCCGGATTGTCCGGCGAAGACGCTGATATGACCGGCCAGCTTCTCCTTAACCAGCTCCATTCCCCTGCCTTCCAGCGAACTGGTGACAAAGACCTCATAGCCGGCACGCTCATAAAGCTGCACGGTACCGGCAATCAGTTCGTCTTCATATCCGTCCATCAAATCGCCTTTAGTAAGGCAGATGAGCGCACGAAGCCCCGCGTGCTCAATATGTACAAGAAATTTATCGAGCAGCTGCAAATTCAGATCAGGCTCCCTTACGGAAAAGAGCAGCACAGCCAGACTGGCATTTGCCACAGGAGGACGGATCAGCTCCGTCTCCCGCGGCAAAAGTTCATCCACTGTGCCTTCCCCGTTTTCAGTAGGCGTAAAGATTACGCGGTCCCCCACAAGCGGGGTCAGGCCTTTTTTCTTAAATATCCCGCGCCCGCGGCACTGTACCGTATCCTCGGATGCTGCCGAATCGGGTTTTACATAATAATAACCGCTCAATGCTTTAACGATTAAACCTTCAGGCATGAGGTTCCTCGCTTTCATGGGACTGCTGTCTGGGCATCATTAATTTCACTTGGTTTTTCCCTTGTGATTTCCGTTGTTGCCGTTATTGCCATTGCCATTGCCATTAGACTTCACGGAGACAAGGCTGTTCCCGCTGCTGCTGGTACTGCTGGAATCATTGCCAGCCATTCCCGTAACATCATTCCCCGTTTCATCCCCGTTTGATTCAGATGGCTGGGGATCTACCGATTCCTGAGGCTCAGCAGCAGCCGGCAGTTCAGGGGTTGGAACCGTACCTTGCTTGGCGTCAATATACGAAACCGCATAAGTATTAAAGAGCTGGCCGTCGCGGTATACGCTGACCGTCGCATCCTTGTTCGGAGCCAAGACCAGGTCCACAGACAAAGTCTGCTCGGTGTTAATCGTCTTCGTGCCCCATTCCTGGTTATCTCCGCGCGCATCACTGAATACGATGCGGATTTTGCTGTTCTTGTCGGACTCAGCCGGTGCTACAGGAACGCCGTAAGAGTAATTAACCGCATCCTCCGGATATCCTGTACTGAAGGTTAAAGTAACCTCCGCGCCAGGCTCAACCGATTCACCAGATTCATACGGCCATTGTTCAATCACTTTGCCCTTCTCCACCGTGAAGCTCGACTCTTCCTTGGTTACCATGGTTAATCCCAGATCGTCCAGCTTGCTCTTGGCCGACTGTTCGTCCAGTCCGGTTAAATCCGGCATCTTCACCAGCTCCTGGCCTTTGCTGACCGTCAGATGAACTGAAGCCGAATCCGGATCAAAATCGCTGCCTGACGCAGGCTCCTGGCTGATAATCTTGCCTTCCTCAACACTGTCGCTGTACTCTTCCGTGCTGGAGATAGCAGTGTCCTTCACTCCAAGCTGAACCAGCTGCTGCTTCGCCTCATCCAGCGTGAGCCCGCTCAAATCAATCATCTTCTCCAGCGGCTTCTCAATGCTGACCGTAAGGTCGATTAAAGCCCCTTCTTTAACCTCGGTGCCTTCCGGCTTGCTCTGCTCATACACAACATCCGGATCGTAATCCTTGTTGTAGGCCTGCTTGACATTGCCGACGGCAAGGCCCAGCTCGGTCAGCTTCACTTTCGCTTCATCCTGGGTCAGGCCGATCAAATTCGGCACCTTCACATCAGGCACTTCCAGCTGGCTTTTGAAATACCAGGCCATGCCTCCAAGTATAAGTATAATAGCCAACACGATAGCAGCCCATATGAACGGCTTCCTGGACGGCTTCTTGGCAACCGGCTCCTTGTCTTTGGACGGTTCCGCCGATGCCGGCGCACTCTCATAGTCACGGCTTCTTCTGCCGGGCACCGCAGCCATCTGCTGAGGCTTAATAGCAGGGATAATGCGCGTGCTCTCTTCATCTTCTAAGCCAAACTCCAGCTTCGGCTCTGTTCTGCGTTCCGGCAGGAGGCATGTCTCCAAATCCAGCAGCATTTCTTTCGCTGAAGAATAGCGTTCGCCCGGATTTTTCCGCATGGATTTGAAAATAATATTCTCGACGCTCTGCGGAATCATCGGATTAACCCGGCGCGGCTCCTCAAAGTCCTCCTGCAGATGCTTCAAGGCCACGCTAATCGGGCTTTCACCCAGAAAGGGAAGCTTGCCAGTCAGCATTTGATAGAGCACAATTCCGAGTGAATACAAGTCCGATTTCTCCCCAGCGGTCACACCCTTGGCGTGTTCCGGCGAGAAATAATGCACAGAACCCACAACCGAGCCGGTCTGGGTAATGGTGGCTGAAGTTACCGCCCGTGCAATCCCGAAGTCGGTTACTTTCACCCGTCCGTTGCGGCCAATCAAGATATTATGAGGTTTAATATCACGGTGAATGATCTGATTGTGATGGGCGTGGTCGAGCGCATCGCAGATTTGCGCGGCAATGCGTACCGCTTCATCCACCTGCAGCGGGGCACGCTCCTTGATAATCTCATTCAGGTTCTGGCCTTCGACATATTCCATGACGATGTAATGAACATCGCCTTCTTCACCTACATCATAAATACTGACAACGTTTGGATGGGACAAGGACGCAGCCGACTGCGCTTCACGCCGAAACCGGCGGATAAACTCCTCATCATTGACAAACTGCTGTCTCAGCACCTTAACCGCAACATGCCGGTTCAGCAGCAAATCCTGGGCTTTATAGACGAGAGCCATGCCGCCTCCGCCGATACGCTCAAGAATCTGGTAGCGGCCCCCGATTTCGTGCCCGATCATAAACTCAACTCCTTTGTGCCGGATCCAGGTGTATCGGGCTGCAATTCCAGCAGGACAACCGTAATATTGTCTTCCCCGCCGGCGTCAAGGGCAAGCGAAACCAGCCGTTCTGCCCGCTCTCTCAAGGAACAGCCCTGCAGGCCGAGCGTCCGGTTAATATCCTGGGCGGGCACATAGCTGCTAAGGCCATCGCTGCAGACCATGAGGATTTCTTCTTCCTCCAGAGTAACCGGATATAAATCCACTTCAACACTGGCGTCCGTTCCGAGCGCCCGCATGATAATATTTCTGCGCGGATGTACGCTTGCTTCTTCCGCACTGATCTGCTTGCTCTTGACCAGTTCATTGACCAGGGTATGATCTTCGGTCAGCTGAACACTTGTCCCATGTTTGAATTTATAAGCCCGGCTGTCGCCGATATGGCCGATTACGCCGCCGGAGGGCCCGAGCAGAACGGCCACAACCGTAGTGCCCATGCTGCGGAGCTCTTCGTGTGCGGAGGCCGTTTCGTAAATGACTTTATTGGCATGCAGAATGGCTTCCTTTAATGCGATCCCGCAGGCATCCGGATTCAGATGCGGAGAAATTTCGAACAAATCCGCCGTAATCGTCTCTACAGCAAGACGGCTGGCTGTATCGCCAGCCTGGTGGCCGCCCATGCCGTCTGCAACAATCCCAAGCGTGTACCCCTGCTCCAGACTGACGACGGAGAAAGAATCTTCGTTAACGGACCGGATATGACCGATATTGGTTACACTCACACTATTGATCAAGGATCTCACCTCGCCTTAGACTCCATATGCTTAGCCCGCAGCTGGCCGCAGGCGGCGGCAATATCATGCCCCTGTTCCCGGCGGATCGTTACATTGATGCCATTGTCCGCCAGGACACGCTGGAATTTGAAGATATCATTGCGGGATGTCCGGACATATTTGCGTTCCGGAACGTGGTTAACCGGAATCAGATTGACATGGCACAGCATGTCTTTAAGCACGGACGCGAGCTCCTCTGCATGCTCCGGCTGGTCGTTGACGCCGCCGATCAAGGCATACTCGAAGGAAATCCGCCGTCCCGTCTTAGCCTGGTAATAACGCAGCGACTCCATCACGTCGTCAAACGGATAGCGGCGGTTAACCGGCATCAGTTTGGAGCGCAGAGCGTCATTTGGCGCGTGGATGGAAATGGCCAGATTAATCTGGGTTCCTTCATCTGCGAACTTGTAAATGCTCGGCACGATGCCGCTGGTCGATACGGTGATGTGCCGTTGGCCGATGTTCAGCCCTTTCTCATGAATCATCAGGCGGAGAAACTTCATCGTATTGTCATAGTTCTCAAACGGTTCTCCGGTGCCCATAATAACAATGCTGCTGACCCGCTCTCCGCGTTCGTCCAGAATTTGCTGGGCCTTGACCACCTGGGCCACGATCTCGCCTGCAGTCAGGTCGCGCTTTAACCCGCCAAGCGTCGAGGCGCAGAAGGTGCAGCCGATCCGGCAGCCGACCTGAGTCGTTACGCAGATGCTGTTGCCGTAGTTGTGCTTCATGATTACCGTTTCGATCGCATGATCGTCATGCAGCCCGAACAGGAACTTCACCGTTCCGTCCTTGGACTCGAATTTGGTGATTTCGTTCAGCGTAACGAACTGAAACTGGTCGTTCAGCTTCTGGCGCAGCGTCTTGGACAAATTGGTCATTTCATCAAAAGAATTAACACGTTTCACATAAATCCATTCAAAAATCTGGCCGCCGCGAAAAGCCGGTTCGCCCTGCTCAACCGCCCACGCCTGCAGCTCCTCTAGGGTAAAATCATATATAAAAGGTTTCATTATTCACTCACCTGTTCTAATTAATGTATGCTGCCGTCTAGGGTGACATGATCAATCATTCTTCCCATTTTAGCATAAATCGGACACACACTAAAGAGGAAATAACCCGCCAGATGGACTGGCGGGTTGTAATAAAAGATCAGCTTAAGCCTGCTTAACCAGTCTGGCGATATAAAAGCCGTCCGATCCCGCATCCTGCGGAAGGATCTGCAGCCCGGCCGATTCTCTGGCTGAAGCTGCGGCCAGCCTCTGGAACAGCTCCGGCGTTTCGTCCGGAGCAAATTCAGGATGCCGGGCCAGAAAAGCTTCAACGGCGCCGGCATTCTCCGTGCGTTCGATGGTGCATGTGCTGTAGACCAGAACACCGCCCGGCTTCAGGAGAACGCACACCGCATCAAGCAGCCGCTGCTGCAGCTGCGCGATTTCGACCAAATCCACCGGGGATTTGGTCCATTTCAAATCCGGCTTGCGCCGGATGACGCCGAGCCCCGAGCAGGGGGCATCGAGCAGAATCCGGTCAAACGAAGCCGGAGGGAATTGACCGGCAAGCTCCAGCGCGTCGCCGGTCCGGGTCTTGACATTGGCCAGGCCGAGCCTGTCCGCCTGCTCCTCGATCAGCTTGGCTTTATGCGCATGCACATCATTGGCAATGACGGTTCCGCGGCCTTCCATGCGCTCGGCAATATGGCAGGACTTGCCGCCCGGAGCGGCGCAGCAGTCCAGCACCGTCATGCCGGGCCGGGCGTCCAGCGCCTCGGCGACGAGCATGGAACTTTCGTCCTGGACGGAAAGCCGGCCTTCCCTGTACCAGCCGGATAGCGCCATGTTCCCGCCGCCGCGAACAATGATGCCGTCCTCCGACAGGGACGACGGCACCGCTTCAAGCCCTTGTCCCGCCATGTCCTTCAGCAGGTCATCCCGGCCGGCTTTCGTCCGGTTGACCCGGACGCTGACAGGCGGCGGCTCATTATCGGCGCGGCAGATCGCCTCCGCCGTCGCGGCGCCGTACTGGCGGATCCAGCCGGCGACCATCCACTCCGGGTGCGATTCTGCAAGAGCGATCCGCTGCACCTCGGGCATATCCTCAGGCAGCTTCAGCGTCTCCTTCTGCCGCAGCACATTGCGCAGCACGCCGTTCACCATGCCGGAGATGCCCTGATGGCCGCGCTTCTTGGCAATATTAACGGCCTCGTTAACCGCCGCATGCGGCGGAATGCGGTCCAGATAATATATCTGGTAGAAGCTTAACCGCAGCAGATTGCGGACCCAGGGCTGCAGCTTGCCCAGCCCCTTGGAGACAAATTTTTCAAGAAAATAATCAATCGTGGACAGCCGGGAAATCGTTCCGTACACAAGCTCGGTCGCAAGCCCCACATCCGGGCCGGATAAGCCGGCCCGCTGGATCGCCCCGTTCAGCAGCAAATTGCTGTAAGCTCCTTCGGTCTCGACTTCCGTCAGCACATACAGAGCCGTTTCCCGCGCTGTCGCTCTGCCGCGGGAGCCTCCTCCGGCGCCCCGGCCTCCCTGAGCTTTAGCGCTGGCTAAGGTTTTGGTCTTGGCTTCGGTTTTGGCCCCGGCTCTGGCGGCAGGCTTACCGCCTCCGTTTCTATCCGCGCTCATGACAATACCTCGCCCTGCTTCATCTGGCCGCCCCGCACAAATTCGGCAGCCGCCATCGCTTTCTTGCCGGCAGGCTGAACCCGGGTCAGCAGAACCGTTCCGCTGCCGGCCTGCACTTCAATGCCTTTGTCCGACAAGCTCAGCACCGTACCCGGAGCTTGTCCCGAGCCGCTTTCCTTAACGGCCGCAAGCTCCCAGATCTTGAAGACATCGCCGTTCCACAGCGTAAATCCGCCGGAGAAAGGCAGCAGCCCGCGCACCCGGTTGCGGATGCTCTCCGCATCAGACGTCCAGTCAATTCTCTCGTCGTCACGCGTAAGGTTCGGCGCATAGGTAGACTCTTCGTCATTCTGCGGAATACGGTCAGCCTTCCCGTCAAGGATCAGCGGAAGCTGCTCCTTCAGCAGCCCCGCACCGGCTGTGCTCAGCTTCTCAAACACCGTACCCGATGTGTCCTCATATTCAATCGGGACCACCACTTTGGCGATCATGTCGCCGGTGTCCAGGCCTTCCGCCATATACATCAGCGTGACGCCGGTTTCCTTCTCGCCATTAATAATGGAGCGCTGGATCGGCGCGCCTCCGCGGTATTTCGGCAGCAGGGAGCCGTGCACGTTCAGGCAGCCGAATTTCGGCAGATCCAGCACGGATTTCGGCAAAATCTGGCCGTAAGCGGCCGTCACGATCAAATCCGGCTCCAAAGCGGCAACTTCGGCTACGGCTTCAGGAGCGCGCAGGCGGACCGGCTGAAGCACGGGGAGGCCGTGGTTTAAAGCGGCTTCTTTTACAGGAGTCGGGGTAAGGATCTTTTTGCGGCCCTGCGGACGGTCCGGCTGAGTAATCACTCCCACCACGCTGTAACCTTCAGCAAGCAGCATCTCAAGAGACGGAACCGCAAACTGCGGCGTCCCCATAAATACAACATTCATCCCATCAGCCTCACTCTCATTCCTCGTCTTCGCGGGGATTTTCATAGACGCGCTCCGCAATGTCCGTATACAGAACACCGTCCAGATGGTCTATTTCATGCTGCAAAGCCCGCGCCAGCAGATCGGAGCCCGTATAGGTCACTTCGTTACCGTTGCGGTCAAGGCCTTTTACGGTTACCGTTTGCGCACGTCTGACATCACCGCGGTAACCCGGGATGCTGAGGCATCCCTCCGGCCCAAACTGTTCGCCCTCTCTGGTTACGATCTCAGGGTTGATCAGCTCGATCAAACCGTTCTCATCGCCGACATCCACCACGATGATCCGCTTCAAAATGCCGACCTGCGGAGCTGCAAGCCCAACGCCTTCTGCATGGTACATCGTATCCGCCATGTCGGTCAGCAGCTTCTGCACGTTAGGCGTGATTTTGGTTACTTCCTTCGCTCTCTTGTGGAGCACTTCATCCGGTTCAAGCACAATAATTCTTAATGCCATATAAATTCCCTTCCTTCACTTCACGGAGTCTTGTGTGTCTAGTATATGATAAGGCCAAAACGGGATGCTCCATACCTTGCATAAGCCCCATGACAGCCTTACATCAGCATCTGCGGGTCCACATCAATGCTTATTTGAAACAGTGAATCCTTGTTGCCGTCCAGCATTCTGGCGGCCGTCTGCCGCACGAGATTCACCGCGTCGATGTCCCCACGATATTTTACCATACATTGAAAACGGTAGCGCTTCTTTAACCTCGGCATAGGAGAAGCGATCGGCCCCAGAATGTCCAGCGCTTCCGCAGACAGGCGGTCCAGGCTGCCGAAGACACCCTTCGCAACCGCATTGCCCCGCAGCTCCGCCGCAAAATTCTCTGCCAGACGGACCAGCACCGGCATGTGCTCATGGGATAACGTAATCAGGATCAGCCGGCAATAGGGCGGGTACCCCAGTCCTCTGCGGTGCTGCAGCTCTTCCCGGACAAAGGACAAATAATCATGCCTGCTCGCATGGACAATCGAATAATGCTCGGGCATATAAGACTGAATGAACACCTCGCCCGGCAGCTGATGCCTGCCCGCCCGCCCGGCAACCTGGGTCAGCAGCTGGAACGTTTTCTCGGCGGCGCGGAAATCAGGCAGATTCAGCGCCGAATCGGCAGCGATAGCCCCTACCAGGGTCACATTTGGAAAATCCAGACCTTTGGCGACCATCTGCGTGCCCAGCAGGACATCGCCTTTTTGCTCGCGGAACGCCTGCAGAAGACGTTCGTGGGAGCCTTTTTCCGTAGTGGTATCCACATCCATGCGAATGACTCTAATCCCTGGAAAAAGCTTCGCAAGCTCCCCCTCCACCCGCTGCGTGCCGGTTCCAAAATAGCGGATATGCTCGCTTCCGCATTCGGGGCAAAGCTTCGGCGCAGGCTCGGCATAACCGCAGTAGTGGCAGCGCAGATTATCGGATTTCTCATGATAGGTAAGCGAAATATCACAATCCGGGCAATTCGCCACATAGCCGCAGCTGCGGCACATCACGAAGGTTGAGAAGCCGCGCCGGTTCAGAAACAGGACGGACTGCTCCTTCCGCTCAAGGCGGTCGGCAATGGCCTGGTGCAGCGGGCGGCTGAACATGGAGCGGTTGCCTTCCTTCAGCTCCTCCCGCATGTCTACAATATGAACCTTGGGAAGACTGCTGCCGAGCGGCCGGTTCTTCATTTCCAGCAGCAGGGGCGCAAATTCCTCATTGGACTGGGATCTCGCCGCATGATAGCTTTCCAGGGAAGGCGTTGCCGAACCGAGAATGACCACGGCCTGGTGCTGCTTCGCTCTTTGAACCGCCACATCCCGTGCATGATATTTGGGCGTCTCCTCCTGCTTATAGGAGGTCTCATGCTCTTCATCCATCACAATGAGGCCCAGCTGTTTAAAAGGGGCAAACACCGCTGAACGCGCACCGATTGCGACCTGGGCTTTGCCCTCGCGGATTTTGCGCCATTCATCATAACGTTCGCCGCCGGACAGCCGGCTGTGCAGAACCGCGACCTTGTTCCCGAAACGCCCTTTAAAGCGTTCCACCATCTGCGGGGTGAGCGAGATTTCCGGAACCAGCACAATCGCCTGCCGGTCCTGGGCAATACACTGCTCGATAGACTGTAAATAAACTTCGGTTTTACCGCTCCCTGTTACCCCATGCAGCAAAAACGTATCATGAACACGGGCCTGCAGCGCCCCGCTTATTTTGCCGAATGCAGCCTGCTGCTCCTCCGTCAGCTCGAGCGGAGAGGTCTTCTTAAATCTCCGGTCCGCATAAGGATCGCGGTAGACCTCAACATCTTCAATGACCGCGTAGCCCTTGTCCGCCAGCTTCTTTACCGTTCCTGCCGTGACCCCGAGGGTTGACAGCAGCTCCTGCTGGGAGATTGGAATGCCGACCTCGAGCAGGAAGGCCAAAACCTCCTTCTGACGGCGCGCCTGGGCGGTAAAAGAAGCCAGAGCGGCTTCGGCCGCCTCGCCGGATACGGCTGCGGCGACGGTCTTGACCGTCTTCCTGCCCATCTGGTCCTTGATCTTCTGGGATTCGGTCAGCAGGCCTTGAGACAGCAGGGACTTTACAATCTCCCCCTGCTCAGGGTACCGGTTACCCAGCTGGGATAACGGAACCGGCCCCTCCTTCTTGACATAATTCCAGATGGCCAAGGCTTCTGCAGGCAGAGCCGCCGTCAGAGCAAACAAAGAAGCCTGCTGCCCCTCCGGATTACGCTGCTCCTGTTCCCCGTCAAAACCAGGCGCCGATCCTTCCGCCCGCTCCTGAACGTCCTCGGGAACACTGACATAACGTTCTGCCTTGCCTTTGAGCGCTGAGGGAATCATCACCTGCAGAGCGGAAATGGCCGTGCAGGCGTATTTGCGGCTCATCCACCCTGCCAGCTCCACCAAATCCGGTGAAAGGGGCGGGAGATGATCGAGCAGCTCCTGAAACGGCTTCAGCCGTGCGGGATCCATATCCGACTGCTCTTCCAAACCTACAACAAAACCTTGCAGGGTTCTGCGGCCAAACGGCACAGCAACCCTGCTCCCGATATCAATCCAACCGGCCATGGCAGGCGGGATGCGGTAATCAAAAGGCCGGTCGGTGTCACGGCTGGGCACGTCCACTATGACCCTGGCAATGGTGTACATCAGCGCTCCACTCCCGGTCCCTCAAGGCGTCCTGCTGCCACTTCCAGAATCCGGCGTGCGGTCTCCAGCTTGGACAGCTGAGGCAGGCGCTCAACCAGGCCTTCATGATCATAAATCTGAACAATATTGGTGTCGGTACCAAAACCGGCGCCTTCGGAGGTTACGTCATTGGCAACGATCAGATCACAGTTCTTCCGGCGGAGCTTGTCCATCGCATAATGCTCCACGTCATTCGTTTCAGCGGCAAAACCGATCAGAAACTGCCCCGTCTTCTTCTGCCCCAGCTGCTCCAAAATATCAATGTTCTTGACCAGTTCAAGGGTCATCGTGTCTCCGCTCTTCTTCATTTTGCGATCTGCCTGAACAGCCGGCCGGTAATCCGCTACGGCTGCTGCTTTAATGACGATATCACTGCTGTCAAAATGGCGCATGACGGCATCGTACATATTCTGCGCGGACTGGACGCGCTCCAGCTCAATACCTTTGCCTGCCGGCGGCTGGCCTGTGGTGCTGCCGGCGATGAGCACGACTTCTGCGCCCAGCTCGCGGGCGGCTTCCGCCAGGGCGAAGCCCATTTTTCCCGAGGAGTCATTGGTGATGTAGCGGACCGGATCGATCCGCTCCACAGTCCCGCCTGCGGTGACAACGACCTTTTTCCCGGCTAAAGCCCCTTTGGATCTGCCGTCCTGCTGCTCGAAAAAGCGCTCCACCACCGCCACAATCTGCTCCGGCTCTTCCAGCCGGCCTTTCCCGACGTATCCGCAGGCGAGCAGTCCGCTGCCCGGCTCTACAAACATAACGCCCCGCTGGGCCAGCTCGTTCATGTTCCGGACAACCGCCGGATGCTGGTACATATGCACGTTCATCGCAGGCGCAGCCATGATTGGCGCTTCAGTCGCCAGAAGGGTTGTGGAGAGCATGTCGTCCGCCAGCCCTGCTGCCATCTTCGCGATTATATTCGCCGTCGCCGGAGCAACCAGAACGAGGTCCGCCCAGTCAGCCAGATTAATATGCGCAATGACGGCCGGATCTTTCTCATCAAAGGTATCAGTAAATACAGGGGCTTTGGACAAGGTCTGCATCGTCAGCTCCGTAATGAATTTGACAGCGGACTCCGTCATAATGACTCTAACCTCCGCTCCCTGCTTCACAAGCTTGCTGCACAAGGACGCGGCTTTAAACGCGGCAATGCCGCCGGTTACGCCGAGTACGATTTTTTTGCCGGTCAACATCTCAATTCCCCCGCTTTCTAGCTAAAATTCCTTCTTCATCATTTCTGATTCTAATTTCTTATTTCATATTTCTCATTTATGGGGATGCAAAGATTCCGCCAATAGCAGGAAAAACGCCGTACCCGTCCTAACCGGAAGCACCGCGTTCCTGATTGATCCTATTGGATAACGACTAAATAGAGTGGCGTCTAAAAAAATAACAACCTTACGGTTGTCATTATCAGCAAAGCTGCAAGTTATTCCTCTTCATTCGCGTGCTCGGCATCATCGCCGCCACGTCTGATTTTGACAAAATCGCCGTAGATTTCTTCAAGGGCAACGCCAACCTGCTTATGGGATTTAGCTCCTTTAAGCTCTGACTTCTCCCCTTCTCTAAGCTGTCTTGCTCTGCGGGAAGCCGCAACAACCAGCGAATATTTACTGTCAACTTTCTCAAGCATTTTATCAATAGATGGATACAGCACTCTCTACACCTCTTCTTCGGGCGGCGCCTTCCGCCCTTTTATTTACGAACTTTACAATGTTCGGCGACAATGATGCTTTCTATCCGCTTGCAGGCCAGATCAATTTGATCGTTAACCACAGCATAATCATAATACTCAAGCAGACCGATTTCATCAACCGCCACCGACATCCGGTGATCAATTGTCGCCTGATTCTCGGTTCCGCGGCCGACAATCCGGTCTTTAAGCTCATCCATGGAAGGAGGAAGCAGGAATACGAATACGCCTTCCGGAAACTTCTCCTTCACCTTCAGCGCACCCTGGACCTCGATCTCAAGGATGATGTCTTTGCCGCTGTTGATCGTCTGCTCCACAAAATCGCGGGGAGTTCCATAATAGTTACTGACATATTGGGCATGCTCCAGAAGCTGATCGTTGGCAATCATCTCCTGAAACTGCTCATGTGTCTTGAAAAAGTAGTTCACACCGTGCTCTTCGCCCGCTCTAGGCTGACGCGTGGTGGCTGAAACCGAATATACAAGCCCCGGCATGCGGCGTCTCAGCTCACTGCATACCGTACCTTTGCCAACTCCGGAAGGACCGGACAAAACAATTAATAAACCTTTAGACATATTACTCTCCATTTTACTCATCATTGTCATCATCTTTGGTGGAAAGACGATGCGCCACCGTCTCAGGCTGAACAGCCGACAAAATGACGTGGTCGCTGTCTGTAATAATTACTGCCCGCGTTCTGCGTCCGTATGTAGCATCAATTAACATATGCCGGTCTCTTGCTTCCTGAATGATCCGTTTGATCGGTGCAGATTCGGGACTTACGATGGAAATGATCCGATTGGCTGATACGATATTACCGAAGCCAATATTAATAAGTTTGATTGCCATGTAAAGGTTGTTCCCCCTAATTTAATGCTGCGAGCTGAAAGCTACTCCAAATTCGCCGCTTGTTCGCGAATCTTCTCAAGCTCGGCTTTCATCTCCACAACAAGGTTAACGATTGCCAGATGATTCGCTTTGGAGCCAATCGTATTCACTTCCCGGTTCATTTCCTGGATAAGGAAGTCCAATTTTCTTCCTGCAGGTTCGCTGCCGGAGAGCAGGTTCCTGCATTGAGCCAAATGGCTGCTAAGCCTTGTCAATTCTTCGTCGATGTTGGATTTGTCTGCAAAAATGGCAACCTCCATGCTGAACCTCTGCTCATCGAAGGAGCCGTCCAGCAGCTCGGCAAGCCGGCTTCTGAGCCGGCTGCGGTATTCCTCCACCACACCCGGTGCTAACCGGACAAGCTCGGCATGAAGCGTCCCAAGCCGTTCAAACCGCTGGGACAAATCTTCCGAGAGATGGGTTCCTTCCTGCAGCCGCATCCTGGAAAGGCCGTCAAGCGCTTGTCCAAGTGCTTGACGAAGAACGGCTCCCCATTCCTCCTGACTGGCGGTGTCCTCCTTCGCCAAGTCGTGGCCGGCAGGGGTCATAACGCCGGGTAAAGTCAAAAGCTGGGCAGCCGTCGGCATGCCCTCTATTCCGAAAGCATCCATTAATTCCTTAGCGGAATATAGATAATCCCGGGCCGCAGAAAGATTGAGCTTCTGTGAAGCGAAGCCCGGATCTTCCCTCTCTTTGCTAATATATACATCAATCCTGCCCCGTTTGATCTGGCTCTGCACCAACCGCCGCAAGGCGTCTTCAAAGCTTGTCCATTCCCTTGGCATGCGGAACGCAATTTCACAGTACCGATGGTTCACAGACTTGACCTCGCATTGAATGACGAAGCCGTCAAAACGCAGGGTGGATTGACCGAATCCGGTCATACTAAATGACATCGGCATCACATCCGTTACACTATTGTAATTGAAAATCAGGAGTGAAACAAGTGGGCCGCGCCCTCTTTCGACTTCTTCTGCACGTATTTCGCCAAGGCCACGCTCATTTCATAGAAGAGAAACGGCGTCATCAGATAGATGCCGTTAAAATGCTGCATCGCTCCATCAAGCAGCTCCTTTGCAATTTCCGTTCCTTCCAGCCGCCCCTGCTCTCCGGACAGGCCGCTCATCCGCGAGCGGATCTGCTCCGGCAGCTCGATGCCGGGAACCTCGTTATGCAGATAATCCGCGTTCTTGCCGCTGGCAAGCGGCATGATGCCGATAAAGATCGGAATGTCCAGATGCGCTGTCGCTTCCTTGATGCGGACAATCAGATCCGGGTCATACACCGGCTGGGTCATAATATAATCCGCGCCGGAAGCAATCTTCTTCTCCAGGCGCTGGACCGCTTTGTCCAAATGCTTGACGTTCGGGTTAAACGCTGCGCCAACAACAAATTTAGCCTTATGCTTCAGGGGCTTGCCGGAAAAAGCGATCCCTTCGTTCAGCTGCTTGATCATCTTGATGATCTGGAACGAAGTCAGGTCGTACACGGAGCTGGCGTCAGGCAGATCGCCAAAGCGCGACGGATCGCCCGTCACCGCCAGCACATGGTTGATGCCGAGGGCATCAAACCCCATCATATGCGACTGGGTTCCGATCAGGTTGCGGTCCCGGCAGGCAATGTGAGCAAGCGTCCGAAGCCCGAAGCGCTCCTGGACGAGATGCCCGAGCGCCATGTTGCTCATCCGGGCAACAGCAAGGGAATTGTCGGCCATCGTGACGGCGTCCACGCCGGCTTCCTTTAAAGCAGCCGCCCCTTCCATAAATTTGGTAATATCCAAATCCCGGGGCGGATCCAGCTCAACAATCAGCGTGTGGCGCTGTTTAACCAGATCTACAAGCGTCGGAGCCGCAGCCCCGTCCGGCCGGACCTCTGTATGCTCCTCTTCTTTGCCGGCCGGCCTGCCGATAAGGGAAAGGGATTCCCGCGCAAGCTTCGGCTCCGGGGACAGCGGACGGGGCTTGTATCCCGCGAGGGACTTGGCCATCGCAGTAATATGCTCCGGTGTCGTTCCGCAGCAGCCGCCGATCAGACGGACACCTGCATCTGCGAAGTCCCTGGCGCGATCCCCGAAATAAGCAGGCGTCGCACGGTATACATACTTGCCATCCACAAAGCTCGCCAAACCTGCGTTAGGATAAACGGACATCGGAATTTCAAGCGGAAGCGGCAGCTGGTTCTGAATAACGCTCATAATGCCCTGCGGGCCGGAGTGGCAGTTGAAGCCGGCCACGTCCACGCCTTCCTGCTTCAGCATGCTGAAAGCGTCGGTTATGGCATAGCCGTCGAGCGTGCGGCCGACCTGATCGACCGCGAACTGGGAGATGACCGGAACGCCGCTGCGTTCCCGGACGCTTTTTACAGCAATCTCCATTTCCTCCAGATCAAAAAAAGTCTCCAGCAGAATCCCGTCCACGCCTTCCTCCAGCAGCGCGTCGATCTGCTCTCCAAAATACCGGGTCAGCTCTTTGGTGGATACGCTGATCCGGCGTCCGCTGCGGATTGAGCCTACTGCCCCGAGCACATACGCGGAAGAGCCTGCCGCTTCTCTGGCGATCCGGACTCCGGCCCGGTTGATTTCGGCGGTTTTGGCTTCGAGCCCGAATCTTGACAATTTATAGGCATTCGCGGAGAACGTGTTGGTTTCAATCACATCAGCTCCCGCGCGGATGTATTCGCTGTGAATATCACGGATTGCATCCGGCGAGATCAAATTTAATTCGTCATAAGATATGCCGACAGGATGACCCAGCTGGGACAGATAAGTCCCCATTGCTCCATCGCCGATCAAAACATTGGTTAACATCGCCTTGCGAAGATCAGTCATAAGCTCTCCCTCTTTCTTCCGGGCTCAAATTTTATTTAATGTAACATAAATTCGATTGAAAAATAAGACTTAAAGTAAAGAAAGACGGCCGTGCAGGGACACCTTCCCTGACACGGCCGCTTTTGATTTGTTCAACCCGGTTCTACTCCACCTCAACCGGCTGTCCAGCCTCTCCTCACAGCTCCAGAACGCCGCGGTACACCGTTTCAGCCGGGCCGGTCATGTAGACGTGATTGTCTTCGGCGCTCCATTCAATGAACAGATCGCCTCCGGCAAGGCCAACCCAGGCGCTCCGCCCCGTAAGTCCGTTCAGCACGGACGAGACCAGCGTCGCGCATGCGCCGGTGCCGCAGGCCAAGGTTGGACCTGCCCCGCGCTCCCAGACGCGCATTTCAATGCGCTCCGGGCCGGATACCGTCGCAAATTCCACATTAGTTTTGCGCGGAAACAGCGGATGCGACTCCAGCTTCGGCCCCCAGGTCCGAAAATCGTAGGATGGGGCGTCCTCCACATAGATCACCGCATGCGGATTTCCCATGGAAACGCCGGTAAACCGGAAGGTCTCGCCATCCACTTCGATCGGACGATCAATGATTTCGGCTCCTTCCAGCGCAGTCGGAATTAACCGCCCTTCAAGGATCGGAGCTCCCATGTCTACTCTTACCGTTTTGACTTTGCCGCCCTCCACGCCAAGGTTCACCGGCTGGACGCCTGCACCAAGCGTTTCAATTGTAATCTCCGTACGGTCCGTATGACCGTGATCATAAACGTATTTGGCTGCGCAGCGGATCGCATTGCCGCACTGCTCCGCCTCGGTGCCGTCCGAATTGATAATCACCATGCGGAAATCGGCACGCTCCGATGGAAGTATAAACACCAGGCCATCGGCGCCGGCGCCGAAGTGCCTGTCGCAGTATTTGACCGCGAGCCCGGACACCTGGTCCGGGAGCTGCTTCAACCCGTAAAAGACGAGGAAGTCGTTGCCCAGTCCGTGCATTTTTGTGAATTCCAGTTTATTGGACTCCAGTTCCGTAAATTCCACCCGTTCCACTCCCCAAAGCATGTACTGTTATCCTCATTGTAACGAATAGTGTATGCTTTGCAAGCCCGGATGGCTATTCACTTTATGCACGAATATTTGTACTATTCACTGCTGCGGGACGGCCGTTTGGCCCTGCCGGACGGCGGCGCTTGCCGGACCAGACGCTGCCGGCGCCCATCAGGAAGGTTGGAATGCCTGCGGCGACAAAGGAAATCGCCCATTCGCGGAAGCCGAGCGGCACCGTTTTGAAGATCGGCTGCAAAGGCTCAATGTACATGACCGCAAGCGTCATAGCCACCGAGGACAATACGGCAAGAACAAGGAATTTGTTCTGCAGAATGTTGCGGTGGAAGATGGAACGGGAACTGCGGCAGTCAAAGACGTGGATCAGCTGGGCCATGACCAGGGTCACGAAAGCGACTGACTGAGCCTTCATCAGCTGCCCCGGATTGTCCGGCGAAATCTCCAGCGTCAGCCAGAAGGCGCCCAAGGTGCAGATGCCGATCAGCAGCCCGCGGCTGAGAATCTTCCAGCCGAGCCGGCGGGCGAAAATATTTTCCCTGGCACCGCGCGGTTTGTGCTCCATCAGATCCTTCTCAGGCTGGTCAACGCCGAGCGCCATCGCCGGAAGACCGTCTGTCACCAGGTTGACCCACAGAATCTGGATCGGCAGGAGGGGCAGCGGCAGCCCGGCCATCATGGCGAAGAACATCGTCAGAATCTCACCGACATTTGAGGCCAGCAGATAGCGGATAAATTTGCGGATATTTTCATAAATGTTGCGGCCTTCCTCAATCGCCGACACGATGGTCGAGAAGTTGTCATCGCTCAGGATCAGCGAGGAGGCTTCTTTGGATACGTCCGTGCCGGTGATGCCCATGGCAATACCGATGTCCGCCGCCTTGATGGCCGGCGCATCGTTAACGCCGTCGCCGGTCATGGCGACAACATGTCCCTTGCGCTGCAAGGACTTGACAATCCGCAGCTTGTGCTCGGGGGATACGCGCGAATATACATAAACATCATCACTCACCTGATCAAGCTCGTCGTCGCTCAGGCCGGACAGCTGCTGCCCGCTCATCACTCTGCCGCCGCGCGGGATGATGCCCAGCTCATGGGCAATGGCTTCAGCCGTCAGGCCGTGGTCGCCGGTAATCATGACCGTCTTGATACCCGCCTTCCGGCACGTGCCGATCGCTTCGCGCGCTTCCCGCCGCGGCGGATCGATCATGCCGGTCAAACCAACGAAGACCAGCTGGGCTTCCGCAGCTTCCTCGTCCTTGGCACTGTCATTCGAGCGAAGCTCGCGGTAGGCCAGACCCAGCACGCGCAGCGCGCCGCGGGCCATCTGTTCATTGGCCGCTGCTACCTTCTGGCGGAGCGTACCGGTCAAAGGAACGGCTTTGCCATCCCAGACGATGGAAGAGCAGCGGTCGAGCAGCATGTCCGGAGCGCCTTTGACGAACAAGAGACGCGCGCCTTGATGCGAGACGACGACAGACATCCGCTTCCGTTTGGCATCAAACGGAAATTCTTTTTCCTTCGAGTAGACAGAAGCCAGCGCAGCCGGGGAATGGCCCATTTTGGAAGCCAGGGCCACCAAAGCGCCTTCCGTAGGATCACCCTTCAGCACCCATCTGGGTTCACGTTCTTCGCCTGCAGAACGTTTCCTGCCATGCTCCTCTTCTTCACTGACTTCGAGAATTTCCGCATTGCTGCACAAAGCGCTGATCTGCAGCAGCCGGCTGAGTCCCTGCTCCTTCCGGAGATCCACCGGACGGCTGTTGTCCCAAATATCGCCATGCGGAGCGTAGCCTTCACCGGTCACTTTAAACTCCCGGCCTTCCGCCCAGACTTTAGTGACCGTCATCTTGTTCTGGGTCAGCGTTCCCGTCTTGTCCGAGCAGATGACGGATGCGCAGCCCAAGGTCTCTACCGAAGGCAGCTTGCGCACGATCGCTTTCCGTTTGATCATCCGCTGCACGCCAAGCGCCAGCGCAATCGTAACAATCGCAGGCAGTCCTTCCGGAATGGCTGCAACCGCCAGGCTGACCCCGGCAAAGAACATATTCCCGGCCGGCTGTCCATGCAGGATACCCGCCAGTACAACGACAATTGTCAGAACCAGGGCAACAACGATCAGGATTTTGCCAAGCTGCTCAAGCCGGCGCTGCAGCGGGGTCTCCTGAGCCTCCGTATTTTGAATCAGATCGGCAATCTTCCCCATCTCCGTGTCCATGCCGGTGCGGATGACGATGCCCCTGCCGCTTCCGCGGGTCACCATGGTGCCCATGAAGCCGATATTTTTCTGGTCGCCCAGCGGAACGTCATCCTCAGGTATGGCCTGCGCAAATTTGGCTACCGGGTGGGACTCGCCTGTTAAAGCAGATTCCTCAACATCGCAGCCTGTGGTTGCGAGCCAGCGGATATCCGCCGGGATGCGGTCTCCGCTTTCCAGCATGACAATGTCCCCCGGGACAATTTCCCTGGCCGGAAGGATGACCTCTTTCCCGCCGCGCAGCACTTTGGCATGGGGAGCCGAGAGCTGCTTCAGCGCCCGCAGCGAGCGTTCTGCCCGAAACTCCTGAATAAAGCCCAAAAATCCATTCAGCACAATGATCGCTACAATGGTAATGGCATCCAGATATTCGCCAAGCAGGCCCGAAATGAGCGTAGCCCCCATCAGCACAAGCATCATGAAGTCCTTGAACTGGTTTAAGAATAAAATAACCGGCGAAACCTTCTTGGCTTCCGCAAGCTCATTCCAGCCGGCCGTCTCCCGCCACTTGTCCGCCTCCTCGGGCGACAGCCCCTGATCCCGCTTGACCTGAAACCATTCCAGCAGCTCTTTTGGTTCAAGGCGGTGCCAACGATTTTGTTCCATGCTCCTTCTTCCCTCCCGTAATTTCTGCGTTCTTGACCGCGTGAAGGCTTTTCCACCTAGGGTAAATGTATTCGGGCTAGTCCGGAAATAGCACAGGCACTTAAGTTTTTGCTCCAAGTATGGCATCATAAGGAAGGAACCTCTACTACGGACACATTAGGAGAATTACTTATTATGGCACTCGACGGTATTGTAACCCGCGCCATCGTGCATGAGCTTCAGGCCTGCATCGGCGCACGGATTAATAAAATTCATCAACCCTCTGATCATGATATTATTATGAATTTAAGAACCCGCGGCGGAAACCAGCGGCTCCTGCTGTCGGCCAACCCGACCTATCCGCGGGTGCATTTTACCGAGGCTTCATTCCTGAATCCCCAGGAAGCGCCGATGTTCTGCATGCTGCTGCGCAAACACTGCGAAGGCGGCATTATTGAACAGGTGAGCCAGGTCGGGATGGAGCGGATCATTCACATCGACCTCAAACAGAGAGACGAACTGGGCGACACGTCGCAGAAGCGGATTGTCATTGAACTGATGGGGCGGCACAGCAACATCATTCTGCTTGATCCGGCCGCCGGCACCCAGCTGGACGGCATTCATCACGTCACCCCTGCGATCAGCGGCTACCGGGTTGTCATGCCCGGCTTCGCCTACACCGAGCCGCCTCGGCAGAACAAGGACAACCCGCTTGATGCGGATAAAGCGGCGTTTATGCAGCATCTGGGCAACGCGGAAGAGCCTGCGGCGCCAGGCTGGATCGTGGAAGCGTACAGCGGATTCAGCCCGCTGATTGCCCAGGAAGTGCTGAGCAGAGCGGCCCGGGCACGTCAGGCTGCGGCACAAGCTCAAGCGGATTTCGGGGAGAGCTTATGGGAAGCTTTTTCAACAATAATGGAGCAGGTCCGAAACGGCAGCTTCACACCGGTGACCGGGGATAACGCCAAAGGAAAAAGCATCTTCTCGGCGGTTGATCTGACGCTGATCCAGCCCGAGACGAAGAAGGTCTTTCCATCAATCAGCCTGTGCATGGAGGACTATTTCGGCGATAAAGCCGAGCGGGATACGGTGAAGCAGAAGGTCAGCGACCTGCTGCGGTTCCTGCAGAACGAGCGGAGCAAGAATATCAAGAAGCTGTCCAACCTGAAGAAGGATCAGGAGGAAGCCGATGATGCGGATAAGTATAGAATCTGGGGCGAGCTGCTGCTCCCGTCGCTCCATTTGCTCACTAAAGGCCAGACGGAAGTGGAGCTCGTCAACTATTACGACGAAGAGCAGGGAATGATCAGCATTCCGCTCGATCCGCTCCTGACGCCTTCCGAAAATGCCCAGCGCTATTTCAAGAAATACAACAAATTCAAGAACAGCCTGGCCGTTATCGAAGAGCAGCTCCAGAAGACCCATGAGGAGATTGCCTATCTTGATGAGCTGCTGCAGCAGCTTTCATTCGCCAGCATGAACGATATCGAGGAAATCCGGGAGGAGCTGACCGCGCAGGGATATCTTCGTGACAGAGGCAGAAAGAACGCCAAGAAGAAAAAGAAAGACAACCGCCCGACGCTGCACGCCTACACCTCATCGGAAGGCATTGAGCTGGTTGTCGGCAAGAACAACCTGCAGAACGAGTACATCACCAACCGGCTCGGCACTCCGAATGACACCTGGCTGCACACAAAGGACATTCCAGGCTCTCACGTGCTGATCCGCGCGCATTCCTTCTCGGACAAAACGCTGGAAGAAGCCGCCCAGCTCGCCGCCTATTTCAGCCAAGCCAAGGAATCCAGCAGCGTTCCGGTAGACTGCACGCTGATCCGTCATGTGCGCAAGCCAAGCGGCGCCAAGCCCGGCTTTGTGATTTACGATCATCAGCGCACCTTGTTTGTCACCCCTGATGAGCAGCTTGTCAAAGCCTTGCCTAATACGATCAAGTAAACTTTTCTGCAAAAAGCATAAGCCGCCGCGGCCGGATTCCCCGGTCAGCGGCGGCTTTATTGTTCAGTGGGGATAAAGCGCGGTCAAATCAGCGCCTGGCCCATGCTTTTTCTAAATAATTGCTCCATCGCCTCACGGTTCAGCGGACGGCTGTAGTAATAGCCCTGAATGAGGTCACAGCCGCTGGCAGCCAGGAACTCCAGCTGAGACTTGGACTCGACTCCTTCCGCCAGGACGGTCAGCCCAAACGATTTGCCGAGCTGGATGATGGAGACCAGGAGCGCACTGTCCTGCTTGGACATCGGCGTATCCTGAACAAAGGACTTATCAATTTTGAGGATGTCTATTGGAAGAGTTTTTAAATAATGAATGGAAGAGTACCCTGTGCCGAAATCGTCGATCGAAATCTTGATGCCCCTGCTTCTGAGCCGCTCCAGCTTCTCCTTAATCACCACAGGGTCGTTCAGCATGGTCTCTGTCACTTCAAGCTCCAGATATTTCGGCTCCAGGCCTGAAGAAACAAGCGCATGCTCTACCATATCTATGAAATGAGGGTGTTTAAACTGCGCTGCCGAAACATTGACCGACACCGGGATCTTCGGATAGCCTTCCTCCTGCCAAGCTTTGGCAAGCCGGCAGCTTTCGCTCAGAATCCATTCTCCCAGCCGGATAATAAATCCGTTCTCTTCGGCAATAGGAATAAAATCCATCGGCGGCACCAGCCCCTGCTCCGGATCGTTCCAGCGCAGCAGCACCTCAGCCCCTGCCAGAGGCATCTCGGGAGAACCCCCGCACTTCGGCTGAAAATATAATTCAAACTCTTCGTTCTCAAGCGCCTTCGGCAGCTTCTTCTCCATTTCGATCCGTTTATTGATCTGATCCAGCAGCGAAAAATGAAACCAGTAAGGCTCCCCTATGTTTTCCTGTTTGCACTTCTTCAAGGCAAGGTCTGCATGATTCAGCAGCTGGAAGCCTTCATTGCCGTGATCCGGATACATACTGATTCCGATGCTGTAGCTTAGACGAATCTCTTCGTTCTTGTAGTAATGAGGTTTATGAAGGGCATCGGCCAGCATCCGGGCAAGCATATGTATATGATAACGTGAGCATTTCTCCGGTTTGAGCAGCACAATAAAATCATCCGCAAAGCTCCGGCATAAAATGCCGTCCTTCCCTGCTGCCTGCTTCATCCGCTCGGCAGCTTCCAGCAGCAGGCTGTCGCCGACCTTATCGCCGTAGCTCTCATTGATGTAGCGGAAACGGTCAATATTCAGCCGGATTACCGCACACGGGATATCTTCCTGAAGCTGCTTCTCCAGCTCCGTTTTGAAATGGCTCATATTGAGAAGACCCGTAAGGGAATCGAAGAAAGCCAGCTGCCGGATTCGTCTGGAGGAATTCTCTTTCTCTTCCACCTCTTTAGTAATATCGAACTGCAGCCCGATAAAATACAACAGCTCGCCGGACTCCCCGAACACCGGGCTGATCGTAAGCTGGTTCCAGAAGGGAGTGCCATCCTTACGGTAATTCTTTAGAGTGACCGTTTCTGCACGGCGTTCTGTCTGTGCAAGCTTGATTTTCTTCAAATCTTCAGCACTCGTATCAGGACCCTGCAGGCAGCGGCAGTTGCGCATCAATACGTCTTCCGCCTCATACCCGGTCATTTCTTTAAAGCCCTGGTTGACGTAGATTACCGGATTATCCGGTAAATTGGGATTGGTAATGATCAAGCCTACGCCCATTCTTTCCATAGCCCGTATAAGCTCCGGCGCGGTGATGATAAACTCCGGTTGATCAAAACGCAAGCTTTCCTCCAAATTTACACCTCCTTCAGCTGACAGACCACCTGCATGGAAACCGTACGCCCGCCCAGGTCGCCATGAAAGGCCGAGCCGTTCCGTACACCATGGTAATCAGAACCACCGGTCGCAATAAGCCCGAAGCGTTCAGCCCATTCCCCATAACGCCGTTCATCCTCAGGCGAGTGGTCGGAATGATAAACCTCAATCCCGCCCGGTCTGCCGGATTCAATGAGTTTTAAGACCAGGTCGTCATTGCCGTATATACCAGGGTGGGCTATGACAGGAACGCCTCCCGCCTCGCGGATCCAGGCAAAAGCCTCCAGGGGCGAAATTCTTGCCGCAGGCGCATAGGCCGGCGCCCCTTCAGCCAAATAGCGGTTGAAAGCATCGCGGATATCCGCTGCATAACCCTTGGCTGCCATGGCGGCAGCAATGTGGGGGCGTCCCAGGCTTTCGCCTTCTTTAAGTTCCCTGCCAAGTTCATTTAAGACATCCTCCATCGTAAGGAGAACACCGAGCTGCTGCAGATTGGCCAGAATCGCTTCATTCCGTCTGCCGCGGGTTTCCCGAAGCCCCTGAAGCCGTTCCAGCAGCAGCGGATCGCGGTGGTTGATAAAATATCCGAGCACGTGTATTTCCGTATCCTCCGCCCGGGTGCTGATCTCCACGCCAGGAACGACAGTAATTCCCAGCTCTTCTCCAGCTGCAAGCGCCTCGTCAATGCCTGCTGCTGTGTCATGGTCGGTGATTGCAACCGCTGACAGCCCTTTTTCCCTGGCAATCCTCACATTATCACCGGGTGAATTCAGGCCGTCGGAAGCCGTCGTATGCGTATGCAGATCCGCCAGCCCCTGTTCATTCATAAATACTCCTCCCTTATTTTGGGCTGTTTAATAAAATTCAGAAAAGTCACTGCTGAAATCGGCAGGATCGTAGACTTCAAATGGATGGAGAAGAATCTGCGCTTGAACGAAGCATCCCGGATCTTGACAATGCGCAGCAAACCCAGGGCAACCTCGTGCTTGACGGAAGAGGGCGACAGCATCGTAATGCCGAATCCCGCTTCCACCGCAGACTTCACCGCTCCCGTACTGCCGAGCTCCATAACGACGTTCAAATCGCCCGGTTTCACGCCTCTGCGCTGCATTTCATCCTCCATAACCTGGCGGGTGCCTGAACCTTTCTCCCTCAGGACAAAAGGATGCTTAATCACGTTCTCCAAGTCAACGCTGTCAGCTTGCGCAAGCTCATGAGCAGCAGGCACGACAAGCTTCAGTTCATCTTCCATAACAGGCTCCATCTGAATATCCGGATGATCCACCGGAGCCTCGACCAGCCCGAAATTAAGCTGATGCTGCAAAATATATTCAACAATTTGCGAGGTATTCATCACCTTCAGCTTGATCTCAATATGAGGGTACTGATGGCCGAAAGGCCCGAGCAGCCGCGGCAGCACATATTCGCCGATAGTCAGGCTTGCGCCAAGCTGCAGCCTTCCCTCCAGCTGATGGGTGAACCGGGACATCGCTTCCTCCGTCTCCCGCATCAGCTCCAGGCTGCGGACGGCAAAGGGCAGCAGGACATGGCCGGCTTCAGTCAATTCAATTCTCTTGGTCGAACGGATAAACAGCTTGCAGCCAAAGTATTCTTCAAGAGACTGCATCTGCATCGTGACCGCAGGCTGAGTCATATGCAGCGACTGCGCGGCCGCAGAGAAGCTGCCCAGATTGGCGACGGTATAAAAAATATGCAGCTGATGGTAGTTAAGCGCCATCCGATCAAATCCTTCCTTCTTTGCCTGATTCACATTCCAGGACAACATATAAAAAGCATGCCCGGACCTTATCGGCGCATGCTGAATCATTCCTTTGCTATTTCCGTTTCCGGCTGTTCTTCAGCAGTCCCGTACGCCGGGTATGCCTCATCCAGGAATAATAGGTCTTTAAATCTCTCAGCTCCATCTTCTCCGATATCCGGCCAAGGAAGGTCACGAGGGTCATCTTATAAAGCGGATGTCCGAGGAGATCCGTTTCTCCGGCCAGCTCGCTGAATTCAGCCACAAACATCAGATCCTGGTCAATCAGGTATACATGCTCCTCATTTCGATGAACCTTGGTGATCCGCTTCTGCTTGAGACAGTCCCAGAGATAAGAAGCAACAGCATCAATCGAAGAGGAAGCCGGGTTGACCCGTTCCCTGTAACGGACCGCAGCGTGATGGGTAACAACGATATCAGCCACTTTGTAATCGCCGAGCATAATATAGAAAGATTCATACGAATTCCAGCGTTGTGCAGCTCTTTCCTTCATCGGTCCCGCCTCGCCTTGAATGATTGTAGATTCCTTATGCTTAATCCCGTTAAAAGGCTGAGTATTAATTCCCATAATAGTATAATATCCCGTTTTGATACGCAAGCACTATAAAAAAAAGGAGAAACAGCTTCCGCAGTTTCTCCTTCTCTCCAGCAAATATGCCTCTTCCAGAATACTAAAGACCGTAAAACTGGGTCTTGTCCGGCACATTCTTATTGTATTCCGTTTTGATTTCGTTGCGGTAAGATCTTTCGATCTTGCGGACATAGGACAGCTTGCGGACATTCTTCATGATATCCTCCGCCCGGTCCGCATTTACATACATGACCGCATAATGCATTCTTCGCGATAGATACAATACATTGCCGTATTTATCCAGATTTCTGGCCGCTTTCAAATCACTGACCCAAATAATATAGCCTTCCCGTTCCGGAAACATGTCCGCCGCTTCCCCGCTTTCTTGTTAAAAATATCCCCGGTCCTAGCCGCAGCCGCAGGAACCGCCGCTTCCGCAGCCGCCTTTCGGATTCGGGTCGTTGCTTGGCACCTTGATCTTCTGCGAGACGGAATAGGCAATGAGCTCTGACATCTCATGGAGTATGTCATCCAATTCCTTCTCGGCAAGCTTGAAGCGTCTTACAGCCTCAAATCCCTCCAGCTCCAGCTCCACTTCAGCTACTTTATCTTTGGCTTCGTGATAATTGGGGTGGAAATGCCCGAAACGCTGTGTCTCCTCAAAGAGCTCTTTCTTGGATGCAAGCTTGCGAACGCAGCTTTGAATTTCAGCGTCGTTATCTACAATCTGCTTCCAATATAAATAATCTGCCGCACAGACAGAATGGTTAATCATGTCGCCCAGCTCATAGGCGTATGTCAGCATTTGGGCCATATCGACCGTTCGCAATTCAGATACGCTCATGAATATTCATCTCTATTCCTGAAAGGATCCACCTTTATAAACAGGTAGTCTTATTTATCATATCATAAACCCATCACCAGCAGAAGATAAAATCAGGCGGCACCCTAGATTCTTTCAGGCAGGGTGATCCGGATCCCCTGGATATCCTCGGCGCTCAGTTCGGTAAATCTGCCCGCAGGGCAGCTGCTGCTGTCCCCTCCCAGCGCTAAATCCGCTGCCGCTCTCCACTGTGCTCCGCCTTTAATCCATTTGGGCAGAGCGGAATAAGTGCCGTCTGCCAAACGAAGCTCGATTCCCGCCTTCCAGTCCATCGCCTGCTGGAACAGCAGCTTCACTGTCGAGGCATGATAAGACTTTAATTCACGCGTCCAGGAGCCGGGAATGCTGTGAAACCCCGGGAACAGCTCTTCATAATCCGGAACGGAAGCTTCATCTGGCTGAGGACTCACCGGCTTTGCCGGCTTCATTGACTTCATTGGCTTTATCGGCTTTACCGGCTTCATCAGCTTTATCAGCCTGCCCGCATAAATCCAAGGATCAGATCCTTCTTCAAGCTCCGCCTCCGGTTCGGGCACATCACCAAACACTCGGGGATAGTCTCCCGTCTCCTCGGCCCCCTCTGCTCCAGCAGGCGCCTTCAGAGGCGCCAGGCCCAGCTTGTCGAGCTCCCGGCTGATTGGGTCAAACTCCTCCTCCCGTACAATGAAATCCTTCGGGCCGATCTGCTGGATAATGCCCGCCGGGAGCTTGGCCGCAGAGATCCGCTCTGCGGCTGCCTCATCCGCGCAGCGAAGCAGCGTCACCCGGGCGAACGAGACCCGGCCCAGCTCGCTTCCCCACTGGCGCAGCGCGAGCCTGACATGATCAGGCAGGCCTGAACGGGCGGCACGCTCAAAGAACACGATAATCTCCTCCGGGGTCCGGCCAGCGTGTAATGCAGCCTCAACCGATTCGCGGGTAAGACGGTAAACGGTCATGACATCCTCGGACACCGGCTCGCAGCAAAGCTCCAGCTCCCATCGAACCGTATAAGGGGTATCAGGAGGAACGAGAATTTCGTAATTAGGCTCGGCATACAAGCAGCCGTCAGGCTGAATTTCATAAGCGTTCCCTGCCTTACAGACCCGGTTCCCTTCTTCAGCCCCTGACAGCAGCAGCATCCCCTGTTCTCCATGATCATCGGCTAATTCGGGTTTGCGGACCCATCTGAACATGAGGGCTGCAGGAACAGAGGAAGCCGGGGAATTCATGAGATTCAGAAATTCCGGGAACTCTGCCAAATCGCCGCAGTCCAGCAAGGCTGCGCCTCCTGCGTACCCCGCGCTCCCCGCTGCGCGTTCCCCTTCATGCTCACTTGAATATCCAAGCTCCATCCAGCCAAATGCGCATAACAGATTTAACCAGGCTGCAAGCCACAGCTGTTCGGCAGGCAGCCCAGTCTGCCCGCCTTGTCCGGCCTGAGGTGACGCATCCGGAGAAATGCCCTTCTTTCTCAGAAGCCTGAATAGGTCATCAACGCTTTGCCACATGCCGGGCTTCCAGGACGGCAGCAGCAGCACGGCAGCTGCATGCTGAAGAAACGGGCGGGGCGGCACATATCTTGTCAGCAGCTCCTTCATGATCAGCCCGTCCATCTGTGCTTCCGGGAGCTTGAGCCAACGGGCTAAAGCCGGCCCGCTGATTTTCCATCCTTTGGGATGCAGCTGAACAAGTCCAAACGACAGGGCCAAATCCAGCAGAACGGCAATGGACGGAGGATAATGCTCCTGCTCCGCGTACTGCAGCTGAAGCCCTGCCACATCCTCGTCCTGAATCGGGATGATTTCCGCTAATCGCTTTAAGGAACGGAGCTGCAGTTTTCCTTTGGAGGTAAGAGAGAGGCCCCCTTTGGCAATAAAAGAGAGGGTTTTGAGCAGAGTCCGGGAAATGCCGTGCCTGCCTTCCTTTAGAAGCCGGACATGCCGGGTCCGGGCCGCCGGGTGTCCGCCGGTTTCCCATTCGGGTTCAAACTGCTGCTGCGAAAGGGAGAGGAATTCGCTCATGGACAGGGCAAAATAGTTCTCGCCCCAGCCCCGGCTGATGGTCTGCACGATACCGGCCCTCCGGAGCAGATGAAGTCCGTACACAAGCTCCGCTCCCGAGCAATAAGCCGTTGCCTTCCCCTCAAGCTGCTCCTGTGAAAAGGGCTGGGCGGCAAACCTGCTGAATATCAGCTGCAGCGTCCGCTCCTGCAGTCCGCTCTTCGGCTTCACGGCCTGCGCCTCTGCATGGCCCGCTGCTGCTGGCTCACCGGCTTCAACGTTCCTTCCGGTTATCCGGCTTGAATGAAATTCGCTCACCACTCATGCCTCCTTTGACTCCGGCAGCAGGTCCGGCCCGCTGCTTCCCGCAGGTACCACGGTATAGTGATATCCCTGTTCCACCAGGAACAGCTGTCTTTTTCCCGCGAATGCTTCCTCTTTGGTCCGGTCTGATACAATACTGTAAAAATAAGCCCGGTTCCCGCCTGTCTTGGGCCGGAGAATACGCCCTAAACGCTGCGCCTCCTCCTGCCTTGAGCCGAAGCTGCCTGAAATCTGAATCGCTACCGCGGCATCGGGCAGATCGACGGCAAAGTTGACGACCTTCGAAACCGCCAGCACATGAATAGCGCCTGTCCGGAAAGCTTCATATAAAACGCTGCGCTGTTCCTGCGAGGCTGCTCCCGAAATCAGCGGAATCTGCAGCTCGGAAGCCAGCTTGGCCAGCTGATCGACATATTGGCCGATAATCAGAATCTGCTGTTCCTGGTGCCGCTTGACAAGCTGGCGCACAACCTGGAGTTTGTCGGGATTTTCCGAGGCCAATCTGAATTGGCTCCTGCTGCCTGCCTGGTCATAAAGCCTGCGGTACTCATCAGATAACGGCACCCGGATTTCGCAGCATGCCGCTTCGGCAATCCAGCCCTGATGCTCAAGGTCCTTCCAGAGAATTTCTTTCTGCTTGGGCCCGATGAGTGAAAAGACATCCTGCTCGCAGCCGTCTTCCCGGACCAAGGTTGCGGTCAGCCCCAGCCTCCGGGTCGCCTGAATATCGGCAGTTGCCCGAAAGACGGGAGCAGGGAGCAGGTGAACCTCATCATAAATGATGAGCCCCCAGTCGCGTCCGTTCAGCAGCGACAGATGCCTGAACCCCTCTTCTTTACGCGTCCGGTGGGTGAGAATCTGGTAGGTGGAGACCGTGACGGGACGAACTTCTTTCTTCTCGCCTGAATATTCACCCACTTGCTCCGGGGAGAGTGTTGTTTTGCTGGTCAGCTCCTGAATCCACTGCCTGACAGAAGTGATGCTGGAGGTCAGAATCAAGGTTTCGCATTGGAGCCGCTGCATGGCCCCGAGCCCGATGACCGTTTTGCCTGCGCCGCACGGCAGCACCTGCACCCCGCTGCCGGCAGGACCGCCGCTGTCAGCGCGGTCAGCATCTGCTAAAGCACCTAATGCGCCCGCAAATGCGTCCACACAGACCTGCTGGTAGCTTCTAAGGCCAAATGGCGTGCCATCAGGCAGCGCAGGGCGAAATTCAAAGGCAAGCGGCGCACCCGCCCGGTAGCCGACTTCGTCAATGACGGGGTAGCCAAGCCTGGTCAGTTCCTGCTTCAGTAGTCCCCGCGAGGCGGACTTGACATAAACAGTCTGCTCATCAGCCCTTACGATGCCTAACTGTTCCATTCCATTTTTCTGCAGGCTCAGCTTTTGAAGAAGCCGTTCAAGAACCTCTTCGTTCCCTGTCTGCACATACAGCTCAAGCTGCCCTTCCTCACGCATGGAGGATTTGAGAGCCAGCTGGCCGTATCTTCCCATCCACAGCGCCACATCCTCTTCAACTTTACCCGGCACCGGCCAGCGGGACAGCTCCCTCAGCTTGCCAATCACCCCCTCAGGTGTCTCGCCCAGTGCGGCCGCATTCCATAATGACAGTGGAGAGATGCGGTAGGTGTGGAAGGCCGAGGGAGTCTTGACCAGCTCCGCAAATTCGCCAAGCAGCTCCCTGGCCCGACCGAACTCCGGATGTGCCGTCTCCAAGAGCACGATGTGATCGTTCTGCACGATGCAAGCGCCTTGTCCTTTCATTTCTTCTTGTCCCTCCTGACTTGGCAAGCCGGCAAATGCGGCGGTGCAGGCCGACCGGCTTGTACAAAGCAAAGAGCCCCGGCCGCAAACGGCGGGGGCTTCCCATTTTTGACACATCTGCCGATCTTCTAAACTGGAACCTACGGCTGGAATCTCCGTCCGGACTCCGGTCAAGCCTGCTGCCCTGATTAGTAGAGTTTCCCAAAAATGCGGCAGTCATGCACAAGCTGCATCCCTAAAGAAATGAAATTTTAACGCTTAAAAATGACGCCGCACACTGAATTATTCTGCGGATGCGGGCTGCGGCCATTCCTGCATATAATTTTCCGCGAGTGCAATCAGAATCCTTGCCGCATGGCCCATCGCCTCTTCATCAAGATCAAACTTGGGGTGATGGTGAGGATATTCCGCGCCTTTCTCCGGATTCCCGGCTCCAACCAGGATAAAGCAGCCCGGCACTCTCTGCAGATAGTAGGCAAAGTCTTCCGCAGGCATAATCGGCTGAGTCAGTTCCGTCTTGATTCCTTCAAGGCCGCCCGCCACTTTGAAAAATCTTGCCGTCTCTTCATTATCATTCACGAGCGGCGGATAACCCGGCACATATTCCAGGCTTGCGCTTGCCCCGTAGCTGCTGGCCGTATGCTCCACCACCGAAGCAATCCGCTCCCGGATCAGCTCTCTGGACGTCTCGTTAAAGCATCGAACCGTACCCGCCAGCCTGCAGCGCTCAGCAATGACGTTCTGCACGGTTCCCGCATGGAACGACCCGATCGTAACTACAGCCGGATCCAGCGGATTCACCGAACGGCTCACAATGCTCTGCAGCTGCATCACCAGAGCCGATCCCGCCACAACGCTGTCGATGGTCTTATGAGGCATGCCGCCGTGGCCTCCGCGCCCGTGTATATCCACAAAAAATTCATCCGTCGAGGCCATCATGGGCCCCGGGGCAGAAGCGGCCGTGCCGACCGGAATCGGCGTCCAGAGATGGACCCCGTAAATGACATCCACCCCATCCAGGGCCCCTTCGTTAATCATAGGCAGAGCCCCGCCCGGACAAACCTCTTCCGCCGGCTGGAACAGCAGCCTGATTTCACCGCGGATAAGGTCTCTTCTCCCGGCAAAATATTCCGCTAACGCGAGCAGCACAGCCGTATGGCCGTCATGACCGCAGGCATGCATGACGCCCGGCACCTCCGACTTGTAGTCCGTATTCTTCTCGTCCTGAATCGGCAGGGCGTCCATATCCGCTCTAAGCGCAACTACGGGTCCCGGCAGGCTGCCTTTGATAATCCCGACTACACCGTTGCCCCCCACCTTCGTTCTCATCTCTACTCCGGCCTTCTGCAGTACGTCCGCTATAAAGGCTGAAGTTTCCTGCTCCTTGAAAGACAGCTCAGGGTGACGATGCAGATAACGCCTGCGCTCGACCATCACCGGATACAATTGTTCTACTTCTCCCCGTCCCATAAGCTTTCTACCTCCGCCTGATTGCCGGACCGTCTTTGCTCCCGGCTTTTCCTCTTATTGTAACAGAAATCAAAAGCAATAGGACAGCCGGCCGCAAACCCGCACCACAAGCGGCCTCCAGCCCTCAAAAAAGCTGCCCTGTTCCGCCTTCTGCACGCTTGCGCAAGCCTGGTAAACATACTATCATGGTAGGTACAACGTATACGCAGAGAACTTATTTCTTCGCATTCTTCGCGATATTCCTATGGCAATTTGCTAGTTTAATAGTTAGGAGGGTGTTCATGCACGTGGATACCGGGGCCGAAATTCAAGGCAGAAACGGCGCTGCCCGTATCAACTCAACCAATCTGCTGCTCGGCTTAAACATAAGTCACACGACCGTAACGGAACATTCCGGGAGCCCGTTCCCGCTCCCTGTCTTCTCTCACCTCAGTCCCTCTTTCCTTGAGAGCGGCCGGATGAATCCGGCGGACTCTGCTGACAGGCGGATAAACGGATGAGCCGGAATAGCGGGAACAAGAAGAAGGAACCTCAGCAGAATATGGCCAGACGGGGAACACCGGACTTTCAGCTGCTCATATTGACCCTGCTGCTGGTCGGATTTGGACTGGTTATGGTATTCAGCTCCAGCTCCAGCATTGCTGTTACTAATGAAAAGTTTAATTATGACTCCATGTTTTTTGTAAAAAAGCAGCTGATGTTCGCTGTTGGCGGCCTATTCTGCATGTTTATCGCCATGAACATTCCGTTCCAGCGCTACAAGAAGCTGTTCGTTCCAGCGTTTATTATCGTCATCTTCGTGCTGCTGCTGATGCCGTTTATCGGATCGCAGCTAAACGGTTCACGAAGCTGGCTTATTCTAGGGCCTATCAGCATTCAGCCAACGGAATTTGCTAAAATTACGATTATCCTGTACCTGTCCGCCCTGATTACCAAAAAAGGCGAGCGGCTCCGGGATCTCCGGACCGGATATATTCCGGTCACGATGATCGTCGGCTTTGTGGCCGGACTGATAATGCTCCAGCCGGACTTCGGCTCCTGCCTGATTCTGGTCGCAACCTCCGGCCTGATTATTTTTGCGGGCGGGGCCAATCTGAAGCATATTATGGCGTCGCTGCTTCTACTGGCTGTAGGGCTCGGCCTGGTTCTAGGTGCTAAAGCCCTTATTGACGGCCTGCACTCTTCCGGGGCTGCCGACTCCATCGCCTCAAACTACAAAACAGGACGTTTCCAGGCCTTTATCGATCCTTTTAAAGATGTCAAGGGTTACGGCTGGAACCTGATTCAGTCGCTGACCGCAATCGGCCACGGCGGCTTAACGGGCACCGGATTCGGCCAAAGCATTCAGAAGCTGCACTATTTGCCGAATCCGTACAACGACTTTATCTTCTCTGTCATCGGGGAAGAATTCGGCTTTATTGGAACCCTGCTGTTCCTCTTGATCTATGTTTATTTCATTTGGCGCGGCCTGCTTGTCTCCCTGCGCTGCCAGGATACATTCGGCATGCTCGTCGGTGTAGGGATTATGGGGCTTATCGCGATCCAGGCCTTCATAAACATCGGCGGTGTCACACGGACCATCCCGATTACAGGCGTAACGCTGCCGTTCATCAGCTACGGAGGCTCCTCCCTCCTCATGATGATGGCGAGTGTGGGCATTGTGCTCAGCATCTCGCGGTCCTCTGCGGCCGTTCAGAAGCGTGAAGTGACCAAATCCGTTGTGGTTCGTGAAGATGAATTAAACGAACGCCGCCGCCGTTACGGCCGATATGAAACCCGCTGAACCTCAAAAAGTCCGGAACCAGAACTCTGGCCGGACTTTTTGCTGTTCCCTCTTAAACGGAATCCTGTGCGCTTCTTGAATTTTACTTCTCTTCGGGCGCTGCTTAGACAAAACTTAAATTTCGTCGTTCTTGAACGCTACGCCTTCGACTTTCACGTTCACTTCAACCACTTTAAGGCCTGTCATGCTTTCGACGGCTTCCCGAACATTTTGCTGAAGCATACGGCAGACCTCATGAATTGGGGTTTCATACAGAACCAGAATGCGCAGATCGACTGCCGCCTCGAGCTGACCGACTTCAACGGTCACACCTTTTTGCACATTTTTGCCGCTGAGCCGTTTGGCCCAGCCTTCAGATAGACCTCCGGACATCGCTGCAATACCAGGCGTTTCAAGGGCAGCCATTCCTGCGATCTTGGCTACCACGTCGTCCGCGATCCGAATTGCGCCCGTTGCGAGCGCCAATTGATCGGTCATGGCTAATCCTCCCTACCCTGCTTGACGACACTTTCTGCAAAAGCATCCGTCAGCAAGCTCATTTATTTACAATTGTAATTGCAACCGCCTTGGAAAGCAAATGTAGACTTGCACTTGATTTTTCGTTTATAATTTTCCTCATCTTGGTTATATTGAATTTGTAATGTTTTGTCGGGGCTACCATTACATTCGGTTCATTTAATTGGAAAAAGAGGTGTCTTTATTGAAGAAATTGTGGTTTCCTGCACTACTGATTATCAGCTTTATCCTGAGCGCTGTCGGACATTACGCCGGATTCCCCTATACGCTGGAGTTTATTATCTCCGCAGTATCGGTCATCTTTGTAGCCGGCTTCCTGGGCAAAGCGACAGAGAGCGTCGCTCATCATGCGGGCCAGCGGCTCGGGGGATTCCTGAACGCCACGTTCGGCAACGCAGCCGAGCTGATTATCGGCATCCTGCTGGTTAAAGAAGGCGAATTTGATATGGTCAAAGCCAGCATCACGGGCTCCATTATCGGCAACCTTCTGCTGGTGCTCGGCCTAAGCGTCCTGGCTGGGGGAATCAAATATAAGATCCAGAATTACAACGTTTCGCTTGCCGGACTTAACGGTTCCCTGATGCTCCTCGCCATCATCGCACTTGGTGTACCGGCTATCTTTCTACATACCCATGCCATTGAATCCAAAGATACGAATGTGCTGAGCCTGATCGTAAGCGGCGTGTTAATTGTATCTTATCTGTTGTGGCTGCTCTTCTCTATGATTACCCACAAGGATTATTTGGCGGATGTATCCGAGGGCGGACCTTTGGATGTAGAGCACGAAGAAGCCGCCTGGTCCAAAGGGCGTTCCATCCTCTACCTGATTATCGCAACCGTTATGGTGGCCTTCGTCAGTGAGTGGCTGGTCGATACCCTGGATCCAATTACCGAAAAATTCGGACTTTCCGCCATCTTCGTCGGTGCGTTTGTCGTAGCCATTGTCGGCAACGCTGCAGAGCATTCAGCAGCTGTTATGCTGGCGCTGAAGAACAAGATCGGCGCAGCAGTCGAAATTGCAGTGGGAAGCAGCCTGCAGATTGCCCTGTTTGTTGCTCCGGTGCTCGTCTTTGTCAGCCAGCTGTTTGCTTCCGGCCCCATGGATATCGTCTTTACGGTCATCGAGCTGGCCGCAATGGGCGTAGCGGTCTTTATCGCCAAATCCATTACCCAGGACGGTTCTACCAACTGGTATGAAGGAATGCTGCTGCTCGCTGTCTATGCCATTTTGGGCGTGTCCTTCTATCTCGTATAACCTGCACCTGCATATGAGGCCTTAACAAACTAACAAAAGAAGGGGCGAATCCTCGTGCTCAGCTAAGCTGCTGAGGAGGTTCGCCCCTTTCTCATTGGCATTTATAACGTTCCGTCTTCGGACTGATTCGCCTTTTGATTCAACGCTTCGTAGAGAAGAGCCAGATTCCGCTCTAATTTACTAAGAATCTGTTTGCCGACTGTCTCGTTCACAAGACCAGCTCTTACCGCGAAATCAACTTCCTTGGAGAATCCGAACATTTGCGTGTCCAGCACTTCCTCATAGAGTGGGCAGTAGCGTGTAGCCAAGTTCTCCATCTGCACTTCAATTAACTTCTCTATTTTATAAGCGTCTTCCTGCAGCAGATTCAACGCTTTTAAATTCAGCTGTTCCTGCAAATCAGATGAAGTCATGTATCTTCTCCCCCTCTCTGTATCAGTGACCCAAGTCCACCTATTTACTTTTAATATTAAGCGATATCTGTTCTCAATACAAGACTGCTCTGAAATAACATCTTTCCGGGATCTGGAAAAGGCTGAGGCGCATGACCGTTCTAAAAAAACACCCCCTCCTGTGCGGAGAGGGTGTTCCAGCTTGCGTTACTCGGAAACCAAAGTTACTTTCAGTCCATGCTTCTCAAACACTTCCGTCATTGCTGCTTTAGCTTCCTCAGCATCCGGTCCGTGTACATGCAGCTCGTAACTACTGCCGCTAACCAAAGTTGTGAAAAGACCCAAAATACTCTTCACATCGATGTATTTATTTTCGGCCTGAAGTACGATGGAAGAAGAAAATTTTGCTGCTGTTTGAGCAATTTCCACAACCGCCTGATTGTTCGTAGCCATTTATAATCCCTCCGAATTCAGCTATGAATTGACGAATTAATCATACAATGAATCCGCTTTCTAGGCAATAGCGATGCCCGGATTAATTCCCTCTACTTGAGATTGTCCGGATTCAACGGTTCAAGCTCCGGCAGAACAAAAATGCCGTCCTTGCGGATCAAAACATCATCGAAATAAATTTCTCCGCCGCCGTACTCCGGCCGCTGGATCAGAACCAAGTCCCAATGAATGGAAGAACGGTTGCCGTTGTCAGCAATTTCATAGGCCTGTCCCGGCGTAAAATGCAGGCTGCCTGCAATCTTCTCATCAAACAAGGTGTCTTTCATCGGGTGAAGAATGTACGGATTGAAACCAATGGCGAATTCGCCGATATAGCGCGCGCCTTCATCCGAGTTTAGAATTTCATTAATCCGTTCATTATTGTTGCTGGCTGCTTTGACGATTTTGCCGTTCTCAAAGTGGAATACCACATTCTCAAACGTCACGCCATTGTACAGCGAAGCGGCGTTATAGCTGATTACCCCGTTAACGGAATCACGAACCGGAGCGGTATAAACTTCTCCGTCCGGGATATTCGCTTGGCCGGAGCATTTAATTGCATCAATTCCTTTAATGGAGAACTGCAGATCGGTTCCCGGACCTGTAATGCGGACCTTATCGGTTCGCTTCATCAATTCGGCAAGGGCATCCTGCGCGCGGTCCATCTTCGCGTAGTCCAGATTGCAGACGTCAAAGTAGAAATCCTCGAATGCTTCTGTACTTGTGTTAGCAAGCTGCGCCATACTTGCATTCGGATAACGCAGCACGACCCATTTGGTGTGCTTGACACGCTGTTCGCTATGTACGGGATGATTGTATAAAGCATTGTACATTTTCATATTTTTCTCCGGCACATCCGCCAGGTCATTCACATTTTCGCCTGCCCGGATGCCGATATACGCCTGCATTTGCTTCATCCGGTTCAGGTCAATAGCCGCCCAGGTTTTGATCTGCTCTTCCGCTGCGTTCATCAGCATTGCGCGCTGGGTCGTCTTGTCCGTCAGCTGCACAAACGGATGACCGCCGGCTTTGGCGACTTCCTCTACAATGGCATTAATCAGGTCGCGTTCACTGCCGATCATTTCGATCAGAACATTTTCCCCCGGCTGAACGTTGACGGAATAACCGACCAGATTTTGGGCAAGCTTTTGCATTCTTGGATCTTTCATAACGCTTAATTCCTCCTTAATTACAGCTGACTGCACGTCTGCTGACAGCAGCAGCAGGTGTAAATCTCCTGTCCCATTGTATCATGCCAAAGGAATAAAATCAGCGCAGGGCACAGCATTCTGTACGTACGGCTTCCGGTCCTCAGCGGTAGTCGGTGAAACGGGCGTCATTCCACAGGGTCTCGCTGTGACGGCTGCCTTTCGGGTCGGTGTAGATCATGCGGGTTTCCGAGGTTAAACGAACCGGTAGATTGGTTCTCTTGTTGATGGTCAAATGGTAAATGGTCTGGACCTTCGCCCCGGCTAAAATCTGCATCAGCTGCTGCCGGCTTGCCTCGATCAGCTGATTTCCCTCCTGCACAGCTTCGGCGTTCTGACGGTGAGGAGAGCCTGCTGTCTTCCCGTTCCAGGTTGTTTGAATGCTGTTCATTTCCGAGATCAGATGGTCTTTGAGCCTGAGCAGCTCCTGCTCGGAGTCCGGTTCAATCCGCAGCACCTGAGTTCCGCGAGCTCCCCCGGTCTCGAGACGGAGATTTTTTCTCATTTGCCGAAGCCCTTCGATCGCCGTCAACGGGTTTACCCGTCCCGCCGCTGCTGCCGTCCAAGCATCCAGCCTGCCCCCCTCCTGCCGGATGACCCAGCTGGTTCCATCCCGAAGCTCCAGTGCGGCCGGCCCATTCTGCTTCTTAAGACCAGCCCCTGAAGAATAGATTCCTCCCCGCACAGGAACAGCCTGGACAGAAAGCCGGGTATGCTGCTCCAAATCAGCTCCATACGTAAACGTCCGGGCATTCTTCGAATTCGCTTCAGGATTCACCTCCGCTTGGCCGCTGATATGAAAAGCATCTACGCCGGCCAGGCCGGCCCAGGTCAAATCAAACCACTGCTGTGCTGTACGCTGCTGCCCGCACCCCGTCAGCAGACCCATGACAAGCCCGGTCAAACCGATCCAGATAAACCGGTGTCTGCTCCTCTTCATGAATCTTCCTCCCCTTTACAGGTATAAGGTTAGGCTGTCCTTTCCGCGCACAGTTATACGGATCTGCAGCTCAAATGAACAACAAAAAAGACGCCCATCAAAGAGCGTCCTTCTCCTCCAGCCAGCTTGCCAAACTTTCAGGTGATCCGTCGCAGTAACCGATCTCTGTCCGGTTCCGCCCTCCGTTCTTTGCCCGGTAGAGCGCCATATCCGCAATAAAGAACAGCAGCTCGACACTGATGCGCTCCCGGTCAAACTGCCAGCTTCCTACCCCGCAGGATACCGTAACCTCCGGCTCCGATTCGGCAATAACCCGCTCCCGGATTCTTTCGGCAACCCTGAAGCATTCGTCAGCAGACATGTATGGAAAATAAATCGCAAGCTCTTCCCCGCCCCAGCGGGCCGCAACATCATCGCTGCGGATTGAGCCTTTGATAATATCGCATACCTGCTTCAAAATCTTATCCCCAACCTGATGGCCGTAACTGTCGTTCACCTGCTTGAACTTATCAATATCGACCACAAGCAGGGCACCGCCTGAATCATTGGCAAGCCGCTTCTTGATGCAGCGGTCTAAATAATGACGGGCGTAGAGCCCTGTTAGCATGTCCCTGTTCGCCATATGCTGTACCGCATCATACAGGGAAGCATTAGCCATGGCGAGCCCGATATGGCTGGCAAGAATTTGCAAGAGCTTATAATTATCGTAGGAAAAGAAATGCGGTTCCCTGTGCGTCAGCAGAATAGCACCGCTAAGCCTGCCTCTGAGCATCAGCGGAACCCCGATCAGGGACCTTGAATCCGTTGATTCCATGATTTTTGAGCTTGCGCCCTGAAAGGTCTCATAATCCGAAATAATGAGCGGTTCCTTCGTGTTGTAGACCAGACCACAGATTCCGTAGCTGGCCGGGAAAGGCTCCCTGTCCAGCACATCAATATTCGTCGACATGATCCGGAATTCATCACCCCGCGGGGTAAGCTCCGAAATGGCACAGAAATCAGCCTTGAAAATTTCAAGCAGCTCTTTAGTGGCGAATTCAAACAGCTCATCGGGCTTCAGGCTTTGACTAAGCTGCCTGGACAGCTCGTTAATCAGCTGAAGCTCCTGAATCAGCAGGTTTGACTGCTCATAGAGCTTGGCATTCTCAAACGCATTGCCTGCGGTATCCGCCAGGATCCCCATCAGCTGCAGATCCATATCTTTGCCCAGTTCGCCGGGGATCGAAAGATAAAACACCCCGTATACCCCCTGCTTTCCGCTCAGCGGCACGGCAATTTCCAGCATTCTTAAGCCGGAATCCGACACCCTTTCCCGGGACAGCATCGTATTCTCGGTATAGGCACGCACACATAGCTCGTCATGCTCATTATCCGTATTAAAACGCAGCGGTTTGACCTGAAGACTGTCACTGCTCTTAAAATCCTGGGTCATCAGCAGCTCCAGATGGGCTCCGGGATAAATAACGCTCATGCTGTCTAATACTTCGTTCAAGACCGCTCCGACATCAATTTTATCGTGAATCCTCTTCACAATTTGCAGCAGGGCTGTCCAGCGGGCCGATTCCCGTTCGTTCTGCCTCTGTAAATTGTAGAGATCTCCCATAAACAATTGATTCAGCTTACGATAGAAGCAGGTGCCAAAATGTCTGGAGGCCTGCATCGCCAACGCTAAATTCTCGGAGTTGGAAGCATCGATGCATACCAGTACAGCATACACCTCTTCGAACTTCCGGGTTCTAACCGGAACAGCCGCAGCGGCGCATCCAGGTTCGATCACCCGTTCAGGTTCTCCGGTCGTCAGCACCATGCCGGCAGCGGCGGCTAAACGGGCGGTCTCTGCCTCCTCCGGCTTTCCTGTCCCGGCAATGATTTTTCCTGTGTAATCAACCAGGTACCAGCCGGCCGATTCTAATCCGTAGACAGGCAGGGCATCCTCTGCCCAATTGGAGAAAGCTTGCTGCAGAAGCTCTTCTATATAAGGGAAGTCATGCCGCGTAATATCCATATCGTCCAGCCAGTCTTCAGCTTGTCCGGCAGGCTGCGTATTCCCTGTATTCAGAAAAGCAATATCAGTGTTATGTCTAGTTCGGTTCTCCTTTAGATATTCAGCCATAGAGAAAGCTCCTTTTTGCCGTTAAACCTTCGGCTTGTGATACCCGCTACCCTGCCAAATCCAAAATTACTTTCCAAAGAGGATATTTTGATACCGTATATTCTACTATTTCTATAACCAATTTGCACTAGGAATCAACCTGAACAGCAACTTTTTTTAGTCCAAAAGACCTATCGACAAAATTCTGCGTTTTATTAAACGTCATGCGCTTGACTTTGCCTGCTGAGTCCTATATCATTTAATGTTGAAAAAGACTGGATAGAGTCTTTGCTTGGGCGTAATGAATTGTGTCACCCTCACGGGCTTTGTTGCTGTCAGGACAGCGGCTGAACTTTCCTGGCAGAAGAGCGGATTATCTTCTATCCCTCCGTTCGTCAATACAAAACCGGCGCAAATAGTGTAGCCCCCTACTAAATTTATTTAATAAAGGAGTCTACTTATACAATGGCACGTTACACTGGTCCTAAATTTAAACTCAGCCGCCGTCTTGGAATTTCCCTGAGCGGTACAGGTAAAGAATTGAAACGCCCTTTCCCTCCGGGACAACATGGTCCTAACCAGCGCAGAAAGATGAGCAACTACGGTATGCAGCTTCAAGAGAAGCAAAAACTGCGTCACATGTACGGTATGGGAGAGAAGCAATTCCGCACTTTGTTCTCCAAAGCGCACAAAATGCCAGGTATTGCCGGCGAGAACTTCATGTTCCTGCTTGAAAGCCGTTTGGACAACCTGGTTTACCGTCTTGGTTTCGCTAACTCCCGTGCAGGTGCCCGCCAGCTGGTATCCCACGGTCACGTGACTGTAAACGGTAAAAAAGTCGACATCGCTTCTTACCAGGTAAACACTGGCGACGTAATCGGCTTGCGTGAAAGAAGCCGTTCCTTGACTTCCATCAAAGAAGCTCTTGAGAACCGCACCCATCTTCCAGCTTACCTGGAATACAACGACAGCGCTGTTGAAGGCAAGTACATCCGTCTTCCTGAACGCGCTGAGTTGTCCCAAGATATTGACGAGAAACAAATCGTCGAATTCTACAACCGTTAAGATTAAGCTTAATAAGCTTAATGAAGAAAGCCCCTCATGCGAGGGGCTTTCTTTTATTTAATATAATCAGCTTTTTATTTAATAATCAGTTTAGCAAATTTGCGTTTGCCGACCTGCACAATATCACCGGTCTTCACGGCTGCTTCGCCGTTCACATCGGTCATTTTCTCCTCGTTGATCTTGAGCGAACCCTGCTGGATGCTGCGTTTCGCTTCCCCGTTGGAAGCTGCAAAGTCAAGCAGCGTAAGCAGTTTGATCAAGCGGATTTGGCCGTTCTCAAGTTCAGCTGAATCGATCTCAACCTCTTGAATGTCATCCGGCAGAGCGCGCTGCTGGAATACGGTCACGAAGTGGTCCTGCGCCGAAGCTGCCGCTTCTTCCCCATGGTACATGCGAACAAGGGTGTAGGCGAGCTTCATTTTTGCATCGCGCGGATGCAGCGTCTCCTCCTTGAGGCCTTGTCTCAGAATATCCAGCTCTTCATTGGTGAGATCGGTTACCAGCTCGTAGTATTTGAGCATCAGCTCGTCCGGTACGGACATCGCTTTGCCGTAAATCTCGTTCGGCTCCTCATCAATCCCGATGTAGTTATTCAGGCTCTTGCTCATCTTCTTCTCGCCGTCAAGCCCCTCGAGCAGCGGGGTCATCATAATGACCTGAGGCTCCTGACCATACTCCTTCTGCAGGGTGCGGCCCATGAGCAGGTTGAATTTCTGGTCAGTTCCGCCAAGCTCAATATCACATTTCAGCGCAACAGAGTCCATGCCCTGCATAAGCGGGTAGAAGAATTCGTGAATGCTGATCGGCTGGCCGCTCGTGTAGCGTTTCGTGAAATCGTCACGTTCCAGCATACGGGCGACGGTTACTTTGGCTGCAAGCTTCACTACATCTTCAAAAGTCATCGGTCCGAGCCATTCGGAGTTAAAGAACACTTGAGTCTTCTCAGCGTCGAGAATCTTAAAGATCTGCTTCTTGTACGTTTCAGCATTGCGCAGCACATCTTCTTTAGTCAGCTGCTTGCGGGTTTCCGATTTGCCTGTCGGGTCGCCGATCATACCGGTAAAATCGCCGATAATCAGCTGCACCTGGTGGCCAAGCTCCTGAAACTGGCGCAGCTTCTGCATCACGACTGTATGGCCGATGTGAATATCCGGCGCTGACGGATCAAGACCCAATTTTACTTTCAGCGGAGTTTTAGCCGCCACCGATTTCATCAGCTTTTGCTTCAATTCCTCCTCAGGAACGGTCTCCACCACTCCCCTGTTCAAAATGACCAGCTGGCGCTCTACCTCTTCACGCTGCGGCAGCGTTAATTCATCCCATTTCATTCTGAATGCCTCCTAAATATCGTATTGGTCCAAAAAAAACGGCGCAAAAAAGCTCCTTCTCATCCCAAGGGACGAGAAGGAGCGCTCGCGTTACCACCCTAATTAAAACCGATGCCCATAACCTGATATAATTCAGGCATCATCGGTTTTCACTTCATTTCCATAACGGTTCCCCGGTACCGGACTACTAGCAGGTTTGCTTTCCCCCGGACAGCTCCAGACTGTAATTCAAAGACGTTTGCTTTACGGTTCGCACCAACCACCGTTTCTCTGAGCAGCAGAATTTCGTCTTTTACTGTTGTCCTTCCCAGCTTTTTCGAATATGCAGCTTTAAGCTTTTTTATAACACAGATCAAATTAGCAAGTCAAGGCCGGGTATTGCCTGCATTACCAGAAACCATCCAATCAGGTCGAATTGAGGATTCAAACCCCGCTTTTTGTGCTATAATGTTGCTTGTCAAAAGGAGGATGCTCATGGCTTTAGATAAGGATAACAGTCCGGAAAAGCAAATCCCCCAGCCCAAAAGAAGACGGGCCGGACGCATTATACTTCGAATTTTGTTGGGATTGTTCATAACAGGCCTGGCCGGTGTGCTGTTTGCCATTGGAACCGCATTCGGTTATGTATCCGCGATCGTCAAAGACGATCCGGTCCGTTCACGCGCGGACATTGAGGCGCAGATCAATTACAACGACATCACAACTTTCGCGTATTTCCGTGATGCCTCGGCGATCGGCCAGCTCCGTTCGGAAGAAGACAGACGGCCCGTGGAGTACAAGGAAATCCCTTCTACCGTAATTGATGCAGTCATTTCCATTGAAGACAATAATTTTTATGAACACAAAGGCGTTGACATCAGCGGAACACTGCGGGCAGTGAAGCAGCGCGTGCTCAAGGAGGATGTCCAAACAGGAGGCAGTACGCTGACCCAGCAGCTGGCAAGACGCGTCTTTCTGAGCCTTGACCGGACAGAGGACCGGAAGTTCAAGGAAATTCTGCTGGCGCTGAGACTGGAGCGGTTCTTGTCCAAGCAGGAGATATTGACTGCCTACCTGAACAAAGTCCCTTATGGCAACGGCTCCAACGGCTATAACCTGTACGGGATCAAAGCCGCTGCAAAAGGCATATTCGGCATCGGAGATCTCACCAAGCTGAACATTGCCGAATGCGCTTACCTGGCCGGCCTGCCGCAGGCTCCAAGCTCTTATTCAGCCTTTAACGGCAAAGGCGAATTTAATGAAACCAACTTCAGCCGCGCAGTCAAAAGGCAGCACCTTGTGCTGCAGCGGATGCTGGAAGAAGGCAAAATAAACCAGACCCAGTACGATGAAGCGCTTCAATTTGATATTAAGTCAGCGCTCGCTCCTACAACCAAGAAGGCTTACGATACTTATCCTTATCTTATGCTGGAGACGGAGCGCCAGGGCGCACAGATTCTGGCCATGCTGAAGGATCCATCACTCGACAAGGAAGCTCTGACAAGCAAAGAGAACGCCCAGCTGCTGGAGGATGCCAGACAACAGCTTCTGACCGGCGGTTACCGCATTTATACGACCATTGACAAGAAAGTCTACAGCGCCATGCACAAAGTGTCCGACAACGCGGATAACTTCTCGCCGGAAAGCACAACCAAAGGCCTGGAACAAGTGGCCGGCATGATGATTGACCACAAGACAGGCGCGATTCTCGGCATGATCGAGGGCCGCGATTTCTACACCGAGCAGATGAACTACGCGACGCAAATGGTTCGTCAGCCTGGTTCCACGATGAAGCCGTTAGCGGCTTATCTGCCTGCTTTAGAAGCAGGTTTGATCCAGCCTGCCAGCGTTATCGACGACTCGCCGATCATTCTGAAGGACTACCAGAAGGGCTACCATATTCCAGTGAACTCCAGCGGCGGATATAAAGGCCTTGTTACCGCCCGGACTGCTCTGAACGAGTCCCGAAACATTCCGGCCCTCAAGCTGTTCAACAATATGGTCGGCATCGACAAGGCCTGGGCGTTTGTCAAAAATCTGGGCATTACAACCCTTGAGGAATCGGATTATCAAGCCACCACGGGCGTGCTCGGCGGATTGGCACATGGCGTTAGCGTCGAAGAGCTGACCAATGCTTATGGAGCAATCGCCGACCAGGGTATTTATAATGATGCTTATATGATTGAAAGAATCGAAGATTCCAAAGGAAATGTCGTCTATCAGCATAAAGCGGAGCCAAGACGGGTATTTTCCGAACAGACCGCGTACCTGATGACGGATATGCTGCGCACTGTCGTTTCGGAGAGCGGCTCAACCGGCCATTCCGTAGCCAGCGACTTTAAGAAATACGGCCAAATTCCGGTCGTGGGCAAAACCGGTACAACACAGGACTATGCGGATGTGTGGTTTGAAGGCTACACCCCGGACGTTACACTTGGCATTTGGGTGGGATATGCTTCACCGTCCAATAAGCTTACCGATGACGGCAAGAAACGCGCACGCAAGATTTGGGCGCTGGTCATGAACCAGGTGACGGATGCCAAACCAGAGCTGTTTAAGACGAGTGAGTTCCCTAAACCGGACGGCATTGTCAAGAAGACCGTATCGGGCTACAGCGGCCTTCTGCCAACTGCGTTAACGAAGCAGGCAGGCAAAACGACCACTGATATTTTTAATGTCAAATACGTACCGACCAAACCTGATGATGTCCTGGTACGGGCAAAATACATCACCTACAACAATGTTAACTACATTCCGCAGGACAGTACGCCTGCCGATATGCTGCAGGAGAAGGTTGTTGTCAAACGGGATCCGCCGATTAAAGAGCTGATTCAGCAGCTTCAAAATGCTTTTGCCAATATGACGGGCGAGCACAAATCGCTGGATTACTACATTCCTAAGGATGCGGGCGAGGATGCGCCTTATGAGGCGGACCCCCGCAAAGATGACGGAAAAGCACCTGCAGCTCCGCAAGGTCTCACAGCGGGATCTGTGACGAGCCAGGCGGCAATATCTTTCAATAAAAACAGTGAGTCCGACCTTGTCGGCTATCGTCTCTACAAATCGGTAAACGGGGGCGCCTTCGAATATTCGAAGTCCCTGCTTCTCGGGGAAAAGACGCAGTTTACCGTATCCATTTCCTCTTCGGCAAGTTACGCATTCTATGTAACGGCAGTAGATGTAGCCGGCAAGGAATCGGCGCCAAGCCCCGCTGTCTCCGTAAATGACGGCTTCCTGCCGGGCTTGCCGGGACTTCCGGGTGATCCGGGTGCTATTGAAGGAGATGCTGCTGCCGGTGAAGCAGATCCCGCCGCTGCGGCGGCTGTGCCCTCTTCGCCGGGCGGGCTGAATGGAGTCATTACAGAGGCCGGCATTGCAATCAGCTGGAATTCCAGCCCTGGAGCAGAGAATGTGACAGGCTATAACGTTTATTTTTCCGATAAGCAGGATGGCAGCTACGCTCTGATCGGTTCAACCGTTCAGCCTCAATTTGATTACGCCACGTCCGGCGGCATCAGCGGTTATGTCCGGATTACGGCGGTAAACAGCATTGGAGAATCAGAGCCATCCGGAGCGATTCATATCCAGAAGAAGTAAGAACAGATGCCGTTGTCCCTAAATAGGGGCGGCGGCAGCCGAAACGAAAAAGCATCCTCTTCCCGCCCTTGGGCGAATAAAGAGGATGCTTTTATGTTTTTGCTAATCTTCAATTGTTGAAAGATCTCCGGCCGGCAGATGAAGCTCCCAGGCCTTGAGCACGCGCCGCATGATTTTTCCTGAACGGGTTTTGGGCAGCTTATCCTTAAATTCGATTTCACGCGGAGCCGCATGCGCCGACAGCCCTTCCTTCACAAACCTGGAGATTTCCGCCTTTAATTCCTCTGTCGGCTCGTAGCCGGTACGCAGGGCAACAAAGGCTTTGATGATTTCGCCGCGTACGGCGTCCGGTTTCCCGATAACCCCTGCTTCCGCAACGGCCGGATGTTCGATCAGCTTGCTCTCCACTTCAAATGGACCGATCCGTTCACCGGAGGAGTTGATCACATCATCAATTCTTCCCTGGAACCAGAAATAGCCGTCTTCATCCTGGTAAGCGGAGTCTCCTGACACATACCAGCCTGGAATGCGCATATACTCTTCGTATTTGACTTCATTGTTCCAGATCGTTCTCATCATGGAAGGCCACGGTGTACGGATTGCCAAATTGCCCATTCGATTCGGAGGAAGCACATTTCCTTGATCGTCAATAATGGCAGCATCGATACCCGGCAGCGGTTTCCCCATGGAACCCGGCTTAATCGCCATGGACGGATAGTTGCAAATGAGCTGGGCTCCGGTTTCGGTCATCCACCAAGTGTCATGAATCCGCTTCTTGTATACGGCAGCGCCCCAGCGAACGACCTCAGGATTCAGCGGTTCCCCCACAGACAGTACATGCCGCAGGCTGGATAAGTCATATTTGCCTGTCAATTCCTCCCCTGCTCCCATCAGCATACGAAATGCAGTCGGCGCGCTGTACCAGACCGTCACTTTATACTTCTCGATGGCTGCGTACCAGGCCGCCGGATCAAAACGTCCCCCCAGCACCAGATTGCAAGCCCCGTTCAGCCAAGGAGCAAAGATGCCGTAGGAGGTTCCCGTTACCCAACCCGGATCCGCCGTACACCAGTAAATATCGTCCTCGCGCAGATCCAGAACCATTTTGCCAGTGTAGTAGTGCTGGATCATGGCGTTGTGAACATGGAATACGCCTTTTGGTTTGCCTGTTGATCCTGATGTATAGTGCAAGATCATTCCGTCTTCGAGATCAACCCATTCGGTAGCTGAATCGGTAGAGGCCGAAATCACTTCCTGCTCAAAATGAAAGACACCCTTGGCTTCCGCTTCTTCCGGTGTATCTCCAACGACAAAAATGGTCCGCAGCTCCGGCAGCTCTTCTCGATTAACCCGCTGCAGCAAAGCTGAAGTGGTAACAAGGACCGAAGCGCCGCTGTCGGCCAGACGGTCTTTGACCGCTGTTTCCATAAAAGCCTCAAAGAGCGGGCCCACAACTGCACCTGCCCTGATTGCTCCCAAAATGCTAATATAAAGCTCCGGAGACCGGGGCATAAATACGAATACGCGATCACCTTTGGCTGTCCCGTGCTTGCGCAGCACATTGGCAAACCGGGCTGACCACGACTTCAAATCAGAGAACGTATAGGTCTCCTCGCGATTAGCATCGCAGTAAATCAAGGCTGTCTTCTCGCCCCGCCCTTCTGCAACATGCCGGTCGATCGCCTCATAAACCATGTTAATGAAGCCGGTCTTATGCCAGGAAAACTGCTGCTCAACCTCTTCCCAGCTAAACGCCTTGCGTGCTGTCTCATAATCTCCCAAATTCGTGTCTGATTCCGTTGCCGGAATCCATTCTCGCTGCATAGCATTCATGGTTTCATCCTCCTCAAATGTTGGCTGCATCAGACAAACATCTATATTGAAAGCGGATACAACAATGCTGGATAAGAAATAAATCTATACGAGAATACGAACTGCAACGAGGGTTAAAAGCAATGCGAGGATAAAGGAACATTTAAACAAAATTGTGAACTTTTTATGTCAACCGCATTATAGCATACCACTCTTGTAAGCGCTATAACTTTTCAAAAATTCGATTTTCTGTTATAAGTGAGTCAAAGGAAGGGGGAGGATGATCATGTTTCATTACAAAATTCATCTCAGCCATTGCCATGCGCTCGGCTCTTCAAAGGAAGGTCCAGCGGGAAGCGGCAGTGCCGTTGTTGAAGGTCCCGTCTCCGCAGAAGAGCTGGGCAGATATGAGATGCATCCCGATCTGGACGCCTTCAGGCCCCCATCCGAACAGTTGGAAGCTTTAATTGAAATTGCCGGGCTGCCAGAAGGCCGGATCATTATCGCAAGGCTCGAACAGACCATTATCGGGTACGTCACCTTTCATTATCCGGATGAGCTTGAACGCTGGTCAGAGGGCCGGATGGAAGACCTGCTGGAGCTTGGAGCGATCGAGGTTGCCGACAGCTTCCGCGGCTTTGGACTAGGTTCAGCCATGCTGAACACCGCTTGCGAGCAGGAACAGCTTGAATCCTATATTGTGTTCACAACCGAGTATTACTGGCACTGGGATTTGAAAAACAGCGGGCTCTCCGTCTGGGACTACCGGCGCATGATGGAGAAGCTGATGCAGACCGTGGACATGGTCTGGTATGCAACCGACGATCCGGAAATTTGCTCCCACCCGGCCAACTGCCTTATGGTCCGGGTTGGCAGAGACGTTCCGTTGTCTTCGAAGGAGCAGTTTGACCATATCCGTTTTCATCAGCGGTTTATGTATTGAATTTAAGAAACGGCCCTGCAGGGATTTCTCCTTGTCAGGGCCGTCTATTCGTTATTGTATTTTCTGCCCTAATGGGTCACGGCCGGGCGGAAATCATCGCGGCTGGACAGGCCAGCCTCATAGAACACGATATCTCCATCTTTAAGCTTAAACAGATGTCCCTCCGCATCTGAAGCCTGCTGCTCGTACCCTTCCATCCGCCACTGGTTCATCAGCGGGGACTGCAGATACTTCAGCCTCGGCTGTCCTCCAGCCACGCTCTGAATATCGAAATTGACGATGATGTAGCCATTTTTCAAAAAGAGCTCTGAATCCTCGGACAGCCCGCCGTTCGTCCTTCCGTACTCCGCCAGGTCCGTCCCCTGCTTCACTACATATACGCCTGCCGGCAGGCTGTATTCGCCATACCATTTCTGGACGGCGGCTAAAGCCCGCTGCGGATTCACCGAGGAAGGAATTCCGCTCTTGGGCCCTACATACGTTCTCAAATCGCTGGTCAGCTCCAGTCCATGGTAAGTCCCTTCATACGCGGAGCGTTTAGCAAACACTTGGATATAGCGAGTAACAAAGGCTTCACGGCTCATGCCGGCAAGCTGATTAAACGTATAATTATGATCATAGCGGTATAAAGCCGTGTCCACCAATTCTGCCTCCGGTATATTACGCATCGGTTCATTCAAAATGACGCCCCGTTCTACCGTGTCCTCTTCCGATCCAATCCGGATAAACCGCTGTTCTCCGCTGTGGTAGTAAAGGTCTACCGGATAACGGGTGCTGCCGTCCGTACTGACAAAATCAAAGGAAGGTGTAATCCGGATACTATCCTGTTCGGTAAACATATTCCCTTTCGTTCTGAGGTCAAACCTGAAGGTGTAGCCGGTCTTGACCGCAATGTTCCGGTAAGCAGAGTCCGGATGACTACCCGGATGGATCGGCAGCTTGTAGGGAGCCGAATTCCCGCGCAAATCTCCGTCTATGCTTCGCATCCCCACCCAATAGGCGGCACTGGAGGTCATCAGCTTGCCGATCTCGGTGCGGAACACTTTTTCCCAATTATAATCCGTAACGTCTGTCACTCGAAAATCATATAACCGGCCGATGACCTCCACATTAAGAGTGTTCATCGCTGCGTGATTTGCCAAATTGAGATTTGCGGCAGTCTGCACGTTGAAGCTTGCTGGAGCATTTTCCGAGATTGAGCGAAACAGAACCGTATAGTTGCCCTCATCTACCCAGGTTGGCATTTGGAACGTGACCTCTTCCATCGCTACCGGAATATCGATCCAGGTATTTGCCTGAATGTACTGGGTCTTAGCGGCATTCCAAACGTCAAACGGAAACTGCACCTGCTTATAGGCCGTGTACTTGGCATAATCCCGGTCCCCGTATCCCGGATAGCTCTGATGCTGCCCGCTGGTCGGCAATATAACCGTGAAGGGCCTGTCCAATATAAGCGCCGCTCTCGAAGCATTTGGCGTAATGCGCTGGTTGTGTGCCTTGTCGTCCGTGATCCCAGGGTACATGACCACTGGAGTATGAACCGTAACATTGTTTATTCCCGATATAGCAAAATTTTTATCTGCCCCTCCATTCACATTCCCCGGCAGGAGATCGTAATAAATGGTTCCTGAGCTGGCCGTGTTGGCCTTATTCAGCAAGGAGCTGCTGATGACATTGTCAGGCTTGTAGAGCACGTCTTTCCCGATCGTTGATGGATTTGGAAGATTGGATGGTGCAGGCCCATCCTTGGTAGTCAGCGTGTTATCCATGATGGTTTGGCTGTTGAATTTAACCAAATCATTTTTTACTTTGGCCTCCGTCGTGTTTGATTCAGCCATCCCTTTTAATGCAGCCGTATCATTCGGAACAGTTGGGGGTGAGTTTAACCCGCCGGTTAATACGGGAGGTGAGTACGATATGGATGCTGTTTGTCCCGCCGTTACATGACTGTTCACTGATTCGCTGTGATTGGACTGAACCGTCGGAGGCGAATATCCCGAAGGGTTCATAGTGACTACTCCACCTGGCAGGGCGTAATTACTCATCGTTGCCCGGTTGATGCTATAGACTTCCAGGTTGTTGATCTGCCAATAAGAATAATTTCGAGTAAAGCTAAACGTGTAAGACTTGGATTGACTATCTCCGGTTTCTTCTGGCTGGCCCGCAACACAAACCCCTTCGTTACAAATATCAGGCCCAGGGATCGTCCACTTTCTAACGTATGTAACATCCACTTGACAGCTATAAGTTATAGTACCGGACATTTTGGCAAAAGCTTGTTTAAAGAGATAGTTATCAGCAAAAGCATTTGTATAAAGCGACTCCGAGGTTGGAATTCCTTTAAGAACATCAAACGGCTCAGTGCCTCTGGTATCGGCTTTAATGACGCCTGCGGCATTGGGGTCCAGATCACTTGCACTTAACGTTGATGCAGTGCTTGGAGGGTTAATGGCAGGGGTGCACTGCCCGCTCCCGCTCGGTTGATCCCCCCCGTCATCTTCGTCCCCGCCGTCCGTGACAGTAAGGGTGGTAGTCGTGGTCAAAGTAAAGGGTTCTTTATGCCAGGTTACAGTAATCGTTGTTGTACCCGTACTTTTTCCCGTAATAAGTCCAGATTGGCTGACTGATGCTACCGAGTCGTTAGAAGAGTCCCACTCTATGGTTCCGCCAGAGCCAGTATTAACGTTATAGTCGGCACCGAAGTCTCCGTCACCGTTTTTTGTTTTGACCGTGGCATCTAGCTGCTTCGTAGAACCTTTGGCGATGGTGCCGCCGGAGGATAGGGTAATTTCTTTGGTTGTTTCGGCTCGGCCCCGCCAGTAAACGTCTGCGTCTGTGAGGTAGGAGGCGCTGTATTTATCACCGGAATTTCTACTATATGTTGTCCAGTTGATATTATCGCCACCTATTTTTAAGTATAATCTGGTTTTAGTGTAATCATAAAAAACGTTATCAGGAACAGTTAAAATAGGAGAACCAGGTTTATAATATTTTGCATCTGTAATATAAAACGGTCTTAAAGAGGAAAGTACAAATAAATCCGTAGAAATAGTATTTTTAGAAAGATCTTTGTATTCATTAAGTTGAGGTTGGTAATAAGAATTGCTTAAATCAAGACATAAATTGACGTCACTTTCAACTGGCAAGTTCGTTGCTGTGTCTCTATTGAGTTCTGTATTACCATTGCATGTTCCATCGACTTGCCATTTAAGAGCATCATCCTGCCAAATGTATGCCCCTACATGCGAGATTTGGCTGGCTTCAATTGGTATAACATATGTCTGACTTTTAGCTGGAGTACCAGGTACTAGATAAGGTGCTGCTTGATCAGGTTTCTCACCTCCAGGCCCACCTTCAGAAAATGCTGTTGGAAGTACAGATAAGGTTAAGCACAAAGATAAGAAAAGCAAACATAATCGCCGAAATTTTTTACGTATTCTTTGCAATATTACTCACCCTTGCCAAATTAATAATTTACTATGTAAAAAATCAAACCAGATTTTGTTCTTATGTAAACAACTGGGTCTAAATCATCATCGAAATGAAGCATACCCTCAGCCCAATAACGAGGAGTTAGCGTAGAAAATGTTTCAGGAAATCCTTTTAACTGTGTATACATAGTAGGTGCAGCATAATCTTGGAATGCCTTTGATCTTGGTGAGCTCGAAAAATCAAAAGTAGGTGAGTTGATAAGATTTCCAGCAGCAGTCATACCAATAGGTTTATTCATACTAAGACTAACATCTACAAATGAGTAATAAGATCCGTGCAAAAGTTTATCACCTTCATCCAAGAAAACCGGATAATATATACTACGCGAAGATCCTTGAACATATGGATTAACAATAATCCAGTTATTCACCTCTACAGAAGCATAACCAGTTTTAGTAACCAAATCTTGATTTCTAATTAGCGAAAAGTCATCTGTTACTCTTTTAGGATCCCATCCAGATTGAGAGATTCCTCGTTCACTCATTTTTGTATAAGACGGAGCAATCACCTTAATATTCGTCCCCGTCAATCCCACCGCCCTCAGCTCCTCCAGCCCCTGAAACTCAGACGGCTGTTTCTTCGCGACTTGCAGGTAACGGGCAATTAAGGTCGCTGCCTCTGCACGCGTTGTTGTGCGGTCCAGTCCAAACGTCTTATCATCTGCAACGCTCATCAAGCCTGTGCCCATTGCAACGGCTACGCTATTTTTTTGGGCGGCGGGGAGTTTTCCGGTGAAGTATTCTTTGGCCGGAACAACTGTATTTGTAACATCAGATAGTGCCGTTTTGTAATCAGGATTCATAGCCCCAAGGCCTTGGGCCAGCCAAACGGCCAGCTCCCCGCGGGTCAAGGGTTCGTTCGCTCTCAGTTTCCCGTTGTATTTGGAAGGGTCAATAAAGCCTTTTTGCACGGCTGCTTCTACGCCTTCCTTGGCCCAAGCCGGAATGTCGCTAAAGTAAGCTTTGTTATCCGGATCAACAACAGGCTGATCGGACAAACGGCCCAGAATGGCTGCCATTTCAGCTTTGGTGATTTGAGCAGCGGGTTTGAAAGTTCCATCAGCGTAACCTTTCAAATAGCCCGAGCTTACAGCAGACATAATTGCCGCGTAGGCCCAATGCGAAGCAGGAACATCCTTAAACTTTACATTTGCAGCCGAAGCGGCGTTTGTTACGGCGGCTGAAAGATTTTTAGAAGAATAACTTACACCGGCACCCGCATCCGCTTTAGGCAAATGGGCAGTATAACCCCCTGAAAGTAGTGTGGCAGCAGCCACTGTTGTTAAAATTGCTTTCTTCATTCCCGTTCCTCCTGGTTCTGATTAATAACTGCGAAGCTTCTTCTTACTTTCCGTTCTGTTTCGTTCGGTTCCGTTTCGTTTCGTTTCGTTCCGTTCTATGTACTTAAAACTACCATTCTACAAACCATTCTCATTCTCCAGCCACAAAAAAAAGAACACCCCGGGCAGCTGACTTGATGCCTGTTTCGGAGGGTGTTCTTCACCTTGGATAATTATGGGTAAACAGTTTGTTCTTGTATTATAACTTGCTTAGAGAGATTTGACTATACTTAAATCACAAAATTTGTCCAAGCATCTCGTTTAAAATAGCCGAAGACCGATTGGCCGCCTGAACCGTAAACTCTGCAAAATTGACATGCGCGGAGCCGTCCGCTTTATCACTCATTGAACGCAGCACCACATACGGTACTTGGTTCATATAGCACACTTGGGCTACAGCCGCCCCCTCCATCTCGACACAGGCCCCCTGCAAAGATTCATACAAATCCTTAACAGCAGACCGGTCTGCAATGAACCGATCTCCTGAGAGAACTCTGCCAATCATATACCGGTGATCTTTGCACACTGTCTCGCAGGCCTGCTTGGCAAGCTTGATAAGCGCCGGATTCGCCGGAAAGTCTGAAACCTCCTGATAGGGAATTACCCCGCGCTCATAGCCCAAAGCTCTCACATCCATATCGTGCTGCTGACAGGAAGAAGAGATGACGATATCTCCGATCTGCAGATTCGGATCTACCGCTCCTGCCACACCTGTGAACAGGACGGAGGTGACCTGATACCGGTCAATCATCAGCTGAGTCGTTACAGCCGCATTTACCTTTCCCACTCCCGACATGCTTACAACAACCGAACGCCCGCGCAGTTTACCCGTTACAAAAGCAATGCCTCCGTGCCTATCGGTTCGCGGATCTTCCATCTGCTGAAGCAGCAGGTCGAGCTCTTCCTTCATCGCTCCCAATATTCCTATATAAGACAAGCTGCTTCCCCCTTTCGAATCATCGTTGCCACTTTATGCTTGCTGCTCACATTTAAAAAAAGCTCCTGTCACAGGAGCTTTCTTCAAATAGAACTATGGAAATATTTACAAATGGCTGACTGACAATCGCAAAATCGTTTCGTGCGGCAAAATAACCCGGCTGTGCTCAACGTTTTCTTTCTTCATCAGCTTAGTAAGCAAACGCATGGCAACAGCCCCAAGATCATACATCGGCTGCGCTACGGTTGTCAGCTGCGGACGTACCATGGAAGCCATCCGGGTATTATCTACACTTATGATCGAGAAATCATCCGGAACTCTAAGGCCTTCATCTTGAATACTGTGAATCGCACCAATTGCCATCTCATCCGTTGCTGCAAAAATGGCCGTCGGGCGCTTCTTCAAACCGATGAAATATTTCATCGCCTCAACGCCGGATTCATAGCGGTAATTGCCGATTCGGACGAGGTCCTCCTGATACTGGATTCCCGCCTTCTCAAGCGCTCTCTTATAGCCTTGGAAACGTGCGAAGCCGTTAGCAGGATCCTGCAGCGTTCCGCTGATCATCGCAATTTCACGGTGTCCATGCCGGACCAGCGTGCTCACCGCATCAAATGCTGCCGCTTCATGATCAATGTCAACCGAAGGAATAAGACCGTTCTCATCGCTTGTCGCACAAAGGACGATCGGAACAGCTGACGTCTGAAAGGCTTGAAGGTGTTCTTCCGTTACTGTGCCGCCCATAAAGAGCAGCCCGTCCACCTGCTTCTCAAGCAGGGTATTAATAACACGGATTTCCTTCTCTTTCCTCTTATCAGCATTACACAAAATAATGTTGTAATGGTACATGTTGGCGATATCCTCAATCCCGCGGGCAATTTCCGCAAAGATCGAATTCGAAATATCCGGGATAACAACACCTACCGTAGTCGTCTTCTTGCTTGCCAGACCACGTGCAACCGCATTCGGACGGTAACCCAAGCGTTCAATTGCTTCATATACTTTCTTCCGAGTCTGCGGTTTCACATTCGGGTTATTGTTGACTACCCGGGAAACCGTGGCCATCGAGACTCCTGCTTCGCGTGCCACATCATAAATGGTAACCGTCACATTCTTCTCTCCATTGCCAATAAATTTTCAATTCGCTCTTATGTTCATTAAGGAGTTTAAGTTGGTTTTATGATACGACAAAAAACACCAATCCGCAATGATAACGCTTCACTTTTGGAGAATTTCCTTCAGCACATTGGCGGTAATACCGGAATGTGATGTATTCCATACCGCTTTTCCGTTCTTAACCAATATGGCCTGCGGCGATTCGTGCTTCACCTGCAGCAATTCCGCAGCATGCAGAGAAACTGGACGATCCTCAATAACAAGAATTAAACCGTACGTAACCTGTTCATTCGGCTGGTCATTCAAATATTTCGAGACTTCCTGATTCGCACGTGCACTGATCGGGCAGCGGGTACTATGCTTAAACAGCAATAGCGGCTGCTCGGAAGAGCGGTTTAAGAGATTCTGAAGCTGTTCGGTAGAAGTGATATTAGTCCATGCAGACATAGGTTTAAACCCCTTTCCGAATAATAGGGTAAAAATCAATAAACGAGCGAACTTTCTGATATTTTAACAAAAAGAAAAGAAAAAAGCCAATTTTCATGAAAATTTTTCAAAAACATAAAAAACTTTTGTAGAACTATACAGAATGAACTCGTCTCCAAGCCGAAAGTAACCCTCTATGTAGCTTCCGCCGGCGTAAATGTCAGCTGTGACAGACGCGACATCAACTGGTCCATCCATTGCTTGTCTTTCTGCTGTTTTGCATATCCGTAAACATCCAGAAGCAAATTAATCCGCTCCTTGCAGCGCTCGGATACCTCCAGCAGATAAGTGTCGGCGTCCGCCTCTTTATATATGGACTCCTGGTAGACTTCGTACATAACATCCGTTAATTCATTATATTCGTCAAAGTACACGCTAACGCGGCCCTCGTCCTTCAATTGAACGAGCAGCTTGCGCAGATCCTGCTTGATCTTGGGAAACACCTCATAGAGCCCGCATTGCTCGCATTCCCATACCGGTACATGTTTAATTTTTATCTGATTGCCGTAAATAACGGTTCTGAATCCCAAACTTTTGATTTGTCCGCAATTGCAAGGGGTGTCCACCGTACCCACCTCATCCTTTGTTGTGTCTAAGCTTGTGTTTTTGATTCAATTAAATAATTGAAAACGGTTTTCGTCAATAGACAATTTATACAAGACGATTCAGTTTTGAGATAATCTGGAATTCGGATTTTTGCATCTGATATCGGGATAATGGAGACTTTGAGCCTGGAACCAAGCCTGGTGGGTATGCGGGGAGTGTTCTGTGCCTTGCCGGCCGGTGCGGGAATAGGTAAAAAGTACATAAGGCTTTCGCGGAGCGTTCGCCGTAATAGAGAAAGGCCTGCCATCCTGAAGGAAGGCAAGCCTTTGGTTTGTTTCAAGAAATTTCAGCTCTCCAGCTGCGCTCGTGATGAGAGTAAATCTTCGATCTCGCCCGCGGTCCGGCAGGCAAAACAATCCCTTCCAATGCCGGCTTCCTCGGCAGCTGCCAGGTTAAGAATGGAATGTTTGATGCGCAGCAGCGACTGAGGCGACATGCTTAAATGATGCACGCCCAAATAGGCCCAAAGCGGAATAGAGCGTTCATCCCCTGCCATTTCTCCGCAGACGCTGACCTGAATGTTATGAAGACGGGCCGCTTCAACCGTCATCTTCAGCATGCGCAGAACTGCCGGATGGTAAGGCCGGTAGAGATGGGCGATTTTTTCATTCATCCGGTCTACAGCCAGTACATATTGAACCAGATCGTTAGTGCCTATACTGAAAAAATCGCATTCAGCCGCCAGCAGATCAGCCGAAGCTGCCGCAGCCGGCACTTCAATCATAATGCCGACCGGAATTTCCCGGTCATAAGGAATGCCTCGGTTATCCAGATCAGCCATTGCTTCCTGCAGAATCAGGTTGGCGCTCCGGATCTCCTCGGCGGAAGTAATCATCGGATACATAATTTTGACACTGCCATGTGTGCTGGCTCTTAAAATGGCTGTCAGCTGTGTTTTGAACAGATCGTGCCGGTCCAGGCTGATCCGGATTGCACGGTAACCCAGAAACGGGTTGTCTTCCTCCGGAAGCGGAAAATATTCCAGCTGCTTGTCGCCGCCGATGTCCAGGGTCCGGATGACGACCGGGTGCTTGCCTGCATGCTCCGCCACCTTCCGGTAAATCTCGAACTGCTCCTCTTCGGTTGGCAGCTCCTGGCGGTCCATATATAGAAACTCCGTCCGAAACAGCCCTACGCCCTCAGCGCCGTGCTTGACTGCAAGCTCAAACTCTTTGTACGAGCTGATATTCGCCGCCAGATGATAATGAACTCCGTCCAGCGTAACCGCATCTTCAGCGGCAAGCAGCTGGAGCTGCTCCTTGCGGCGTCTAAGCTTCTCGGCCACAATCGTATGCTGCTCGATCACTTCGGAGCTGGGATTGACATAAAGACAGCCGCTGCTTCCATTGAGCACAAGCATGTCCCCGGTTTGAATCATAGGGTCAAGCTTATTCTCAAATCCGGATACAAGCGGAATGCCCAGCGCTCTCGCCATAATCGCCGAATGGGACGATTTGCCGCCGACCATCGTGACCATACCAAGCACGTTGCTGGGGTTCAGATGGACCAGCTGCGATGGGGAAAGTTCATGGGCAACTAATATGTAAGGTTCGTTGTTTTTAGGCAGCGTTACTTCAGGTGTGCCTAGCAAATGCTTCAGCAGGCGGTTGCCTACGTCTTTGATGTCCAGTGCGCGTTCTTTCATATATTCGTCATCCAGCAGATCAAACATAGCCACAAAATGGTCGATGGCTTCTTTGACCGCCACTTCAGCCGCTTTGTACTGCCGTTCGATAATGCCGCGGACCTCGCTCATAAAAACCGGATCTTCCAGAATAGCAATATGCGCGTCGAAGATCGTCGATTCTTCCTTGCCCACCATCACTTGAATTTCGTTACGGATCTCTTCAATTTCCTGTTTGGAGGTAATGATGCCTTCATGCAAACGGTCGAACTCTTTACCGAGGTCAATGGTCTCCAATTGCCGGTCTTGAACGTCCATCTCCCATGCAGGCAGCACAAAAGCCCTGCCGATGGCTACGCCTGCAGCAGCGCCAATACCTTGTATCATCATGCACTCAGACCCCTTCAACTGTGCAGTTGTTTCGTATTTTTCTCTTTCTACCCTAGTTATGGTAACTTTCGGTCTGTCAATTGTCAAAGGAAAAAGTATTTGAGATCTGTTCTAGTTTATCCACCCTCTGTCCATATCAGTACAAAAAAAGGAATCCCGGAGGATTCCATATTAAGGCAGTTCTAATTATACCTTTCAGAGGCTACTGCTTGGCTGGCCGGGAAGGCTGAAGAATCGCGTCCTCGACCTTAATGCAGCTGTCCATGATCACGTTTAATCCGGCTCTGCCCGCCATCTCTGCCGCCTGCTCATTGAATATGCCCTGCTGCAGCCACAGGGTGGTAGCCCCGGCCTCCACGGCATCTTTGGCAATATCCGGTGTAAACTCGCTCCGCCGGAAAACGTTGACAATGTCAATCGGCTCCTTGATTTCTTTCAGGGAAGGATAACAGCGTTCCCCGAGGATCTCGCCCTCCACCGAAGGGTTTACCGGAATAATCCGGTATCCGCGCTTCTGCATAGCCTGGGCCACCATATAGGAGGTGCGGTCTGTCTTATCGGATAAACCGACAACGGCAATCGTATCGGCGCCTTCAAGAATCTCTTTCCGTTTGTCTCGTCCCGGATTGGTAAAAGCCATCACACGTCCCGCCTTTCGACTTTCGTATTAAGAGCATCCTAAGCTGCTTGAGGCAGCCTTTAGGATTCTTTTACCCATTCCACGTCTCCGCCAAGCGCTGTGATATGCTCGAAAAACTGCGGATAAGACTTAGCCACATGATGCGCGTCTTTAATGACAATCGGGTTAAGGGCACGCAGGCCAACCACCGTCAATGCCATGATGACCCTGTGATCGAAATGAGCGTCGATCGTCGTACCGCCCTCTACACCGTAGGGCCGGCCGTGCACGATAATCTCATCCCGCTTCTCTTCCACGTCAGCCCCGGCCTTTTTAAGCTCCGTCAGGTAATCCGTGATCCGGTCGCACTCTTTATACCGCAGGTTCTCCACATTGTAAAAGCGGGAGGTTCCCTCTGCAAACACAGCTGCGGCCACCATCGCCAGCACCGCATCCGTCGCCGCGTCCCCGTCGAACTCCACTGCCCGGAGCTGGCGGTTGCCCTGCACCCGCACGCTTCCATTTTCATGACGCAGCGGAGTGTTCATCATCTGCAGCACATCTACAACTGCACGTTCGCCCTGCTTGCTCTTCTCAGCCAGCCGGTGAACCGTTACATCCGAGCGGGTAACCGCAGCAGCTGCCAGAATCGCTGCCGAGCCCGGATAATCGCCTTGAACCACATATGTCTGCGCCTGGTATTTCTGTCTGCCCGGCACTTTAAAGGAGGAGTAGTCCGCAGCGGCTTCCACCTTAATACCGGCTTGCTCCAGCACTTCCAGTGTCTGGCCGATCACGACCTTTGATTTCAAATCGCCGGTCACGGTAATTTCGCTGTCTTCCTCCAGAAGCGGAGTCAGGAACAGCAGAGCGCTGAGATACTGCGAGCTGACTTCGCCTGAAACGGTAATTTTGCCGCCCTTTGGCTGGCCTCCGCGGATCGTGATCGGGAGCCTGCCGTTCTGATGCTCGACCTCTACATTCATCTGCTCCAGGGCCGTAATCAGATCGCTATGCGGACGTTTGCCCAAAGAATCCGGATATGTATTAACAAATGTAATCTCCGGAGATAAGGCCGCGATCGCCATCAGGAAGCGGAGTACTGCCCCGGCATTGCCCACATTCAGCTCTTTAACACTGCTCAGCCTGGAGCCAAAACCAGTGATTACAATCTGCTCGTCATCCTCTTCGAGGACAGCCCCCAAGTCGGCAATACAGCGGCGCATGGCGTCGCTGTCTTCACTGTGTGCCGGATAACGGACAATGCTGGTCCCTTCCGCGAGTGCTGCAACGAGCAGGTATCTTGTCGTATAATTTTTAGATGAGAGCGCCTGAATTTCCCCTTTAAGCTCCGGGGTTGGCCTAACGATAATATCCACGAATAATAAGCCCCTTCCACTAATGTGATTAAACGCGTTGATGCATTAAAATCTGTTCCGCTACTTGTTCGGGCTCCAGTCCATTAGTATCGACTGTGCAATGGGCAAAATCATAAGCGTGTTTACGCTCTTCCAGCAGACGTATAATCCTCTCCTGAGCACCGCCGGCCAGCAGCGGCCGGCCGCTGTCTTCTCCAACCCGCTTCAGAATCGCGGCCGCATCGGCTTTCAGCGCGATTACCCAGCCCTTGTCCCGCATCAGGCTGCAGTTCTCCGGCTTAAGAACCGCACCGCCGCCTGTAGCGAGGACCACCTGCTGATTCTGCAGAATCCGGTCCAGCACGGAGGATTCCAGCGCCCGAAACGCCGCCTCACCCTGCTGCTCAAAAATATCAGCGATCGGACAGCCTGCCTCGTTGACGATTTCGGCGTCAAGATCCACCAGCTTTCTGCCGGTCTTCCGGGCAAGCAGCTCCGCCACCGTTGATTTGCCGGTTCCCATCATGCCGATGAGAATCCAGTTCTCCTGCTCCGGCCGCATAACGCACCTACCTTCTGCTGTTCACTTTTTTCATACCATAATATCACATGTCTCAGAAGCTGGCATCCATTACAAATAGAAAAAAAGCGCCGAACGGCCTTAAAGCCGTCCTGACGCTTCTTTGTGTCAGAGCTGCATGGATTAGAACCAGTGATAGTGGAAGACGCCTTCTTTATCCACTCTCTTGAACGTATGCGCGCCGAAATAGTCACGCTGAGCCTGCAGCAGGTTCGCCGGCAGACGCTCTGTGCGGTAGCTGTCATAGTAAGAAAGGGCGCTGGAGAAGCCTGGAACAGGAATGCCGTTAGCAACTGCTGTGCTTACCACTTTACGCCATGCATCCTGATAGCTTTCGACAACGTTCTTGAAATAGGAATCAAGCAGCAGGTTCTTCAGCTGCGAATCGCGGTCGTAAGCGTCCTTGATATTCTGCAGGAACTGCGAACGGATGATGCAGCCGCCGCGGAAGATCATGGCAATGTTGCCGTATTTCAAATCCCAGCCGTATTCGTCGGAAGCGCTGCGCATTTGAGCGAAGCCTTGGGCATAGGAGACGATTTTACTTGCGAACAAGGCTTTGCGCACATTTTCAATAAACTCGGCTTTGTCGCCGTCAAAAGGCTTGGCAGCAGGACCGCTCAAAATTTTGCTTGCTGCTACGCGCTCATCCTTCATGGCGGACAAGAAGCGGGAGAAGACGGATTCGGTAATCATGGAGAGCGGTACGCCGAGATCGAGGGCGCTTTGGCTTGTCCATTTACCGGTGCCTTTCTGGCCGGCAGCATCGAGGATGACATCCACCATCGGCTTGCCTGTTTCTTCATCGTACTTGGAGAAGATGTCAGCCGTAATTTCAATCAGATAGCTGTCCAGCTCGCCTTTGTTCCACTCTGTGAACGTTTCATGCAAATCCTTGGCGTCCAGGCCAAGCACGTCCTTCAGCAGGTGGTAAGCTTCGCCGATCAGCTGCATATCGCCGTATTCGATACCGTTATGCACCATTTTCACATAGTGGCCGGCACCGTCAGGTCCGATATAAGTACAGCATGGGTCACCGTTCACTTTAGCGGAAATCGCCGTCAAAATCGGTTCAACCAGTTTATACGCGCTTTCCTGTCCGCCCGGCATAATCGCAGGGCCGTGAAGCGCACCTTCTTCACCGCCGGATACGCCTGTGCCGATGAAACGGAAGCCTTTGGCTTCTAGTTCCTTGCTGCGGCGCTGTGTATCAGGGAAAAAGGCATTGCCGCCGTCTATAATAATATCCCCTTCATCCAGGTGAGGGACAAGCTGTTCGATTGTTGCGTCCGTTGCAGGACCCGCTTGAACCATAATCAGAATCTTGCGAGGGGTTTCAAGAGATTCAACAAACTCTTCAATTGAGAAAGTGCCTACCAGATTTTTGCCCTTTGCTTCTTCGAGCAGGTCGTGTGTCTTTTGCGGGGAACGGTTAAACACCGACACGCTGAACCCTTTGCTTTCGATGTTAAGCGCAAGGTTTTTACCCATTACGGCCAGTCCGACAACGCCAATTTGCTGTTTAGACATTTTTTTCTCCATCCTTTGCGGCATGATATAGTTCTAATTTGTCTCCAATAATATCATCTTCAAGCAGCAATATCCACTCAGCGGGCCAGCCTTCATGAAATCAACATAAAACACCCCTGAAAATGAAATTCCGAGGTGTTTAAGCTTGCCATTTTCTGATCTTCTTCCTATTCTCTGAAGGCTGAGGTATTATTTCCACTCCAGCTCCATCAAATTCCGTCTGATGTGCTCAAGCTTCTGCTTTACTGCCTCGGCTTCCTCAGAGTTCTGCTCCTTCAGGGCAGCGTTCAGCTTATCAAGCTCTTCATCCATCTCCACCAGAAGCTGCTCGGTCCGCTGCTCCGACAAACGGGACTGGTACATGACCGACATTTTGGCGGCGCTTGGAACGGGGTCTTTTTGATAAAGCACCTTATGCTCCAGTCCTGAAATTTCAACCTGCCGGATGACTTCGCCGAACAAAATATTCTCAATCAGAATCTGTCTGTCTTTAAAACGTTTGACCACAGCGTGACCCCGCAGGTCCCCGATCAGCTTCTCCAGCCATTCAGCCAGCTTTGCATCTTTAATTACATAGTCTCCAACCAGTTTATAGCCCTGCCCCAGCCGTTCAAAGCGAAGTTTTGTCAGCTTACGTCCGGTTCTCACGGAAATAATGAAGATAGAATCGTTTTCGCTCCAATACAGCGAATATCCGTCCTGGATCAGGTCCCGGATTAACTGCTGCAGGTGCCGGCGCTCGAAACGCAGATCCAGATTGCAGTACTCGACCTCGTAGCTCTTGTTCACGGCACGCCCTCCTCTGGCGTTTTGCACAGCTGCAAAACCTTGGTTTCCACTCTTTTAAACAGAATTTACAATATCTTATACTCCATCCTATGTGAAGGTAACTTGGATTAATGATTATTTTTAACCGGATAAAGGCGCTTGTGACGCAGAATAGGTAAAATCTGCCGGACAATGCCAGGCTCCCCCGGCAGGCCGGGCGGCTTGTCCGCTGCTTGTGTTATAATCAGGGTAACTCGCTAGGATCGAGTTGATCTTATGTCTTCAGGAGGCTAGTTCATGTCATTAGCAGGTTTTACGATCAAGGACTTCGATACGATGGCCGTTCCGGGGCTTGAGCCCCGCATGGAGGCCCTGATCACAAACGTACGTCCCAAGCTGGAGAGCATCGGAAGCGAAATCACACCGTTTCTGTCCGCTCTGACCGGTGATGAAATGTTCGCTCATGTTGCCAAACATGCCAGACGGACCATTAACCCGCCTAACGATACCTGGGTGGCGTGGAGCAGCAGCAAGCGCGGCTACAAGGCGCTGCCTCATTTTCAGGTCGGATTGTTCTCCACGCATCTGTTCATCGTGTATGCCGTCATTTATGAAAGCTCCAACAAAGAAGTGATCGGGCGGTATTTGGAACAGCATGCCGGGGACATCAAATCGCAGGTTCCAGAAGCGTTCTATTGGTCCATGGATCATATGACTCCGGGCGGCAGGCTGAATGCGGAGATTACCGAAGCCGAGCTCGCTGAAATGGGCACCAAGCTGCAAAAGGTGAAGAAATCCGAGCTGCTGTGCGGCCTCAGTCTTCCCCGCGGCTCCGCTCAAGCAGAGAATGGAGAACAGCTGGAAGAGCTGATCCGCAGCACTTTCGAAACGCTGCTTCCTCTTTACCGGGTTTCATTCTGATTGGATTGGCAGAGCTTATAACTGAAGCTGATTTGCTGTCTATTTTATAGAAGGAAAGCAGGTAAGGCTGGCTGCGGTCAGCGGCCGGGAATATTGAAGGCCAGGAATTTTTAACCGGGATTTTTTCAGCCGGGAATGTTTTAAATCAGCGTACGCGGGCCTTGGGCCCGCTTTTTCTTTTTACAGGTGCATGAGCCGGTTTGTGAATTTCTGTTGTCCCTGTTTCGGCGGCAGCCGGAGGCGCCGGCCTTGAGATCCACAGATGAATAAGCAGCAAAGCGCCCATGGATGCCGCACTGACCAGAAAAGGCGCAGACGGACCGTACACATCCCACAGCTTGCCGGAGACAATGGGCCCAGCCACCATGCCGGTGCCTTGAATGGTCAAGAACAGCCCCCATACGGTCCCCTTCTCCCCTTTCGGAAGCTGGCCGGCAATCATCGTATCCCAGGTAGGCAGAATAAACGCATAGCTCAGCCCGGCGCCGATAACCAGAATCCAAACCGCAGCGAGATCCCGGAATAAGGCGAGTCCCAGAATGGATAAACAAGCAAGCGAGAAGCCGATGTTTAAAAATATCCGGGTCCCGTGCTTGTCCACGAGTTTGCCCACCGGGATCAGCCCAAGTACGGTTACCGCGCCGCCTGTGACCAGCAAAACGCTGAACATGCCGGGAGAGAGACCCAGAACGGTCCGGATATAAAGTGTAATAATCGGCGTGAGAAGCCCGACTGCAAACGATTGGAGAAACAGCGCCGGATACAGCAGCCGGCTGACGTGCAGACTGTTCCGGACCATGGAGAACGTGCTGCTGAAATGGCTGATCAGGGTGCGGAGTCTGCTTGCCTTCTGCCCATGCGGCGTTCTTGGCGTTTTCTGGGTTCTCTGTGTTCTTGGTGTTCTCGCTGAACCCGGCAGCAGAAGAGCAAACAGCATGGCTGCGGCAAGGCAGGCAAGCAGAATCCAGAATACAGACGAATACGATTGATGAATAAACAGATTAATAATAACCGGTCCTGCGCCGGTTCCCCCGAGGGTGGACATTTGAATGATACCCATGGCCGTTCCGAAGTTCTGCTTGCCTTCATTCATATCCGAAATGCCTACCAGCACGCTTGGCCACAAGGGGGCCGTACCGATTCCCAGCAGGGTGCATGCTGCAGCAATCACGCCCGCCTGCCTGCCCCAGGCAATTAAGGCAACGGCGCCCAGCGCCAGGGCCAAACCGGCAAGCATCGTGAGCCGAAACCCGATTCGCTCCACGAGCCACCCGGCCGGGCTGCGGAAGAAATTATCCCCGATATACTGCAGGGAGAGCGACCACCCGATCGCAAAGGCCGACAATCCGAGCACACTGCCCATGTAAACAGGCAGAATGGTGACCAGAAGGGCGCTCTTGACGACTTCGATCAGGAACATGATCAGCCACAAGTAAATCAGAGTCGGAGTCAGCACCTGTCTTTCCAAACCTTTGACCTTGAATTTCATGCTCTGTCCATCTCCCGCCTGTGTAAAATAAAAGGCCTGCCTGCTACACAGTGTGCCCTCCGGAAGTGGAATTCTAACCCATCGCCAATAATTAAAAAGCGCTCGGCGCGGGGTGAGCCCTGCAGCTTGTACTTGCATTCCCGACTCTTTTTGTTATACTCAACTTTGTTTATATTTCATATCAGAAAGGCAGTGACGGCCTACCATGGATCACAACCGTACGCCGCTTCTCACCGCATTGAAAGCCCATGCGGCCGGCAATCCCGTACAATTTCATATTCCCGGGCATAAAAAAGGGCTCGGTATGGATCAAGAATTTCGTGAATTTATCGGCGATAACGCCTTGTCAATTGACCTGATTAATATTGCTCCACTGGATGATCTTCATCAGCCTACCGGAGTTATTGAAGAAGCCCAGAAGCTGGCAGCCGACGCGTTTGGCGCTACGCACACCTTTTTCTCCGTACAGGGGACAAGCGGTGCAATTATAACGATGATTATGTCCGTATGTTCTCCCGGCGATAAAATTATTGTGCCGCGGAATATTCATAAATCCGTAATGTCCGCTATTATTTTTGCAGGGGCCAAGCCGGTATTTGTGTCTCCTGCACAGGATCACGAGCTCGGCATTGACCATGGAATCACGACCTCTTCCGTAAGCCGGGCGCTGAAGCGCCATCCGGATGCCAAAGCGGTGCTGGTCATTAATCCGACTTATTTCGGAGTGGTTGCCCATCTGGAGGAAATTGTGGAGCTGGCGCACAGTCATCACATTCCGGTTCTGGTGGATGAAGCCCATGGCGTACACATCCATTTCCATGAAGACCTTCCGGTATCGGCTATGCAGGCCGGAGCGGACATGGCCGCAACCAGCGTGCATAAGCTCGGCGGCTCGATGACCCAAAGCTCGGTGCTCAACATCAACGCGAAAAATGGCCTGATCAACCCGCAGCGCGTGCAGACGATCATCAGCATGCTGACCACAACCTCGACGTCTTATATTTTGCTTGCATCCCTTGATGCGGCGCGCCGCAATCTCATCCTGAACGGCCACGATCTGTTAACCGAAGCCATCGGCCTTGCCGGATATCTGCGCGACGAGATCAATAAAATTGACGGCCTGTACTCGTTCGGCAAAGAGATTCTGGGCAGTGAAGCCGCTTACGGCATGGACCCGACGAAGGTTACCATTCACGTCCGTCATCTGGGAATTACAGGCTATGAAACGGAAAATTGGCTTCGCGAGCATTATAATATTGAAGTCGAACTCTCCGATATGTATAACATTCTGTGTCTCGTCACCACCGGTGATACGCAGGAGACGGTAGACACGCTGCTGAAGGCGCTGCGCGACCTCTCCGAGGCCTATCACCAGAAAGGTGAGGTTAAGGAGCTCATCGTCAAAACACCGGAAATTCCGCAGCTCTCACTCATTCCGCGTGACGCATTCTATGCCGACACCGAAGTGGTACCATTCAGAGAATCGGCTGGCCGGATTATTGCCGAGTTCATCTATGTCTACCCGCCGGGAATTCCGATCCTGCTGCCGGGAGAGGTTATCACCCAGGAAAATATCGACTATATCGTTGACCATGTAGAGGTCGGATTGCCGGTAAAAGGCCCTGAAGACCGCTATATCAATAACGTCAAAGTGATTATTGAGGCAGATCCGATCTTCTAAAGAACCGGATAAGCATGATAAACATGAAAAAGGCTCCCCGAAGGGAGCCTTTTTCATGATCTTTAAGCCGTATGCTTCTATTAAGCCTCGTCCTGGGAAGCCACCAATTCATTGAAGGCTTCTTCCACACGCGCCCATTCCTCTTCATCCTCAATGTTCAGGAGAACCATTTCTTCATCCTGCTCTTCAAGGCGGAGAATAATGCCGTCTGCTTCCGGATTGCTGCGCTCGAGCAGGAGGGCATAAACATTTTCGCCTACATCAAAAGTTTCAACAAGAACCATCTCAACGTCCTTGCCTTCTTCATCTGTTAAAGTCAATACGAACTCTTCGTGTTCGTGGTCGTGATCATGATCGCAATTCTCGCCGTGAACATGATTGTGATCGCTCATGGATTCTACCTACTTTCGGTTGTGTAATAAAACAGCCTTTGGCTACCATCGTATCGTAACACTTTCCGCCAGAGAGGTCAATTTAGACAATTGACGGGGCCCCTCTAGCATTTAGTTGTCGATGGCGGTAACCACTTTCTGCGAAATCAGGGTATAGCTGTCGTCTCCCGCGGCTTTCATGTAGAAGCCGACCGAATATTTTCCGGCCGCATCAAAATCATAGGTAAAGTCCGACGTACGGAACCAGAAGTTGTCTTTCTGATCCTTCCCGATCTCCTGTGATTGAATGGATTTAACCGATCCGTCGGGGGCGGTTATCGCTACTTTAATAGAGCTGATATCCGTCGTCAGACTATCAATCTGGCAGAAGACATTGAATTTGAGCTTCCCTACATTTACATTTCCGAAAGGGGTATCCCCTTTGAACAGAAAAATATGAACATTCGGTTTATTGAGCTTAACCGTCTTGGAATCGTCATTATAGGTAACCAATCCGCCCATTTCCCGGATAGGCACATACGTCTTTCCGTCGATTACATAGGCCCCATCCGATAATTCGCGGCTGTTGAACAGAACTTTAATCTTCTGCGATGTGCCATCTGCGTAAAGTAGCGTACTGCCCACCAGGGAGAATAAAAGCACAAAAGCTGCCGTTCTTTTCCATCCCATGCTGTTATCCCTCCTATCATTCTTCGCTGCTGCTTAATTATACGAGTCCAAGTCAGCGCGAGTTGCGGTGGGCAGAGGGAAAACTTCTCAATATTTTGCGCCTTCCGGCTGAATCGCTACATCCGCTCAGGAGCAGGCAGGCCCAAAGCGTCCAGGACCTCCTTCAAGGTCTCATTAAACCGGGCTGTCAGCCACAATCGGAAGCTTCTTTGTCCGGCGGGCGCTTTAAGAATCGGGCAGGCTCCATAAAAATTATTGAACAGCGAACTTAACTCATAAGCATAGCTGCAGAGCATATGCGGCGCCAGCTCCCGGCAGGCCGCCTGCAGCAGCTCCGGCCACCCGGCAATCTGACGGATAAGCGCATGTTCGGCTGGTTCAAGAGTGTCCGGCCAGAAGTCCGGGACGAGAGCGTAGCGTTCATGCTTTTCTTCAGCTCCATGTGAAGGCGGCTGCGCAGCTCCAGATACTCCCTCTGCTCCGGCTTCCGCCCCCTTGCTCAGCACACTCAGTGACCGCGCATACGTATAGAGCAGGTACACACCGGTATTCCCGGTAATTTCTGTAGCCTGCTGGAGATCAAATATCACCTCTGTCTGCAAATTATACCGCAGTAAATAGTAGCGGATTGCGGCAGCGGCGATGACCCGGCTGGGCAGCCCATCCGGACTTTGGCGGCTGCTGGCGATGACCTGCTCCATTTTATCCAGCAAAACGGAGATTTTCATCCCGATCCCTTGTCTGCCGGACATGGCGTAAGAGCTTTTGCCGTCCGAGGTATCCAGGCCAAGCTCACCAGCCGTCTGGCGGCTGAGAGATACCACGCCATAGCTGACATGAAGCAGGCGTGCAGCCTGCTCGGCATAACCCATCTGCTCAAGCGACTGACGCACCATGGCCTGCGGATACTCCTGCCTGTGGTCGATAACGTTAATTACGGTATCGGCATTTCCGAACGCTTTGTCCTCGCCCTGTTTCCCCGTTGACCATACTCCTTCCGCAAATGTGCTGTAACGGAACTGCCTGCCCAGCAGCCCAAATTTCCATAAATGGTAAGCGATATCTTTGGCCGTATAAGTCAAAATGCCATTTGAGCGGACAAGCACCTTATCTTTTGTAAAGCCGGATCCATACGCATCATCTGTCATTTCCTGCTCTGCAGCTGCATTGCCCGGCTCCACCCCCGATTCCGTTCCCTGCACAAAAGGTGAAGAGTCCTCTCCCTGCTTCAGCACCCAGCAGCCGGCCAGCCGGCCCGATGTTTCCCTTATAAAATTCGGAGTCCCCTTCAGCTGCTCGAAGGCAGCATCCCAGAAGCCTTCCCTCACAATACTGCTCTCCCACACCAGCAGGTCATAACCGATCCCGAAGGCCTGCATCTCCTCCAAGTGTTCACGGACAATTTGCGCAGCTGTGATGTATCCGACCCAAGCCAGGTTCCCCTGTCCTTCTTCCAGCGCATGCAGCACGTTTGTACGCTCTTCAACCAGTTCGGGCTGGTTCTCAAATTGCTTATGAAGCCCCGAATAAACATCCCAGCAGTAATCCCCGAAACGGGCGTACTCCCCTGATACCGGCGTATGCAGCAGGCCAACCACGGTGTCCGCCAGCTGATTCCCCAAATCATCAATGTAATTGTGCACTTCGACTTCCGCGCCGGCTGTCCTCAGCATGCGTACCAAAGTGTCCCCGATGCAGGAGTTGCGCAGATGGCCGATATGTGCGGATTTATTCGGGTTAATCGAGGTATGCTCTACAACGATTTTCCGGCCGGCGGTCTGCAGCTTGGGCTGCCCTTCCTGACCTTCCTGCCCTTCTCGCGTCAGCTTCGCCCATTCGCTCCAGTTAATAAAGACGTTGATGAAACCAGGTGCTGCGATCTCGATTTTGGATACCAGCGGGCTATCCCCGGCGTTCAGTTCGCTGCAAATCTGCTCCGCAATTGCCATTGGCGAACGCTTCAGCACCCTTGCCAGCTGCATGGCAATATTCGTGGAAAAATCCCCATGCTCCAGCCTGGCAGGCTGCTCGATCTGTACCTCGGCCTGGGGACCAGGACTCCCCTTTCTCCCTTCACCGGCCTGCTCCTTCCGTTCATCCTTGGGCGGCTGCTTCTGCAGCTCAAGAACTCTTTGTACCCCTTCTTCGATCATTTCTTTGATCCATTCGCCTAACATGCGTACCAGCTCCCCTTTAATTTTGTTGGCAGGAAAAACAAAAAGCCCCGTCTCTTGTAAAGAGACGAGGACAGGGAACTCGCGGTACCACTCTTGTTGCCGGATTTACTAATGACGATAGCAGCATCCGCCATAGCAGACTCCGCCTTGCAGAATCAACCTTAACGGGCTGCACCGTGACAGACTGCATCTTCCGGCCGCTTGAACAAATAACGGTTTGCTTCCGGGGCCGCCTACCTGTTGCTCTTTCGGCAGCCCGTCTCCCGGGTCCGCTTCGCCGAACACCTCCGTACCGGCTCCCACCCTCCCGGCTCGCTTGCACGTCGGCTGCTTCAGCTACTCTCCCGTTCCACGACTTTTTCCAAATATTTTTAATTATTATAAGAAGGGAGCTGTCAAAAATCAAGGCACCCCCGAAAAATCCGGAAGTGCCCGATTACAAATCTATTCAAGAACGGCTGGTTTTAACCTCAGAAGAAAGGCAGCGCATCCAAATTGTTGGTCGGATCGCCGTCGGCGTCCCCCCGGATATAAAATTCGCCGTCCCTGCCTTTAAAAACATTAACCCCGGCAATCGCGCCAGCCTGCACTTCTTTGAGCGCGTCGTCGTAATTCAGCACACGGCCGCTTGACGTTTTGAAGGCGGTCAGGTCGCCGTCTCCATTTTTCTGCACCGCAATAAAGGTCTCTCTTGTAGGCAATGCCATCATCAACACTCCCTGATGTGGATTTCCTTATGACAGGATGACCTTATTCTAACCGGGATCTGGCAGTTTATGCGGCCGCTTACAGCTTCTTCTCCATCCGGTGGTGCATAATTCCCGCATCATCAAACGGTTCCTTGCTGGTGACGGTATATCCAAGCTTCTCGTAAAAAGGGATCGCATGAAGCTGCCCGTCCAGCACCGCTTTATCAAAACCAAGCTCACGGGCCAGCTCCTCCAGCCCCAGCATGAGCACTTTGCCGATGCCTTGGGAACGGAACGGCTTCCGCACGGCTACGCGCTGCATCTTGGCCGCATTGTCCTTATAATACGTGATCCGGCCGGTCGCCGCGTTCTGCCCGTCCTGCTTGATCAGCAGGTGGTGGACATCATCCGCAATATGATCGAACTCATCAATTTCAAGCTCTACCGGAACTTTCTGCTCCTCAACAAAAACTTCTTTCCTAATCTCCAGACATTCCTGCAATTGTTGTTCTGTCTTAACCGGGATAATTACGGCAGCCATTTGTTCAGAAGCCTCCTATGTACAAAATTCAAGTTGAATTATTATACAAAAAAATACTTGTTCTGTACACCGGATTCACGAGTCAACGCTCTAGGGCTGATTCACAAAAGCAGAGCTGTACACATCTGCTTCGACAGATTTATCGTAGACGTCCTGGATGACCTGTAAACCGGAGGCCTTATTTTCCGCTTCGGAGATGGCCTGCATCTTTAAGGTTGCTTCGCTTGCAGCCAGTGGTTCACAGCCTGAAAGAACGGTTATCAGCATACCGCCGAGCAGAGCAGCTGACGTTATTTTTAGAATAGGGAAAAGTGAACGAGAGGAATGAAGGTGCTCACGAATTGACAAACGGGACGCCCGGGGAACATAAACAGGCCTATTCATGCAATCTCCTCCTTTTTCATCTTATTCCATTGTTTGCCGGAAAAAGGAGGTTTATACGGAAAATTGCAACGTATATACTCAAAATCAGTTAAGTCCAATCATAAATTAACTTTGTTTTTTTACACCAGTGTCGATCATGCATTAGGTACCATATAATGGAACCTTAAGGAGATAGATTGCCATAATCTTGATTCCCCTTCTCATGCTAAATAAATAAAGACCACCCTGGATCTATGCCTCGGTGGTCTTATGCTCATACTATTGCTTCGACTTTTGGGATGTTCCTTTAGGGGGATCTGCATCAGCAAATTCCACATTAAGATTTGGAACACCTAATTTCTTTTTTACTTGCTTGGAGCTGTGCTTCGCATTTTTCTCCTTGTTCACACAATACACCTCCTGTAGGAAGTATTATGCGACGAGAAACTTCGCCCTATGCGTTGTAGTGGTGGCGCATAACAACTCGCCCACAACTTACCGCCTCACTACCGGATAGCCAAACGCTATAATCGGTAAAGAGGTGTTTTTATGTTTATTTGATTCGATGCTACTAGCGACGGCGCCCGGTCCGTTTTCCGATCCGCGCTTTATCTACGAGCCGAAAATCGACGGCCATCGCCTTATATATTCCCAAAAGTCCGGCAACGTCCGACTGTATACCCGACACAATAACGACTGTGCCCGGCAATACCCAGAGCTGCATTTGCATTTCCCAGACGATAAATTTTAGATGGAGCGGTCGCTTGGGTAGATCCTGAAATTGGCATTTCGATTTTTCGAGGATGTTATGAGCCGATTTCAGGCCAAACGGGCCCATAGGATTTCACGCATGACCGTTCAGCAGCCGGCTTTCTTCGCTATATTCGATATATTGATGTTAAAGTGTCAAACCTTCGTGGACTGCTACTGATGGAGCGTAAGGAAATACTATCTGGTCTTTCCCTTCCTTCCGGAAACCTTGCAGAGAGAAAGCTAAAGGTGAGGAAGTGGAGCTACTCCAGAAAATTCGTTTCCACGATCTCCGGCATACTCATGTGGTTATGCTCTTCAAGATGCGAGAGAACAGCAAGCGGATTGCAGAGCGTATGGGCTGGTCCAGTATTAAGATACTCGACCGATATTCCCACATCACACCACACATGCAAAGGGAGACCGTGGACGCCTTCGGGGAAATGTTTTTCTCGGCACCAACTATGTATTTTGGAGGCTTATGTAAGTGCATATTTCTGCCAATAAAAAGAGAAAAACCCTTGATATACAAGGGTTTTTCTCGTATAGGACGGATGGGGATCGAACCCATGACCCCTACCCTGTCAAGGTAGTGCTCTCCCGCTGAGCTACCGTCCTTCAGCGAGATTCATAATATCATACCTTCCTCAAGAAAAGCAAGAAAGAAATTTATTCAGCAAATGCATTACACTTCAACATTAGCGAAGCATTACCCGTAGGCCCTGGTGTCCTGCTTGTTGAGCCGGGTCAGTTCCTCTTCAACAAACTTGACGGATTCCACTACATTCAGCCAGACCGGATCATCCTCAAGCCCCAAGGTGAACACAAGATGCTTGACCTCGAAGTAAAGCCGCTTCACTTCTCCCAGCTTCTCCTCAAGCGTGACTCTGTCCTCTACCTCCAGGTAGAATTCCAAGGCATTAATCCGCTTAATCAGCTTATGAAATTTGAAAGCTCTCTCGCCCTCAGGGAACAGGTTCTCCCGGCTCAGGCGGGGAAAAGGCTTCGGCATATCCGGTTCGCGGTTGGCCTCGTCCGCTTCCCTGTCATATCTGGGGAGAGGATCTGAGGCGGAACCGCCGCCAGCCGGGCTGTATTCATGACTTTCATTTAAAGGAGGATCTACATTCCGTCTTCTTCTCGTTCTGATCACCACGTCTCTGACGTCCTGAAGCAGCCGGATGACCTCGGAGAAGCCGATAATCAGAAAGCCGGGAATCATGGTGGATGCCCAAATAGTCAGGGTGGCGCCGAGATCAAAGCCTGAACGGCTCTCTTCCGCCGCACCGCCCGCTGCAAAACCGCTTACAAAACCAAAGGCAAGAATGATTATGCCGATCCAGAACAATATTTTACTGATGACATTACGGTTTGGCTGCATCATAACTCTGCTCCTTTATCCCCATTTCAGTATTTACCAAACGCTCCGTCCATACATGTATATTCAATCCTGCCCTCCCTGGCTCCATTTATCTAAGCCAAAGCTCCTTCAGCAGAAAAATGGAATTTTCCGCATATTATGAACTTATTATACAAGCAGATGGGAGATGTTGTAAAAGATTTTTAAGCCTGACTACACGGCTTTGACATAAGAAAAGACAGCCCCTCAGGGCTGTCTTAGACTGAATCCGTAACATTCATAACATTCATAACGTTATCATGAACTCTAACGGTACACCGTTATTAGTGGATCTGCTGTGAAATATCGCTCAGCGCTTCGCCGGCATTATCAACAAAGATGTGCTTAACCGCCATATCCCCAATGGAGATAACCCCGATGAGGCGGTCGCCCTCCGTCACCGGCAGACGGCGGACCTGCTGCTCGGCCATCAGCTCGGCAGCGTCATCGACGGACATGTCCGCGGTGGCGGTTTGAAGATTTTTAGTCATAACCACATCAACAGCCGTTGAACCGGAATGCTTATCGGCATAACCGCGGATGACCAGGTCCCGGTCTGTTACCACGCCGATCAGGCGGTCGCTGCCTTCGCTTGCTACTACAGGAATGAAGCCGGTGTCATGCTCCTTCATTTTGACGGCGATTTCGTAAATGTTGTCCTGAGGCGTCACGGTGACCGGACTCTGAGTCATAATTTCTTTGACTTTTTTCATGTAAAGCACCTCCTTCTCAAATAAGATTTCCTTCAAGCGTGGTTTGCATGCACAAGGAGAGCCTGGCCGGCTCCTGATTTGTGAGGCTTTTTTCTTACAAATTGCTTATATCTAGACGAATAAACAAGAATACAAGCTGAGGCGACAGTATAATGCATTAACCCAACAACCAAGGAGTTGATTAGAGATGAACAAAGGATGCTGTCCTCCTGCTGATCCGATTGTGCTGGATCCCGTCGTTGCGGTGCAAAACTTCTATCATCCGCAGCTGGTTCCGGTCATTCAGCCCGTACAAATTGTGCATAAACACCACTGCGTTCCGGTTTATCAGCCATTTGTCACGTATAATATCATTGAAGCAGGACCTTCTGACACAGCCCCGACCGCCGGTACCCGCGCAGCCCGCCCTAATTCCCGCAGCGGCCGCAAATCTAAGAGAAATAAATCCAGAGCCTAATAAAACGCCAGAATCACCAAAAGATTCACTTTAAACTGGGCAGATGCATATTGTGGATTATCAAATAAATGAGCCCTTGGAGGTCGTCAAACATGTCTGCCCAATCCCCTTTTTCCTCCGTGATCCATCAGCTTCATCCAGACACAGCCTCATCCATCAAAGAAGTTCGGGAACAGTTTCACCAGCGCTGCGGGTACTACTTGAACCGTAACCTTCATGTCAAAACGGTGGATGGCAATACTTATGAAGGAATTGTTACAGCCATTGACAGCGGACATCTGTTCTTAAGTGTTCCGGCGCAGACCGCGGACCTGCAGAGCAGAGCCTATTTTCCGCCGCATGCCCCTTATCCGGGCTATCCTCCGTATCCTCCAGCCAATCCTGGCCGGGTCATTCTGCCGCTTGTGCTTTATGAGCTTCTGGTGGTCAGCTTGCTTTGATTTGATTTCATCCCGTCCTAAGCTGATTTAACTTGAAAGGCTGTCATGCTCGTGCATGGCATCCTTTATCGAGACGGCCTTCTCCTCATCACACTGAACCAATACCAGAAAGCGTCCGTCTGCAACCTGTTTGTGATACATCTGCGCATCTTCTTCAGGCACACCAATGCCAATGAGAGGAACAGCCAGAGAATCGCTTGCTGCCCACAGATCCGCTCCGGCAAGAGTTTCCGCTGCAGGACCTAAAGCAGAGGCTTCACCTCTGGCTCCCTCCATTATTTCCGTAAGTCCTCTCAGCACGCCAAAAATCGTATTCCCCGCATTCCCGCTCTCCGGTGCCTTCCATCCCGCATCCTCAGCTATTTGGTTCAATTCATTGTAGTCCTTGACTATGATTAAGATATCCTTTGAATCGACATCTTGTTTCTTCAAATCCTCAATCAGCAGCGACACATCCTGCCTGTTAGCAAATAATCCGGCGACCAGCTTCGTCATTGAAACCCCTCCTCGTTCTCTTTGTTAAGCTGTACATAATCTTGATTGTTGAGCTGTACATTTTCCTCAAGTGCTGTAATTTATGCTTGTTAACCTCTTGATTAACCGCTCACTTGTCCTAATAAACGCTTATGAAGAGATTAAAACAATTTGGAGTCCAAGCCCGTTACCCTCATTAGCTCGAAGATCATTAATAAAAAATTGAAATAAATTTATTGAATGTGATTTAAATCACATATATTGTGAAATAAATCACTTATACTAAAGCCATAAGAGATGATCATCTTACAAAGAAACAACAAAAGAAACAACAAAAGAAACAACAAACCCAAATAGAGAATCTATCAAAGGAGAGATTTATATGTTTAACAATTGGCTGAGAACTAACAAAGTTGCAATGTGGCTGCTGACTGTCGTCAGAGTTTATCTTGGATACCAATGGATCACACACGGCTATGAAAAATTGACTGGCGGCTTTGACGCAGGCGGTTTCCTGCAAGGCGCCATCGCTAAAAGCACCGGCGAAAACCCTGCTGTTCAAGGCTGGTGGGCGGACTTCCTGCAGCAATTCGCTCTTCCTCATGTCGGCCTCTTCAATGTCATTGTACCGCTCGGAGAGTTTCTGGTCGGACTGGGACTGATTCTCGGTACCTTCAGCACCTTCGCAGCACTGATGGCCGTAGTTATGAACAGCGCGTTCTTGTTCTCGGGTACAGTAAGCACTAATGCTCAAATGCTCATTTTGGAAATCTTCCTTGTTGTCGCAGCTGCTAACGCCGGCAAAATCGGTCTTGACCGCTGGGTGATGCCTTTCCTGCGTAACCTCTTTAAACGGGAGGAAAACAAAACCGGCCCTGACGCCCACATTCCAACCCATAGCAAACATGCTGCCTGATCGAAGCTGCACCAATAAACGAATATAAATATAAATACAATTACAAATACAAATAAGAATATAGATAATAGAGTGGAGAAAACCATACAAGCCCCTGTTAAGCGAATGAGCTTAGAGGGGCTTGTTTTTTTGCCTGTATTGGCCTATTACCTGTATTGGCCTATAGGGTTAAGCAGCTTCCGGCTGCCTAACCCTTCCACTCCCAGCCTGCTCCGGATAATCCGGCAGCTTGCAGCTTCATCTTCTCAAGCAGGGCAAGCGGTTCTTCCGCAACATGAATGGAGTCCAGCGTAGCCGGTCCAGTAAAGCCCTCCTTGACGCTGTGTTCTATAAAAGAAATCAGCGGATTGTAATATCCGCCCACATTGAGCAGGCCGACCGGCTTGCTGTGAATGCCGATTTGCGACCAGCACAGCACTTCAAACAATTCTTCAAATGTGCCTACGCCTCCTGGCAATGCAATGAACCCGTCGGCAAGCTCCCCCATTTTGGCCTTACGCGCATGCATGCCATCCACTTCAAACAATTCGGTCAAACTCCGGTGAACGATCTCTTCTTTAAAAAGACCTGTCGGCATTACTCCAATTACTTGGCCGCCGGCAGCAAGCGCTTCGTTTGCCGCACAGCCCATCAGACCATTCCGGGAACCGCCGTACACCAGTTTGATGCCTTCCACGGCCAGGGCCCGGCCCAAACTGACCGCAGCTTCCGTATACTCTGCAGCAATGCCAGGCCGGCTGCCTGCAAATACACAAATGGATCGCATCATGCTCAACTCCCGTCTCTTTATCAAGTGAACTGTTAAAAAGATTATATCTTCATTTTACTATATTCGATGCTGATTTATGTTAACCCTCCAACAAGCGGCATGTCGATTCCCGTACGACCAGGCTTGGCAGGACGCCAAAATAAATCCGCTCGCGGCTGCCCCCCGCTTCTGAGAGGAGCAGCCTGACGGCTGCTTCAGTCATGGCCTGCTTCGCAACCCGCATCGTTGACAGCGGAGGCGCCGCAGCTGCAGCCAGAGGAACATCATCAAATCCTATAACAGAGACTTCATTTGGAACCGCATATTTCCGCTCCCTCAGCAGCTCTGACAGAATCAAAGCAACCCGGTCATTGCTGCAGAAAAAAGCGGTCGGCATGCTGCCCTCGTGCCGGTCCAAAAATGCGGAAATCTCCTCCCGCGTCGATCGATATCCGTCCGAATAGATAAGACAATCCTCCATGTTAGGCTGCAGACCTTGGTCTGACAGCGCTTTCCAATAACCAAACCAGCGATCCTCATGACTTGTCGATAAATTGGACGGGCCTACAAAGCCGATGCGCTGGTGCCCAAGTTCCAGCAAATAAGCGACCGCCGCATGCGCCCCTTCCAGATTGGACGAGGCAGCCACAGCACATGGCAGATCGCGGTAATAGGAGTCGAGCATCACCTGCGGCGTCTTCAGCTCCCATACCATTCTGGCATAAGCTTTATGGATAATCCCGAACAGAATGACTCCTACGTGCTCGATCTCAAAAATCCCCGGCAGGATTCCCTGCTGCTCCATCTGCGCATCAATCCGGGCAATGACAGCGTTGCAGCCCTGTTTGCGGATGCTCGCTTCGAGTCCCCACAGCAAATCATGAAAATAGTGAAAATGTTCGTTATCCTCATAGCTCATTACCCGCTCCGGAACGAGCACCAGGATGTTGGGGCTGGCAGGGGATTTATCCGGCATGCCGTAGCCCAGCTCTTTCGCACGCTGTTTAATTTCTTTGCGCATCTGTTCACTAACGCCTTTCTTTCCTGATAAAGCTAGTGAAACCGCATTTTTAGATATATTCAGCTCATCCGCAATCGTCTGCATCGAAATCTTCTTTGGCCTTGCCACCTTTGCTATCCTCCTAAAACATGCTACACTAAAAATAATGATACTTTACATAAAAGTTTATCGTCAAGTTTTGTAAAGTAAAGTCTGTTTATAAAGGAGAATGGAGATGAACCAACCTATTTTTCTGAATCCCGTATTCCAGGACAGGATCTGGGGCGGCACAAAGCTTAACACTTTGTTTGGCTATGAAATTCCAAGCGACCACACGGGTGAGTGCTGGGCGGTATCGGCCCATCCAAACGGCCAAAGCACAGTTCGTGAAGGTGAATTTGCAGGTCAGAAACTAGGAGATTTATGGGCAAATCATCAAGAGCTGTTCCATTCAGATTCTAAAGTGTTCCCCCTGCTCACCAAGCTGCTGGATGCTTCGGATGATTTATCCGTCCAGGTTCATCCAGACGATACCTACGCGGGCGAACACGAGAACGGCGAGCTCGGCAAGACCGAATGCTGGTATATTGTAGACGCGGAGCCAGGTGCAGAAATCGTATACGGCCATGAAGCAGCCAGCAAAGAGCAGCTTGTCAGCTGGATTCAGGAAGGCAAATGGAACGAGCTCCTGACCCGGATTGCCGTCAAGCCCGGTGACTTCTTCTATGTACCAAGCGGTACGATCCATGCTCTTGGCAAAGGTATTGTGGTGCTGGAAACGCAGCAAAGCTCAGATACCACTTACCGGGTATATGATTATGACCGTAAAGACAGCGCAGGTAATACACGGGAACTGCATCTGGAGAAAGCGATTGATGTAACTACAATTCCTCAGCGCTATGTCCCAACGGAGCACCAGAGCAGCCAGCAGGACGGAACGACGATCACTACCTTCGTTTCTAACGATTTCTTTACGGTTCAAAAATGGGAAGTGAGCGGCCCGTCTGCATTTGAACCGGGCGCTGCCTATAAAATCTTCAGTGCCTTGAACGGAGAAGGCGAGCTCAAAGCCGGCGGCAAGGTCTATCCGGTCCGCAAGGGCGATCACTTCATCCTGCCGGCAGAATTTGGCCCGTATGAATTCACAGGCAGCCTGCAGTTCATCGTGTCCTGGGAATAAACGTTTTACGCGCTTGTACGCAAACTGCGAACCGGCAATTTAATATATTGTCTTATTAGCTCCTAACTAAACAAATAAGGGCAGCTCTTCTGGTTTATCAGAGGGTGCTGCCCTTTTTACTTGTACACGTATAGAGCTGTAATATCCTGCCACAGACTCAGATCAAGCTCGGGATTTGCAGGGCAGCGAGCTGAGCTGAGCTGAAGTAAGCTTACCTCAACTGGCCTTAATCGCCCCACACCTCATCCATTAACTTCTTCATGTCACAGGATCGCTGCGCCGTTGCCTTCTCATCCGGAATCCAGTTATGGCCATTCCAGCGGAGCACATCGCCTTGTTTGGCGTCGGTGCTGACCAGCTTACGATCGACATTGGTGGTCCGGCCATCGATCTCGACGATTGCAAATTGACCTTCAAAGCCTTCGAGGACGGCAAAATCCATATTCATCACCTCTCTGTCTGAATATTGAGCTTCGTTCCATCCGAGTCTACCTCAATCGTTCCCTGGAGATCATTCCGGTAGACTTGAATGCCCTGCTTCTTGAGCCTGTTTAGAATGGTCTGGGTCGGATGGCCATATTTGTTATCTTTGCCGACCTGAATAATCGCATAACGGGGATGAACCGCCTTAAGAAAGGACAAGGAGGTCGAGGATTTGGAGCCATGGTGCCCTACCAGAAGAACGTCAGCACTTAAGTCAGCCCCTGAAGCCAGCATATCCTTCTCGCTGGGAGATTCCGCATCCCCTGTCAGCAGGAAGGACGTGTCCCCGTATCCTATTTTAACCACAGCACTCCTATCATTGCTGTCCTCATAATTCTTAACCGGCGCGACCATCTTGACCGTAATTCCAGCTCCCAGATCCAGCGTTACTCCTGCTTTGGCCGTGTTCACCTTTAATCCCTTTCCCTTAATGGAGGTCAGCAGGGATTCAAAGGTTTTGGTGTTGGAGCTGGCTTTGGGCAGATAAATGCTCCCAATATCCGTCTGATCAATCACTTTATCCAATCCGCCGATATGATCCGCATCCGGGTGGGTTCCGACGACCACATCCAATTTCGTTATGCCATAAGCATGGAGATAATCAAGCATGAGCTGTTCCTTGTCATTGTTGCCGGCATCAATCAGCATAGTTTTGCCCGATGGGGCAATAACCAGCTGGGAAGCTCCCTGCCCGACATCCAGAAAGATCACCCTCAGATTATGCTGTCCTCCACCTTCAGAAGCGGGCAAGGTCTCATCTGCAGCCTGCTGGATGGCAGAGCATGCGGATAACCCAAGCAGCATTGCCGCGAGCAGAAGCAGCAGAAAGGCGGCTTGTCTCGCTTGCCTCCATCCTCTAAGGAGACTGTAAAACGGCCCCCGGTTCTTACGTAAATTCATAGCTGTCATTTCCCCTTATGTATTCTCACACTATAGAACATTTGTTCTTGTTATTGTACTATATTCTTCAACCTCGTTCAACCAGATGATAAGCTTTGCCCGGTCATTAACAAATAAAGATCTGCTTACAAAAAAAAGCCTGCCTCCAAAAGGAAACAGGCCTGAGCTTTGTTATTGTTTGACGGAGACCGAAATGGACACGGTCTTGCCGCCATATGTGGCTTTAATGGTTGCAGAGCCTTTGGCAACCGCGTCAATTTTGCCTGCGGAGACCTTGGCTACTGCCGATTTGCTGGTCGTCCAGGCAGCGCTGCTGGTGACGTTAACCGTTTCGCCTGTATCGTAAAGGGCAGTCAGCGTCACAGACTGGCTTGCTCCCGGAGCAAGCACAAAACGTTTCTCGCTTACGGTCAGCTTGGTCAGCTTATGAACAACACTTACGTTGACCGTATAAGTTTTACCTTGATAGGTTCCCGTAAGTTTTGCGGTTCCGATCGCAACCCCTTTAACCGTTGAGCCGCTTACCGAAGCGACGGTGTTATCTGACGAAACCCAATTCATTTTCGAGGAGAGGCTTACGGATTTGCCGTCAGCGTAATATCCTTTTACCGAGATGCTCTTGGATTTCTTAATGTTCAGTTCAATCGTTTGAGGGTCGATCACCATTGTGACCACCTCTGCTTCAACAGTCACCGGAATCTTGACCGTAGCGTTACGGTAAGTTCCAGTCAGTGTGGCCGAACCCTTGGCCAAGCCTTTGAGCGACTTGTCCTTAATTACGGCATAAGTTCCTGAAAGCGTCCAGGTAACATCGCTCGTTACGTCGGCTTCATCACCGTTCTCCATAACGGCTGTTACGTTTGGCAAGGCACTGGTTTTGCCGATGATTAACTGATAGCTTTCAACATCCGGCATGAGGACCAGCACTTTCTGCTGTACAGTCACATTGATCTCTGCGACCGTTACGCTGCCGATGGTAGCCGTCAGAACTGCGCTGCCGGTATCATCGGATTCAAGCTTGCTGGAGTCCACGGTGAAAATATCTTCATCGCTGGAAGTCCAGGTTACGAGCTTGGTAAAATCTTTCTCCGTCTCATCCAGGAGAGTGCCCGTCACTTCCGGAACATCAGCAGAATCGCCTTGGATAATCTCAATATCAGACGTATCGACATCAAACTTGGTAACTGTTGGATAAACCGTTACGGTAAAGCTTCTGCTTACCCCGAGATAGGTAACTGTTATCGTAGAGGTTCCAGCTGATTTCGGAGTAATAACGCCCCCGCTGACGCTCGCTGCGAGCAGATTGGACGTCTTCCATACGGCTTTGCTTGTCACATCCTCATAAGCTCCACTCGAATCAATCACTTTAGCTGTTACGGATTTGCTGCTGTCATTAAGGAACATCACCGCATTCTTCACAAAGCTGGAATCGCCAAGAATGATGGCTTCGTACGGATTACGGACATAAACGTCTTTCTGTGCTGTGCTGCCCAGATAAGTAGCAGTAATGGTTGCTTTGCCGAGTGTAAGAGGCGTTACCACACCATCCTCCACAGTGGCGACAGAGGTATCCGAGGAGCTCCAGGTTACTTTGCTTGTCACGTCCACCGGATTCTCATCGTCATCCGAATCAGCAGTAAGAACCGTAAGCTGTGATGTGCCCGCCCCTACTACCATTTCAAGATCATCGTCGCTTGAGAATGCCAGCGTTTCGAAAGGCGCTACTACTTCAATCTCCACACTGGTCTTAAGGCCTTTATATGTAGCTGTAATTGTTGCTGTTCCTTCTGAGACTAAAGTCAGGCTGCCTTCATCTACCGTCACAACACTGCTGTCGGATGTAGACCAGACTGCGTCGCTGCTTACGTCGGTACTGTCTGCCAAAGCTTTGATTGCCGCATCTTCAGTTCCCAGTTTGAACTCCGTATCATCGGCTGTATCAAAGGTCAGGGCGCTGTATGCGTATTGGACAGTTACCGTTTTGGTGGCAATAGCATTCTTGTATTTGGCGGTAATGGTTGCCGTCCCTTTGGCCACAGGAGTTAATAACCCGCCGCTCACCGTGACAATTTTCGAATCCGAAGTGGACCAGGTTACATCATTGGTGACGTCCTTGTCAGAAGCATCTTCAATGCTTGCAATAATTCGGAGCTGCTCCGTGTCCTCACCAACGGTAAGCACAATTTCCTTGTCGCTGTCAAAACTGATCGAATTAATATCGCCGGATGTTGCAAAAGCATTGCCCGGAATAATCGCCGACAGCAGCATCACGAGGCAGAGAAAGCACCCCATCCATTTCCTGTTAACTGTCATTTATTGTCTCTCTCCTTTATCAGTCTGGACTTCGGTCCGGTATACAAACCTATGTATTTTATCGACATGAATCTTCATTTTCGTTACCTTTAACCAACCTCTTCCTATAAAAATAGACAAAAAGGCCTAGTTGCCGCGGATGGAACGTACAACGAAACGGTGGTCCTGCTTCTCCAGCCGCTCTCCCGTTCTTAAGGTAACCGAATGCGCATCATGTCCAGAAAGGATGGAACGGTAATGAAGCACCCGGTCCCCCTTCCAGATCATAATCGGTGAACGGAACTGGACCGCGTTATCGAACTGCAGCTCCGAGTTCATCACATAGCCTACCGAGTGCGGTCTAGGCGCCAGCCCTGCCGCAGTCCCTCTCCGGAAGGGTCCCGGATCAGCAGGAATAATCTTCAAAATCTCCTCAAGCGGAATGTAGACCGGCTTCGGTCCAAGGAGCAGCCGCTCTCTGTCGTAATCCCAGGCTTCGATCCTGGCTGAATACGTTCTTTCCTCATTGCGTCGAATTATAGTAACGTAACGTCCCGTCCATTTTGAAAGCTTCAACCTGTATCACTCCCTATCATCCCTTTAAAAGAGCCTCCAGTCGACCGGCGTTCGTCCGTGACTGCTCAAGAAAGCGTTGCATCTGGAGAAAGGCCTGCTGCCGAAAAATCCATGCCTCGCCGAAAGCGGACTCGGATGTGCAGAAGCAATAATCTCATGCCGCCTGGCGTCGATGATTGCCCCTTTCCTGCGGGCATAGTTGCCCCACAGCACAAACACGATCGGGAAAGGCGCTTCATTAAGCTTAGTAATTACTGCATCGGTAAATATCTCCCAACCTTTGCCAAGATGGGAATTCGGCATCCCTTCCCTCACCGTCAATATGGAGTTGAGCAGCAGCACGCCCTGTTCCGCCCAAGGCGTAAGCGTTCCATTCAGGGGAACAGGCACGTTCAAATCAGCCGACATTTCCTTAAAAATATTATGAAGAGACGGCGGAATGCGCACCCCGGGCATAACGGAGAAGCTCAGCCCGTGAGCCTGTCCCAGCTTGTAATAAGGGTCCTGCCCGACAATCACTGCTTTGACCTTATGGTAAGGCGTCAGCTTCAGGGCCTGAAACAATAAAGGGCGGGGCGGAAACACCATATGCTCTCTGTATTCATGGTCCAGCCAAGCCATCAGGTCTTTGAAGTAAGGTTTGCCTGTCTCATCCTGCAAGATCTCGTCCCAATCGTTGCCAAACATCGGTTCATCTCTCCTGTCCCGTATAAGCTCTACAGTTCTTTACCCAAAAACCATTGAGCCTGCCTACAGAACAAGACAATCTCCGAGCAAAATTGAGATTATTTGCGGCCGTAATCCGCTTTGATCTCGCCCCAGTGCTGCGTCTGCCACTTCAGCACCGGAGTAGAGTAGGCGTTCGTGTTCAGCCAGTTCAGCGCCCGGTCGATCAGGGCCCAGATTTCAGCGGTTGAGCTGTCACGGGGGAGCGTCGTAGCGACCCGTTTATTTTTCACCCAATTGATGGCATTTACCGAATCGGAATAGACGATCTTGTCGCTGCCCGTTTTCTTAATAAGCGCCAAAGCATGGACAATCGCCAGAAATTCCCCGATATTATTGGTTCCTTTCGCAACCGGCCCGACTTCAAAGATTACCTTGCCTGTTGCGGTATCTACGCCTTTATATTCAACCGGTCCCGGGTTGCCCCGCGTGCCCACATCCACCGAAATACTGTTGTAGTTGATTTCACCGATTTGTTCGGGCTTTGCGGCTTTACCGCTTCTTCCTGCACGGGAGGTCTGGCTTGCCCCGGCTCCGCTGCCCCAGTTGCCCTTCCAGCCTGCCTTGAATGCCGCTTCTGCTTCAGCCCGGCTTGGATAAGCCTTGAATTTGGCCCCGGTATATCCGCTGGTCTGCTTCTGGCATTCCGCCCAGGACGCGTAAACGCCGGGCACCTTGCCTTCCCAAACTACATAAAACTTCTGCCCTGCCAACACTTTCAGCTCCTTGATGGTCTGTATGATAAAAAAATCCTCTTTCACTCCATTCCACACATGAGCGCAGAAAAAACGTAAAAGAGGATGGTTACGTATAAATAGATTACTTTAAAGCGCATGACGCGTCAATGCCGGTCCCTTAGCCGGGAATTCACCTATAAGAGTTATTCATCTTATATATTAGACCAATAAGCATTCCTGCCTTATGCTATATTAAAAATTCAGCAGGAGGGATGATTGGATGTCTATTTATGATTTTACAGTTCATTCAGCCAGCGGAATACCTGTTAAGTTATCCGATTATAAAGGCAAAGTTCTCCTCATCGTCAACACGGCCAGCAGATGCGGATATTCCAAGCAATTCAAGGGCCTCCAGCTTCTATATGATACTTTTCAAGATCAAGGATTTGAAATACTTGGGTTCCCCTGCAATCAATTTAATGATAAAGAGCCGGGACCGAGTGAAGAAATTCAGGCTTACTGCGAGAAGCAATTTGGAGTAACGTTTCCGCTCTTTGACAAAGTGGAGGTCAGAGGCCCAGCGGCGCATCCCCTCTTCCAATTTCTTATCCGAGAAGAACCTTTTAAAGGCTTTGACACGCAAACAGCTGACGGGCTTTGGATGCGGGACTTTATGCTTGAAAAATATCCGGAGATTTACGCTGGGGACGGAGTGAAATGGAACTTTACCAAATTTCTGATCAGCCGCTCCGGACAGGCTGCTGGCAGATACGAGCCCCCAGTTGCACCCGAAGATTTAAGGGATGTTGTCCAGTCTCTTTTGTAAGTATATTTTGAAAGTATATTTTGTAAGTATAAATAGACAAAAAATCCTGCCGGGACGAATCCCTGCAGGATTTTCTCTAACCATTTAGGATGCCGAGGACCGGGATCGAACCGGTACGGTAGTCACCTACCGCAGGATTTTAAGTCCTGTGCGTCTGCCAATTCCGCCACCCCGGCAGAGGCAAGTACAAAGCGTCAACTTAACAAGCAACCGGTACAGCGACCAGAGAGCTTCGAGTGACGACATTTGTTATCTTACCATGACAATAACAATTGTGCAAGCTTTAAATTTAACGGCGGCTTAAAAAATATAGAAACCAAACGGCGTGATTTTGTTCATCGGCAGCAGCCCGCTTGAACTGTTCTCTAATGAAGGGATTGAGGGTCTTGTCTGCGACCTGGCGGTAGAAATCATTCGTATTTTGCTCGTCTTTAAAGGAGCTGTTTAAGCCTGCCGCATAGTCGGATGGGCATGGCCCTGTCAATTGCGGTCTGGGCTGTCTGCCGGTTAGTGAAATATAGATATGCGAAAAAATGTGAAAATGCTTGATCTCATCTTTTCTGATCTCAAGAATCCGATTCCGCTCTTCTTCCTGATCCGCCAGCTTTGCCAGCTGTTCATAACACACAATAGCATTGTATTCGCCGTTTAAAGTACGTTCCAGGTCTGAAATCAGCCCGTCATTCATCCCGTAATGGTTTGCATAATACATCGTTCCGGCTCCTCCCATTTATTCTCCCCTAAGGACTCCCTAAAGAATTATATGAAGCAATCTGGGCGGATGTGCATGATTCTTTACGGCGGATAAATGAACACAGCATGCATGAATAACCAGCTTCTCCACCATAATAAGAGGGTTACTTTCTTAATGGAAGGAGACTGGAAAGCGGTGAAAATAAAGCATTGGGCTGCAGTTCTAGTTTGTCTGACGCTGTGCGCCGAACAAACTGCTGCTGCCTCGCCTGCCGGGCAAAAAGGACGGGATTATTATGAAGCCCGCGGAGAAATCGTGTGGGAGGTCCCCACCACAGACAAGGTTGTAGCGCTAACCTTTGACGACGGCCCAGACCCGGAGAAGACCCCGGCTATACTGAATTTGCTGAAGCAGTACGATGCCAAAGCAACCTTTTTCGTTGTTGGCAACCGTGTGGAGCAGTACCCGGACATCCTTCTTGAGGAATTCAGAGAGGGTCATGAAATCGGCAACCACACTTATAAGCATACCTATTTCAATATGATAAAAAATGCGCGGACCATGCCTGAGGAGATCAGCAGGACCGAGGATTCGATCTTTGCCCTGACCGGGCAGCGGACAACTCTGTTCCGGCCGCCGGGCGGCTATTACAACAGCCAGCTCATCGACTACACCAAAAGCCACGGCTATCTGGCCGTCCTGTGGTCCTGGCATCAGGACACCCGGGACTGGGCCCGCCCCGGCGTAGGAAGAATTACGGATAAAGTGCTCCGGAATCTCCATAGCGGGGACATTATTTTGATGCATGATCATGTAGAGCACAGCCTTCAAACCGTTGAGGCGCTGAGAATCATCCTGCCTGAGCTTAAGAAACGGGGCTACGAATGTGTGACAGTAACGGAGCTGCTCAAGCACCAGCAGGGCACTGAGCCGGTACGCAATGATCCTAACAGCAAGAAAGCAGGTCCTTAACAAGGAGATTAACGGCAAAAAGGGCTTGCAGCCTGTTTCAAAATACTCCTGCATTGGTTACTACGTTACATATTCCCTTGCCGCTTAGGCAGGACTGGCTCAAGCAGCTGAGCCCGTAACTCAGTCTGATTGCTGAAAGGAGAACAAAGATGGCTTCCAAAGATACAAGCTCCAAACGTGAACCTGGCTTCGATTCGATTCCGGCTCCTGATTCCAGCCGGCCTGCTCCTACTGATGCGCTTGATCAGGTGATTGGAGGAATGATGGATCAAATCCAAGAGGATGCTACGGGTGAGAAGCCCAAGAATCCGTCAGAACAGAAAGATCAGGGGTAATCCGGTTATAACGGAATACCCCTTTTTCTTATGCTGACCTGAAGCCGGCGGTTCCCGGGCTGATGGGCTTTAACGATGTACAGGCTCAACTGTGTACAAATCATGCAAAAAGGCTGCAGGGTAATCCCTGCAGCCTTTCTCATAATCCCATACCATTATTTATCGAGGTGGAACGGCACAGTGGTGATAATAACTTCCTTGTTGCGGATGAAGAATGCGCGCATCATGATGCTGGTCTGGTTGTGCAGCACATTTTCCCACCAGTGCTTGGTAATAAATTGAGGGATCAGGATGGTGACATGGTCTTCTGCCGCCTTCTTCCATTCCACGGTTTGAATGAATTTGTAGAGCGGCCGCATAATGCTCCGGTACCGCGACTTCAAGACAATCAGGCGGATGCCCGGATCCCACTCCTCCCACTTCTGCTCCATCTTGGCAATGGATTCATCATCAAAGCCGATGTAGACGGCCACGACGTTGTTCGAGAGCGTTTTGGCATAACTTACGGTATTCAGCACCACTCTTGTAATTCCTGAGATCGGAATGATAACGGTGTTGCCTTTAGTAATCGGTTTATCAGTGGTCAAATCAATCCGCAGCTGGTCTGCGGTATTGTCATAGTGGGTTCTGATCTTGTAGAACAAATAGACAACAAAAGGCAGAAAGATGAAGGCCATCCAGACCTGATGAAATTTAGTGAAAATAAAGATCAGCGTGATGAACAGGGTTACGAGCATGCCCACCGTATTAATGAACAGCTTGACGACCCAGCCGCGCGGCTTCAGACGTACCCATCTTACCATCATGCCTGCCTGGGAAAGGGTGAACGGAATAAATACACCCACCGCATAAAGCGGAATCAGCGCCTCCGTATTCCCGTGGAACGCAATAACCAGAACCGCCGAAAGTACACTCAGGAACAGAATGCCGTTCGAGAAGCCGAGACGGTCGCCGCGAACCATGAACATGTGCGGCATGAATTTATCTTTAGCCAGCATAAACGCCAGCAGAGGAAATGCGGAATATGCCGTATTGGCCGCAAGGAACAGAATAACAGCCGTTACAGCTTGTATGATATAGTACATGAATCCGCGTCCGAAGGTCGCTTCAGCGATCTGGGAGACAACGGTTGATTTGGTCTCCGGCGCAACGCCGAACCAGTAAGCCAGCAAGGTAATGCCGGAAAACATTGCACCGAGGATGAGTCCCATCATCATCAGTGTTCTGGCTGCATTTTTCGGAGCAGGGTCTCTGAAGTTCGGAATGGCGTTGGAGACCGCCTCCACCCCGGTTAACGCGGAACAGCCGGAACAAAACGCCTTAAGCAGCAGAAACAGGCTTACATTTGAAACGGCCGAGCCGAATTCAGCATGGGCCACAGGCGCGCCTTGAGTAATATATTTAAAAATGCCGCACACGATCAGAACGAAGATGGCCACCACAAACGCATAGATCGGTACGGCCAAAATCGAGGCGGACTCGGTAACTCCCCTAAGATTCAGAATCGTCAGAAATACAATCATAATCAGGGCAATTGTGACCCGGTACTCGTGCAAGGATGGAAACGCCGACGTGATCGCGTCAGTTCCCGCTGAAGAGCTTACGGCTACTGTCAGAATATAATCGACCAGCAGCGAGCCGCCGGCCAGGAGACTGGGCGCTTTACCCAAGTTATCTTTAGCCACGATATAGGCCCCGCCGCCGCTTGGATAGGCGAATATCGTCTGGCGGTAAGAGCTGATCAGAATAACCAGAAGCGCAAGAACCGCGACAGCGATCGGAAGTGAATACCACAGCGCCATAAATCCAGCAGCTATCAGAACGAGCAGGATCTGTTCAGTACCGTAAGCTACGGAAGACAAGGCGTCGGAGGACAAAATGGCGAGCGCCTTCAGCTTACTTAACTTCTCCCCTTCCAGCTCAGCCGACTTCATAGGTCTGCCGATCACAAGCCGCTTAACTTTCTCAAACATGTTAATTCATCATCCTTTACACTTCGAGTGACATTCAAATTTATGAAGCAATTGATATTATTGCCGAATTCATTTTTGTTTTCAACTGTTTTTCATATTGTTTTGCAAATATTTCTTGTTATCCATTAAAGGTATTTTCCGAATTTGAAACTCTACAACAAGTTAGCTTTACTATTCCCGAAATGCTGTTAATTTCCTCATAGACATTCTGAACCAAATAAATCTAATTATAAGCATAAGCACCGGCTTCAATATTATGCACATAAGCCGCGCCTTTCCGGGCAAAGCTACGGAGGTCTTTCAATTACAGACATTCTAAACCAAGCCCAACAAAAGGAGTGTTGTACAATGCGTGAAGGTTTGATTCCAGCCGTTCTGGGAACTGTGGTATCCGCTTCGGCCGCTTCAATGCTCGGCAGCAAATATAAGCTTGCCGCAACAGGTCTGCTTGGCTTTGGTCTTGCCCACATTGTCCTTGGCTGCATCGACTTGGTGGAACACCGGCGATAACGCCTGGAGTCATGCGGGAATCGGGTTGAAAGAACAAAAAGCTGTCCCCAAGTAGCATCCGCTACTGAAGGACAGCTTTATTTGTTAAGGTAAGGCTGCAGCAGGAAGCTGCTTTAATGGGTCCAGTGCTCCTGAATAAACTCGTCACGGCCGGATTTCTCCCGGTCTTCCTTGTAATGCTTGGGATTTTTCCTGTGGTAATCCTGATGGTAATCCTCTGCCTCATAGAAAGGCGCAGCCTCCAGAATTTCAGTTACGACCGGTTTATCGAAACGTCCGCTTGCTGCAAGCGCAGCCTTGGAGGCTTCGGCAAGCTCCTTCTGCTTCTCATTATGGTAGAAGATGGCTGTGCGGTATTGGGAGCCGCGGTCGTGAAACTGGCCTCCGTCATCTGTAGGGTCAATTTGCTGCCAATAGAGCTCCAGCAGCCGTTCATAAGGGAACAATTCGGGATCGAACGTAATTTGAACTACCTCATAATGGCCGGTATCCCCCTTCTTCACCTGCTCATAAGTCGGGTTCTCGACCGTTCCGCCCGAGTAGCCTGATACAATGCCGTGAATGCCCGGCAGCTCGTCAAATGGTGTGACCATGCACCAGAAGCAGCCTCCGGCGAATGTGGCTTTATCCATCTCTCTCATCTCCTCTATGTATTAAGAACACTCCAAAGAACACTTCAAAGAACACTTCAAAGAACATTTCAAAAGATTGTGCATAGACTAATTCCAGCCTGAAATGCAAACCTCATGATACCATATCCCCTATTAAGGGTCTATACAAGGAGAGTCCCCATGCCTAACTACCGGATTATCGTCGATCTTTCGGACCATATGCTTTATCTGCTCGATAACAACATTGTCGCGCGCGGATTCCCTGTAGCCACCGGTGCCATGCTGACGCAGACGCCTTACGGAGATTATACCATTGTCAATAAACAGCCCAATCCCGGCGGACCCTTCGGCGTGCTGTGGATGGGGTTATCCAAACCGCATTACGGCATTCACGGCACCAATAACCCCGCCTCAATTGGAAAATCCGTCTCCCACGGCTGCATCCGCATGTACAATGAAGATGTCCTTCAGCTGTCTAATCTGGTGTCCATCGGCACAAGAGTTTCCATCCGTCCCTAGCCTTATGATACACTGGCTTTAAACCGCAAAAGGAGCCAATCTAATCATGTACATACTTCTCATCGTAATTGTCATCTGGGTCGTTTATATGGTTCTGCAAAAGAGAAAAAGGTAAGCCGCAGGAGATTCGGCACAAGAACAGGTTGTTAAGCAAGCGGCCTAGGCTCTGTTCAGAGTTAAGGCGAACAAACTTCCCTCGTTTGAGGATACCAGAAGCTCCAGCTCTCCGCCGAGCGCCTGAGCGAGCAGCCTGCTGTAGGTCAAGCCGAGTCCCAGTCCTCTGGGACGGGCGCTTCTTCTTTCTCCCCGGTAAAATCTTTCAAAAATATTCGGCTGGTCCTCCTGGCTCACTCCGATTCCGTTATCCTGAACCTCAATCCGCACTTTCTCTCCAGCTCCAGCTACCGCTCCAACTCCAGCTTCTGCTTCTGCTTCTGCTCCTGCGTCCAGAGACACCCTTATAAACAGCGGGCGGTCAGGATGAGCGGCCTGAAAGCTGTTGTTCAATAAATTCACCAGAATCTGTCTAATCCTCAAGCTGTCGCCAATTCCGTACACCTGATCCGAAGGGAGCTCCAGGCTCACGGAGACTGTGCGGTGCTCCTCCATAAGCTCCCATTGCCGGACAACTTCCGTCAGCAGGGCGTTCAGCTCAATCCGGTCGCTGCGGACGCTCACATTCCCGGCTGCAAGCGCATTATATTCGAGCAGGTCTGCCACCATGCGGTCCAGTCTGCCTGTTTCCTGAAGCGCAAGCTCCAGGAACTCCTCCGCTTCCTCCTCGTCCACCACTTTATCCTTCACCGCATGAAGAAGGCCTTTAATGGAAGTGACCGGCGTCTTCAGCTCATGGCTTACTCCCGCCAAGGAGAGCATTCTCCAATCCTCAAGCTGCTTAAGCCGCAGGGCCATTTCCCGGAAAGAGCCGACCAGCTCTGAAATCTCGCGTTCCTGGGTCTTAAGCTGGAGATTCTCGATATTATAGTTCCCGGACCTGATCCGCCCTGCTGCGATGGTGATTTGCTTCAGCGGTTTGGACAAACGGCTGGACAGCAGGTAAATGGTCAGCCAGCCCGATAAGGTGAACGTAATTAACAAAATAACGACAACGACGAGCACCGACCGGCTGGTGGTCAGGGATTTGTCGGATTGAAGCAGCACGACCCGGCCTGCTTCTGCGCTGTCGCTCTTAACGGCAGCGGAGACAGAGGCATATTCCGAATGCCTGGACTTCAGGGCTTGCGGGTCCCATTTTTCCTCCATCTGCTGTTCGGTTATCTTTGGCATACTGTAGACAAGCTTCCCGTCCTGATCCAGAATCAGCAGGCAGAACTCCGGATCAAGCCTGAAGAAGCGCAGCCGGTTCTCCACGAGCTCATCCAATTGCGGCGGAATTTCAAGGCCTGACGGGCCTGAAACCCGGTCGGCCAGATCCTGTACAAACAGGCTTGACGTCTGCAGCCGGTTGTCACGGGCCGTTTCCCGGATCCAGTAGATCGAGACCGAAGCAATAACCGCACAGCCAATGAACAAGATGACGAGATACCTGAGCGACCAATAAGACAATATCGAGACCTGCTTCGGCCGTGATTCCGGCCGCGATTTCTGTCGCGATTTCTGTCGCAATTCCGGCGGCAATCCCGGTCCCGGCTCCGATGCTGACTCAGACTCCGGCTTTGACCTCGGCTCTGACGTCGGCTCCGGGTGTACCTTCAAGTTAGATTTCAGCTGTGTGTGCAAAATGAATACCCGCTTCCCCTTAAAGTCCGGATCTCTCCCTGTTCTCTCGGCCATTCCGCCAGCAGCTTCCGCAGCCTTTTGACGGATAGATCTACCGCTCGGTCGCTCCCTTCATAATCAAAGCCCCATATTTCCTCAATCAGCTGCTCTCTAGTAAATACCCGATTCGGCTTGGAAGTGAGGAACAGGAGCACTTCCAGCTCACGCGGACTTAGCGCAAGCTCCCGGCCATGCAGGCAAATCCGTTTGGCCTGTCTGTCGACCAGCAGAGCCCCGAAATGAAGACAGCCGGAATCCCCATGGTACACGGGCCTTCTTCTCAGCACTGCATTCACCCTTGCCACAACCTCCTCCGGCACGAAGGGCTTGATCATGTAATCATCCGCTCCGCTGTTTAAGCCCTGAAGCCTGTCATCCAGGCGGTCCCTTGCGGTCAGCATAATGACCGGACATGCACTTGCTGCCCGAATGTGCTCCAGAAGCTCGAAGCCGTCCAGCCCGGGAAGCATAATGTCAAGAAGCACAAGATCAAAGGCCTGCTCCTTAAACTCTATCAGCGCTTCCTGGCCGTCCATGCAGCTTACGACATGAAACCCGGCCTTCTTCAAATAGGACGCCAGCACCCGGGAGATCGCTTCCTCATCCTCTACTACCAGCAGCTTCTGCATGTGCAGAACCACCTCCTCCTGCGGGTTATGCCCGGCGGCAATGCCCGATTTAGGTCTATTTTACACATTTGCGGAAAAGGAGCAAGCTTCAAGCACCCGACACACTCCCGACTTATTTCATTGGTAAAATGCGTTTGCAGACCCATCATCCAAGACCCGCAGCTATCAAAAATAGTCTATATATTGGAGGAGACAAGCAGAGATGAACAAAAGAAGCTGGATTATTGTGTCAGGAGCACTGGTCATTGTGCTGGTTGTGTTCGGGTACACTTTTCTGAAATCGTATATGGGCAATAACATCGAGATCAGCAGCGTCATGCCTGCCCAGGCGGCTGAGGCGGATCCGAATGGAGGAACCTCTGAAGCTGGCGCAGACAGCGGGGCGGCGGTAAGTGCGGAAGCTTTGAACGGGGAGTGGACGATCTCTGAGGGGTCCAAGGTCTACTATTCCGTTACCACCTCCCAGGAAACCGTGAATTTTGTAAATGAGAAGGTCAATGGCAGCTGGACTGTCGACCTGGACAACCCGGAAGCGATGAAAGGCAGCGGCAAAATCGATATGACGGCCAACGACTCGGGCAACAGCATGCGGGATGAGCATATCCGGGGCGCTGAATTTTTTGACGCTGCAGCCTATCCGGAAGCCGAATTTACCGCCAAGTCCTTTGATAACCTGACATCCGGCTGGAAGGAAGGAGCCGCCTTGCCCTTTACTTTAACGGGGACACTCAAGGTACGCGGCATTGAGAAAGAGGTTTCTATTGATGCGAAGGTCATGTACAGCGGCGGGAAGCTGCTGCTGTCCGGTACAACTGTGGTTACATTCAGCGATTTTGGCATGAAAAATCCGCATACCGTCGTGCTTGACACCGAAAATGACATTAAAGTGCAGCTTGAGCTCATTCTGACGAAGAACTGACACGCGGGCATCCGCTGTCCATACGCTCCCCAAGAATCACTTATTGCATTGACGATCACTTATTGCATTGACGATCAGCTATTATCAAGACAGGAGCCGGGGGATACCCCGGTATTCCTGTCTGGCTGTTTTTCCCCGGCCGTATAACTGGTCCGACCTCAATTGCTCTTCTGGGCCGCTGCCTGATGCTGCTTCGCAAATTCCTCAGGCGTCACTGCCTCGCCGAACAAGGCTTGGATCATGTTGAGATGGACTTGAGCTGCATCCGGCTTCATCTGGACATCGGCAAACAGCGTAATGTTGCTCGCTTTGTTAAGCTCGCCCAGCAGATCGGCATAAATTTGCGGAAGCTTCATATTAGCCGTATCGACTTTCGTCGCCGGAATTACGCCGGCATCCGTCACCGACTGCTCTCCCCATTTGGCCACAAAATAGGAAACAAACTTCTTCGCCTCTTCCTTCACTTTGGAATTCTCCGCTACGAACAAGCCGGCGCCGGGTCCGCCTACCCAGCTGTTGCTGTCGCCGCTGCCGCCTTCAACAGAAGGGAACTTGAAGAAGCCAACCTTGTCTTTGAATTCCTGCGGAACATCCGGGTTGGTCGTAAAGTTCGGAATTTCCCAGGTGCCGGTCAGAAACATGGCTGCCCTGCCGTCCATAAACTCCGTTTTGCCTTCCTCATTGGACAAGCCGTTAAAGCCTTTGTTAAAAGCATTCATGTCCACCAGGTCCTGTATTTCCGCCGCCGCTTGAATGAGGCCAGCATCTTCAAAGGTTCCGGTTCCGCTGATCGCTTGGGTAAGCGTGCCTCTTCCGGCGATGCGTTCAGCCAGGTACATGTACCACAGGGAGCCCATCCAGCGGTCCTTGTTGCCGAGCGCAACCGGCTCAACCCCTTTCGAGGCCAACATGCGCACCACTTGCTTGAACTGGCTGTAGGTGGCCGGGACCTGCAGATAGTATTTGGCAAAAATCGCTTTGTTATAGTAAATAGGCGTAATGTTCAGCTCAATCGGAAGGGCGTACGTCCTTCCGTTTACCTCGTAGGCCTCTACCGTGCCGGGCACAAACTTGTCCTTCAGCTCCGGTCCGTTCACCACATCGTCAAGGGAAGCAAACAAACCGCTCTTCACATAAGGGTCCATGAACCCGGCCGCCCAGGTAATGCCTACGTCAGGCAGCTCATTAAAGGCGGACAGCACTTTTAATTTATTCTTGTACAGGTCGTTCTCAATGACCTCCTGCTTGATCGTGACATTCGGATGATCCTTCTCGTACTGGTCGATAATTTGGCTTACCAGCTTATACTGCTGGGCTGAGCTGTCCTCCGGCCAAATGTGCATCATTCTCAGCGTCACCGGTTTAGCGTCAGAATCTTCTGCCGAGTAGGGGGAAGAAGATCCATTATTTCCTGAAGACTCCCTATTCGAGCCTGAAGAGCTTCTGCAGCCGGGCAAAACAAGCAGCAGACTCAACACCAGCAGCAGGCTGGACACGGTCAGCTTCCTAACCACCAAGATTACCCCCCGTTATGAAAAATCAGCGGATTTAATAATACTCCGCCATCTCGCTGCGGTAGCGGCTTGGACTGATCTGCTCAAGCTGCTTGAATACCTTGATAAAATATTTATCCGTACTGTACCCGACCTGCTCAGCAATCTGGCCGACAGGCAGCCGGGTTTGGGCCAGAAGCTGCTTGGCGTGCTGTATGCGACGCCGGGTTACATATTCGCTGAACGGGATGCCGGCCTCCTCCTTAAACAGAACGCTGAAATAGCTGGCATTCAGATGAACCTTTGCCGCCATATCCGCCATGGTCAGCTGCTCCTGCAGATGCCCGTCCACATACTCCATCACTTCCCCTACCGGTCCGCCCGGCCGGAATTCCTCTTCCTTGATTGCAAAAAGCTTCGGATCAACCAGCCGGGCAAGCTTCTCCGCCCGGTGCCGCTCTTCCTCCTGCTTAAGCGCCCGCTCCGTCATCTCCAGCAGCTCCTCTTTGTCTATCGGCTTAAGCAGATAGCCTACCGCCCCCAGCCGCAGAGCGGTCTGCACATACTCGAATTCCGCATAGCCTGAAATGACGACCGATGCAGGCCGGTCGGGCCGTCCCTCCAGCAGGCGGATTAAATCCAGGCCGCTGACCTCCGGCATCCGGACATCGGTAATCAGCAGATGTGCCGTATCCCGCTCGAGCCATTCGGCGGCCTCCACCCCGTTTGCCGCGCATTCCACGCGGTAACGTCCATCCGCCCACAGCTCAAGCGTTTTCCGAATCCCGTTCCGGGTTCCGGGTTCATCATCAACGATTAGAATCGTGCGAAGCATGGCTGTCTTCCTCCCTTGTATTCATTGTCTCCGGATATAACGGGATAGAGAAAGAAACAGTGGTCCCTTCGGCAACGGAGCTGCGGATCTGCAGGCCTTCATACGTATGATCGTTTGAGCTGTAATACAGCTTCAGCCGGCGCTGCACATTGACCAGCCCTACCCCTGTGCTGTTGTTGGACACGGACACCCTTGAAGTCCCTGCCTGAATCTCCTCCTGCAGGGCGGATAAATCCTGGACATTCATCCCGCGCCCGTCATCGGCTACTTCAATCCGCACCTTCCCGTCCTCCAGCGAGGCCAGCACTTCGATTCTTCCCTTGCCGATTTTGCTCTCTACGCCGTACTTTACCGCATTCTCCACAATGGGCTGCACCAGCAGCTTGGGAATGGGAACACGCGCCGTGTCCGGCTCCAGGCGGACGCTCCATTCAAGCCTGTCGCCGAGCCGCATGGACATAATTTTGAGGTAACGCTCCACCTGATCGAATTCATCGGCGACGGTCACCCACTCATCTTTGTCCGGGTTGCTGATGATATACCGGAACAGTCTCGACATGGCGACGACGAGGCCGGCGAGTTCCTCTTCCCCTTTTTCGATCAAAGACCAATTAAATGCTTCCAGCGTATTGAACAGGAAATGCGGATTGATCTGCGCCTGCAGCGCTTTCAATTCCGTTCTGCTCTGCAGTGTCTCCTTCTCGTAGACGACCCGGATCAGCCTATTGATGTGATGCACCATTTCGTTATAAGAATGATTCAGCTCTTTAAGCTCCATCGTGGTCGAAGCCGGCTCGGGGTTGGGCATCAGCACGCTTCCGAGACGGGATTTCCGCATGGCGCGGATCAGGTGAATGATCGGACGGGTCAGCATGGTGGACAGGAAGAAGGACAGCACGAGGAAGCCGAGCGCACCCAGTCCTCCGGCCGCAAACAGCGCGGTCCGCAGTACCGAAATCCCCTTCGTCACATATTGGACGGGAGTAAGGATCAGCAGCGTCCAGTTGGCGGCTTCCGAATACTGTTTGACGAGAACATAATCTTCTCCCTGATAGGACACGGTCTGGCTCCGGCTGTTCAGCAGGGGCGTCAGGTCAGTGCCCGAAGCCGCATCGCCAATGCCCAGCAGCTCTCCGCGGTCATTGGCCAGCAGGATGGATTCACCGCTGTCATCCTCCGCCGTTTGTTCATTTAATTGAAAATAGCCCCGCTGAATTCTCGCAATCAAATAGCCGCCCGGCGAGAACCAGCGGTCAAACAGATTGACCCGCCGGATTGCCAGCACGGAGTTATGGTTGGCCGGATCAATGCCGACCCAAACCAGCCGTCCCTTCTGATTGTCGGCTTCCTCGATGTACCTGCCCTCCACCCGGAGGTCCAGCTGGCCTTCACGGATCGGAAACAGCAGCTTGCCGCTGCCGCTGTACAGCTCGAGCGACTCGACGCCCGGCGTATAAGCCTGATAGCTGCCGGCGATCTGCAGCAGCGCCTGCCGTTCATTAAAGGTCGCCTTCTGTCCGTCAGACTCCTCCGTCAGAAGCTGCTGGACGTAAGAGCTGCCGGCGACCTGTGCGGTCAAGCTGTCGATTTGGGTCATCAGGGCATCCAGCCTGCCGCTGGCCTGTACAGCGGTCTGCTTGATGTGTTTCTCTGCGTTATTCTTCAGCAGGGTAGAAACCTTGCCGTAAATAAAGCTCCCCGCAATGCCCAGAATGATCAGCATCGCCAGGAAAAAAGCTACAAAAATCTGGTTACGGAGCGTATTGACAGGCTCCAGTCTCCGCATGATCCGCTTGGTCTTCTCCATCTGTCCAGCCCCTTTAAATATGAACCCTTGCTCTGAACCTTCCCGGCGATTCCCCTGTCCACCGCTTGAATTGACGGCTGAAATGAGCAATATCCGCATAACCCAGCTTCGAGGAGATCTGTTCAATCGACAGCTCCGGCTGCATGAGCAGCAGCTTGGCCTTCTTCAGCTTCAGCCTGGACAAATAGCGGCGCGGCGAAAGCCCGTAGACCTCCTGGAACATCCGCGTGCAGGCCGAAGGGCTGTAGCCGAGCCCGGACATGGCCGAAGCGACCGTTTCCTTGAGCGCGCCTTCCTCAAACAGGGCATCGGCCTGTTCCAGCGCCGTCTGCTCGACGGCCCTTTCCAGGAAAGCGGCTATTTCCTCCGCCACCCGGCTGGAGCGAAGATCGGCGGACCTTGCCGCTTCGGGATGCGTCAATCCCTCGGTCAAAGCCGCGAACAAGCCGAATACAGCGGAAAGCGTATTCATCTTGGCGTGCAGCTTTAGGGGGCCGCCGCCGGTCTCCGCCTCGTTCTCGGCCGCCAGCTCCATCAGCCGGTTCAGGCTGGGCCGCACCGTGCCGGTGAGCAGGCTGTCTGCGGGAAAGAGACGCCGGCTGCCTCTGCACAGCAGCTCCCGGAGTTCTCTTTCGTCAGAATCAAAATGAATGCAGTAATAGGTCATATCGCCTGTACCGCTGTTAAGACTTTCATGAAGATCACCGGGCCGCAGGATAACAAGATCCCCGGGCTGCTGCGTATGCTCCTGGCCATTGACCTTGATGCACTGCCTGCCGTCCAGCAGCAGGTTGATTTCAAACAGCGGATGGCTGTGCAGCGGGTACGTCCAGGCTGCTTCCACCGTGCGCAGATGCGCTGCAAACACCCGGAAGGTGGATTCCACATCCGGCATCATCACTTCCCTGATTCCCATGGTTTGAGCTGCAGACATCCGCCAGCCTCCTTTAGCTACAAAGTTGTCAAATTTGGATAAAAGCCAACCTGATCTGGATATGGAAAGCGCTTAAATTCCTTGTTACTATCAAACATACCATAGATTTGCTCATTTCGAACAGGAGGTATTTTTTTGGATAAGAAACTTCTATTTAACGCCCACCATTCCCCCATGGGGGCTTTTGCCAGCTTTACGTTAGGCTTTCCCGGCCGCAGCGGCGGCTTTGATCTGGAATACGGCCGTCCTCCGGAGCAGAATATTTACATTGGGATTCAGGATGAGGATGCCGGTCATGGCGCGGAACAGGACAGCCCTCGCAAGGGCGGCTACCACGCATTGCCGTTCTATGATGCGGCGGCTGACGAGTCCACCCGTTATACCGGAGGCGGCAGCGAAGCCGGGGATGCCGAGGAAGCTCAAACGGCTGCAGCTCCGCTTGTCCGCCAATTCCCGGCCGAGGCAGTCAGCCGTACCTTTACTCCGGCCATCGACAGCTGGCAGGCAGGCGGCTTGACCTTTACGCTGTATTCGCCATTCGCTTCCGTACCCGATCCGGAGACAGCGGACGAGGATGCCTTGCAGTTCGCGCTGATGCCTGCGGTCCTGGCTGAGATCACGGTAGACAATAGTAAAGGAACCGGGAACCGGCGCGCCTTCTTCGGCTTCCAGGGGACCGATCCCTACACCGCAATCCGGCGGCTGGAGGACACGACGAACGGGGAAATCTGCGGCGTCGGCCAAGGCCGGCATCTGGCGATTGCCGCAGCGCGTGATCCGAGGATCCGGAGCGCGGGCCATTTTACAATTGAAAATATTCTGCAGCCCCTCTCAGAGGACAATCTAAACTTCGGACTGGGTCCGGTCGGAGCGCTCCTTATGGACACGCCGCCGGGCGAAGTAGCCACTTACCGCTTTGCTCTCTGCTTCTACCGCAGCGGCTATGTGACCACGGGCATCGACGCTTCTTATCTGTACAACCGTTATTTTGCGAACATTGAGGAAGTGGCCGGGTATGCCCTGGAGCATTTTGAACGGAAGCTTGCGCTCTGCCAGGACAATAACCGCCTGATCAGCGAAACCGCCCTCTCCGATGATCAGCAATTTATGCTGGCCCATGCCATCCGCAGCTATTACGGAAGCACCGAGCTGCTGGAGCATGAAGGGAAGCCGCTGTGGATTGTGAATGAAGGGGAATACCGGATGATCAACACGTTTGATCTGACGGTAGACCAGCTGTTCTTCGAAATGAAAATGAATCCGTGGACCGTCCGGAACGAGCTCGACTGGTTCGCCGGCCGTTATCAATACGAGGATACCGTCTGCTTCCCGGGTGACCCGGAGTCCTATCCGGGAGGAGTCAGCTTTACACATGATATGGGGGTTGCCAACGCCTTCTCCCGTCCGGGTTATTCCGCTTATGAGCAGCATGCGATAACCGACTGCTTCTCCCATATGACGCAGGAGCAGCTCGTTAACTGGGTGCTGACAGCGGCGGTTTATTACCGCCAGTCCCGCGATGAAGAGTGGCTGCAGGGCAAGCTGGAACTGCTGGAGCAGTGCCTCAACAGTATGGTTAACCGCGATCATCCCGAGGATGACAAGCGTACCGGCCTCATGGGGCTTGACAGCTCCCGTACCCAGGGCGGCGCGGAGATTACTACCTATGACAGCCTGGATGTCTCGCTCGGCCAGGCGCGCAACAATATTTATTTAGGCGGAAAAAGCTGGGCCGCATACGTTGCTCTGGAATCCCTCTTTGAACAATCGGGACGCGTGGACGCTGCCCGCCTCGCCGGCATTCAGGCAGAGCGCTGCGCCTCCACCATCGCTGCCCATCTGACTCCTGACGGTTACATCCCTGCCGTCATTCAGGAAGGCAACGACTCGCGGATTATTCCGGCAATTGAGGGCCTTGTGTTCCCGCTCTACACCGGGGATACGGAGGCTTTGAACCCGGAGGGCCGGTTCGCCTCTTATCTCGGGGCTTTGAAGCAGCATTTCTATACGGTGCTTCAGCCGGACATCTGCCTGTTCCCGGACGGCGGCTGGAAGCTGTCCTCTACCAGCGACAACTCCTGGCTCAGCAAAATCTACCTCTCGCAGTTCATCGCCCGCCAGGTGTTCGGTCTGCGGCAGGATGAAGCGCTGGACCGGGCGGATGCCGCCCATGCCGCCTGGCTGGCCGCCCCTGTCAATGCGATCTGGAGCTGGAGCGACCAGATGGTTGCCGGGGTTGTGCAGGGCAGCCGGTATTACCCGCGCGGCGTAACCGCTATTTTGTGGCTGGATGAGAAGTTCGGGCAAGCATAAGAATCGGAACCATCATAAGAATCCGAACAAGCAAGAAAGCCGGGCTCCGCGCCCGGCTCTTTCTTTTTTACAAGTTAGTTTCCTTATCAATTCATCCGAATGAATTAATTCTGATCAATTACTTCTAATCAATTAATCCTGGTTCATTATCCCTGCTTCGGAAGGTTCAGCTCCCAGGTCAGGCCGCTGCGGTCCTTGACGATCCCGTATTTGGCGCCCCAGAACGTGTTCTCAAGAGGCATCTGGACCTCCCCGCCGTCAGCAAGAGCATTAAAAATCCGGTTCAATTCTTCATCATTCTCCGCTTCGATCGAAAGCCAGATGCTGGTTCCCTGTACAACCGGGCGGAATACGTCAGCAAAATAAAGCACGCAGCTGTCATTCATATGAAGCTCGGCATGAATATATTTGCCTTCCTGTCCCTCAAAGCCTTGAATCCCGTCCGACAGCTGCGCATTGCGGATTTCACCGCCGAAGATCTGCTGATATCGTTCAACAGCCTCCCGGCAGTTCTCGATGTAGATGTGTGGCAACAGTTTTTTCATAACGCTCTCCTTTACCCGGATCTGGGTTAATTTGGCACCTCACACCTACTATAGTATCTCTGGAGGATTCAGGCAAATCTATATTCATAAATTTTTGGTATCGCCATGAAACGACAGCTTTCCGGCTTTGATTCTAGTATTTTAATAGAAACACAGTCCCGGTAAAATATTATCTATTCTGAATAAGGGGTTTGAACAAAGCAATGTTGCTGGAAAAATTATTACTAAACGTTCTTATCGTCTTATCTCCGATTCTTGTCTACTTGGCAATCAGGGACCGTCTTAAACCCTATGCATCACCTTATTTGATCGGCTTGCTGCTTGGAATCGCTTCCTCGCTCTGCCTGATCTTCTCCTTTCAAGCGATGGACTTGTTCTGGGATTTGCGCTATGTCCCGCTTATCATCTCCACTATCTACGGCGGCCCGCTCGCCGGTGCAATCAATTTTATACTGATTCTGCTTACGAGGACCTACCTTGGCGGCGATGCCCTGCTGTTTGGTTATGCCAGCATTGCACTTACCTTTGCAGGTATTTTGTTAAGTTCCCTTCTCATCAAGAAACCATGCGGGCGCGAGCGGGTGAACCACACCGTTATGACCTCACTGGTTCCCTCAGCCATTATGCTCTTGATCCTGGTCATCTATTCTTTATCCAATGACGTCACAAAGCCTGCCGGCTTCCATCCTTTCATCGCCTCATTATTATTTGGTTCTTTGCAAACGCTCGCTACCTGGATTCCCTCCCTGCTCCTGGAATTCAATTTCGCAGGAAGCCTGGTCAAAGAAGAGCACTTCCGGGCCGAGAAGCTCAAAACATTGGGCGAGGTAGCCGCTTCCATTGCACACGAAATCCGCAATCCGCTGACAACCGTGCAGGGGTTTCTCCAGCTTATGAGGGCAAACGGCAGCGATCATAAGAGCAGGGATTATCTGCAGATTGCACTGGACGAGCTTAACCGGGCCGAATCGGTCATTCGAGACTACTTAACCTTCTCCAAACCGAAGCTGTCTGAACTTGAGAGCTTCTGCCTTGCCGATCTGGTTCAGCATATTACAGCCACGCTGACGCCGATTGCCAGCTATAAAGGGGTTTCATTCGACTGCCGGCTGATCAGCTCGATGTACATATACACGGACAGAGGACAGCTGCAGCAGGCGCTGGTCAATGTCGTGAAGAATGCGATTGAAGCTTCCTCCGATAATTCCATTGTCCGCATCATGCTCTCGCTGCACAGAGGCCAGGCTGAATTAAAGATTATCGACAGCGGAAAAGGCATGACCAAAGAAGAAATTGAGCGGATCGGCACCTTATTCTATACGACTAAGGAGAACGGCACCGGGCTCGGAACCTCCGTAGCTGTCAGCATCATCCAGGCGATGAACGGCAAAATTTTGTATGAAAGCCAAAAAGGCAGAGGAACCGTCTGCATCATCTCCCTGCCCTTGGAAGCAAAAGGCGTGACCGGCCTGAATTGAAAAGAACACAAAAGCTCCAAGGGCCCTTGGAGGGCCGCCTGGAGCTTCTGATCATTTTGCTGGCTGTGTCTTGGTTAGAGCTGCCTTAGTTGGAACTGTCTTAGTTGGAGCTGCTGTCTGCTGCAGCTGTCTGATCGGCTGGCTGGTGACGGCCGTCCGTAGGGCCGCCCTTGCCGCTGTGCGTATTATTCACGAAGTCTTCGGCTCTTGTCGCCAGATTGGCTGCCTGATCGTCATACTGCGTCTGGGTAATCTTGCCGTCTGTCAGCTGCTGCTTCAGATTGCTGGTCAGCTGGGCCTCGGTCCAATCAATTACATCCTGCTCATCTACGCCCTGTTCAGACGCGATAGCTGCCAGCGATTTGCCGTCCTGCTGGGCCGTCTTCAAATCATCTTCGCTCAATCCCAGCAGGCTCGCCAGACCGGACTGATCCATCATAGCAAAGCCGCCATGCTGGCCTCCCATGCCTTGTCCGTCTTTGCCCGTGAAGGTGTTGTTGACGAAGTCTTCGGCTCTTGCCGCCAGATCGGCTGCCTGATCGTCATACTGTGTCTGGGTGATTTTGCCGTCTGTCAGCTGCTGCTTCAGATTGCTGGTCAGCTGGGCTTCTACCCAATCAATCACGTCCTGCACGTCTACATCCTGCTCAGACGCGATAGCTGCCAGCGATTTGCCGTCCTGTTGGGCCGTCTTCAGATCATCTTCGCTCAATCCCAGCAGACTCGCCAGACCGGCCTGATCCAGCTTAAAGAACCCGCCGCGCGCTCCGTCTTTGCCTTTACCGAAATCGGAGTTATCATGGGCAGCAGTGGATGCCTGTGTTCCCGAAGTCGTGCTTGCTGCAGCGGCACCAGCTTGTCCAGTCAGGTACGCGCTCCCTCCCAAAGTGATTGTGAATGCCAGTGCGCTGATTGCGATCAATTTTTTTCTTTTCATCGTTTATTCCTCCTGAAATTTTTTTATTTGCTCTGTTAACGTCTTTATAGGTTGCCTTGTGTGTTAGCTGTGCTGTATTTGATGTGTTCCTGCTTACAACTTTATCTTATCCCCCTTTCCTTAAAGGAAGATGATTCCTGACTGAAGAATTGCTGAGTGCTTCCTGAAGGAATACTAAAGATGGGGAGAGCTTTTCCGGCTGACCTAATAATACGAAACATACTACAAAAAAAAGATCCCGGCGCCGCAGCCAGGATCTTTCCTTTATGAATGAATAGTTTGTGCTCCCGCCTCATACCAGGGGTTCAGATGCACCATGACCTCTCTCACCAGCGGGTTCTGCTGCCGGATGGACTGCTTGATCTTCTTGGCGATGTCATGCCCCTCCTGGATGGTCAGCTGGGCCGGAATGCCGACCCGGACGTCTACAATAATGTAATGTCCATGCTCTCTCGCCCGGATCCGGTCAATTCTCTTGACCTCCGGAACCGCCTTGACAAGCTCGAGAATGGGTTCCATTTGAGCGTCGTCAATATTTTTCTCCATCAGCACATCGACCGCGGTCCGGCCCATATGAATGGCAAGTTTCAAGACCAGGAAGGCCACCAGAATTCCAGCCACCGGATCCCCGTACTTCAGAATTTCGATCTCGTAATGATTGCCTATAAGAGCAAGTCCGATGCCGATCACTGCCGCCAGGGAAGCATAAACGTCAGCCAGATGATCATAAGCTGTAGCAACTAGACCGCTGCTGTTGGTCCTTTTCCCAATGTTCATGGTGTACATGTACAGCCACAATTTCCAGACCAGAGAGATAACACCTGCAGCAAGCACCAAAAAGCTGGCCGCATGCGGCGGCTCCATAAGCGCCAATACCGAATGATAGCCCATATACAGTCCCGCCAGCACCAGGACAACCGCAATGATGCCGGCTCCAATCACTTCGGCTTTGCCGTGTCCGTAAGGATGATCCTCATCGGGCGGCCGTTTGGAGATAATCATGGAGATCAGCGCGGCGGCCGTAGCAAACACGTCCCCCGCATTATGTACTCCGTCTGCAATCAATACCTGGCTGCCGAACAGCAGTCCAACTACGAGCTTCAGGATTGTCAGAGCAATATTGCTGACCAGGCTGGTCCATATGGCAAGAGAAGATTGTCTGTCTGCTGCTTCGTTCTCCGAATTCAATTCCCCGTCCCCCAAATTGTAAAGTTGTTACCATTATAACCAGATCGGCTGCCTTAGCCTCCAAAGGTACCGTGCCATTATATAAAACAACTTCCGGGTAAGTCTAGAGAAAAAGAATTGGCCTCGTCACGGTTTATTGCCCTCCTCCAACAGCCTTTGGGACAGTGAACTTTGTTGGTTGGGCGCAAGAAAGACGCCTGAACCTTGCTGGTCAAGGCTGTGCAGGTTTGTACTTCAAGCCGCGGCTCTGCTAAGATAGAGCTATTAGGCTGCATGGTGTATAAAGGAGCGTTGGGGATGAATGGCAATAAATTTGTGATCAGACTGATCATTGCAATTGTCTTATTGATTGCGTTGTTCTTTACCGGTTTTATGCTGCTGTATTTCAATGTTTATAGGAATAGTTAACGGATTTAGAAGCAGTTAATGAATTTGGAAAAAGTAGAAAACCGCTGCTCCGGCAGCGGTTTTTTGATTGGCGATCTTCGTATTTGCTTAACCTTCAATACTCCTTCTGCATGAACGGGTTCAAGAAACACTGAACCGCTCCACTAATCCTTGAAGCTTGTCCGCCAGCGATGAGAGAAAGGCTGATGAAGCTTCAATCTCCTGCATGGCTGCGAGCTGCTGCTGGGAGGAGGCGGACAAGCTTTCCGCCGACTCGGCAGTCTGGTTCGAGACACTGACCACATTCTGGATGGCGTACACCAGTCCATCCGCAATTTCGGTCAGGTGCCGTACCGCTTCAAAAATATCCCGGCTCTGGCCGGCCATGCCGCTGACAGCCTGTTCGATTTCAGTGAACGAGCTTTTCGCAGCAGCGATCATCCGGGTGCCGTGCTGCATTTCCGCGGTGGAACGGTCCATCGTCTTGCCGGCAAGGTCCATTTGGGCGACAATCTGCCCAAGCAGCCCGCCGATCTGGTTCGCGGAGTCGCCCGAGCGTTCCGCCAGCTTGCGGACCGAGTCAGCGACAACTGCAAATCCGCGGCCTTCCTGGCCTGCGCGGGCCGCCTCGATGGCTGCATTCAAGGCGAGCAGATTGGTCTCGGCGGCAATGCTTGCAATGGTGCCTACAATGCTTTCAATTTCCTTGGAGTAGCCGGCGAGCGTGTGAATAATACCCGCTAAGTCATGGGTACTTCCGCGCATCAGTTCGATCTGACTGATCGTTGAATCCATGGATTCCCGGCCGGCACGGGCTCTGTCCGCTCCGCTGACAGCATCGTTCACCGCCTGGTCTGCGCTTGCAGCGATCTCGTTAATGAAGCGGGACATATCCTGAACCGACTGGTAGCTGCTCTCCAAATGACGCAGCTGCACCTGGGCACCATCCGCAAGCTCTACAGTAATGTTGACGCTGTGCTCGCCGGCGCGGTTCGTCTCCTGTGCGCTGGCAGACAGCTGCTGGGAAGAGGAGGCGACCAGCGCAGAGGCGTCGTTGACCTCGGTGATCAGCCGGTTCAAGTTCTGGTTCATCGCATTAAAATCGCGGGATAGCGTCCCGATTTCATCTTTGGTGTTCAGTACCAGAAAATCCTGCTTCAGGTCACCGTTCGCCACTAGGTTAACTGAACGTGACAGCTGGGACAGCGGGCTGACCATCCGCCGGATCAGAATGTAGGCAGCAAGAATGGCAATGACCAGAATTACTGCACCAATAATGAAAGGCTGTACAAGAATTTCCTGAGTCCGCTCTTGAACCAGGGAGCCGTCAAAGTTGATGGCCATGAGGGCAACAATGGGTTTTGTAGGGTCGTGATCCTGATAGATGGGGCCGTAACCGGTTTTGAGAGAGGTTCCGTCGTAGGTGTATACTTTGGAGTAAGTGGAATGCTTCATAGCGGTTATCATTTCTTTGTCTTCATCACTGAAATAAAACGAATCGCCGGCCTTATAGCCGCGGGCCTGCATGTTTTTATCCGCTGCAAGAATTTTGCCGTCAAGCGAGAGGATAAAGGCTTCCTTAAAGATCGGTTTATGCTCGTTAATCCAGCCAATCCTGTCCTGGATGGCCGTTAGGTTAGTGGTGTCTCCCGCTGCCAGCGCAGCGATTTGGTCAGGGTCGATCAAGCCGGTTGTAATGTTGGCGCAGCCGACGAGCTCAATTCCTGCCGCTTCATCCAGCTGATTGTAGGCCGCCCTGTAGCCGAAGAAAGCAATGGAGGAGCCTACCAGCACTAGGACTAGCAGCATCACCCAGGTTAATTTTGTCGCCAATTTCATATTTAGTCTCCTTGCTTCACCGTCTCGTTATTAGAAAAATCTTTAAAATTTGAATCAGCTAGAATTTGAATCAGCCGGCAAGCCCGCTCCAAAATATTTCAAATGCTTGCTCTAAATGCACCTTGGATAACGGGAAGGGCATGATCAGCAAGGAATCAATATATCCGCTGATAAACGAGAAGTAGAACATGATGTACATTTCAACCGGGAAAGGCAGTCCCTTATTTTTCCCGACAGTGGAATGAAACAGCTCCCTATAAAGATGAAGCAGAGGCCGTCCTGATCCTAACCGATTGACATCATAGGCGCCTTCCAGTTCAGGGGGCGAGAAGTAACGGATTCTTTGCCAGAACTTTAATTCCGTTTGATGTGCCGAGAAGAAGGTATAATACCCGATAAAAATATCAAACAGTAATTCTTTCAATTCCGGCAGCTCATAGTCCTTTGTTAATTTGTCCTCCGTCAGCTCCCAATCCATCTTCGAAAGCGTCTCTCTTACCAGCAGAAGAAACAACGATTCTTTACTCTCAAAATGGTTATAGATGGAGGCCGCCTTCATACCCGCCTCTTCCCCGATCTCCCTCATCGTGGTCCCTTCGTACCCTTTGAGCGCAAACAGCTTCAAAGCAGCCTGCTTGATTCTGGCTGTCGACAATCCTTCACCCCCTAACAAACATTTGTTAGTTTTTACCACTATAAAACGACTTCATTTTATTTTCTGTGAAGATAATCATTTAAATTTGTCGATTTCTCTGAATCTCGATTGCTCTTCAAGAACCAAAAAACCTCTCCTTTTGGTCATGGCTGGCGGTATTTCCAGTAACCAGAAAGGAAAGGTTCTTTTATTGTTGTTGTTTCATATTAAAATAAAAAAAGATGTCCCCTTGTCACGTACTGTGACTAAGGAACATCTCTCTCCGCTATGGGCCCTACAGGACTCGAACCTGTGACCAATCGGTTATGAGCCGACCGCTCTAACCAACTGAGCTAAGGGCCCTAATGCAAGTATTGCGGGGGCAGGATTTGAACCTGCGGCCTTCGGGTTATGAGCCCGACGAGCTACCGGGCTGCTCCACCCCGCGCCAATAAACAGCGGCATAGATTAATATACCTGATCTCTTGCTGGCCCGTCAAGTTTTAATTTATGGCAGAAAACGGACGCCGTACCTTCCCTTTTTCGACCGGAATACTTCAACTTCTCTCATCTCCCTGAACCCGTAAACCCACCCGTCATGCTCAAGCCTCCTTGCCAGACAACCGGCCTGAAACCTTGAATTGTACAACCGGTTGAAATAAACCCACTTCATCCGCTCCTCCACCTTTCGCGAGTAAATCCAAGAGGTCTCTCCCCTAAGATTCCCCTTTTTACGTAAATTAACCCTGAGTGTGAAGCTTTGCAGCAAACAGCGAAACAGCCGCCAGAATAGTTCTGGCAGCTGTTTAGGTTATAGCGGATCTTAATCCTTAACGCCTGTTGATGCACCGCTGTCCTGCGGCACATAAGGCGTGCCGTCCTCCTGGAACATCGTCTTCGGATTATTTTTGATGGCCTGCAGCATCGTATTGCCTTTCTGCTGCCATTCTTTCAGTGCTTCGGCCGGCGTCTTCTTGTTGTCTAACACTTCTTTAAAATATTGCTGCCCGATTGAGGTCACGGAAGAAAGGCCCGGCTTCTCTGTGTACAGCTTATCATCCGTATTGCTGGTTGGCGGAACCGGCTTAAGCGCATAGAAAGCCTGAATATTATAGTCCTTGCCGTCTTTAGGTTTGATATACGATTTGCGGGCTACCATTTCATAAGAGCTGCGGGATTTGATCTTTGCCCACTCTTCACTGTTCTGGAATTTAACAAACTCCCAGGCGGTTTCGGCATTAGGAGCGCTGCTGTTGATCGCAAAGGCACTGCTCAGGTAGGAGTTGCCTCCAATGCCCGGCTTCTCCGGATGCGTCGGCATCGTCGCCACGTCCCAGTCCACCGCTTTGAAGTTCTTGATCTTGGAAGCATTGTTATTCGCATCAACCACGTCGTTAACATAGCTGTTATAGCCGATGACCATAGCTACTTTGCCGGACAGGAACATATCCTGCCCCACAGGACTGGAGGACATCTCGCTTGCATCATTGATCATCTGGCTGCCGTCCGGCACAATCTTATCCATGTACAGCTTGCTCATCGTGCTCCACACTTTCTCCCACTGCGGAGTGTCCACCGTCATGGTCTGCGCTTGATCATCAAAGTAGCGGAGCTGGAGAGCGCTTGTGTAATTCTGCATATCCCAGTAAGGATCAGAGCCCATATAGGTATTGAAGGCCATGCCGTATACGCGGTTCTTGCCTTCCCCTTTGCTTACTCGGCGGGCCAGCTCAAATACTTGATCCCAGGTCATGCCGTCCTGCGGCGGCTCTACACCGGCATTTTTGAAAATTTCTTTATTATAGAAGAGTGCGGAGGAAGAAAAAGTTGGCGCCAAGGCGTACAAATTGCCTTCCCCGATATCTTTCAGGCCGTCAATGACGGTTGGCACAAAATCAGAGGTATCAAATTTATCTTCTTGCATCAAGGGATCCAGCTGTTTCAGCATATTCTCCTGCACTAGCTGCTTTAATGTGCTTGTATCGGTAACCACGACATCCACAGGATTGCTGCCGGTCATAATCTTCTTCATGCTCTCCAGGGTATCCGGCTGCTCAATCGGTTCTGTTCCGTCATTGTACCGGTAGATGCTCTGGTCAATGGCCGGCACGATTTCGATATCAACATTCGGATGAGTCAGCTCGAAAGCGTCCGTATACTGCTGGCGGAAGTAGGTGTCGTCATAGCCCCCGTACAGCATCCCGATCCGCAGCACCTTCTGCTCGTTATCCGAAGCTTTAGAGCCGCTGCAGCCGGATAGTACGGAAATAGCCAGCGCAAGCGCCAGTCCCGTGCCGGCCATTCTCCTGACCTTCGATTTCGCGCCTTTTGCTGTGAACATACTCATTTTGAATCCCCCTCTAATGATTTCGGTGCCGTAATGACGATTCTTTCTCCATCAAACTCCATCGAAGCTCTCCCGCTTATGCCGACGGACTCCAGGTATTCTTTGGGGACCTGAAGCCGCCCAGCGCGGTCGACGACTTCGTAAGCCTCATGAACCTCCTGCAGGCCGCCCTCCCGGGAAGAGAAGCCGCCTGCGTTTTCATCCAGACTTGGATTGCGTTTCAGAAATTCCGTGCTGGTCAGCCCGTCCCGGATCGCCACCACACGGTCCACTTTACCGGCCAGAGCCAAGTCATGCGTGACAATGACAATGGTGATGCCAAGCTCCCGGTTTACTCTGCGAAAAATATTCATAATCTGGTCCGAAGTAGCCGTATCCACCGAGCCGGTCGGTTCATCGGCCAGCAGCAGATTCGGGCGGTTCGCAAGGCCGATGGCGATCGCAACGCGCTGCTGCTCACCGCCGGACAGCTGGGTCAGCCGGCTCCGCATGCGGTCCTTCAGGCCGACCCATTCCAGCAGCTGCTTGGCGTAGGCCCGGTCCACCCTGCCGCCAAGCGTCATTGGCAGCTCGACATTTTCCAGTGCCGTCAGATAGGGCAGCAGGTTGCGGGCATTATTTTGCCAGACGAAGCCGACGGTTTTGCGCTTGTATTCAACGAGCTGTTCGTCTTTGATCTTCAGCAGATCCCAGCCGCCCACGTTCACCATTCCGGCAGAAGGGCGGTCAAGCCCGCCCAATATATTCAGCAGAGTGGATTTGCCGCTGCCGCTGTTGCCGATAATCGCCATCATTTCGCCCTGCTCAACCGTCAAATTAAGTCCCTGCAGAGCAACAACTTCGATATCCTCGGATTTAAAAATCTTAACAAGCCCTTCGCATTGAATCATTCCTCAGCGCTCCTCTCCGAGTTTAACCGCCTGATGCACCTTCAGCCTCCGGATCTGCCAGAGAAGCAGCGCCGCTCCAAGCAGCAGCATCACCAGCACGACGGCATAAAGCTGAAGCGTATCTCCCGCATTAAAGACGATCCGGAACGGTGGAACCTGAGAGGTTACATTGTCAGTCGTCTGCAGAAACGGCAAATAGAGCTTGCCGGCCAGCTTGCCGATACCGATCCCCAGCACTATGGACAGTCCCGCGGTCAGGATCTGCTCTGCAAGCAGCATCATCGTCAGCTGCCGGCGCGACAGGCCCATGGCCCGCAGAATGCCGAACTGTACAACCCGGCTGGACAGGTTAAAGATCCAGTAGAGCACATATCCGATCAAGGAGACGATTACGGAGAGCAGAAAGCCCAGGCTTAGAATGCCAAACACTCCGCCGCGGGTCGGAAGCTTGCTCTGGATGGCCAGCTCGCTGCGCACATCCTTAACAGAGGATAACTCGATGCCTTGGCCGGCCAGCACCGGGATCAGCGGGGCGACTTTGGCGCCGGGCTTCATTTTCAGCCAGACTTCATACGGGATCATGGGAACCTGATCATAGATATAATCCAGATTCGCAACGACGAAAGGCGTCTTATCCGGATATTCGGTCGGCCAATAAGGAATGATGCCGTACACTACAAAGTCAACCAGCTTATCCTGCAAGGACAGCGAAATAACGTCTCCAGGCTTTAATTGAAACTTCTTCGCCAGATTGGAGGGAATCAGCGCCGCGCTTTCGTTCATCCCGAGATAATTTAAATAGTAGTAAGGATGGATCGGAAACAGATCATTCCTGAACCAGGCAACTTTGGCAAAATCGACATTGTCGATTCCCATCAGGCTGCCCTGGCCCGCTGATTTGCCGGAGATCACGATGCTCGCTTTGGTCTGCAGCACTCTGGCCGCCGCTTCTACCCCCTCCAAACGGCGGAATACCTCAAACGGGGGCTCGGAGTAGATGATTTTGGCCGGGGCTGACGCCTGGCCGCCAATACCTCCGCCAGCTCCCCCGCCGGCTCCCGGCATACCGCCGCCAGTGCCTGACTGGGCTCCGCCGCTTCCGCCGCCCGAGCCCGAGCCTGAGCCGCTGCCGCTTTGTGAACCCCGCGATACCTCCGGCGTCCCTTCCCATACCGTCTGCATCACCACGTCCGTGCCATACTGATACAGCGTCCGCTCCGTGGAATTCAGGTCGATGGTTCTGGCCGCCGATGCGTTGTAAATGCCCAGCCCAAGGGTAAGCACCAGCAGGATCATGAGCGGATAATACGAGGCCGCAGACCGGGACAGCTGGGTCAGGCTGAGATAATACGGAACGGGCAGCCAGCGCTTGAAGGCCCAGCCCAGCAGCCGGAGAATCCATGGGAAGATGCGCAGGAAGAACAGCCCGCCTGCAAATATCGCCAGTGCCGGTACAAAGAACAGGAACGGCTGAACCTGAAGCTCATCCGTCGTCATCCCGGTTTGGAACGTAAGCATCTGCCGGTCATAGAAGAGATAGTAGCCGTATCCGGCAAGCCCGAGCAGCAGCACATCCACAAACCATCGCTGCCAGGCTGGGCTCCGGTCCTTGCGTGCCTGCTTCCGCTTTGTGCTGACGATCGAGGAACGCGCATAAACAACGGCCGGAATCAGAGTGGACAAGATCGCCAGAAGCACCGCAGCACCGCCAAGGGCAAGCGCGTCCCGGTTAAATCCGACCGGCAGCGATTTGCGGTCCACAAAGGTCAGGAAGCCATCTGCTGAGCCGATTGATTTGGCCATAAACCAGCCCAGGAAAGGCCCGGCGATCATGGCGATCGCGCCGAGAAGGATGCTTTCAAGCAGATAAATAAAAATAATTTGTCTGGTAGATGCACCGCGGCTGCGCAGAACCGCAATGTCACTCTGCTGCCGGTCCAGCGCCTGGCGGGAATTCATCACAATATAATAGAAGACCATGGCAATCATCGGTGCCGCCAGTGTGAATAACAAGGTCTGCAGCTGCAGGCTCTGCCTGCGGAATTCATCCAGCAGATCCCCAAACGAAATATCGACTTTGGTATCCTTCAGCTTCTGGTACAGCTCAATATCCAGCCTTTCCAGCGTACTGGAGAGAGCCGGCAGCTGCCCCGTCTTGATCTCCCGGAGATCAAACGCGTAATACCACTGCGCGCCGTGCAGCGGTACCTGCTTGGCAAGCAGTTTTTCATTAAAGGACTGTTCGCTGATATAAAAGCTGTTCATCATGCCTTGAAGACCTTGAACCCAGTAGGGATCGCTGTCCTTGAGCGGTTTGACTGTGCCGACGATCTTGACTCTGAGCGTTAAATCCAGTCCGCTGTACACCGGATATTCCATAATATCGCCGACATGGAGATCGTTCTGGTACATTCCGTCTTCCAGCATAACCGCTTCAAGGACACCTTCGTCGTTCCCGGCCTCAGTCTGGCCGCTTCCGCTGCCGTCAGCAAACAACCGGCCGCTCGCGACTTCCACATGGTCCTTCAGCCCGGACATCGTCATGATCGACATGGTGCGGGTACGGCTGGCATCCACCTTGGCGGGGTCTTCAGGGGATACCTCCGTACTGCGGATGGAACGGGAGCTGACGTAGACCTGATAAGGGAAGCCGATCATGCCCGGCACATCCTTGCGGATATAATCGTCAACCGCTTTAAATCCGGCCTGATCCGTCTTCGTTCCGCCCGCAGCCTGATAACTCATGAGCAGCGAGCCTGCCGGAAGCCCGGAGCTTTGCTCTTCAAGCGATTTGGCGACCACGCGTTTCAGCGCGCCGTCCGCGTACATCGGGATGCTCACGGTGAAAGAAACGGCAACAATCAGGCCAAGCAGCGTACTGATCGTCATCCATTTCATATTCCACATTTTGCGGAATAAAAATTTGATTAGCGGCATTCCCATCAGCTGCCCACTACTTTCTGCCCGGGTTCAAGCCCCTTCAAAATCTCCACATCCGTCGAGGTCTGCTGACCGACTTCCACATCGACTTCCCGTTTGCTTCCGTCGGCTTCCACCACCTGCACATAAGTCCGGGAACCGATCGAGCGCAGCGCGGATATAGGAATTAAGATGGCATTTTCCTTGCGCTGGGTCACAATCTTGACGCTGAGCGGTGTTCCTCTGTTCAGCCCGGCCGGCATTTTGTCCAGCTGGACAATCAGGTATTTATCCAAAGAATCCTGGGAACCCGGATCTCCGCTCCCGTCTCCTCCTGTTCCGCTTCCTCCGCTTCCATTCGTCCCGTCCGTATCGTTCTCGGGAACCGGCATCACCTTGACTTTCCCTTCGAAAGTGCCTGCTGCATTGATGTCTACAGTTGCTGTCATGCCAACCGCTACCTTCTCCAGGTCTTCCTTTGCAAAAGAAGCCGCAACGACCAGATTGGACGTATCCGCGATGACAGCAACCGGGTCATAGGCCTCGGCAGCGTCGCCCTTGTTGGCATCAACAGACAGAACGCTTCCAGAGAACGGAGCCGTGAGCACGCCTTTGGCAATTTCAGCCTCAAGATCACTCAGCTCGGATCTGGCTTCTTCAAATACAATGGACGCTTCTTCAAATTCGATCGGATCCATCTCGTCTTTCTTCCGCAGCGTCTCCTTCATAGTCACTTCCTGCTTGCGGAATTCGAGCCGCTTCTGCCTAAGCTGCTTCTGCAGATCCTCAACATCCAAAGTGGCAATCACTGCTCCAGCGGCAACCTTATCGCCCGGCTTGATATTGACCTCTTTAATATGTAAGCCGTCAACCGTAAAATAGACCGATTCTTCGCGCTGGCTCTTTAAACTGCCAACAGCGCTTACGGACGTTTCGAGCGTCTCGCTTCGAACGGTGTACTCCGGTTTCTTGGAGATCGTCGGCGGTGTAATGACAGGCAGCGCCTCTTCTTCTTCCTCCTTCGGAAGCAGGCTGCAGCCGGACGCGGTCAGCACCACGAATGCCAAAGCCATCAGGCCTGCCGCATGCCGGATTCGCCTGCCTCTCCTAGATGAATCTGCCGTCCACCATTTCGTAAACATGGTCTGCTACCTCCAAAATCGTAGGATCGTGTGTAGTCATACAAATGGTCATTCCCTCGGATTCGATAATATTCCGGAACACCGCCATCACCTGGGCGCCCATCTGCGAATCCAGATTGGCTGTCGGTTCATCCGCCAGCAGCAGGCGGGGTCTGTGTGCGATTGCTTTGGCAATGGCAACACGCTGCTGCTCGCCGCCGGACAGCTCACCCGGCCTGTGGTCCATTCTTTTTCCAAGTCCGACAAGCTCCAGGCAATACGCCGCTCTGCTCTTCCATTCCGACGCAGGCACGCCGGCCATCCTCAGGGACAGCTCTACGTTCTCTCTGGCGGACAGCAGGGGGAGCAGGGCATACGCCTGAAAAATAAACCCGATCTGCTTTCGCCGCAGCTCGGTCCGTTTGGCGTCGTTCCAGATATGCAGGGGCTGGTTAAGGAACCAGATTTCTCCTTCTGTGGGCTGGTCAAGTCCCCCCAGCATGTTCAGCAGGGTTGTTTTGCCCGAGCCCGAGCGGCCCTTCAGCATGACAAGCTGGTTCTCGGAAATTTCCATGTCGATGCCCTTCAGCACCTGCAGGGTGGAACCTCCCACAGGAAAGGACCTCCGGACATTGCCGACCTTCAGTATAATAGACCTTTCGGGCTCTCTTTCCTTTTCTCTTTCTTTCTCTCTTTCCCTCCATTCTTCCGGCTGCTGCACGAGCTGCCTTGATCCCTCTTGTTCATGTTCTGCTTCATCCTTTGTCCCGGACGCCTCCATCCCCTCCGCAGCCAATTCTGATTGATCTGCCGATAGGACCGCGCCGCCGGACTGCCTCCGAAACCATCGCCTCATGTAAGCACTCCTTGTCTGGCTATGTAATTCTAGTGAATCGGATGTCGTCATTATAAACGAAACGAGTTACCAAAAAGTTACAATCCTTTCCCACTTCACAAACAATTTTGTTATCAGGAACCTCTCAAGCTAGAATGTGTAAATAAGGAGAATTAGAGGACATTTTCAGGCTAAGCCGAAATAGAGAAGGAGGCAGCAAAGTTCATTAGAGAGGAAGATCGATCATAGCTGGTATATATTACGATTCTGACAAAGAGGCAATCAGCGGGGAGGCGCTTCAGGAGTTATTTCTGTCCCTGGAATGGGAGTCCGGCAAATATCCGGATGAGCTTCTGCAGGCCATACGCGGGTCTCATTCGGTTGCTGCGGCATGGGATGGACAGCGGCTTGTCGGTTTAATTAACGCCCTATCGGACGGTGCTTTAACCGCCTATTTCCACTACATGCTCGTGAATCCGGAGTATCAGGGGCAAGGCATCGGCCGGGAGCTGATGAACAGGATGCTTGAGCGGTATCGAGATTATAAAACCAAGGTGCTGATCTCTTATCCGGATGCCGTAGAGTTTTATACAAAAAATGGGTTTCATTCCGAAGACGGAGCCGTTCCGATGTTTATTTCCGAGCTTGTCTGACGGATATAATTGAAAAATCAAGCAAAAAGAGAGACATCCGGCCTTTCGGTCAATGTCTCTCTTCATTTTGCCTAGTCTATTATTTTCCAAAAGAAGCCGGATCCTCGCGCCATGACTTCAGCAGCTCCAGATCCTCCTGCTTGATGCTGCCCAGCTCAACCGCCTTTTCCGTCAATGCCGTGTAGTTGGACAAGGTCTGCAGCGGAATGCCCGCCTCGGCAAAAGCGCTTGTCGCTTTCTCCAGCTGGTAGCTGAAGATCGCCAGCACCGCCAGCGGCTCGGCGCCTGCTTCTTTGACCGCCAGCGCGGCTTTCAGGGAGCTTCCGCCTGTCGAGATCAGGTCCTCAATAACGATGACCTTCTGCCCAGGCTTGATCAGGCCTTCGATCATGTTCTCCTTGCCGTGGCCTTTGGCTTTATCCCGGATATACGCCATTGGCAGGCCAAGCTTCTGCGAAACGAAAGCCGCGTGCGGAATGCCCGCAGTGGCCGTACCGGCAATCACTTCGGTATCCGGATACTGCTCCCGGATGATGGAAGCGAACGATTCTGCAATCAAATCGCGGACCTCAGGGTAAGACATCGTCAGCCGGTTATCGCAATAAATCGGAGACTTGATGCCGGATGTCCATGTAAAAGGCTGATGCGGACGCAAAGCCACCGCTTTAATTTCCAGCAGCGAGCTGGCGATCTGCTTCGCAATTGTTTCCAAATTAGACATATAGATTCATCTCCTCTATGATTTGCAGCGCGGCTTCCCTAGGGTCGGCCGCCGCTGTAATTGGACGTCCGACTACAATGAAGTCCGTCCCCTGCTCCATGGCTTGTCCCGGCGTCAAGATGCGCGACTGGTCGCCGGTCTCGCTGCCGGCCGGCCGGATTCCGGGTGTCACGGTAATGAAACCGGACCCGCAGGCGGCCTTAATTGCTTTCACTTCAAGCGGCGATGCCACAACGCCGTGAAGGCCCGCTTGTTTGGCAAGCGCCGCGTAGTTGAGCACAGCCTGCTCGACGCTTCCCGCGATACCGATTTCGTTGTTCAGTGTCTCCTGATCCGTGCTGGTCAGCTGCGTTACCGCAATAATCAGCGGGATGTTAAGTCCGCCGATTTGCCCAGCCGCGTTGGCAGCGCCTTCGTAGGCGGCCTGCATCATTTTTACGCCGCCTGCAGCATGGACGTTAAACATATCCACCCCGAGGCGGGTGATGCTGTCCGCACCGCCTTTAACCGTATTGGGGATGTCGTGCATTTTTAAATCCAGGAATACGGAGTAGCCTTTATCCTTCAATTCTCTTATAAAATCCGGGCCAGCCGCATAATACAGCTGCATTCCCACTTTCATATAACAAGGGATTCCCTCCAGACGCTGAATGAGCGCCCGGGCTTCTTCCGCTGATTTGAAATCAAGCGCGACCATCAGCCGGTTCGCTGCCTTCATATCCATACCCATGCCTGCTCCCCCTATTCTAAAAAAAGCTTATTTCTCTTCCTTTAAACGCTGCCTGACAGATAAACGCTGCCTGACAGACGTTTTGGCGGAAGAAAACCGGGGCGGCTTTGAAGTGCCCCGGTTTATGGCGGTCAATCGTCTTATTTCACGCTGCCGACCGGCAGGGACGGCATAGCTTGAGAGGAGAAGTTAATGGATTGCAGCATGCTGAGCAGCGCCGCAGCCGTATCCAGGGAGGTCATACAGAACACTCCGTTCTCAACCGCTTCGCGGCGGATGCGGAAGCCGTCTCTTGCAGGCTCTTTGCCTTTTGTCAGCGTATTGATTACAAAGTGTGCCTGGCCGGTGCGGATCATATCCAGAATATTCGGCGTTCCTTCACTCAGCTTGTTGACCGTAGTCACGCGCAGGCCTTGCTCTTCAAGGGCATGAGCCGTACCCCCGGTAGCGATAATTTTATATCCTAGGTTGTAGAAGCCTTTCAGCAGCTCAATCGCTTCAGCTTTGTCTTTATCGGCCACAGTTGCGATAATCGCGCCCGCTGTAGGGATTTTGATGCCTGAACCGATCAAGCCTTTGTACAGCGCTTTGGCAAACTGCGGATCGCGGCCCATTACCTCGCCGGTCGACTTCATTTCAGGTCCGAGAGTGGTATCTACCCGGCGCAGCTTGGCGAAAGAGAACACCGGCACTTTTACAGACACATAGTCCGGCTCCGGCCACAAGCCTTCGGAATACCCTTGGCTTGCAAGCGAAGTACCAAGGATCGCTTTGGTAGCCAAATTCGCCATCGGAATGTTCGTCACCTTGCTCAGGAACGGCACCGTTCTGGAGGAGCGCGGATTCACTTCGATTACGTAAACCTCATTTTTATAGATGACAAACTGGATGTTCACCAGACCTACTGTCTTCAGTTCCTTGGCAATTTTGATTGTAATTTCAACAATCTTGTCTTTCAGGGACGCATCAAGATACTGCGGCGGATACACAGCGATGGAGTCGCCGGAGTGAACGCCGGCCCGCTCCACATGCTCCATGATGCCAGGGATCAGAACCGTTTCTCCGTCACAGATCGCGTCGACTTCAACCTCTTTGCCCATCATGTAGCGGTCAATCAGAACCGGATGATCCGGGTTGATTTGTACGGCCTCTTCCATGTACTCCAGCAGCTCCTCGTCGGAGTAGACGATCTGCATCGCACGTCCGCCAAGCACGTAGGAAGGACGGACCAGCACCGGATATCCAAGCGATTGGGCGGTATCTACGGCCTGATCCACCGAGGTTACCGTGCTGCCCTGCGGCTGGGCAATGTTCAGTCTGGAGAGCAGCGCTTCAAATTTCTTGCGGTCCTCCGCTTCGTCAATGCTTTCCAGGGAGGTACCCAGAATGTTCACGCCAGCTGCCTTCAGCGGCGCCGCAAGGTTGATTGCCGTTTGGCCGCCAAACTGTACGATTACGCCGATCGGCTGCTCCTGCTCGATTACATTCATTACGTCCTCAAAGAACAGCGGCTCGAAGTACAGTCTGTCAGATGTATTGAAGTCCGTCGACACCGTCTCCGGGTTGTTATTGATGATAACGGCCTCATAACCTGCGTTTTGAATCGCCCACACCGCATGTACGGTGGAGTAGTCAAACTCGATGCCCTGGCCGATGCGGATTGGACCGGAGCCAAGCACGACTACCTTTTGCTTCTCCGAATCGGTTACTTCATTCTCTGTTTCATAAGTCGAGTAATAGTAAGGGGTGGTTGCTTCAAACTCGGCAGCGCAGGTATCAACCATCTTGTAGACCGGACGCAGACCGTTATCCAGACGGAAACTGCGCACTTCCTTCTCAGCAGTCAGGCTGCTGAAACCGCCCTGCTTGCGGAGTTCGGCAATCGCACGGTCTGTAAAGCCCATCCGTTTCGCTTCGTACAGGGTTTCGTAGCTCAGCTGCTCTTCACTGCTGATCTTCTCCTCAAAGTTGACGATGCGTTCGATTTTGTCCAGGAACCACCAGTCCACGTTGGTCAGATCATGGATCTGCTGCAGGTCGTATCCGCGGCGGAACGCTTCCGCGATCAGGAACATGCGCTCATCGTCCGGCTTCATCAAACGTGCGTCCAAGGTCTCTTGATCCAGCTTATCTGCGCCTTTCAGGTACAGGCGGTGCGTGCCGATTTCAAGCGAGCGGACCGCTTTATGGATGGATTCCTCAAAAGTACGGCCAATCGCCATTACCTCGCCGGTCGCCTTCATCTGCGTACCGAGCTTGCGGTTGGCATGTGTGAATTTATCAAACGGCCAGCGCGGGATTTTGCTGACGATGTAGTCCAAGGTCGGCTCGAAGCAGGCATAGGTCTGGCCTGTAACCGGGTTGACGATTTCGTCAAGCGTGTAGCCGAGCGCGATCTTTGCCGCCATTTTGGCGATCGGATAACCGGTGGCTTTGGAAGCCAGCGCGGAAGAGCGGCTTACCCGCGGATTTACTTCGATGACATAGTATTGGAAGCTCTGCGGATCAAGGGCGAACTGGACGTTACAGCCGCCTTCGATGTTCAGGGCGCGAATGATTTTCAGGGATGCGGACCGGAGCATCTGGTACTCGCGGTCGGACAGCGTCTGGCTTGGCGCTACGACGATGCTGTCACCGGTATGTACGCCGACCGGATCAAAGTTCTCCATGTTGCAGACTACGATGCAGTTGTCGTTCGCATCGCGCATAACTTCATATTCGACTTCCTTCATTCCCGCGATGGATTTCTCAACCAGACACTGGGTGATTGGGCTGTAGCGCAGGCCGGAGGATACCGTTTCGCGCAGCTCCTCTTCATCGGCGCAGATGCCGCCGCCCGTACCGCCGAGCGTGTAGGCAGGGCGGACAATCAGCGGATAACCGATTTCTCCTGCGAACTCAAGCGCTTCTTCCAGCGTCTGTACGATGGTGCTTTCCGGTACCGGCTGCTCCAGCTCGCGCATCAGTTCGCGGAACAGGTCGCGGTCCTCCGCTTTCTCAATGGAGGTCAGCTGTGTGCCGAGCAGCTTCACATTTTCCCGCTCCAGCACGCCTGCGCGGGCAAGTTCAACTGCCATGTTAAGGCCGGTTTGGCCGCCAAGCGTCGGCAGCAGGCCGTCCGGACGCTCCTGGCGGATAATCTGGGTTACAAAATCAAGGGTGATCGGTTCGATATATACCTTGTCAGCCATGTTGGTATCGGTCATGATTGTAGCCGGATTGCTGTTGATCAGGACTACTTCCACGCCTTCTTCTTTCAGGGCCTGGCAGGCCTGTGTACCAGCGTAATCAAACTCAGCCGCCTGGCCGATGACAATCGGGCCGGAGCCGATGACGAGGATTTTCTTCAAGTCTTTATTAATAGGCATAGGTTTACAGAGCTCCTTTCGCAGCGGCTACCAGTTCAGCCTGACGCGGTTTCTGGGGATGAAGGCGTTTGTGTTCGCGGATCATTTCAAGGAACCGGTCGAACAGATAACTGTTATCATAAGGTCCTGGTGCTGCTTCCGGATGGTACTGTACCGAAAACGCCGGGTACTTCTTATGCTTCAAGCCTTCAATCGTCTTGTCGTTATTGTTGATGTGCGTCACTTCCAGATCGGTTCCGGCAATCGAAGCCTCGGTCACGGTATAGCCGTGGTTCTGGGAAGTGATGAAGCAGCGTCCGGATTCCAGCTCTTTCACCGGATGGTTGCCGCCGCGGTGGCCGAACTTCAGGCTTTCCGTGTCCGCCCCGCAGGCATGCGCGAACAGCTGATGGCCGAGACAGATGCCGAAGATCGGGTATTCGCCGAGCAGCTCAGAGATCATTTTTGCCGCATAAGGAACGTCTTTCGGGTCCCCAGGGCCGTTGGACAGCTGGATGCCGTCCGGGTGCAGCTTGCGGATTTCATCAGCCGTTGTATCATGCGGAACCACAACGACGTCGCAGCCGCGTTTGGCAAGCTCTTTCACGATGCCGCTCTTCGCGCCAAAGTCCACCAGGACAATACGTTCGCCGGAGCCAGGGACGCTGTAAACGCGCTGTGTCGAGGTTTTGGCCACCTGATCGCGCAGCTCGTGGATGCTGGTTTGGCCGATCAATTCCTGCAGCTCTGTAATGGATTTATTGCTGGTTGTAAGAATACCCTTCATTGTGCCGTACTGGCGGATGATTCTGGTCAGCATTCGGGTGTCAATGCCGCTGATGGCCGGAATTCCGTACTCCTTCAGCAGGTCTTCGATGCTGTACTGAGCGCGCCAGTTGCTTGGCACAGGCTCATGACGGCGGACCACAAAACCGTGGATAGATGGAGCCACCGATTCAAAATCATCCCGCGTAATGCCGTAGTTTCCGATCAGCGGATATGTCATCGTAACGATCTGCCCGCAGTAAGACGGGTCTGACAGCACTTCCTGATAGCCTGTAATTCCTGTATTAAAAACAACCTCGCCGGTCTTCTCTACTTCCGCACCAAAAGACGTGCCGGTAAACAATGTGCCGTCTTCCAACAATAATCTTGCCTGCACCTTTGATCCTCTCCCCGATTAAAAAATGTACTTTCGTTTTATGTGTCTAGTTGAGCACGCGTTCTTCGGCCCAAGTGATTTTTCCATCTACAATCGCCGCAGCCGGCCAGCCTTTGAGGCTCCAGCCGCCAAACGGCGTGTTGCGTCCTTTCGTTGCAAAAGTACTCGGATCCACCGTCTTCTCCGTCTCCAGATCCACAATCGTGATATCGGCCGGTGCTCCCACTTCGAGGCGTCCGGTCTTTAGGCCAAATACCCGGGCCGGATCGGCCGTCATGCGCTGTACAAGCATTTGCAGCGTCCACAATCCTGTCTCAACAAACTTGGTATAGAGAAGCGGGAAGGCCGTTTCGAAACCGACGATACCGAAAGGCGCCAGCTGCATGCCCTTGGCTTTCTCCTCCTCGCTGTGCGGGGCGTGGTCCGTTACTACAATGTCGATCGTGCCGTCCTGAAGCGCAGCGATGCAGGCTTCCACGTCGCGGCGCGAGCGGAGCGGCGGATTCATTTTCCAGTTGGCATCCAGCCCCGGAATATCCTCTTCACTCAGCAGCAGATGATGCGGGCATACCTCCGCAGTTACGTTGATGCCGATCTCCTTCGCCTGGCGGATCAGGCGGATGGACTGCTCTGTGCTGACATGGCAGACATGGTAATGAACCCCTGTTGCCTCAGCCAGCAGAATATCGCGCCCGACATGAATCGCTTCCGATTCGTTCGGGATGCCTTTCAGGCCGTGCTTTCTGGCGAATTCGCCTTCTGCTACCGGAGCGCCTTCTACCAGGGAGTTATCCTCACAGTGGGCGATCACCGGCATATTCATGGAGGCCGCCAAAGCCATCGCGTCCTTCATCATCTGCGCACTTTGTACCCCTACGCCGTCATCGGTAAAACCAATGGCTCCCGCTTCTTTCAATGCGGCAAAGTCTGTCAGCTCTCTTCCGAGCTCATTCACCGTAATCGCTGCGTAAGGCAGCACCTTGACGAGCCCGGCTTCTTTCGCTTTGTCAAGAACCAGCTTGACGGTTTCCGGGTCGTCCGTTACCGGACGGGTGTTCGGCATACAGGCGATGGTCGTAAAGCCGCCTTTCGCGGCAGACAGGCTGCCGGTTGCAATCGTTTCTTTATGCTCGAATCCCGGCTCCCGCAGATGGACGTGCATGTCGATGAAGCCCGGTGTGACCAGTTTACCAGCCGCATCTATAACTTCAGCGCCCTCCAGGTTGACTGCCGTTCCTTGATCCAAAATTCCGGAGATGATTCCGTCCTGGGCCGTGATGGTCTTAAGCTCCAGCTCTCCGTCCGCATTTAATACGTTGGCGTTTGTGATGATTAATGGCATAAGGTACCTCCGCTTATCTACTGAAAAATTTTCTATTGGAAAATTTGCTTGATCTTCTATTTGAATGTCCGCTTATCTAAGGGCTGGCAGCCTGCAGCAGGCTGTTTACAGCCGCAGCGCCCGTTCCATAACCGCCATACGAATGGGAACCCCGTTCTGCATCTGCGGGAAAATCCGTGATTTCGGACTTTCCACCAGGGCGTCATCTATTTCCACGTCCCGGTTGACCGGAGCCGGATGCATAATGATCGTATGGCCGGCCAGCTTGGCGGCCCGCTCTTCTGTTAATCCGTACTGCAGCCTGTATGCTTCCGGCGACTTCAGTATGCCGTCCGCGTGGCGCTCCAGCTGAACCCTCAGCATCATGACGACGTCTGCTTTCAGCGCTTCCTCCATGGATACATAAGGAGCATCCTCAGCAAGCTCAGGAGCCTGCATCGAGTCCGGCGCGCAAAACTTCACGCTCGCTCCGAATTTTTGCAGGGCCCACAGATTGGACCGCGCCACCCGGCTGTGCTTGATGTCCCCGATGATCGATACCTGAAGGCCTTTCAGTGAGCCGAATTCCTTCTTCATTGTATAGAGGTCCAGCAGCGCCTGTGTCGGATGTTCATTGTTGCCGTCGCCTGCGTTGACGAGAGGAACGCCGACCTTCTCGGCAAGCTGCGCCAGAACGCCGACCGGCTTTAACCGGATGACACCGGCATGAATCCCCATGGATTCGAGCGTACGGACCGTATCGTAGATCGATTCGCCTTTCTCCACACTGGAGGCAGCTGCCGCAAAGTTCAGAACCTCCGCTCCAAGCCGTTTCTCGGCCATTTCAAAGGAGAAGCGTGTGCGGGTGCTGTTCTCAAAAAACATATTCGCTACGAACCGGTCCTTCAGCACCGGAATCACTTTGTCCGGCTGGGCTTCCCAGTAGGCGGCCCGCTCCAGCAGCGTTTCGATTTCAGTGCGGCTTAAATCCTTTAATCCAAGCAAACTCCGTTCTTTCAGCGCAGCTGATGTAATCGCCATTAGTTGTTCCCCCGCTTCTGCGTAAGTCTGACAAGATCGGCTTCGTCGCGTTCGTTCAGCAAAACCTCTATTTCCTCTTCTCTGGACGTCGGTACATTCTTGCCAACGTAATCCGGCCGGATCGGGAGCTCCCGATGCCCGCGGTCCGCAAGCACGGCCAGCTGAATCGACTCAGGACGGCCGCGGTCCATTATGGCATCCATCGCTGCGCGGATCGTCCGCCCCGTGAACAAGACGTCGTCTACCAAAATAACCTTCTTGCCTTGAACGTCCAGATCCTCGAGCAGAACGCCCGCCGAGTCAGGCTTACTTTCGCTCTGCCGGTCATCCCGGTAAGGCGTTACATCAAGCTCTCCCCATGGCACCGCAATCCCTTCGATCTCCTCCAGGCGTGCTGCCAGCCGCTGGGCCAGATGCACTCCCCGGCTGACGATGCCGACCAGCACACAGCCTTCAATCCCTTTGTTCTTCTCCAAAATTTCATGCGCAATCCTCGTTAACGCCCGGCGGATCGCTGTTTCATCCATAATGATACGTTCTTCGCTCATCCATATCCTCCTCATCGTTTCAGGCTGGGCCTAAACAGCCTTAACTCGATAGCACCTGCCGGGACTCCATGACCGGCCATAAAAAAAACTCCCCGCCCATTCCAGGCAAGGAGTTCTCCAGCCGCAGGTTATGCCTGCGACAGTCAAGGAGGCCGCTGAAAAAGTCCGTAGCTGTGCAGCACACAGCCAGAGGAACTTCTGCAAACCTCGTTTCACGTTACCTTGCCAGCCTCACGGGACTGATTTAAAGGTGCTATTTGATTACCGTGAATTATGACACAGCAGCGAGAACTTGTCAACGCCCTGCCGGACCAAACAGTGAGGATGGATGTATGGATGATGAATAAATGTTTGTATTTTGTTATTAAAGGCTTCAACTTATAAATAATTATACAATATAACCGCATAAATATTCAACAGTTTTTTCGATAAAATTGACTTTGTATGTAAGCAGCCCTTTTCTCCCAATAAAAAAAGCACCGCATTCCGAACATGAAGTTCCGGAAATGCAATGCTTTTCGACTGCCTGATCTTTACCTTCCTCTAAGAACTGCCAGAAGCCCTTCCATATCTTCGGGAATGGGCGCTTTAAACTCCAAATACTCGCCGCTCCGCGGATGAATGAACCCCAGAACAGCTGCGTGCAGGGCCTGTCCGTCCATCTTGAGGCCTTTGCTCCGGCCGTACATCGGGTCTCCAACAAGCGGATGCCCGATAAATTTCATATGGACCCGGATCTGATGGGTGCGTCCGGTCTCAAGCTTTAATTCAAGAAGCGTATAGTCGCCGAAACGTTCCACTACCTGAAAATGAGTAACCGCGCGTTTGCTGTTCCGCTCCGTCACAGCGAACATCTTCCGGTCAGAGGTATCGCGCCCGATCGGCGCGTCCACCGTACCCTGATCATGGCTCAGGTTCCCGTGCACAAGCGCAAAATATTTGCGCGTCACCGAGTGGTCCTTCAGCTGGGCGGCAAGCGATGCGTGCGCCAGGTCATTTTTGGCAGCCATCAGAAGGCCTGAAGTGTCCTTATCAATCCGGTGAACAATTCCGGGGCGGAGCTCGCCGTTAATGCCGGACAAATCCTTGCAGTGATGCATCAAGGCATTGACCAGCGTCCCGGAAGCATGTCCAGGCGCAGGATGAACCACCATTCCCCGCGGTTTATTGACGACAATAACATCCCCGTCTTCGTAATACACATCAAGCGGAATATCCTCAGGAATGATCTCTACCGCGCTCGTCTCGGGAATTTGAAGCAGAACCTCGTCCCCTGCAGACAGCTTGTAATTGGATTTGACCGGGCTGCCGTTTACCGTTACATGACCTGCGTCAATCCAAAGCTGGATCTGGCTCCGCGATACCTGCTCATCCATGCCTTCCACAATATATTTATCAATGCGCTGTTTGGCGTCTTTCTCATCAGCCGTCCACTCATACACGTTAGCCTGATCCTCGGACAGCTGCTCTTTCTCCTTGTCCACTGAAGCTGAATGGCCGGACTGTTCGTTACTCATCATAAATGGTTGTCTCCTTGCACATGATCCGAAGGTTTGTTGTTGTCTCTGCGGCTGTCAAACAAAGTATCCAGAATAATCAGCGCTACGCCGACTACAATACACGAATCCGCAATGTTAAAGATCGGGAACACGTAGCTGCCGAATGTAAACTGCAGAAAATCCACAACTTCAGCATGTACTGAACGATCCAGGAAGTTGCCGATGGCTCCGCCTAAAATTAAGGAAAGGGCTACCGGAAGCAGCTTTTGACCATTCTTCTTCACCCGTTCCATATACCACACAATTCCAATTACAACCGCAATCGTGATGACAATAAAGAACCATCTCTGCCCCTGAAGAATACTGAAAGCAGCGCCCTGATTCCGGTATGACGTAATAACGAAAAAATGTCCGATAACCGGGATTTCCTCCCCGATCTGAAGCTGTTTAGCAATCAGGTATTTGGTGCCCTGGTCCACCAGAAAAGCAATTAAAGCAATTAAATAATACACCACAGTAGGTTGTCACCCCGTTTTGTCTTATGACGTTCCGGTTCCTAAATAGACAGGATTAACCAAAACAAGCTTCCTTATTGTAGCACAGGGCCCAATATACCGTCCATGCACGAAAGGATTTTCCTTCTCTAAAAATAGTCCTTTTGGCGCAATCTATACGTTAGCAAGAACGAATTTTGAACCTATAGGAAGGAGTCCTGTCCAATGGATCACCTGACGCAAACCGAACTGCAAAATCTCGAGGACAAGCTGCTGGAACGCAAGCAGGAGCTGGAACGCGAGCTAGAAGGCAACGATCATTTCGGGATCGAGGCTTCGCTGCGGGACAAAACGGGCGAGCTGTCCACCAACGATAACCATCCCGCCGACGTCGGCACCGAAATGTTCGAGCGCTCCAAGGACTTGTCTCTGCTGGAACACGCTGAAATGAACCTCACCCGCGTTAACGATGCATTAGTCCGGATGCAGGAAGGCTCTTACGGCATCTGCGAAACCTGCGGAGCGCCGATTGATGTCGAACGGCTGAATGCCCTGCCGGAAACGGCCCACTGCCGGGAGCACAGCCCTCAGCAGTCCGTATCTGCAAGACGTCCGGTTGAAGAAGAGTTGTTGTACCCGCCCTTCGGCCGTACCAGCTTCGACGAGCGGGATGATGAAACCGAATTTGACGGTGAAGACGCCTGGCAGATCCTTGAAAGCTATGGAACCTCAACCTCGCCCGCTTTTGCAGAAGAGAACGAAGTGGATGACTACAATGACCTTGAAATTGAGGCCAGCAGCGAGCTGGACGGCTTCACCGAAGAATTTGAAAGCTTTGTTGCCACAGACATCTACGGGGAAAATAAATGCTTCTTCCGCAACGGCGCCTACCGCAAGCATATGAAGGCAACCAAGCATCTGGCTTCCGAGGATTCACTCGGCACCGGGTCCAACGAGTATTAAAGCTGCAGCTGTCTTTGAACGATCCGAACCAGGTCCGCAATATAGTCTCCAATAATCGGCAGATTTAATGCACCGAGCGCCTGGAGCAAATAAATAATCGTCGCCGCAAAAAAAGTCAAACCTATCGCATATCCGACCCCTCGCGCGATTCCGGAAATCAGGTTGAGCATAATCAGCCGGAACGGCTTGTGGAGCAGCTGGGTATAATCGGCGATTCTGGATTTCTCCAGCTCATTAGCCAGCCAAACAGTCAGACTATAGATCCGGTTCACCCGCTCTTCCAGGTTATCAGGCATGTCAGCAGCCGAATGCCCCAAATCAAGCTCATGAGGCTTCTGCAGCGGCCTGCTCTTCGTATTCTGCTCCATACAGGGTATCATCCTTTATCCTTCTCAACAAAGCTTGGAATAAAGCAAACGAGCTGAACAGCGCCGGAGATGAATTCTCCGGGCTGAACAGCCCGTTTGCTATTCTTTGCTTGTATTATAACCCTGTGCAGGGAATCCCATGCAAAAGCGATTATTCGGAAATCGCAACGCCGATCTTTTTGCTGCCCAAATCGATGGATTCCATGTCTGCTGCTTCACCAAAGCTTACGTCAGTTACAAGCACGTTCTCCTTAAGTACGTCCATAAACGCGGTGATGGCCTGCTTCAGTTCCTCGTCAACGTTCAGGGTCAGCGCCACGCGCTTCTCAATCGGCAGATCGAGCTTCTTCCGGGTGTCCTGTACGGCACGGACTACTTCACGAACCCAGCCTTCCTGCTCAAGCTCCGGCGTCAGATCGGTATTCAGCGCAACCGTAATGCCGTAGCCGGAAGCCGATGCGAACCCTTCTTTGGCCTTCTTCTCAATCAGAAGCTCCTCAGAGGTGATCTGCAGTTCTTCTCCTTCAGGAGATACGACGGCAAGCGTGCCTGTCTCTACTACACGGCGGGTATCTTCAGGAGCCATGTTTTTCAGGAAATTTTGAAGGAAACCGACGTTCTTGCCGTACTTCTTGCCGGCCACTTTCAGGTTCAGCTTCAGCGTGTAATCCACAACTCCGCTGTCGCTGTTCTCGATTTCAAGCTTCTTGACGTTGATCTCTTCTTTAATGATCTCCTCGTAAGCAGCTGCATCAAACGGAGTGCTGAGCGACACGACCAAGCCGGACAATGGCTGGCGGGTTTTGAGGCCGGTTTCGTTCCGCACATTGCGGGCGAGCTCGACAATTTGACGGGCCGTTTCCATATCCTGCTCCAGCGTCTTGTCAATCAGCGATTCATCCGCCTCCGGATAGTCGGCCAAGTGCACACTGTCCCCGCCTGTCAGATTCACGAAGATGTCCTCAGACAGCATTGGCGTGTAAGGAGCCATCAGCTTCGCGAGCGTAACCAGTACGCTGGACAGTGTCTGATAAGCAGACAGTTTATCCTCGTTCAAACCTTCGCCCCAGAACCGGTCACGGGAACGTCTGATGTACCAGTTGCTCAGCTCATCCACAAACGCTTCAATCGCTTTGGCCGGGTTGAGGAAATCGTTGACAGCCAGCCCTTTGCCCACGGTGCCAATCAAGGAATTCAAGCGGGACAGGATCCAGCGGTCCAGCTTGTTCACTGATGGACGGAAGGCATGCTCTTCCGGACGGTAGCCGTCAATGTTGGCATACAGCGTCAGGAACGCATGAGTGTTCACAAGAGTATCAATCACTTTGGATTTCGCTTCACCTACGATGCCTTTGGAGAACCGTTTGCTGTTCCATGGCGCACTGTCAGAGAGCAGGGCCCAGCGGAATGCGTCTGTTCCGTATTCATTGATGATATCCCATGGATCAATGACGTTGCCTTTGGATTTGGACATCTTCTGTCCGTTCTCATCCAGCACATGGCCTGTCGCAATAACGGCTTTATACGACGGTTTGCCTGTATACAGCGTAGAGACGGCCAGCAGGCTGTAGAACCAGCCGCGCGTCTGGTCGATCCCTTCGCAGATCATATCGGCCGGGAACTGCTCCCCGAAAGTCTCTTCATTCTCAAACGGATGATGCTGCTGGGCAAACGGCATTGAACCGCTGTCGAACCAGACGTCGATTACCTCGGACGTTCTGTTCATGACGGCGCCTTCCTTAAACGGCGATTTCAGCTGAATCCCGTCCACATAAGGCTTATGCAGCTCGATGTCTTCTGGAACCTCGCCTACCGCGCGCGCTCTCAAATCGGCGATGCTCTTCGGCGCATATTCTTTGCCTGTCGCTTCGCATACCCAAACGTTCAGCGGCGTTCCCCAATAGCGGTTGCGGCTGATGTTCCAGTCTACCAAATCCTCGAGGAACTTGCCGAAACGTCCGTCACGGATATGATCCGGGTACCATTGGACGGTGTTGTTATTGGCAATCAGCTGGTCCTTAACCGCTGTTGTCTTGATAAACCAGCTGTCCATCGCATAATAGAGCAGCGGGGTTTTGCAGCGCCAGCAGAACGGATAGCTGTGCTCGTATTTTTCCTTGCCGTACAGGAGACCTTTCTCGGACAGCGCTTTGACGATGTCGACATCGAGCGTTTCGTCCTTGACGAAGCGGCCCGCAAACTCGCGGATCACATCAGTATAGCGGCCCTGCTGATCAACCACGTTGATAAACTCTACGTCGTTGTCACGGCAGGTCTTGTAGTCGTCCTCGCCATGAGCCGGTGCCATATGAACAATCCCTGTACCGCTGGATTCCGTAACAAATGGAGCTCCAAGGATTTTAAGGCCGTTCTGCGGATGAATGTAATCAAACGGCGCGTCGTAGGCCAGACCAACAAGTTCGGATCCTTTTACGGAAGACAGAACCTCATAATCGCCCTTCAGCACCTCTTCGACGAGATTTTTAGCGACGATGTAGGTTTCATCACCCTGCTTCACGCGCACATACTCCAGCTCCGGGTTCACCGCAAGCGCAGAGTTTGCAGGCAGTGTCCAAGGCGTTGTCGTCCAGGCGAGTACAAATTCGCCGCTGTCCTTCAGCTTGAACTTCGCTGTTGCACTTAAGTCCTTCACGTCTTCGTAGCCCTGCGCCACTTCGTGGGAGCTCAGCGTAGTCTGACAGCTGGGGCAATAAGGGCTGACGCGGTGACCGCGGTACAGCAGGCCTTTTTCATGAATGGTGCCCAGAATGTTCCATACGCTTTCAATGTAGTTGTTGTCCATTGTTACGTACGGGTGATTCAGATCTGTCCAGTAAGCAATCGCTTCGGTCAGCTCGCGCCACTGCTTCTCGTATTCGAAGACACTGGCTTTACATTTCTTAACGAACTCTTCAATGCCGTAGTTCTCAATTTCCTGCTTGCCGGAGATGCCCAGCTGCTTCTCTACTCCAAGCTCTACAGGCAGGCCGTGGGTATCCCAGCCGGCTTTACGGACGACGCGGTAGCCCTTCATCGTCTGGTAGCGGCCGATAAAGTCCTTAATGACGCGGCCAAGCACATGGCCGATATGCGGTTTGCCGTTCGCTGTCGGCGGGCCTTCATAGAACACATAATTCGGACGGCCTTCGCGGTTCTGGATGGTCTTCTGGAACGTACTCTCCTGCTGCCATTTCGCCAGAATCCGCTGCTCGCGGGCCCGGGCTTTCTCTTTAACGTCTACCTTTTGCAATTTCATGACTTCCTCTCATTCAAGATGATGAAACAATAAAAAAAGCCCCCGTCCCAAAGGGACGAGAACTATGCTCGCGTTACCACCCTAATTCCATAATGACGCTGGTTCAACATACCAAGAACACCAAACAACGTCAATATGACTCTTATCTTCCGTATCCAATCAATACGGGGCCGGTGTAACGGTCGGCGTGCCGGTCAGACTTACACTTCCGAACAGCTCTTAGCCTGGAATTTCAGCCTCACATCTCCGGGATGATATACCTTCTGCTTGTCGAACATCGGCTTTCAGCAAGCGCCGACTCTCTGGGGAACAACTTCGCAGCGTACGGATTCCCATCATCAATATTTGCAACTATGGAGTTGACAATGAAATGTAATCTTTATTGTATACCACTGCCGCTAAATGTCAACCTGCACAGTCTTGCTCAACAAATCTTAATAAACTTCTCTAATCTCACGGGCTTCACGGGAATCTCTGTCGTCCTGGGCTCTATCCTCAAGCGACTCCCATCCTTCATGACTTAACAGTTCAAGCTGAGCCTCCACCAGTGTCCGGAACCGGGCACGGTAAATGGAAGCCTGCTTCTTCAGCTCTTCCACTTCCAAAGAAACCCGACGGGATTTGGACAACGATTCGTTGATGATCCGGTCGGCATTCTTCTCCGCTTCCTTAATGATCAGCTGTGCTTCTTTCTTCGCGTTATTCCTTACCTCATCTGCAGCTTCCTGGGCAACGATGATGGTCTTGCTGAGCGTTTCTTCAATGTTTGCAAAATGATCCAGCCTCTCCTGAACGGCAAGCAGCTGGTTCTGCAGCTCCTTATTCTCGCGGATTACGATTTCATAATCTTTAATGACTTGATCAAGGAATTCATTGACCTCATCTTCGTCATAACCGCGAAGTCTTCTCGAGAACTCCTTGTTATGTATGTCCAGCGGTGTTAATGGCATGGGAAGCACCTCCTGATTGATTTGAACCGTGAATATACACACGCCTATTCATTATTATATATCGACAATAAGCGGTTTACGCTAAATACCGTAATTAGCTTTTGTATCCTTTCACAGGTTAGGTAAGTCAATCTATTCGACAGGAAATCCGGAACTCCTGCTGGGAGATCATACAAATTTCCCGATTTTCACCCGGTACCTCCCCTTTTTCGTCATTCCTTCAAGCTCCAGCACCTTAAACCGGCCAAACCCCTGGAGGGAAACGACATCCCCGGCCTTAAGCGGTTTGGAGGGGTCTTCTTCCGTCTTCCAGTTGATCCGGCAGCGTCCAGCTTTGATTGGAATCAGCACTTTGCTGCGGCTGAGCCGGTAAACGTCACCGGCGATTCCATCCAAACGTAAAGAAGCCACCGTAATATCCAGCGGCTCCACAGCCGAAACAGCCTGCTTCAGCTGGTCTAACTCCAAAACGTCGGTCCAAACGGACACCCGGTGAACCTGGCGCAAATGCAAATTAAGAAAATCAGCAATATCTTCGCTCACGATCACATGACAGCCGTCTTCCCGGACATGGAAATCACCGATTTTATCACGCTTGAGCCCTAGTCCTAAAATAGCGCCCATATAATCCCCGTGATCCAGCTCCGAAATCCGCTCATCATCCGAGCCGACACTAATGACCTTCATCTCCACAGATTCGCTTGCCAGATCCCGATAATCAGGAGCGATCAAAGCCCGGCACCGTTCAGCGCCTTCGTATCCCCCATCAAACCGGACCGCAGCATCCGGATGCCGGTTCACAAGGCTGGTCAAAATAAGCACCTGCCTTGGGTCCAGGAAGCCGGTCAGCTTCAGCTCATGATAGTCGCCGGCGTTCACCACCCATTCCCAGGCACGGTCAACAAACGGTTTCTCTTCAGGCAGAAAGTGTACGTAAAGATCGTCTGGTTTAGCCATTTTAGTAGATCACCAGACTCAAAATGTACTTCAGCCCCATAACCGCATACCGCAGCGCAATCAATGCAATAATAGGCGAGATGTCAATCATGCCCATGATCGGCGGTATAAACCGTCTAAATACGGAGAGATAAGGCTCAACAAGCTTGCCCAGCAGCTCTCCAACAAAGCTCTCCCGCACATTCGGAAGCCAGGACATGAGTACATAAATAATAATCAGGAAGTAGTAAATCGAGCTTAAAATATCAATTAAACTAAAGATCAATTCCAAGGTCACCTCATTCTGTTGTAGTCTTGTTCCTCTGCCAAAATCTCTGTGATGGACCCTGTAATTTCAACGGTATCCGGCGTGCACAGAAAGATGTTGTCGCCGATCTTGGAAATACCGCCGTTTAGCGCATATACAGTTCCGCTGAGGAAATCAATGATCCGCATGCCTTGATCTTTGCGGACGCGCTGCAGATTAACAACGACCGTCCGGTGCGAACGAAGATGATCCGCAATTTCCTGAGCTTCATCGTATGAGCGGGGCTCATTCAGAATGACTTTGACATTTTTCTGGGAATGAATGCTGACCACATTGCTCCCCCTTTGATTTCTACGTGGTTCGAAGCTTGGGGTTTCACTTTCCTGCTGCTGCGGTTCAATAACCTGCTCCCGCTCAACAACTTCCTCTTCCTCCTGCAGCCCCAAAAAATTCATGAATCGGTTCATAACGCTCATTTACGACTCCTCCTCTCCTTTCCCTACCAAAAGAGAACCCAGGCGCAGCCATGTAGCGCCCTCCTGCACGGCAATTTCGAAATCGTTGGACATACCCATAGACAATTCTGTCAGCGGCTCACGGGTAACCTGCTGTTCATTCAGCTTGTCCCTCAGCTCGCGAAGGCCTCTAAAGACAGGCCGGGTCTCCTCCGGCTCTGCTTCATAAGGAGCCATGGTCATTAATCCGATGACCTCCAGGTGGCTGAACCGGGACAAAGACCGGATAAACTCAGGCGCCTCCTCAGGTCTGATTCCCGATTTGGAGTCTTCGCCCGAAACGTTAACCTGTACAAAAATCTTAACCGTAATCCCGGCAGCTGAACAACGCTTCTCCAGCTCTTCCGCCAAAGAGATGCGGTCCACAGAATGAATGTATTTAAACTTGTTGATAACGTCTTTAACTTTCCTGGTCTGCAGACTGCCGATAAAATGCCATGTCCCGCGTCCCTCAAGATCTTCCCACTTCGGGCCCGCTGTCTCAAGCCGGTTCTCACCGATTTGATCCAGCCCCGCCTCCAAAACGGCGGCCGTCATCTCTGTGGACACATATTTGGTCACAGCTACAATCTTTATCTCTTCCCTGCTTCTGCCGCTTGCTTCACAGGCCCGCTGAACCCGCTCTTCCACCTGCTTGATCCGTTCTTTCAGTGACAGAAAGGCTCACCTCTCTTTCAGGCCGATAAAGCTGGCCATTCTTCCTGTCTTGCCATTCTCTTTCCTGTGGGAGAAAAAGAGATCCCCATTTGTGCTGGTACACCAATTTGTACATTCGATACGGCTCGGCATAATTCCTGCTTTAATCATAATCATTCGATTTAATTCTTTCAAGTTCAGCAGCCAGCGTCCTTCATTGGCAGAATTCTTAAAAGGCAGAGCCTGTTCCCCGGATACCCACTGTTCAACCAGGGGACGAACCTGGCCCATTACCTTCTCGTCAACCTCGTAGACATCGCCGCCAATTGAAGGCCCTATAGCGGCCAGCAGCTGCTCCGGCCGGGTTCCGTAGGTGTCCGCCATGGTCTCGGCCACGCGGGCCGCAATCTCTGCAATTGTGCCCTTCCATCCCGCATGCGCAAGCCCTACAACCTTGTGCTCGGGGTCATAGAAATAGAGAGGCACGCAATCCGCGTAGAAGGAAGTTAGCAGGATGCCGGGAACATTCGTCACCAAAGCATCGGTCTCCTGAAACGCGCTCTCGCGGTCCAGCCGGCCCCTGCCCCGGTCTTCTGCCGTCACAACGGCGACCCGGCTGCCGTGCGTTTGTTCGCCGCAGGTCAAGGCCTCCGGCTCAAAGCCGAGGGTGCGGGCAAGCCGCAGGCGGTTCTCAAGCACCGCAGACGGATCGTCTCCAACATGCAGCGCCAGATTCAGGCTGCCGTAGGGGGCGGCAGAGACACCGCCGTTCCGGCCGGTGAACCCGGCGGCTAACAGCGGCTCACGCTCCGTCCACCGTGCCAGCTCAAAAATCTGCGGCTGCCCTTCTTTATACATTTTCCCAATAAACGGTTCCATATCCTCACCTCATTGATTACAAACAGCTTGACTGCCGTCCATTACATTGTCATCAGTGTACCATATTTCGTCACTTTCAAGGGCAGAGCATTCAGAGGTCAGTAGCTCCGGCGGTCGCTGCGTCCCTCTTTCAGCTCGCGGTATTCCCGGGCATCACGTTCGGCATAAACTACGTTATCCGACTCGGGAGCGCGGGGAGCGCTCGTCCGGGGCTCTTCCATTTTGACGAGGACGACGTCGGAGCCGATTTTGACAATATTTTTCCAGGGAATAATCAGGTCGCTCCCCCCGCCGAACAGTCCCATAAATTTGCTGTAGCCCGGAACGACGATAGCCTCGATTACCCCTCTGGCCATATCCAGCTCCAGATCACTGATCTGGCCGAGCCTGCGCCCGTCCACCACATTGATGACGTCTTTGGTCTGAAATTCGGAAATTTTCAAGTGAACTCACCCTCGCTCTCCGCATCCTTTGCTCTATTTACTATATGTCCGGTGCCGGCGATATAGGCGGTCTAACCCGAGAATCAACATTAAAAAATAAAAAACGACCCAAAAAGGATCGTTTATGACTTCACATGCTTCTGCATTTGTACAATGGCGGATTTCTCTAGTCTGGATACCTGAGCCTGGGAGATGCCGATCTCATCCGCAACTTCCATCTGCGTCTTACCTTCAAAGAAACGCATCGAAAGGATCATCTTCTCCCGTCTGCCCAGGCGCTGCATTGCTTCACGCAATGCGATTCCTTCAATCCAGGATATATCTTTGTTGCGGTCATCACTGATTTGGTCCATGACGTAAATCGGATCCCCGCCGTCATTATAAATCGGTTCGAATAAAGAAACAGGATCCTGAATGGAATCAAGCGCAAATACAACATCTTCTTTAGGAAGACCGAGCGCTGCGGAAATTTCAAGAACCGTTGGTTCTCTAGAGTTTTGATTGGTCAGGCTGTCCCGCATCTGCAGCGCCTTGTAAGCAATGTCCCTTAAGGAACGGGAGACCCGAATCGGGTTGTTATCGCGCAGATATCTGCGGATCTCACCGATGATCATCGGTACGGCATACGTAGAGAACTTGACGTTTTGGGACAGGTCAAAATTATCTATCGCCTTCATCAGACCGATACATCCGACTTGAAACAGGTCGTCCACGAACTCGCCCCGGTTGTTGAAGCGCTGGATCACGCTCAGCACGAGCCGCAGATTTCCATTGACCAGCTTTTCTCTTGCTGCTCGCACGTGGTCTTGCTGTAAAGATACAAATAGTTCACGCATTTCCGCATTCGTTAGCACTGGCAGCTTCGCGGTATCCACACCGCAAATCTCGACTTTGTTTCGAGCCATCATGTCATACCTCCCAAGGTGAAACATTAATGTTCATTATCTCCTTGGGCTGTCTTTTTATTCCTGAAAAAGTTTCGGAGGAGCTCCCAATGAGCCCCTCCGATCCTTAAACCATCTTATTAAATTCCTTGCGCAGACGCTTGATAATCCGCTTCTCCAGCCTAGAAATATAGGACTGAGAGATGCCGAGCAGATCGGCAACATCCTTCTGCGTCTTCTCTTCTCCGCCCTGAAGGCCGAACCGGAGCTCCATAATCATCCGCTCCCTGTCCGACAGCTTATCCAGCGCTTTGTGAAGCAGCTTGCGGTCGACCTGCTCTTCGATGTTGCGGTAGATGGTATCATTTTCGGTTCCGAGCACATCGGAGAGCAGAAGCTCATTGCCGTCCCAGTCAATATTAAGCGGCTCGTCAAAAGAGACCTCAGTCCGGATCTTATTATTTCTCCGCAGATACATCAAAATTTCATTCTCAATACAGCGTGAAGCGTATGTAGCGAGCTTGATCTTTTTCTCCGGATCGAACGTATTGACCGCCTTGATCAGGCCGATCGCCCCTATAGAAACCAGATCTTCAATGTTGATGCCTGTGTTCTCGAATTTTCTGGCAATATACACAACAAGGCGCAAATTGCGTTCGATCAGCATCGCCCGGATGGCGTTATCCCCGGAAGACAGCTTCTGCAGCAGGTACTCCTCTTCTTCTCTGGTCAAAGGAGGGGGCAGCGCTTCGCTCCCGCCTATATAGTAGATTTCTTCGCTTTTGAGGCCGAACATAAATAATAATCGGTAATACTGCAGCTGCAGCCGAAGTTTTATTTTCACACCCATGTCTGTTTCCTCCCCATGTTGACCATCATGAAGTCAGCTGATGATCTCTTTTGCTTCCAGACTGCCCGGCATAGCTTCAGACTAAGCAGTCTGTCCTGCGGCTTCCTGATTAGAGTTCTGTTCACAGCCCGGCTCGGCCAAAGACGGATGAATGATCGCCCGGTATGCTCCCTCAGCCGATAATTTGCCCCCGTCCAAACCAATTAGAACGCGCCGGGTGATATAGAGCTGACTGCCGATTGTCACTTTAACCTCATCCGGTTTGATCGCGAGCATAAACTGCGAACCCTTGTTGATGCCCCGATAAGGCACCAGACGCAGACGGTCTCTCCATGGAAAAGCCTCCATCTCCCCCAGCTCCAGCAGAAGGTTGTCCGCCCGGCCTTCAGCGAGCTTATCCCTCCAGCCAGACGGGAACACCGCTTCCCATAGCCCGGCTTCCATTACCATGACCGGCAGCCGGCTCAGCGGGTCCGTCAGCTGGTTGCCTGTATCCACCAGACCCTGACAGCTTACGATATGGCCTTCGATAGTTACCTCCACCTCGCCCGTATAAGAAGCCAGCCTCTCCTGCCTTTGCCGGCTGTTCTGCACATTTTTGAACGAAAGAATAACAACAAAGAATACAATCAATGAAAAAAGCGAGCCTACCTTCAGCCTGAAGCTTAAACCGCCGGACTGGGTAAACATAATTCCATTCCACAGCTCGCTTGAGCTCATCAGCAGATAATGAACCCCCAGGATTCCACCTGCGGCAACAAAGTTTACCACGTAAAAGGCACCCAGATTACGCATGTAATTTTGCAGGCTGCGAAAGCCGAAAGCGATCCACAGCATTACGACAGAGAATAGAAATTTGGTCAGAAACGTATACATAAATGACAATTGAGGCAGGAACATCATCAGGCAATACAGCGCCCCTATGACGGCTGATAAAGCTACTCTCCAATACTTCGGTTTTTGCTTGCGCATCCAGGCCGTCACCAGCAGCAGCGCACCATCAATCAGCAAATTGGTCAGGAAGATCAAATCAATATAGACTACCATTTGATAGGCTTCACCTGCCTGTTTCCCCGGCATCCGGAGGACCTGGTATACGGCGCTGTTACAGGTCTGGCCGAGGGATGTGTTTAAGTATAAAGAGATTCCCCCATGAAGTCTGTCAAACATTGAAGGTGGACGCCGGACTTTTTTTGTCGGAAAAATAAACAAAAAATACTGCTCAATTAGACGGCGTGGAGGCGGCGTGAAGGTAGTGAGAAGGTAGTGAGAAGGCAGTTTGAAGACAGCAAGAAGTTGGAGCGGAGCTTCGAAGCCTTATCCGGGTGCATTGGAGCATAAAAAAACCGAACCTCGTAAGGACAAGGCTCGGTCTCTAGTTCATTCTTCAATTCTTAATCGTTATTATTACGGCGATTGCGAAGGAAGGTAGGAATATCCAGCTGATCCGGCGTCGTTTGGTTGCCGAACGGTCTGAGCGTGGAATTCCGGGTATCCGCCGGATCAACAGCTCCTGGCACAGGCTTGCGAGGCGGAATTGCCGCACTGGACTTATGCTCAAATCCTGTAGCAATAACCGTAACTTTAATTTCTTCCTTCAGGTTCTCATCAATGATCGCACCAAAAATCATGTTCACTTCAGGGTCAGAAGCGGAAATGACGATTTCAGCAGCTTCGTTCACCTCATACAGCGACAGATTGGAGCCGCCGGTAATGTTCATGATGACACCGCGGGCGCCTTCGATAGAAGTCTCAAGAAGCGGGCTCATAATGGCTTTGCGTGCCGCTTCGGCTGCACGATTCTCACCCGTTGCAAGGCCGATGCCCATCAGGGCAGAACCGCGTTCGGTCATAATGGTCTTAACGTCAGCAAAGTCAAGGTTGATCAGACCAGGCACTGCGATCAGGTCCGAAATACCCTGCACCGCTTGGCGGAGCACGTTATCCGCTTCACGGAACGCTTCCAGCATTGGGGTCTTCTTATCCACAATTTCAAGCAGCCGGTCATTCGGAATGACGATCAACGTATCGACTTTCTCTTTCAAGCTTTCGATTCCAAGCTCTGCTTGGGAGGAACGCTTGCGCCCTTCGAAAGTAAAAGGACGGGTTACAACGCCAACTGTGAGCGCGCCGCACTCTTTGGCAATTTCTGCGATGACCGGAGCTGCACCTGTTCCGGTTCCGCCGCCCATACCGGCAGTAACGAACACCATGTCAGCGCCTTTAAGCGTATTGGCGATCAGCTCACGGGATTCCTCAGCCGCTTTCTTCCCCACTTCAGGATTGGCACCTGCACCAAGTCCGCGGGTCAGCTTGTCGCCAATCTGCAGCTTGTGTTCGGATTTAGCCAGATGAAGGGCCTGCGCGTCCGTATTCACGGTAATGAATTCAACGCCCTGAACACCGTTCTCGATCATACGGTTCACCGCGTTGCTGCCTCCACCGCCCACACCAATGACTTTAATTTTAGCCAAGCTTTCCATTTCAAAATCAAATTCCAACATTCTCTTCCAATCCCCCTCGTATATGCCTGAATGGCCCGTCCATCGTCAAGACGCTGTCCTTATATAAATTCACTGAAAATATTCTTTAGTCGTTCCATTAATCCCGGCTTACGAGGATTCTCTGGAGATGGGGCAGGCTTGCTCCGGTTAGCCGGTTTCTTTGAACCGCCGCCTCCTGTGTTTGTGCTGCGGACTCTGAGGCTTCGGATCACATTATGCAGAATACCAACCCCGCTGGTGAACCCAGGATCTCTTACGCCGATATAATCCGGAACGGCTATACGAACAGAGGCTGCCAGCTCCTGCTGGGCTACCTGCAGCAATCCCGGCATGGAGACTGTGCCCCCCGTAAGGATATAACCTCCCGGCAGCTCCGTGTAACCAAGACGCTTCACTTCCTGGCGAATCAGCTGAAAAATCTCCTGTACGCGCGGCTCTGCGATAGCAGCCAAATCTTCCTGTGTAAATTCCTTATCTACGTTGCTTCCAATCCGTGTTACCTTGAAGGTAACGTCCGGAGCTGCCGCTTCAATCAGCGCACAGCCGTACTTTAATTTTACTTTCTCTGCTTGATCCGTTAAAGTTCTAAGCCCGTAAGCGATATCGTTTGTAACAAATTCACCGCCGATTGGAAGCGTTGATGTTGCGGCAATTGTGCCGTTCTCAAAAACGGCAATGGTGGTGGCGCCTGCGCCAATATCAACCAAAACAGAGCCCATTGTTTTCTCGTCTTTGGAAAGGGCCAGCTGACCGGCTCCCAAAGAGAGAAGAACCAGATCCTTAATCTTAAGTCCTGCTTTCTCCACACAACGCAAAAGGTTATGTATTGCTGTCTTGGATCCGGTAATGATCGTCGCCTCTACTTCCAGACGAACACCGATCATTCCTCTCGGGTCCTGAATTCCTTCCAGGCCATCTACAATATACTGCTTGGCCACTACATCGATAATCTCCCGCTCCGGCGGAACAGCAATCACTTCTGAAGCTTTCAGAACCCGCTCAATATCTTCTTCACCGATTTCGCGGTCCTCATTAGACACTGCCACGACGCCATGGCTTGTCTGAAGTCCAATGTGATTACCGGAAATGCCGACATAAACTTCGGAGATTTGAATACCTACCATACGTTCTGCATGATCTATAGCATTTTTGATAGATTGCACAGTTTGGTCAATATCGACAATCGCGCCCTTGCGAATGCCTTCCGAGTCGGCAGATCCAACTCCAATAATATTAAAGGTTCCGTTACCTACTTCCCCAATAATAGCCCGAACTTTGGATGTACCGATGTCCAAACTAACAATGATGTCATTGTTGCTCAAGTCCTTGGCACCTCCTATAGCCAGTTATAGTAAAAGTTTATTTGAACATATACTAAACTATAATATTCAACGCAATTGAGCCTTTCCCTCTTTTTTCTACATTTTTTTTAGCCCGATAAGCATGCCAATTTCATCCAAACCCTGGCCTATACTTACGCCGGATTAAATGCAGAAAGAGAGAAGTCTGGCAGACAGTCCATAAAATGTATTCTACCATTGTTTTTTCCTTATGAGTAGTGCCAGTTTCTTTCATTCTTCGCCGGTTGGAGACGCAAACGGAACATAAGTGTCCGCTTCAAGCATCGTAATCAATCCGGGCTCCTGAGTTTCGGTAATATCATTAAGATACTCAGCTTTATCAGGAAGGAGGGAAATCGTCGTCAGCACCTCAAAGCCGGAGCGTGTGTACAGCTTGATCCGGTCTGGAAATGACAGGGTTGGAGACGGGAGAATTTCCGAAAAGTCGGAGGTCAAATCTTTAGGCATCTTGGCGAGCGTGGTGCAGAGCTTAAGCAGGTTCACCTGGTCTTTGTCCCACCCGGACAGCATAGGCTCTTCAAGTGAAGTTCCCTGTTTGACCAGCACCTTGCTGCCGTTGGACAGATAGGCCATCAGTTTGCCGTCCGCAGAAAGCTCGTAAGCAACAGACGGATACTCGTTCACCGTCACTTCAACAACTCCAGGGAAACGCTTGTCCACCGCAGCACTTTGGATAGACGGGATCTTCTGCAGCCGCTTGCTGACCGTTCCGGCGCTTGTCCCGAAGAAGCTTGCGCCAACCTTCAGTCCGCTCTGCTTCAACAGCTCGTCATTCGAGGAATAAACGCTGCCGCGGAACTGGATCTCTGTAATCTTGCTTACAGAGGAACGGAAGAATAAAACGGTGAGCAGAACAATAAATAATACTATAAGCAAAATAGCTACTTTCCTGCTGGTATTCTTCTTCGGTTTAGGATTCTTTAAAGCTGGAATATGTGATTTTGGCATAGTCATCTCCGAAAAGAGCCCATGATCCCCTCCTTGCGGAGGGGATGGCAACAGGCATATAGTCAAGCCGGATCCGGCTGCTTCAGGGGCGTTTCACGGTAAACGCTGGCGCCAAGCGAGCGGAACATTTCCTCAATCCGGTCATATCCCCGGTCAATATGATGAATATGCTCCACTGTCGTTTTGCCGTGGGCCGCGAGGCCCGCAATTACCAGCGCTGCACCGGCACGGAGATCCGTCGCTTCGACAACGGCGCCGTACAGCCTAGGAACGCCCCTAATAATCGCCGTGTGCAGATCAACGGTAATATCCGCTCCCATCCGGACCAGTTCATCCACATGCTTGAAGCGGCCTTCAAACACAGTCTCCTTGATGATACTGGTTCCGTCTGCTAAAGAAAGCAGCACCATAACCTGTGACTGCAGATCGGTCGGAAACGCCGGATACGGCGAAGTCACGATTCGATCAACGGCTTTCGGTCTAGTTAATCCATTAACGATAATTATATCATCGTGTGCCCGGATTTGAATACCGGCGCGCCGCAGCACATGCACAAGTGATACCAGATGCGCTGAATTCGTGTTGCTCAGCGTAATGCTGCCCCGAGTGGCCGCTGCCGCTATTAGTGCGGTTCCGGCAACGATCCGGTCAGGGATGATTTCATACTCGCAGGGATACAGCTTCTTCACGCCCTGAATCGTAATGGTGTCCGTACCTGCACCCGTTACGGAAGCCCCCATCTGATTCAAGAAATTTTGCAGATCCTGAATTTCCGGCTCACGGGCAGCGTTCGTCAGAACAGTTGTGCCCTCTGCAAGTACTGCCGCCATCATAATGTTCTCGGTAGCCCCGACACTTGGAAAATCCAGATGGATCTCCGTTCCAGTCAGTTTGGCCGCAGCACAGCGGATTTGGCCGCCGGACTCCTCAATGACTGCTCCCAGCGCTTCAAGCCCGCTGAGATGCATATCGATTTTTCGTTCTCCGATTGCGCAGCCTCCAGGCTGATAAACAGACACTTCCCCAAATTTGGCAAGCAGAGGCCCCATCAGAAAGATCGAGGATCTCATCTGCCTCATCAAATCTTCAGGCACATGGGCGGAATTGGCTATGGAAGAATTAATAATGACTTCTTCGCCGTTTCTTGCCACATGACATCCCAGCCGGGACAAAATCCCCAGCATGACCTCAATATCCAGCAGGCGCGGAACATTGCGAAGACGTACAGCTCCATCAGCAAGCAAACTGGCGGCCATGATCGGCAGCGCCGCATTCTTCGCTCCATGGATCCGAATGGTTCCTGAGAGGGGTTTCCCGCCTTCAATCACCAATTTGTCCAATGTATCACCTCCGAGTTTACCGCTCACCCTCTGAGAACACTCCAGGCACTCGCACAGGCACACTACCCTTTCTCTGCACTTGTCTCCATGATTTGATCCTTGAGGATGAGAACGTCCTCCGCTTTCGCTTGACCGGTGTTGACGATGAAATGGACATGCACCGGCCCTTTGCGGCCAATTCACCGTTATCCAGTACGGGATCAGCAGACTTAAATACCCGCGACACATCAGACCCTTGGACCCAGCGTCCATATAAGCGGTTTTCGCTAACCGTCCCGGGATGCAGAAAGCAAACTCCATTCCGGTGAGCCCCATTCCTCCTGACGCGCTGCTCAGGCACGAAAGAAGCTCCCCTCCGGCTTACTCGGCTCAGCGAAAATGGAATTGTTTGATGACCGAAACCGCTTTGCGGGAACCGGCTCTGTCCGGGTAGATTGTCGCGATTATAGGATATCTTATGAAAAAGTCCTGTCATGTGTGACAAATGCCCGGGCTGAGCGTGCTTCGAAACGGCATATCCAACGTCTGCTACGCCTTCTGTGCCGCCAGACTGCGGAGCATTTCAACTAAAATGTGAGCAGAATCCGGCTTGCCCAGCTTCCTGGCCGCCTCAGCCATCTCCTGCCTTGCCGGCTCATCCTTCATCAAACGCTGTACCTCGCGGAATAATGATTCACCCGACAGGCCGTTCTCCAAAATGACCGAGGCGGCACCCGCAGCCTCAAGGCTCCGCGCGTTCTTCTCCTGATGGTTATTCGTCACATTCGGCGAAGGAATCAGAATGGATGGAATTCCGAGCGAGGTCACCTCGGCAAGGAAAGAAGCCCCGGAGCGTCCGGCAATCAGCTTCGTTGCGGCAAGCACCTCAGGCATGTTGTGTATGTAGGGCAGGACGTGAAGTCTGGACGGCATCCTGCCGGCTTTTTTCCGGATCTCCTGAACCGTTGCCTCATAGTAGCTTTCTCCCGTTACATAAACAAAATGAACCTTCGGCAGTTTATCCGTAAGCGGAGCCATTTCAATCATCGCTTCGTTAATCGCTTTGGCTCCCCGGCTGCCGCCGGCCACCAGAACGATGTCGGTTCCTGACGAAAGACCGAGAGAGGCATAGCCGCGCCCCTTGTCAGCTTTAAAGACAGTCGTGGCTCGGGGATTCCCGGTGTATTCCACCTTCTTAGCCCCTGGAAAAGCCTTCTCCGTTCCTTCAAAACTCACTGCTACCGTATTTACGTACTTGCTCAGAAACTTGTTCGTAAGTCCCGGCACCGCGTTCTGCTCATGGATCACGGTCGGAATTCCCAGCTTGGCAGCAGCGTATACGACCGGACCGCAGACATAGCCTCCGGTACCGATGACCGCATCCGGCTTGAATTCACGCAGCAGCTGCTTGGCACGGCTCACACCTTTAAGAAATTTCATGACTGTCTTTACATTCTCCATCGACAGCTTGCGGCGGAAGCCGCTGATTTCAATCGCTTCAAACCTAATATTCTCCTGGGGCACAAGCTTGCTTTCCAAGCCTCTTGTCCCGCCGATATATAAAAATTCCGTTCCCGGAACTTCTTCGCTGAATTGTTTCGCTACGGCCAGTGCCGGATAAATATGTCCACCCGTACCGCCTCCGCTCAGCACAATTCGCATAAGATCACCTCGCGTGACGGGATAAATTCAGCAGGATGCCCAGTGCCGTCAGCATCAGCGTCAAAGAAGAACCGCCGTAGCTGATCAGCGGGAGCGTAATGCCTGTTACCGGCATCAACCCGATGACTACCCCGATATTAATAATAACTTGAATGGCTACCATGCCGACAATGCCGACCGCTAGAAAGCTGCCGAATTTGTCATCCACCGTCATGGCTACCCGCATTCCTCTCCAGACAAGAATCAGAAACAGCAGCAGCACAAGCGTGCCGCCTATGAATCCGAGCTCCTCGGACAGGATGGAAAAGATAAAGTCGGTCTGCGGCTCCGGAACATAGCTGTATTTCTGACGGCTCATGCCAAGGCCGAGGCCGGCCAGCCCACCCGGTCCGATGGCGTAGAGCGACTGGATAATCTGATAGCCGGCCCCGAGAGGGTCCGACCAGGGATCCAGAAAGGCCGTAATGCGCTTTAACCGGTATGGTGCAGCAAGCACCAGCCCAACAAAGCCCGCTGCTCCAACTGCAGCAAGACCGCTTAAATGCTTGAATCGGGCGCCGGCCGTGAAAATTATCAGCATTGCCGCTCCCATCATCACCGTGCCTGTCCCCAAATCCGGCTGAAGCATAATCAGCCCGAAGGCGAGCCCGCTTACGCCAAGCGGCGGCAGCAGCCCTTTGACAAACCGGGTAATGTCGTACGTATCCTTGCTCAGCCAATACGATAGGAATAAGATCATGCCCAGCTTCATAAATTCCGAGGGCTGGATGCCGAACGAGCTGATGCCAAGCCAGCTGCGGGCCCCTCCGCGGACCGCGCCAATCCCCGGAATCAGCACGATGACCAGCAGGCCGAAGCAGACCAGCAGACCCAGCTTGGCATATTTGCGGAGCCTCCGATAGTCGAAATTCATCATAAAAAACATAGCTATCAGGCCTAAAGCAGCAAACAGAAGCTGTCTCTTAACAAAATAAAAAGAATCTCCGTGATCATGAAAGCCCAGCACGGATCCGGCGCTGTATACCATGACCATCCCTATCGCCAGCAGGCTCAAAATGCTGATTAAGAGCCAAATGTCCGGCGCTCGGCGCAACTTGCTCATAAGCGGAAGCCACCTCATATGCGAAGTAGGGGCTTGTCAGATACCCCCCTACTTAAAGGTTATGCACCGCCTCTTTAAAAATGCGTCCACGCTCTTCATAGGAGGCAAACATGTCCCAGCTTGCACAGGCCGGAGACAGCAGCACAGTATCTCCTTTCCCAGCCAAGCCCTCGGCCTCTTTAAGCGCGCTTCGCAGTGTATCGGCGGCGTCTTCCTCATTATCGACTACGATAATGGTGGATATCCCCGCCATTTTGGCCACTGCCGCAATTTTCTCTTTGGTCTCGCCGAGAGTGACAACGGCTTTCACCTTGTTCTGCAGGGAAGGCAGCAGCTCCAGATAGTCGGAGCCGCGGTCCAGTCCGCCGGCAATCAGCACGATCGGCCCGCTGAGCGCCCCGATGGCCATCACGGTAGCCTTGGAATTCGTTGCTTTGGAGTTATTGTAATAAACAACTCCCTGCTTCTCTGCGACGTACTCAAGCCGGTGCTCAACCCCGCGAAAATCTCTAAGCGGCGCGGCCAGCTTCGCCGGATCGGCGCCTGCTGCAAGGGCGCAGGCCGCTGCAGCCAGCGCATTCTCGACGTTAAACCGCCCTGGAAGTCCGATTTCAGAAGTATGAATCAGTGTGATGCTCTCTCCATCTTCCGTGCGGTAGACGACCTGTCGGTCCAGACCGTCTTCTTCCTGCCCGGCATAAGGAGGCTCGACATAAAGGCCGCCCTGCGGAAGCCGTTCCGTTATGGAGAACGGCAGCAGCCGTCCCTTCAAGTAAGGCACGAGTCCCCGGCAGACCGGATCGTCCCAGTTCACGACAGCCGTGTCGGTGTCCTGCTGGTTGGCGAACAATTTGGCTTTGGAGGCAATGTAATCCTCCATCGTCTTATGGTAGTCCAGATGGGTCTCCACTACGTTCAGCAGGCAGGCCACACGCGGACGGAAGGCCTGCGTGCCTTTCAGCTGAAAGCTGCTCAGCTCGACGACCATCCAGTCATCTTCAGCGGCTTTCAGGGCCGCCTCGGTTAAAGGAATGCCGATATTGCCGGCTACGATTGGAGATAGGCCAGCTGCCTCCAGCATTTTTCCGGTCCAGGTGGTGGTGGTCGTCTTGCCGTTAGAGCCTGTAATGCCAATCATCGGCGCTTTGCAGAGCCAGAAGGCAATCTCGACCTCTGTCACCACTTCGATTCCAAGCTCAAGGGCAGTCTGCACAGGCGGAGCCGTGTAGGGGATACCAGGATTTTTAATAACCAAAGAGGTCCCCCGGTGAATCAGCCCCTCGGGATGCCCCCCGCATACAACAGAAATTCCCAAAGCCTCCAATTCGGATGCTTCGGGACATTCAGCTCTGTCTTTCTTATCATTTACGACAACATTCGCGCCAAGCTTAAACATGACTTTGGCGACTTCGACTCCGCTTCTGGCAAGGCCGAGTACGACGACATCTTGTCCGCGGTAATTTTCCGGATGTTTCATAACCTACAACCCCTTATTGAGATAAAGTCCGATGCCGGCAAGCACAAGGCCGACCGCCCAGAAGGTCACAACAACCCGCCACTCCGACCAGCCGGACAGCTCGAAATGATGATGGATCGGACTCATTTTGAAGATACGTTTGCCGCGCAGCTTGAAGGAGCCGACCTGCAGCACAACCGAAAGCATTTCGATGACAAAAATACCGCCGATCACGAGGAACAGCAGCTCGCTCTTGGTCACGATCGCAATGGCTGCAATCGCCCCGCCGATGCCGAGGGAGCCTGTATCGCCCATAAATACTTTGGCCGGATGAGCGTTAAACACCAGAAATCCCAGTACAGCTCCAATCATCGCAGCGGCACAGACAGCGGCCGGCAGCGAAGTCGCCTGCATGGCCACCACCGCAAAAGCACCAAAAGCAATGGCGCTTACTCCGGACAGCAGGCCGTCAAGACCATCTGTAAAGTTAACCGCATTGCTGACCGCAAGCATCATAATCACGATGAACGGATAATAGAACCAGCCGGTCCAGTCAAAGGAATAGTCGGTTCCGGGAATGCCGATCGCCGTACTATGGCCGTCACGGATCAGAAGAACACAAACGATGACAGCAAACAGCAGCTGGCCGAACAATTTCTGCTTGGCGGTTAATCCCAGCGAACGTTTGAAGACGATTTTGATATAGTCATCAAGGAAACCGACAAGGCCGAAGCCCAGTGAGGCAATCAGCAGCACATAGAAATCGGTGTCCATTTTGTTGGTGAATTTCAGAAAGGCGATCGTGAAAGCAAGCATAATGATAATGCCGCCCATTGTAGGCGTTCCGGCCTTTTTCAAGTGGCTCTGCGGCCCTTCGCCGCGGATCTGCTGGCCGAATTTCATCCGGCGCAGCAAAGGAATAAACAGCGGTGCGGCAATCACGGCGAGAATAAAGGAAACGCCGATGGTTAAAAGAATGAGTTGAAAGTCCATAATGGCTCCCCTTTCGCTATGATTGTTGTAAGTTAAAATTTTGGATGGCCTGGGCCACTTCCTCGAGCCTGTTCCCCCGCGAAGCTTTGACCAGCACCACATCATCCGGATGAAGAACGGATTCCAGCGCCTCAATCAGCCCGGCCTTGTCTGTAAAGGCCCGCACGCTGTCCGGCTGCAGCTGCTGCGCAGCTCCTTCCGCGATATACGCCCCCAAAGGCCCATAAACGTATATCAAATCTGCTATTTCCCCGGTAATAAACGAACCGACCTCCCGGTGCATCTGCTCCGCATTCTCACCAAGCTCCAGCATATCGCCCAGCACGGCAATTCTTCTGCCGAAGCCGTTCATGGAGCCCAGCACTTCAAGAGCAACCCGCATCGAGGTAGGACTGGCATTATAGGCATCGTTGAGAATGGTGATTCCGCTTGTGCCTTTCAGAAGCTCAATTCTCATCCCGGTAAGCCGGATCTGCTCCAGGCCAAGAGAAATGTCTGCCTCGCTAACCTTGTAATAAGCCGCTGCCGACATGGCGCCCAGAGCGTTGCTTACATTATGTTTGCCCAGCAGAGGAAGCGAGAAAGAAGCCTCTGAACCAAATACGTTAGTGGTAAAAGCTGTTCCGGCGCTTTGCTGCACCATGCTGGTCGGATGCATGTCGTTATGCGGCCCCAGACCAAAGGTCCAGGTTCGCAGCCCTTCCGGTTTCGAAGTCTCCGGCTCATCCAGCACCATAGGGATCAGCGGCTCGTCGCCGTTATAGACAAACAATCCGCCCGGCTTCATCCCCGCCAGAATTTCCGTTTTGGCCCGGGCGATTTCCTCGCGGGAGCCCAAATGCTCCAGGTGGGATTCGCCGATGTTGGTAATGATGGCCAGCTCAGGCTGGGCGATCAAAGAGAGCAGCTCAATCTCCCCTCGGGCACTCATGCCCATTTCCAGCACTGCAAATTCGGTGTCTTCCGGCATTGCTAATATTGTCAGCGGCAGACCGATATGGTTGTTAAAATTCCCCTGTGTCTTATGCACCTTATAGGTGGTAGACAGCAGGGAAGTCATAATATCCTTGGTCGTGGTTTTGCCGTTGCTTCCCGTAATGCCGATGACCCGCGCCCCGACGGCCTGCAGGTAGGCTTTGGACAGCTGCTGAAGCGCAGCCAGCGTATCGTCGACCAGAATAACCGGGCCATTCGCAGGAATGTCGCTGCGCTTTCTGGACCACAGGACAGCTCCGGCCCCCCGCTGCAGGCAGTCCGCAGCATAATCGTGGCCGTCGAATTTTTCACCCGTAAGCGGAATAAAAAGGCATCCCTCTGTCAGCTTGCGGGAGTCTGTCGTAACGCCTTCAATAACTTTCTCTGCTTCAACAACTTTCTCTGCTTCAGCAACTTTCTCTGCTACGGCGGCCCCGCCGCCGGGCATATTTAATTGTCCGCCGCACATGGCGGCAATTTCACTTAAAGTTCTTTTGATCACTTTGTCAAACCCCTTATAGCTTCTTTGGCAACCAGACGGTCGTCGAAATCCAGCACACGGCCGTTGATCAGTTGATAGGTTTCATGGCCTTTTCCCGCAATCAATACTACATCTCCCGGGCTTGCCATTTCAATAGCTTTATGAATCGCTTCGCGCCGGTCTTCCATCAATTCATAGCGGGAATCAGGCGTTTGCTGGTCCTTGAGGCCCGCTTCAATATCTTTGAGGATCGCTTCAGGATCTTCTGTCCGCGGGTTATCTGAAGTAATGACCATATAATCACTGTACTGGGCGGCAATCCTGCCCATCAGCGGACGTTTCGTCTTATCGCGGTCTCCGCCGCAGCCAAAGACCGTTATAATCCGTCCCTCGGCAAATTCCTTGACCGTCTTGAGCACATTTTCCAGACCGTCCGGCGTATGGGCGTAATCGACAATCACGGCATAAGGCTGGCCTTCATTCACGGCTTCCACCCGGCCGTCTACACCCTTGACTGCTTCCAGGCTTGCCTTGATGGTCTCCAAAGAGATCCCTTCCAGCAGTGCTGCTGTAATCGCCGCCAGGGCGTTGTATACATTGAATTTACCCACCATCTGTAAGGTGATATCTGTCTGCCCCGCGAAAGTTTCTACATGAAACTTGGTGCCTGCAGCTGTTACTTGAATTGCGGATGCCCGAACATCCGCTGAGCGTTCTACCCCATATGTAAGAACTTCCGCTGCTGTTAGTTTGGAAAAATAAACGGAAGCTTCATCATCTGCGTTCAATACGGCATATTTCCGGTCCTTCTCCTGCGCAGCATATCCATTGCCCAGACGGGAGAAGAACAGCCCTTTCGCAGCCCGGTACTCCTCCATCGTATGATGATAGTCCAGATGATCCTGGGTCAGATTGGTAAAAATAGCTGTCCGGAACTCCGTTCCTTTTACCCGGCCCTGTTCCAGCGCATGAGACGAGACTTCCATTACACAATAATCGGTTCCGGAGTCAACCATTTCATGCAGATAGCTCTGCAGATCCAGCGCTTCCGGGGTGGTTCCGGACATCGGATAAGCCGCTCCGTTCACCCTGCGCTGAATGGTGCCGATCAGCCCAGTCTTTTTCCCGGCATATTCTAAAATACTTTCGATCAAATAGCTGGTTGTGGTCTTGCCGTTTGTACCGGTAATACCGATCACCTTCAGCTTTTGGCTCGGGAACTGGTAATAAACATTGGCGAGCACGGCCATCGCCAGGCGGGAATCCTTGACCAGGAGCTGCGGCAGACGGCTGCCGGGCAGATGCTTTTCCACAACAAGCGCCGCCGCCCCCTTCGCTTCCGCCTGATCTGCGTAATCATGCCCGTCGACTGTATGGCCAGGCAGACAAATGAACAGATCCCCGGGAGCTACCTTCCGGGAATCGATTTGAATATTTTGGCAGGAGGAGCTCCCGTCACCGATAATTACTGAACCGGCCAGACAGGCCGCAAGATCTTTAAGCTGCATGAATAATACCCCTCCATTTTTTACATTTTCTATTAGTATGATCATTTCTATTAGTATGGTCACCCGGCCGCTGTTTAATTGCTGTCGTTTAATTGCTGATGTCTAATTGCTGCTGCTTTCTTTCTGTTCCTGCTCCTCAATCAGAGTTTCCGCTTCTTTCTCGCTTCCCATATAGATCCGGATCGTAGAGCCCTTCGCTACACGAGAGCCTGCTTTAGGAGCCTGGCTGATGACATAGCTGCCCGCTCCGGATTTGGCAAGCATGAAATTGGAGTTCATGTCCTCATAAATATCTTCGACGGACTGCCCGACCAGATCAGGAACCGTTACGGTCGGTGTCTCGCCATATTTGTATTTCTTGGAGAGTTGATCGGTTCTAGGCTGAATTCCCATATATTCGAGCGAGCTCTTCATAATATTCTTAACGATAGGTGCAGCAACAACGCCGCCGAACTGAATTCCTTCCGGATTATCCACGGCAGTGTAGACAACAATCTGCGGATCGTCTGCCGGGGCAAAACCGATAAACGAGACAATATGCTCATTGGCCGAATAACGCCCGTTGATGACTTTCTGCGCGGTTCCTGTTTTGCCGCCGACACGGTAGCCATCGATAAACGCATTGCCGCCGGTGCCGTTAGCCACCACGCTTTCCAGCGCGGAGCGGATCTGGGAGGAAGTGCTCTCGGAGATCACTTTGCGGACCAGCTCCGGTTCAATCTGCTGCACCGTCTCCCCCGTATCGGGGTTGATCCAGGCTTTGGTAACGTGCGGCTTATAAAGATTACCGCCGTTAATTGCTGCAGAAACAGCGGCCACCTGCTGAATCGGCGTTACGGATACCCCTTGGCCGAAAGCCGTAGTCGCAAGCTCGACCGGCCCGACTTGGGAGGGCTTGAACAAGATCCCGTTCTCCTCGCCGCCGAGATCGATGCCGGTTTTGCTGCCGAAGCCGAAGTTCTTAATATACTTGAACAGCGTATCTTTGCCAAGCTTCTGTCCGAGAGCTACAAACCCGGGGTTGCAGGAATTCTCAACCACCTGCAGGAAGGTCTGGCTGCCGTGGCCCCCTCTTTTCCAGCAGCGCAGCGTAGCGCCTCCTACCTTGACGTAGCCGGGATCAAAGAAACGGTCATTCAGCAGATTGACCTGCTTCTCCTCCAGCGCTGCAGCCAGCGTAATGATCTTGAATGTTGATCCGGGCTCATAGGTCATCCAGATCGGCAGGTTCCGGTTATACACTTCGGAAGAATAGCTCTGGTAATTAGCAGGTTCATAACCCGGCCGGGAAGCCATGGCCAGGATTTCACCGTTCTTGGGATTCATGGCGATGGACCAGGCTCCGTCTGCTTTCAAATCGGTCATTGCTTTGTCCAGCTCACGTTCCATAATACTTTGAATGGATTTGTCAATCGTAAGCTGCATTGTCAGGCCGTCCTTAGGCTCCGTGTACTTCTCGTCCGAGCCCGGCATGAGTCTGCCCGCCGCATCCGACAGGAAGGAAATACTTCCCGGAATGCCTCTCAGCTGCGAGTCATACTTCTTCTCGACTCCAGTGAGTCCCTGATTGTCGATGCCTGTAAAGCCAAGGATATGTGCCGCAAGCCCCCCATAAGGATAATACCTTTTGTTATCTTCGGCAACAACAATGCCCGGCAGCGCCAAATCACGAATCTGCTGCGCCTTTTCCATCGTAATTTTGCGGCCGCCGGGCTTTAGGAACACGGAGGATTGCCTTTTTGAAATCGTGCTGAGTACCTGTTCCTCCGTCATGCCGAGCAAGGGGGCCAGCTTGCGGGCAGTCCCCGGCTTGTCCTTAATCTGGACAGGAATGGCTACGATTGTCGGTGTGGTCACGTTGTAGGCCAGTGCCGTTCCGTTGCGGTCCGTAATCTCTCCGCGTTTGGGTGCAAAGGCAATGTTCCTGCGCCAGTTATCTTCGGCTTTGGCCGACAGTTCCTCGCCTTTCATAAGCTGTACATAACCCAGCCTGACGACAAGCGCAGCGAACATGACAGACAGGATAACCAGCAGCCACAGCAGCCGTTTGCGGATGGTAAGCTTCGAAATCTTCATATCGTGTTTCCCCTTTCTTCCCTGAACGCCTGGTGCTGAAGCAGCTTTGGGGAACATGCCGCAGGCCGCGGCTTGTCAGCTGCCATTTAGTACCAAGCTTATTCAGAAGAAGAAGGGGTTAGAACAAGCTATCCTGGAGGTTCGCTTGAAGAGGCAGACTCATCAGCCGAGTCGTTCTCCGCCGATGTCCCGCCGCTTGCCGCATCGCCTTCCGCTTTCGCTTCTATCTCGGTTTTGGGCGAGTGAAGCTTAAGCTTTACGCTGCGTGAACCGTCTTTATTTGTGGTCTCTGTCTGGCCGTAAACAAACCCTTCGCCTTCGGCTGTAGCTGAGATGCCCATCAATGACAGCACCTCTACGGCATCCCTGAGCGATTCGCCGGTCAGATCCGGAACGGCCATGGTTTTGCTGTCTTCCGTCAGCAGATAAATCCGCTGGCCGGATTCCATCTGTGTGCCCTCTTTCGGAAATTGGGACACAACCTTGCTTCCTTTGCCAAGGATTTCGTAAGCAATGCCGTCCTTGATCAGCTCGCCGGTTGCATCCTTCAGCGCTTTGCCTGTAAAGGAAGGAGCTTTAACGCCGGCCGAAGCTTTGGAATCAGCCGATTCCTTCGTGACGGTAGTCTTCGGCACGCCCATATAAGGCAGCGCTTTGCTCACAATTTCCTTGAAGACCGGCGCAGCGGCCGTACTGCCGCCCAGCTCGGAGTTCTGCGGCTGGTCAATCACCACCAGCACCAGGATTTTTGGATCGTTGACCGGAGCGTACCCGATAAAAGAGACCACGGACTTGGAATAGTCGTATTCCCCGTTCACAACCTTAACCGCAGTCCCCGTCTTACCGGCGACGCGATAGCCGTCAATATAAGCATGACGGCCCGTACCGATCTTCTGGTCGGATACGACCTGCTCCAGATAGCTGCCTACTTCCTTGGCGCTCTCTGCGGAAATGACCTGCCGGACAACCTTCGGCTCGGTCTCCGACGTTTTCCCCGTATTCGGATCCGTAATGGATTTAATGAGATGAGGCTCCAGCAGCTTGCCGCCATTGGCAACCGCGGATACCGCAGCTACCTGCTGGATTGGAGTTACGAGCAGCTGGCCGTGTCCATAGGAGGCGGCAGCGTAGTCGGCCGCATATTTCATGTTAACCAGACCGCTGAGCTCCCCTGGAAGCTCGATGCCCGTCTTTTGGCCGAAGCCGAATTGTTCAATATAATCCTTAAGCTTCTCGGGTCCCAGCTTCTCATAGCCCAGTTTGACGAAAGCGACGTTACTTGAACGTTTGACGCCCTCAAGGAAGGTAATATTGCCCCATCCCGAACGGTTGATGTCGTGAATGGTCTGTCCGGGAACACGGATGCTGCCGGATTGATATGTCTCATTCGGGTTAAACAGGCCTTCCTGCACGGCACCGGCCAGCGTTACAATTTTAAAAGTAGAACCCGGCTCGTATACCGAAGTCAGCGCATGATTCGTGAAGTTCTCCGGCTTGGCGTCCACCCAGTAGGTGTTCGGATTAAAGGTCGGCATATTGGCCATACCCAAAATCTCCATCGTGTTGGGATCCGCCGCAATAACCGTCATGCTGATCGGCTTCAGGCTGTCGTAAGCTTTCTGCATGGCCGATTCAATATAGTACTGGATCGTGCTGTCGATCGTTAATTTGATATTGTCGCCATTCTTGACCGGCGTGTACATTTTGTCGGCTTCCGGAACTTCAATTCCTTTGGGATCGGTTTCGTACTGCAGTTCACCATCCTGGCCTTGAAGCTGTTTGTTAAAATAAGCCTCCAAGCCGGTCACCGGCTTACCGTCACGATTCATATAACCCAGAATATGCGACGCTAGGGTCTTCTGCGGATAATAGCGTTTCGTTTCATTGACAAAAGAAATTCCGGAATCGCTGATATGATGCTCTTCCTTGATCTTCTTCTGCAGCTCTTCAACCTTGTTCTTTACTTCGAGATCTACCTTCCAGCCCTCAAGCCGCACTTCCCGCTGGGCGTACAGCTTTCCTTCATCATCTTTCGCGTTCACCAGGGCCAGAAGCTCATCCTCCGGCTTGCCCAGGATAGAATGCAGTCCTTCGACTACATCCGCCTGAATCTTATACTGGTCAATGATCCGCGGATTTACCGCTACCGTATAAGCCGGAATATCTACGGCCAGCGTTTCTCCGTTCCGGTCTGTGATCGTCCCGCGGGCAGCTTTGATCACTTCTTTCTTGGACCACTCTTTCTCTGCATAATCCTGCCAAAATCCGGCGTTAACCACCTGAATCCAGAACACTCTGGTCATTAAGACAATAAAAAAGAGGGTGGTTAGTCCCCCTATTAACAGTGTCCGCATCTTTATTCTTCTGGTCATCGCACAAACCTTCTTTACTTCTTATTTCTACTTATTTCATCGTTATTTCTGCGCCGTCGCAGGCAGCTCCTCCGACTTGTCATCCGTTACCGTCCCGTCTTCTTCGTTAATCCGTATTCCGTCAGTCTCAGGCGAAACAAAACCAAGCTCCTGCTGAGCTCTTTGGGGAACGAGATTCAGCAGCTTCTGCTTCTCCACCTCAGACTCGGTAATTTGGGTCTGGTAGCTCTTGATGTTGTTCTCAGCCGTATGAATCTGCGTCTTCAGCTCGTAAATGAAAGCATATCTCCAAATCAAAACACCTGCGATGGCTACAAAACAAATCAGGGTGATCATATAAAGCAGCTTCTCACGCATCGGAAGATGCGATTTGCGGGTCACGACCTTGGTAGTTTCCCTGTATTTGGGCGCTCCGTGTACTCTTTCAGGTCTATTCTCTTGAACTGCAAGGTTGCCCCGCGTATAAGCCATATTCATTACCCTCCACAACTTGTTGTTTATTTGATGCTACTAACTCCTACTTCAGCTTCTCCGCAACACGCAGTTTAGCTGACCGTGCCCGCGGATTCTGCTGCAATTCTTCTTCTGACGCTACAATTGGCTTTCTGTTAACCAGCTTAAGTATTCCTTTCTCGCTTGCGCCGCAGGCGCATATCGGCAAGTCAGGCGGACAAACGCACTTACTCACATACTCTAAATAAATCTGCTTGCACAACCGGTCCTCCAGGGAATGAAACGTAATGACCGATGCCCTTCCTCCTGGAGCCAGACAGCGTACTGCCTGATGAAGAGCGTCTTCAAATGCGCCCAGTTCGTCGTTCACCGCAATCCGGAGCGCCTGAAAGCTGCGTTTGGCCGGATGACCGCCTGTCCTTCTTGCCGCAGCAGGAATGCCGGCCTTAATGAGTTCAACCAGCTGGCCTGTTGTTTCTACCGGTGAAGATTCCCGCGCTTCAACAATGACTCTGGCAATTCGTCTGGAAAATTTCTCCTCGCCATATTGAAACAAAATTCTGGCTATTTCCTTCTCCGGCCATTCATTGACGATATCCCGGGCGGTCAGGTCTGTCGAACGATCCATCCGCATATCCAGCGGAGCATCCGAGTTATAGCTGAAGCCGCGTTCGCCTTCGTCAAATTGGGGAGAGGAAACCCCGAGGTCAAACAAAATACCGTCTACCTGCGGCACGCCGTTAACCTGCTTCACTTCCGGAAGTTCCAGCAGCTTCTCTTGCAAATGCCTGAAGTTGCTCTTAACCAGGATCAGCTTGTCCCCGTATTCCGCAAGCCGTTCTTTCGCATTGTCATGCGCCCAGTCATCCTGGTCGAATGCAATGAGTCTTCCTTCAGAACCAAGCTTGGATAAAATGACCGAGCTGTGGCCTCCGCCGCCAAGCGTACAATCGACATAAATGCCGTCCGGCTTAATATGCAGCCCTTCTGTCGCTTCTTCTTTAAGCACTGTGATGTGATGGAACAAAGCTGCAAACCTCCAAATTCAATCCGCTTAAACCTTCCTTAGAAGGTTATATCGGTATTTACAAATCAAAATTGAAATCAACCAGCTTCTCGGCAATTTCGGTGAACGTATCCTCCGATTGATCGAAGTACTGGTGCCAGGTCTCCCGGTTCCAAATCTCTACCCTGTTGGAAACGCCGAGCACGACACAGTCCTTCTCCAGCTTGGCATATTCCCTTAAATTAGCGGGTATATTTACCCTTCCCTGTTTATCCCATTCGCATTCCGTCGCCCCTGAGAAAAAAAACCGGGTAAACGCGCGCGCATCGGACTTCATCAGCGGCAGCGCCTTAAGCTTATTCTCAAGCACTTCCCATTCGGACTGCGGATAAACAAACAGGCAGTGGTCCAAACCGCGGGTAACGACAAAGGAGGTTCCTAAAGAGTCGCGGAATTTAGCCGGGATCGTAATCCGGCCCTTATCATCAATGCTATGTTGGAATTCCCCCATAAACATCGGATTGCTTCACTCCCTACCTCTTTACCCCACTTTGACCCACTTTCCACCACTTGAGATATAACTATTCTGCATCCCTCCCGGTTTTCCTGCTAAATTGATAAAAAAAGTTAATGGTAATTTCATACAATAAAAAACTCCTCATCACGGTGATATTCCGTAAAGAGGAGTCTTCTTAATAGTTCTTCTATAAGATGTCCGCCTATTCAGCGGACCCGCGAGCCGGCTTCCGCTCAGGCCTGCCAGCTGTCCAAATAAGCCTTCTGCTCGTCGCTTAAGACATCGATTTCAATGTTCAGGCTTTCCAGCTTGTAGCGGGCCACCTGCTCATCAATTTCATAAGGAACGTTAACCACGGTTTTGCCGATTTCCTTGTAATGCTCATTGACATATCTCAAGCCCAGGGCCTGCAGCGCAAAGGTCGTATCCATAATTTCTGCAGGGTGTCCGTCCGCCGCAGCCAGATTCACGAGGCGGCCTTCGCCAAGACTGTAGATTTTGCGGCCGTCCTTGAGGCGGTATTCTTCGATATTTTTACGGACTGTACGTACAGATTCGCTCCGCGCTTCCAGATCCGGCTTACTGAATTCCACGTCAAAGTGGCCGGCATTGGCCAGAATTGCCCCATCCTTCATCACGTCATAGTGCTCGCCGTTAATGACATACTTGTTGCCCGTAACGGTAATGAAGAAATCGCCCAGCTTCGCCGCTTCCAGCATCGTCATCACGCGGAAGCCGTCCATATGGGCTTCTACGGCCTTAATCGCATCCACTTCGGTAACAATAACGTTGGCGCCCAAGCCTTTGGCGCGCATCGCCACCCCTTTGCCGCACCAGCCGTAACCGACTACAACGACCGTTTTGCCGGATACAACAAGATTGGTCGTGCGGATAATGCCGTCCCAGGCCGATTGTCCCGTGCCGTACCGGTTATCAAACAGGTATTTACAGTAGGCGTCATTCACCGCGACCATTGGGAATTTCAGCAGATTCTGCTTGTCCAGCGCCTTCAGCCGGATAATGCCGGTCGTTGTTTCTTCCGCACCGCCGCGGATATTCTCCCCAAGCTCCGGGCATTCCGACTGCAGCAGGGTTACCAGGTCGCCGCCGTCGTCGATAATAAGATCCGGCTTGGATTCCAGCGATTTGCGGATCAGCTGCTTATATTCGGCAGGTTCCGGATTATATTTTGCAAATACGGTAACGCCATCCTCGACGAGGGCTGCACAGACATCATCCTGTGTGGACAAGGGATTGCTGCCTGTAATTGTCACCTCGGCGCCTCCCGCCTGCACGACTTTCGCCAAATAAGCGGTTTTCGCCTCGAGATGAAGGCAGATCGTTACCTTCAGGCCTTTAAACGGCTGGTCCTGTTCAAATTGTCTCCGAATCCGGTTAAGCACAGGCATGTGGGCTTCTACCCAATCAATCTTCAGATGGCCCTGCGGCGCCAGTCCGAGATCAGCGATGATGCTGTTCTCCTTAGCATTTGCTGCCATTCCTGCAGCCTCCTTCAGCTCTTATAGTAGAATCAGCTTATGACAGCTGTTCGTTTCATAGGGAATCTCCATCAAGTGATCCATAAATTCGGACCCATAACGATTAAGATAATAGAAGATATTATATACACGCTCCTGAAGCTTATCCTGGGGCATCAAAGACAGATGAATCCGGTCCCAATGCCGAAGTGTTGCATCATGGGCAGCGGCCAGCGCCTCTTTAGCTTTATCCCGCAAATAGTCCATTTGAGACAGGATCCGTTCCTGATTGGAACCGCCGAGTCTGATAAGCCCTTTCTGGATGGTGCCGAGCTCTTCAATTAAAGGTTCATATAAGCGGTTAAATACCTCTTTCACTTCGTCAAACCGCTCATCAATGCGCACATGATCCTGCTGAAGGAGCCAGGCCGCCCTTTTGTCCTCATAAGCATCCCTTACATCTTCATAAGTCAGGCTGTACATGTCCATGTACTTCTGCAGAGTCCCTTCCACAACGGTAAAAGACATCCGCGGCAGCAATATCGGCATCTGCAGGCCCATTACGCGGAACGCCTGCTTGAGCAGCGCCCAGTAGGCGATTTCGCCGTCTCCCAGCACAAATCCGAGCACCGGCAGCAGCGCATCCTGCATTAACGGCCGGGTAAGCACGTTGTTGCTGAAGCGTTCAGGGTGCTGATCCACCTCTTGAAGCAGTTCTTCCCTGGAAAAAGAAACCCGGCCCTTCCGGTCCTGAAACTGCTCGCCGTTCCGGAACAGCAGGAGCCGTTCTCCTTCATGAATGTAAAATAGATTAGCACCATCCTCGGCAACCTCGGCCTGCTCTTCAAGGCCCATTTCCCGGATTTGACGGGCTGCTTCAATATAAGAAGCCGTCAGTTCGTCCCCTTTACGGATGACGGCCTTGAACATTTCTTTCTCCAGCTGGCGCAGCTGCGGATCAGCTGAATCCAGCAGAATAAGGCCATATGGACCAAACAGCCTGCCAAGCAACTTGGCGAAGCTCACAGAAAGAGTCTCGGACACCGATTCACGCAGGTCGGACATCAGCTGCGGCTTGAATTCCGTATCCGGGAGCAGTTCGTTCAGCTCAGCCAAAGCTTTGCTCCACTCCTCTTCCTCTACAGGAGTGTAGCTGACGGAATTGCGATGATCATCGTCCCGGTACATGCGGATTCGCGATACCTTCAAATCTTTCGACAGGACGTATGTATGATTCGCTTCATCCCAGTCGTGGTCCTCTCCCGCAATCCAGAAGACGGGTACGACCGGACGTCCTAATTCGGCTTCCGCCTTTCTCGCAGCCTGGACAACCGTTGCCGCCTTGTAAATGACGAGCAAAGGGCCGGTAAACAGGCCGGACTGCTGGCCGCCGACAATTACCGGAGTTCCTTTCTGCTCGAGCCGTTCCAGCGATTCCGCTACTTTGGGATGCGGATTATACAGTTTATTATATGTCCGGAGAACATCCACGACGTTATGACGGTCAATGCGGCTGCCCTCAGTATGGTCAAGCCAGTTCAATCTTGCCTGCCAGCTGGCCGGCTCTGTCGCATCACTTTGATATAAATGAGCGACACTCGAAAAATCCGCTACAAGCGCGGCTGCCAGAGGCTGCCTTGCAGATAGCGGTTTATCAATTATCTTCATCTCTAAGTCAGTCCTCCTGTTTCCTACTGCATGCAAACTCTTCTTGATTGTAACGGAGCAGCGCGTTTCCGTCAAAGCTATTCAAATTTTTTCATAAAAGAAGAAGACCCGCAGGCTCACCTGCGGGTTTACTTCTATTCAATCCAGAACTATTTACGAGGCATAGCAACGAAATGGCCTTTGGAAACTTCCACAAGCTCGGAATTCTCCAAATCAAAAGCCCCGCCGGAGCCTGCATCATTTTTCCCTGAAATCGGACCGGTAGCATCATCCTGCAGCAGAATCCGCTTCTTGTTAACCTCTACCTCCGGATCCGGAATCGGAATCGCGGACAGCAGCGTTTTCGTGTAAGGATGCTGTGGGTTGGAGTACAGCTCTTCACTCGGAGCAAGCTCTACCACCTTACCCAAATACATAACGGCCACGCGGTCACTGATGTGCTTAACCATGGACAAATCGTGCGCGACGAACAAATAAGTAAGGCCTAATTTGTTCTGAAGCTCTGTCAGCAGGTTCACGACCTGAGCCTGGATAGATACGTCAAGCGCTGAAATCGGCTCATCACAAATGATGAATTTCGGATTAACGGCAAGCGCACGGGCGATCCCGATCCGCTGACGCTGACCGCCGGAGAATTCATGCGGATAACGGGAAGCATGCTCGGATTTCAGACCAACCATATCGAGCAGCTCTTCAACCCGTTTCTTGCGTTCCTGACGGCTGCCGGCAAGACCGTGAATATCCAGCGCTTCGCCAATGATGTCCATGACGGTAAAACGCGGATTCAAGGATGCATAAGGATCCTGGAAAATCATCTGCATATCGCGGCGCATGGCTTTCATTTTACGCGGGGACAGCTTGTAAATGTCCGTTCCTTCAAAGCGAACGCTGCCTGCTGTAGGTTCGTAAAGGCGCAGAATCGTACGACCAGCGGTCGATTTACCGCAGCCGGATTCCCCTACCAGACCAAGAGTCTCCCCTTTTTGAATCGAAAAGCTGATATCATTAACGGCCTTCAGCGTACTGCCTTTGCCAACGTTAAAAAACTTCTTCAAACCGTCCACTTCAATTAAAGGTTGACTCAAGACGATTTCACCTCCTGTGCCATTGGGTGATGCAGCCAGCAGCGGGCCATGTGAGTCTCGCTGAATACAGTCGCATCCGGATCAATTTGTTCGCAGACTTTCATCGCATGCGGACAGCGGGCTGCAAACGGACAGCCGACCGGCGGCTTGATCAGGTCAGGCGGTGTACCCGGAATCGGAATCAAAGGCTCGTCTTTGTTTTGGTCAACACGCGGCAAAGAACGAAGCAAACCTTGCGTATACGGGTGGCTCGGGTTCTTGAAGATTTCCCATTTCGTTCCCGTTTCCACAACTTCACCGGCATACATAACGATTACGCGGTCACACATGCCGGCAACTACGCCGAGGTCATGGGTAATCAAAATGATTGATGTCCCCAATTTTTCCTGCATGTCTTTCATGACATCCAGAATTTGAGCCTGTATCGTAACGTCGAGCGCGGTCGTCGGTTCGTCGGCGATCAGCAGCGCAGGCCGGCAGGCCAGAGCGATCGCGATCATAACCCGTTGACGCATGCCGCCGGAGAATTCGTGGGGATACTGGTTATAACGAGCTTCAGCGTTTTTGATGCCTACCATTTTCAGCATTTCAATGGCTCTTTTTTTAGCTTCCTGACCGGACAGATTTTGGTGTTTAATCAAACCTTCCGTAATTTGGCGGCCTACTTTAATTGTAGGGTTAAGTGAAGTCATTGGATCCTGAAAAATCATCCCGATGTCTTTCCCGCGGATTGCTTCCATCTGTTTGTTCGTTTTATTTAAGAGGTTCTCACCATTAAAAATAATTTCGCCATTTTTAACGAATGATGGCGGTGAAGGAATCAAACGCATGATCGACTGCGCGGTAACACTCTTACCACTTCCGGACTCACCTACGATACCGATCGTTTCACCTTTGCCCAATTCGAAGTTAACACCGCGGACGGCCTGCACCTCTCCGCCTCTTACTTTAAAAGAAACCTGAAGATCTTTAACCTTTAAAATGGGTTCCATAATTTCACCCCCTATTTTTTCAATTTAGGATCAAGCGCGTCACGGAGACCGTCGCCAAAAATATTAAATGCAAGCATCGTTACACTGATCAGGATAGCCGGGAAGAGCATCCGCCAAGGATAGTACATCCAGCCTGTCAATGCGTCGTTAACCATCGAGCCGAGTGAAGCGACCGGAGCCTGTACGCCCAGACCCAAGAAGCTTAGGAATGCTTCCGAGAAAATTGCGTTCGGTACGGACAAAGTCAGCGTAACGATGATCGGACCTACAGCATTCGGCAGCAGGTGACGGAACAGCAGACGGCCGGAGCCGGCACCCATGGAGCGGGAAGCCAATACGAACTCGCGGTTCTTAAGCTGCATAATTTCACCGCGGACAATCCAGGACATATTAATCCAGCCGGTGATCGTCAGGGCCAATATGATCGTTCCCAAACTTGGCTCAAATACGACCAACAGAAGAATCGTTACCAGCAGGTAAGGAATAGCATAGATGATTTCGGAAAACTTGTTCATGATTTCATCAACGCGTCCGCCGAAATAACCCATGATACCGCCGTAAATAACACCAATCAGCAAGTCAATCAAGGCGGCGACAAGACCAACGATCAGGGAAATCCGTGCGCCCATCCATGTACGGACAAACATATCGCGGCCCAGATCGTCCGTTCCGAACCAGTGATCCTTCAAGGATGGAGCCTGGTTAGTAGCGAGCAGATCATTTGTATAATAGTTGTATTTTGAAATCATAGGTCCAACTATTGCGGCAATTACAATCAGTCCAAGGACAATCAATGCCCCCATAGCTACCTTATTCTCCACAAGGCGCTGCCAGGCATCCTTCCAAGCAGAAACGCTCTCGCGCTGAATGACCTCGGCGTTCTTCTCAGAGGCATCCAGCTTCCGGAAATCATCAGGCGTCAATGCCGCGGTTTGTTTTACTGTATTGGAATCTAAAGACATTAATTAGCCCTCCTTCCTTGAACTTAATTTAACGCGTGGATCCACAACAACATACAATAGATCTGAGATGAAACGAGCGAGCATCAGCAGGACGCCATAGAAGATGGTAATCCCCATGATGAGCGGATAGTCCCGGTTGGTGATCGATTCGACAAACTGTTTACCGATCCCGCCAATCCCGAAGACCTGTTCAATAACTACAGAACCTGTAACAATATTTGCGGCCATAGGTCCCATATACGTAATGACCGGCATAATGCCGTTACGGATAACGTGTCTGAACATAATTGTGAACCAGTTCAAGCCTTTTGCCTTAGCAGTCTTGATGTAGTCTGCATGAAGCACCTCGAGCATGCTGGAACGCGTCAAACGGGCAATAAAGGCTATCGGCTGTGCAGACAGCGCAACTACAGGCAGTACATAATCAAGCGGCGTTTCAAAACCCATAACTCTAAAGATATGCAGTTTAAAAGCAAAGAAAAATTGGAGCAGCGCTGCAAGTACAAAGCTTGGTACAGCAATTCCCAATACAGCTAAGACCATCGCAACGTTATCGATCAGCTTGCGGTGGTAAAGGGCTGCCAGCATCCCCAGCAGGACTCCGACAATAATCGACACAATAATAGCGACGACACCCAATTTCAGGGATGCTGAGAAGGTTTTCATAATTAGATCGGTTACATCCTGGTTAACGTGCTTCATCGAAATCCCGAGATCTCCATGCAGAACGTTAACTAGATATTTGCCATACTGTTCATACAACGGCTTGTCAAAACCATATTGCTCAAACAGACGAGCTCGAATTTCGGGCGGAACCTTTTTCTCCGACTGAAACGGGTCACCCGGAATGGCCTTCATCAAGAAGAAAGTGGCCGACACCAGAATGAATAGTGAGACCAGCATATAAAACAATTTATTCACAACATAGCGAAACATGTCCGATTTTGCACCTCCTTTGTCGAATAAAAGCAACTTAAAAAAATTTTACCTAAATACGCCAAGATTGTCTATTGGCAATACATAAAAAAACGGGATATATGTGGATATCCACACATATATCCCATAAGTTATAAAGTTAAAGCAAGTTCTTCACAAAATGAAGCTCTTAGTGCTCAAGGATGTAAGCTCTGGAGTAGTCAACGGAACCGCTGTAGTCCAAAGTTACGCCTTTCAGGTAAGGTTTAACCAATGCCGGATTTGTATAGTAGTAGATCGGCATGATACCCATTTGGTCACCGATCAAGATTTGTTCGGCTTTACGGAAATCTTCCATACGAGCTTTGTTGTCAGAGTTTTTGTAAGCATCAGCAGCAAGAGCATCGTATTCAGCGTTGTTCAACTTGATATCGTTGTTACCGCTCTTCGTTGTCCACATGTCGATAAATGTCATAGGGTCGTTGTAGTCAGGAACCCAGCCGGCACGAGCAATTTGGAAGTCGCCGTTTTGACGGTTTTTGATGAATACGCCCCACTCTTGGTTTTCGATTTGAACATCTACGCCAAGGTTTTTCTTCCACATATCAGTGATTGCCAAGGCAATTTTCTTGTGGTTGTCGTCAGTGTTGTAAGTCAATGTAATTGAAGGGAGAGAAGTAATGCCTTCTTCAGCCATACCTTCTTGCAGCAATTTCTTAGCTTCTTCAACATTTTCAGTGAAGTAATCTTCAGGATATTCTTCACGGAAAGATTTTTCAGCGCCATTGATGCCCGGAGGAATCAAACCAAATGCTGGAACTTGTCCAGCTTTAGTTACATTGTCGACGATAGATTGACGATCAATCGCCATTGCGAATGCTTTACGGATTTTTGCATTATCAAAAGGTTTAGCTTGAGTATTGAACTCGTAGTAGTAAAGACTTGCTACAGGATCAATATGGAATTCGTCTGCAAATTGATCTTTAAGAATTTGAATCTGGTCAGAAGGGATGTTACCGTTCGGTTGACCTGCACGGTCAAGTTCGCCGTTTTGGTAGGACAAAACTTCTGTAGCTGCACTGTTTACAACAGTTGCTTTGATCGTTTGCAGCTTAATGTCTTGGTTATCCCAGTAGTTAGGGTTCTTAGCAAACTCCATGGATTGACCTGTTACAAGACTAGTCAACGTGAAAGGACCGTTAGTAATCATAGTGCTTGGATCAGTAGCCCATTTGTCGTTGTTTGCAACGGACTTGTGAACAGGGAAATAAGTGTAGAAAGAAGTCAAGTTAAGGAAATAAGGAGTTGTGTTCTCCAAAGTTACTTCAAGCGTATAATCGTCAGTCGCTTTTACGCCTACTTGGGAGAAATCCGTAATTTTACCTTCATTGAAAGATTGAGCATTCTTGATGTAATACAGCTGGTAAGCATAAGCAGGAGCAGGTTGAGTGTTAGGATCCAGAACTCGCTGCCAAGCAAATACGAAATCGCCTGCAGTTACAGCATCGCCGTTGCTCCACTTAGCATCTTTACGAAGGTGGAACGTGTAAGTTTTGCCGTCTTCGCTGATATCCCAAGATTCAGCTACACCTGGAACTTCTTTGGAGTTCTCGTCAACACGAACCAAACCTTCATACATCAAGTTCAGAGCTGTGTGCGCCTGGTTGTCCTGCGCCTGCGCCGGGTCAAATGTCGGCACATCAGCTGCGAAGTTAATATGGAGCGTTTGATCGGATGCCAGTTTTTCTTCGCCGGCATTGCTGCTACCTGTGTTACTGCTGCTGTTTGTGCCCTTGTTACCGCTGTTTGCAGCCGAGTTGTTATTATTGGATCCGCATGCGGACAATACAACGCCTACTGCAAGAACAAGCGTCAGAAGGACAAGCCATCTTTGCTTCTTCATGTAACTTAATTCCCCCTACTAATTTTGATGTGGTTTATTTTTCAGATTATACAACCGTCGGTTAAAAAAATCTATTATAAATTTTAGCAAAATACAGAATTGACACAAGTTATCTCACATGAAAGTGCTTTTATTTCCAATTGATATTTAATACCTTACATATTCATGTTAGGTTAATTCCTGTATTTTCCTGAGCCGTTCCTTTAGGAATGGATGCTCTCACTTCCCCTGCGATTGAATCGTATTGTTATATTGCCCATATGTATGGAAATAATCCGATGATAAAGAAAATAACGTAAGCCGCACTTGTCAGCAGAAAGGAAAGCCTCCACACAGCTCTTACAAGCCTCTTGGGATCCACTTTTCCCTTTATACGATTTTGAGCCCCTCCGATCAGACCTGCGCAGACCAGCATAAACAGCAAGATCAAATAAAACCCGAAGCTCGTCCCAAAAATCTGGTTGAACAGAGCCGATACAGATAGAATCAGAAATAAAGTTGTTACATCCATGGCCAGAAGCACCGATCTCTTCTTGTCGCGCTTCCAGGCATAATATCCGATAAAGACCAGCAAAAAAGGAATTATCGGAAGAACCGTTAAAGCCATCATAGGCTGTACGAGAAACCCCATGCTTACACCCCTCCTTTCCTTTATCCGGCCTGCAGCAAACCTTTGACCAGGCGCCAGACCATCTCATGCGCCGGGCAGGAGATTCCTGCTTGAGCCGCCAATTCAACTAAATAGCCATTAATATAATCCACTTCAGTCTCTGCGCCCTTCATGACGTCCGAAAGCATTGAAGAGATGTTGCCTGAGGTTGAGCGGCATACGCTCTTGATGTGTCCAATAAGATCCTCTTCAAAAAGAATGCCTGCCGCCGAATAAACCGCGATCCCTTCCATGATCAGCCTCTCAAGCATCTCCTCCCTTTCAGCCGTCGCCAGGAGTTCACCGTTTGGAATACGCCAAATAGCGGTCAAAGGATTAATGGCCGCGTTCACTAACAATTTCCTATGTATTTCTTTCTCGATCTCTTTCGACACCGATACCTCAAATCCTGCTTGACTCAGAACTGCCGCCAAATTCTCCAACGCAGGGAACTCACAGCCTAGCAGTGCTCCTACCGATGTCCTCCCGGGTTTTGAACGGATAATGTGGTTGGCTTCAGGCCTTTTAGCTCCTTCGGTTGTTACAGCGGCTGACAAATACTCCCGCGGTACTGCTTGAGCGATCCGCTCCAAATGCCCCATTCCGTTCTGCAGGCATACAACCGGCCGTTTCCCTGCGTGGAGGGAGGATAAGCGTGCGAGGAGATCTTCTGTCAGATGGCGCTGCTTAACCGCCAGCAGAATCCAGTCATGACCGGCGTCCGAGGAGCCGGAGCTGCCTTTTTCCTGTTGATACGCTGACTCAGCAAAAGGGGCTGCCATTACCCCGCTTACGGTTTGTTCCGTTCCATCCTGCTGCTGTATCTTGATTCCGCTATGATTAATCAGCTCTGCCTGCTCTGCCGTCCGCGTCCAAAGGCGGACTTCGCTGCCCGCAGCTCTCAGCCGGGCCGCAAAGAGAAGACCAATTGCTCCCGCTCCAACAATATCAATCCCCAATTGGACCTCTCCCTTCGATTTGATTCTTTACCTTTATACCAAAATCTGCCCAAAATCAAAAGAGCCGCTTCAGATGGCGGCTCTTATCCCTGTATGTGTATTTCGTCCGGCCTGCATGAGTAAGCCCGATTACAGCCGGTTACTCAATCCGTTCCAGGTTCCCGTTGGCATCCATTTTGAACTTGGACTTCTCTTCCTCTTCTTCATTCAAGAAGGCCAGCCTGCGGGCGCGGTCCATAATTTGAATCAAAGCTTTGTAATCATCGTTCACAACCCTGTAATCGGTCTGCACTTCGCTCACCTGATTGGATAAACGCTCGTTCTCCTCTCTCAGATAAACGAGCTCCTGCTCCTTCTCCTGAAGCTGCTTCTCCAGATTTCTTAACTGGCGGCCGTTGTCCTGCAGGGAGACCTTCCAGCTTTTAAGAAAACGAATGACTGCGTCAATCGAAAGACTTTCCTCGGTCATATTTTCACTTCTGTAGACATTATTGTCCAGCTCGACTTCAGCCAAGCCTGCAATGGAGACATTTCCCGGGGAATGGGGCTGCTTCTTCAGATAGTTCCTCTTTTGACGCTGTGCTTTGGCGACCTGTATCGCCGATTCGTATCTTTTGCGGACACAGCTGTTCCATCTAAAGCCGCACGCCGCGGCTGTTCTTCCGATCCGTTCACCTACTTCTTCAAACGCAGTTAATTGGGTGCTGCCTTCCCTGATGTGCCTTAAAGTGACCTCAGCTAATATTAAGTCATCTTCGGCACTCCAAGCGTCCTGTCTCACTGCTGTCATGCGATATAAACCCTCCTAACGACATCCTGAATGATCAGTCTATAACAACCGGCTGTTTCCGGCTGTCTGATAATAAAAACTGCTTATTACATCTCTATGCCTCTCTTAAAGTTCATAGAATCTATTTGCTATCTGTATTTCCAAATTTTCATCTATCCATACCTGCCATAGCCGTATGCAAAAGCCTGTCAGCACAAGGGCGGTCAAGCCATCCCCTCTGCCAAGGCAAAATGGGAGGTTTGGTCTTATTCTGGAACAAGTTATCATATAGTTATATGTATCTTTCACTTTGATTTCAGGAGGAGTGCTTTGTTGCGCCAGACTTTAAGATTGCTGGTCACCGCTGCTTGGTTTGCCGCCTCCGTGCTCGCCCCCGGTACCCTGCTTGCAGATCCGAATCCGGACGACACCCATCAGGTTCTGGAGAACAGCTTATCCATTATCGAAATTGACCGTGAAATTGCAAAAATCGAACAGCAGCAGCAGGATCTTGAACATTCTATTGCCGCTAACCAGTCCAGCCTCTCCGCTAAGGAGAAAGAGATCGGCACATCAAGAGAGGCAGCCGGTGAACGCATAAGGGCCTACTATATGGGGGAAAGGGAGGATCTGCTTGCCGCCCTCCTGTCCGTGAAGAGCTTCCGGGATTTCTTAACTGCTTATGACTATATCAGCCTCATCTTTGAACAAGATCAGAAAGTGATCCGCGAGTATAAGCAGGCCTATGCCGCCCTGGAGCAGAACGAGCAGGAGCTGGAGCAGCTGTCGGATCAGCTGAAGCAGACGAAATCAGACCTGCTGGCCCAGCGGGACCGTGTTGAAGCGCTGCAGGAGGACGTCGACCAATCTATTGCAGACAGCGAGGACCCCGAGCAGCTCAAGGAAATGATTGACCAGTTGGGCAGCTACTGGAACAATGTGGGATTGGAAGAGGTCAGAAAATATTTCAAGGCTCTGGATGGAGCCATGAGGGATTTTCCGGATTTCCTTGAGCAAAATGGAGCGAGCCTCGTCACTAACGGCTTGAATTACACCCTTACGATTAAAGAAAAAGAGTTAAATGCTTTTCTCCTATCCAAGAATGAATTATTCAAAAATTTCGCGTTCCATTTCGAGAAGAATCAGGTAACCGCCGAAGGGAAGGAAGGAGAGCTTGAGCTGCGTGTTGAAGGGCACTATTCTGTGGAGAACGAGCCTGAGAATGCCATTATCTTCCACGTTGATAAGCTGGTATTTAACGGTTTTACTCTTCCGGATACAACAGCCCGGGATCTGGAGGAGCAATTCGATCTGGGCTTCTACCCGCAGGAAATGATGCCTTTCATAAAAGCTGAATCGGTCGAACTGAAGGATCAGCAGATGATTGTAAAATTAAAGCTCGCCCTGTGAGGGCGAGCTTTAGCATTTTTCAAGAAATAGACAGACGAATAAGACCGGCCGGCAGATTAACGTCCGATTCAAGGCTGCAAATCACCGGCCAGCTCGCTTTGAAGCTGCTGGGCTGAAGCTGTCCCGCTCAGAAATTCGCTTGCCTGCACCGAGAGCTGTCTGATCAACCCGGGTGTCCGGTCACTGACCGGGGGCAGCCAGTAAGACTGCTTACTGCCGCCGTCCGGAAGCCAGTAGGCAATCTCATTATCCACAGATGCGTCATAAAGCGACTTTAAAGCAGGCAGCAGCCCTTCCTGCTCGTAGGCGTCTTTCTGCTCGGCCGCTTCCGTCATGGCAGTGATCCACTGGCCCGCGGCTTCCGCCTCTTCAGTATCAGAAGCTACAGCAAAGCTCCGGCCGAATAAAGTCATCCGGTCAGCCGCACCGGTATTGTCAGGTGTCTCCGCCTGCAGCCCGGTTCCGCCGGTATGCTGCCTGAACTCGGAGTAGGGCATCAGAGCCATAGCAGCTTGTCCCTGCTCCAGCTGGCTCCAGACGTTCTCCATTTCGCTGTCTCCGTCAAAATTCCTCAGAGCAGGACGGAGCATCTCTAACAGAAGTACAGCATTCTTGTCTTGTTCCGATAACGAGCCGCTTGAATCCTTGAGGGTTAAGGTGCCGCCTAAACGGTGAAACAAGGTGACAAACGCCTTCGGATCATCAAAGCTGACCGCAAGCAAACTGAGCTGCTCTTTCGTTTGGGTCCGAAGCTCCTGAACCGACTTCATCAGCTTGTCCCATTCCTCACGGCTGGCCGGAACCTTCTTCATGCCGAGCTTAAGCAATGTATCGGGATTATAAACAAATACATAAGGGTCCATGTCTTTGGGAACGGCCCAGACATATCCATTCCATTCACTGTATGCCTGAAGCGAGCTGAGCGAATTGCCGGCAGCCGCACCGGTGAAATAATAGTCGATGGGAAGCAAATACCCTTTGACGGCAAACTCCCGGATCCACTCGTTATCAAGCAGCAGGATATCCGGAGCGTCATGAAGCGCCAGCTTCTGCTTGAAGAGGGCGTAAGCATCTTTCCCGTATTCATTGACCAGCTCCACGCTCACCTGGTGGCTTTGCGTAAAGAGTTCATTCCGCTGCTGCAGCAGCTTGAAAGCGCCGGGCTCCATCTGTACAGCTACTGTCAGATGTCCCGGCGTATCCTCCACCTCCCGGTCGGGAAGCGGAGGATTCTCCAGATAGCCGGTATCATCATTGGCAACATAGCTGCGGTCTGCTCCCGGTGACAAACTGATTAAGGCAAGCAATAATATGGCAAAAAGCACCCAATAGTTTCTTCGCTTCACAGCCTTGTCTTCCTCTCATCAATCACCGGATCGCAGTCACCGGCTCAGCGTTTAGCTATATTGTAACAAATTATACGCTGATAAGCTGACAAAAAAATGTAACGGTTACACTTACAGCAAATCGGCGGCAAGCTGCGCCAGCTTGGATCGCTCGCCTTTTTCCAAAGTGATGTGCCCGCTGATCCCCTGCTGCTTGAACCGGTCTACCAGGTAGGACAAACCGTTGCTCGAAGCATCCAGGTAAGGATGATCGATCTGTCCGGGATCTCCCATGAGGATAATTTTACTGCCTTCACCCACTCGGGAAACGATCGTCTTGACTTCATGCCGGGACAGGTTCTGCGCTTCATCCACGATAATAAACTGGGACGGTATCGAGCGGCCCCTGATATAGGTTAAGGCTTCAACCTGAATACTGCCCAGCCCCATCAGAATTTTATCGATATCTCCCGCTTTCTTCGTATCAAACAAATACTCCAGATTATCATAGATAGGCTGCATCCAGGGCCGCAGCTTCTCGTCTTTTTCCCCCGGAAGATAACCGATGTCTTTCCCCATAGGCACAACAGGCCGGGCGATCAGCAGCTTCTTAAACCGGTGCTCATCCTCTACTTTCAGCAGGCCGGCTGCCAGGGCAAGCAGCGTTTTGCCGGTGCCGGCTTTGCCGGTAATCGTGACAAGAGGAATGTCATCGTTCAGCAGCAGCTCGAGCGCCATCCTTTGCTGCGCGTTACGGGCGGCGATGCCCCAAACCGGATCATTGCTCAAGTACAACGGCTCCAGCCGTGTGCCTTCGCTGTTTACCTTCAAGAGGGCGGATTTGCCCGTGCCCATCTCGTCCTTGAGAATCACAAATTCATTCGGATAGAGCGAATAAGACAAGTTGAGGGGTTTGACTGCCAGGAACCGATAGGTGTAGAACTGGTCGATAATCGAAGGATGAACCAAAATTGTGGAATATCCGCAGTACAGATCATCCGGCTCCGCTGTCCGGTCCGACAAATAATCCTGTGCAGGGATGCCTAAAACGTCAGCCTTAATGCGGACCAAAACGTCTTTGCTGACAAGAACAACGGAGCGTTTCTCAGCTTCAGGGAGATCGATTTGTTCATTCAGATAATTTAGGGCAACAGCTAAAATCCGGTTATCGTTCGTAACTTCCACAAACATTTCCTGGACTCTCACATAACTCCGGTGGTTCAGTTCCACCTTCAGCGTGCCCCCGCTTTGCAAAGGAACACCGTCATGCAGCTGGCCAAGCGCCCGCAATCCGTCAAGGAGTCTGGAAACGCCGCGGGCATTCCGGCCAATTTCATCGGCATTTCTCTTCTTGGAGTCGATTTCCTCTAGGACAACCGCCGGTATGACTACCTCATGCTCCTCAAAAGCAAAAATCGCATTGGGATCGTGCAGCAGCACATTCGTGTCCAGAACAAAAATTTTCTTCATTCGCATCCCTCCGGTTTTTGCATCCCACATAGATATACATATTTGAGTTTTGCCCCGGACAGAATAAAAGCAGAAAATTCGATGAAAAAACAATCAAGCGATTCTCACCAAGAAAGGAAGATGAACATGCGCAGCTGGATATGTATCCTCGCAGCCGCGGCCGTAATAACCTCTCTTACCGGATGCGGGGCTAAAAATGGTGCGGGCAGCGCAAGCAATGCCCAGAATCAGACTCAGCGGATGCAGAGCACGGCCGGACAAGGAGCACGGAACCTGAATCAGACGCAAATAAATAACAATACAAACCAGCAGGGGCAGCTTTCGGCTGATCAGCATCTGGAGCAGCTTGCCGTCAAGGTTCCAGGTGTAAAGAGCGCTCATGTAGTAATGATGGGCAATACCGCCATCATCGGCATTGATGTTGACGGCAAGCTGGACCGTTCGCGGGTCGGCACCATCAAATATTCAGTGGCTGAAGCCGTGCATAAGGATCCCCGCGGTGCAAATGCCATCGTGACAGCTGATGCCGATTTATCCCACCGGCTGGCGGAGATGGGCAGCAGCATCCGGGAAGGCAGACCGCTGAAGGGAATGGCTAACGAATTGGCGGATCTTATCGGCCGGATTGTTCCGCAAATGCCCGGCGATGTCAAGAAGAATGAAGATATCCAGCAGATCTCCCCTTCCCAGAATCCGGTTAATAAGCAGAACATTCCAAACGCAAACGGGCAAAATTCCAACCGCAATCTGACGCCGGCAGAGCGCAGCGGCAGCACGGGTAAATAACCGGTTCAGAATTGCTGAGCCAACAGCAAACGCCACTCCTTGGAGGAATGGCGTTTTTGTGCTTTTGAACTATTCATTACTCGATGCCGAAGCTGCAGTGTCGTCAGCAGACTGGACGGTCTTGCCGGCGAGTTCGTCTTGAAGCGCCTGCTTAGCCGCTTCCAGCTCGTCGTCATGCAAATAAACGTAAGGAGACTTCCAGTCACCCGTGATCGGCATGAAGTGGACATCTTCCTTCGAAATATTCCAGTAGGCTGCGATCATGTTCTTGATCTGGCCCTGCTCGAGATCGGTTGTCATGTTGTCGCCGAGCGACTGAATGGCTTTGCTGGCTCCCAGAACGCCGTTCAGCGATTTGGCTTGGTCAATCAGCGCATGAAGGACTTCATTCTGACGGCGGTTGCGGTCAAAATCATCGGAGGCATCGGTCTTAGGCGAGCAGTTCGATTTGCGGTAACGCACATAATCGAGCGCCTGCTTGCCATCCAGATGCTGCTCACCTTGTTTCAGATTGATATCTGTTCCGTCAGCAGTATCCTTGTAGCACATATCCTTGTCCACATTGACGTCTACGCCATCCAGCGCATCCACAACCTCACGGAACCCCTGGAAATTCAGAACCGTTACGTAGTCAATATCCAGATCGAAAAATTTGCTCATCATGGTCTTCATTTCCTCTTCAGCAGACTCGCCGGACTTCTTCTCGGCAGCCAGGAAGTTGGGATAGAAGGCATTGATTTTGTTGGTCTTGTAGCCGTCCATGGAGACTCTCGTATCCCGCGGAAGTGACACAACCGTAGCCGATTTGGTCTGCGGGTTCATCGCAATAACCATGATAACATCACTAAGATGAGTGCCGGTTTCAGGCCGGTAATCCGTACCAAGCAGCAGCATGGACAGCGGCTTGACATTCGCTTCCTGTCCGGATGCTACGGGCTGATCCGTTCCGGCATCATTGATCGTTTTGTTGACGTTGTAAGCCAAGTATCCCGCATATGCGCCTGCCCCGATTACAAGGATAATTAGAACGGCGAGCAGCATTTTGAAGAAACGTTTGACCGGGCTTGATTTCTTTTTCTTTGCGCTTGGTTTGGCAGGAGTTCTTGTGCTGCCCCCGCTTTTCCGCTGGCTTTGCCTTGGAGGGAGGCCTCCGTTTTCTGATGGACTCATTTCTAACACCTTTTTCTTTCGTAATATGGGCAAAGAAAAGCCGGACACCACCGCGTCCGGCTTACTCCTGACGGATTACCGCCGGTTTCCTATAAACGATTTGCAGCTGCAGAAAGTTACATCAAGCAATTTTATGAATTAGCATTCGCCATTTTGCGGTGTTTCTCCGCACGTTCACGCTCGCTCTTGTTCAAAATCTTCTTGCGAAGGCGAACGGATTTAGGCGTAATTTCGCAGTATTCGTCGTCGTTCAGGTATTCCAGCGCCTGCTCAAGAGAGAACAAACGAGGAGTCTTCATCTTCACAGTATCGTCTTTTGTTGCGGAACGGACGTTTGTTAATTGTTTTTCCTTACAGATGTTAACGACGATGTCGTTATCGCGCGTGTGCTCGCCAACGATCATGCCTTCGTAAATCTCGGCGCCCGGTTCTACAAACAGAATACCGCGGTCTTCAATGGACAAAATGCCGTAAAGCGTGGAAACCCCGTTCTCACTGGATACCAGTACGCCTTCATGACGGCCCCCTACCTGACCGGTAACGAGCGGACCGTAGCTGTCAAACGCATGGTTCATTACGCCATAGCCGCGGGTCAAAGTCAGGAAGTGCGTGCTGTAACCAATCAAGCCGCGGGCCGGAATCAGGAATTCCAGACGGACCTGGCCGGTTCCGTTGTTAACCATATTAACCATTTCAGCCTTGCGGTACCCGAGGCTCTCCATTACTGCGCCCATGTTCTCTTCCGGAACATCGATCAGCAGACGTTCGATCGGTTCCATCTTCTGGCCGTCAATTTCCTTAACAATAACTTCAGGCTTGGAGACTTGAAGCTCGTAGCCTTCACGGCGCATATTCTCGATCAGAATGCCGAGGTGCAGTTCACCGCGTCCCGAAACGATAAAGGCGTCAGGGCTGTCTGTTTCATCCACACGAAGGCTGACGTCCGTCTCCAGTTCTTTGAACAAGCGCTCGCGAAGCTTCCGGGATGTTACCCATTTGCCTTCACGGCCTGCAAAAGGACTGTTGTTCACAAGGAACGTCATCTGCAGTGTCGGCTCATCAATCTTAAGGACCGGCAGCGCTTCAGGCTGGTTCGGATCGGCAATCGTCTCTCCGATATTGATATCTTTAATACCCGCGATCGCGATAATGTCACCTGCGCCCGCTTCTTCAATTTCTACACGGCGCAGGCCGGCGAAGCCGAACAATTTCTCAATACGGGCAGACTTTCTGCTGCCGTCACGCTGGATAACCGTAACAGGCTGGCCGGAGCGGATGATTCCGCGGTTCACACGGCCGATGGCAATACGGCCCAGATATTCGTTGTAATCCATCAGAGTCACCAGGAACTGCAGCGGCTCGTCTACTTTTTCAGTAGGGGATGGGATATTTTGAATAATGGTTTCATACAGGGCAAGCATGTTGTCATCCTGCTTCTCAGGGTCAAGACTTGATGTACCGTTAAGGGCAGAGGCATAAACAACAGGGAACTCAAGCTGCTCCTCGCTCGCATCAAGCTCGATGAACAGATCCAGCACCTCGTCGATCACTTCAGCCGGACGTGCTGCCGGGCGGTCGATTTTATTCACAACCACAATTGGGGTCAGGTTGGATTCCAAAGCTTTGCGCAGAACGAACTTCGTCTGCGGCATGCAGCCTTCATAAGCGTCTACGACAAGGAGAACGCCGTCTACCATTTTCATGATACGTTCCACTTCGCCGCCAAAGTCGGCGTGTCCCGGGGTGTCCACAATATTAATCAAATAATCTTTATAATTGATTGCTGTGTTCTTCGCCAGGATCGTGATGCCGCGTTCCCGTTCCAGATCGTTTGAATCCATGGCGCGTTCCTGAACGGCCTCGTGCTCACGGAAAGTCCCTGATTGCTGGAGCAGTTTGTCTACCAAAGTGGTCTTGCCGTGGTCAACGTGGGCAATAATCGCAATATTGCGAATATGGTCTCTTGAATGCATGATTTATCTCCAAATCCCTTCTATATTCTCTATTCATCAAAAGAAGCGCCGGAACACTAGGGCCGACGCTGCACATATCCATTTCATTATACGCAAATTTCAGTAAATTTCAAGACATTACACAAGCATTACCATTTGGAACGGCTTCGTCCGCGGAAAGCAATCAGCCATACGCCGGCCACAATCAGCAGAAATGCCAGCAAATAAATAAAGGAGAAAGTAAACAGCGTTATGCCGAACAGCAGGACGGAAACGGCAAGCAGTGCGGCCGCAGCCGGAAAAATACCCGAGGTGCGCGAGGTGCCCGCCGCAGCATCATAGAAGAACAAGCCAAGTGCAATACCAAATACAAAACCCGGCCATAAATAACGCAGGGTGTCATAACCGAACAGGGTTGCGATCATAAAAATAATGCCGTAAACAATCAAGGCGCCTGCCGGAACCAGCGCAGCTGAAGGCAGCCTGCGGCCTGCGGCCGCCATGTACAGCAAAATGCCCGAAGCCAGCAGGAGCAGCGGCCAGAATTTGCTGCCAATAAAAGTAAACACGCCCCATTTGCCAAGTAAAATGACCAGGCCTGCTGCAAGAATCAGAACGCCTGTCGTCAGCTTGTTGCGATCGGACATTTCAACACGCACCTTTCGAGATTGACATCGGCGGGACAAGTACCTACAATTTACGACAGCCCCTTTACTCATTTATATTAAATGAAATCGGTGCAAAAAACTACCAAGTCAAGCTAATTTCGCCCTAAGTGTCCCCTATCCTGGAGGATAACCTTTTTTGCGGAAAATATAAGCGGTAAGCGTTATTATTTTTACCTTTAACAGCAAAAAGCCCCGCGCAGGCGCGGGACTCATTGGCACATAAGCGCTCAATTAAGCAAGCGCTTTGAAGCCCTTCTAAGCGCTTCGGAAATATTTTCGGCGCATCAGGCCGATGATAACAACTGCTGCGCTGAGAACCGCCGGGAGCCACAAGGCCAGCTCCGGCAGCGCATTTTTCAGAAAGCCGCCTAATTTCTGATCGTGCAGAAGCATTTTTCCGGCCGTATAAGCCAATATTCCTGCACCCGCATACACCAGAACCGGGAACCGGTGCAGAAGATCCGTAATCAGATTGCTTCCCCATACGACAATGGGAATTCCGATGGCAATGCCAATGACAATAATGGCCGCGTCCCCTTGCGCCACAGCAGCTATGGCGAGCACGTTATCGAGGCTCATGATGAAATCGGCAAACAGAATCGTCTGGATCGATTTCCAGAGCGTGGCCGCACTCTCGACACGGGTGTCCTCCTCCTGCTGGGTAAGCAGCTTGAAGGCGATATAAGCCAGCAGAATGCCGCCGCAGGCCTGGATAAAAGGAATTTGCAGCAGCAGCAGAGCGACCCATGTGAGGAGGCAGCGGAGAACGACAGCCCCGGCTGCGCCCCACCAAACGGCTTTTTTACGCTGGGACGGAGGCAGATTTTTACTGGCCATCGCGATAACGACGGCATTATCCCCGCTGAGTACGAGGTTGATCATCAGGATTTGCAGCAGCAGCAGTATCGGTTCCACAAACATTCCCCCCATTATCAGATGTATGAACGGCGGGACAAACGTATACCGGTTGTTTGCGGGCACCCGAATCCGGGTAAAAATTTTGAATCCTTTTGCCGGGTTCGCCCGTATACCCTTTGTTAAGACTCTAGTTTAGGATGTGACTCCATGGATTGGTTAAGCGCCAGTTTTCTTCTAACACTTATTAATATTATCTTTATCGATTTGATTCTTGCCGGCGATAATGCAATCGTGGTCGGAATGGCAGCCAAGAGACTGCCGAGCTCCATTCAGAAAAAGGCGATCTTCTACGGCACTGGCGGCGCCGTGCTGCTCCGGATTGCTGCAACGCTCGTCGTCGTATGGCTCCTGAAGGTTCCATGGCTGCTTGCCATTGGCGGAATTCTGCTCATTTATATTGCTTATAAAGTGCTGGCGGATGATGAAGGCGAAGAGAAGGTTGAAGCGAAGGATTCGCTGTGGGCTGCTGTCAGAACCATTGTTATTGCCGATGCAGCGATGGGTCTGGATAATGTCATCGCCGTAGCAGGCGCTTCCAATCAGCATATGGTGCTCGTTATTATCGGCTTAATGATCAGTGTTCCTATCGTGGTCTGGGGCAGTACCATCTTTATCAAACTGCTGACGCTGTTTCCGTGGATTTCCTATTTGGGAGCCGCTGTTCTCGCTTATACCGCTGCGCACATGATTACTGAAGAGCCGAAGCTTTCGCCGCTTCTTGAGGACAAGCCTGTGCTGCAGTACGGCTTCATTGCTGTTGCAGTTCTGGGGGTTCTGTATGCCGGTTATTTGAGCAAACGCAGAAGCCGCGAGCAGAAGAAAGAAAAGCGCAAATCCCATCCGGCAACAAGGTAGTCAGGAATTTGGATTAGGCCGCAGGTGCCGTAAATGCCGCATATGTTTTCATAAAAATCAAACAGGCCGCCCGTTGGGCGGCCTGTTTGATTTTTCTACAGCCTAGAAGTTTGTGTTGCAGATTATGATTGTGATCCTTCCGCCTGTTCAGAACCAGTCTTCCCGGATCGCCTGTCCATCCAAAGGCAGCTCTAGATCATGTCTCGGAAGCTCCGATGCCTCCTCTGGTCCTCCCTCTTCCTCATACCGGATTTGAGCATGCGGTGTCAGGTTAAGCGTAACCGTGTTCTGCACGGCAAGCTCAATCATCTCGTCTAGCCGCTCCACATGCTGCTCCACCTTCTGCACAATCCGCAGATTGGGATTGGTTGACGGAGATTTCGGAATAAACAGCGTACAGCAGTCCTCATATGGCAAAATAGACAGCTCATAAGTGCCGATCTGCTGGGAGAGTGAAATAATGTCATCCTTGTCCATCATGACCAAAGGACGCAGCAGCGGCAGCTCGGTCGCCCGCCCGATGACATTCATGCTCGGCAGAGTCTGACTGGCCACCTGTCCCAGGCTTTCCCCTGTTACGATGGCAAGTGCTCCGCTGGCTTCCGCCAGCCTTGTGGCAATCCGCAGCATGGCGCGGCGCATAAAGGTGATGATCAAGTTATCCTGTCCAACTCCGGTGAAGGCCGTTTGAATATCGGTGAACGGAACGAGATGAAGCTTGATGGTGCCGCTGTATCCGGACAGGACTTTGGCAAGCTCAATGACCTTCTCTTCTGCTTTGCGGCTTGTGAAGGGATAGCTGTGGAAGTGCACACATTCGATCTCCAGCCCCCGGCGCATGGCCGACCACCCGGCTACAGGACTGTCGATCCCTCCTGACAGCAGCAGCATCGCTTTGCCGTTTGTCCCCAGCGGAAAGCCGCCCGCCCCCGGGATAATCAGGCTGTACAGCAAAGTCCGTTCCTGGCGCACCTCAACCCGGAGCTCCAGCTCCGGATGGTTGACATCCACCTTTAAAGCTGAGAACTGCTGAAGCAGCGGACTGCTGACGAGCTTGTTCATCTCCTGGGAGGAATAAGGGAACTCCTTCCATACCCGCCGGCTGTTTACCTTGAAAGCTGTCTCCTTCTCCAAGGACAGACTGCCAATAAAATCCAGGGCCGCCTGCTGGATTGCCTCCAGCTCGGACGGGGCCGCCGCAACCGGCACAATCGCCGTAATGCCGAAAACCTTTTTTAAAGGCGGAATTAACTCCCCGGCCGGTTCCCCGCAAAGTTCAATATAAATTCTTCCGTAATCTTTCGTAATCCGGGCTTTTGGAAAAGCCTCCAGTACGCTTTTGACATGAGAAAGCACGGCTTTCTCAAACCGGGCGCGATTTCTCCCCTTTAAGGTGATTTCACCCAATCTAAGCATCAATAACTGACAATTCATCGTTTATTATAATCCACCTTTCAATCCGACGAGCCTCTTAACGACGCTTCTGACCGCCTGAATCAAGAAATCAGCATCCTCGGTTGTATGTTCATTCCCCAAGCTGATTCGGATGCCGCTTGCCGCAATTTCGTTCGCTTTCCCCATAGCCAGCAGCACACGGCTGGGTTCAGTCGTTTTGGAAGAACAGGCCGATTTCGTCGATACCTCCATGCCGTGCTCCTCCAGACAGTGCAGCACAACCTCGGGCTTCATCCCGGGGAAGGAGAAGTGAACAATGTGCGGTGCTCCATCCTGAGGAGAATTCAGAACAAGATCCGGCAGGTCAGCTAAACCTTCCAGGATGCGCTGACGGATAAGCCGCAGGCGGCCGCCAAGATCCTCTTGCTGTTCTTTCGCCAGTCTGAGGGCTTTCGCCATGCCGACCAGGGCAGGCACGTTCTCCGTTCCCGAGCGGACTCCGCCTTCCTGCCCTCCTCCCGACAAGAGCGGAAGCAGCTTCACTCCGCTTCTCACATAGAGAAGCCCCGTGCCCTTCGGGCCTCTGATCTTGTGTGCAGACAGGCTGTATAAATCAATACCGCAGTCTTTCAGGTTAAGCGGCAGCTTGCCGAAGCCCTGCACCCCGTCAACATGGAACAAGACTCTGGGATGTATCTGTTTCAACTGGCGGCCGATTTCCTCTACGGGCTGAATACTGCCGGTTTCATTATTGACATGCATAATCGAAGCAAGGATTGTATCCTTCCTTACCGCTTTGATGACGTCCTGAGGATCAACGCTTCCGCCGCTCCGGACCGGCAGGTAAGTAACCTCAAATCCTAACTGCTCTAACTGCCGGAAGGCTTCGTAGACCGAAGGATGCTCCACCATCGTAGTGATCAGGTGCTTTCCCCGCTTCATATATTGAAAGGCTGCGCCTTTTACCGCCAAATTATTGCTTTCCGTCGCTCCGGAAGTAAATACGACCTCACCGGGCAGCACTCCCAGCGCCGCCGCACTGACCTCCCTTGCTCGTTGGACCAGCTTCATTCCCGCTTCCCCGGCAGCATGCAGGGAGGAAGGATTCCCATAATGCGACTGCATCACTTCGGTGACCGTTCGGATTACTTCCGGGTGGGGCGGCGTTGAAGCAGCATGGTCAAAATATTTCATCCGTTTGCCCCTCCATTCTCGAGTCTGTGCAGACCCTTTTTATCATACCTGATATGCCTCATGATATAAACCAAAAAACGGAGTGCGCCCGTCTCTTTAGGACAGCGCCTCCGTTATTCCAGATCATAAAAAAGGGTGAATCAGACGTACTTTGTCATCGCCCGTTCAATTTTTTCAATATAATTGCGGGTTTCTGCGGGCAGCTGATCCAGCTTCTGCGTCAGTTCGTTATCGCTGCTGACTCCTAAAGCATTGACTTTGGATGGACCGGCATTGTAAGCGGCAAGTGCCATTTTGATCTCTCCGCCATAACGTTTAAGCTGGTAGGACAAGTACCGGGCGCCTCCATCAATGTTCTGCGCAGGATCAAAAGGATTGCTGACTCCAAGTCCCCGTGCTGTTCCATCCATCAGCTGCATCAGCCCTTTGGCGCCGGCAGAAGATTCTACATTGGGTTTAAACGAAGATTCCGTATCAATCACAGCCTTGATGAGTGCCTCAGGCACACCGTATTTCTGGCTTGCTTCCGCAATCATGGCATCATAAGGAGTGGAAGCACCTTGAGAACCGGAGCCGGAAGCGGACTCCAGCTCAGCCATTGCAGACGAAGACAACCCGGCAGCCGCAGAAGCCGCAGTCGTATACGTGGAGTCAACCGGATCTGCATAAGCAGCGGTTTGGGTCTGCGCAAGCAGATTATACCAAAGCTGGCTGTTCCCCGAATCCAAGCCGAGGCTGCTGGCCGAAGAGGAAGTATCGAGTGACGTATTCAATAAAGAAGTGGCCAGATCACTGCTGTCAGTGCTGCCGCCTCCATTCATCAGTTGCTCAAGCATTTCGCTGAAGAAGGAATCCGTGCTGTTCTGTGCACCGTCCAGGGACGTTCCTGATAAGTCGATGCTGTTCATCATTTGGTATTCCAGAAGCTGTTTAACCATTCGCGGATCAATTTGCATGATTATTCCCCTGTTCTTACATGTACTGATTCAGCCTGCATCATCAGGCATTCCTTATTCCATTGTACACGCGAAATTGTCTGTTAACCAGTGTTTTTGTCGAAAATAGGAAATAAGGCCGTATCTTCGGATACGGCCTTATGATTTGGCTGAACAAAGGGATGCGGATGCTTATCGGGATGCTTATCGTACAAACGGAATCAGCACAAAGTAGCTTAACGTTGCGATCAAACCTAACGCCATGCCCCAGGCGCCGATTGTACGCTTATCCTGGCTGTACGCATAATACCCCAGTATCGCAGCTACCGGCCCGAGAACAATCGTCCACATGAACAAGGCCAGAACCCCCAGCACGATCGCTGCAACACCCGCAATCTGCCCTGCTTCGGCGCCGGTTCCCGCTGCACTGCTGCCGGCTTCCTCAGACTGGGTCTCCTGCCTGTTTAGCGCACTTGCCTGGATTTTCCGGTCGCGGACAGCAGCAAATTCAGCCGCATACTCCTCATTGGATAACGTCCTGCGCGGATAATCTACGCGGGTACCCTGCTCCCCCGTTTTATCCGGATTCACTTTGGGCTCCGGCTGCCGTTCATCCCTGCCATAATCCATGGCGGCTCACCTCCTGGAATAGATCAGATTTTGCTTCTACATTTACATTTACTTCTATTTTTGCTTGGGCTTAAAGGTGTGACAGCAGGTTGCAGCTGAAGTCTTCGCGTAATCCTGATGCTGGGAATCAAAGCTTTCTCCGGCAAATTCCTCTTTAAAATGAGCGGCGGCATGGTTATCAATATCAATCATTATAAGGTCTGCCTTGCAAATATTTTGCGTCCCCCAATAGGAGCAGTTTGAAACGCTGCATTTTACAATTGGTTTTTCGCCATTTGGCATTTTGATCACCTCGGCATCATTATTGCCTGGATGCGGGAGGCGTATGCCGCTCAAAGTTTGGATAAAAAGTAAAAAAGGATGCCCAAGGGCATCCTTTGTATGTTCTATTCAAGAATCGTTAGCAGCCGCTCTTCTGCATACGGCGCTGGGTCAGATAATCGCTTTCGTAATAAGTCAAATCATCACGAAGCTCTTCGAAATTTATCGTAATGTCATAAATGACCTGGCGTGCCTCCGCTGCAGGCTTCTTCCGGAAACGGATTGCTTCCTGCCCTGTATAAGCGTAGCGCCCATCCTCCGAGTAGCTTTCGCTGTGAGGATAGAAGAAGAGGTTTACGCAGTCATGATAAACATGGTACAGCGCCTTCTCGGCAGCTTCCTTGTCAAAGTTGGAGCGGCGCAGGAGCACCCCCAGCTTCTCATAATTACTCTCCGCAAAAACCAGCAGGTGACGCAGGTCGCTCAGAAATCCTTTGTAATAACGGACCGATTCCTCATCCTGCTCTTCCGCCAACTGGGGCAGCGAATACTGGTTCAGAAATGTCTCAAGTCTTTCAGCAGCGGATTTTAGTTTGTTTCTAGCGGCTTCACATAGATCTCGGGTATTCGCTTCAGGCATACTGTCAGTTCTCCTTCCATTCTGTCAAGGCAAGAAATCATATGTTCAATCATGAACCGATTTACTGGCTTTATTCTAACATAAAATATTTGGCAAAGGTATCCCAACTTGTCCCGGCAAACGCCTATAAACCATTTTTTTGAAAGCAGCCTCCAGAATAAAAAAATGGAACTCATCGAACGCTATAAAAAAACAAAACATTCTCGTCAAATTACCTGTCAAGAAGGCGGTGGCTTATGATAACCATTCGAAAATGGCCCCTACTGGGCTTGTCAGCCGCAGTAGTGACGGCTGTTCTGCTTCCGGGCTGCGGAACCGGCCCCAGCCAGGACTCTACACAGCGCCAGGGCATCCAGCAGCAGTCCAAGCCCGGCAGCGAGCAGCACCTTAAGCAGAATATGCTGCAGCGGGACCTCGCGGCGACCGACAAGCTGACCCGCATTGATGCCGGCCAGCACATGCAGGAGCTTGCTGAACGTTACAGCCGAAACACCGGCGACGCCGGGCGGTACGTTTCACAGCTTCAGAAGACCCACAAACATCTGCTGTCCGTCATCCCGTATGGAAGCTCCGGCGCTGCAGAAGCAAGAAGCAGTACTTTTCGGCCTTCGCCGAATGAGGACAAGGAGCTTCAAACCTATATTGGATTTGCCAAAAAATCATTAAGCCGCGGCAAAAGCTATGAATCGCCTGCTTTCCCTCAGGAAGATCCGCATTATTTTGTAATGGCCGTGCCTGGTGCCGGCAAGCGGAACGGTGTGATCGGGATTTTCAGCACCGGAATTATGAAGAGCGTAGAGAATCACCAGCGCAGAAATTTGCGCCTGATTCCTTATCCGAAAGAGGGCAAATACAACGTCGAATCCGTTCACCCCGATACTTTAAGGGATCTGACCGTGAAGACCGGCAACGATAATGAAAATGCCAGCCACTATTATGAGAACGAAGTGGTCGTTACCTTTAAGACTCCGCCTACAGCCGCTGATTTACAGCGGATTGAGAAGGATATCGACGGATGCAAGCCGTCCCGGATCCTTAAGAATTCGTATATTTTCCATGCTGAAGGCAAATCGATGGAGGAGCTTACCCGTTATTTCCGGAAGAACTGGAAGCCGAAATATGTGGAGCCCCACTATTTGTATTTAACGAATGAGGCAGCCCCTTCGGCTTCAGCTTCAACTTCAACTTCAACTTCAACTTCAACTTCGGCTTCACCAACACCAACAACGTCAACGTCAACGTCACCGGCAACGTCAACGGATGTTCCAAACGACGTGTTATTTTCCGAGTACCAGTGGAACCTCCCGATTACCAAAACCAATCAGGGCTGGAAGCTGTCAACAGGAGCAAATGATGTGATCGTTGCCGTCGTGGACACCGGAGTTGATCTGGACCATCCGGACCTGCAGGGCCGTTTGCTGGAGGGCTACAATGTAGTCAATCCGGATGAGCGTCCGATGGACGATGTGGGCCACGGCACGCATGTCGCCGGCATCATCGCGGCCAATGTCAATAACCATGAAGGAATTGCAGGCATGACCTGGAATACCAAGATCCTGCCAGTTAAAGCTCTGGACAGCAGCGGCTCCGGCACGACCTACTCGGTCGCCCAGGGCATTATTTGGGCAACGGATCATGGAGCCAAAGTCATCAATTTGAGCCTTGGCAACTATGCACAGGCCCAATTTTTGCATGATGCCATCAAATACGCCTATGATCACGATGTGGTCGTTATCGCTGCCACCGGCAATGATAACACGGAACGTCCGGGGTATCCAGCAGCTTATCAGGAGGTATTATCTGTTTCGGCAACGGACTCCAATCAGAAACGGGCCTCCTTCTCCAATTATGGAGACTATATTGACGTTATGGCCCCGGGCGAAAGCATCGCGAGCACTTATCCCGGCAACCAGTATGCGGCTTTATCTGGCACCTCGATGGCCAGCCCGCATGTCGCTGCACTGGCTGCGTTAATCCGATCCGAGAATCCGGGCCTGAAGAATACGGAGGTTATGGATTTGATCCGCAAAAATGTTCAGGATCTCGGAGATCCCGGACGCGATAAGTACTACGGATACGGCCAGATCAACGTCTACTCCGCCCTGCAGGCTGCCGCCGGAACCAGCCAGAGCGAAGCCCCGCTGCAGCTTTGGCCGCAGCAGATGGAAGAGAAGCTGAACCAATTGCTGCAGAAGCTGAATCCAAACAAATAAATATACCAAATAAACCCGATCTTACATCTTATGTGCAAAAAAATAACCCCCTGTTTGACGCCTTTCAGACCAGCTGAAAAGTCAAACAGGGGGTTTCATTTTGGCTAAATTCAAATTCAATTTCGATTAACAATTTAAGCTGTTGCAGTGACGGAAGTTTTCCGTAAGCCGGGTTCTGTACTCTTCGTGGTGATGACGGGAACTACCCTCCCACCTTGAGTGACAATCATCTATCTAGGCTGTTTATTGCTAAACAGCTCCAGCGACCAACCCAGACGCGCCTCGGGCAAAGGCTGCTCTCCTTGCGGAGAAGCTGCGTCCCATTAGGTCTTGCTCCAGATGGGGTTTACCAGGAACGATGTCACCAGCGCTCCTCGGGGTCTCTTACACCTCGGTTCCATCCTTGCCTGTGCCGTACACGTAAGCACGGCCATCGGCGGTCCATTTCTGTGGCACTATCCTTCGGCTCGCGCCGACTGGACGTTATCCAGCATCCTGCCCTGTGGAGCCCGGACTTTCCTCCCGCAGCGCGAAGCTGCCGGCGATTGTCTGTCAAACTTCCAAACAACATCGATTATTATACCGAAATTTAATAGAGAGCACAACCGGGAAAATAGCGGAATTACCGCCATTTCTTAACGGACTGTAAATACCTCCGTATTCACCCCGGACGCCGCTGCCTTGGTATCGCTGCGCATTTCTGACAGCTTGCCCTGAAGCCACTCTGCGACCTTTACTTTCATAATCTTCTCGGCATTATGGCCCGGGTCAATAAAGGCAACCCCCGCCGCCAGGGCATCCTGTGCCGTGTGGTAGTCCACATCGCCGGTCACCAATACGTCCGCCCCGCGGAACTGCGCGCTCCGCCAATATTTGCCCCCGGATCCGCCGATTACGGCCGCTTTGCGGACCGGCTTATCCAGCTCGCCTACAACCCTGACAAAGGGCACATCCAGCTCCTTCTTGACCCGCTCGGCGAACTCGCCCAGCGCAGTCGGCTCCTTCAGCTTGCCTACACGCCCTAATCCAAAGGTCCGGCCTTTGAGATCCATCGGGTAAAGGTCGTAGGCAACCTCTTCATACGGATGATTCTTGAGCATAGCCTGAATAACCTTGCTGCGCAGGCTGTTCGGCACAATCGTTTCGAGCCGGATTTCCTCGGCCCGTTCCATTTTCCCCTGCTGTCCAAGGAATGGATCGCTCCCTTCACCCGGAACAAAGGTGCCGTACCCCTCAATATTAAAGCTGCAGTGGCTGTAATTGCCGATATGCCCTGCCCCTGCGTTAAGTACAGCGTCCAATACTTTCTGATGGTGATCCTTTGGCACAAAGACCACCAGCTTAAACAGCTTATCGGTATGGACATCCTCCAGCGAGTCCGAGCTTTCGATCCCCAGCGCTTCGGCCATCCAGTCATTCATGCCGCCTTCCGTCACATCCAGATTGGTATGGGCGATGTACACGGCGATATCGTGCTTAATCAGCTTCTCATAGAGCCGGCCGGCAGGCGTATCGGTTTGAAGCTGAGCCAGCGGACGGAAAATAATCGCATGATGCGCGATGATCAAATCCGCCCCGATCCGGATTGCTTCTTCCACAACCTCCATATTCACGTCCAGCGCGACCAGAACCTGCTTGATCTCCTTCTGCAGCGTACCCAGCTGGAGGCCGATTTTATCCCCTTCCATAGCGACATGCTTTGGGGCAAGCTGCTCCATAAGCTGAATTACGGTTTGTCCTTTCGCAAACATGCCAGTACCTCCTTCAACTGATTCATTTGCTGATCCAGCTCCGCTTCCTTTTGTCTGGCGCTGTCCTGCCCGGATTTGCCAATCTGCTTGCGGATTTTAGCCAGCTTGTCCAGCTCAGATTCCCATTTTGCGAAAAATACATCCTCCGGATTCCGCGACAGGATCGGCCCCATCAGAATGAGCCATTCCTTGGTTAACCGAAGTCCTCCGGGAATAGGCCGTTCCTTATAAATTTCTCCGTTCGCAGAAGAAGCGTCCTCAAGCCGGTCCGCGACGAGGATTTCGTAAATTTTGCCGTCTTCCTCCAGAATTTCCTCGGCGGTTAGCACCCAGCCCTGCTCAAGCAGCCAGCGGCGGACCATGTCCTCGCCCACATTCGGCTGCAGAATAAGCCTCTGCACACCCTTCAGCTTGTCCAGTCCTTCGCTCAAAATAGCGGCGATTAGCGCGCCTCCCATTCCGGCGATCGTAATTACGCCAACTTCTCCGGCCTTAATAACAGCCAGCCCGTTGCCCTTTCGGACGGAAATCTTTGAGCCCAGCCCCGCCGATGCCACCTGGCGCTTTGCCGCCTCCAGCGGTCCGTCATTCACTTCTCCGGCCACCGCTCCTGCGGCCCGGCCTGTCAACACGGCAGCAGCCGGCAGCAAAGCATGGTCGGAGCCGATATCCGCAAATGTACAGCCTTCCGGCAGGTAATCCGCGATCTTTTGCAATCTTGCTGATAATTTCATGAAGCCACCCACGTTATCCATTTTTTTCTAAACACAAACAATATTATAAAGGCCAAAGCCAGCTTCGCCAAACAGAGCCAGACAAAATAAGCAGGAGTGTCATGTCTTAACAGATAAGCATCGGCCTCGGACATGAACCACGCAGTCGCTCCCGCACCGAAATAAACGCCCGAAACCCCCGGCCATTTAAAATGAGCCAGCCAGCTGAGCCATACCAAAACCACGCAGAGCGGAAGCCACAGCAGCTGCAGCTCTTCCCAGGAAGCCTGCGGATGCCAATAGCGGAACAGCGATGCGTACAGCAGGAAGCCGCACACAAGGCCGCAGTAATGCAGAAACGGCAGGCGGAGGAAAAATCCGGCGGACGTCCAGACAAGCATGCAGGACCCGAGCAGAGCAACCCTCGGCAGCTCCCCATCCCAGCCCTGCAGGCGAAGCATCCATACTCCAAATCCCAGAAGCAGCAGACTCCCCGTCATAGCAGGCAAGTAAGCATTCCTTTTGCTGCGCGGCCTTTGAAGAGAAGCAATCGTATACAGCAGGCAGGTCAGCAGCAGGGACGACGCTATTTGCAATGGCCATGGAAAAAGGCTAAAATAAAACCCGATAAAGAAAACAAATGCAGAAATTCCAAATCCAAGAAACCATGTCCGTAAATTTCCTTGCTGGATGGAAGATAACGATATTAATTTGGGACGGGTTGTGCGCGGTTTATCCATATACAAATTCTCAAGAAAGTCGCAATATTGCTCTGGCAGCAGCCGGCCGTTTCTCCACTGGTCGATTTCCTGCAGAATAATAGCTTTCTTCTCGGCATTCACGGGCTCCACCTCTTCTCACTGCGGGCTAAATGATTTGCGGTTCCAGTAGGATTCTAAAATCCAGCAGGATTCTAAAAAAAAGACCTCGCTGCATCCTGCAGAAGGTCCGGGTATGCTTTATTCGAGAAAATCTTTTAACCGTTTGCTGCGGCTTGGATGCCGAAGCTTGCGCAGTGCTTTGGCTTCGATCTGGCGGATACGCTCCCGGGTTACCCCGAAGACCTTCCCCACTTCCTCCAGCGTCCGTGTCCGGCCGTCATCCAGTCCGAAACGCAGCCGCAGGACGTTCTCTTCACGCTCAGTGAGGGTATCAAGCACGTCTTCAAGCTGCTCTTTCAAAAGTTCGTAAGCTGCGGCATCTGCCGGCGCAAGGGCTTCCTGGTCCTCGATAAAATCCCCCAAATGCGAGTCGTCCTCTTCCCCGATCGGTGTTTCAAGTGAAACCGGCTCTTGAGCAATTTTCATAATCTCTCGAACCTTCTCAACACTCAGCTCCATTTCAGCTGCAATTTCCTCAGGTGCAGGTTCTCTTCCAAGCTCCTGCAGAAGCTGTCTGGATACCCGAATCAGTTTGTTGATCGTCTCAACCATATGCACCGGGATACGGATCGTTCTGGCCTGATCCGCAATAGCGCGCGTAATCGCCTGTCTGATCCACCATGTCGCATAGGTGCTGAATTTAAAGCCTTTTGAATAGTCGAACTTCTCAACCGCTTTGATCAGTCCCATATTCCCTTCCTGAATCAGATCCAGGAACAGCATGCCTCTGCCTACGTAACGTTTGGCTATGCTGACTACCAGTCTGAGGTTGGCTTCCGCCAGACGCCGTTTGGCTTCCTCGTCTCCGTTCTCGATCCGCTGGGCAAGCTCAATCTCCTCATTTGCCGATAAGAGAGGAACCCGGCCGATTTCCTTTAAGTACATCCGTACAGGGTCATTAATCTTGATGCCCGGCGGCAAGCTAAGATCATCATCGAAGTTGAAATCATCCTGATCGTTCTGATCTCCTTCGTCCCCTTGTCTTCTTGCAAGCTCTTCGTCGCTGACGTTGGTCACATCAATGCCATTGTCATTCAACTGTTCGAAGAATTCATCCATCTGCTCCGGATCCTGCTCAAACGGAGAAAGCTTCTCCATAATTTCTTTGTAGGTCAGAGATGAGCGCTTCTTGCCCAGTTCCATGAGCTGATCCTTCACCTGCTCAAGCGTCAATTCCGTTTCTAGTTCAGTATGTTGTTCATTCGTCATATCGGGCTCCCTCCTCCCTAGAAACCGTCGCATCAGCCGTGTGTCTATTGTCTTTCTAGGGCTATAATCTCACTTGCAATCTTGGCTGCAGTCAGAAAGTCACCGGCTCTCTCCGCTGCAATCATTTCTTCTCTCTTGCGTTCAATATCGCTCTTGACGGGCACTTTCCGGATTTCGCGGATACAGTCGTCCAGCTCTTGGGTAGACCATTCCCCCGGCGTGTCCATCATCGCAATGGAGCTTACCGTCTTCTCCAGCCTTTCATCCTGAAGCGAGGACATAAACCGGCTGGCATCCGGGCTTTTTCCTTGGGCGTAATAAGCATACAGATAAGCGGCTATCGCCGCGTGTTCCTTAATGTTAAATTGGTCTCCAAGGCGGTCGCTTACGTAGCTGGCAACCTCTTCATCCTGAAGCATAAACGATAACAAACGCCGTTCCGCCACGTGATAGGCCGGCAGCAATACCGGCGCTTCGGGCTGCCTATTTTTATGCCTACCATTATTCCACCAATTGGCGTTATTATCCCCGTTAGATTCGTTTTTTTGAAGTTCCTGCCGAAATTGGTTGCATTCCTGCTTGAGGCTTTCAAAAGAAACCTGCAGATCGGCGGACAGTTCCTTCAGATAAATTTCACGTTCCGTAGGCGAAGGCAGCGGTGCAATGACTCCCATGGCTTCTTTGATGTAGGCTACCTTTCCCGCTTCTTCTAGCAGTATATGGTTTTTCCTCAAATATATAAGCTTAAATTTCACCGCGGAAACGGCACCTTCGACGATCTGATGCTGAAACCGTTCCCCGCCGTATTTACGGATATATTCATCGGGATCCAGCCCTTCGCCAATCATGCCGATCCGTACCTTGAAGCCCGCCCCTTCCAAAACAGGTATGCTCTTCATAGCGGCCGCCTGACCGGCTTTATCACCGTCATAACAAACCAAAGCTTCATCCGCGAGCGATTTCAAGATGGCTGCATGGCTGTCCGTCAATGCGGTCCCCATTGTAGCAACCGTGTTATGCACACCTGCATCCCATGCGCTGATGACATCACCGAACCCTTCAAAAATGACCACCTGGCTCTTCTTCCGGATTTCATTCTTGGAGCGGTGCAGGTTATACAGCGTCCGGCTTTTGCTGAACAGCCTGCTCTCCGGTGAGTTCAAGTATTTGGGCTGGCCTTCGCCCAGAATACGTCCTGCAAAGGCAATGACTTTGCCGCTGCGGTTATGAATTGGAAAAATGACCCGGTCCCTGAAGCGGTCGACAAAACCGGATCCGTCGTTCTTCGCTGACAGCAATCCGCCTTTCTCCATAGCTGCAAGGTCAAAAGAACGCTTCTCCAAAAATTGCAGCAGCGTATCCCATCTGGCGGGGGCATAGCCAATTTCAAACACATCAATCAGACGGTCATGAATGCCCCGGTTCTTCAAATATTCCATTGCACCTTGGCCATATTCCGTGTTCTTAAGCAGAAAATGATAGAACTTTCCGGACCATTCATTTGCCTGAAGCAGCGCATCCAGCTCGGGATTATGCGGCGCAGCAGAAGCTCCCGCTTCCTGAAAGGGAATATGCGCTTCCTCAGCCATAGTCTTCACGGCCTCCGGAAAAGTCAGGCCTTCGATTTCCATTCTGAACTTAATGGCATTGCCGCCTGCACCGCAGCCGTAGCAGTGAAAGATCTGCCGGTCCGGTGTAACGGTGAACGAAGGGGTCTTCTCAGAATGAAACGGGCAGAGCCCCTTCAAATATTTCCCCTGCTTCGTGAGATGAACATGCTTGCTAACGGTATCCACGATGTCATGGTGTCGCAACACAGCTTCAATGACTTCTTCCGGTATACTTCTTCCGGTACTCATCTTTACCACCTTCATCTCTTGTGCACAATATACTTATTCGCTAAGAACATCCGATCTCCTGCCGGTCCTCTAAAAGTTTTGTCAACTTTTGCTGAAAATGCACCCTGTCTTCTGCAGTAAAAGCCCGGGGACCCTTGGAATGGCGGCCTGCGCGGCGCGCTTTGGCCTGGACATGCCGGCGTTCCAGCAGGTAATCAATATTACCCGGATGATATAATTCTCCCCTTGGAGACAGAACATCGCAGCCCTTGCCAATGGCCAGTGCTGCGAGTCCGTAATCGTGTGTAATGACAATATCGCGCGGGGCGATATGGTTCGCTATAAATAAATCGGCGCTTTGCGCGCTGCGGTCCACCCGGGCGACTTTAACGCCTTCGATCTCTTGAATGAGGTGGTCAAAGGAAGCCACCATAAGAACGGGGACCGAAAATGTTCGGGCCGTCTGTGCGATTTCCTGCTTTACTGGACAAGAATCTCCGTCAACCACGATGTTCATTTTTCGGCCCCCTGCTGCTTGAAAAATAACTTGTTAAGCCCAAACCAGCTTGCTAAAGTCGGCAAATGCCTTTAGGTCTTCGTCAATCGCGGCAAGAAGAGCCAGACGGTTGTTCCGGATCTGCTCGTCGTCCGCCATAACCATAACGCTGTCGAAGAAAGCGGTAATCGGCTCCTTCAGACCGCTCAGCAGATGAAGCGCCTGCTCGGCCTCATTCTGCTCCAGAGCCTGGCGGTAGTCCGCGGAAGCAGACTGCCATGCTTCATAGAGCGCCTGTTCGGAAGCCTCGTTCAGCAGATCAGATCTAACTTTCTCAGCGGATACCGCTTTGGCAGCCAGATTGCTGACCCGGTTGAAGGAATCCACCGTCGATTTGAAATCTTCCTGTCCGTTCACCGCAGCCGCGAGTGCATTGCCTCGTTTCACGACTGAAACCACATTATCATGTCCTGCAGCGATAACCGCATCCACAATATCGTAACGAAGATCGTCTGACAATATCTTCTTCACGCGCAGTCCAAAAAATTCATTCATATCCTGCGAGATTTGCGAAGCCGGACGTTTCAAGCCCCGCAGCGCTTCATGCGCCTCAATGCCCAGCGCAAAAATTTCGCTCAGCTGAATATCGAGCTTATGCTCAAGCACAATCTGCACAATGCCCTGTGCCTGCCGTCTCAATCCGTATGGATCCTGGGAGCCTGTCGGAATAATGCCGATCGAGAAGCAGCCTACAATTGTATCAATCTTGTCCGCAATGCTGACAATGGAGCCAGCCAGGGAAGCCGGCACGTTATCCCCGGCAAAACGCGGCTGATAGTGTTCAAACACGACGTCCGCAGCCGCCTCGGATTCACCTGCTTTGCGGGCATAATCCTGTCCCATTACCCCTTGAAGCTCAGGGAATTCATAGACCATTTGCGTAACGAGATCAAATTTGCAGATTTCTGCTCCGCGGTTTGCCGTTTCCCGAACGCTGCTGTCGACACTCAGCTTGGCTGCCAGATTATCGGCAATGCGGCGGATGCGGCGGACCTTGTCGCCGATCGTTCCGAGCTCTTCGTGGAAGACAATCGTTTCGAGCTTGGAAAGGGCGTCTTTAATCGCCAGCTTCTGATCTTCCTCGTAGAAGAACTTCGCGTCGGACAGACGGGCGCGCAGCACCTTTTCATTCCCTTTGGAAATAACATCCAGAGAGTCGCTGTTGCCGTTGCGGACCGTAACGAAGAACGGAAGGAGCGAGCCCTTGCTGTCCAGCACCGGAAAATAACGCTGATGCTCGCGCATGGAAGTAATGAGCACTTCCTGCGGAATGTTCAGGAACGATTCGTCGAATGTGCCTACAAGCACCGTCGGCGTTTCAACGAGGAACAGCACTTCCTCAAGCAGGTCATCTTTGACCGCAATGTTCCAGCCTTTTTCGGCAGCGAGCTTCTCAATCTGGTCTACGATCAGCTTCTGACGCTCTTCCGTATCGGCGATAACATGCTGCCTGCGGAGAGTATCCAGATAATCGGCTGGTTCAGAAATAACGGCTTCGCTGCCCAGGAACCGGTGCCCTTTGGTTACGTTACCGGATTCTACACCCGCTATAGATACGGGAACAACCTCGGAGCCAAACAGCGCGGCGATCCATTTGATCGGACGCACGAATTTAAAGTCATAGCTTGCCCAGCGCATATTTTTCGGAAAAGTCATTGCCGTCAGAATGCCAAGCAGGCCTTCAGGCAGCACGTCCGACGTATAGACGCCTTTGGTGTTCTTGGTTACGTAAATGTACTCTACGCCCCCAAGCTCGCGGAATGTGAACTGCTCGGGCTCCACGCCCTGGCTGCGGGCAAAACCAAGCGCGGCTTTGCTCCAGTTCCCATTTTCATCGAGAGCGATTTTGCGGGAAGGGCCTTTAACTTCCTCTTCCACATCCTCCTGCTTCTCGGCAACATCCTTAACCAGCACCGTCAAACGGCGCGGAGTCGCATAAGCATGGGCGGTCCCGTGCTGAATGCCGGAAGCGTCCAGCCATTTTACCGTACGCTCCTTCAATTGATCCATGGCTGCCCGGATAAAGCGGGCCGGCGTTTCCTCAAGTCCGATTTCAAACAGCAGATCCTTAGGCATGTTCTACTCCTCCTTTAAGCAGCGGGAATCCAAGCTTCTCGCGTTCTTCCAGATAAGTTGCGGCAACCTGTCTTGCCAGATTGCGGACGCGTGTGATGTACCCCGTTCTCTCGGTTACACTGATGGCGCCGCGGGCGTCAAGCAGGTTGAACGTATGCGAGCATTTCAGGACATAGTCATAAGCCGGGAACACGAGGTGCTCGCTCATGGCGCGGTTCGCTTCCTGCTCGTACATGTTGAACAAAGTGAACAGCATCTTGACATCCGATACTTCAAACGTATATTTGGAGTGCTCAACCTCCGGATGATGGAATACGTCGCCATAGCTGATGCCTTCCACCCACTCCAGATCAAACACATTTTCTTTCTCTTGGATATAAGAAGCCAGACGCTCCATCCCGTAAGTGATTTCCACCGCTACCGGGTTCGTTTCAATTCCGCCCACCTGCTGGAAATAAGTAAACTGCGTAATCTCCATGCCGTCGAGCCAAACCTCCCAGCCCAGACCGGCGCAGCCCAGCGACGGGTTCTCCCAGTTGTCTTCCACGAAACGGATGTCATGCTTGAGCGGATCAACGCCCAGTTCTTTAAGGCTGTCCAGATACAGCTCCTGAATATTGTCAGGGGACGGCTTGATAATGACCTGGAACTGGTGATGCTGATACAAGCGGTTCGGGTTCTCCCCGTAACGGCCGTCGGAAGGACGGCGGGAAGGCTCGACATAAGCCACTTTCCAAGGCTCCGGACCGAGCGAACGCAGGAAAGTCATCGGGTTCATCGTGCCTGCCCCTTTTTCGGTGTCATAAGGTTGTACGAGAATACAGTTCTGCTTAGCCCAAAACTCTTGCAGCGTCAGAATCATCTGCTGAAAATTCATACTAACACTCCTTCTCTCTTATTGTGAAAAAGCCGCTCTTCGGCGGTCAATTCTATACAGACAGCAAAAAGCTCCCGCCTCTACGTCTGTATATCAGACGTAGGGACGAGAGCTGATCCCGCGGTTCCACCCTACTTGATCCGGCAGGCGCCGAATCCACTTTTCACGTTCCATCAGCCGCTCCAGGGACCGCCATTTGAACAAATCAGCCAATCCGGGCTCCCACCATCCCCGGCTCGCTTAAATCGGCTTGCAGATTTGTTCTTCTTCCCGTTCAACACAGCCAATCGGTTAAAGAAATATGATTTATAATAAATGATTTCAAACGCCAAGTCAAATTTGATACTTATCCAGCTGATCCAGAAAGTTACGCGACTTTAACTGAAGCCCCAGCTGCATATCCATCAGTGAGCGCATCACCGTCTTCAGCTCCGCTTTAGTCGAATCCTTTACCGTGATATTGCCCAGCCTCCGCATATCCAGTCTGGCAAACAGACGCAGCAGCTTCAGCACGGAGGCAGAAACCGGCAGAGCGGCCGGGTCGAGATGCCGGCTTCGTCTGCTCAGGACACCCCCAAGCCGCGGACTGAAGAATTCGAGCTCCTGGTCCGTTCCTGACACGACGCACACGTCCATTTCAGGTCCGTATCCCGCAGCCTGCAGAATTTTCATTTCAAACAAATGAATGACGATCGCGGGGTCTTTGCCCTCCTGCAGCGCATCCAGGCAAGCCTTCAGCTGCCCAAACCAGAAAGAGCCTGTCTCCTCCTCCTGCAGAACCCTGTCAAGCAGCTCGCAGGCATATGAGGCGTAGGCGGCCAAAGTAAGATCTTCCCGAAGCGCATGATGGGATTCAATGATTTCACCGCCATTTAGCGTTCCGAGCCCTTTATTTCTGAAAAAAATGTACTGTCCGTAGGTAAAGGGCAGTGTCATGGCGCCGTGGCGGCTTTTGGGCTTCTTGGCTCCCCGCACCATAATGCCCGCTTTGCCGTCCTGTTCGGTCAGCAGGGTAATAATCTTATTTCCTTCCCCATAATCCATGGCACGAATCACAATGCCTTCCACTCTGTATAACATAAGCCCCTCCCGACCTCGGGAGCTTCCCCCATCCGCAAACAAGAGGAGGCTGTTTATGCCTCCTCTTGTTCCAAAGCCAGCTCTTCTGGCTCCTCTCGCTCTTCTTCCGCCGGGGGAGCGCCGATCTCTTTAAAAAGCATATAAGCATCTACATCACCAGTCATCGTAAAATACTTCCACGAAAAGTCTCGCACTCGTATTCACCCTTTCTTCGGACATGACGCCTTGCTTTGTAAGAATAGGATGTACCGAGCCTGACTAACTATTCGCTCAAATAACTGGGAAAACGGCTAGTCCCGGTTAAAGCCGAGATCCCGCAGGATCCGCTCCTGGTTCCGCCAGTCTTTCTTAACTTTTACCCACAATTCCAGGAAAATCTTCGATCCGAGCAGGTGTTCAATATCGTGACGGGCAAGCTTGCCGATTTCCTTCAGCAGCGCCCCCTGCTTGCCGATGATAATCCCTTTCTGGGAGTCGCGTTCCACAAAAATAACAGCCGAAATATGCACGACTCCATTCTCCTGCACCCGCATATCCTCAATCGTAACGGCAATCGAGTGAGGCACTTCTTCCCGGGTCAGATGGAGAATTTTCTCGCGGATCAGCTCTGCGCAGACAAACTGCTCGGGATGGTCCGTCACCTGGTCTTCCGGATAATACTGCGGCCCTTCCGGCAGATATTTGGCAATCTGCTCCAGCAGCGTATTGACGTTGTTCCCCATCATGGCCGAAATCGGCACAATTTCCGCGAAAGGATACAGCTTGCTGTATTCCTCGATCATCGGAAGCAGCTCTTCCGGCGTGATCTTATCGATTTTGTTCAGCACCAGAATAACCGGTGTCTTGACTTCTTTCAGGCGTTCGATAATGAAGCGGTCACCTCCGCCAAAGCCTTCCGAGGCATCAGCCAGGAACAGCACGGCTTCAACCTCGCCAAAGGTATTCAGCGCAGTTGTGTTCATATAATCGCCAAGCTTGGACTGGCGTTTATGGATCCCCGGGGTATCCAGGAAAATAATCTGCATCTCATTTGACGTATAGACGCCATGGATTTTATTGCGTGTAGTCTGCGGCTTGTCAGACATAATAGCGATTTTTTGCCCGATGATTTGGTTCATCAGGGTGGACTTGCCGACATTCGGCCGTCCTACGATGGTTACAAAGCCGGATTTAAATGATGATTTTGCCATAAATTCTCCTTTTCCTTGGACAAGCAGTAAACTAATTACGGGCTTCCTTCAAATGGGAAGGCACAAAGGCGTAGGGCAGCAGCTCCCCGACCGTTGTCTCCCTGAAATCCCCTTTCAGGTTGCCGAGAATGACCGGAAGGTCAAGCCCTCCGAGTTCGGCCAGCACCTGGCGGCACACGCCGCAGGGTACAATAGGATCGTCCGTATCGCCAACGACCGCAATGGCCTTAAAGGTGCCTGGACGGCTGCCGTCCGCAATCGCCCGGAATAAAGCGGTGCGCTCAGCGCAGTTAGTTGGGCTGTAAGCGGCATTTTCCACATTGCAGCCATGATGGACATGACCATGTTCATCCAGCAGAGCAGCTCCTACCCCGAAATTTGAATAAGGCACATAAGCCTTTTGATACGCTTTCATCGCTTCCTGAAGCAGCTCTTTATTATCCATGTTTATTTTAACCTCACCTTTCCGTTTAAAACTTCCGATTTCATCAGTTCAGTGCCAGCCAAAATAGTCGCAGACCGGGGAGTAAAACAGTATCATTCCGATCAGCACCGCAAAAGAAGCAGCGACCAGTACCGCACCGGCGGCCGTGTCCTTTGCAATCTTGGCAAGCGGGTGCCAATCGTCAGTCACCAGGTCTACAACGGTTTCCAGGGCCGTGTTAACGAGCTCCAGCGCGATCACAGACGAAATCGTGAGCAGCAGCAGAACCCAGCTGAGGACTGGCAGCCGAAAGAAGGCCGCCCCGGCTGTTACAGCAATAGCCACCGCCAGGTGCGCTTTCATATTCCGCTGCGTGCGCACAGCATACCAGATCCCGGCAGCGGCATAACGGAAAGTGAACTTCCACCTTGGGCGCGGCTTCATCAGCGCACCAGGCCTGCTTCGGCCAGCACGGCCTCTTGTTTGCCCATCATCTCAGCTTCGCTTGCTTCATCCTGGTGGTCGTAGCCGAGCAAATGAAGGAAGCCGTGTACAAAGAGAAAACCAAGCTCGCGTTCAAAGGAATGCCCATAGTCTTCACTTTGCTCCTGGACACGCTCCAAGGAAATAATGATGTCCCCCAGCATCTCCGGTAAAATGTCGAGGCTTTCCCCCTCTTCGAGCTCATAAATGATCTCAGGCTCTTCGTCAAGGCTTTCGGTCATGGCAAAAGACAATACGTCCGTCGGCCGGTCAATCCCCCTGTATTCCAGGTTCAATTCATGGATCCGCTCATTGTCTACAAAAGTGAGGGCTACATCGCCGTCTTCTACACCTTCTGCAGCGGCCGCTTTTTGGAGCAGCGTTTCAAGCAGCTTGATCCATTCCTCCGAAATTTCAAATTTATCCTGTTCATTGCTCCAATCCAGCTGAATGGCCATCCTTCTCACGCTCTTTCTCAACATTATTCTTGGTGACTTTCACATCCTCCGGGTATTCGATCCGGGAATGGAAAATCCCCATCACCGTCTCCTTAAGGGTCTGCCCGACTATGTCCAGCTCCCGCATGGTTAAATCACATTCTTTGAACTGATGATCATCCAGGCGGCTCTTGATAATCTTCTCGATCATCGTCTCCACCTGATTGACCGTCGGCTTGCGCAGAGACCGGACAGCGGCCTCAACACTGTCGGCAATCCCGACAATAGCCGCTTCTTTCGTCTGGGCATTCGGACCGGGATAACGGAAATCGTCCTCTGTAAAATCAGGCTCAATACCCTGCTCCTCAGCCTGCTGCAACGCCTTGTGATAGAAGAAGTGCAGGAAGGTGGTGCCATGATGCTGCTCCGCGATATCGCGGATCGGCTTGGGCAGCTTATACTCCTTCTGCATTTCAGCGCCATCACGCGCATGAGCAATAATAATAGATTTGCTTAATTTGGGATCAATAAAATCATGCGGATTCTCCATCCCGTTCTGGTTCTCGATAAAGTAGCCCGGCCTTTTCGTCTTTCCGATATCGTGATAGTACGAGCCTACCCGGCACAGCAAGCCGTTGGCCCCGATCGCTTCCGCAGCAGCCTCGGACAAATTGCCGACCATCACGCTGTGATGATAGGTTCCGGGGGTCTCCGTCAGCAGCTTGCGCAGCAGCGGATGGTTCGGATTGCTCAGTTCCACAAGTTTGAGCGCAGACAGAATTCCAAAGGTCACCTCAAAGAAAGGCATCAGGCCAAAAACCATAATGGTAGCCAATAATCCGCTGGCAAAAGCAAATCCAAGCGCATACAGCACATTTGTCTGATTCCACCCCGTTGAGCTGATCATCATGAGGGTTCCGACGAGCAGAGCCCCAAAGAAAGAAACCATCACCCCAGCCTTCAAAATGGATGCCCGCTGGCTGGCGCGCTGGATGCTGAAGATCGAAACGAATGACGTCACAAGCGTAAATAATCCGTAATAGAAATCAAAAATCTGCCCCTGGTGGATATTAAGCACGACACTAGCCACGACAGATAAAATAATCGAACAGATCAAAGCCAGAGGAACATCGAGCAGCAGAGTGACCAGCATAGCCCCAACCGCAACCGGAGCCAGATAACCCATATACGGCCTGCGGTCATTGTGGAGAAGCTGAAGCAAATGCATCGACAAAATGGTGATCAGGAAGATCAGCAGCAGCATTAGAAGCTGCGAATTGTTGTATTTAAACCGGACGCCGGCCTCTGACTGCCTGATATACATATAAAGTCCAGTTCCCAGAAGGAAGGACAGCAAAGCGACGCCAACCTGCGGCCAGTAGTTCACATCGCTCTTGAGCAGGTCATTATCCTTCAGGAGGGTGTACATTTCCTGGGTAATGACCTGGCCTTTGGCTACCAGCACATCACCTTGCTTAATATAGACCGGAGCCGTATTCTCCCGGGCTTTGACTTTAGCTTCCTTGGTAGCGTCTTCATCGTAAAATTTGTTAGCCGTGATGACGTAACGGGCAAGCTCCTGTACTATCTCCCGCGAAATCCGTTTGCTGAGAGAGCTTGAGCTGACCTGCTCGGCTACTTTGGCCCGGATGGTTTGAGCTTCCGTCGCCGGGTCATACATCAGCCTGCTCACAATATCGGAGGCAACCGGCTTCATCTCGGCGATATCCTCCGGTTTGAGCTGGGGAAGCTTCACATAAGTCTCTTCCGAAATGTGATACAGCTGTTCATTGACTCGGGTACGGACCTCGTCCAGGAAGGTAGAGGAATAATTGCCGGAATCCCGGCTGGACATAATGAAATTCTGGATGTGCGACTGAAAAATCTGCGGCAGATCCTGCCTGTATATCGATATTTTATCTTCACGGGAGACTTGATCATCCTGGTTGATCCGGGCAATTTGATCCAGCATCTCCGTTATAATCGTTTCATTCCGGAGGGAAATCTTGGTATACACCGGCTTCTCGGCTTCCGCAGCTTCCTCCTGGGCCTTCAGGGTCGCCTTTGTATTCTGAATCTGCATCGGTGCCAGAATTTCTTTCTCGCTCGGCATATTGACGGTGATATTGTATTTCTCCGGCAGCAGATTAGGGGCAAGGCTCACATACAGCATAATCATCAGTAAAGCGAACAGAGCATAGCGCATTCCTGCGCTATGCTTCCACCCTGCCATCTTTGATTGAATCGAGTTGCGATTGGTATTTTGATTGGAGGTCATTCGAAACAGCCCTCTCTATCCTTGAAATTTGTCCCCGGCATCCATTCCGGTATACCAGAATAGATGGAATGACCGACGATCGGCCCCGGAGCCCCCTTCCGCCGGCTGGCAGTAGGGAGTCTATCTCGCTAGATACATAGACAGACTGTCAGTGTTCGGCTGAGGCGATTTGGCCCCTGCCGTAACCGGCAAGCAGCTTCAGAGCGTCAGGCGTTGTCGGCCGCTGCTTCGTAAGCCACAATGATCTTCTGCACCAGAGAGTGGCGAACAACATCCGATTCGTTAAAATGGACAAATCCGATCTCCTCAATCCGATTCAGGATGGTGCTGGCCTCAATCAGACCGGATTTCTTGCCTCTAGGCAAATCAATCTGCGTCATATCTCCGGTTATGACCATTTTGGAGCCGAAGCCAAGACGCGTCAAGAACATCTTCATCTGCTCCGGCGTCGTATTCTGGGCTTCATCCAGAATAATAAAGGAATCGTCCAGCGTTCTGCCGCGCATATAGGCGAGCGGGGCAATTTCAATGAGTCCCCGTTCAAGCGCCTTCGCTACCTGGTCTGGGCCCATCACGTCATAAAGCGCATCGTAAAGCGGCCGTAAATAAGGGTCCACCTTCTCCTGCAGATCGCCCGGAAGAAAGCCGAGGCTTTCCCCGGCTTCAACGGCCGGACGCGTAAGCACGATTTTCTTAACGGAGCCTTCCTTCAAGGCAGCAATGGCAAGCACGACGGCCAAGTAGGTTTTGCCTGTACCCGCCGGGCCGATTCCAAACACAATGTCCCGTTTCTTGATCATCGTCACATAATGATTTTGACCGATTGTTTTAACACGAATAGGTTTGCCGCGGAAGGTAACCGCAACTTCGCCTTTATATAAATTTAGCAGCTGGTCTGCCCGCATATCGAGCGCGAGATCAATGGAATAAGACACATCACGTTCGGTCAGCACATATCCGCCGCGAATCAGCTCTAGCAGCACTTCAAACAGCTGCTGGGCCACCATCGTATCCCGGTCACTGCCGCGAACCGAGATCTCTGATTCTCGCGAGACGACTTGAACATCGATTTTCTCTTCCACCATTTTCAGGAAAATATCCTGTGGACCAAACAAAGAAAGTCCTTCTGAAGCATTCTTAAGCGGGATTCTGATCACGGTCTGTTGTTCTGCCAAATATACTCATTCTCCTTGATCTTGGACTAAAGGAACCTCTTCAGCAATATTTTGCTCTACCTCAAACAACACTTTCATATAAACTTTACCATTCTCGGTGTTCTCATGCAAAATTTTTTGCTCTTTCACTACGGAGTCGGAGCCATATTTGGCCAAAATATCGCGTTTCGCCTGGTCAATGCCCCCGGCCTTCGCCTGTTCCGGCGTCTGCTCGATCTCGATATCCGCTTTCTCCATGACGTGTTCGCTCATCCAGCCGATAGGCAGCTTCCACTTTCTCCAGGTCAGCGGATCCGTTTCCGTATAGGTTACGCTTTGCTCAAAGCGGTTCTTGCCGTAACCGGTCAATTGAACGGCCGTATTCCCGAAATACAGATACCCCTTCGTCTTCTTGGCCCCGCTGAGCACGCTTTGTTTCTTGACCAGCGGCGCCTCGATATTGTATTCATGCCAGACAAGCCCCCGGACCTCTCCTTTGGAGACGACAGCCTTTCCCGCCTGGTAACCGGATATTAGAATACTGCCTTTTTTAACGCGGTCATTCTTGGCAGCCTGCGGGTAGCCTTTTTCCGCATAGATATAAGTGATTACCGCATCGGATGTGCTGATCAGATTGCTGGGGCTGCTCAGCTTCTGTTCTTTAGGCTTGGTCGCCTCTACCACTTCAATCGTCGCCTTGGTTCCGTGAATGGTTACGCCTACCCACGACGTTCCGTCCAGCTTGCGCGTCAGGCTCTTTGACAGCTTGTCCTGTTCAGGCAACTTGAATTTCCATTGAAAAGGATACAGTCCTTCCTCTTTGGCAGCCTGCCTGATGTCCTCCGCCGGTATCTGAACGTTGCCCTTCACTTCTACGTCCCACACCATGGAAGACATAAAGAGGATCGCCAGCACAAAGAAAATAATTCCTGCGAGGAACCATTTGCGCCGGAGAACCCGCATGGCTGTGAACGGAAGCCCCTTCCGGCGTTTCACATGCACCCGGCAGCTTGTCTGCTTCAGCAGGGGACGAAGTCTGAAGAAATCACCGAGCAGGACACTGACTTCCATCCTCCTCCCCGGCAGGGGTTTGACCTCCCAAACCCCTATTCCGTGTTCCGCGCATTTGTTAATAAGCTCTTCCAAATCACCTCCGCGGACTTCAAGACTAACCCAGCCGCGGAGAAAACCAAAAGCCGGTTCTTTCACGGTTTCTCCCCCATTCCACGATACTTGATTTCTGAAATATCCCCTTCAATCATCACTTCCTGGGGCATAATGGTCTTGATGACCAGATCTTTTCCCGTCACTTCGAGGCCGCCTTCACTGAGAGCCAGGCTTAGCCGCTCCTCCGAAAAATGCAGAACACCCCTGTGATTCTCAATCAGCAGCTGCTTCCCGCCGACAAGCGTTAACCTGGGCAGCTCAAATACGAGATCCCCCGGGAGATCGAGCGCATCAACGGTCCATTTGCGAAATTTGCGGGCAATGCGGCTCATACGAGGCAATCCTCCTTCCCCTATGCTAAAAAATATGCTCCAGCCTCCGGTTTTATGAAAGCAGCCCAAGGACAGCATCCGCCGGGAGACAAAAAAATCCCGTCCATGCCTAAGCACAGACGGGATTGTCTGGGTATTCAAGAACTGACGGAACCCTAAGAACCGGCAGTTCCGGGTTATAAACAGCAAAAAACGCCCTCCATATCGAAGGGCGTTCCGCTAATCGCTTTATTGCAGCAGCTGCTGAACTGCCTGGTTGACAAGCTTGCCTTCTGCCCGTCCTTTGACTTTGGGCATCAGGGCACTCATGACTTTCCCCATATCGGCTTTCGAAGAAGCACCGGTTTCCTGGATGGTCTGCTGTACAATTACTTTAATTTCTTCTTCGGTAAGCTGCTCGGGGAGGTACCGGGCAATAATATCAATCTCTGCATTCAAATTCTCTGCAAGATCATCTCGGCCTGCTTTAATAAAATCCTGGAGGGCATCTTTGCGCTGTTTGATTTCACGACTTAGGATATCAAGCACTTCGTCGTCGTTCAGACTTCTCTTCAGATCTATTTCAAGATTCTTGATCGTAGCACGAACCATACGAATCGTGGTGAGTTTGAACTTCTCCTGATTCCTCATCGCTTGCTTCATATCTTCGTTTAATCGTTCGCTAAGATTCATGAAGTTCAAATCCTCCTAGAACTTTCTCTTACGAGCAGCCTCAGACTTTTTCTTGCGTTTCACGCTTGGCTTTTCATAATGCTTGCGTTTCTTCACCTCAGCCAAGACGCCGTCTTTGGCAATGGAGCGCTTAAAGCGACGAAGTGCAGCATCGATTGTCTCATTTTTGCGAACTTTTGTTTCAGACACCAGTTTTCCCTCCCTCCGACCAGACCGTCCAAGAGCATAACACGGTTCATCAATCTTCATTATAGGTGAAGACACAACTCAGGTCAACTATTCAATAAATAATCCCGGCTGGTAGATTTGAGGAAATCGGCTGTGCACTGATTGAAACACCGCTGAATAACCCCACACAAAGCCATTTTAAGCCGTTTAAAGCCATTTATTTATTGAACAAAGATTAAACAAACTTGAACTCCCCTCAAGTCAAAATGCTGTTCTGCACCGAATTGAAAAGGGATCGCCCAAGCTTCGCCGGCAGCGGCCGTTTCAGGCTCTGCCAGCACTGCAGCTGTATCTTCCTCTATTATACCCGCTTATTCGGCATGAGAGCCTGAAATTCCTGTAAGCGCACCTAGTTTGGCACCGCCCAGCAAATGATAGTGCAGATGAAAAACCGTCTGCCCGCCGTCAGGCCCGCAGTTATTAATCAGTCTATAGCCTGTTTCGGCCAGGCCCAGCTTCCGCGAGGTCTCTTGTGCAACCTGATGAAGCCTTCCGATCAGGGCAAAATCCTCGCCGCCCGCTTCATCCATGGAAGCAATATGCTTCTTGGGAATCATTACCGCATGGACTGGAGCCGCCGGCTGAATATCGTGGAAGACGAGAAATTCATCGTCCTCATAAATTTTGCGGGATGGAATTTCTCCGCTGACAATTTTGCAGAACAAGCAATTCTCCATATTAACAGCCTCCTGAGCATTTATGTATTCGCCATCTTCAGGTCAGGACTTGTCCTTCTGAAGCCTTATCTTCCTTATCATACCGAAACGGGGCAAAAAAAAGAAGCACCCCGCAGCTCCCTATAGGGAGTGCGTGAGACGGACGTATAGGCAGGAGGCGAAATTGTTGAAAATTCCAGCCCATACGTCCGTCCAGGTGGCTTCATGAGTAATGTCGGCTTAACTGTATTATAACAGCGCCTTTAAACTGTATCTGTGATCTGCATCACGGGAAAAATCCGATTCCAGGCTGAATTAAAGCTTCTCAAGCCGGATCCGCGAGCCTTCGCCGGCATGTTCGGCCGGTTCCACAATAAGCTTGCGGGGGAGCCGTTCGCGAAGCTCCGCGACATGGCTGATTACCCCGACCGAAAGATGGTCATGATGCAGATGCTCCAGCGAGGTAATGACCGTATCCAGCAGTTCCGGATCCAGTGTGCCGAAGCCCTCGTCAAGGAAGAAGAACTGCAGCGGATACTGCCCCCGCAGCTGAATCTGCGCCGATAAAGCGAGCGCAAGCGCCAGGGAGGTCAGGAAGGTTTCGCCGCCTGACAAGGTGGATACCGGACGTTTGACCCCGCCGTTGGCGTCGTCGCGGATAACGAAACCGCCGCCGGAATCGGTCTCCAGCGAGTAGCGCTGCTTCGTCAGGAAACGAAGCCGCTGGGAGGCTGCCTGGCTGACCTGCATCAGCTGCTCCTCCGCTACGTATTCAACAAACGCATTGCCCCGGAGGCTGCTCTGGAGCTTGCCGAGCATTCCCGCCTCCTGCTCCAGCCCGCTGCGAATGCCTTCGAGCTCCAGCCAGCGCACATGACGTTTCTCCACATCCTCGAGATCCCGCTGGGCTTTGGCATTCTCCTGGAGTGCCAGCTCGTCCCGGGTTTGGCATTCAGAGAACCGCTGCTCAACTGCAGTCCATTCCTCTTCCGTAAGGGTCCTGCCGCCAAGCCGAGCTTCGAGATCCCGCAGTGTAACCGCAAGCTCCTGCTGCTGTCTGCGGTGATGAAGAACCCATTGTTCCAGTTGTTCCGCTTCCTTGGCGTCCATCATCGCAGCAGCCGCTTCATTCTCCCCAGCAAACGGTGATTCAGCCAGCTCCTTCTGCCAGGTCTTCTCCCGGGCTTCTGCTTCCTTCGCGGCAGCGGCAGCTGCCTGGCGGGCCAATACATCGGCCTTGGCCGTCTCATTCCGGAGCTGCTCCGCCGCTGCAAATCCCTCACGCGCTTCTTTGGCGGATGCCCGAAGCTGCTGCAGTCTGGATTCCGCCGCTTCAAGCAGGCGGCCGGCGGGCTCGCCCTGCGTCAAGCCCTGCAGGCGCACAGCCTTCTCTTCCAGCAGCTGCCGGCTGCCTTCAAGGCGGGTTGCGCATTCAACCAGCTCTTTATCCAGAGCAGCAAGACGCTCAGACAGGGAACGGAGCCTGCCCGTTTTGTCTTCGATATACGGTCCGCTGACTTCGAGGCGGTGCCGGATGTCGTCCGCCTGCACATCTTTGGCGTGCAGGGCGTCGTAGCTGAGCTGCAACTCGTCCGGCGTGACGCCGGGATGAGCTGCAGCCCATTCGGCTGACCGGCGCTGCAGGTCAGCCCCTAGCGCGGAGCAGCGGGCCTCCAGCTGCTCCAGCTGCCCTTTGGCTGCGGCTTCCTCCGCAGCCGCATGCGCGCAGCGCTGGCGCAGCTCGGCGCCGGCGCTGCGCTGGTCGCGGGCCCGGCTCTGCAGCGCAGCGAGCCGGGCTCCGCTTTCGCCGCGCTTGCTCCGCAGCGCGGCGAGCCGCCCCCGGGCGCTCTCCGCGTCCAGCGGAGCGCCCGGGACTGCTGCGGCGGGCTCAAGCGCCGCAGCAGCTTCGCCGGATGCCGCCGCCTGGAGGGCGGCATCGAGGCTTTCCAGGACGGCGCGGACCGATTCCAGGTCGCGCGCCGTCCCGAAATGGAGCTCCCGGCATTCCGGGAGCAGCAGGGCGAGCGCCTGGAGCTCCGCCTCCAGCGCCGCGGTTTCCCCTTCGCCGTGCGAAGCCGGCGAAGGATGGCTCAGCGAGCCGCAGACCGGGCAGCCGCAGCCGTCCTCAAGTCCCTGCGCCAGGCGCACGGACCAGACGTGCAGCTCCTGCTCCTTCAGCCGGCTTCGCAGCGCAGCTTCCCGCTTCTCCAGCGCTTCGCCGCAGGAGAGCAGCTCCTGCTCCTGCTGCTTCAGCTCGGCAGCAAGCTGGGCAGCTTCGCCAAGGAGCGCCTCCCGCTCCGCTTCGCTGTGCTGCAGCTTCACCGTCAGCTGGCCCAGCAGGCCGGCCGACTCTTCGTGCTTCCGGCGCTGCGCGTCCGCCTCGCTCCGGGCCTGCTCCAGCTGCCCGGCAGCTGCGGCAAGCCCTTCCTTGCGCTGCATGCCCTCCTGCAGCAGACGCCGCTCATCCGACTTGACTTCCTTCTCCTTGAGCTGCAACTCCAGCTCCTTGCGGCGCTGGACCGCCTTATTAAGCAGCGCCTCCTCCTTGGCGTATTCCTCTGCTGAACCGCCGCGCTGCTGCTCCAGCTCCTGCTTCTTCGCCTGCTGCTGCGCAAGCTCCGCTCCGAGCTGCTCAACCTCCTGCTGGAGCACTTTCGCCTGTTCCAGCTGCTCCAGCCGGCGCAGCAGGCCCGGCTCTTCCGTCTCCAGCGCCTCAGCCGCCAGCGCAGACTTATGCGCAGCTTCGGCGGCCTGCTGCTCGGCAGCCAAAGCGCGTACTGCAGCGGCCTCCGCTTCCAGCGCACGCGCTCCTGCCAAAGCCGCGGACTCCTTCCACGCCGTCAGCACCGGGTGCAGCCGGCCGGCGGCTTCCGCATGGCGCAGCCGGTTCTCTGCCGCTTCAGCTTCAGGATTCCGCAGCGCCAGCTTCGCCGCTTCTTCATTCTGGCGGCGCTGCTCATGGAGAAGCTCCCGCACCTTGGCCCCTTCCTCCGCATGGCTGCGGGCTTCCTTCAGCTCCTCCCGCGCAGAGGCAGCCGCTTCAGCCGTCTCCTTCAGCCGGTCTTCAGCGGCCTTCACGGATTCCTCGGAGGCCATCCCCAGGCCCTGCTGCTCGGCGAGCAGCTCTTTCAGCCGGCTCTCCGTGTCTTTGATTCTGCGGCTGAGCTTGGCGCTAAGCTGATCGCCGTATTTTTCCAAATGAAACAGCCTCTGCAGCATCTGCCGCCGCTCGCTGCCCTTTAGAGACAGAAACTCGGAGAATTTGCCCTGCGGAAGCACCACAGCACGAGTGAAGTCGTCCATTTTCAGGCCGATTTTATCCTCCACACAGCGGTTGACCTCTGCGAGCTTGTCTGCAACGACCGTTTCACCGTCCGCCTTAATTTCGATAAAACGGCTGATCGTACAGCTTACCGACTGGTCTCCGGTTCTCTTGAACCGGCGCTCGACCCTGTAACGCTGACTGCCTTTGGGGGAAACCAGCTCGAAGGTAAACGCGACAAACAGGCTGTCCTCCGAATGATTCATAATGCCCTGCGTACCGTTAACCGCCCGTTCCACCTTGCCGTACAGCGCCAAAGTCATCGCATCCAGCAGTGTGGATTTGCCGCTTCCGGTAGGCCCGAATATGCCAAATAATCCGGTTTCGCACAGCTGTGTAAAATCAATCTCCTGACTTTCCCGATAGCTCTGCAAACCCGCCAGCTTCAGTAAAATCGGCTTCATTCGACATCCTCCTCCCCGGCGCTGCCGGATTCATCCTCGGCCAGCAGGCTCATAAACAAACGGATCAGCTCTTCCCCCGGCTCTGCTCCGCCGCTTTGACGCTGATAGAATTTGCGGAACAGCTGGTCAACCGGCATCTGTGAACGAACAGCCATGGACTCCTCCAAAGACAGCTGCCCCGGATAAACCGGACGGATATGCACGAGCCCTTCACAGCTCTTGCGGAGCGTGCCGATCTCCCCCATCGTCATTGCTTCCGTAAGCGTCAGCTCCAGATCAATATAAGCGCCGGCATCGCGTCCCTCATCAATCCAGCGGCGAACCTCTTCAAGGCCGCCTCTGCACACCCACTTTACAAGCGGCCTGCCGCTGCGCAAGTGAATCTCCTGAGGAGCAGCAGCCTGTCCAGGCTTCAGATCAAGCAGAACCACGGACTTGGCCTGCCCCGCCTCGGAGAAGCTGTAAGCAAGCGGAGAGCCGCTGTATCTGATAACGCCTTCCCCTTTGACCGTCTGAGCGCGGTGCAGATGGCCCAGCGCAGTATACTGTGCGCCGGTATGAAACGCAGAAGGATCTACCGTATACGCGCCGCCAACTTGGATCGGCCGTTCGCTGTCGCTCTCCAATCCGCCAAGTACATACAAATGGCTCATGGCTAAATTCACAGTGTCCGGGCGGAAGGACGCCGCCAGACTATTCATCAGCTGTCCTACTCTTCCGCTGTAAGCCATCCTCAGCTCGTTCTCATCGCCGTCACCCGCCAGCAGCTCCTGCAGCCTTGCTTCGGAGGGATATGGAAGAGCGGCAATCACGGCTTCCTCGCCGGTTCTGGCTGATCGCACGCTTACAGAGCGGCTCGTCGGAAGACCTACCAAATTAATCCCGCGGCCCGAGACGAGAGGCGAAACCGAAGAAACGCGCTCCGGGTGGTCATGGTTGCCCGCGATAACGGCCAGATGGCGCCCTTCCTCACTCAGCCGCGCAGCCGTCTCGTAGAACAGCTGCTCCGCAGCAGCCGGCGGATTTACGCTGTCATAGACATCTCCTGCCATCAGGATCAAATCCACCTGCTGATCCCTGACGATCTCCACCAGCTCATCCAGGAACTGCTCCTGCTCCGCAAGCCGGCTCCGTCCCTCCAGAGCACGTCCCAAATGCCAGTCTCCGGTATGCAAAATTCGCATTGCTTCTCCTCCTAAATCATCTATCCAGTCTCCTGTCCCGCCGCCAGTGCCTTAAACTTGCACCGCATCGCCGGAATCAACAAAATACAGCCATCTCTCGGCAACCGTTTCTTTAGTGATCTGCTCAACTGCCCTGCTGTACAGCTCCAGCTGAATCCGGTAGCGTTCCTTTAACTCCTCGAGTCCCTGCCCGAACGGCGGAACAAAGTCGCTCTTATAGTCCAGCATCATTAATTTTCCGTCCACTTTAAACAGACAGTCGATGATCCCTTGGACGATTACTCGCTCCCCCTCCATTTTCATGGAGAACTCTGCACCAGAAAGCTCAGTTCCAGAAAGCTCAGTTCCAGAACGCTCAGTTCCAAAGAGCCCTGCTTCAGAAGCTCCTATTCCGGCGGCGCCTGCTGCGGAAAGCTCCGTTTCTGCTGCATATCCCGCCCGGCTTGAGCCCGCTGACCCGAAAGTCTGCGGCTGCGGCTGCACCGGGACAAAATGGGGGTAAGCCTCCGCAGCCGGCATGCCGTAAGTAAACGGCTGCTCCTTCTTCACCCATTCGGCATCCCGCAGCCTCTGTCCCAGCTCACTATTGATAAATGCAGCAATTTTGCCGCGGTCCAGCTCCCGAAGCTGCTCCGGAAGCAAAATGAACTTTTCCTCAAGCGTCCGGAACGTTTCTTCCACAAGCTCGAGCGGGCCTTTGCCGCCATCCTGCAGCCGGAGATGCTGAAAGACCACATGATAAGCGGTTCCCCGCTCCGCTCCCGACATCTTCTTCTGTTCCATAAATCTCGGCCGTCTCACTTGGAGCCGTGATTCGTTGTCGTTCCGCTCATGGGCATTCCCTTCTCCTCCCGAGAAACCCGGCTGCACGCCGGAGCCCCCGGCGCGGTTTGCCTGCAGCTCCAGACCGTCTGCCGCCGGCGATTCCTCAGAGACCAGCCTTGCCTTCAGCTCTGTTACCGTTGTCTTCGCGGCAACGCGGCTGCTGAATCCGTATGGATATTGCCATTCCAGCCTGCTGCTCACTTCTTCAAACAGCGGTTCATGCTCCGCTTCAGCCTGCACCGCCTCAAGAAGTCTGCCGGCCGCCGCCTCGGTTATTGAAGCCGGCTGCAGCAAATCTTCACGGCCGGCTGCCGCGGCAAGGGAAATACTGCGAGAAGGCATAAGCATAAACTGCCAATTCGGACTATCCTCCCGGTAAGGCAGCAGATTATGGCTGCCGGCTGCCGCTGGCAGCCCGGCCAGCTCCCGCAGCGGTCCCGCGGACGGGTGACGGATAAGCGCTGGACCAATCCAGTCCATATAGCTCCGCCCCCGCGCGAGCAAATAATCAGGAAGAAGCTCTTCCGAGCCGCCCAGCGACTGTCCCCAATTGGCCGCCGCTTTCTCCAGGTCTTTGACGGCCGATACGAGAATGAGCTTATCCTTAGGACGCGTCAAGGCCACGTACAAAATCCGCATTTCCTCGGCGATCAGCTCCATCTGGCTTCGTCTGCGGATTGCAAGGTTCGGAAGAGTCGGGTAGCTGACACGGGTTTCGCTGTCGACATATTTAGGGCCGAATCCGAGCTCTTTATGCATGAGAAATGGCGCGTTCAGGTCCTGGCGGTTGAACATTTTGGACAGTCCAGCAACAAAGACAACCGGAAATTCAAGCCCCTTACTCTTGTGAATCGTCATAATGCGGACGGCCTCCTGCTCGCCTCCGCCGGTCGAAGGCGCGCCCAGATCACCGCCGTTCTCTTTGAGCTTGTCAATAAACTTTAGAAACCTGAACAGACCCGGTGTCCCGGAAGTTTGTTCAAACTGCTCTGCCCGGTTATACAGCGCCTGCAAATTGGCCTGTCTCTGCGGGCCTCCCGCCAGACCGCCGACAAAATCCAGGTAAGAGGTTTGCCTGTAGACCGTCCAGATCAGGCTGCTGAGCTGTCCTCCTCTGGCCTGATTCCGCCATCCCTGAAGCAGGATCATAAAGCGGTTCAACCGCCCGTAAAGCCGCGCTGTTCCAGTAGTCACGCCTTCCGTTTCTGCTGCATCTTCCGTGTCTTCTGTCTCTGCCGCTTCGTCCATCCAGGCAAGCAGCGCTTCGTAGAATCCGCCGCTCTTACTGGCTAGCCGGATCTGCGACAGATCCTCTTCATCCAGGCCGACAATCGGCGAGCGAAGAACGGCTGCCAGCGGAATATCCTGATTCGGGTTGTCGATAATCTGAAGCAGGGAGAGCATATTTTCCACCTCAGCAGCCTGAAAATACCCCTGATTCAGCTCTCCCACGGCAGGTATACCTTCAAGCTGAAGCTCCTGAATCATCAGCGGGGCCCAGCCGGAGGTCGAGCGCAGCAGAATGACGATGTCCCCAAGCACAGCCGGCCGGGAGCCCTTCAGGTTCTTGTCATAGACCATCAGCGGCGCGCCGCCTTCCCCGAGCAGGCCGCGGATTCGTGCAGCAATCGCACGCGCCTCCAGGCGGACAGCCTCCACGTCGGCAGCTTCTTCGTTATCCTGGCCGTCTGCCTGCTCATTTTCTGCCTGTTCACCCGATCCTCCAGACGAACCGCCGTCTGAACTGCCGGACGCAAGGTCATCCAGAAGCCCGGCACCGCTCCGGTCAATCAGCATTAATTCCGGTTCATACTGCGGCAGACCTTGTTCTCCAGCGGGAAACAGATTGCCATAAATCAGCTCTGCCCGGTCATCATAGTCAATTTCAGCAACCGTCCTGTTCATGATCTGACGGAACAGCATATTGACCGCCCCGACGACCTCCCGCCGGCTTCTGAAGTTTCGGGCCAGGTCGATTCGCAAGCCTTCGCCGCTGAAATCATCCCCATAGCCCCGGTACTTCTCAAGAAACAAGCCAGGCTCAGCCAGCCGGAACCGGTAGATGCTCTGCTTCACATCGCCTACCATAAAACGGTTGCCGGCACCCGGCCGGGAGATCAGCCGGACAATGGTTTCCTGAACCGTATTCGTATCCTGGTATTCATCGAGCAGCACTTCCTCGAATTGCGCCTGATATTCAAGCGCAGCATCCGAGGGGAGAATCCGGAGCGGCGTCGAGTCCGGGTGAAGCAGAATGCGCAGGCAGTAATGCTCCAGGTCTGAAAAATCCAGCCAGCCCCGCTCCGCCTTGGCCTCCCTGTAACGTTCGCCGAATTCAATAACGAGCTCGGCAAGTCCCGACATCAGCGGCGCCGCAGCGTGCAGTTCTGCAGCAAAAGCTTCCGCCGGTCTGCCAAACAGCTGCTGCTGCAGCTCGACAAGCGACTTCTTCGCTTCCTCCCGCAGAGCTTTGACCCGCTCCTGCACAGCTGGATCGGTCTGATCCTTCTTGACCGGCTTCAGCTTGCCAAACGCTGCAGATTGAAAGGTCTGGAACAGACCGCTCCACGGGCCGTTCAGCACGGCTTCTTGTAATCCGAGCACTACATTCATATCCTCTTCAAGGGATACCGCATAGGGCGCAGGACCGCCTGGAGCCAGCGACAGTGCCTTGCCCTGCGAAAGCAGATTCAGCATGCCGTCAAGCGTCAGCAGCGTATCCTGGATGATGCTTTGAACCCACAGGCTGCTCTCCAGCGACTCTACCGCTGCACCGGCAAAGGAATCAGCCATGCTGCGCAGCCAGTAATCCGGCCAAGGATGACTGCGCGAGAAATCGAACAGGCGCTGCACCAGCCGGAATGCGGCATCGTCGCTGCGTTCGCCGCTGAACCATTCGACCAGCTCGAAGAAGACCTGGCCGTCTTCGCTGCCGTATTTTTCCTCAAACAGCTCCTCAAGGGTCTCCTGGCGGAGCAGCTTGGCTTCATGCTCAGAGGCAATCCGGAAGCCGGGGTCCAGCGGAATCATCGTGTAATACCGCTGAATAACCTCCATACAGAAGGAATGCAGCGTTGTGATGGAAGCCCGGCCAAGCATTGCCAGCTGCCGCTGCAGCCGTTCATCGGGCTCGCCGTTCTCGAGCTTCGCTTCCAAAGCTTCCCGAATCCGGTGACGCATCTCCGCAGCAGCTGCTTTCGTAAAAGTAGCTACCATCAGGCGTTCGATATCTACGGGCTGCACAGGATCGGAAATTTTGCGGATGATCCGCTCAACGAGCACCGCTGTCTTGCCGGAACCCGCCGCCGCAGCAACGAGCATGTTGCCGCCGGACAGCGTGATCGCATTCCACTGGTCATCGCTCCAATAGCTTCCGGCAGGTTTGGGAATTACGGGTTCCATGGCGATTCCTCCTCTAATACGTTCCAGATCTGGTCTTTGCCGGGTTTGCTTAATGGTTTAAACCGGCTTTCGTCTGAGGGCTCCATCTGGCACACCGATTTAAACGAACAAAATGTGCAGGCCGTCTCCTGTCCCAGGCGGTACGGCTCGATGGCGACATCTCCTTCGGTGATCCGGGTTCCGATGCCGCGGATCGTCTTCCGTACAGAAGACAGCAGCACATCCCACTGCTCCGGGGTGGCAACAGCCGAGCTGCTGTAAAATCCGCCATCCCCTTTAACCGCAACCGGCAGTATTTCTGAATGCCCTTTCTCCAGCTGGTTATCCATCATCACTGCAATTTCACGGTCGGCCGTAACCAGACCGCGCAGCTTAAACCGCTTCAGCATTTCCTGGCGCGCCTGATCGGCTGTCAAGGCATTGCTGCTCTGCAGCAGCGGGTTATGCACATGAAAATAAAGCGTTCCAGCCGGTTTGGCCGGGCTGCCCAGCCATTCCTCTGCAGAAGACAGCACGACATCCAGGTAGGTCAGCATCTGAAGCGCCAGTCCGTAATAGACCTCGTGGAGCTTCAGATCAGTCTGGCTGGATTTATAGTCAATCACCCGGAGCAGGATCCCCTGCTCACTTTCCGCCATGTCTACCCGGTCCACCCGGCCGACAACCTCCATAACGCAGCCGTTGTCCAGCTCAAAGACGAGCGGCGGCAGCTCCTTGCCCGGTCCAAAGTCCAGCTCCAGCCCGGCCGGCTCGAAGCTTCCGCGTTTCGCCTGTTCACCGAGAATAAGCGAAGCACGGCCGACGATGTTCTTCAGCTTGCGGGCAATAAAGCCGTAACGCTTGGAGCTGAGCAGGATCTCCCCCTGCAGCTGCGGCGTCAGCTTATCCACAGCGGCTTCTGCTTCACGGACGCATTCTTCCGACGTCAGATCGGCCCAGCTCCTGTTGGTGTTCTTGAATGATAAGGCCATTGCACTAAGAGCCGCATGAAACAGCTGGCCGATATCCGGCGCTTTGAGCCGGTAGAGCTGGCGTTCCCTGAGCTTTAAGCCGTATGAGGCAAAATGGGAAAACGGGCAGGCCGCAAATTTCTCCATCCGCGACACGCTTGTGCGCAGCCGGGTTCCGTACAGCTGGCGGCTGGTTGCCTCAGTCAGCATGGTTGTCCCGTTCCGGTAATCCAGCGACTGAAGCAGATAGTTCAATTTGGTTTGATAAGCAGGCTGGCGGCTGAACCAATGGACGGCCCCTTTCCAAACAGGGGATAACCCGGCTCCCGCCCGCCATTGCCTTAGCTGGCCGACAAGCACGGAGAGCGTCGGCTCCGCACTTGACACATATTCCAGCTGCACCTCTTCGTTAGACGCTGACGCCGGTTCCGCAGGCAGGAATTTCTCCTGCAGGCCGGCAAATTTCAGCTTCAGGTCACGGATGACCTCAGACGGCAGAAGCGCTTTGCCTTCCTCGTCCGCAACCGAATAGGAAATCCAGAGGGACGACTCCGCCGAGGACAGCACCTGATAGATCATAAACCGTTCGTCAAGCAGCTTTCTGGCGAGGCCGGGCTCCAGCACAAGCCCTGTCTGGGCCAGCCGTGTCCGTTCCGCATCCGTCAGGATGCCTTCCTCCTGATAAAGCGCAGGCATTACCCCTTCGTTCGCTCCCAGCACAAAGACGTGTTTGACTTTGGCCGAGCGTGTCCGGTCCATGCTTCCCGCCAGCACTTGATCCAGTGACGGAGGGACCAGGCCCAGCATTAAATTCCGCAGGCCTGTATCCAGCACACCTGCAAACAGCTCTACCCCGAGCTGTTCGTCTCCAAGCATGTCCACGATCTGGTCCAGCAGATCCAGAACGGCTCCCCAGACCGAGCGGTGCTCCATGGCCAGCTGGGGCTGTCCGGCCCCTGCCGCCTCTTCCGCAAGGCGGTCCAGTCTCTGCGCCGCTTCAGCGTCTTCAAGCAGATGGTAGACAGCCGTGCACATATCCCTCGCCGTCTTGCTCCGTTTGAGCCGTTTCTCAAACAGGGCGAGCGGCCCTGCAGCGGCATCCCGGCAGAGGCGGATCCGGTTCATTAATTCCTCTTGTGCGCCGGAAGCGGCGGAATTAGCAGCATTGGCAGAATCGGCAGAAGCTGCGGAAGCACCGGATGCAGCAGAGCCTTCCGTCTCCTCCTGATCCCGGCCGTTTTGCTCTCCTGGCTCTAACGACAGGTTCGGCGTTCCTCTCCATGCTTTTTCACTGTTCCAGCGGCCTCCTTCAATCCCTGAAGCCAAGACGTAATTCTCCAGTGTGTCCATATCTTCCCGGGTCAGACTGCCATCGGAAGGCAGCAGGAAATCCGTCTTCACGCAGCGGAACACATCTTCATATTTCCAGTATTTCCTGACCACATCCAGCGCCCCGCGCACCAATTCAACCAAGGGATGAGTCATCATCCGCTTGCGCCGGTCCAAAAATACAGGCACTCCGTAATCGCTGAATACCGGCTCGATCAGGTCAGCATAATCCTCCAGAGACCGGACGTACAGAGCCATGTCCCGCCAGCGGGCACCTTCATCTCTGGCCAGTCTGATCATCTCCCGGACCGCTGCCTCAACCTCTGTCCGTTTGTTCACAGCGGCTCTGAGGCGCAGGCTTTGTTCCACATCAGCCGGCTGCTCGTGCTCCCTTATCCGCTTCCGTGTTCCATAGATGGACTCAAGCAGCGCCAGCGTCTCCTTTTCCCTAAACCGCGGATAAGGCCGCTCGTCCATCAACCTGGCAGGGCTGACGGTAATTCCGGAGTCTTCCGCCAGTGCGCGAAGCTTCGTATACGTTACGGCCGGCGTATGGAACATATTCAGCTCATGCGGCGCCTGTCCGTCATCATACGGCCTGTCCAGCGTCAGCGCGACATTCATCCGTGCAGCAGCCTCCATAAGCCTTCCTAAAGCCTTGTACTCCTGGGGTGTAAAAGATTGAAAGCCGTCGACCCAGATCTCCGCCCCCTGCAGGAAGGAAGAGGATAATGCGCCTTCGGCCAGCTTGACGACATGATCCTCGGCATCCAGGTATAGACCGGACAGCTCTTTCTCAAATTCGCTGAAGATCAGCTGCAGGTCATGCAGCTTGTTCTTAAGCAGGGGCGCTTCTTTGGCGCCGGCCTCCAGCAAATGAAGGTGCTCTCTCAGCGCAGCCGAGTCCGCACCATACTTTTTCGTTTCCGTATACAGGCTGTTCAGCTTGTCGATCAGGCCCAGCTGGCCGCCTGCACTGCCGTACAGCTTCAGATCCTCCTGCAGCTTTCGCATGATCCGGTAGAGCAGCATCTTCTTGCCTTCTTCACTAATCGGAATAAGCGCGGAACCGCCCGTTTCCTGCATGACCCTTAATGCAAGGCGTCTAAATCCCAGCACCTGCACCCGGACCGCACCTTGCAATCCCGGTAAAGAAGCGATCGCCCGTTCCAGCTGAAAGGTAGACTGCTCAGGAACAAGAATCAGAATCGGCGGCCCCATCATCGGATCCTCCTGCAGCCGGGCTTGAATTTGTTCCAGCATATATTTGGTTTTGCCGCTGCCTGCACGTCCGATAATCAATTGAAGTGACACGGAGCAACCTCCCTCTATATTAAAGCTCCGCTTACCGGAGCCTGTTCATTCGCAATAATTCGATACTATTCGATACTTTCTAGTATAACACAACCCGATAGAATGGAACATGTGTTTGCAAATTTCCTATAGATTGGTAAAAAAGAAAAGCAGACCGGGATCCCCCGGCCTGCTTGCGAAATTCAACTCCATACTTGTCCCTATCAGACTCGCTTTACGCCTTGCTCCGAACTTCAAAGATAGCAAATTTCAAATAATGCCCTTCTTCTACCCCGAGAATTTGCGGATGGTCTTTGCCCGCCGCCCGCCATTCGACAAGGCGGAGAATTTTTCCCGCATCCTCCGCAGCGTCCGCAATCGTGCTCAGGAACAAATCCGGGCGCATGTGGTAAGAGCAGCTTGCCGTGACAAGATAGCCTCCCTCATTAACCAGCTTCATCCCGTGAAGATTGATATCTTTATATCCTCTGCATGCACCCGCTACCGCTTTCTTGGTCTTGGCAAAAGCCGGAGGGTCCAAAATGACCACGTCCCAGGTCCGGCCTGTCCCCTGTGCCAGCGGCACCGACGTGTCTGTTGTCCCTTCAGCGCGGGCTTTCCGCTCTTCCTGGCCCTTGACCTGGCTGCGCAGGTAGTCAAAGGCATCCGCCACTACAAATTCAACGCGGTCCTCAAACCCGTTAAGCTTGACGTTCTCCCGGGCGCTTTCAATGGCATGCTCGGAAATGTCGAGGCAGGTTACTTTTTTAGCCCCGTATTTGCAGGCGTGCAGCGTGAAGCTGCCGGTGTGGGAGAAGCACTCCAGTACCGTAGCCCCGTCCCAGTATGGGAAGGAGACTTCCTTGCCGCTTTTGTTGACCGGAACATTCCGGACTTCGCCATCCTGCCCTTCCTGCTTCTGGAGGGTAATTCCGCTGCGCTCTCCCCAGCCCAGCATCAGCGGGGCGATGGAAGCGCGGTTCTCCCGCTGATCAAAGAAATAACCCGTCTTCTGCCCTTCCTCGATATCGACGGAGATCAGCAGCCCGTTTTCCGTAACCGTCACATGACGCGGGCATTTGCCGTACAAAGGCCCTTTGACCTGCTCCAGCCCTTCAATCTCCCTGACTCCGACATCGCTCCGCTCATAAATGCCCTTCGGCTGCAGCACCTGCACCAAGGCTTCAACAATCTGCTCCCGGTGCTTGTCCATCCCCAATGTGAGCAGCTGGACAACCAATATATCGCCAAACCGGTCTACAATGAGCCCAGGCAGAAAATCGGCTTCCCCGTAAACGAGGCGATAAGCATTTTCCTGTACAAAGCGCGTGCGGTGTCTGAGACAGTCGGCAAAACGTTCCGCAAAAAAGGCGGTGTCCATCGCCTCCACAGGTTTATAAGAAATAATCCGGACCGTAATTTGCGAAGCCGGGTTGTAATAACCCGTTGCCAGGTACCGTCCCTGATGATTCACAACCTCCACAAGACCGCCGGGCAGAACCTCTCCGTCCACACGTTCAATCTCGCTCTTATACACCCAGGGATGCCCCTGTTCCAGCCTCTTCTTGCGGCTGCGCTGCAATACTACAGATGCCATCTGTCTTCACTCCTACTTGTCTTTGATAATATGACTTTAAATAATCGCTTTTAAAAATGACTTTGAAAAAACCGCTCTCCCGGTCCAAAATCGCTGGGCTTGTCATGCAGCCGCGGCTGCAAGCATACATATAACCTCAGCAAAAGCTTGTTCAAGAAAGGAGGCCTGCCCGGTGTTCCGCGAAATCATCATCCCGCTGACGTTTGGACTGGCCCTCTTTATTTTTGGTATGAAAATGATGGAGCTCGCCCTTCAGGCATGGGCCGGACCGGTACTGACGAGACTGCTGAACACGGTATCCGCTACACCGGTAAAAGGAATGCTGTTCAGCACGGTTGTAACCGCCCTGCTGCAAAGCAGCACAGCCGTCACGGTCATGACGATCGGACTCGTCAATGCCGGTCTGCTCACCTACGGGCGCACGCTGGGCATAATCCTCGGAGGCAATATCGGCACCTGCCTGACCACCGAGCTGATCGCCCTTCATCTTTCTTCCCTGGGCCTTCCGCTTCTTCTGCTGTCTATGTGCCTCTGGTTTGCCGCCGTTGTGCTTCATGAGAAGCTCCCTTACCGGCTGAGCAGATACACTTTCCTGCTCCAATCCGGCCAGCACGCCGCATTAGCCTGTGCCGGATTCAGTATCGTCCTGATCGCAATCGCCTGGATGCAGAGCACTGGCGAAGCCCTTCAGGCGTACGGCTTGATCGGCTGGTTCACGGAGCGCGCGGAGAGCAGCCTGCTATGGGGCGTTGCAGCCGGCGCCGTGCTGGCCGCGGTTGTGCACAGCAGCTCCGCCGTCATCGGGCTAGCCATGGGATTAGCTGCGTCTGGAGCACTTCCCGTTCCGCTTGGCATTGCCGTTGTTCTCGGCTCCAATGTCGGAACCTGTGTAACAGCCGTCATCGCCTCCATTGGCGGAACACGGTCAGGCAAATTTGTCGCCTGGTCGCACATCGTACTGAACGTCGGCGGCTGCCTGCTGTTCCTGCCGTTTATCAGCGGGCTGGAAGCTGCAGCGTCATGGATTTCAACGGATGCTTCAAGCATCATCGCCCACAGCCAGACGCTGTTTAACGTCCTCAGCTCTCTGCTCGCTCTTCCTTTATGCTACCTGCCGGTATGGAGAAGGCTGGACCGCAGCGGCTTGTAACCTCGTAATCAGACCTCGATGCCGAGCAGCTTTAAGCCTTTTTCCAGAATAAAATCGTTGTTGTCATAACCGGAGGTCCGCTGCTTCTCCCATGCCTCCTGCGGCTCATACCAGGCCACCCCGCGGATCTCTTCGATCTGCGCCTTCAGCTCGGCCTGATCGCTTTCAACCAGATAGTAATGGACCTCCTTGTCTACCTCGCCGTGTACGGCATGCTCGTATTTATAGGCAATAATGTCGATAGGCTGGATGATCGTCCCCTTAATGCCTGTTTCTTCCCAAATTTCCCTCAGCGCAGTCTCTTCAACGGTTTCGCCGGGCTCCTGCTTCCCTTTTGCAAAAGAAATCTTCCCGTACCGGTCCGTAATCAGCTGAATCTGCAGCTTGCCTCCATCGCGGCGGAACACAACGCCGCCTGCTGAAATTTCCTTGTAGGCCATTTCTCTTTCCCTGCCTTTCTTTCTGATCTAATAATAAGGATTCCATTCCACAGAAGCGGAATGAAATCCTTTAAGATTTTGATGCGGTATCAGGTTTGAATCAGATGCTGAAGCCTGGACAGTCTTACACGGCAGACTACAGCCTGCCAAGAGTTTAGCGTCCCGCCGCTTCCGGCAGCTCATCCAGAATCCGGACCAGCGTGCCTTCGCATTCATTGACGCCGGCTTTGGTGATCTTCACGCGGCACAAACGGCCGGTCAAGTCTTCATGAGCATCAAAGACAACCTGCAAATAATTGTCGCTCATCCCCATCGTGCGATCCGGACCGTATTGTCCCTTTTCGTCACGCTCCGGAATGACATCCAGCACTTCACCAACAAACTTCTCAGCGTAAGCCAGCTGCATTTGCTCGGACAGATCAATCAGCTCATGGACACGGGCATTTTTAACCTCTTCATCCACTTGATCCTCCATACGTGCAGCAGGTGTGCCTGTACGTTTGGAATATGGGAACACGTGCAGCTCGGAGAAACCGATCCGTTTGATCGCCTCAAAACCGTCACGGTAATGCTCGTCCGTTTCGCCAGGGAAACCAACAATAATGTCAGTTGTAATGGCAACGTCCGGCATAAACGCGCGGATTTTGCGGATTTTCTCTTCAAACTCGGCAATCGTATATTTGCGTCTCATCCGCTTAAGCACTTCGTCATTACCTGCTTGAAGCGGAATATGGAAATGACGGCACATTTTCGATGAATTTTTAAGCACTTCAAGCACTCTGTCGTCAATCTGGCTCGCTTCAATCGAACTGATGCGGATGCGCTCCAGCCCTTCTACTTTATCCAAATCCCACAGCAGGTCGGCCAGCTTGTACTCGTCAAGATCATCTCCGTATCCGCCTGTATGAATTCCTGTCAGCACGATTTCCTTATAGCCGGAAGCCACAAGCTGTCTAGCCTGAGCAATAACGCTCTTCGGATCACGGCTACGGGACAATCCTCTGGACCAAGGAATAATACAGAAGGTGCAGAAGTTGTTGCAGCCTTCCTGAATTTTGAGGAACGCGCGTGTATGTCCAGTGAAGTTAGGAACATCCAGCTCCTCGAATTCACGGGTCTTCATAATATTGCGAACCGCATTAATCGGCTGGCGGTCCTTCTGAATTTCATTGACGTAAGTCAGGATTTTGTCGCGATCCTGGGTGCCGATTACGAGGTCAACGCCAGGGATGTCCATAATTTCAGCAGGCGAGGTCTGCGCGTAGCAGCCGGTTACTGCAATAATGGCGTCCGGGTTGCGGCGGACCGCACGGCGGATAATCTGACGGCTCTTCTTGTCGCCGGTGTTGGTAACCGTACACGTATTAATCAGGTACACGTCAGCGGTCTGCTCGAAGTCTACCTGCTCGTATCCTTCATTCTTAAACAGCTGCCAGATGGCTTCTGTATCATAAAAGTTAACTTTACAGCCAAGCGTATAAAAAGCTACTGATGGCATTGGTTAAGCTCCCCCCAATTCTCCGGTTTCATATAATATGCAAGTTAGGGCGGCCATACCGGCCGTTTCCGTTCTTAGAATGCGTCTGCCGAGGCCGACGGATTTGGCCCCCGCCGCTTCAGCGGCCGATACCTCTTCCTCCGTAAATCCGCCCTCAGGGCCAACAATGACAAGCACGCGTCCGGCTGCTTCCCGTCCCAAGGACGAGGCAAACGGCTCTATGATATCTCTTAATTGAGCGCCGGTCTCTTTCTCATAACAAAGACATACAAGATCGTATCCTTGAAAAAGTTCCAGCAGGCCCTTCCACTTCAGGGGCTGGCGAACCTCCGGAATCCGGCTCCGGTGTGCCTGCTCCGCCGCTTCTTTGGCGATTTTGGCCCACCTTGCGGTCCGCTTCCCTTCCTTGCGTTCATCGTATTGAACGATTGTCCGCTCTGACAGAAACGGAATAAACGAAGCGGCGCCGATCTCCGTGCATTTTTGAATGACGGTTTCCATCTTGTCGCCTTTCGGCAGGCTTTGCGCAATATCAACCTTTACGCGCGGCTCACTCGTTTCCGGCATGCTCTCCAGCACCTTCGCCGTAACGCTGTCAGGCTCCAGCGACGCCAGCTCAGCCAGCACCACACGGCCCTGCCCGTCGCTTACAATAATCTTGTCACCCGGCTTACCCCGCATCACTTTTGTAATATGGCGCGCGTCTTCACCTGCGACAAGGACATGATCCTCACCGAACTGCTCCGGCGGGATGAAATAACGCTGCATTCTCATCCATCCTTGATCGAAATTGCCAACCTTCATCATACAACTTTTGAAGCCTGCTGGCTACAGAAGAAATGAAGGCTGGCGGCAGTTTCCAGGGCTTTTTCCCTCTGGTAAACCGTTAGAACATTCCTTGTATCCACATATAAAAATGGTTAAATTCATTGTAAATATCGCTCGCAAGCCCAAACAACGGATCAAGCGTCACTGCCCTCAGCGGAGGCAGAAATACAAAGAGCAGAAAAATGAACGATGCCCACTGCTCATACTGCTGAAGCACCAGCCTGAACCGGCGCGGCACAAGATCCTCCACAATCCGGTATCCGTCAAGCGGCGGAAGAGGCAGCAGATTAAACAGAAACAGCGAAATATTCAAATTGATTAAATAGAAAAAGAAATAATAGGCCGCTTCGTTCCATTTGGACGTTTCATACATGCTGATATAGCCATGGTCAAGCAGAACGTCAAAGATCATCGTCCCCACAAAAGCCACCAGCAGATTGCTGAGCGGGCCGACTGCCGACACAATAACTCCCATAAGCCGGGGCCTGCTGAAATTGTCACGGTTCACCGGTACCGGCCGGGCCCAGCCAAAGCCCAGAATCAGGAGCATAATCGTCCCGAACAGGTCAATATGCGCCGCCGGGTTAAGTGTCACTCTCCCCAGCAGCTTGGCAGTCGGATCTCCAAACTTGTTAGCTGTATAAGCATGGGCAAATTCGTGAACGGTAAACGCAATTAAGATGACCACCAAAATAAACGGCAGATCATGCAGGGGAAATCGGATAATCGAATCCAGAAAATTCATGGTTACCCCTTTCTCGCCACAAAAGCGACCCAATCTTCTTCACGTGCCGTCCGCGTGATCTCGAAGCCTGCCGCCACAAGTCCTTCCTTAACCTCTTGTTCCTTATTCTTATAAATGCCCGAAGCAATATAATACCCGCCCGGCTGCAGAGCCTGGTAGACATCCTCGATAAAGAGCAGGATAATTTCTGCCAGAATGTTGGCAACCACGACACGTACAGGGAGCGTTACGCCCAGCTCGGACGCGTCTTTCCCGCTCTTGAGCACGGCCAGCAGGTCGCTTTCAAAGATCGTGATCTGTTCCTGCAGACCGTTCAGCTGCGCATTCTCATTTGCGCTCGTAACCGCAATCGGATCCAGGTCAAGCGCAAGCACATGCTTCGCTCCAAGCCGGACTGCTCCGATGGCAAGGATGCCCGAGCCGGTACCCACATCAATCACTTCGTCGCCCTCTTGAATGACGGACTCCAGCGTACGCAGGCAAAGCGCGGTGGTCGGGTGGGTTCCGGTTCCGAAGGCCATGCCGGGGTCGAGCTCAATGATTTTCTCGGCAGGTGTCGCCGGCTCATAAGCTTCCCATGTCGGTTTGATGGTCAGGCGGTCCGAAACACGGATCGGTTTAAAATACTTTTTCCAATTATTCGCCCAGTCGTCCTCACTCACATCACGCAATGAAAATTCGGCCGCACCCGGATCAATCTCATATTCGCGAAGCTCTTCAATCCGCTCCTTAATTTCCTTCTGAACGGCCTCCATATCGCTGCCTTCAGGAAAATAACCGCTGATCTTTGCTTCTCCCTCGGGAATATCGTTTGGCGGAATTTCGAACCACTGCCCCAGAGAAGTATCTCTCGGTTTATCGTTATCGACATGCTCTTCGATGGCTACCCCGCCTGCGCCGGATTCGTGCAGAAAGTTGGAGATCATCTCCACCGCTTCCTCTGTCGTATGTATCGTAAGCTCTTTCCAAATCTTCAAAACAGTTTCCTCCTCGGTATTTGCATGCCATCTATTGTACTATAAAAATCGTCAAAAAAGAAAACCGCCCCCCTGCTCCTTTCATAAAAGGTTCAGCAGGCTTGGCGGTTCTTCTTGGTCGATCAGCTCTCCAAATTACAATTTGGAAGTTTTATTGTTCTGCCGGGCATCCGCTCTTTCGCTGCGCTCCAAAGCCTCCCAGTCCTCCTGGTCAGCACGCTCCTCCGAGAACTCCACGTCCAAATTATGGCCTTCCAGGTTTTTGGACAGCGGCTGAGCCGCTCTTCCCCTGCGGTTATCTGATTGGTTCATGATTATGATGCTCCTCCTTTTTGGGACTTGGGACATGCTCTGCCTTTATTAATGAATCAAATCAGCCCTCCGGCTTCTTCTACAATCTTTAATGCCTGATGATGCACACCCTCGTCCACCACTGCCGTCAGCAAAACATCATGCCCGGTAGGGCCGCCCTGGCCGCCGTCACTCATCCCGCTGTTAGACGGATCTGCTTTGGCCATAATATCTGCCGAACGGCTCGTCAGCTCCGGCGTTCCCTGTACAATTCCCATAAGCGCGCTTCCCGGACCGCCGCTGCCGTATCTGCTGAAACGGTCGATGGAGCAGTCGATGACCCGAAGCGCCTGAAGCTTGCGAAGTGCGCCCTCAGCCTCTTCCGGGCTTTTAAAATATGCGAGTATATTCTTCTCCGTCATTTTCCTCACCTGCGCTTTATCAAGTATACTTACATCAAGAAATAGCCGTTCGGGGTTATTGTGCAACCGGAAATGCATTTTATGCCTGACAATCACAAATAGATAAATACGCCTGTTTTTCCACCTGAATACGATCACTGCTCAGGCTCCATTTAACTGCAGCATGTCTGCAGACTCCAGAGCTGCAGTTTTTAATTTTTTATTATTAAAATTGAAACGTTCTGAGTTATTGTCCGTATTACCTGTATAAAACAAATAAAACACAACTTACAGGAGGGCATTAAATCTCGATGTTGAAAAAATTAATGATGGTTGTTATGGCATTCACCCTGCTATTTGCGGTTACCGTCCCCAATATGGCTGACGCAAAAGGACGGGTTGGCGGAAGCTACAGCTCAGGCGTTAAATCCTATTCTAATACCCCTAGTAAATCGACTTCCAGCGGCAGCGTGTCCAGCTCCAGTACAAGCTCTAAGACCGGAACAACCGCTTCCACGACTACTAACCGCGGATTCTTCAGCGGGGGCAGCTTTATGAAAGGCATGATGATTGGCGGCTTGTCCGGCCTTCTGTTCGGCAGCCTGTTCGCCGGTATGGGCGGGTTCGGCAGCCTGCTTGGTTTGGCCGTTAACCTCTTTGCCATTTACCTGGTCATTGTCATCGCCGCATCTCTCTTCCGCCGGTTCAGCCGTCCGCGCAATCACAATCCGAGAGATGGACGTTATTAATTCATGATTTTGACGGAAGATGAAATTATAAACGCAGTTTGTGTCCATACCGCAAGCCGGAAGCAGATTCGCCCCTCTGACGTTCAAGTCGAGCTTGCCTGGGACGAAAATACCGGATTCACAGCTGAAGTATGGGCCGGAGGCCGAAATCAATATCTGGTTGAAGCCAACTTGATTGAAGCAATCCTGCTTTATATGCATGAAGAGTATGGCAGGCGTGTATTTAAGGACGAGGTCAGACTTGAGCTTGAAGATGAGATCATTGCGGTCATTAACGAATAATGCGGGGAAAAAGAACAACGGTCCGTGAGCAGCACAAGCTGCTTGCGGATCGTTGTTTTGTTTAGAAAACAAAAAGGCCAGCGCCGATAAGCGCTGGTCTCTATATTAATCTGCTATACGAATATGCTGCTTAGTCGCCTCTAAAAGCCCGTTTCATCCGGTCGAAGAAAGACTGCTCATGCTCGTGGGTATGCTCCCCGTCATGGGCTGCAAATTGGCGGAGCAGCTCCTTCTGCTCGTCGCTCAGCTTGCTAGGCGTCACAACAACAACCTTGACATGCTGGTCGCCTTGACCGATGCCGCGCAGCTTCGGCACCCCTTTTCCTTTTAAGCGGAAATAGGTTCCTGTCTGCGTTCCGGCAGGGATCTTCAGCTTGACTTTTTCCGTAAGTGTAGGGATTTCGATCTCATCCCCAAGCGCTGCCTGGGCAAAGGTGAGCGGCACCTCGCAGTAGATGTCATCGCCTTCGCGCTCAAAGAAATCGTGGGATTTCACGCGGATGACGATATACAAATCTCCCGCAGGACCGCCGCGGAGACCGCCTTCGCCTTCCCCGGACATACGCAGCTGTGCGCCGTCATCTACGCCGGCTGGGATGCGGACATGAATTTTGCGCTGCTTCTTGACCTGGCCGCTGCCGGAGCAGGTTGAACATTTCTCTTTAATGATTTGGCCTCGTCCGCCGCAGTTCGAGCAGGCACGGCGGTTGACCATTCGGCCAAACGGCGTATTCTGAACGACTTCCTGCTGGCCGCTGCCATGACAGACGGAACAGGTTTCCGGCTTAGTGCCCGGTTTGGCTCCGGAGCCGTGGCAGGTGTCACAGCTTTCGGTACGCGGAATGGTAATATCCCGTTCCACGCCAAAGACGGCTTCCTTAAACTCAATCGTCATTGTATACTGCAGATCATTTCCGCGCTGAGGGGCGTTCGGATCGCGTCTGCCGCCTCCACCGCCGCCAAAGAACATATCAAAAATATCGCCGAAACCGCCAAAGTCACCGCCGGAGAACCCTCCGCCCATGCCCTGGTTCGGATCGACGTGGCCGTATTGATCATATCTTGCGCGTTTTTGACCGTCGCTTAATACATCATAGGCTTCCTTTACTTCCTTGAACTTCGCCTCGGCATCGTCCGCTTTGTTTACGTCCGGATGATATTGGCGCGCCAACTTCCGGTAAGCTTTTTTAATTTCTTCATCCGAAGAGCTCTTTCCAACGCCAAGCACTTCATAATAGTCACGCTTATCAGCCACAGTTCCACCTCCGCCATCATCGCACAAAAGGAAGTCAAAGCGCGGAATGCCTAAGCGCTTTGACCTCCCTACTGTGCTAATCTATTCGTCCGATGCCTGATTGGCCCGGTTCTGTTATGGATTAACCCTAAGTCTTATTTCTTGTCTTCGTCAACGACTTCGTAGTCAGCGTCTACAACATTGTCTTTAGCCGAACCGCCTTGGGAAGCATTTGCTCCTTCAGCACCGCCTTGAGCCGCTTGTGCTTGCTCATACAGCTTCACGGACAGCTGCTGAACGATTTCGGTCAGCTTCTCGGAAGCAGCCTTGATTTCGTCAAGGTTGTCAGAAGCTACAGCTTTGGACAGCTCCTCTTTAGCCGCATTGGCTTTCTCGATTTCTGCTGCGTCGACTTTGTCGCCCAGATCCTTGATCGTTTTGTCCACGCTGTAGATCAGCTGGTCGGCACTGTTCTTCGCTTCAACAAGCTCTTTGCGCTTCTTGTCTTCTTCCGCATGCAGCTCGGCATCCTTCATCATGCGTTCCACTTCATCATCGCTCAAGCCGCTGGAGGAAGTGATCGTGATCTTCTGGCTCTTGCCAGTGCCTTTGTCCGTAGCGGATACGTTAACGATCCCGTTCGCATCGATGTCAAAAGTAACTTCAATTTGAGGCACGCCGCGCGGAGCCAAAGGAATGTCACTCAAAGTGAAACGTCCCAAAGTTTTGTTGCCTGCCGCCATTTCGCGTTCGCCCTGCAGTACGTGGATTTCAACGCTTGGCTGATTATCCGCATAAGTGGAGAACACTTGGGATTTGCTCGTAGGGATCGTAGTATTGCGGTCGATCATCTTCGTAAATACGCCGCCGGCTGTTTCGATACCGAGGGACAATGGAGTTACGTCGAGCAATACTACGTCTTTAACGTCGCCGGTCAATACGCCCGCTTGAACGGCAGCACCAAGGGCAACCACTTCATCCGGGTTAACGCCTTTGTGCGGTTCTTTGCCGGTCAGCTTCTTGATTGCTTCCTGCACAGCAGGGATACGGGTGGAACCGCCGACAAGAACAATCTTATCAATTTCGGAAGCAGACAAACCTGCATCGCTCATTGCTCGGCGAGTAGGACCCAAAGTACGTTCTACCAGTTCCGCGGAAATCTCTTCAAATTTAGCGCGAGTCAGGTTCACTTCCAAGTGCTGAGGCACTCCGTCTACTACTGTGATAAACGGCAGGGAGATCGTTGTAGTCAGCACGCCGGAGAGTTCTTTCTTCGCTTTCTCAGCTGCATCCTTCAAGCGCTGTACAGCCGCTTTATCTTTGCTCAGGTCAATGCCCTGTTCTTTCTTGAATTCATTTACAAGGTAGTCGATGATCACTTGGTCAAAGTCATCACCGCCCAGGTGGTTGTCGCCGCTGGTTGCTTTAACTTCGAAGAAGCCGTCGCCGAGTTCAAGGATAGATACGTCGAACGTACCGCCGCCAAGGTCAAAGACGAGGATCGTTTGATCTTCGGATTTTTCCAGACCATAAGCCAAAGCCGCAGCCGTTGGTTCGTTGACGATACGCAGCACTTCAAGACCGGCAATTTTACCTGCGTCTTTAGTCGCTTGGCGCTGGCTGTCGTTGAAGTAAGCCGGAACAGTGATAACCGCTTGGGTTACCGGCTGGCCGAGATAAGCTTCCGCGTCTGCTTTCAGCTTCTGCAGGATGATGGCGGAAATCTCTTGAGGCGTGTAATCTTTGCCGTCAATCGTTTCTTTATGGTTCGTACCCATATGTCTCTTAATGGAGATGATGGTACGGTCAGGGTTCGTGATCGCTTGGCGTTTTGCCGTTTCACCGACGATCCGCTCGCCGTCTTTCTTGAAGCCGACTACAGATGGAGTCGTGCGCGCACCTTCAGGGTTAGGAATTACAACGGCTTCGCCGCCTTCCATTACCGCTACGCAAGAGTTGGTTGTACCCAGGTCAATACCGATTACTTTACTCATGGAACATGTCCTCCTAAAATTTTTATGAAGCATTGCTTCGTTAGATTGTCTTCGCAATAAAAATTCGCTTCGTAAGCATAAGCTTTTTTTGTTGAGCATTCGCTTCTTGAATAGGCTTCGAAACAAAATTGCTTCGTAAGCATAAGCTTTTTTTGTTGAGCATTCGCTTCTTGAATAGGCTTCGAAACAAAATTACTTCGAAAGCATCAGCTTAATTTTTATGAAGCACCAGCATTTTCGTTGAGCATTCGCTTCTATTGGTTTCGTAAGCATAAGCTTCAAATCTTAACTGAACCTTAAACAACTTCACTTCATCTAAGTATAAAAATCAGTATAAAAATCCCGCTTCGCCTGTACGGAAAAGAACCGGAGGGCTGAACCCCTCAGTCTCAGCCGCTGACCTTCACCATGGCCGGACGAAGCACCTTGTCTTTAAGCAGGTAGCCCTTCTGCAGCTCTTCCACAACCACGCCTTCTTCATACTCGTCGGTTTCAACGGTCATGACCGCTTGGTGATATTCCGGGTTAAACGGCTGGCCGACCGTTTCCATGATGGACAAGCCTTCGTTCTTCAGGACTCCTTCAAACTGCCGGAAAATCATTTCCACACCTTTAACCAAGGACGATTGGTCGTTCTGCTCAGGCAGGCTGGCTGCCAAAGCGCGTTCAAAATTATCAAACACCGGCAGCAGCTCTCCAATCAGCTTGGAAGAAGCATATTTGGCCAGTTCTTCTTTCTCCTTCTGCGTACGTCTGCGGAAATTATCATAGTCCGCCTGAACGCGCAGCAAACGCTGCTGGTGTTCAGCAGCTTCAGCACGCAGGCTCTCCAATTCCGGATTTCCTTCGGCCTCAGCCCCTGCTTCACCGGCTTCTTCGGCATTCACTTCAGGTGCAGCAGCTTCCGCCTGGATTTCTTGCTCATCAGCCGTTACGTTCTGCTCTTGTTCTTTAAATTCAGCTTCGTTGTTCATATTCGCTTCCTCTTCAGATCGATTGATATTCTTCAAAGAAATCTTCACCTCCTTGAAGGGCGACTTCTCCCGGCATACCGCCTGACAGGCGTTAATGCTTAGACAAAATCGCGGTAAGGTTATTGGATAAAATGGTTAAGATTCCGATCACGCGCGAGTAATCCATCCGGGTCGGCCCTAAAATGCCGATCGTCCCGAGCGCTTCCCCTTCCACCGAATACGTTGCCGTAATCAGGCTGCAGTCGGCAAAAGCCTCGTGGGAATTCTCGCTTCCGATTCTAACCTGAATACCGGAGCCGCTCGCTGCGGAGGAAATCATTTTTGCCAGGGTAGGCGTCTCCTCAAGCAAATCCAGAATGGTCTTAACCTTCTCGACGTCTTTAAACTCGGGCTGGGTAAGCATATTGGTCATTCCGCTCAAGAAGAGCCGCTGGTTCTCCAGACTTGTATCAAAGGATTCGTCCAAAATGCCCATCAAGTCCTGATAATGGGAAACATGACGTTCCATTTCAAGGCCGATCTCCTGAAAAATCTGGGACTTCAGCTTATAAATCGGCATGCCTGCCAAACGATGATTCAGCAAATTAACCATCCGCTCAATTTCCGAAACAGAAATACCGGGCGGAATGGACACCGTCTTATTCTCTACCTGGCCGGTGCTTGTTACTACAATAGCTACTGCTTTATTATCATTTAAAGGAAGCAGTCCAAAATGACGAAGCGTGGTATGGAAAACCTCCGGTCCAAGAAGGATCGAAGTGTAATTCGTCATATGAGCCAAAATGGTTCCCGCATGCTGCACCACCTGCTCGACCGCGTTCAGCTTCTCGGCAAAAAAGGCCTTGAGCACTTTCAGTTCGGCCGTATCAAGCGAAGCCATAGGCACCAAATGATCCACGTAATACCGATAACCCTTGTGGGATGGAATCCGGCCCGCAGATGTATGCGGCTGCTCCAGAAAGCCAAGCTCCTCCAAGTCTGACATCTCGTTGCGGATGGTTGCCGGACTGTAGCCGACATCACCGCGTTTCGAAATGCTGCGGGATCCTACCGGTTCTGCAGAACGGATGTAATCATCCACTATGGTTGCTAAAATGAGTCTCTGTCGTTCCGTCAACACAGCAAATCCCTCCCTTTGTTATCTGACGCTTCCGATTTAGCACTCACTTCAATAGAGTGCTAATCACTATTACAAAAATACCAGACCGACATGACGATTGTCAAGTCAGTCCAGCATTTTAAGAACGGCTATTTCGTCGCAGCAGTGCTGCTTCGCGCAGTGGATGCAATCGGTCCAAACCTTCTCCGGAAAGATTTCTTTATTTACAATGTGGAATCCATTTTTCAGGAAAAAGGAAACCTCATAAGTGAGTGCCATTATTTTCGGGATGGATCTTGCTTTGGCCTGTTCAATCAGCTTATTTACGATCATGGACCCTAAGCCCTGGCCCTTGCTGCCTTCCGAAATTCCGAGAGACCTGATCTCCACCAGATCTTCGCCAAGCTGGCACAGCGAACCGCAGCCGACTACCTCACCGTCTACTTCCGCCACCACAAAGTCGTTAATCTGGCGCTCCAGCACTTTGCGTGACCTTGGAAGCATGATGCCCCTCCGCGCATATTCTTCTATCATAAGAAATAAAGGCTCTACATCTTCAATAGTTGCTGTTCTGCATACGGCAACGGCTGGCATCGGCAGCGCACCTCCTCGGATAATAACACGAATAAATATACAATATGACGTATAAAACTTCAAGGGTTTCTTTTTACAAAAATCAGGAATATCCAGCGGTACCCCAAATGGAAAAAAACGGATCCTGCCCTAAGGCAAAACCCGTTATTCTCTCTTATTTCCTCCGGTTTCCCGCCGGTTTGATGATGCCGCCAGCCCGTCCACCTGCACAAATACTCAGGCAAATTAAACTTCAGCTGTCAGATGGCCGATGAAGGCGCCGAATACATCGTTTCCGTATAAAATGCCTTTGTCGCTCAGCTTGTAGCCGTCACCGTCACTGCGTTTGGCAAGCAGTCCCTGCTGCAGCAGACGTTCCAGCGGAGCCCGAAACACGTCTTCGAATTTCCGCCCGAACTGGCTTTCAAAGCGCGAGGTCTGCATGCCGTCCAGCATACGCAGGCCAACCATTGCAAAATCCTCCATGGCTTCTTCCTCCGAAACCGTAAACTGATCCAGCCTTGGCAGCCCTTCTGCCGCGCCTTGGTTGTAAGGCGTTACGCCTTTGATATTCACATGGCGCTGTCTTCCGACGTAACCATGCGCTCCAGCTCCGAGACCGTAATAATCCTCGTTCCGCCAGTAGGTCATATTGTGCCGGCTTTCAAAGCCCGGTTTGGCAAAGTTGCTGATCTCATACTGCTTGTACCCCGCTTCCTTCATGCGCGACATGAGCAGGAGATACATTTGAAGCTCATCCTCTTCGCTCGGGAGCGGAAGCTGATTTTTCTGATACATCGTATGGAAAAGAGTATTCTCCTCCACCTTCAGGCTGTAGATGGAATAATGCGGCAGTCCAAGCTCCAGCGCTTTGGTAATGCTCTCATCCAGCATCTCAACCGTCTGGTTGGGCAGCCCGAACATCAGGTCAATCGACAGATTATCCAGTCCGGCTTTATGCGCGTTGTCCAGGCTGCGGTACACATCATCCGTATTGTGAATGCGGCCGATACCGGACAGCAGCGTATTTTGAAAGGATTGGACGCCAAAGCTGACGCGGTTAACCCCGCCCGCCTTCATCACACCCAGCTTCTCCAGATCAGTCGTGCCTGGATTAGCCTCCATGGTGAACTCGATATCCGAAGCCCAGTTTGGAAAATGCCTGCGGACGGAAGCCAGGAAAAATTCCATCTCCGGCGGTGTCAGCACGGTCGGCGTTCCGCCCCCGACAAAGATCGTATCAATCTGCTGCGGCGGATTCGCCTGAACTGTAAGTTCCATTTCGCGGTCCAGCGCCCTCAAATAATCCATGACCGGCTGATCCTTCAGGACATAAGAATTAAAATCACAGTAGAAGCATTTATTTGTACAAAACGGAATATGGATGTATACAGCTTTAGGCGGGAATGAAATACGGCGATTCCCTCCAGCCTGCTCCGGCGCACCAGACAAGCCTTGGCGTCCTGATCCGGTTTGAAGATTCATGGTTGTCTACCTCCTAGTGAAGCCTGTAAAAAATAGAAGAAACTATAAGTACGCAGCTTATAGTTTCTATAATTTGCTGAGAGGGAGCCGGTGACGGCTCCCCCTGTATGGCTGCTATTAATTATCGTCGATCTTCAGGACGGCCATAAAGGCTTCCTGAGGAACCTCTACGTTGCCGACCTGCTTCATCCGCTTCTTGCCCTCTTTCTGCTTCTCAAGCAGCTTCCGCTTACGGGAAATGTCGCCGCCGTAGCATTTGGCAAGCACGTTCTTGCGCATCGCCTTAACGGTTTCGCGGGCAACCACTTTCGTCCCGATCGAAGCCTGAATCGGCACCTCGAACATCTGGCGCGGGATCAATTCACGCAGCTTCTCGCAGATGATCCGGCCGCGCTGATAACCCTTGTCGCGGTGAACGATAAAGGACAAGGCGTCAACCTGTTCACCGTTCAGCAGGATGTCCATCTTCACCAGATTGGATTGGCGGTAGCCGGAGAGCTCGTAGTCGAACGAAGCGTATCCTTTTGTGCTCGATTTCAGCTGGTCAAAGAAGTCGTACACGATCTCCGACAGCGGAATCTGGTACGTAATGGTAACCCGGGTTGTATCCAGGTATTCCATGTTAACGAATTCGCCGCGTTTGCCTTGGCAAAGCTCCATAACCGTACCTACATAATCGTTCGGAACGATGATCGCCGCTTTAACGTAAGGCTCCTCTACATAATCGATCCGGCCAACCTCCGGGTAGTTAGAAGGGTTGTCAATCTCAATCGTTTCGCCGTTCGTCAGCGTAACCTTGTAAATAACGCTCGGCGCCGTCGTAATGAGAGGAATGTTGAACTCGCGTTCGATCCGCTCCTGGATAACGTCCATATGCAGCAGACCCAGGAAGCCGCAGCGGAAGCCAAAGCCCAGTGCGCTGGAAGTCTCAGGTTCAAAGCTCAGGGAAGCGTCGTTCAGCTGCAGCTTCTCGAGCGCTTCGCGAAGATCATTGTAATCCGAGGTTTCGATCGGATATAATCCGCAGTACACCATCGGATTGATCTTACGGTAACCCGGCAGAGGCTCTGCCGTCGGATTCTTGGCGTCCGTTACGGTATCACCGACACGGGTATCGCCGACATTTTTGATGCCGGCCACGATAAAGCCTACGTCACCGACATTGAGTTCATCCACAATCGTCATGCGCGGTTTGAATGCGCCGACTTCAATGACTTCAAATGTTTTGTCCGTCGCCATCATTTTAATCTTGGAGCCTGCTTTGATCCTGCCGTTCACCACACGGACGTAAACGATAACCCCTTTATACGGGTCATAATGCGAGTCAAAAATCAGCGCCTTCAGCGACTCATCCGGATCTCCCACCGGAGGCGGAACCTGACGCACCACCTGTTCCAGAATTTCCTTGATGCCGATTCCCGCTTTGGCGGAAGCCAGTACCGCTTCGCTTGCATCCAGCCCGATCACGTCTTCGATCTCCTGCTTCACCCGTTCAGGATCGGCACTTGGCAGGTCGATCTTGTTAATGACCGGCAGGATCTCCAGGTTGTTATCCAGCGCCAGATACACATTCGCCAGCGTTTGGGCTTCGATTCCCTGCGCAGCATCTACAACAAGCAGGGCACCTTCGCAGGCCGCCAGGCTTCGGGAGACTTCGTACGTAAAGTCGACGTGTCCCGGTGTATCAATCAGATTCAGCAAATATTCTTCACCGTCATCGGCCTTATAGGTCAGACGGACAGCCTGCAGCTTGATCGTAATCCCACGTTCACGTTCCAGCTCCATCTGGTCCAGCACCTGCTCCTGCATTTCCCGGGACGAAAGTGCACCGGTAAATTCCAGAATCCGGTCGGCCAAGGTAGACTTGCCGTGGTCTATATGTGCAATAATGCTGAAATTTCGAATTTTCTTCTGTCGTTCTCTAATGTCGCTCATGCCTTACCCCCACACAGGTACTTGTAACCATTACTTCATTATATCAGTCAATGGATAGGCCAGCAATGGCAAGTACAAATTTATCGGCTGCACCCGGCAGGGCTAGTCCGTCAGTGAACCGAATAAGGAAACTACCCAGTCGATGCTTTTCTGCGAAGCATTCTGCAGCAGCTGGCCCGTTTTATCAGCAAAACGGTCGATCGAGGTCTGCGGCGCAGCCGAGAGAAGCTGGCCCGGCGACTGATAGAGCGTTGTCCCGGCAGTATTGCCGGAGCCGTCAGCTTCCGGTGAATTAACGGCAATCTGCTGCTGTGTAGAGGAGGCAGGCAGCGAGGAAGAGCCTGTGCCAGGGGTCTGCACGTAATAATAGGTTGTCCCGTCAGGCAGCTTCACATAGGTGCCCTGCTCGTAGACGGCGCCGGCCGTTCTGCCGCCCTGACCTGAAGGCAGAGGGGCGGCGGTCCCCTGGGAAGCAGCAAGCGTGCTGGCGCCGTCCGCTGCGCCGCCTGCCAAACCGGAGACAGAGCCGGTCTGCCCGGCCTGGGCTCCCTGGGTGATTGAAGCCGAATAGCTTCCAAACGAGCTTCCGGACGGATTACCCGTGCCCGATACAAGCTGCATGCCGAGCGCTGCCCCTGCAGCAAGCAGACCGCCATACAGCAGAACTCTTTTTATACCTCGTGCCATTGCCCTTTCCTCCTAACTCATGGATTTGCCGTCTTGTTCGCCGCAGAAGCATTCACTTTCTGGGCTTTCTGTTCCTCGAAATAAACATCCGCAATCGTGTCTGCCAAGATTTTGGAGGTCCGCTCCAGCTCTTCCTTGGTATTGTCTATGCCCCCGACTTCGATTAGAACGCTGTTCGGCGATAAGGACTGGTTGTACTCCCCGTTGCCCTGCGAAGTGGTTTTGCCCCAAATGCCGCGGGATATGCCCGGATACTCCTGCTCAATCCGCTCATAAATCTTGCTCGCAAACGCTTCGTTCTTGCGCCAGTTCGGATTACCGTGCCCGATAATGAAATAAAGCTGCGCATAGCTGACGCCGTCAATCGTTGTTGTCGTTTTGCTGTAGCTCTGGGAATCCCGGTGAATATCGATGAAATAATCCAAATCAGCGTATGCTGCCATTGCCTCTTTAATAGTTGCTCTGGAATATTTGTAGGAATAATTGTAATTGTAGCCCTTCACATTCTTCATATAATCCTCGAAGACATGATCTGCTCCTACTCCCTTTTTCTCCAATTCTGCCGCAATAAAGTCACCGACTACTCCTACATTTTTGGCAGGATTGGAAGTGCTGGGGTTGTCGCTTTCCTTGCCAAGCAGCGGATTGTAGGATTCATAAGGATGCGAATGATAGATCAGCACCGCTTTGGAGAGGGTCCCGCCGGAGGATGCACTGCCTTTGCTGCCGCTTGACTGGCTCCCATTCCCTGTGCCTGTTCCTGTGCCTGTTCCTGTGCCTGTTCCTGCACCAGTACCGTTTCCGGGGTCTGCAGACTGTCCGGATGACTTGTCCGGCGCGGCTTGTGAGCCTCCGTTCGCAGCGCCGCCGGCATTAGGATCCGCAGCAGCATCTCCTGCCTGCCCTTTCCCATTCGTGCCGCCCGCACTGCTGTTATCCGGCTCATCCGCATCTGTCGTCTGGTAATCCTCTGGCGCAGTTGGCGTTATCTTGCCGGTTCCGGCCCGCAGCAGCACTGGATTCCCCGCCGCCAGGCCGGGCACTTCACGGGCCACCAGGCTCTTCGGATCGGAAGGATTGACGTTGGTCAGCAGCTGGAATACAAAACGGCTCATGTTGCCCCCCGACAGCACCTCGCTCTCTTCCGGCTCTTCGTTCTTAAGGTGCGGCACTTCCATGCCGAGCATTTCGGAGAAGAAGCCTCCGGGAAGGGACGAAGCCAGCCCTCTCATCGACGAGACGGGAGAGGTGCTGAACTTTTTTTCCGCCATACCGCCAATCCCCAGCAGCATAAAAAAGACGACCGACAGCAGAGACAGCACGATCAGGGTGCGGCCCATAGCCAATATTTGAATGGTTTTCCGTTTGAGCAGTCCGACGTTCCATGTTTTGAACCCGTTCATTTCTTTGCCTCCTTCAATCCGGTTGATCTGTTCATAAATGGCTCTTACACTTCAAATCTATGAACCGGATGATAGAGGTAGAACCGGTATTCTATTATTTTTTGGAAATAGAGAGAGAAAGAGAAAGAGAAAGAGAAAGATATATAAACGCAGAAAAAGGCCTCCGCCTCCCTTAAAGAGAGCAGGGCCTTCAAGCTTTAACCAGTCTGCCGGATAAGAATTAATGCGTATAGGCAGCTACGTTGTCCCCGTTAACCGCCGGATGCAGGGCCGCATTTAACCCGCTGGCAATCACATTTGCAATGTCCTCAATAAACTCGTCAATTTCCTTGGGAGTCACAACCACGTCATGTCCAAGCGGCTGCAGCACCTCCTTGACCAGCGCCAGACGATCCTGTTCGCCCAAATCAGGCAGCATGCCCATGATTTGTTTGGTTTGAGCGGCTCCGCTCCCTGAAAAATGCTCCTTCATCATATCGATCACACTGCCAACGATGGTCGAAGCGTAACAAACCGTCGGCACCCCGATCGCGATGCAGGGGACGCCTAGAATATCCTTGGTCAACCCGCGCCGCTTGTTGCCGATTCCCGAGCCGGGATGAATGCCGATATCCGCGACCTGAATGGTGGTGTTCACCCGTTCAAGCGACTTTGAAGCAAGGGCGTCGATCGCGATAACAGCATCCGGTTTAGTCCGGTCGACGATGCCTTTAACGACATCGCTGGATTCAATGCCTGTAAGGCCCAGCACACCTGGTGCAACAGCACTTACTTCGCGGTAGCCGTCATTAACCTGATCGGGAGCAAGCTCGAAGTAATGGCGGGTTACCAGAATATTTTCCACGACCAGCGGTCCCAGCGAATCCGGAGTTACGTTCCAGTTGCCAAGCCCGACGACCAGAATCCTGGCTTCCGGGGTTATCCCGATCTTCTGCAGAAATCCGCTGAACTCCTTAACAAAGGTCCTGGCGACCTGCTCCTGCAGCTCTGTATCCTGGTTGCGGAGACCCGGCACCTCAAGCGTAATATAATGCCCCTGAACACGGCCGATCTGCTGGGAGGCGGCTTCATTCGTCACATCAATACGGGTAACCTTAATGCCGTTATGCTCTTCAACTTCTTCGTTCAGCCCCGGGATCGGACCGCCGTAAGAAGCTTCCGCCATCTCCTTGGCTTCAACGGCCAAATCCGTACGCACATTGTATTTTTGCAAATCCAGTTCCATCACTAAACCTCCTGTACCGCTGTTTTGGTATAGTGTGCGGGACAAACGTAAACTTTATACAAAAGATATAGATAGAAGGATTTTTCGGATTTTATTGCAATTTGTCCTGCCTCATGCTAAACTATTTTAAGTTGTGAACCATCTGAGTGATCATGCCTTACAGGAGGTGAAATGCAATGCCAAATATCAAATCCGCTATCAAACGCGTAAAGACTAGCGAGAAACGCCGTGCTCTGAACGCTTCTCAAAAATCCGCGCTCCGCACAGTTGTTAAAACTGCTGACACAGCACTCGTTAACAACGACGTGGAAGCAGCTAAAGCTGCTATCGTAGCTGCTACTAAGAAACTGGATAAAGCCGCAACTAAAGGTTTGATCCACAAAAATGCAGCTGCCCGCAAGAAATCCCGTCTTGCCAAGAAACTGAACGCTCTTACGTCCCAGGCGTAATTGTCCGTTTATATACAGCATAGCTGAGATGATAAAGCCCCCGACGAGCAATCGTTAGGGGCTTTTATCTTTTTCCTGATATTTTATTATGAAGATTTTATTATGAAGATCTTATTCTGAGGGTTATTTCTGAGATTTAATGAGAAAAAGCGCCCTCAGGCGCCCAGACTCAGCAAAAACATTTCAATTCCCAGCACTTTATCAATGCCGCCGCTCTTCATCTTAAAATCCAGCTCAGCAAGCCGGGACAACGACTGCGCCAGCTGGTCGCGGCTGAATTTGCGGGCCTGTTCCCCCGCGATTTTGACCGCATACGGATGCAGCCCCAGCTGGGAAGCAATCTGCTGCTGGGAGTAGCTCTGGCCGCCGAGCTCTTTGATCTGCAGCATGATCCGGAACTGGCGGGCAATGAGCGCAGCAATTTTGATCGGCTCCTCCTTTTGCTTAAGAAGCTCGTAGAAGGTATTCAGCGCCCGGTCCAGCTTCAGATTGGCAATATCCTCAACCATGCCGAATATATTCTGCTCCGTTGTGCGGGCTACCAGTTTGGCAACCGCATCAGCCGTTATTTCCCCGCCTTCTCCGGCAAACAGACAAAGCTTGTTCACTTCTGCCGACAGGGTGGACATCTGAACACCAGCGCTGGAAATCAATGCTTCTGCCGCCTGCTGTCCCATGGAACATTTCCGCTTTCCCGCTTCGCGTATGACCCACTGGACAAGCTCCGACGCCCCCAGAGGCATAAAAGGGATAACCTGGCCTGAGGATTTGATCGCTTTGACTGTTTTCTTCCGTTCGTCGAGCTTCTCCCCGTGAGCAATAAACACAACTACGCTGTACTCGGCCGGATCGGCCAGGTAAGCGAGCAGCCTGTCTACTTGATGTTCGATTTTGCCCCCCTCTTTCGCTGCGGTGAACATGGAGGCGGCCTGCACGATCACCAGCTTGCGTTCCACCAAGAACGGCAGGGTCTCCGCTTCCTCCACAACCAGCTCTACAGGCGTCTCGGCCAGATCCATCTGCACCACTGCCATATCCCGCTGCTCCGGCTCCACCAGGCGTGACGTTATCTTGTCCACAAACTCGCGAATCTGATATTTCTCTGTTCCATAACATAAGTATAAAGGGCTGATCTTGCCCTGAGTGATTTCTTTAACTGCCGTTCTTGCATCCAACTTAAAAATCCTCCTGCTCCAAACGCCTCCAGCGTTCATCCTCAATTCTATGCTTCTACTATTGTAAAATAACTTTTACCGCCAAACAACAAAGGAACCCCAGCTCCTTCACAGGGCTGAAGTTCCTTCGCTCCAGTGCATCTATATAAACAAAGGCTGCACAGGCTCTAGAAACCTGCTGCCCTTGGTCATACGACGTACAGGGGATCATCTCATCAATAGCTGCTAGATAATTCATTCTATTCCGGTCATGATCAAAAGGTTCCTTATTTTTGAACCGCAGCCGCCGCCTGATCCGCATCAACTGCAGAGTCAACCGGCGTACCGTTTTCTACAACCGTATAGGAAAATACGCTGCCGTCCGAAGACCAGGAAGCCGACTCCTCCTGCCATTCTCCTGTCAGGGGATCATCATATATTTTGACCTCGCCGTCTTCTGAAATCAGATAAACATTCAAATGCCCGTTCTCCAGTCTGGCTTCATACTTTCCATTCGGAGAGTCCCAGGCTTGCTCCGTCTCTATGGACTGAATGCTCATAGCAGAATGAGAACTCTTCTTGGCATCCGGCGGCATAGACGGAAGGAAGGACTGAATGGACTGCACACCAATGTCGAGGGCCGCCTCATCATCCGAAGCCTCGGCAGCTGGAGCAGCTGCGGTGTCTTCTGTCTGTGCCGGTTCGGTGGAGTCAGATTCAGCCGCAGATGCATCACTGCCGGAAGCAGAAGCAGAGGCAGAAGCAGAAGCATCAGGCTCCGTCATCAGGCTCAGCGGCTGGTCCGTTCCTTGACCGGCTGGAGTGCTGTCAGGCTGTCCCGCGGAAGTCTTGCGTTCCGGAGAACCGGCTGCTGAACCGGCAGACGATGCCGATGCCGATGTCGCTGTTCCTGGCTCCGGCTCCGGTCCCTGCGTAGGCTGCGGAGCATCCGCAGATTGGCGGTTAGCCGCATTGTCCGGGCCGGCAGTGGACAAATCCGAACTGCCAGCCGTGTCCGCTGTCGATGCAGGTTCAGATGAAGCATCAGCTGCTTTAGAATCCGCTGAAGGCTCAGGGCTGGCTGCATTTGTAGTTACAGAAGAAGAAGCCGTGCTCTGCTCGGCAGGCGGTTCCGCATTCGGTATTTCCTTTGGCTGGAACTGGTAAATACAGAAGCCCAGGATAGCCGCTGCGGCCGCGCCGCCGGCTGTCCGAATCCAGAGCTGTCTCTTCCTTCTTGCAGAAGCCAGGCGAGTGCTTCTTCCCTCTTGGGAAGACTCCTCAGCCGCAGCTGACTTGACCGGCTGCATAACCGCCGCAGCAGGAGTAATTTCATTTCCCGCTTCCGCCTGCTTACGCTGCTGATCCAATTCATCAAGCTGCGGCAATATGGCATCAACCAGACTGTATCTTGGCTTAACATCCGGCAGATTGTCCAATTTACCCGAAATCCGCTTCAGCATATCAAACGTCTCCGCACAATCCGGACAGCTGTCTAAATGCTGAAATAACTGCTTCTGTTCCATTTCGCTCAAATCATGATCCAGATAACGGTTCATCCATTCATTTGCCTCCTGGCATTTCATCCCGACACACCACCTTTCTGATAATCCTGTAGTAGGTTCTGAAGCTGCTGCCTCGCCCTGAATAGGTAAGACTTAACCGTATTTAAAGGCAGTCCCATCGTTTCTGCTATTTCGTTATAAGAAAAATCCTGAAGATAACGGAGCACCACAACCGACCGGTGGTGATCCGGCAGCTGATTGATCGCCTTCTGGATGTCCTGCGCCAAATAACCCGACATGACTTCCTTCTCAACGCTTTCTCTGCCTTGAAATACCATTTCGTGTTCCTCGATGGAAACGGTTGGTTTCGCTCTTCTGAACTTATCAATACAGATGTTAGTAACAATGCGCTGAACCCACGTTTTGAACTGCGCTTTCTCTTCATATGAACCGATCTTTGTATATATCCGGATTAAAGCCTCCTGCGCAGCATCATGTGCATCCTCTTCGTTATTCAGAATATAGTAGGCAGTCCGGTAAACATGCTGTTCGATCTCTCGCAATAGGGTGATTAAAGCGTCGCGATCGCCGGATTGAGCGGCTCGAATGAGTTCCTGCTCTATCACTAAGATCCCCCTTCCTTGCAACCTTACAGACGGCGGTACCGCGTAAATTGTTGCAATAGCCAATATCATTTGTATCCATTTATTTCAGAAAAATAGGGAATCCGCCTCCCACTGTCCTCACTAGAATAGCAGAAAAAAAGAGCTCCGTCATTAGACGAGCCCCCCGAATCTGTCTCACTTTGTCAGTTTATTCCTGTAGTTCATTTTACGGTTATCGACCTTGATTTGAATTTCCCCCAGCTCATCGGTGCGGAGAATATTCGCTCCCGCAGCGTTGAGCCTGTTCACCACATCACTGTTCGGATGCCCGTACAGGTTGTTTGCCCCGACGGAGATCGCAGCGTAAAGCGGCTTCCAATAATACAGCCAATCGTCTGAAGTGGAGGTTTTGCTGCCATGATGCGCGACCTTCAGCACGTCAACTGGTCCTGGGCCAAGCGGCGCTGAGCCAGCGAGTGCGCCGTTTTGCCCCTCAAGACGCTCGAGAACACTGTGCTCTTCTTCAGCGGTCATATCTCCGGTGAACAGCAGGGTCCGGCTGTCCATGTTCATCAGAAAAACTACGGAACGTCCATTCTGCTCCTCGACAAGGGGAATTAAAGGAGGATTTTCGTCTGTATCCGTTCCACCTTCTGCGCCTTCTGCGCCTCTTTCAATCTCTCCCTCTTCCTCAACCGGCCCGATAAAGGTTAATGTCGTCAGCTTGTCCGGCTGAAGCTTCATCCCGTCATGCGCAAAATACACCGGAATCTTCAGCTGCAAAGCGGCCTCCAAAATGCTGCGGGAAACATCCGTATCGGTCATGCTTCCGTTCGCAATGAGCGCTTTGACCGGGATTTGCTCCAGGACAGCCTGAAGACCGCCGGCATGGTCCTGGTCCCAGTGGGTGACGATCACCGCGTCCAGCTGGTGGATACCGCGCTTTTTAAGCAGAGGAACGACAAGCTTGGCTCCTACCTCATAAGGGACCTTCTTGTCACGCCAGGCTTCCCCGGCCTTCCGGAAGGATACCGTCCCGCCCCCGTCCACCAATATGCTGCGTCCCTCTGGAGTCGTGATCAGCATACAGTCCCCCTGGCCGACATCAAGGAATTGCACATACCCGCTTCCCTTCGCATAGACAGGCTGGTACCCCCAATATAAAGCACCTGCCAATACGGCGGCACACAGCAAAGCAGGGTACAGGCTCCGCTTGTCAGCCTCTTTGACCGCACGGACAGCAGACTGGATAGACGCCGTAATAGAAAAGCCAGAATGAGGAGGATGAAGCAGGCCTTTCGGCGCCATATCGGGTGTTAGGGGCAGCGTTTCATCCCCTGGGCCGGCCTCCTGCTCTTTACCGTTCTGAACAACAGCCCCGCTGTATTTCAGCAGCAGATAAAGCGACAGGTAGTAGGCCCCGATCCACCAAAGCGGCGGAGATTTCCAAATGGTCATAAATCCGGTTCTTGCCTCCAGCCAGGCCACGGCATCAAAGGTGAGCAGATTCAGCTCCTTCACCGGGTAAGCCGCCCACCTGCCAAGCGGTTCAGAGAACCAGCTGATCACAAGCGCTGCTGTTCCGGCCGGGAGCGCCAGCAAGCTGACAACGGGCACCAGCAGCAGGTTGGACAGCAGGGATAGCAGCGAAAATTGATTAAAGTAATAGATCGTCAGCGGAAAAGAAATCAATTGCGCCGCCAAAGTAATGGATGCCGCTCCGGCTAAACGTTTGGGGAGAAAGTTCACCAGCGGCTGCACCAGAGGCACAAACAGAATCAATCCTCCCGTTACGGCAAAAGAGAGCTGAAAGCTGACATCCAGCAGGTAATACGGTTCCCAGAGCAGCATCAGCAAAACCGCGGCAGCCAAAATATTCAGTCCATCCTTCAGTCTGCGCTGGCGCAGCAAGTACAGACCGATCACCGCCATCAAACCGGAACGGACAACCGAAGGAGAGAGCCCCGTAAGCAGCATGTAGAAAGGAATGAAGCCAATGACCAGTGTATAAGAGACTTCCCTGGGCACTCTCAGTCTTCGGAACAGCCAAAACAAAACCCCGGCATTTATAGCTACATGACTCCCTGATATAGCCAGAATATGGGTTAATCCGAGTGCGGAGAATCCATTATAAAGATCCTGATCCAGCTCCTCTGTATCCCCGATCAGCAGCCCCTTCATAAATCCGCTGTTCAAACCGCCGAACAGGACACCGATCTGCCGGCCCACCGCCTTCCGCATCTGGTCGTTATAACCGAGCAGCTTCGCTTTGCTGAAGTGGCCTTGGCTTATTTTCACCTCTGATGCCCCCGGAACTTTAAGCAGCCAGTGAATATGCTTGTAGTGCAAATACCGGGAGTAATCAAACCCTCCGAAATTGCGGGCGGCTTCCGGCTTCTCCAGCGTGCCGTAGACTTCAATCCTTTGGCCTCTGGACCAGGCTTCTGCGGTTTGAATGTCCTGTTCCTTCGCAAGCTTCACCTGGACGCGAACCTTCTCTCTGCCCAGCTTAGACCACCCTGACGTGTCTGACGATGCTGACGGTGCTGCCTGCTTAACCTCCATTGTAAAATCCACCCGGTCCCCGTCACGCTCTACGGCCGAAACGATGGTTCCCTGCACCCTGATGATGGACTCATTCAGCTGCTCCTCCTGCATTTTAAGCGCCTTGGGCAGCGCAGTCACATTGAGCGAATCATAGACATGCCAATAGATGAAGGCCGCCGTAAAAATAGCCAGCACCCCCAAGATCCGCTGCTTGGTTCTGCCTGTCTGCAGCCCATAAAGCGGATAAATCAGCCCTAATCCTGCCCACAGCAGCCAGCCTGCTGCACCGCTGTATAAGTGAGCCAGCCCGTACCCCGCACTCCACCAGCAGGCTGCTTCCAGTAAAGGTCTCTGCTTCAGCAAGCCACTCCCTCCCTTCCTTCCTTTAAATGCAGATTGCTTCGATCCTATCAAAAATCTGTCTCTTAAAAGCATTGAGAGCCACGCCTTAAAAAACACAAAAAACCTCCACAACCTTTCGGCCGCAGAGGTTCTTCCCCATACATGTGCTGCATATCCTGTTTATATAAAACTCTTAAACTATAAAAAGGCTCTCGCATCCATATAACCGTCAAACCCGCTCAAGCAAACTGCTCTAACGGCCTACTCGTGGATACTGCCTTCCAGCGTATCCGCAGGCGGATGGTAGCCCTCCAGCTGGCGGAAAGCAATGCCTTTCTGAGCCATCAGCTCTTTGACAAGCTTCGTGTCCTTGGCATAGGGACGATGGAAGACGACCTCCACGATGCCGCTGTTGGCCAGCATTTTCGCACAGGTCCAGCAGGGCTCATCCGTCACATAAACGCTGGAGCCTTCCCGGTCTGCCCGGTCGGTGAACAGCAGCAGATTCTGCTCGGCGTGAATCGTGCGGATACAGCGCTGCTTCCGAACGACCTGTTCCTGTCCGTCCACGATTACGGTCTCCAATTCCTCTGCAATCATGCAGCCCGCCTCGGAGCAGTCAGGCACTCCGGAGGGCGCACCGTTGTAGGCGGTGCCGAGGAGCTTTTTCCCCTGAACCAGCACGGTACCGACATGGCGTCTATTGCAGCGGGAGCGGGTGGAAACCATATAGGCGATGTCCATGAAATAAGTGTCCCAATCTTTGCGAATGTTCACGTTCCAAACTCTCCTACATTTTAAAGTCCGATATAAGGGCGCATTTTCTCAAACATTTTATCCCCGATGCCTTTAACTTCCTTTAGATCATCCAGAGAAGAGAAGGGGCCGTGCTGATTCCGGTAATCGATGATAGCCTGCGCTTTCTTCGCGCCGATACCGGGGATCTCCTCAAGCTCCGCCAGACCGGCATTATTGATCGAAATCGCGCCGGATGAGGAACCGGCTGAGCTGCTGGCAGAGCCATCTGCTGTGCTGGTGGCAGAGCCCTTAGCAGTGGCTGCAGTTCCATTTGCGCCGGCTGCCAGGCTTCCCGTTCCTGCACCCGTTCCGGCTGATGGAAGGGAAGAAGCAGGAGGGGAAGAAACGCCTATATCCGCTGCAGACGGCTGGTTTCCGGATGACTGAGTTCCGGATGTTTGAGTTCCGGATGTTTGACTTCCGGATAACTGGGCTTCTGGTGTTTGGTTACCAGATGTTAAGCTCCCGGATTTGCCGCTGCCACCGCTGCTTTCAACAGCCTGCGCTGGCTGCAGGGCAGAAGCCACGGCCTCGTTCATCGGGGTCCAGCCCTTGATTCCGTCAGAAGGTTTGGTGCCCAGTGCAAGCAGCATGAGCCCCGCACCGCACACCGCAGAAAATACAGCAATCTTTAGCCGTTCCTTTATCATGTTACAACTCCAATCCCGTTCAAATATTCACGCCTGCGCCCTGGTGTCCAAGTCATGATCATCCGCTCAAGATGTCGTCCTGCTGTGATAAAGTTCGGCTCCTGCCGCATATCTATAGAGATTTAATAATAAAGAGACTTAATAAGCAGACTTAAAAAGCTGGCGATCAACCTCAGAAATAGGAATATCCTGAAGATTAATCGCCAAGCGTTAAACCAAGTTGTGCTTATAGAGGACCGTTACCGGTGAATCAGTTAGCTACGATATTAACCAGCTTGCCTGGAACCGCAACAACTTTACGTACGGTCTTGCCTTCTACTGCGGCTGCAACGTTAGGAAGGGCAAGGGCATGCTCCTGCATAGCTGCCTGATCTAGGTCTTTGGAGATCTTGGTGCGTTCCACGATTTTTCCGTTCACCTGAACCACAATTTCCACTTCGGACTCCACCGTCCAGGCTTCGTCGTAAGCCGGCCATTCCGCGTAAGTGATCGACTCGTTATGCCCCAGACGCTGCCACAGCTCTTCCGCAATATGCGGAGCAAGAGGGGAGAGCATCTGCACGAAGCTTTCGGCTGCTGCCCGTGGAATGACGTCTGTTTTGTAGGCGTCGTTAATGAAGATCATCAGCTGGCTGATGACAGTGTTGAAGCGGAGGCCTTCCATATCCTCGGTTACTTTCTTCACTGTCTTATGCCAAGTACGCTTGAAGTCATCACTTCCGCCTTCATCCACGATTTTGCTGCTCAGGCTGCCGTCTTCGGCAACAAACAGGCGCCATACACGGGAGAGAAAGCGGTGCGAACCATCAACGCCGTTCGTGTTCCACGGCTTGGTTGCTTCCAAAGGTCCCATGAACATTTCGTAAATCCGCAGCGTATCTGCGCCGTATTCATTTACAATATCATCCGGATTGATGACATTGCCGCGGGATTTACTCATCTTCTCATTGTTGGTGCCCAGAATCATGCCCTGGTTCACGAGCTTCTGGAACGGTTCTTTCGTGGACACCACGCCGATATCGTACAGCACTTTATGCCAGAAGCGGGCATAGAGCAGGTGAAGCACCGCGTGCTCCACACCGCCGATGTAGAGGTCAACCGGCAGCCATTCCTTTTGCTTCTCAAGCGAGCAGAAAATGTCATCGTTATGCGGATCAATGAACCGCAGGTAATACCAGCAGCTGCCGGCCCATTGAGGCATGGTATTCGTCTCACGGCGTGCAGGCAGCCCGGTCTCAGGGTCGGTTGTGTTCACCCACTCCGTCACGTTGGCCAGCGGCGATTCCCCTGTACCGGACGGTTTGATCTGGTCAATGTCCGGCAGCACCAGCGGAAGCTGATCCTCCGGAACCGGCTTCATTGTGCCGTCTTCCAGATGGATAATCGGAATCGGCTCGCCCCAGTAACGCTGGCGGCTGAACAGCCAGTCGCGCAGACGGTAGGTCACCTTGCCGCGGCCGTGCCCGTTCTCTTCCAGCCATTTAATCATGGTGCGGATGCCTTCTTCTTTGTTCATGCCGTCCAGGAAGCCGGAGTTCACATGCGGGCCTTCGCCGCTGTAAGCTTCCTTGGACAAATCGCCGCCCGCAACGACTTCGATGATCGGCAGGTCAAACTTGACCGCAAATTCGTAGTCACGCTGGTCATGACCCGGAACAGCCATAATGGCACCGGTACCGTAGCCGGCCAATACATAATCCGCGATCCAGACTGGAATCTTCGCGCCGTTAACCGGATTCACAGCATATGCGCCCGTGAACACGCCGGATTTGTCTTTAGCCAGATCGGTACGTTCCAGATCGCTCTTGCGTGCCGCCTGGTCCTGGTAAGCTTTAACTGCCTCGCACTGATCCGGTGTTGCAATCTTCTCCACCAGCTCATGCTCAGGCGCGAGTACCGCATAAGTTGCTCCAAACAGCGTATCCGGACGTGTTGTAAATACGGTGATTTTTTCAGAAGTGCCGTCCACAAGGAACTCAACCTCTGCGCCTTCGGATTTGCCGATCCAGTTGCGCTGCATGTCTTTAATGCTCTCCGACCAATCCAGCTCCTCCAGATCCTCAAGCAGACGTTCTGCATACTCGGTAATCTTCAGCACCCACTGGCGCATCGGTTTGCGGATGACCGGATGGCCGCCGCGTTCACTCTTGCCGTCAATAACTTCTTCATTCGCAAGCACCGTACCAAGCGCAGGACACCAGTTCACCGGCATTTCGGCCACATATGCCAGACCGCGCTTATAGAGCTGGATAAAAATCCACTGCGTCCATTTGTAATACTCCGGATCGGTTGTGCTGATCTCGCGGTCCCAATCATAGGAGAAGCCTAGCGATTTGATCTGACGGCGGAAGTTGTTAATGTTCTTAACCGTAATATCGCGTGGGTGCTCGCCTGTATCGAGAGCGTGCTGCTCCGCTGGAAGACCGAATGCGTCCCAGCCCATTGGATGCAGCACATTGAAGCCTTTCATCCGCTTATAACGGGATACAATATCCGTTGCTGTATACCCTTCCGGGTGGCCGACGTGAAGCCCTGCTCCAGACGGATACGGGAACATGTCGAGCGCATAAAATTTCGGTTTGCCCGGATCTTCCTTGGTTTTAAAAGTTTTGTTCTCATCCCAGTAAGCCTGCCATTTTGGCTCGAGTCCCTGAGGATTGTAAGTGTTCCCGCTGCTGATGTTATTCTCTGCCATTCTAATTTCCTCCTTAAAAATACTCCTTCAGAAGTGCTTCCTTCACAGGTGCGTCCTTCACAAGCCTTGACTTCTCTGTACCTGCGCCGGCAATGTCCAGGTGAACCTCTCCGTAATATAGCAAAAAAACTCCCGCCCTCTAGCGAAGAAGATCCGCTAGGGACGAGAGTCTGGATTCCCGTGGTACCACCCTAGTTAGCTTCCGGCATACTTTGCCTTCGGCTCACTCAAGACCCTTAACGCGGGCGAAACGAAGATGTTCCTAATGCAATCCCGGCAGGCAGCCAGCTGGCCGACATTACCGTGCTTGGTTATTTGCATCCTGACTCCGAGGCGAGTTCACTTTAGGCTGAACGCCGGCTTGCACCTACCGCCGGTTCTCTGAAGAACAGTCCCAAAATTAATAATCCTCTTCACAGTCGTCATCATTATCCAGTTAATCAAAGCTAATTATAACGAAAAAGACTCTGCCGAGTCAATCCGCCCCTGTTGTCCGCCGTCAACTTAAAACCCGCGCTCCAGCGCCATTTGCGAAAGCGCCAAAGCGCCGCAAAGCCCCGCATTGTCGCCAAGCTTCGGGGGTACAATATAATCCGCGATATTGGCATCGCTCAGATTCGGATGCTGCACATAGCCGTTCAGCAGCTCTTTCAATTTCGTGTGAATGAGCGGGAACAGCTGAAGCTGCTTCATCACGCCGCCGCCCATGACGATTTTTTCAGGAGACAGAATGAGAATGTAGTTCATCAAGGCCTGCGCCAGATAATAGGCTTCCATATCCCAAGCCGGGTGATCCGCCGGAAGCTCGCCTGCCGGAACGCCCTGCCGCTGGCCGATTGCCGGACCCGCCGCTACGCCTTCCAGGCAGTCGCCGTGGTACGGGCAGGTGCCTTTAAATGTGTCTTCCGCATGCCGCCGGACATAAATATGCCCCATCTCCGGATGCGAAAGGCCGTGCACCAGCATCCCGCCGATCATCGCGCCGACGCCAATGCCTGTCCCGACCGTAATGTAAATACAGCTGTCGGCCCCTTTTGCGGCTCCCCATAAGGATTCGCCGAGGGCCGCTCCGTTAACGTCCGTATCAAACCCGACCGGTACGTTAAATTCCTTCTTAAGCGCACCTACAATATTGTAATTTGACCAATGCGGCTTGGGTGTTGTCGTAATATAACCGTATGTATCACTGTCAAGAACCGGATCGATCGGGCCAAAAGAGCCTACGCCCAATGCATCGAGTTGTTTATCCTTAAAATAAGCGATCACTTTCCCCATCGTTTCCTCGGGTGTCGTGGTCGGAAAGCTGACGCGGTCCAGAACCTCTCCGTCTTTGGTGCCGATGCCGCAAACAAACTTCGTGCCTCCTGCTTCAATTGCTCCAAGCATGCCTCTCGCTCCAATCTGCTTAAGTGTGAATGCATCTAATGCCGATTGTACCATAATTCAAACAAGGATGAATATGAGAAAAAGAAATGCCGCAGCCATTGCGGCCGCAGCATTTCCCAGGCTGTTTTTCTGCACAAAGAGGTTTACCAGCCCCGTGTATACGGTTTTGGAGCTTCCAGCTCAACGCCCAGTTTGGCGGCCGCAATGCGCGGCCAGTAAGGCTCGCGGAGCAGCTCACGCGCCAGGAAGATCAGATCGGCACGGCCGCTGCGCAAAATTTCCTCGGCCATTTCCGGCTCTGTAATCAGGCCGACCGCACCGGTTGGAATGCCGGCTTCGCGGCGGATATGATCCGCAAACGGCACCTGGTAGCCCGGATAAACCTCCGAAGGGCCTTTCGGCGTGATGGCACCGGAGCTGACATCAATCAGGTCGACGCCAAGCTCTTTCAGCCATTTTGCGTACACCACATAATCGTCAGGCGTTTCGCCTTCCGGATGATATTCGTGTGCCGATACACGAACCAGCAGAGGGCCGTCCCACACCTTCTGCACCTCAGCAACGATCTCCTTAAGGAAGCGGAAGCGGTTCTCCTGGCTGCCCCCGTATTCATCGCTGCGCCGGTTGCTGAGCGGAGAAAGGAACTGGTTGATCAGATAGCCGTGTGCGGCGTGCAGCTCGATCACATCGAAGCCTGCCTCTTTAGCTCTCCGGACACCGTCTGCAAAAGCCTGCACCGTCTCGCCGATCTGCTCCTTCGTCATCTCCTGCGGCGTCTGATAGCGGTCGCTGAACGCGATGGCAGATGGGGCAGCTATCGGACCCTCCAGCTCGGCCTTGCGGCCGGCATGGGCGATTTGGATGCCAATATGGGAGCCCTGGGCATGGACAAGACGAACGACTTCCTTCAGGCCTTCAATATGATCGTCGCTCCAGATTCCGAGATCATACGGGGAAATCCGGCCCTGCGGGGTCACGGCCGTAGCTTCAAGGATAATCAAGCCGACTTGTCCGACGGCACGGGCCGGATAATGAATTTTATGCCAGTCCTGCACTTTACCCGATTCGTCCTCCACAGAGTACATGCACATCGGCGCCATGACAATGCGGTTTTTCAGCGTAATATTTTTAAGTCGGTAAGGTTCAAACAGCAAGAAGCTCCACTCCTTTTTTGTATTATGTAAAAGTTAAGACGATATCCATCATACTGCTTTTTTTCGTATATCGCAATATTCCAATATTCCTTTATAACAAAACAACTGCCGCATAGCTGTAATTTGTCCATTTCAAGGCAAAAAGAAACGGCCTCCTTCACACTGAAGAAGACCGAAGACCGAGAATGATAGATTATTTAATTGCGACAAAAAACAGCCGCTCCGCCGTTTCATCCGCAGCCTGCCATTTGAAATCGGCATAACACTTGATATCCCGGAAGCCCGCACGCTTCAGCTCAGCCATCATCCATTCGGGCTCGTAAGCGCGCTGGACATGGATTTCCTCAAAGCGCTCATATAGAGCGTGCTGCCCGGAAGCTTGGCCGTTCCGTCCGTCCCGACGGGCCTCGGGGTGATCGGGAGTATTTTCCGCGCGTGCAAAAATAGATAAATGATGTTCGATTTCACAGCGCTCTTCGTCAAAATCACAGGTCCAGATGTAGGAGACCGAAGGCTCGTCGAGCACAAACGGCTGCTCCTCGTCGTAACGCCGCAGCGTGTCAGGATGGTGCACGTCGAACAAAAAGCTCCCGCCCTCTTTAAGGCCATGGTAAGTCCGGGCAAATACCTCGGCAACCTCTTCCGGCTCCAGCACATAGTTGATGCAGTCGCAGAAGGAAATCACCGAGTCGACAGGCTCGGGCATCTCCCAGCTTCGCATATCCTGACACAACCACCGGATACTCCCCTCCCGGTACAGCCTGTTTCCCCGGGCAGTAGAATCCATTTTACTCTGGGCCACCGACAGCATATCTTCCGACAGATCGATTCCCGTTACCTGATAGCCGGCGTTAGCGAGCGGGATGGTGATGCTGCCGGTGCCGCAGCCCAGCTCAACGACCGTCCGCGGATTTCCATGGCGCTCCCAGGCGGCTTGTGCAAATTGGACCCAGCTCTGATAAGGCATATCCTGCATCAGTTCATCGTATACATAGGCAAATTTCCGATAAGCCTGCATAACCGTCTTCGACTCCTTTATCATCAAAAAAACAAAGGCCGGTCCGAAACCCTGTATAAAGGTTTCAGCCTGCCTTGCTTAAAAGAGGCGGCAAATCCGCCTATGGGTTCAGCCTATTCCTGCTCTTGTTCCGGTTTAACGAGATAAGTCCAGCTTTCCTTCTGAGTAACCTTTCCGTCCTTCATCAGCTTGCCGAGCGCGCGTTTAAACGCCGATTTGCTGATGCCAAAGCGCTGCTTGATGACTTCAGGAGGGGTTACATCCGAATAAGGCATCGCGCCGCCCTGGCGTTCCATCAGGAAGGCAAGAATTTTATCAGCGTCCTCGCCCTGGCTCACTTCGCGCCGTGCCGTCATGGACAGGTTCACTCTGCCGTCTTCCCGGACATGGGCTACGCGGACCTTAACGGTCTCCCCCAGCCGAAGCAGGCGGGCACGCTCCGTGGAATGGATCATGCCGATCGCTCCAAATCCGAGCACACCGCCCTGGACAACCACAAAGGTTCCCATCTGCAGCGGCTTGTACACAATGGCGTCAAACCATTCATTCTTCCAGGAATCCGGGGCGTGGAAAGCTTTGGCGCTCAGCTCCTGCTCGCCGGCCAGTTTGGCCTTCAGGCGGCCCTGCTTGTCCTGCTCCATAATGACATACACTTGGTCACCGACGCGGGGATGAAGCTCGGGCAGCTCAGGCAGCTCACGGATCGGCAGCAGCAGCTGGCGTCCGAGTCCCATTTCCAGAAAGCAGCCGAGCCGCGGATGCACGTCCGCAACTTCAAGCAGCGCCATTTCTCCAAGCGTGAGATAAGGCTTTTTCATCGTGGCCGCGGGCCGGTCTTCCGTATCGAAGAACAGAAATACATCGACGGTATCCCCGGCTTTGACCGGGTGCGTCAGTTCCGAATAATGCAGCAGGATATCCTGTCCTTCGTCTCCGCGCAGAAAATAACCAAACGGCGAAACCTCACGGTCGACCGGCAGAGATACAATCGTTCCTGCAATCAAGCTCATACGGTCTCCACAACTTTGGCATCGGACCAAAGACGTTCGATATTATAATATTCCCGCTCGTCGCGGTGGAAGATATGCACGATGACATCGCCGAGATCCATCAGCACCCAGCGCGCAGTGTCCGTCCCCTCGATACCTTTAATTGTGCCGCCTGCTTCATGCACCTGCTTGCGGATTTCCGTTGCAATCGCCTGCACCTGCGTATCGGAATTCCCGTGACAGATTACAAAATAATCCGCGATCAGGGAGATGCCTTTCAAATCCAAAGCTACGATGTTCATCGCTTTCTTATCATCAGCGGCTGTAACCGCGAGATTTAACAATTGCTGTGGCGAAACTGCCATTCCGTTTCCTCCTTCTAGTCGTTTAATTATTCAGCGGAAGCAGCCTGTCCGCGCTTGGCGGCAGCAAGCTGCCTTACAAGATCATTCCGGGCCAGCACCGTCATCGGAAAAATAATTTTGCGCTGCTGGAGCAGGAAGGAGATTGTAGAGTCGAAGCCGGCGACCAGCGCTTCTTCAAGACTATTTTTCGCCAAATCCCGAATGATATCCACGCCCGGAAAATCCCGGCCCGGTTCAATATAATCGGCCAGGCAGATGATCTTGTCCATCTTCGTCATGCCGACGCGGCCCGAGGTATGATACCGGATGGCGTCCAGCACCTCCCGGTCTGTAATGCCGTAATCCTTTTCGGCTACGAAAGCGCCGACCTCGGAATGCAGCAGCTGCTTGTCATACTCCAGAAGCTCCTGGTTTAAGCCGGCAGCCGCATTGTCGCGGACCACGCTTTCCTGCCTGTCGATCGGCCAGTATTTGGCCACATCGTGCAGAAGCGCCGCCAGATCAGCCTTGACCGGATCAGCGCCGTAGCGCTCCGCCAGCTCCACAGCCGATGCCATAACGCCTTCCGTATGCTTCCAGCGCTTCTCGGGCATCTGACCGGACACCGCTTTGATCAGTTCATCACGGGTGTATGTCATAAGCTCCGCTCCTTATCATGAGTTCATAGACCGAATCCGGAACCAAATAGCGGATGGACTGGCCTTTCTTCAGCCTGCTCCGGATCAGACTGGACGAAATGTCCACCAGCGGCATTTCCGCCAGGACAACTCCGCTCTGGATAAAGTCAGGCAGCGAATCCAGCTCCAGCATGCTTCCCGGGCGCTGCAGGCCTATAAAGGTAATCATTTCAACCAGCTCATCAATGCCTTCCCATTTCGGCAGATAGTTCACCATGTCGGCGCCGATAATAAAATAAAAATCGATCTCCGGGTGCTCCGCACGCAGCTCTTTAATCGTATCAACGGTATAGGATATTCCGCCTCTGCGCAGCTCGATGTCCAGCGGCAGAAAGGCCGGATTACTCGCTATTGCCGCTTTAACCAGCTCAAGCCGCTGCTCACCGCTGACCCCTGCTTTGGCTTTGTGAGGGGGCAGGTGCGAAGGCATGAACCATACCTCTTCGAGGCCGTATTGATCCCTGGCCGCCTCCGCTGCAAGCAGATGCCCGGTATGAATAGGATCAAAAGCGCCGCCCATGATGCCTACTTTCTTTCTGGCCGTCATTGCCATCAGCTACCTTTCCGTTATTTCGGCAGCTCGATCTGTTTGTATTCCCTGGACTCTTTATAGAGTACAATCGTTCTGCCAATCGTCTGTACCAGCTCTGCTCCTGAGCCTTCCGCAAGCTCCTCGGCAATCTCCTTCGGATCTTCCAGGCAGTTGTTCAGCACGGAGACCTTGATCAGCTCTCTGCGTTCAAGCGCTTCTTCAATATTTTTAATGACGCCTTCGTTAGTGCCGCCCTTCCCTACTTGAAAGATAGGATCCAAATGATGCGCCTGGGCGCGTAGAAAACGTTTCTGTTTACCTGTCAACATGTATTTCATTGCTCCATTCTCATTTTAAAATACTGCCTCTATTATACCCCAAAAGCAGCCAAAACTGCTTGTCTCATCGTTTCAGCCGGAGCCTGGCGCCCCGTCCAGAATTCAAAAGCATAGGCCCCCTGATAGACAAACATGCCCAGTCCGCCGTGAATCCGGCAGTTCCTGGCTTCCGCTTCCTGCAGCAGACGGGTCTTGAGCGGGTTGTAGATCAGATCGCTGACCACGATTCCTTCCGGAATAAGGGACGCATCAAGCGGCGATGCACCGCTGTCCGGAAACATGCCGACCGAAGTCGTGTTGATGATAATATCCGCTTTGGCCGCAGATACTCTCAACGATTCCGAATCCGTTCCGCACGCGGTGATCTTTCCAAGCCCGGCCCACTCCTGGGCCAGCTTGTGTGCATTTTCCAGCGTACGATTGGCAATGATGACTTCAGCCGGCTTCTCTTTAAGAAGCGCATGAACAATGCCGCGCGCTGCTCCGCCTGCGCCAAGCACAAGAACCCTCGACCCGGATAAATCCGGCACGGCTTCTTCTTTAAGAGACCGGATGTAACCGATGCCGTCCGTATTATAGCCGGTAAGAAATCCCCCGTCATTCACGATGGTATTGACCGCCCCTACCGCTTTGGCATCAGCATCAATGGCATCCAGGCAGGCCATCACATTCACTTTGTGCGGCACGGTAACATTTACTCCCCGGAAGCCTAGAGCCCGGATGCCTTCAACAGCAGCCTCCAGATTCTCCCCTTTAACGTGCAGCGGCACATAAGACCCGGCTAGTCCAAACTCCTGCATGGCCGCATTGTGCATGACCGGAGATTTGCTCTGCCGGATCGGATCGCCCATAACGCCTAGCAGAAGCTGTTCGCCTTCCAGCGGGCGGCTTGAACCGTTTTCTTTTCCCATATTCCGATATTCTCCCTCCGGCTTTGCCCTTAGATCAAAGAATCCCGTACCATCACTCTTATGCCTTTCGGAGCATGCACCGCCACTACTGACCCCTGATCGCTGTTGATCTTCACCCAGCCAAGTCCCGAAATAAAGACATCGGACTGGGAGCCCTTGGCAATACGGAACTCATGTCTTGTCCAAGCCGGCAGCTTCTCCAGATTCTCTTTGCTTGGCGGAGAGAGGAGCTCTCCGGCGTGATTCGCAAACAGCTCGTCCGCGCGTTCCAATTTCGTCCGGTGGATCGGCACACCACTGCTGACAAAGCAGGTAAAGGAATGATGATGGCCTGTTCCCTGAATGAAATCAAATCTGGCAAAACCGCCAAGGAACAGCGTTTGGCCCTCATTCAGCTGATAAACCGCCGGTTTGAGCGCTTTTTCAGGCAGCAGAACGCCCAGATCGCGCGTATCCACGATTTCAGTATAGCGGGACGGATACATAATTCCCGGAGTATCCACGATAAACTTGCCGTCGTCGAGCGGAATGTTGACCATATCAAGCGTCGTACCCGGATAGCGGGAAGTCGTCAGCTCCTGCTCGAGATCGCTGTAATCCCGGATCAGGCGGTTGATCAGCGTGGATTTTCCGACATTGGTAGCCCCGACGACATACACGTCCCGGTCGCCGCGGTGCCGTCCGACAGCCTCCAGCAGGCGGTCAAAGCCGTCGCTGCGCTTCGCGCTGCACAGGACAATATCCACCGTTTTAAGCCCGGCATCTTTAGCCTGTTTCTGCACCCAGTTGCGGATTTTGTTCCAGTTCGTGACCTTTGGAAGCAGGTCCGTTTTATTTACCGCAAGCAGCACAGGATTATTGCCGATAAAGCGCTGCAGGCCGCTGATTACACTGCCCTGGAAGTCAAAAAGATCTACAATATGAATCACTAGCGCATTCTTTGTGCCGATCTGGCCAAGCAGACGCAAAAATTCATCCTGATCCGGCGTTACGGACGAGGATTCGTTATAATTCTTGATCCGGAAGCATCTCTGACAGATGACCGGCTCATTCTGCAGAGCCTTCTCCGGCACGTAGCCGGGCTTGACGGTATCTGTAGTCTGCAGAGGAATCCCGCAGCCGCTGCAGCGCGGCTGGGAGGCTGTTTCTCTAGTAGATGTAGTCATTTCTTCTTATCCTCCTCAAGCCAAAGTCCGGCCTTATGAAGCCGCCCCTTGACGTATCGCTCAAGTCTGCGGTTAATCCGCGTTCCAATTCCCTCATCAGCAACCGAAATCGGCAGCACAAGCACAGTAAACAACCCCAGGCGGTTCCCGCCCAATACATCGGTCATCAGCTGATCGCCTATGACGATGGTTTCCTGAGGTCGCAGTTTCATCATATTCATGGCTCGTTTAAACGGGGCATTGGAAGGCTTGCGGGCCTGGTGAACGAATTGGATATTTAAAGGAGTCGCAAACGCAGACACCCTGTTCATGGAGTTATTCGAGACGATAATCAGCTCAAAGCCGCATCTCTTAACCTGTTCAAACCATGCTGCGAGTTTTGGATTCGATAACGGATCCTTGGCTCCGACCAGCGTATTGTCCAAATCCGTAATGATTCCTCTGTAGCCTTTGGCGTACAGATCCTCCAGATCGATGTCAAACACCGTATCCACCCGTAATTTGGGCATAAATTTCTCAAACAATGACGTCACCTCGGTTTCATAGGACAAACTATACCATAATCTTCAATTATAGCAAGTCTGACAGGCTTTAAACAGCACGAAATCAGGCAGGCCGGCCATAAAAAATTCCCTTACAAAGTTCCCTCATTAAATCCCGGAAATCGCCGGCAAATTACTGGGAAATTATTGTGGAAGTACTGGCAAAATACTGGGGAAGTACTGGCAAAGTGCCGGGAGCTTCGCATCCTGAAAAAAAGAAACGGAAGCCGCCCAGCCGCCAAGCGGCCGAACCGGCATCCGTTTATGAGTCTTGCTGCAGTCTCAAGATCAGCCGGATGAATGGGTATCCTTCTGCTCCTTATGACTGTTTCGCTTATTTTGCTTATTATGCCTGCCTCGCTTGTTTTGCTTGTTTTGCTTGTTGCTGCGCAGGAAACTTTTAAGCTCCCGGGATAAACGTACGGTTTCGCGCCAGTCCTCCCCGCCGATCGAATCGGCGCTGTATTTAGCCTGCTCGAACTGCCTGAGCAACGGCTGCAAATGCTCCGCGGCTTGCGGCTGTTCCCGCTCCCAGCGGAGAACGGCTTCCCTTATCGTCTCATGATCGGCCCTGTCATACCCCTGGCGTCTCATCAGGCTCTGCCAGCGCCGCGCCTCGGAGACGACCTTCTCCGCATTGGACAGGCGGTGACCGTGTCTGATCCGCAGCAGGCCGAAGTATAACGCGGTACGATTTCTCCAGACAGTGAAGCCGGCCCAGAGCAGAACGACTGCCGCCAGCCCCCAGCCGATCAGGGAAACGGGAATCGGAGTGCCGGAATCACCGGCAGGCTGCTGCTCAGGCTGAACGTTCTCCTCCTGCTGCTCCGGCTGCTGCTCCTCTTCAGGCTCGTCAGCCTGGGTCTGAGGCACGGAGTTCTCCGGCAAGGAGAAGCCCGGCGTCGCTTCTACCGGAACCCAGCCATAAGTTTCCCCCAAATAGACTTCAGCCCAGGAATGGGCATCAGCATTGGTTACGATATAGGTTTCAAGCGGTTGATCAGGATCCAGCGATTTGGCCGCCGCCTCCGGGGATGAGCTTATCTGGCCCGGCGCGTAGCCTTTAACCCAGCGGGCGGGAATATCCAGCGAACGGGCCATCATGACAAGGGCGGTTGAAAAATAATCGCAGTACCCTTCCTTGATCTCGAAGAGGAAGCTGCCGACGAAATCCTTGGACTGTTTCCGGGTCAGGTCCGGACTATTCGTATAAGTGAAATTAGAACGCAAATAATCTCTTAGAAGCTTGACTTTACCGTACGGCGTACTGCTTGAAACTGTCACCTGCTCCGCCAGCTCTTTGACGCTCTCCGGGAAGGATGACGGCATTTGGAGGTAGGAATTTGCCTCATCTATGTTTGTTCCGTACAGCTCCTCGAAGGTAGCGTTATCCAGTTCATCCTCAGAGATGTCGGGCACTTCAGAAACGACCGTGTACGCTTTCGGATAGCTGCTGCCGGCTTTAGTTCCGCCTGCGAATCCTCCCCAGTTCATCGTTGACCGCTTGTAGTCCCAGATCAGTCTGGGTCTGCGGCTGCTGCTTCCCGCAGCTATAGGAATATCGACTCTTGAGATGGAGTAAGCGCCAAACAGCACCGGGTAATTGTCCTGACTCTGCATCGTAATCTGCTGGGTCACTTCCTTGGTCGCCATGGAACCCAGCTGGGGGTTATCCAAGCTTTCACCATTTCCGACGGACTGCGGTCCTGATGTGTCCCTGGCATCGTCGATCCAGCCGGTTCCCGTATAGTATTCGCGCGTCTCCCCGCGCCAATATGAACGGGAATTGGTCACCACCGTCATGACGGGGCTGTTATCAAATTGAAAGCCTCCGCCCAGCTTGCTGTCATCCCGGCTGTAGCCTGAGGTTGTTCCGGAGGAGCCAATGCCGGTTTGACCGGAACCGCTTCCTGAGGAGCTTCCTCCGTTATTGGAAGAGTCCCCGCCATACCAGCTGTCCTTGATGATCGTATAGGGATCGTCAAGCACGGGGCTGATCTTCGGCATGCTGACCCCGATCCACATAACGGCGGCAAACACGATCGTAATATTCGCCAGGATGCGCAGCGGCCTTCTTCTCAAGGCTGTCCAGCCCTTGGGATGGTTCAGCTCCATACGGCGGAAGTGATGGCTGACCAGCCAGGCCATACCGGCAAATACGGACCAGGCCGTTTCTGTCCACAAGGAATAAGGAGTAAAGGAATCCAGGATGGTAAATGCCACAATATTAAGTCCAAGAAAAAGCAGAATCCGGCTGCGGCGGTCCACCACCCGCACCGCCAGCTCAAACAGAGCCCAGGAGGCGACCGAGAACCATAAATAAGGAGATAACTGCTCGCCGGTGAGCCGGATTTTATCGCTGAGCGCAAGATAAGCGTAAGAGACTCCAAACAGCTTATAAATGCCTAATACGCGGATATGGATGATAATGATCAGACCAAGCTTAACCAGCCAGCGGATCACGGACCCGACAGGCAGAAATTCTGCTGCTGCAGTCGCAATAAGGGTATAAAGAACAAGATGCGAGGTCTGGTTCAGCCAGACAGGCTCTGTGAAGCGGTACCACTCGCAGGCCAGAATAAAAACCCAAACCACCGAAGCCAGATAATACCAGTTCCGTGATAATCTGCGCAGCGTGCTCATAGGCGGGCACCTCCAATCGCCGCCGGCAGCTCTTCAAGCGATCTTACATAAGAGCCTTGGATTCCTGAATAACCCCAAGAGGAATAGGATGGAAAGGCGGCTGCAAGCCCGGGCCCTGACCCGTATCCAGACCCGAATCCAGAGCCGATTCCAGGCCCGATTCCAGCCCCGGATCCAGCTCCAAGCCCAGACCCAGACCCGCGTCCCGGCACTGGCCCAGGCTCTGAGCGGCTCCCTATCTGAATGTGGTAGAAAGGCAGCTGTCGCTGGCGGGCAAAATGAATCAGCTCTGAAGCAGCTTCCATCCGCTTGGAGCTTATATAAACCAAAAGCGAACCGCGCCGGAACTGATGGGCTTGGGATTCCAGATAGGAATGCCCGTCAGCCTCCCCTTCGGGCATGAGATCTACTAAATGATGAAGCATTTCCTGACGATGGTACGGTCCTGGGACCGGGGGAAAAACAGCCGGGCGCGCCCCCAGGGTGCACAGTCCCATGCTGATCCGGTTTCTGGCCCCGTAATCCAGCAGGGAGGCGGCTGTCGAGACGGCAAGCTCAAACTGCTCAAGCTTCGGATAGCTGTCCTTGGCCGCGTCAAGCACCAGCATGGTCTTCGGCATCGCTTCATGCTCGAATTCCTTGGATTTCAAGCTGCCGGTTTTGGCAGTGGCATTCCAGTGGATGCGCGTGATCCGGTCGCCCGGCACGTAATCGCGGACTCCGCTGGTCTGCGTCGTTTCCCTGCGGGAAAGAGCATGATCCTCCGGACCGGCCAGGCGGTGGCCGCGTTCAAAGAGCTGCCATCTCGGAATAAATACAGTTCTGGGTAGAACCTGAAAGCTTCCCGGAATGGAGATCGTCCGTTTATGCTCTACAAGGCCAAAGATATCTTCATAAACGAGCTCTGTAGCGGCGAAGGAATAAGTGCCTCTTTCAAGCGGCGGCGTCTGGTAAGACAGTTCTCCTCCGGAACGGACATTCGGCACAACACTTTCCTCAAATGACCAGGATTCGCCGCTGTGGCGGACCAGCACCTCGCGGACAATCACATACGGGACCGGCAGAAACCGGGGAGGCTCCATGCGAAACTGGATACGGACCTGATTGCCGGCCTGAAGAGGCTCCCGCTCCTCCTTGACGGACAAGGACCTGTATCCCCGGGTTTTGAGCCGGGTGCCAAGCAGGCTGATAAACCAGTACAAGGCGAGCAGCGATACCATGACAAACAGCATGATGGAGGTTTTACCGCCCTGAAACAGCATATAGAACAAGCACGCCGCCCATATTAAAGCAAACAGCTTGACGCCGAAAAATGTACGTTCCCTCTTGTTACGTCTCTTCTGGTTTCGTTCGTTCTGGTTACGTCTCTTCTTGTTTCGTTCGTTCTGGTTACGTTCCCTCTTCCGGAAACTCAGCTTGAAACGGGCCATAGGCATTTATCGCCCCACAGACACAGGAACCTGGATCCGTTCCAATATGGAACGGAGGACCGATCCCGCATGTTGGCTGGACGGCTTGGTATCCGGCCGCAGCAGCATCCGGTGGCCGAGCACATAAGGCGCAAGAATCTTGATATCATCCGGAAGCACAAAATCGCGGCCGTCCAGATAAGCGAAAGCTTTTACCGCAGCCGTAAAGGCCAGTGAAGCGCGGGGACTTGCGCCAAGCAGAACGGCTCCATGCTGTCTGGTGCTCCGGACAATTTCCAGCAGATACCCGGTCACCGTCTCACTGATATGCACATGGCGGACTTCCTCCTGAAGCTGGCCGATCCGGTACATATCCGTAACGGGGGCTAATGTGTCTGCCGGCTGCCCGGCCTGCTGGGACAGGATCATTTTCTTCTCCGTATCGGCATCCGGATAACCCATTGCAATCTTGATCATAAAGCGGTCAAGCTGAGCCTCGGGGAGCATGTAAGTGCCTTCAAAGTCAATCGGATTCTGGGTTGCACACAGCATAAAAGGCTGCGGAAGCGGGTGAGTGACTCCATCGACGGTCACGCTCCGTTCCTCCATTACCTCCAGCAGTGCCGACTGGGTTTTGGTCGTGGCCCGGTTGATCTCATCAGCCAGCAGAATATTCGCCATCACAGGACCGGCCCGGAATACAAATTTCTGTTCATGCGGGTGGTAAATAGAAACCCCTGTAATATCGCTCGGCAGAATATCCGGGTTGCACTGAATCCGGCGGTATTCCCCGTTCATGGATTTGGCCAAAGCCTTAATGAGCTGGGTTTTGCCTGTTCCGGGTACATCTTCAATAAGCACATGACCGCCTGCAAGCAGAGCGGTGAGCAGAAGTTTGATTTCAAACGATTTCCCCAGGATGCAGGATTCCAAATTGGTTCGAACAGCAGATATAACAGCTATTGATTCGGCATTTAAGGGCATATCCTAAGCCTCCTAGAGCATCATCAGATTTAATAAAAGCAAATGCAATAATGACTTATCAATCAAAAAGCGGTTCCTTTCATTATTGTACATGATAAAGCGGCAGGAAGTACATGACATCCGAGGTTTTCAGTTGTCACTTAATGCCATTAAATTACATAAAGCCGCAGCCGAGCCCAAGAAACAGATCTATAAGCAGCAGACATATTACGCGCACAAAAAAACAGGCGGACACCGCAACCGGTACCTGCCTGCCTTGGAAAACAACCCGTTTCTGCTTGCCCTGCTCAGCCCTTCGGCCGGACAACAAGAGCGGCAAGAAACGAAAAGATGATCGCCGAAGAAATCCCGGCGCTTGTGACATCAAAGATCCCCGTAATAACTCCGATCCATCCGTCCCGGTGCAGTTCTGTAACCGCCCCGTGGACCAGGGAATTACCAAAGCTGGTAATGGGAACAGAAGCCCCTGCTCCCGCAAATTTCACTAATGGCTCGTACCAGCCCAGCCCGTCCAGCACCGCGCCGACAACAACAAGCGTACTCATGGTATGAGCCGGAGTCAGCTTGCCTACATCAAACATCAGCTGCCCGACAACGCAGAAGGCGCCGCCGATAAGAAATGCCCACAGAAAGATCATGTTATTGTAAACCCTCCCTCTCAATAGCTACAGCATGAGCGATGCAGGGAATGGACTCTCCCTGCTGATAAGAAAGCGGAGACAGCAGCGCGCCGGTCGCAACCACCAGCACGCGGTTCAGCCTGCCGGCCTTGATCTGCCTCAAAATGTGGCCGTAGGTAACGGTGGCGGAGCAGCCGCAGCCGCTTCCTCCGGCAAATACCTGCGGCTGCTTCTCCCGGTCATAAATCATCAGACCGCAGTCCTTGAAATGGGTCTTCTCCATTTGAAGACCGTCCTGCTTCAGAATATCTTTAACGATAGGCAGGCCGACCGATGCAAGGTCTCCCGTTACGATCAGGTCGTAATCCTCCGGCGACCTGCCGGTATCCCGGAAATGGGTAACGATTGTATCCGCCGCAGCCGGAGCCATGGCCGCCCCCATATTAAACGGATCCGTAACGCCCAGATCCTGAATTCTGCCGATGGTGGCATGGGTCACTCTTGGCCCGCTTCCTTTGGCCGCAACGACGGCGCAGCCCGAGCCGGTAACCGTATACTGGGCTGTCGGCGGCTTCTGCGAGCCGTATTCGGTCGGATAACGAAACTGCTTTTCCACGGTACAGTTGTGGCTGGAGGTTCCGGCAAGCACAAAGCCAGCGTTCCCGCTGTCCACCATCATCGCGGCAATAGCCAGGCTTTCCATCGAGGTCGAGCATGCGCCGAATACGCCGAGGTAAGGGGCAGCAAACGTCCGGGCGGCAAAAGTGGCGCTGATGATCTGGTTCATCAGGTCGCCCCCGACGAAAAAGTGCAGCTGCTCCTTCGTAATGCCCGCATTCATTATGGCCGCAGAGCCGGCATGCTCCAGCAGCCTGCGTTCCGCTTTTTCCCACGTCGTTTCATTGATCTCCAGGTTGTCAAACACGTAATCAAAATCCCCGGCAAGCGGCCCCTTTCCTTCTTCAGGACCGACTACCGCCGCCGCTCCAATGATGGCCGGCTTGGAACGGAATTCCCAGGTCTGCCCGCCGATCAGCATCAGGAATGCCCCCCCTGAATGCCGAAGATGGCATAAATAATCCCAATGACAAAAGCTGCCACAACGCCAAAGACAATTACGGAGCCTGCCAATTTGAACATGTTGGCGCCAACGCCAAGCACCAGGCCTTCGCTGCGGCTCTCCAGCGCGGACGAGCACATGGAGTTGGCAAAACCGGTGACCGGAACAGCAGAGCCCGCTCCCGCCCACTGCGCAATTTTGTCGTATACCCCCATACTCGTCAAAATAATGGAGATGATAATGAGAACGGCAACCGTCGGGTTGGCTGCTTCCCGTTCAGACATGTCAAACACCGCTTTGAAGAACTCCTGGATCGCTTGTCCGATCGTGCAAATGACACCTCCGACCAAGAAGGCACGGGCACAGTTTGAGAATACGCTCCGCGAAGGTTCATGCTTCTTGGCAATCCGCTTGTAGTCTTCTGCATCGAGCGAAACCGAATTCAGCTTGATTCTGGCTCCCGGTCTTGTTTTAGTTGCCACGCCTGATTCCTCCTTGTTGCGAAAAAAGGTTTGTTTAGCCGTTATTATTTGTAACCTGCGCCACCATTATGTTTGTTAAATTTTCCTGTCAGGGAAAATATAAAAAGGCACCCCCGCCTCATGCAGACCTTGATCTGTCATGGATCAGGAACGCCTCTTTTTCAAGCGCCTTGCCCGGTAAAATGCGTCAATCATAACAGCTTCAGAATGATAACAAGCAGCACAAACAATACAAGGATCAGCAGCCATTCCTTCTGTCTCGCATCCAGCTCCAGCATCCCAAGCCCTCCGCTTCCGGTATTCAGCTCCTGCTTACTTTATGCCGGAGAACCGGCTTCGGTGTATGTCCCCGGCCTGTTTTCCAAAATGGACATCCCGTTCTTCTTAGTTCATACTAGAATCATATTGAAAGGAGCGATTTGGCAATATGGAACAGAAGACGCTTGAATTGTTCAAACAGCTGACGGAATTCCCTTCCGTATCGGGTTTTGAGAGAGAGCTGCGCGGATTTGTGAAAGAAAAATTGTCCGCTTACACGGAGGAATTTGTGCAGGACCGGCTGGGAAGCTTGTTCGGTGTACTCCGCGGGGACGAGAACGGCCCTAAAGTCATGGTAGCCGGACATATGGACGAGGTCGGATTTATGGTATCGGGCATCACCGACAAAGGGATGATTACCTTCCAGCCGCTTGGCGGATGGTGGAGCCAGACGATTTTGGCCCAAAGACTTCAGGTGATCACGCCGAACGGTCCTATCAACGGAGTTGTAGGCTCTATTCCTACCCACCTGCTGGACGAAGCCCAGCGCAATAAACCCGTGGACATCAAGTCCATGTACCTGGACGTTGGGGCTGACAGCCGCGAAGAGGCAGAAAGCTTCGGCATCAAAATCGGCATGCAGATTGTGCCGGTCTGTGAATTTACGCCGCTCTCCAATCCGAAGAAAATTATGGCCAAAGCCTGGGACAACCGCTACGGAGTCGGTCTGGCGATTGAGCTGATGGAGAACCTGCATAAGGAAAAATTACCGAACGTGCTGTATGCCGGCGCAACGGTTCAGGAAGAACTGGGGCTGCGCGGCGCCCGTACTGCGGCTAATCTGATTCAGCCTGACGTCTTCTTCGCTCTGGATGCGAGTCCTGCGAACGATATGACAGGTGACCGCCAGGCATTTGGTCGGCTCGGAGACGGGGCGCTGCTCCGCATCTTCGATCCAGGCATGCTGACCCACCGCGGCATGGTGGAATATGTGGAGGATACGGCTTCCACGCACAAGATCAAATATCAATACTTTATTTCCAAGGGCGGCACGGACGCCGGACAGGTGCATCTCAGCGGCATCGGCGTACCGTCGGCCGTCATCGGCATCTGCTCGCGGTACATCCATACATCTTCTTCCATCATCCACACGGATGATTATGCAGCAGCCAAAGAGCTGATCACCAAGCTGGTGCGCGGGCTTGACCGGACTACGCTGAATACGATTCTGGAGCGGTCCTGAGGGAGCGGTTCTGAGGAAGCGGTTCTGAAGCGTTCAATTCCATCTCACAAAAAAGCAAACAGGCAGACCGGCGGATTCCCGCTGGTCTGCCCTTTTATTTTACACCTGCTGCCGCTGCTGTTTAGTCCGCCTGCTGCTCCAGGATCAGAACGCCGCGGCCCGGAACCGCGGCCGAGCCCTCAAGCACCGTATCGCCAAGCAGCTCCTTGTACCGGCTGCCGCCCAGATCAAGCTGGCACGCTTCTGCGTTATGATTCAGCACAAACAGGAAGCTTCTGCCGTCCTTGTACCGTTCGGCCGTTTCCACGCCTTCAGGTGTAGCAAGCAGCGGTTTGATTCCCTGCTCCTGACACAGGTTGGCAAGAAATTCCTTCATAAACCCGGCATCCGGACTGCTGGCTACATAATAAGCCTTGCCTTTGCCAAACGTATTGCGAGTCAGAACCGGCATGCCTTGATAAAAATCTTTGCCGTACTCCGCCAGCACCTCTGCGCCTTCCGAATGGATCAGGTCGCACATCAGGCCGCATTCGTAGCCGCCGCTCAGTCCGCCCCACTCGCCCTTCATGACAATCTCATTATGCTGGTCCGGGAACAAAGCGTCGATCTCCTCCGCCCAGATACCGAGCACCTTGCGAAGTTCTCCCGGATAACCGCCCAGCGTCACAATGTCATTCTCATTCACAATGCCGCTGAAGAAGGTGGTGACAAAGGTGCCGCCCGCTTCCACAAAGCGCTCCACTTTGTCCGCAAAGCCGGATTTCACCATGTACATCACAGGCGCAATGACCAGATCATATTTCGAAAAATCCTCCTCCACCCCGATCATGTCGGTCTGGATGTTCAGGTCAAACAACGCGTGATAGAACTTGTGAACCTCTTTCACATAGTCGAGCGCAACAGTAGGACCGCTTGTCAGGTCGGTTGCCCAGCGGTTCTCCCAGTCATACACGATGCCGACCTTCGCCCGGCTTCTCGAATCAAGAAGCGCGTCTCCAAGCTGCTGGAGCTCACGGCCCAGCTCGGCGCTTTCACGGAATACCCGGGTATGCTCGTGGCCGGCGTGCTCGATTACCGCGCCGTGGTATTTCTCGCAGGCGCCGACAGAGCGTCGGAGCTGGAAGAACATCACCGTGTCCGCGCCGCGCGCTACCGCCTGGTAGCTCCACAGACGCATGACGCCGGGACGCTTCAGCGAGTTGTAAGGCTGCCAGTTCTGCTGGCTCGGCGTCTGCTCCATCAGCATAAACGGCTGGCCGCTCTTCAGCCCGCGCATCAGATCATGCGTCATGGCCGTGAAGCTGACCGGCGTGTCCAGGGAAGGATAGTTGTCCCAAGACACGACATCCATATATTTGGCCCATTCAAAATAATTTAGCTCCGGATAGAAGCCCATCAGGTTCGTTGTGACCGGAATGTCGGGTGTATGCTGCTTGATCGCGTCATATTCGAGTTTGTAGCAGTCCAGAATACTCTCCGACATGAAACGGCGGTAATCCAAAGAGATCCCCTGGAAGTTTGTCAGGTTATGTCCCCATTCCTCGCTCAAATCGCTGGCCGGAACAATTTCTTCCCAATCGTAAAAAGTATGTCCCCAAAAGCGTGTGTTCCACGCTTTGTTCAAAGCATCTAGCGTGCCGTAACGCTCCTTGAGCCACACGCGGAACTCTGCCGCGCAGTTCTCGCAGTAGCACATGCCGCCGTATTCATTGGATACGTGCCAGATCAGCAGCGCAGGGTGATCTTTATAGCGCTCGGCGAGCCTGCCGGCAATGGCCGTGGAGAATCTGCGGTAAGCCGGGCTGTTCGGGCAGGAGTTATGGCGTCCGCCAAACTGACGCTTCAGCCCCTGCTTATCTACGCGGCGCACCTCGGGATACTGCCGGGCCATCCACGCCGGATGGGCGCCCGTGCTTGTAGCGAGGCAGACATAGGTTCCGCTGGCATAAAGGCGGTCCATCTGCTCGTCAAGCCATTCAAAGCTGTATTCATGCTCGCTCGGCTGATTCAGCGCCCAGGAGAAGACGTTGATGGTCGCCACATCAATGCCGGCCAGCTTAAACATTCTTTCGTCTTCTGTCCAGACCTCCGGCTCCCACTGCTCGGGATTGTAATCTCCGCCGTACCAGATTTTTGGCAGTTTGGAATTGATCATTTCAGGCTGCACATCCTTTTGTATATAATTATATTATCATTGTAGTACCGCTTTTATTAGCATTAAATATAAGATAATGGAGGTCCAATATAAGAATATGGAACTCACCGAATTATCCGAATTTTCCGAATTATCTCGGCTGCAGATTCCCCGGAGGTTCGTGTTCACCCCGGCAGTCGGGCAGTCGCTGCCTGTCGCGGTCGAAAGCGCCGGATTTAATCCGGATCAGGAGAAAATCAGCCGGCCGGAAGGCTATCCGCTGTACCACTGGATTCAAACCGCCGCAGGGTCAGGTTCCATCACTCTGGGCAGTGAGACCTTCAGCCTTCCCCCCGGCAGCGGTATGCTGCTGTTCCCGAATGCCGCGCATGCTTACCGCGCAGAAGATGAACCCTGGAGGACGCTTTATCTGACCTTTGGAGGCCCGGCCGCTGCCAAAATTGTTGCCTCGTTTGGCATCCAGGAATCCGCCTTCTTCAGCTGGGAAGAGGAATCCGGTATAAGCGATTTCCTATATGGCATGCTGGAGAGGCTTGAAGCAGGAGAAGACACCTTCGGCCTGGAGGCTTCGGCTGATGCTTACCGTTTTGTGGGTCTGCTCAGCAAATACGGGAGTCTCCACCACAACAAGGCGACTGCTAAAAATCTGGAGAAATTGCAGCCGCTGCTGCACTGGATGGATATTCACTATTGCAGCCCGGAGGTCGGGTTGAACGATTTTGCCGGGGTATTAGGCGTATCCGGCCGGCACCTCAACAGCCTGTTTCGGCAGACCTTCGGCGTTTCCCCGTACGCCTATTTTCTGCAGATTAGGCTGCGCAAAGCGAAAGAGCTGCTTGCCGGAACAAGAGGCAGCACGATTGCAGAGATCGCTGCCGCCTCCGGCTTCCGCGATCCCAGCCATTTTATCGCCACCTTCCGCAAGGCGATCGGCATGACGCCGGACCAGTTCCGGCGCCTGCACTAATACCGGCCGGCGGCCACCGGCACCATCGGCAAGGCCTCGATTTCCGGCCGCCGGCAGGGCGCCGATTTCCCAGCATGGACGGCTGCCCGGCCAAAGGAAAACACCGTTCTTGCCAGCGCATGAACGGTGTTATTTTTCCAAGATGAAAGGCTTGTCTATACTTCGAGCACGCCTGTCTTAACAATATTGCTGTACCAATAATAGCTGTCCTTCGGAATCCGCTCGAAGGTTTCATAATTCACGTAGACCAGGCCGAACCGCATGTTGTAGCCCTCTGCCCATTCAAAATTGTCGAGCAAAGACCAGGCCATATAACCCTTAATATTGACGCCGTCGTTAATGGCACGGTGCAGGGACACAAGATGCTGACGCAGATAATGAGTCCGGCGGTCATCGTGAACGCGGCCTTCCTCCGGTCCGTTGTTGATGCAGGCTCCATTTTCCGTAATATAGATCGGCAGATCGCCGTATTTGTTCTGAATGTATTTCAAGGAGTCATAGAAGCCGACCGGATCCAGCGGCCAGCCGATGTCCGTGCGCTCATATCCCATGTTCATCTCTTCATTTTCCAGCAGGCCAGCATCCGGATTGTAGCGGTCGATGCTGGCGGAATAATAGTTGCCGCCGATAAAGTCGATCGGACGCTGGATCAGCTCCATATCGCCAGGCTGAACCGGTGGCTGAGCTCCATTTTTGGCAAATACGTCAAGCAGATTCTGCGGATAATGACCGAAGAAAATCGGATCCAGGAAGTAGTCAAAGGTCCACATAATCCGGCGCAGGCAGACTTCCTTGTCTTCCGGACGGCTGCTGTAAGGCACGGACCACGTAATATTCGGGGCAATCCCGATTTCACCCTCCAGGTTAAGGCTGCGGAAGAGCTCAACCGTCTTCCCATGCGCAAGCAAGGTATGGTGGGCAACATTTACAGCAAGCTGGAGATCGGTAAATCCCGGTGCGTGCACGCCGATATAGTTGGAGAGGAAGGAGCTGCACCAGGGCTCGTTAAACGTAATCCATTTCTTGATCTTGCCGCCGAATTCGGTAAACATCGTTCTCGCAAACTCCACAAAAGCATCCGCCGTTGCGCGGTTGTCCCAGCCGCCTTCATCCTGAAGCGCCTGCGGGAGATCCCAGTGATACAAGGTGCAGAATGGCTCAATCCCGGCAGCCAGCAGTCCGTCTACCAGGCGGTGATAATAATCCAGTCCTTCCCGGTTAACCTCGCCGCGTCCCTGCGGGTAAATGCGCGGCCAGGCGATGGAGAACCGGTAAGTCGATGCGCCCATCTCCTTCAGGAGCTGGATGTCCTCTTCGTAACGGTGATAGCTGTCGCAGGCGGTATCTCCGGTGTCGCCGTTCTTGACTCTTCCTGGAGTCTTCGAGAACGTATCCCAGATGGACGGCGCGCGTCCGCCTTCATTTGCGGCACCTTCGATTTGATAAGAGGCGGTCGCAGCTCCCCAGCTGAAACCGCTTGGAAATTTATAGGTCGTCATGATATCCTCCCCAGTTAGTTGGCAAACTCATTCAATTATTAGTTCATTCTTTAGTTCATACATTCGTTAGTTCATACATTCGCTAGTTCGTTCGCTCGTTAGTTCGCTGCCGGTACAATATGGTAGGTGCGGCCCGCCTGGACTTCAAAGACGATTTCCGTCACAGCGCCCGTTGCGGAACTATTGCCGGAGACCCCGCGGTCACTGGCGATTGATACGGTAAACTCCGTATTTAGAAGCTCAACCCCGTCCCCTGCCTCAGCAGAAACCTTGACGGTTACGCCTTCCCTGTACCGAAGCCTGCAGACGCCTGAACGGGAAGCCTGAATCTCGGCCTTCGCCAGCTTACCGCCGCTCCACTGCAGATCTACCGTATAGCCGCCGCGGGCTCTAAGCCCAGAAATGCTGCCTTCCTGCCAATCGGCCGGAAGCGCCGGCAGCAGGTGTATCGTACCGCCGTGGCTTTGCAGCAGCATCTCAGCGATTCCGGCGCTGCCGCCAAAATTCCCGTCGATCTGGAACGGCGGATGCTCATCGAACAGGTTAGGATAAGTTGAGCGGGATAACAGCGTTCTTACAAAGCTGTATGCCTTCTCCCCATCCTGCAGACGGGCATGCAGATTGATCAGCCACGCGCAGCTCCAGCCGGTATGGCCTCCGCCCTGCGCTACCCGGCTGTCCAGCGACTTCCGGGCCGCTGCTGCAAGCTCCGGCGTATCTTCCGGCGTAATGGATTCGCCTGGATACAAGCCGTACAAATGAGACACATGACGATGCCCGGGCTCCGATTCGGGAAAATCCACGCTCCACTCCCGCAGCCGGCCGTCAGGTGCAATTCCCGGCAAAGCAAGGCGTCCTGCCGCCTGCCGCACTTCCTCAAGCCAGTCCTCATCAGCTTCTAAGACGGCGGCAGCCTGCTGACAGATTTCAAACAGCTCCGCAATCATACTCATATCCATCGCCGTTCCGGCAGAAACACTGCAGGGCTCCCCGTCCGGGGTGAGGAATTTGTTCTCAGGCGAGGTGGAAGGTGCGGTAGTCAGGCGGCCATCCGGTCCTTCAACCAGCCAGTCCAGCGCAAACAATGCGGCACCTTTAAGTAATGGCAAAGCCGTGGTCCGTAAATAATCCTCATCCGGCTGGAACAGATAATGTTCCCACAGATGCCGGCACAGCCAGATGCCGCTCATCGGCCAAAACGCCCAGCTCGCTTCCCCGTCCGACGGACCTGAAGAACGCCATAAATCCACGTTATGGTGGGCTGTCCAGCCGCGGGCTCCATAATGAATCCGTGCGGTCCGGGCTCCGGTTACGCTCAGATCCTGAATCAGGTCAAATAGCGGCTCATGGCATTCGCTCAAATTGCAGACTTCAGCGTGCCAGTAGTTCATTTCTGTGTTGATGTTTGTCGTATAGTTGCTGTTCCAAGGCGGCTGCACATGCGGATTCCAGATGCCCTGGAGGTTGGCCGGCTGGGTGCCGGGTCTGGAACTGCCCATCAGCAAATAGCGGCCATATTGAAAATAGAGCGCCTCCAGCTGCGGGTCGCTTTCGCCGTTGCGGTAGCGCACAAGCCGCTCATCCGTCGGCAGCTTCTCCCCTTCGGAGGAGGAGCCAAGATCCAGTGATACGCGGCGGAATAATCTGCGGTGGTCCTCCAGATGCCGCTGCTTCAGCTGCTGGATTCCCAGCTGCGCAGCAGCGCGCAGCGTCTCGCTGTTGCGCAGCTCCCAGTCCGGATTAGCGCCGGGCTGCTGCGCAAACCCTGAAAAATTCGTTTCCGCTGCGAGCAGCAGCGTCACCTTGTTCGCTCCGGCGATCTGCAGTACGCCGTCCGGCTGAACAGCCGCCGTACCGGAATCCAGAATCGCCTGAACCCGCACTTCAAAGGCAAGGCCAAGGCCATCCTCGTACAGAACAGACTGCGGATGGTTGCCCAAATAATTATCCGCCACATGGCTCGGAGCTTGACCGGTCATCACCAGGTGGCCGTTTGCCCCATCATGTGTCCGGTACTGCAGCGGTGAATCCAAGGTTACCTTTAGCCCGAATGGCTGAGGCCCTTCAGTCTCCAGATGCACAACCAGCACTTGATCTGCCGCGCTCACAAATACTTCCCGTTTAAATACGGCTCCGCCAATCCGATAGGTGGTCTGGGCAATCCCTGTATCCAGATCAAGGTCCCGCCAGTAATCCTGGATCTCTGGGCCCTCTTCTGCTCCTAAGTGAACCAAATGCAGGTCTCCCACCGGCAGATAAGACTCGGTACGGCGGCCGAGCATTTTCTGATCGATCAGGGATTCCGCCTGCTTGTATTTCCCGCTGAATATAAGTTCCCTGGCCTGCCCCAGATATCTGATGGCTTCATAGTTGGCGTTATCGCGGGGAAAGCCGGACCAAAGCGTATCCTCATTCAAGGAAATTGTCTCGCTCACGGCTCCCCCGTAAACCATGCCGCCAATCCGCCCATTGCCCACCGGAAGGGCTTCTTCCCAGCGGGAAGCCGGCTGCGTATATTGAAGCTTCCATTCCTGAAGCTTCCATTCCTGAATCTTCGTCATAGGGTTTCTCTCCACTCCCAACCATACCTGTATTTACAGCAAAGGCCCGAACCAGATGGCGGGCCTTTTGCTGCAATATTCTGCTGATTTGTTTGTGTCTCTTATTGAACGTCTTTGCCTGTGAAGAGCGATACTCTCTTCTTAACAAGCTCAGTGTACTCGGCTTCCATATCTTTGGCGCCAGCTTTGTCCAGTTCAGCCAGGAATGCATCGTAAACCTTGTCAAAGTCAGCTGGTTTAGCCAATACCGCTTCAGGAATCCGTTTGCGGATGATATCTTGTGTTTTTTGGTAAATCACTTGGTAGTCACCGTCTGTAGGAACAGCCATGTTGTAAAGTGCGCCCCAGTCTTTAACAGGGAGATCTTTTTCAGATGGGAACAGGTCTTTCCAAGTTGTAGCACTGTAAGCTTTCAAAGCGTCTTTCTCAGACTGCGAGTAGCTGGCAACGATTTGGTCTGGGAAGTTCGTTGTGTAGTAGTTGCCAGAAGAGTCTTTCACGCCGTCACCGTAGTGAGGACCAAATACGTTGTACAGGCCAACACCTGTTTCTTTAGCAAAGTTGTTAGCGTCGTTAACTTTTCTGTCTTGAACTTCAGCTGGGATTACGCGTTGACCGTTGGCATCAACAGTGTATTGTTTGCCTTCGACGCCCCAGTTTCTGAGCACTTGACCTTCATCGGAAGCGAGCCAGTCAATGAACTTGATCGCACGAACCGGATCTTTACATGCAGTAGTGATCGCGATACCGTATCCGTCAAGACCAACGGATTGCATTTCATGATCTTGAGTAGAGCTGTCTACTTGTACTGGGAAGTGACCATAAGTGTAGTCGTCCTTGCCAGCTGTTTTCAGAGCGTTCTCAGCATTTTGATATTCCCATTCCTGAGAAATCAGACCAAGTACGCGTCCACTGGAAATCTTCGCTTGATATTGGTCGTCTTTTTGTACAAATGTGTCTTTATCAAGCAGGCCTTCGTTGTACATTTTGTTCAGCCAGCGGAAATATTCTTTCTCTTCTGAACGTTTGTAGTGGAGCATTGCATCATAAGTTTCTGGGTTTACATAGTATTCGCCGTCGTCAGGAGCGCCAGTTGCAATAAACGCTGGGTTTGTTACTGTGATCATGATTTTCCAGTCGTCAGCGTTAAGTGTCAAAGGAATAGTTGGCTGTCCGTCAGTAGTTGGGTGTTTAGCTACGTATTGTTTCAGAACATTTTCGTAGTCATCCAAAGTTTTGATCTGCGGGTAGCCCAGTTCTTTCAGAACGCGGAGCTGTACTTCGAAACCGCCAGTTGCATCAAAGTATTGGTTATCTACACCAACGTTTGTTGGAATTTGATAAATGGATTGATCTTCGTTGCTGTATTTCAAACGGTTCATGCTGTCTTGCATCAGAGCTTTGATGTGAGGAGCATATTTATCGATCAGGTCTGTCAAGTCAATTACGGCGCCCGCATCAACAAGCTTGGAAAGCTCGCCTTTAGAATAAATCAGGTCAGGATACTGGCCGCTGGCTGCCATCAGAGCAATTTTACTCTGGCCGCCGCCGCTGCCTACATCATATTCCGCATCGATCGTAACGCCGGTTTTTGCTGTAATCTCTTTACCCACATCATCCTGCATGTTATTCCAGTTCGGGCTTGTATCCGCACCGAAGAAACTGAAAGTAATCGGTGATGTGTCGTCGGTTGCACTAGCGTTAGAACCATTGGAAGAAGCGTTACTTGCATTGTTATTATTGCCGCCTCCGCAGCCGCTCAGCAGGAGAACGCCAGCCAGAGTCAGTACTGCAAGTGATTTTGGATTTCTCCACTTCATACTACTTTCCCCCTAGAAAATTATATAGTGCCTATATTGTACATCAGGCTTGGCCTGGATATACCAAACTTAAGGTGAAGCGTCAAGAATTTCAAAAGCCTGTGACCGCTTACAAGTAAGGGTTTACATGATAGCTTTAAAAAAATTCTTTAATCTGCTTGCCCCGGAACTTTCATCCGGAGCAAGCAGAATCAAACCATCTACTTCTAATATCGACAATACTCGACAGATTGTTAAGCTTTTACCGCACCGAGCGTCATACCGCCTACAAAATATTTTTGCAGGAACGGATAAACAATCAGGATTGGAAGAGTAACGACAATTGTAATCGCCATTTTAATGGATTCTGGTGACACGTTAGCCATCTGGTTAGCCAGATCGTTGGCGTTTGTCATCGCACTGCCCTGCTGTGTACTGTCAAGAATCTTCATGAGCTCATACTGCAGGGTTGTCAGGCTTGCCTTGTTACCGTTGTACAAGTAAGTGTCAAACCAGGAGTTCCATTGTCCTACCGCCAGGAACAAAGCAATGGTCGCAAGCACCGGCTTACAAAGCGGAAGGATGATCTTGTAATAGATAACGAAGTCATTGGCACCGTCAAGCTTGGCTGATTCCTGCAGCGCATAAGGCAAGCCGTCGATAAAGGAACGGATAACGAATACGTTGAAGGCACTTACCATACCCGGCAGGATATAAACGCTGAATGTACCGAGCAGGTGCAGGTCACGCATCAGAATGTAAACAGGCACCATACCGCCGGAGAAATACATCGTCATCGCAAGGAAGACCGAAACAAATTTGCGGCTTCTGAAGTCAGGACGACTGAGCGTGAAAGCCAGCATTGAAGAACTGAGCAGGCCCAGCAGGGTACCGATCACCGTACGAAGAATTGAGATTTTGAAGCCTTGAATCAAAGAAGTATATCCGAAGATCGTCTTATAATTTTCCCAAGTAAATTCTCTTGGCCAGATGTATATACCGCCCCGAACCGTATCGGTTGAATCGTTAAGCGAAATCGCCAGCACGTTTAGGAACGGATACAGCGTTATCACAAGCACCAAGCCGAGAATGATGTAGTTCACTACGTCAAATGCCCGCTCGCCCTTGGTTGCATTAAATGCTTTGCTGCTTGCCATCTTCTCCACCTCCTACATGATGCTTTCTTTCGCGAATTTTTTGAACAAACCGTTGACGGTAAAGAGCAGGATAATACTGATAACCGAGTTAAACATGGAGATTGCCGTACCATAAGAGAAGTGGGCAATTTTAATACCATAGTTCAAGGCATACAGGTCGAGCACCTGCGAATAGTCTGTGACCAAGCTGTTGCCGAGGAGCATCTGCTTCTCGAAGCCGATACTGAGCAAGTGACCAATGGACATAATGAACAGTACCATGATTGTCGAGCGGATACCCGGAAGGGTAATGTTCCAGATTTGTCTGAAACGTCCAGCCCCGTCCACACGGGAGGCTTCATAAAGCTCTTTATCAATACCGGTGATCGCCGCGAGATAAATAATCGCGTTCCAGCCGGTTTCTTTCCAAACATCTGAAGCGGTTACAATTCCCCAGAACCAGTTCCCTTTTGCCATAAACTGAATCGGCTCGCTGATAATATGAAGATGCACGAGAATCTGGTTGATCACACCATCAATCGAAAGAAGGTTGGAGATAATCCCCGCAACGACTACCCACGATACAAAGTGAGGCAGATACGAAACGGTTTGTGTAACCCGCTTAAAGGCCATACCGCGCAGTTCATTCAGCAGAATCGCGAATACGATCGGCACGATAAAACCGAAGATCAGACCCAGCACACTCATTGCCAGGGTGTTTCTCAGTACCAGATAGAACTGGTCATCATGGAACAGCTTGACGAAGTTATCGAAACCTACCCACTTCTGTTCACTGAACGACTTGGCAGGCTTATAATTCTGAAATGCCATTGTCCAGCCCCAAAGCGGCAGGTAGTTAAAAACAAACAACCAAATGACAAAAGGTAACGACATAAGATACAAGTACTTTTGCTGCGCAATACTTCTCAAGACTCCACCGCGTTTCTTGGGCGGCAATCCGTTTGCGCTTTCATTTCCAGGTAAATTCGAATGCTTTCGGAACCGATCTGAACCAGATTTCTTATTCTTGCTTTGTTCCGTAGGCACAGAGGATACGCTCTCGTTTGCGGATGACATGTTCGCTGTTAGCGTTTCCATTGTATGACTCCCCCTCTCTGCTATGTCCTTATTGTAGCGTGAAAGGGCTTTCGGAAATACCCGACAGATTTGTGATAAAACCATATAAAAATTAGAGGTGTCACTAAAAAATCAGAGTTTTCCGATCCCCTACAGAAGAGCCAAAGGGATCGAAAAACTCATGCATGTGCCTTGCCCGTATTTACTTTCAATAACCAGTCCGCTGTTCTCCCCATAAGATAAAGTGAGGCGCTGATGGACATTGCGGAGTCCAATCCGGTTATTCTTATTCTCCTCTTCGGGTCCGGAGATCGACGCCAGCACCTCGCTTAGCTTCTCCGGCGTCATGCCGCTGCCATTATCCTCCACGCTGACTTGAAGGTCATCGCCCGCGATCTTCAAATTCACCGTTACTTCTACGACTCCATCCTTATTCTCCAGGCCATGAACAACGGCATTCTCAACCAGCGGCTGGACAATGAGTGCAGGAAGCCTGAGCATCTTCGCTTCCGGATCTACATTTAATGTAAATTCAAGCCTGTCCTCATACCGGAATCGCTGGATTTCCAGATAAGAAGAAACGATCTCCATCTCATTCTGCAGCGTCGTTTTTTCCCTGCCGACCTCGAGATTTTTGCGCATCAGCTTGCCCAGCAGCCTCACGACGTTGGCCAGTTCCTTCTCGCCTTTCAAATAGGCGTTCATCCGGATCGACTCCAGGGCGTTAAACAGAAAATGAGGATTAATCTGGCTGGCCATCATCTTCAGCTTGATCTCCCGTTGTGCAATTTCAAGCTGGTTGTTCTGTTCCGTCGTTTCGACGACCTGTCTCATCAGCTGGCCGATGCTTTCCACCATATAGTTGAACTGGCGGGCCAATTGTCCGATTTCATCAGTACCGTCGATTTGGGAGACAACATTCAGGTTCCCCATGGCCAGCTTGTTAAAGCGCCGGCTGAGCAGCAGCAGCCGCTTTGTGGTCAGAATAGAAACCGTATAGACAAAGAACAGCGCAAACAGCAGAACCAGCAGGATGATCAGAAGTCCGCCCAGACTGACCTTATTTGCTCCCTTTACAATGCTCTGGGTTTCAAATACCGAAATAACCTTGAGGCTGTTAAGGCTTGCTTCCGGATAAACTACGTCTAACACAACATAGGAATCTTTATTGTCGATTTCCTTCTTATATGTTCCTTTATCCATGCTTCCAAAGTTGTTATTAAAGCCGATGTCCTCCAGCTTCTTGCCGACCATTTCCGGATTCTTGGCCGCAACCACGTACCCCTGTTCATCGGCAATTACCGTTTCGAACGGCTCCTGCACCAGCAGCCGGTTCAATTCAGACTGGTTCATGACAACCATCAGCACGGCCGAGTCGCGGGAGTCATGGATAGGCACCTGCCGGAGCAGAGTCAGCCGGTTGACAGGCGAGCCCTCGCTGCCCGTTATATAGAGCCAGCTGCCGACCTTCGTTTTCACCGCTTTCTTATACCACACCGTTTCCTTCATTTCGGGCGTCAGCGGAATAATCTCCTGATTGTTGACAAGAGTCGGGTTGTTATAATAAATGCGGATTCCGGAAATCTCGCGGTACTGATTCTTGTAATCCCGGAAGTCTGTAAAATTCAAATAAGCTTTGGTCAGCTCCAGCGTATCTGAATACCGGGTGCTTACGACTTTCTTCATCTCACTGTCAAGCAGCAGCAAATCCGATACATTCTGCGGAATCTTCAGCATGTTCTCCATCTGCATCGTAATCCGCTCAACGTTGTTCGTCGCCTGTTCGACGGCCCTTTCAAGCGTCTGCTCACGGAAATAATAAGTTATGGCCGAGCCCACGATCAGAACCGGAATCATGACGATCAGGACATACGAGACGAGAAGTTTATGTTTAAGCTTCAGATTATTTGTTTTTTGTATGAGTTTATCCAGCAATGCCTGTGCCCCCTGCTCTTCGAGAAGCGCTTACAACAGCGCCCAAGCTGATCAGCCTTCTTCAACCCCGCTGACTTTCCCAACATTATAGCATACTGCTGCCCTGCCTTCCTGAAAAAGAGAAATCCGCGGCCGCCTGCTTGGAGGGGCGGCGGCCGCGGATTATCATTACATTATAACAAATACTATTTAAGCGTAATGGTCAAAGCAGCTGATCCATCAAACGCCGGAACATGAATCTTGCCGTCTGTCAGCTCCCCGCCTTGAACGGATGCGATTTCACCAGCACCGCCCAGCGAGACGATAAACGGTTTGCCAGCGCCTTCCGCTTTGATCGTTAACGTTTGGCCTTCCAGCGAAGCTGTTACCGTCAATTCGGTTTCGCCCTTCATATTCGGCACGCTGCGGCTCGCGGAAGCTCCCTGCTGGAGATTGTATACCGCAAGCTCGACGCCGTCCGCATAATCATAATCCGGACGGGTATTGTTTGCACCCAAGGCAAGAATGGTATTCTGACGGACAAACAATGGAAGACTCAGGAAATCATAAGTTTCCTTGAACCATTTGCCGCCTTGAACCGTTTCCCCTGTGAGCAGATGACTCCAGCTGCCCTCCGGCAGATAGTAAGTCACCTTGCCTTCTTCACTGAATACCGGTGCCACCAGCAGCGCATCACCCAGCATGTACTGGCGGTCAAGCAGGTCAGCCGTTGGTTCCTCAGGGAATTCAAGCAGCATAGGTCTCATCACCGGTACGCCGAGCTTGGAAGCTTCCACGGCTTTACCGAACAGGTAAGGCATCAGCTGGCATTTCAGCTTAGTAAATTTGCGGGTAACTTCCACAGACTCTTCATCGTAAGCCCAAGGCACCCGGTAGGAAGTGCTGCCGTGCAGGCGGCTGTGGCTGGAGAGCAGCCCGAATTGCAGCCAGCGTTTGAATACATGAGTTGGCGCTGTATTCTCAAAACCTCCGATGTCATGGCTCCAGAAGCCGAAGCCGCTAAGGCCCAGCGACAAGCCTCCGCGCAGGCTCTCCGCCATCGACTCGTAGTCTGCGTAGCAGTCGCCGCCCCAGTGAACCGGGAACTTCTGGCCGCCGGCTGTAGCGGAACGGGCAAACACAGCCGCTTCGCCTTCCCCGAGCTTCTCCTTCAGCGTTTCAAATACAACTTCATTGTAGAGATAAGTGTAGTAGTTGTGCATTTTCTCAGGATCGGAGCCGTCGTGATAAACCACGTCAACCGGAATCCGCTCGCCGAAGTCTGTCTTGAAGCTGTCAACGCCCATGTCAACCAGATCTCTCAGATAACCGGCAAACCATTCGCAGGCTTCAGGGTTCGTGAAGTCCACAAGCGCCATGCCCGGCTGCCACAGGTTAACCTGCCAGACGTCGCCGTTTGGCTTCTTCACCAGATAACCGCGCTCTTTGCCTTCCGCAAACAGACGGGATCTTTGTGCGATATAAGGGTTGATCCAGACGCAAACCTTCAGCCCTTTGGCTTTCAGGCGCTGCAGCATGCCTGCAGGATCCGGAAATACACGCTCATCCCATTTGAAATCCGTCCAGTGGAAATCGCGCATCCAGAAGCAGTCGAAATGGAATACGTGCAGCGGCAGATCCCGCTCGGCCATGCCGTCAACAAAGGAATTAACCGTCTCTTCATCATAATTCGTTGTGAAAGAGGTAGACAGCCACAGGCCAAACGTCCAAGCTGGAGGAAGCGCCGGTTTACCCGTGAGATTCGTATATTTTTCCAGAACGCCTTTCGGATCCGGACCATCAATCACGAAATATTCGAGCGACTGCCCAAGCGCGCTGAACTGCACTTTCTTCACTTTCTCGGAAGCAACCTCAAAGGATACGCCGCCCGGACAGTTCACAAATACACCGTAACCTTTGTTTGTTACATAGAATGGGATATTCTTATAGGCCTGCTCGGAGCTTGTTCCGCCGTCCTTGTTCCAGATATCGACAACCTGTCCGTTCTTCTGGAAGGCTGTAAAGCGTTCGCCAAGACCGTACACGTATTCGCCGACGCTGAGATCAAGCTCTTCACGCATATAAACATTGCCTTCGCTGTCTTGCACATGCGCTCCCGCTTTATATCCGCTGCCTGTAATCCGTTCGTTTCCTCTATAGAAAGCAAAGGAGAAGTGGGTGCCCTTGCTGATTCTTACGCTCAAATTACCGCTTGTGAGAACCGCCTCTTCATCGTTCTCCGTAATCACCGCATGGCTGTCATCTGCTGCACTGAGTTCGAAGTGTGGACCTGTGTCGCGGACACCGTCAAAATGAACCCATTTTACGCCGATTACTCCTGGAGCAGGAGCGTGGAATTTAGCTGTCAGCAGAACACCGTTGATCGTGTCCGCACGTCCTGTAAGAGGATGCGCCGCCACATACGCGTTAAGCGTATTGCCTTCCTTCTCCACCTCATGAAGCTGCACTGCCGGAATGATTGTATAACCTTCCCGGACCAACCAGTTGCCATCCGTAAATTTCATCTTTGATCACACTGCCCTTTCTTTGGCTTTTACAATTATTATTGTAAGCGTTATACTTGCATTATACTGATAAGGAACCTTTTAAACTAACATAATCAAACGGATTTATAACACGATTTTGACGAGGTGAAGGAAATGGATCAGGCTTTGAAGCAGATGCTTAAGGAAAGCCGCGTTCATGGCGGGCATTTGCAGCCGTTCGGCGCTTATTTGATGGAATATGGACCGGGCGAACACGTGGTAGATTGTCATTGGCATAATGAAGCCGAATTCTTTTACGTCCTGAAGGGCAGTGTTATGTTTCAGGTGGATGAGGAGCTGTTTCCCGTCCGTGCCGGTGAAGCCGTCTTTATCGACGGAGGCGACATTCACGCCGGTCATGCTTTCGGAACCGAAGGATGCCGGTTCTTTGCGCTCGTCTTCGGCACCCCGCTGCTCAGCAGCGCCAATTATGATGCGATTCAGCAGGCAACCGTTCTCCCGTTCCAGGAACGAAAGGCTTCTTTCCCGCGCCAGCTCAGTCCGAGAAATGACGCAGAGGCACGGCTGCTGAACCATCTGGATACCATTCTGGAGCTCTGCCAGCAGCAGACGCCCGGCTACGAAGCCGCTGTTAAAGGCCATCTGCTCCTGATGCTGCATGCAATCTCAGCTGAAGAAATCGCCTGTGACCGCAGCGTGAGCAATGCGGGAGCCTATACCCGGATGGAGCGCCTCAAGAAGGTGCTGCTCTACATCCAGCAGGAATACGACAAGCCGATCAGGCTCAAGGACCTTGCAGAGCTGATTCCGATGAGCGAAGGCCAATTCTGCCGGTTCTTCAAATCGATGACTGGACAGACGCCTGTCGATTATATCAACAGCTACAGGATCCGGCAGGCTGCCGGGATGCTGACCCAGACGGAGCGGAAAATTTCCGACATCGCCCTCGAGGTAGGCTTTGACAATATCAGCTATTTCATCCGTGTGTTCCGTAAAATGATGAAATGCTCTCCTTCGGCTTTCCGCCGCGGAGAGGCAGGCAGCTTCTAGAGGGGCACGCACGGGGGTCACTCCGTTAGGAAAGAATCTGCTGCGCTGCAACATTTTCCAGCCTTTCGCCGTCCAGAAGGATAATTAAACTCAAATAAGAGGTGACCCCAATCTATGAAAAAGTCTGTCAGAACGCTGCTGACCGCCCTTCTTCTCAGCACAGCCGCCCTTCCTGCCTGGGCCTTCTCCGATACAGCGACGGACATTAACGCCGCCAAGATCGAAGCGCTCGAAAGCGCCCATATTCTGAACGGCCAGCCGGACGGCAAGTTCAATCCCCAAGGCTCCATGACCTATGCCGCCGGCGTCTCCGCCATTGTGTCCGGCTTTGATTTGAAGCTGCCCGCCGAGAAGAGCACGGCTGCGGATTCCGCCGGCCAAACGAACAGCGGCGCCTGGTATTCGAAAGCTTTCGCTGTTGCAGCAGCCAACGGCCTGACGCTTCCAAGCGGCATAAGCCCGAACTCGGCGATGACAAGAGAAGCCTTTGTCAACCTGCTCTCTGAAGCGATTAACAGCACAGGAAATTATCCGACGATCCTGCTGTATACGGACATTAAAGATTCAGAGGAGCTCACTCCGGCTTACGCAAACAGCGTTCAGCATCTGCTCAATATCGGCATTAAGCTGCTGGACGAGAAAGGAAGCTTTCTGCCCCAGCAGACGGTCACCCGCAGCACCGCAGCAGGCTGGCTGTACGACGGCATTCAATATGTGAAGCTCATGAAGGGGCAGGAGAGCAGCGGTGCTGCTCCGGGGGCTCAGCCGCCGATCCTCTCAGTCCCGGCAAATGATCCATTATCCGGATATGCCCTTACCGTAAGCAAAGTCAGCGATAAAGTGAATGAGGTGACCATATCCGCCCAAGCCCCAACACCGGGTTACTCATTAACAATCACTTCCATCGTGTTCAAAGGCAGCCAGGCGCTGATCTATACACAGTCCGAGCGGCCTGATTCAGGTTCAATCGTCCCTCAGGTCATTACCGAAATTCAAACCAGCACCTACATTTCCTCCGAATATGAGCCCGTACTGGCTAACGGCGGCAGTGAATCGGCAGGCAGCTTGGCCAAATAAAAAAATCCCCATATGAAATTGCCGCAATATCGCATTCCCGCGCAAAAAAGGCGCCCCGAACCAGTATTCGGGGCGCCTTTCGTTATTTCGTTATTTCGTTATTTCGTTATTTCGTTATTTCGTTATTTCGTTATTTCATTATTTAATCATCCGCTTGCTCGGCACCTTCACATGCCTGATCGCCATGCTTCCGGTAGGAGGAAGGCGAAGTGCCGACATATTTGCGGAATTTGCTGTGGAAATAATCTACGTTCGTATAGCCGACTTTCTCGGCGACCTGGTATACCTTCATTCCCTGCTGCAGGTATTGTTTGGCGTGTTCAATCCGGACTTTGTCAAGATAGGTGTTGAAGTATTCGCCGGTTGCATTCTTGAACACTTTGCCAAGGTAAGCGGTGTTGTAATTAAATACGCCTGCAAGCGTCTCAAGCTTCAGGTTCTGGCCGAAATTCCGGTGAATGAAATCCAGCAGCGCTTTGATATCCTGGCCCTGTGACCGGGCAGACAGCGGTTCAGCAACCTGTGCCAGCAGCAAATGGACATGTTTATATAATGCCTGAAGATTTCTCTGCTGATAAACAAGTGCAATTCTGTCCGTATATTCCTTGAGGGAGCTGCTCAGCACCTCGTAGTTGATCGACAGGCGGGTCAGCAGGCTGCTCAGCAGCTCCGCATAATACCGCTTGATGTCCGCTTCCGAGGCGCCGGAAGACGTAAGCCATTCCCCGGCGGAACGAATTAAAGGGTCAAAGGCTTCTTTATTGCCGATGTCTACCGCATAGTACAGCTTGTCCTCCAGATGATCGGGCTGGGCCGCCTCTCCGGCCGGATGGGGCATCCATCCGCTTTCCGCGCTCAAAATCCCGCCTTCTGCTGCAAAAAAGGCATGCTTGAGCAGATCCCGCGCCGATTCAAACGACAGATGAACCTCTTCTAAAGACCTTACAAGCGGGCCAAGCGCCGCCGCAGCCTCTACCCGGCTTCCCTCAAGCGCTGAGGCAATTTCGTCCGAAAGCTGTCTGCGCATCTGCTCCCCGATTACAGCAGTTTTAAGGAGAATCCCGGACTGAAAATGAATGGAGAAGCTGACTCCCCGCCCGGCTTGTTCAAAATAGTCGCCGAGCTTCTTCTCCGCTTCCTCAAGCATTCCCATATCGCTCACTTTTCCCGCCTGAGTGCGGTAATCAATCAGCATGACCTGATATTCTCTCCATTTCAAGCCAAGACTCTCCGCCTTCGCCTCAAGCCCGCGCTGCTCTTCTTCCCCCGGCTGTGTAAGTAGCGACTGAATGAAGATGTCCCTGCTCCATTTCACGGATACATGGTCCCACTGTTCTTTCTCATGCTCCTGCTGATAATCGTTCCGGATCTTCTCCAGATAAGCAACCATTTCCTCTTCATCTACAGGCTTGAGCAAATATCCGTCCGCTCTATGCGCAATTGCTTTCTTGGCATAATCAAAGTCCGCGTACCCGCTGAGGATGAGAATGTGCAGCTTCTCGTCCCGTTCCCGCAGTGTCTGAATCAGCTGCAGTCCGTCCATTCCCGGCATCCGGATATCCGCAACCACCAGCTCTGGTTTGAGTTCTTCATATTTATCAATCGCTTCAAGCCCGTTAGAAGCGCTCCCAGCCACGGTAAATCCGCAGGATTCCCATGGAATAATCGCTTTCAATCCTTCACGGACTTTCGGTTCGTCATCCACAATTAATACCTTAATCAAAACCGGATCCCCCTAGCGGTTTCATTTTCGGCAAAAACCAATGATACCGAAATCACATTATACGGAATTTTAGCATAAAAGCATGTAAAACCGCATGTGCAGATAGTCCAATTTTAACATTAAACATTAAGATTACAAAAAGAGATTACAAAAAAAATCGCCGGATCAGCTCCTGTACGCGTATGCTCCTGGGCACTTGCGTCAGCTTCCAATCCGGCACTAAAGGGTTGTATGGGAGGAAATGTTCAGCGGAGGCCCCAGCCTTGCTGCCTCCGGAACAGTTCTAACAAGATGATGGTCCTGCCGCCGGAGGAAAGAGGGTAGTTCGCAGCCGGCGGCACGGGGACCTTACTCTGCTGTTCTCTTGTTCGATGAAGACAAGCGATTCTGCAGCGTCCCAACTTCCTCATTCCCCGGACAGAGAACGAGAGAAGGTCCTGCTTGGGCCGCTGCCCGCCTGAACATTCCGATTCACCGTATTAAATCTATTGTGTCAGCATTTCTGACTTAATAATGAATTAAACGCTGAATCAAACTGCAAAAACTGCTTCGTATGAGTTTTATTATAGGCATCAAGAGTGCTAAGTCAATAGTTTTCAGGCAAAAAGTAAGTTTTTATTCAAGATTGTGTAATGTATTCTAACACATATGTTTAGGAATACTCTTTTTCCAAAACGCACTCCTTTTCAAAAACATGGGCATAATGAAGAAGAATTCCTTGTGCTGGCAGAAACACAATTGTATGCTTACATATGCTGTTATTTTTTTCAGCTAGAATGAATGGGGGTTTAGGTAAGACATGAAACAACATTGGCTGTCTGGAAGTCTGGGATTTAACCCCGGGCAGCACAGCGTCAGGAAGGAAATCTTCGCGGGGCTGATTTCTTACTTCTCGGTTGTGTATATCGTTATGGTTAACGCCACGATTCTGAACGATGCGGGGATGCCGCTTCAGGCCGCAATGGTGGGCACCATCCTTACTTCCATGGCAGGCTGCCTGCTCATGGCTTTCTGGGGGAAGTCGCCGATTATTGTTGTGCCCGGTATGGGTATCAACGCCTTCTTCACTTATACACTTGTGCATTCCATGAAACTAAGCTGGCAGGAAGCACTTGCCGTGACAACGACCGCCGGCATCTTGTTTGCGGTGCTGGCTTTCTCTTCCCTTTACAAAAAAATCAGTGAAGCCATCCCGCACAACCTGCAGCATGGCATCACGGTCGGCATCGGCCTGTTTCTGACCTTTATCGGCCTGCAGAAAAGCGGGATCGTCATTGCGCACCAGACCACCTTCGTCACCATCGGGCATTTCAGCGACCCGAACGTCATCACGGCCTGCATTACGCTGCTGCTTGCGCTGGTTCTGTTTGTCCGCAAGGTGAAAGGGGATCTCCTGATCAGTATTCTGGTCGGCACTGTTCTCGCTTATGTGCTGGGAGCCTCCCGCCCCTCCTCCGCCAAAATGGAAGGCCAGCCGCTGCAGCAGTACGGCGAATTGTTCGCTCACCTGTCCTATGGCTCCATTGCATCGCTGGCGTTCTGGATTGCCGTGTTCCTGCTGCTGCTCATTATCGTCTTTGAAAATATCGGCCTTATCGTAGCGCAGACGCGGATGATTGACCGTCCCGAGAATTTTACCGGCGCCCTGCGCGCCCTGTCGATTTCGAACATTCTCGCCGGCATCTTTGGCAGCAGCCCGACCGTTGCCGCAGCGGAAAGCTCCGCCGGCATTGCCGCCGGCGGACGGACAGGCCTGTCGCCGTTTGTCACGGCCCTCCTGTTCGGGGCCACCTTCTTCTTCATCCCGCTGCTGACCTACATTCCGGACAGTGCGATCGCGCCGGTGCTGATCCTGATCGGCAGCCTGATGGTGCAGAATATCCAGCAGATGGATTTCCGCGATTTTACGGAAGCTTTCCCTGCTTTCCTGGTGATGGTGATGATCCCGTTCACCTACAGCATTATCGACGGCATGGCATTCGGATTCATCGCTTATCCCGTTGCCAAGCTTGCAGCCCGCAGGGGCCGGGAGGTCAAAACCGTCATGTATGTCATCACCGTCCTGTTTACAGCCAACTTTGTGCTGCATGCCTTGATGTAAATCACGCACCAAAAAGCCGCCTTCTATACCGGAGCGTAATGCCCGGAAGAAGACGGCTTTTTCCATCTTAGCGTCTGCGCCAAACCGGCAGGTTCACCACCTGATAAACGATCCAGGCAAGCCCGGTCACGAGCATCATATCAAAGCAGACGTTAAACATAAACTGATGCTTGCCCATGTCCGCCTGGCCGTCTCCGAGAATCGGCACCAGAAAGCTGAACAGTCCGACCAGGCCGATCAGCATCAGCAGTTCGCCCCGGATTCGGCTGGCCGTCCCGGAATGGCGGAAATATTCAAGCAGCGCAATCCCGTAGTAGAGCACATAGATCAGAACGATAAACCACAGCGTATGCGGTACATGCTTGTTCTTAAACTCGCTCCAGGTACTGTAAGTGTAGTCCAAGGCTCTTGGCGGCTTGTTCTCGCTCTTCAGATAAGTACCCAAATAATACGGGCGGATGCTCATCCCGTTGGAAGCGGCGTACTCCATTTTGCTGATAAATCTGGACGGGTGTTTGATATAGAACATCAAGACATCCATATGGGAGACCCGGCTGTAGAAATCCCCGCTCAGCGACGGATCATCCTGCTTGATCGCCGTTCCGGACTGAAAATAATTCGTTCCGGCCAGCACCTCCAGCCGCTCCGGCAGCCCCAGCTCCTTCAAATCGCCCTTGACGTCCGGAGAATCGTTAAGAACGCCGTAGAATACCGTCTGGTACAGGTTAATATGCTTCAATTCCTTCGGCGCTGCCACGTAGAGCACAACGGAAATGACGCACAGCGAAGCGGAGAGCCAGATCGTCAGCCGCCGCCAGCTGAAGTCACCGCGCAGCCTCATAAACCGCAGCCCGATCAGCGCATAAGCGATGCCAATCGGCGCATTTTGCAGCTTGGAGGTGGTCAGGACAAAGGCCGCGATAAAGAACAGCCAGAGCACCTTCTTGGAAGGCTGCTTCTGCTGCGTCAGCCAAAGCCCGATTCCAATTGAAAGCAGCATCGAAACAAGCGATACCGGCTCGCCGAATAACGAGTTGAAATAGGCGAGATATCCGATGTCATAGAAGACAAACAGCATGCTGAGCGCCAGGATAACAGCCACAACCCGGGAGCCGGATTTGCCGCTGCGGACAATGATCCAGGTGGCTGCCAGCAGCAGCAGGCCGTACAGCATGCCAAGAATGCGGATGTCGAAGGCGTCCGGATGAACCAGACCGCCGATCAGCCGCGCAGCCGCCACGATAATCAGCTGGGAGGACGGGTAGAAGCCCCGGAAGAAAGTATCGTAAGCGAAGTACTGGTGCGCATAGCCGAAGAACCGGTCGTCATAGCTCTCGCTGCCATCATAGTAATTGAGCCCGATTGAGCTCATAATCCGCAGGAAATCTCCATTGTCGGCAACGCCCACAAAGGGCTTGCCGATCAGTATGTACAATAACACGCAAAAGCCCGCCAAAACCGCGAAGGTTTCGGCGGTAAGCCATTTTCTCATAATATGCCGGATTCCTCTCTTTCCGGAGCTAGAGCCTCCGGTTCGCCGGATGCAGTGCTCTTGTCCGTAAAAGTTATTTTCTTCTGGCCAAAATAATTAAGAATGGTGTACAAGCCGCTGCCGATCAGCGCAGCCGCGTTATCTTTCAAACGGCCGCTTGCACCGGGCAGAACCCAATCCAGTCCAATGTCTGCCGCCTTACCGGCGATCCAGTATGCCGCAAAATAGCAGACTGCCGTAATCAGCATAAACTTCCAGGCTGTTGAGCCGATGCTTGCTTTGGATTTAAAGGTAAAGCTCTTGTTCATAAAATAGCTGTTGACGGCTCCCACCGCGTTGCCGATCAGCGTCGACGCCCAGTAGTTGAGGCCAAGCGCATTCAGGCAGATGAACGTAACGGTGAGGCCGATTACCGTATTTACAACACCAACGATAATAAAACGAATCAGTCCATGTTGAAACAGCTGCCTGAAGTTAGCGGCCATATCCGTTCACCTGCTCTGCCCCCAGCCCTTTGGAAGCGGCCGCGCCAGAAGTATTCTGCGCCGGCAGATCACGTTCAATGAGGTAGAGCGGGCGGCTCTTCACCTCTTTGTAGATTTTTCCGACATATTCCCCAATCAAGCCAAGGGAAATCAGCACCATGCCGCCGATAAACCAGACGGACAGCATGAGGGAAGTCCAGCCGGACACCGTGTTGCCCATCAGCTTGGAGATCAGCGAATAGATTCCTACGATCAGGCTGATGCCAAAGCACAGAAAGCCGGAGCCTGTTACAAACCGGATCGGCTCGACGCTGAGCGAGGTGATGCCCTCCAGCGCGAAGTTGATCATTTTCTTAAGCGGATATTTCGATTCTCCCGCAAACCGTTCGAGCCGGTCATAGTACACCTCTGTCGATTTCAAGCCGATCAGCGGCACCAGACCCCTGAGGAACAGATTGACCTCCCGGAATTTGGAGAGATGCTCCAGCGCCGCCCGGCTCATCAGCCGGTAATCGGCATGATTGTGAACCACCTTCAGCCCCATGCTCTTCATCAGTCTGTAGAAGCCCAGCGCCGAATTCCGTTTGAACCAGGTATCCGTGTCTCTCTTTCTGCGGACGCCGTACACGATTTCATAGCCTTCCCGGTATTTCAGCACAAAATCGCGGATAACCCTCACGTCGTCCTGCAGATCCGCATCAATGGAAATCGTACAGTCGCAGCGGTCCTTCGCTTGCATCAGTCCTGCCAGCAGCGCGTTCTGATGCCCCACATTGGCCGCCAGCTTTAATCCGGATACCCACGGATACCGGTCGTGGAGCTGCTCGATCAGTTCCCAGGTCCGGTCGGCGCTCCCGTCGTTCACAAACAGCAGGAAGCTGTCCTGGGTAATCAGCTCTTCCCGCATCAGCGAGGTGAGCACTTCGCTCAGCTGCCGCACCGTTTCCTCAATCACTGGCTCTTCATTATAACAAGGCACTACAATGCCAAGCTTTGGTCTTTGCCGATTCATCTGCTAACCACCTTATTTCCTCTCCCGTATGATCTCATGCTGGCCGAAAATCCTCCTGCGGACCCCTTTAGGTCCGGCAAATAATATTATTGTAACATTTTCACAGGGGACGATAAAGCTTGGCTTTGGGCATGAACCTCCGGGAGATGGCTGTTATCCTTATGCACGCCGTATTATACGCCGCGATGCTGAATACAGCCTTAAAAAGGCACGATTACACGGCCTATTTCAGCTCCGCCGTACCGGCCAGCGCTGCAGTCTGAAGATTATTCATGCCGGTTCCACCTGCAGCTTTAAATGATAATAAAAAAAGCCCATACCAAAATGGAATGGGTTCCGGCTAATGCTGTGCTGAATCTGCTAAAATATCCAAACAGGCTTGCTGGCAGGACCTGTTCAGCCTTAAATATGATTAAACCCAAAGCCGACGGCTTCGTGTTCAAATCCTTTTTTCGGCGCACCGATGGTGCCATAGACGCTGACCGCAATCCATTCGCCTTCGTGCTTGACCGAGCCCTCCAGCTTCCCGCGCACAATGGCAAAGGTCAAGCCGACCGTCCGCAGAATCTCTCCGAACTGGGTTACACCGCGACCCAAAGCCTGAATAGCTTCAATAATCGCGTGGTAGACCGCGTGTATCTCACGATAGGAACTGCTGTCAATAATGCCGTTGTTCTTCGCCGCCGTCTCCATGGCAGCCACAACCTTCGTAATATCCATCGCGCCAACCCGGCCGATCGTGTACCGGTAGCCCTGCTCGGTCAACTGCTTCTCCACTTCGCTGCGCCATTCATGTTCCTGCAGGATGGCAAGCAAAAGGGATAATTTACCGATTGGAAAAACGTCTGGTGAACCTGCCATTGTCCTCTCCCCTTGTCCTATAAAAAAGCTCCCCCAAATATAACGCGGCTTTCCGTTTGAAGTCAATCAAACGCGGCAGTGCGATAATATTCGAAAGCCAGGGCTTCCAGGCTCAAGGCTCAAAGCTCAAGGCTCCAAGCTCCAAGCTCCAAGCTCATGGCTCAAACCCTTCCTGGCTCACAAACACGTGTTCATCGCCAAACACTTCCTTCATCTGCTCATAAACGCGCAAATAGGCGGTAGGAGTAAACCATTCCTCCATGCCTAGCTGCCTGTACAGGGCGGAGAGCCCCATCCGGCCTGTCCGTTTCCCGCCGCTGCCGTCTCCCATAAAATAGTCATCCACGCAGACCCGGTTCGTCACCTTGGCCAGCTTGTACGCAAACTCAGGGCTGCCCGGCAGCACCGGGGCGATGGCAGCCTGGGTAGCAATGCCTGCCTCCTCTAAACGCTCGAGCGCTTTCAGCCGGGCTGCAATCGGCGGTGCATAAGGGGAAAAATGGCGCCGGATCTGATCCAGATCCGTCTCGACCGTCATGCTGACCCGGACGCGGTCTCCAAGCTGCTGCAGCAAATCCGTATCCCGGGTCACTAAAGGGCTCCGCGTCTGCACAAGCAGGAAATCAGGCGGCTCAGAGACCATGACCTCAAGCAGGCTCCTTGTAACCCGCTCTTTATATTCCACCGGCTGGTAAGGGTCAGTGCTGGACGACATAAAGATCGTCACTTTCCCTTTCTTCTTCGCCCGCTGAAGCTCTTTGGCGAGCAGTTCTGCCGCCCCGAGCTTTACATCCAGCCAGCTGCCCCATTCCTGACCGCGAAACAGCGAAACCGGCATCTGCCGGACATAGCAGTAGGAGCAGGCAAATGAGCAGCCCGTGTAAGGGTTTAGCGAATGCGTGTAACCGGCCAGGAACCCAGTCCCTTTATTCAGCAGGCTTTTCGGCTGTCTGTAATGAAGATCCGCCGCCATCCTGTTTATACGGCCTCATTAATGCTGCTGCGTCTGTCTTTCAAAAGGACATGATCGCTGTACAGCATCGAAACAAATTCAATTTTCATAATGAACCGCTCCTTATATGGGATTCATATACATTGTGTACAATTCAGTTTTATACCTCACTGTTCATGAAGTCAACTCAATTAAGGAAAATTCATTTGAATTCATCCGCACAAAAAAAACAGCTCTGCCCCGGATAACCGGACAAAGCTGTCATTTCGATTAATGTCATTTCAATTAATTGCCGACCGCAGACTGATCCTGCCTGGAGACAGGCGATTCCTGCTGAACCAGCTCTTTCGGACCTAACGGAATTTCAATCGTAAAGCAGGTCATCTCACTGCTGCTCTCCAGCAGCACTCGTCCGTTATAGTCCGATGTAATCTGCTGAACGATGGCAAGCCCCAGCCCGCTGTTGCTCTTCTTCGGCTTGGTGGAGAAGCCGTGTTCAAAAATTTTCTCCTGAATCTCTTCCGGAATCGGTTCACCGGTGTTAAGCACCTGCATGATCAGGGTCTTCTGCTCAATGTAGGACAAAATCGTTACCCGGCGTTTGTCTTCCTCCTCCTCCTGAACGGCATAGAAAGCATTATCAATCAGGTTGCCTGCAACCCGCACCAGATTGGTAATCTTCATGATGTCCAGATTCAGCGAATCAAACTGGGTGAACCGGTATTCGAACTGGATTTTTCGTTCCATAGCCTGGGCCATCTTCGCCTGAATCAGCCCGTTAAAAGCCGGAATCGGAATATCAATAATATCATTCAGGGACTTGTTGATGTGCGACAAGCTGTGCAGATACTGTTCCAGCTCGTCGTATTTCTTGATCTTGACGAGACCCGACATAGCGAAAATATGGTTCACAAAGTCGTGCCGGTACTCCTTCACGGTCTTGAACAAACTCTCGATATTCTGCAGGTACATATTCTGCACATCGTCCACAAGCTCGGTCTGTCTGCGGATATACCGCACAACGGCAACCAGCATCAGCGCTCCGATCAGCACAAACACCAAACCTACGATGGACATCCGGATTTCCTTGTGGACCAGATCAGAGGTCATCTTGTCCATATCCGAAGTGACGATGATCAGCATGCGGTCAAAGCCTTTGTTCACATTATCCTGCAGCGTGATCGGGGAATAGGTGCGAAGCACCATTCTCCCGTTAATCTCCATCACCTTATGAACCTTCTTCATCCCGTCAAAAGCCTCTTCCGCCAGCTTCTGATCGTCATCGGAAGTATATGTATATTCCCCGTACAGCACCATCCGCTCCGAATGCCAGACCGGGTTGTCCGGATTCGGGGCCTTCCAGTCCCCCTGCAGGATTTTATCGTTGAGGATGCCGACTTCCAGTACAAGCGGGTTGTTCTTCACCTGATCCGAAATATTAAATTCTACGCCTGCCTGCTCATGGAACCGGTTAATAATGTCTTCCGAAATATAGGGATCAATCAGATAATCCGTCGTGCCGTCGTTGTAGTATCCCCATTTGCTGATCCGGGTAGGATCTGCGGAAGACGTATCGTAGGGACCGGCCCAGAAGTGGGGCAGGTTCTCCCCGAAATTTTGAATAGGGGTGGCCTCATGCTTCTCCATCAGCTCCGCAAACACTTTGTTCCATTTGCCGCTGCCCCAGGTTTCCGTAGTCAGGCCGATCTCTTTAGGGTCTGTCGATTTTGCGCCGACAAAGTTATTTTGATCCTTCAAATATTTGAACAGGGTAAGCCCTTCAATGCCCAGTTTGTCCTTTACCTCTACAAGCTGCTCGTTCGTCACGTCTTCGAGTTTGTGGGGCAGCATGCTTTGGGCCGTTATGGCCGCAATCCGCAGCTTGTCCGCCAAGGCATCCTCAAAGAGCATTTCCCCTTTTTGTGTAATTTCCAAAGATGATTTAATATGGGAAGTCATAATCTCTATATTTTGCTTCTGTCCGTCAAGCAGCGTATTTCTCATGGTGTAATAGTAAATCGCATTCAGCAGAAGCAATAATGCAGCCGTGGCCAAAATATAGGTAATCATTAGCTTTCTAAATCTCAAATTCATTAACGGACTTCCCCTCTGACATTTCCCATTAAAAATGCTTTCACCTCCATCATACAAAATCTGCGGCATATTGACACGAAAATTTTACAAGATCAGCTGTTTTTTTCTTCGTTCTCAGCAAAAACAGAATAGCCCTTGAATCCGCCACCCGTGCGTGTCACAATAGACAAGGGTTAAGCGGTTTCAGTCCGGCAAAAGTGTTATCGCTTACATAGCAGACCGGTTTGCTTCTGCTTGTGCGGCGGCGCTGCAGGATGATGCGGCAGACCTCATTCAAACAATATGGAGGGTGAAATCATCATGAAAAAGATCAAGCTCGGAACCAGTTCACTTGAAGTTCCTGTTGTAGCCGTTGGCTGCATGCGTATAAATTCATTGGATAAAAACGAAGCCGAACGTTTCGTCCAGTCCTCGCTGGAGCTCGGCGCCAACTTCTTCGATCATGCGGATATTTACGGCGGCGGAACGTGTGAGGAGATTTTTGCTGAAGCTGTACATATGAGCCCTTCGGTCCGCGAGAATCTCATTCTGCAGTCCAAATGCGGCATCCGCCCGGGAATTGCGTTTGATTTCTCCAAAGAGCATATCTTAAATTCAGTGGACGGCATTTTGAAAAGATTAAATACCGAATACCTTGACGTGCTTCTTCTGCACCGTCCGGATGCGCTGGTTGAGCCCGAAGAAGTGGCGGAAGCGTTCGACCAGCTGGAAAGCTCCGGCAAAGTCCGTCATTTCGGCGTATCCAACCAGAAGCCGATGCAGATTGAGCTGCTTAAGAAATATGTGAAGCAGCCGCTTGTAGCGAACCAGCTGCAGCTGAGCATCACGAACGCCAACATGATCTCCAACGGGATCAACGTCAACATGGAGGTTCATTCCTCGATTGACCGCGACGGAAGTATCCTGGACTACTGCCGCCTGCACGATATCACGATTCAGCCTTGGTCTCCGTTCCAATACGGCTTCTTCGAAGGCGTATTCCTGGGCAATGAGAAGTTCCCTGAGCTGAACAAGAAGATCGATGAAATCGCTGCAAAATACAGCGTCAGCAATACAACCATCGCCATTGCGTGGCTGCTCCGCCACCCTGCGAAGATGCAGCCGGTTACCGGCACCATGAACACTGAGCGTCTGGCGGACTGCGTGAAAGCCGGCGAAGTTGTGCTGACCCGTGAAGAATGGTATGAAATTTACATGGCTGCAGGCAATATCCTGCCATAAGCAGTGCCGTTTAGCTGACGAAAAATAACCGGGCCGGGCCGGGCCGATGACCGGTCCGCGAACTGCCTGCCGGAATGGCCGATAATAGGCGGCCAAACAGACTGCAGCCCCAAGTCGCTTGCGACTCGGGGCTGCTCTCTTTTTTTGGACTACTAATTGCCGCTCGTAAGTTCGCCGGGGTTCGGATCAGCATTTGGATCAGCATTCAAGTCAGAGTCAGGGCCGGCGGAGTCTTCCGGCTGGTTCACATCCTGATTGGCAGCGCTGCCCTCCGGAGTGTCTTCCGGATTTCCTTCCGGATTTCCTTCCTGAGTGCCTTCTTGAGTGTTTTCTTGAGTGTTTTCTTGAGTGTTTTCCTGGATGACTTCCGAGCCTTCGGCGGCAGGATCAGGGAGGAGCGCATCCTGGGTGATGGAAGCCTGCTCATCCCCCGTGATTTTTCCATATACCTCCAGCTCCCACAGGGAATAGCCGTACTGCGTGCCTCTGGATGTCCCGTAGAACCGGACATGGCGCGCTTCAGCAGCCGCAGCGAAGATCAGATCGGCTCCGCCGTCGCCGGCATTTTCCGTATACCAGTCCGTCCAGTCATTCTCGCCCGGCTGTTCTGCCGTTGAAATCTGAATCTTATACGTTCGCCCGTAAGCGGCTTCCCAATTTAGCAGCACCGAGTCGATCAGGTAAAGCCCTCCCAAATCGACAGAGATCCACTGCGGGTCCTCTGAAGCCGATTCCCAGCGTGTGCCTTTATTGCCGTCTACCGCAAAAGAAGCTGACTGGACGGAGGTTGAAGCTGCTGCCTCTTTGCCCAGTGCTGCATTTGGCGAATCCGACAAAATCAGCTGCTCTGCCGTGCTGTCTGCGTAGCCATCAGCCTGAACGGAGACTGAATAGCTGCCCAAATCCGGGAACAGCGAAGGATCCAGCAGGATGCTCCCCGGCAGAACCGACACCAGATCCATTGGTGCCTCTGCTCCGTTGATGCTGACGCCGGTTATTGCCTTTCTCCAGCTCTCGTCATCCGGGAAAGTCAGCTCGATCCCGCTCCCCGCCTGATTATCCGCCGTATCCGCCGTCAGCTGCGGCGCTCCTTTAACCTCCAGCAGCCTGATGTCATCCAAGTGAAGCACCTGCTCCGTATCGGGCGTAGTTTCGCTGGCGGTAATGACGTTGCCGAGCAGATATTTCAGCGTAAAAACGGCGTCTGCGGAAGGCTTCAATACAGCCGTGTATACCTTATCTTCATCAGCCGTTATCGAGAAAGGCAGCTGCTGGTTGTTGTTATATCCCGTCAGTTCAATCAGAATCGGACGGTCCACGCTGGACCAGGCCCGGAAAGAAAGCACATACGTTTTACCTGCCTCCACCTTGACACCGGACTGCATCAGCTGGGTGTACCAGCTGAAAGGCACGCCCCACTGGGGATCCAGCCCGCCGTAATAATGAATAGTCAGCTCTGCGGCCCCGTCCTTCACCTCAAAGACCGAATCGCCCGGGTTCGCGGTCCACAGCTCCCAGCCGTCCTGCCCCTGATCAAAGCCGCCATTGGCCAGCAGATTTCCATTGCTTGCAATCAGCGCCTGCGTCACACTTGTATCGGCATAGCCGTCTGCTTTCACGGTAATTCTGTAAGAGCCGTCTGATGGGAATACCTCCGGCTCAAGAACAACCGCTCCCTCCGCTATGGTGTATTCACCGGCATCCAGCGCCGCGCCGTCAACCCATACACCGCTTACGGCTGTCCGCCAAGCTTCATTATCCTTGAAGACCAGTTCAATTTGCTGGCCGACCCGGTTATCCGCTGTATCTTCCGAAAGTGCAGGCGGCCGCTTCAATGGCGCATTCTGGACTTCAAGCACTATGCTGCGGAATGAGATGTCGTGGGAGCCGGCCGGTGCCTGCGGCGTTTTGCCCAGCAGGAATTTCAGGGCGACATTGTCATCAGCCGCTGCTTTCACCGTGTATTCGTAATGCTGCCAATCCGTATCCAGACTAATGAATCCGGAATCAAACCGGCGGTTGTAAGCCGCGTCTTCCAGCGTTACCTCCATGTCGCGGCGAACCGTAGATTTGGCGTCAAAGGCAAGCACATAAGTGAATCCCTTGGTCAGATTCAGGCCGGACTGGTTCAGCATGATGTTCCAGGCTTCCGTTCCAACGGAGCTTACGGACACCTGCGCGGTGCCATCCGCCGAACTGAAGCCGGCCGCCGCTCCCTGTGTAAACGGCTCCCAGCCGGTTAATCCTGCAGAGAAATCCCCGTTTACCAGCGGGTACAGGCTTACTTTGGAGTAGTCCACGTTGTTGTCAGTCGTGCGGACGAGCCGGATGTTATCCAGGGTTAGGGAAGCATGGCCTGCCGCTCCGCCGCCCAGATCAAAGATAAGCTGTCCTTCCGGATCACTGACCTGCACCGGCATAGTAAAAGTAACCTTCTGCCTGGCTGAAGCTGTGCCTAGCGCAATCCCTTCCTGCCCGGCATATACTGCGCTGCCGTCCTTGCTGACAAGCCTTACTCCTAGGCTGCGCGGGGAGCCGGCTTCCGCATCGAAGGTCAGCTCATACGTGTCGCTTTGCAGCAAATTAATGCCCTTCTGCACCAGCTGCACGGCTTGAGGACTGCTTCCTCCATTTTGGATGTCTACTTCCAGCTTCCGGGCATCTGCATCAACACTTGCCGCTGCCTCTGCCCCCTCAGTGATAAAATTCCAATATTCCATCCGGTCCATCGTGCCCAAATCAAAAGTGCCGTTGTAGACATGGTTGCCGTCATCCAGCGGCGTCTTGGCTCCATTCGGATCAACAGCCTGGTCCGTCTCCTCCAGCCGGACATTGCCGATCCAGACCGGGTTCGTGTTCAAGCCTGCATTGAATTCCAGCCGGGCCGTCAAATCGGTCTGGGCGCCCATTACAAACCGGTATTCGTAATGCTTCACGGAGGATTGCAGCTTGACGTCAAAGCTGTCTGAATAGGCGGCCCAGCCGTTATCGCCGTCGCCTGCCATTTTCACTGCAATGGAGCGCTCGGCTGTGGATTTGGCATCAAAGCTCAGCTTGTAGACATGACCTCTTACCAGCGGAGCATATTGAATGAGCTGCAGAGAATAATTCTGGCTGCCTGCGCTTACCGGAACGATCTTCGCATAGTTTCTTCCGTCCAGCTGCTCCACGGAAGCCGAGCCTGCTCCTCCGTAGTCCGGCGTATGCAGGAAGTTCCATTTGTCCGCTGACAGCGTCTGGCTGCTTGCCGCGATATCCGTCAATCCCTGCTCGAAATCCGGATCCGCTATATAGCTTCCGTCTACAGGCGTTCTGGCCTCTGCCGGAACCGGCTCTTTATTCAAAACGGGTTCAACCGGTGTTCTGTAAGGCTTCCCGGTCAGCTCATAAGCTCTTACATAATCTACTTCCATATCAGCAGGCAGCATGGAATCCGGCGGCAGCACATTACCGTCAAAATTACCGCCTACGGCCATATTCAGAATGATATAGAAGGGTTTATCAAACGGGGCAGGAAATGCGTATTTATCCGGCTGTCCCGCGCCCTGGCTGTTCCATTCATCTACCTTCTGGTAGAGGCTGCCGTCCACATACCAGCGGATTTCACCCGGCTCCCATTCCACAGCATAGGTGTGGAACCCGCTGCTGATCGACTGGCCGTCCGGGAACGTATAGTCCTTGCCGGTTGATTTATTGTTCGGCCATGGCTTGCCATAGTGAATGGTTCCGGATACAGCTTCCGGAAGGCGGCCCTTTGCTTCCATAATGTCCAGTTCGCCCGAGGATGCCCACACGCCGTATTCGCTGTCCTTCGGCATCATCCAGAACGCCGGCCACAGGCCGCTGCCTTCCGGCATTTTGATGCTTGCTTCAAACCTTCCGTACTGCTTGCTGAACGTCGGCGAAGTCCAAAGACGTCCCGAAGTATACGCCTTGCCGCCCATGGACTGCTTCTTGGCTGTAATAGTCAGCCTGCCGTCCTGGACCTTGATATTATCTTTGGTATAGTACTCCTGCTCGTTGTTGCCCCAGCCGTCAACCCCGTATTCGGCACCGGTTCCGTTCTGATAACCCCACTTGCTCAGGTCCACTCCGTTCGTGTCCAGCTCGGTGCCGGTTCCGTCAAACTCGTCATTCCAGACGAGCTCCCATTTGCCCATCGGCTGCGTGACGCTGGCATCTGCATATCCGGCTGCCTTGATTCTGACCGCCTGGTCTCCGGCTGCAGTGAACACGGAGGCTTTCAGCGCAAGAGTACCCGCACCTGTCTCATAGTCCGTACCGCTGGTCAGCCTGCGGCCGTTCACCGATACGCTTGTGATGGCGCGCCGCCAGGCGGAATTGTCCTCAAAAGTGAGGGTAAGATCCCTGCCGAGCACACTGTTGACCAAGTCCGGGCTCAGAACCGGTGCAGCCAGCGTTTGTCCTCCCGTACTGCCTCCATTGCTGCCGCCTCCGCCGCCCGAGCCTCCGCTGCCCGAGCCCCCGCTTCCTCCGCTACCGGAAGAAGATGCTCCAGAGCCTGCACTGCTGCCCGCCGGAGCAGGGCTCGAATCCGGCTGTGCGATTTGGGCAGCTGCTCCGCCTTGAATCTCAAAATCTATTCCCGGTTCAATCGAAACACCGTTCAGCGTTGTTTCTGAAGCGTGGGTTGTCAGCCGGCCTGCCGTGCCTTTCACGCTTAACCGGGTGCCGCCCGCCCCGGCTCCAACGTTCAAGCTGTCTATACTGGCCTGTTCGCCGGCTTCAAAGACCGACCCGGTCAAGATGCTCACTTCCCCAACAGTGGAGCTGCCTTCCAGAACGACACGGACCGGACCGCCAGCTTTGTTCACTATAATAGTTCCGATCTTGGAATTGTGAATATGAATGGATTGACTTCCGCCTCCATTAACATATAACGTTCCGGCTATTTGGAGGCCGTCAAGGGAAACTTCTTCTTCGCCTGCACCTGCCGTAATCAGCACATTGCCCTGAACCTCGCTGTTTGAGACAGCTGTGCCCCCGCTTGCGATCAGCAGCCCGCCGGCCGCATGTATTCCTTCATAAGCGCCGGAACTGGAGATGATTTCGCCGGCGAGCCGGTCCAGCAGCACGACCGCCTCCGCCCGGGAAAGCGGCTGCTGCGGCCGGATTGTCCCGTCCGCAAAGCCCTTGACCGCTCCTGCGGATACGAGGTCGGCCAGCGGCTGCACAGCGAAGCCGGCAATCGACTGGCGGTCTCTAAAACCGCCCAGCTCCTTCGCGGCATCCGCCTGCGGGAGCGGGAACAGGCCGGCGGCAATTTTAGCCGCCTCCTGCCGGGTAACAGCGGCCTCCGGCCTGAATTCCCCGCCCGGATAGCCGTTCATATACCCGGCCTGGCGGGCGGCCCTTACCTGCTCCGCATACCATTTGCCCGGCGGAACGTCGCGGAAGCTATCCGCTGATTGGGCGCTGAAGCCGAACAGCGCATTCACCAGCTTGGCGAACTCTGCCCGGCTGACCGTATCGCCTGGCCGGAAGGCTCCTCCGCTGCCGTCCACAAGTCCCAGCCCGGCCCATTTGCTGATGGCAGCGCCCGCCCAGCTTCCCTGAATATCAGGGAAAGGCAGTGCGGCCGGTTCATCCTGCTGTCCTGTCCCTCCGGCCGCTCCGGCTGAAGCCTCTGCTGCGGACGGCTCCGCAGGTGCCGCCCATCCCGCTGCCGGTATCTGGCCTGCCAGCAGGACAGCAGCAAATAACCCAGCGGCAAGCTGCCGCCGGAGGCGATTGATTTTTCCAGCTGATAACGTCATCCCTAATCGGTCCCCTTCCAGTTTCATATTCAGCTATTGATAGTGCTTCTTTCTTCTGGCTTCTGGCTTCTTGTTCTATAAAAAAGGAACGCATTCACCAAGGTGCTGCGTTCCTTCATTGTTAGCCCGATCTGGCTGGTCTGGCTGCTGTCCGCTCGCGGCTTGCTGCAAGAATGGCTACTTGTTGCTCGCGGATTGATACCACTCGTTCACTTCTTTGGTGATTTGATCGCCGCCGGATTTCTTCCAGCTCTCCACCATGCTGTCGAACTCGTCAATAGATGCCTGGCCGTAGATGATCTTCGAATAGGTTTGGTTGATCAGCTTGTTCAGCAGCTCATTTTTGGATTTCATCGTTTCGGTGAGGGGCCCCTGGAAGTAATTTTTCATCCGGATATCCTTCTGGTCCAGAACGATCTTCATCGCTTCGATATTCTCCGGCTTGCGGATCGCTGCCGTCTGGATCTCATAAGGCGTTTCAGGTTTCCCGCCGTTCGCAAGCTTAATCATCGTGTCCGCGTACAGGGAAGGAATCCGTGCCCCTTCAAATGTAAGCGAATAATAAATCGGTTCTACAAGATGGGTGCGGTCGGCGTAATCCGGGAACAGGTCCGGATATTTCTGCGGGTCCTTCGTAATCGTGCCGTCCGGCAGTTTCGCCCAATCGTAGCCTTCCGCAAATCCGTTCTCGAACTCGCTGCCTTTCGCCGGATTGGCCCAGTTGTCAAACAAGAAATTATAGTAGCGGAGCAGTGCTTCAGGGTGCTTCGCGTTCTTGTTGATCAGCATCCAGCCGTTAACGGAAGGGTTGCCGCTCTGCGCGCCGATCTTGCCGTCAGGGCCGGCAGGCAGCGGATAGCCTTTATATTTGGCGCCAGGCACATTGTTCAGCAGATCGCCGAACGGCCAGTCAGGCAGCCAGTTGCGGCCGACAATAGCGCCCGCCTGCCCCTTGGTGAACAGCTCGGAGGCCCCGGTTTCATCCTTCAGGCCGGAGTCTTTGGAAATGTAGCCCTTATCCATCCAGGTCTTCAGCGTCGCCAAGGCCTGTTTGGAGGCCGGATCAACAGAGCCGTAAGTCAGCGTGCCGTCCGATGCCAGGTTCCACTGGCCCGGAAGCGTGCCGTAATCGCCGAATACCCAGCTGATGTCGCTCATCCAGCCGAGGAATGTATTTTTAAAGCCGGTTGCAAGCCCGATGGTGTCTTTCTTGCCGTTGCCGTCCGGGTCCTGGTTCACAAAGGCGTCCATTATCTTCTCGAAATCGGCCAGAGTTGTTGGCGGCTGGAGGCCCAGTTTATCCATCCAGTCCTGACGCAGCCACAGCAGCATGTCATCGTTGTAGGCATAGTCGAGGATCGGCAGGGCCATCCGTTTGCCGTCGCGGGTAACGGCCAGCCAGGTGTCCGGGTTAAGGGCAACACCCTCTTTGTAGGTGTCGTTGGCGTATTTGTCAAAGAGCTCGCCCACGTCCATAAACTGGCCGGAGTCGATCAGCATGTTCACCGTTTCAATGTCCCCGCGGTAGGTGATGACATCCGGCATCTTCTCACCTGAGGAGAGCATCAGGCGCAGCTTCGTTTTGTAAGCGTCATTGGTATCAGTCACGACCCAATCGTATTTCACGTCAATGCCCAGATGCTCCTTCATGTAGCGCTGCAGCACGTTGTTCTCCATCGTTTCGCCTTTTTTGAAATAATAGTTCGTGCCCACACCCTTGACTGTTGTCAGCGTGATCGGCTCGGCATATTTGCTGCCGTCCCAGCCGGTTTCGTCCACATTGCCTGCAGCTGCATTTGAGCCGCCGTCGCCGCTGCTGCTGTTGCTGCCGCTGTCCGTGCTGGCACTTTCCACCGCTGCATTGCTGCTGCCGCCGTTTGAAGCTGAATTGCTCCCGCCGGAGCAGGCGGCCAAGCTGAACGACAGCAGTGCTGTCAGCGACAGGCCCAGCATTCTTTTCCAAGTGAATTGCATAAGTCCTTATCCCCCCAGAATTATAATTGAGAGCGCTTACCTGAATCTCCCTAGATCACTATAAATCGCCGCTTACCGCGGTTGAAATGCCCGAAATTTGATGCCGATGCTAATTTATTGACCTCTTTATTCCGCCCTGGTCCCTTATTCTTTCACCGCCCCCAGGACAATTCCCTTCACAAAATACTTCTGCAGATACGGATACACCACCAGCACCGGCAGAATGCCGATAAAGATCTGGGCGGCCTTGACCGTCCGCTGGGAAATATTTTTGAGCTCATTGACGTCCGGGTTGAGCTTGCTGAAATCCTGCTGTACGATGATGGTCTGCAGAAAGGTCGCCAGCGGATAATTCCGGTAATCATTGATGTACAGCAGCCCGTCAAACCAGGCATTCCAGTTCCCGACGATCGAGAACAGCGACATGGTAGCGACCGCAGGCATGGCAAGCGGCAGGTACACCCGGAACAGAATGGTAAAATGGCCTGCCCCGTCGATCAGCGCCGCCTCCTCCAGCTCTTTGGGCGTCGCCTTGAAGAAATTCATCAGCAGGATCATATTGAACACCTGAACCGCACCCGGCAGCACCAAAGCCCAGATCGTATCCATCAGATGCAGGTTCCGCACCACAATATAGCTCGGAATAATGCCGCCGCTGAACAGCATCGTGAACACGAAATACCAGGCGTAAGCATTGCGGCTCTTGAACGACGCCGAATCCTTGGATAGAACATAACCCGCAAGCGTAATGACGCTCATCGTAATGAACGTGCCCAGCGCCGTCCGCTCCAGAGCAATGAGGAAAGCCCGGATGAAATTCGGATTGTTCATCGTTTTGGTGTAGGATTCCAGATTAAAGCCCACCGGCCACAGCCCTACCAGATGGGAGTTGGCAGGCGCGCTGGCGCTGAAGCTGACCGCAAGGATATGAATGATCGGCAGAACGCACAGCAAACCGGCCAGGCTCAGCAGAAGATAGTTAAACACTGAAAAAATCCGGTAGCCCGTTGTTTTATGATACATGCTCCGCACTCCTTAAAAGATTTTGTAATCCGCCAGCTTGTAAGCAATCCGGTAGCCGATCACAATGAGCACAAAGCCGACAACCGATTTGAAGATGCCCACCGCCGTGCCAAAGCTGTATTGGCCGTTCAGGATTCCTGTCCGGTACACGAAGGTGTCGATGATATCGCCTTTGTCGTAGACAAGCGGGTTATACAGGTTAAAAATCTGGTCAAATCCCGCATTCAGAATGTTGCCGATCGCCAAAGTCGCAACCACGATGACAATGGGGGCCAGCGACGGGATAGTGACGTTCAGCGTCTGCTTCCACCGGCTTGCCCCGTCCACCTCGGCCGCTTCATACAGCGAAGGATTGACGCCTGCCAGTGCAGCCAGGTACACGATGGTGCCAAACCCGAACTGCTGCCAGACATCGCTGATGACCACCACCGCGCGGAACCAGCTGCCGTCGCCCAGGAACAGGATCGGCTGAAGGCCAAACCAGTTATGCAGCAGCGTATTGATGATTCCGTCGCTTGCCAGAATGTCGTTCAGAATGCCGCCGAGAAAGACCCAGGAGATGAAGTAAGGCAGATAGACTAGAGTCTGAACCGACCGTTTGAAGGCGCTCTTCCTCACCTCGTTCAGCAGCAGCGCAAACGCAAAGGGGACCACAATGTTAAAAATAATCTTCAGCCCGGCGATCAGCGCCGTGTTGATAATGACCTGCTTGCTGTCCGGATACTCGAACATATACCTGAAGTGCTCCAGGCCTGCCCAGGCCGACCCCCAGATTCCGTCGTACGGCTTATAGTCCTTGAATGCGATTACAAGACCGCCCAGCGGCAGGTAGCCAAAAATAAACTGCAGCAGCACGGCCGGCAGCAGCATAAGATGAAGCGGCCAGGTTCGCCTCAGGAACCCTTTCTTCCCGGTGTGCTGCCCGGCTGCAGCTCCTGATCCTGTCCCAGATCCTGCTCCGGCTCCCGCTCCCGCTCTTTCGGCTGTAATTGGTGTCTCCATGCCAAAAATCCTTTCTTGACCGTATTGATGCCGCAGGCTGTACGGCTGATTTTTGTGGATTGACATCGCCTGCGTCCTCCTGCAATAGTAAGTATATAATTCACAAATTTTTCCGTCAGCGCCAAACATTTTGGAACGATACCCGATTTTTTGTTTCCTGCATCCCTGTCTTCGGAGGAGGCTGTCAATTGCGGACCCTGCATTTGAATACGTTTACAAAAATAGTCGGACTGGTGATGCTCCTGCTCATCCCGATTCTGGTGCTGTACTGGTTCTCCAACCGGACCAGCGTTCAGGTGGTCTCTGAAGAAGCCGAGAAGTCCATGTACAAGGACCTGTCTTATTTCGCTGCGCAGACGGCCAATGTGGCCGGGCAGCTGTCCCAGAGCGGCCTGATCATCAGCGAGGACATCAACGTCCGCTCGCTCGAATTTCTGGAGATTGCTTCGCTGTACGAGCAGATGAATGAGAAGCTGCGGATTGACGAGAAGCTCCGGCTCAGCATGGCGACCTCCAGCTGGGATACCACATTAAGCATTTATGCGCCGGGAACGGCTACCTTTGTCTCCTCCAACGCTTCCCTCTCCTACGACCCTGACCAGATCAAGCGCAATTTCTCCCGTGTATGGCGGTATACCGAGGATGTGCCGGCCTATTTCCGGGGACAGCCGCGGTTTATCCGCTACATGACAGACCCGTATGACGCTCCTTTGGACAAAGCCGCGCTGATTGTTGAAATGAGCTTCCCGGCCAACGATTTATCCAAGGCTTTGGACAAGTTCAAAAGCGGCGGCAAAGGCGATCCCTTCTTCATCACGCCTGAAGGCACAGTCATCTCCGCCCAGGATGCCGATCTTCCGCTGCAGTCGGAACTGATCAGCCAGCTTGATCTGGAGCAGCTGACGCGGAAGCCGTTCACCCGTTACACGCTGCTCGGCAGCGAATATGCCGCAAGCTGCGTCTGGATGCCGGAGCTGAGTCTGTACCTGGTCGATTACATGCCCATTCAGGATGTTGTCCGCCCTATTACAGCCAACAGCTATCTGTTCTACAGCTGCATCTTCTTCCTGCTGATCGGCAGCACGATTGCCGCTTACGTCCTGTACAAGAACGTTCAGGTTCCGATCCGGGAGCTGATCCGAGGGGTGCGGCGGCTGCGCAAAGGCGAATACCCGACGCTCAAGGTATTTCATCCGGGGAACGAATTTCATTTCCTGCTCGTCAGCTTCAACGAAATGGCCAAACAGATCGAACAGCTGATCCAGAACGTGTACCTGGAGGAAATCCGCTCCCGCGATGCGAATCTGAAACAGCTGCAGTCACAGATCAATCCTCATTTTCTGTATAACTGCTTCACGCTGATCCGGAGCCTGACGAGACTCGGGGAAAAAGAAACGGTGATGCAGCTGACGCTTCACCTCAGCAAATATTACCGCTACACGACCCGTTCGGAGCGGACTACGGCCAGGCTGGAGGAAGAGCTGGACCTGGTGCGCAGCTACCTGGCCATCCAGGCGATTAAAGTCCAGGACCTGAAGTACAGCATTGAGGTGCCGGAAGAATTCGGGCAGCTGGAGCTGCCCCGCCTCATTCTGCAGCCCCTGGTGGAGAATGCCGTCCTGCACGGCATCGAGCCGGCGGGAAGCGGAACGCTGCACATCCGGGCCGGCATAGAGGACGGCTGCTTCTTCGTCAGGGTTGAGGACGACGGCATCGGCTTGAGCGAAGAGAAGTGGAAGGCGCTGACTTACGAGATCACGATGCCCCCGGCCGAGGACAAAGGCTGCGCGCTCTGGAACACAAGGCAGCGGATGCTGCTTCAATTCGGACCTGAAGCGGGGCTGCGGATTGAACGGCGGGAGGAAGGCGGCGTGGAGGCGGTGCTGTACTGGCCGGCTGAAGCGTCCGCCGCCGGCGGACTGAAGATCTCCTAAATTCGTAACCGTTCAGAGGGGGAATTCCTATGTACCAACTGCTTATTGTTGACGATCAAACCGTACTGGCTGATGACCTTGCCGACATGCTGCCCTGGCATACAGCCGGCATAGATGTTGTCCATAAGGCCTATTCCGGGCCTGAGGCTCTGGAGCTGATGGTCGAGCATCCGATCGACGTTGTCGTGACGGATATCCGGATGCCCGGCATGTCGGGGCTGGAGCTGATCGAAGAGATCAGGAAGAACTGGAAGCATGTCAAATGTATTCTGCTGACAGGCTATGACGATTTTGAATATACGAAGCAGGCGCTCAAGCTGAAATCCAGCGATTATCTGCTTAAACCCGCCGAGGACGAAGAACTGATGGAGGCGGTACGGAAGGCGCTGCAGGAGCGCAAGCGGGAATGGCAGGAAATATCCTCCATGCAGAAGGCGATGTACGCCCTGCGCGAACAGCTGCCGAAGCTCAGGGAGTACCTGCTGCTGGATCTGCTTAGCGGCAAGGAGCCCGCCAATTCAGCAGCGCTGGCCGGCAGGCTCGCTATGTACGAGCTGCCCCTCCGCCCCGGCGCAGAATGCCGCATGCTGCTGCTGCGGCTGGAGCCGCTTCCGAGCGGCTATAATGCCGGGGACGAGGCGCTTCTCGAATACGCGCTCACCAACATGGCCGCCGAGCTGTTCGGCGACCGGATGCGGCTTTGGAGCTGCCGGGACGCAAACGGTTTTCTCGTTTGCGTCCTGACGCCAAAGCCGGGCACCGGCGCGGCCGCCGGCTCCGCAGCGGCGGCCGCGCTGGAGAATGAGCCGTCCGGCTCTGCCTTCGCGGAGCTGGACGGCTGGGTAGAGACGCAGGCTGTACAGCTCCAGCATGCGGCCAAAACGTACCTCCGCACGGGCATATCCGTGCTGGCAAGCAAGAGCGGCCAGTTCCCCGGTGACATCGCCTCGATGTACCAGTCCTCCCTGGCCGGCTTCCGCCACTTCATCGGCAGCGACAGCGAGCTGTTTATGTCGCTTGCCCGCGAGCCCGAGCGCGGCGAGCCGCGGCTGCTCGGCGAGCTGTACCGCGCGCCGAGCCTGGGCACGCTGCTGGAGCTCGGCCAGTGGGAGGCCGCGGAGCAGAAGGCCTCCGCTATTTTTCGGGAGCTTCAGGAGGAATGGTACGGATCGCAGGAGCACATTCTCGAAACCTACCTGGCCATCGCGTCTTCCATCGCGGCGCTGATCCACCGGACCAAGAAGTGGCTGGCCGACACGATGGGAGAGGATTTTTACGCAGTGGCCAGCAGACAGCCGATTCAATCGGCGGAAGAGCTGCAGCAGTGGACGCAGCGCGTTATGGATCACTTCCGGCGTTCGGTCAGCGGCGTAGAGAAGGATTCGCGTTCCGCCATCCTCCGCAAGGTCCAGGACTTCATTCACGAGCATTTAGACAGCGCTGCGCTGCAGACCATTTCGGAGCATGTGCACCTGAACCCCTCCTATCTTTCCAAAATCTACAAGCTGGAGACCGGCGAAGGAATCAGTGAATATATCCTCCGCATCCGGATGGAGAAGGCCGCCGTCCTGCTGGAGAAATCCCCGGACAAAATCTATGAAATTTCGGAAAGGCTCGGCTATCAGAAGCCCAGCTATTTCATCCAGCTGTTCCGCAGGCATTTTGGGCTGACTCCGCAGGAGTACCGGAATAAGCTCGGAGTTTGATGACGATTAACTAAGCAGCACAACAAGCCCTGCCGGGATTGTCCCGGCAGGGCCTTTGCGCTGTGATTCTCTTTATTTGTTCAATTTTATTTTTCCTGGGACAGCGGGAACGGACTTCCCTTTGACGAACAGGCTGTGGTACAGCTCTTGTTCATTTCGCAGGTGCTGCATTTGCCTTCTTTGCTCTTCTTCACGAACCGGAACAAAGTCCAGCCGGCATAGCCAAAAATAAGGACACCGATCAAAATGTTCAGCAGCATAACTCCACCTTCTTTCCGGTTATTCACAGGAATTTATTAATGCAGCCCCATCCATTTACCGCCCTGGTAGATCACCAGTGCAAGAATGTAGGCAATAACCAGGGCATAGCCGACCGAGAACCAGGTCCATTTCGTGGAGGAGGTCTCCTTCTTGATTACCGCTACCGTTGCCAGACAAGGGACATACAGCAGCAGGAAGACCATAAAGCTATATGCGGCAAGCGGCGAATAATAACCTGCAATCAGCCCTTGAAGCGAATCTGTATTCGGGGCTGCATAGATGATATTCATCGTTGAAACGACAACTTCCTTAGCGAGAAAACCCGTAAGCAGAGAAGCTGCGGCCTGCCAGTTCCCAAAGCCTAATGGAGCCAGCAGCGGGGCAATCGCGCCGCCGATCAAGGCCAGGAAGCTGTGGTCCATATCAACCGCCAGCCCTCCCGGTCCCGCGTAGCTCAGGAACCAGATGGCGACCGAGCCGCCGAAGATGAACGTTCCGGCTTTGCGGACAAAGCCCTTCCCTTTCTCCCACGTGCTTCTGAACAGGGTTCTCCACTGCGGAAACCGGTATGGCGGCAGCTCAATGACAAACACGGAACCGGATTGCTTTAGCAGCGTTGAGGAGAACAGCTTGGCCAGAATCAAAGCGACAACGATGCCCAGGACATAAAGAGATAATACAATCAAAGCCTGATTATGCTCGAAGAAGGCCCCTACAAACAGGCTGTACACCGTAAGGCGTGCAGAGCACGACATCAGCGGAGTAAGCAGAATGGTCAGCAGCCTTTCCTTCGGCTGTTCAATCGTACGCGCGGCCATGACTCCGGGCACGTTGCATCCAAATCCTATGATCATAGGGATAAAGGCTTTTCCATTCAAGCCGATCTTCTCCATGAACCGGTCCATAACCATGGCCACCCGGGCCATATAACCGGAGTCCTCTATAAATGAAATGAGGAAGAACAGCATGAAGATCTGGGGCACAAAGACAAGCACACCGCCGACCCCGCCGATGATTCCGTCCAGGACCACCGCCCGGATAAAGTCAGTCGCACCGATCGCATCCAGCCCCTTGATGACCGCATCCCGGAGAGGCCCGGACATAAAGCGGTCCAGCAGATCCGAAAGGGGCGAACCCGCCCAATCAAAGGTAAGCTTAAAGATCAGGTACATAAACAGCAGGAAAATGGGTATGCCCAAATACTTGTTAGTGACATACTGATCCACCCGTTCGGAAAAAGGATAGTCCACCGTCCTCGTCCGGGTAACGCATTCTTTCAGAATCCGCTCGATATAATCCATCCGGACTTTGCGGATATAAGCATGCAGGAACTGGCAGTGCCGGGCTTTGATCTCCTGTTCCGTCCTGCTGTACAGAAGCTCCAGCTCTTCTGCAGGTAGATGCTTCTCCAGCAGCTCCCGCACCAGGGCGTTCCCTTCAAAGAATTGAAGCGCAAGCCACCGCTTGGAGGCAAATTCAAGCGCATCCAGCCTTTCGATTAAGGCTTGCACCGCCGGCTCAAGCACCTCCCCGTAATCGATAACAAGCGGAGTCCCCTTGCGGCTGCCGGCTTCCCGGAACTGATCCGCCAGCAGGCCGCAGTTGAAGCCCGTGCGGGCCACAATCGGTACCACCGGCGAGTTCAGCAGCAGGGCAGACAGCTTCGCTTCATCAATCACAAAGCCCCTTGCTTTGGCGACGTCAATCATATTCAAGCCGATCAGCAGCGGGTGCCCGTATTCCAGAAGCTGCAGCGTCAAATAGAGATTCCGTTCAATTTGTGAGGCATCAATGATGTTCAGGATGAGCGCAAAATCCTCGGACAGCAAAAACTGCGTAGCCACGCCTTCATCCCGGGAAAGGGGGCTCAGGGAATAAATGCCGGGAAGGTCGATTAAATGCCCGGCTTTATTTTTAAGTACCCCGACCTTCTTCTCGACGGTTACCCCTGTCCAGTTCCCGACATATTCATAAGAGCCGGTCAGGATATTAAATAAAGAGGTTTTGCCTGTGTTCGGATTACCGGCTAAAGCAATGTTCATGAAGGGGCAACCTCAATTCGTCTGGCATCGCAGCGCCGGAGGCCGATCCATTGTCCGCCTGCCTCCACGGCAACCGGTCCGCCGAATGGAAGAATCCGCTTCATCCTCACGCTTACTCCGTCCGCAACGCCCAAATCCATTAACCGGCGGCGTACCATCTCATTTAAGCTCTCCATATTGGTAATTCTGGCCTTACAGCCAGGCTTTATATCCGCCAGCACCATCTCAGTCAACTCCACTCCAGATAACAAATGATAATAGTTATCAATTATGTATGTTCATTATAGGGGATTGCTTAGAGCCCGTAAATAGACCTGGTGAAATAGCCGTAGAGCCGGATACGGTGATCTCCATTAATAGCATCACTTACTAGAAGTCAATATAATAAAATTGCCATACCTGTCTGCAGAAATTTCATATATATTTGTATTTTTCAATTCGGTATATTGGTTTATATAAATTTATTAATTTTTATTAAACTTTTCCCGGAAAGAGGTTGTTCGAGAAATGCTGAAGCTAGACACTGCTTCCAAATTAAAAGAGATATTGAACACAAGTATAAGCAGCCATGAAATTGCGGGCGCAAGTATTATGGTCATTAAGAACGGCAGCGAAGTTTTTTATCACAACGATGGTTTCGCTGACCTGGAAACAGGACGCCCAATAACCAGGGATTCCATTTTCCGTTTATATTCAATGACAAAGCCTGTTACCGCTACTTCTATTATGATACTGCTGGAACGAGGAGAAATTGACTTATTTGATTCAGTCAGCAAGTTTATCCCCTCTTATAGAAACCAATTAGTTGTCAAAGAAGGGCAGTTAGTTCAAGCAAGCCGGGAGGTCACTATACTCGACCTGTTAAATATGACTTCCGGCTTACTATATGATGGACCGGATTTGGCAGGCCAACAATCCTATGCACTATTTCAGGAATTGGACAGCCGGCTGTTCAGCGACAATCCTATGACCACCATGGAGTTTGCCAGCCGGTTAGGACAAGGCCCATTATCGTTTGATCCAGGATCAAGCTGGCAATATGGTACATCTGCAGATGTACTCGGCGCAATTGTTGAAGCAGTTAGTGGAATGCGATACGGGGAATTCCTGAAGAAGGAATTATTTGATCCTTTGGAAATGCATGATACAGGTTTCTGGCTGCCGGAAGAAAAGAGAGAACGCTTAGCGAAAACCTATCAGGATGATGGCACAGGCGGATTGAAGCTGTACTCAGGCAATCATCTTGGCATTAATCATCAAATGGACCGGATCCCGGCATTTGAATCAGGAGGCGCAGGTTTAGCCTCAACTATAGATGATGCAGCCAAATTTACAACGATGTTAATGAACCAAGGTTCCTTTAACGGTGTTCAACTCTTAAAACCCAGAACTGTACAATTTTTAACATCAGCGTCATTAACGGTTAATCAGCAACAAGAGTTCTCGAATTGGTATTCCTTGCGCGGCCACAGCTACGGGAACCAGATGCGTATCATGACTGATCCTGCGCAGGCCGGGTTCATCGGCAGCACCGGCGAATATGGCTGGGATGGCTGGTTAGGCGCTTATTTTACTAACAGTCCCCAAGATAAGTTAACGATACTGTTTATGGTACAGAAGAGAGATGCCGGTACCCTCTCGGTCACACGTAAGTTACGCAATATCGTCTTTAGCAGCGCGTTTTGAAAAAGTACAGGCATTTGCATCCTTAAAGAAGTAAATGTAAAAGGCCGTAGAATCATGTGATTCTTCTCCATTGGAACAACAAGAGTGCGTTTCAAAATCTATCACTATTCTTGAGGTGTAATATGACAGAACGTGCAGTATTTCATGATTTTGTTGAAATGATTAATACTATGGAAATGCCAAATGGAAAAAGAAAAATCATGATTGCAGCGCTCGAGCTGTTCTCCGAGCAAGGATTTGATGGTACAAGCACCGCACAAATAGCTGAGCGATCTGGGATGAGTGAAGCGACACTCTTCAAATATTATAATGCCAAAAAAGCATTATTACTGGCTATTATCTCCCCTATTATAAGCAGCTTAATCCCGACATGGGGTGGAGAATTTCAACGCAAACTGAAGCAGTGCGATAACGATTTACGTTCACTTATCCATTTTATTGTAGAAGATCGCTGGGCTTTTTTATCAGCTAATGCTCCGGCTATTACCGTTCTTCTTAATGAACTTATGACAAGCAAGGAAGTTCTATCACTCTTTAAGTCAACAGTCGATCAGCATTTAAGCGTTAACGGATCAGATATCTTGAAAGTTTTTCAAAATACAAATGAACTAGATGTTGAACAAGACTTTAAGTCTATATGTCGACTGTTTATCGGACAATTATTAATTTTCTTTCTAGAAAAGGTAAGATTCAACATAAGAGCAGATGTGACTCAAGAGAGTGAAGACTTAGAAATTATAAAAAATCACATTTACAAAGCGTTGCGCAAAAATGATTAAACCTCCAAGTTTCTGACGACACGAAATACGAGGCGACCAATAAAGTGAAGGACTTCCGCCGCTTGGCGGCTTCGATTATCGTATGGCTTGCTTAGGTTTGCATACACATTCTAGTAAAAATGGACTGGCATATGCCCAGTCCATTCCTGTTTATATGAATGCTTATTCCCTAATCCACACCGTCATCTCGCCCGGCTTCCGGTTACCCCAAAGCGTGTAAGGCACGGCGGTCAGCTTCTGCAGCGTAAGTTCAGCCGGCTTGGTACCATACAGCGCTGCCGGCTCCTCCGGTGCGGTCAGCCGGAAGCCGTCTGCTTCAAGCAGAACCGCATCTTCCAGGATGCCTTCGGTCCCGATAACCTCGCGGATTTCAGACTGCGGCGGCAGGCTGAGCGCCGGCAGCAAAGCCCCGTTGTCTGCTTCCTCGAAGCAGTACACCAGCGGTCCCCGCTGCAGGGCGACTTTACCGGCATCCGCTCTGGCATTCGGATTCGCGTAAATCCGCTGCGGCTGCATATCCAGCGCAACGGCAAAGCAGTCTCCCTGCTGCCAGGTCCGCTCCAGATAAGCATAGCTTTCCCGGATGACCGGCGATACCGGCTTGCCGTTCAGCGTAAACGCCGTTGCCTTCGACCAGGAAGGCACCCGCACGGCCAGCGTAAATGTTCCGCTTCCTTCTATTTCCTGAACCGTCAGTCCGGCCTCCCCCTGCCATGGCAGGGCGCTGTCCAGCTTGATGACGGCTTTGGTCTTCCCGCCGAATTCCACCGCCGTCTCACTGCCGATGTACAAATGGGTATACAGCGTGTCCTCGTTTGCCGTAAATACATACTGGCCCAGCGAAGCGAGCAGGCGGGTGATGTTTGGCGGGCAGCAGGCGCAGCCGTACCATTTTTGCCGGACGGGCTTCACATGGTGCCGCCCCGGATTTTTGGCGCTGGCTTCCGGCCAGACCTCCATCGGGTTGACATAGAAGTAGTGCTTGCCGTCCCGCGCCATGCCTGCCGTAACTGTGTTGTATAAAGCGCGTTCCAGCACATCCCCGTATTCGCCTTTCATCTCCAGCTGCAGCATGCGTCTTGCAAAGAAGATCAGTCCGATCGAAGCGCAGGTCTCGGAGTAATTCGTGTCATTCGGCAGATCATAGTCAAATGTAAAAGCTTCGCCATGATGCGTAGAGCCGATGCTGCCGTTGATATACATCTGCTTCTGCACTATATTCCGCCATAACCGGCGGCAGGCCTCCAGCAGGCTTTCATCCCCGGTTTGCAGCGCCAGATCGGCCATGGCCGTGTACATATAAACCACCCGGACCGCATGGCCTGTCGCAGCTTCCTGCTCCCGCACCGGCTTATGCGCCTGGAAGTAGTCCATCGCCGGCGGGTTCTGCTGGATCACGCCCGGAGACCAGTGCGTGGTCCGGCCGCGCCGCTCCCACTCTTCAAGGAAGAAGCTCGGCTGCTGTCCTCTTTCATTGATAAAATGCAAGCTCAGGTCCAGATAACGCTGCTCCCCTGTTGCCTGGTACAGCTTCACGAGCGCAAGCTCGATTTCCTGATGGCCGTCGTAGCCGCGGATTTGTCCTTCACCGGTGCCGAACACACTTCCGACATAGTCTGCCATCCGTCTGGCCACGTCCAGCAGCTTTGTTTTGCCGGTGCCCTGGTAATACGCTACAGCCGCTTCAATCATATGGCCCGCGCAGTACAGCTCGTGGCATTCCATCAGATTAGACCACCGTTTCCCCGGTTCAGCCACTGTATAAAATGTATTGAGATACCCGTCCGGCTGCTGGGCGGAAGCAATCAAGTCAATGAGTTCGTCTGCTTCGCGCTCCAGCTCGGCATCGGGCTTGACAGCCAGCGAATAACCTACGGCTTCGAGCCATTTATAAAGGTCGCTGTCCTGGAATACCATCCCGCCAAAGCTGCCTTCCGCAAGCTTCGCTGCGATCCGGAAGTTGGATACCGCATAGCTTGGCTCAGCGTCCGGAATCCGGTCGTTAAGCGCTTCCAATTGATAAGGGATCACCGTGTCCCGCACAAGATCAAGATAGGGAGTCCAATACGCATCCTCGATGCGGACCGACTGCAGCTGCAAGGGCTCCGAAGGAGCAGAGGGCTTCACACTGTTGTTCATCATTTCACTCTCCATTTATTTGGTTCTTATTACCATAGTAATGAAAAAAAAGAGTCTTGTCGGTAGAGGTTCCGGTATAATAGGTGTCAAAAACTGACTTCATTAATAGAAATGGAAAAGAGGATGACCCATGTTCCCTTTATACTTGGATAAACCCTATAAACTCCGGATGGGCGGACAGTTTATGTCCGATGAACAGTGGTCGCACATGGAGCGGACAATCGAGGATTATGAGCTGATTATCGGGGTGTCCGGCGTTGTATTTCTGGAAGCGGACGGCCTCATGTATGAAGTAAAAGCAGGTGATATGCTGATTCTTGAACCCGGGGTCAGACACCGGGGCAACAAGCTTTCCCTGCCGGGGGTTTCTTTCTATTGGTTCCACTTTCTGTTCCCGGAATGCACCGCCAGCGAACCGGACTGCCGGATTCCGCGGTATGCAAGCTGCCCCAATCCGGGACGCCTGCATATTCTCGCGCGCCAGCTCCTTCATGCGGCCAGCGGCGGCAGCCGGATCCGGCAGGCCGGGGACTATTTTCTGACCTCGCTGTTAATCGAACTGGCGGAGCAGCTGCAGGACTCCGAGGGACTAGACGCGCTCGATCCCCAGCTGCCGAAGCTGCTGGAATGGACCCGGCTCCATGCGCTGGAGCCTGGCATATCCGTAGAGCAAATCGCACAGGAGATGGGCTACAACAAAGATTATCTGTCCCGCATGTTCAAACGGCGGTTCGGCTCCGGCCTGCTGCACTACATTCATAACCTGAAGCTTGAGGCCGCCAAGGAGCTGCTCACCGGGAGCCCTATGCATGTGAAGGAAGTCGCCGCCAAGGTCGGGATACCGGACGACAAGCAGTTTGCGAAATGGTTCAAGAGGCTCGCAGGCGTTACGCCGACCGAATACCGGAAAGCTTTTACAAGGACGCATCTGAACAACACCTAAAGCGAACTCCCCGCACAAAAATCCCCTTCAACGGGACTCCCCAGCCTGTTAGGCAGAAGTCCCGTCGAAGGGGATTTCAATTTCACTCATTTAATCATTCATATATCTTTATTATTTCCTATATTATTCCAATTAATTGTCCGTATTCAGATCGCATTCGGTCAAAGGAATGACTTTGGTCTTCTTCGTCCATTTGTAGCCGAGCCACAAAGCGATCACAAGCGGAATGCTCAGGTAAGAGGCGGCCAGCCCGACCCAATCCACACTGCCATCGGAAATGACGGACATGCTTTGGCCTACGACGACAACCGCACAGATCAGGAAGGCGATGATCGGCCCAAACGGGAAAAATCTTGCTTTATAAGGCAGATCGCTCAGGCTGCGGCCCTGCGCGGTATAAGCCTTGCGGAAGCGGTAATGACAAATGGCGATGCCGAGCCAGGTAATAAATCCGCACATACCTGACGCGTTCAGCAGCCACGTATAGACAACTCCGTCCCCGAAAAAGGAAGCCAGAAACGCCAGCATGCCGACAGCAGCGGTCAGCAGAACGGCATACACCGGAATCCCCCGGCGGTTGACTCTTCCGAACAATTTCGGCGCTTTGCCTTCCTTCGCCAGGCCGTACAGGACCCGCGACGAAGCGTACATGCCCGAGTTGCCGGCGGATAATACGGACGACAGAATAACGGCGTTCATAACGGATGCGGCAAATGCCAGTCCGGCTTTCTTAAATACCAGGGTGAACGGGCTTGCGCCGACGCTGCCCACGTCCCCTTTCAGCAGGTCCGGATTCGTATAAGGAATCAGCATGCCGATAACAAAGATGGCCAGAATATAAAAGATCAGAATCCGCCAGAAGATCTGCTTCACCGCTTTGGGAACATTGTGGCGGGGATCGTCGCTTTCTCCTGCTGCAACCCCAATCAGCTCTGTTCCCTGGAAGGAGAAGCCTGCCGCCATAAACACGCCGAGCAGCGCCAGAAAACCTCCGTTAAACGGGGCAGCTTCTGTCGTAAAGTTGCTGAAGCCGGGCGATTTGCCGCCCATAATGCCAAAGATCATCAGCACACCGATGATCAGGAATGCAATAACGGTCACTACTTTAATGATAGCAAACCAATACTCGGATTCGCCGTAGCCTTTAACGGATAAAATATTCAGTCCCAGAATAACGGCCAGAAACAGCAGACTCCACAGGAAGGATGAGCTTCCGGGGAACCAGTATTTAATGATGAGCGTTGCTGCCGACAGCTCGGCCGCGATCGTAATCGCCCAGTTGTACCAATAGTTCCAGCCCAGTGCGAAGCCGAGTGCGGGATCCACGAACCGGCTTGCGTAAGTGCCGAACGAACCGGATTCCGGCATGTAAGAGGCCAGCTCGGCCAAACTGGTCATCAGGAAGTAGACCATAAATCCAATCGCCGCATAAGCCACAATAGCTCCGCCCGGTCCGGCAGAAGAGATGGCTCCTCCGCTGGCTAGAAACAGCCCGGTTCCGATTGAACCGCCCAGGGCAATCATAGTCATGTGCCTGGCTTTCAGTCCGGTTTTCAGTCCGGACGCAGGGTTTTGGTTCTTGCTCATAATAACGCACACTCCTTTAGGTTGTTTGAAGATGCCCCTAAATTCATGCAGGAAGATACAGAAAAAAGACCGCAGCTGCTATTCTCGCGCGGTCTTAGGATAACCTTATAGGGTCTGCCTCAAACCTTCATGAAGATAGCACAACACGGAGTTTCGGCGAAAAACATCCGTGACAGTTCTGTCCCTTTCGGAAACAGCCCCAGCATCATTCCCGTTCAGAAGCCTGGGAATCACACTTCGGCGGGTATGCCTTTCTGCCGGGATCCTCAGCTGCTTCTAGCCTTCTCCGGCGGTACTCATCATAACCGCGACCTCTACCTCATCAAGTTGATGAGGCCAGCTATTTAATTATCAGGGTAATACGGAATCTCATTATATAACATTAATCTGCCATAGGACAATAACATATTTGTGGTAATCCGTTATTGAAAGATACCCGCCGGGCTGAAGCGCCGGCCGGGTACCCTTGTTCATGAGAGGTGAACTTCCAGCCTGCTCATTTACGCTGTATGTCTTGTTTTGAATGGTGCTGGAGCCGGAGCTTGTGTTTCGCCGCCGTCACCGCGGCCAGCTTGGTTCCGTTTGAACAAGCCGCGGAGGAAAGGCATTACCCAGCGGTCCAGGCCGATTTTGCCGGCATTTGCAGCAGCTACAACCAGGAAGATTTCAAGCAGCAGCATTTGCGCGTTTGTGCTTACTGTACCCGAGAAGAGGAACGCGGTATTCATCACGACTGCCATTAATGCGGCGAAGGTAGTGAAGGTACCGAGGATCAGGCCCAGGCCGACCAGGAATTCACCGGCAGGGATCAGGACGTTGAAGAATTTCACGCCAGGCAGTGCGGCATGCTGCAGAAACGATGCCCACCAGGCCTGTACGGCGGGATTTTCACCGGTGCTCTTCGCGATTGCTCCCTGCAGGAAGCCGCCGGCGTCAAAGCCTTTTGTCAATTTCTCAATGCCGTGGGTCATCCATTGGTAACCGAGGTAGATCCGGACGATGGTCAGCAGCCACATTGCAACTTTGTTCGTTCTCAGCCAATTGTTAAACATATAAATCTCTCCTTTTGATTAATTTCTATTGTCTTTGATGTTATCGCTTTGTAAGTTTTGTAAGATGATCATCTCTTATGGCTTTATTATATGTGATTATTTTCACAATACATGTGATATAAATCACACTAAACGTAATTATTTTAAAAATGAACTATATTGTAATTAAAACAATATAATTTTATTGAAAAACGATAAATCAGATGTTAAAGTCATCTTGTCATCAAATTAGCAGAGGTGCTTCTAATGAATGTTAAACATGGCTCTACCGCTTTCTTAAAGGCAGTCATTGTTCTGATTGGAATTGCGGTGCTTGCATTTTGTATATTTGTCGTGCCACGCGTGGCGAATTTTGCAGCCGCATTGTATCCAAGTATAGCCGTAATAAAATATCTCGTTCTCCTCGTGATGTATGGAGCGGCTGTGCCCTTTTACATTGCTCTCTACCAGGCTTTCAATCTGCTGCAATACATTGCCGTGAACACAGCGTTCTCCGAATTATCTGTAAAGGCGTTAAAGAACATAAGGTACTGCGCAATTACAATCAGCGGCTTGTATGTATTAGGTTCGCCCCTCTTCCGCCTTATAGCGGAGAAAGTTGACCCTCCTGTCGGATTTGTAGGGCTCATCCTTATTTTTGCTTCGCTGGTGATTGCCGTATTTGCCGCTGTACTCCAGCGTCTTCTGCAAGAAGCGATTAATATACAGTCCGATCATGATTTGACCATTTAAGGTAGAGGATTTGCCAAAAAAAAGAACACCAGTCCGGGTACAGCTTCGGGTTGGTGTCCATGATTGAAGAGCTTGCAGCCGAGCTCGGAATTATATGGCGCCGGCTTTGTTGAACAATTGCTTGAAAGCCTCATAGCTGGCATGCCGCTTCTCCGCTGTCCAGGCTTTCTCCGCCATCGCCCGCAGCGGCTCGAAGATCCCTGAAGCTACCTGCTCCTCCGTTTGGGCATCCGGGGTATCGCACCAGATCGAGAAAGAGCAGCCGAGGAGGCTGGACGGGTAAGGCTGCGCATACTCCTGCTTCTCGGTTTCACTTACTCTCGGAAGCAGGCCGGGGTGCCAGTCTGCGTATATTTTTTCTCCGGTGGGGTATTTGTATCCCGCATTCTCCCCTAATACATAATAAAAATAAGCATCATTATAGTTGATCAGCTTGCAGCCTTTGTCCATAAACGTTTGGGCGGGAGCCATATTCTTATGCCATTTGGTCCAGTACGTAATTTCAATAGAAGCTTTAGGATTCACATGCTGGTGCTGGTCTTGGCGGTACAGGCCGTCGTTCCAGGCCCGGACGGTAAACCCTTTGTCTTCCAGATATCCGGCAGCCTCGTTGATGTAATGGATGTATGTATCTACTCCCTGGCCCTCCGGAATGCCTAGTGTTTCTTTGGCGTACTGCTCCAGCTGAGGATAGGACGAGAACTGCTCGAAATCAATAAATTCATCGCCGCCGATATGGAAATAAGGACTGTCCTTAAAGAGCTCCGCATATTCGCCAAGCAAATCCAGAACAAACTGTCTGGCCTCGCGGTTCGTAAGATCCAGCGCGCCTTTGGCAGGTGTTCCTGACGAATCCTTCAGCAGCCATTCGGGATGTTTCTTCAGCGCCTGCCCCAAATGTCCCGGCGAATCAAGGGATGGAATGACCGTAACGTGATATTTGCCCGCGGCCCGCAAAATCTCCCTCAGCTCTTCCTTTGTCAGGAACTGCGGCGACATCACCTCCGGATGGCTCTCGCACTCCAGGGTGAACCCTTCATTCTCCGAAAAATGCAGCTGCAGCACGTTAAGCTTCAGCCACGACAGCTCTTTAACCCGCTCGATAATCCATTCTTTGGTGTAAAATTTCCGGCCGATATCAATATGCAGCGCCCTTTCTCCAACGGCGGGATAATCCACGATCGTCCCGTAGGGCAGCTCCCCTCTTGCAGCCAGCTGCTGCAGAATGGTACGCAGGCCGTACATGACGGCTCTTTCTGTTGGCGCTTTGACCCTTGCGTAACTGCCGATTTCAATGATATAACCTTCGCTGCTGCCGGATGGCGGGAAGGCGCCGGCCTCATCGGGACCCGCAAGCTCGACTACCAAATCCCCTTCCGCAGCGGCGCTGACCGGGCCGGTTTCAATAGGCAGAAGCTCGGCAGCCAGAAGCTCGGCAGCCAGACTCCCGCCGGAAGTCATAAGCTTTGCCGCAAATGCCGCCAGCTCATCACGGACAAGTCTAACGGTTTCGGTTAACACCTGGCTTTTGCTGGACAGAGCATTCTCCAGGATCAGCATTTTGGAGCCGGGATTTAGTGTCCACTGGCCCTCGGGCGCCGTGACATACTGCTGTACGCTCGGCACCGAATAGACGGTCTGATTGGGTTGTGCCATATATGATCACCTCACTCAAATCATATAGGAACGGATATAAGGGGGCAAGCCTGCCCCCTCTACCCTTTTATCCCGGAATTGAGATTGATGGACTGCACAAAATACTTCTGCGCGAACAGGAACAGCAGCAGGGTCGGAATAATCGCTAAGATCGCCGAGCCCATCAGCTGGCCGATCATCCGGTAGTTGCCGTAAATATCCTGCAGCAGCAGCAAACCTGCGGTAACCGGCATTTTGGTGACATCTGTATACACGATTACCGGCCACAAGAAGTCATTCCAGGAGCCCGTGAACGAGAACAGCGCACAGACAATAAGCACCGGCTTCACAAGCGGCAGGATCACGGACAGATAAATCCGGAAATCGCTCGCTCCGTCCACACGCGCCGACTCATCGAGATCCTTCGGAATGCTGTTCATAAACTGCCGGACAAGGAAGATATTCCCCATCCCGGCCAGCCCGGGGATGATCATTGCGAGGGAAGTATTCACCCAGCCCAGCGCATCTATTATTTTATAGGAAGGAATTAGATTCACGACGCCGGGAAAGAAGGAAATGCCCAGCAGGGTGAAGAACAGCGTGTCCCTTCCTTTAAAGGTCATCCGCGAATACCCGTAACCGGTAATGGAGATCACGACAACCACCAGCAGAGTGTGCAGGGTGGCGATAAACACCGAGTTCCACAACCACTGCATAATCGGCGCAGTAGAAGTGTTCTCCAGAATGGCCTTGTAGCTCTCAAAGGTCCAGTTCTCCGGCAGCAGGCGGAAGCCTGAGGAAACGACCTCCGTCTGCGAGCGGAAGGAGGTGGAAATTCCGAAGATGATTGGAATCGCCCAAATGACGCAGAGCGCGGCAAGAAACACATAGGCGACGGCCTTTGAGATTCTGCCGGCGCGCGGCTGATCCTTCTTCTGGGCAACAGGCCGGACCTTGGTCAAATCCTTATCTATGCTAACCTGGGTTGACATTTACAGCACCTGCCTTTTTCTATTCCAAGCGTTAGTCTTTGCGGTTTAATTGGCATTCCGGTTCATCACATAATATTGAAGGGCCGAGATGACCAGAATGACCAGACCAAGGAGCACCGCCATGGCGGAGGCCATACCCGCAATGGATTCCCCGGTGCCGAAGGCCAGCTTCCGGATAGACATCATCAGTACCGTCGTGCTTTCCTGCGGACCGCCTTTGGTCATCATCAGCGGCTGTCCAAACACGTTAAAGGCGCCTGCGGTCGTCATGACAAACGTATAAATAAGCGGGAACCGGATAGACGGCAGCGTAATGCTGAAGAATCTGCGGACCGCTCCGGCGCCGTCCATTTCTGCGGATTCATACAGATCCTTGGCAACGCCGCTCAGCGAGGCGCGGTAAATAATCATGTTCCCGCCTACACCGCCCCAAATCGTCAAGACAATGATAATGATCCAGGCATACGGCTGGTTCGCTGCCCATACCGTCTCCGAATGAAACACATTACCGGTAACCCCCAGCTGCTTGTTGAAGATCAGCGCCCAGATCAGGGCGGCAGCCGAGATCGAGATCAAACCCGGAATATAAATGACGGACTGGATGAAGCTTTTCCCCTTAACCCCCTTATGCTCCAGCGCCACCGCAATCATAAGCGGAATAACGATCAGCAGCGGAACACTCAGCAGGACGAAGATGAACGTATTCTCCAAGCCGTTGGTGAACTGCTTATGAAACGTAGAACCCGAGTCAAACAGAATCGTCTTGTAGTTGTCGAGTCCAACCCAGACCGGGTCGCCAATCAGGTTCCATTTGGTAAAGGAAGCATAGATCCCGTAGATCGTCGGCAGGAGGATGAAGACAATAAACAAGATCAAATGGGGGCCGACAAAAAACACGGGGGCCAGTTTAAATTTTTTCGTCATACCAGTTCTCCTCCCGGAAAAAGAAGCGCGCCGCACCCGCAGCTTATGAGGGTGCGGCGTACGGCCGCCTCCTCCTTATTTTCCTGCTTCTTCTCCCTGCTCGCTCTGCGCAATCTTATCTTCAACCGTCTTCTGAATCGTCTTCAGGCCTTCGTCGATGGAGATTTTGCCGCGCACGATATCTCCGGCATAAGTATCCAGCGCTTCCGAAATGTACGGATAATATTCATAGGTGTAAATATGCAGCGACTGAATCTCTGTGTCGTCCTTGGTGAAGAAGGACTGCATATATTTTTGATAATCCGGGCTGGAGTTTACGTCTTTACTTGCAACGATCTGGCCGGCTTCAGCCCACTTGATGGAGTTCTTGCGGATGAATTCCAGGAAGGCTGCAATCCCCTGCTCCTTCTCGTCGGTCCGGTCCTCTTTGTTAAACATCGTGAACAGGTGAGAGGAAGCGCGGTTCGTAAATTTGTCCGGAGTCGGCGAATAGACGTTGGTGACGCCAAAATTCAGACCCTCAACCTTGGCGTGTGCCGTAGAGCTCCAAGTTCCGTCGGTGGAGAACAGCACATTGCCAGACTGGAACATCAAGTAACCGTCTTCCCCGGTCGGTGTCATTAAGCCTGCGTCATTGATTTGCTTCAGGGACTCAAACACCTGCTTCATCACCGGTGTATCAACGGCTGGCTTGCCGTTATCCTCAATGTCCCCGCCAAAGTTCTGCACTTGAGAGAACACAATCCAGGTCAGCAGCGCATCGTTGACTACGTAATCCCCTTGCGCCAATTTCCCTTTAAGCGACAGCATTTCGTCAAATGTAACGACGTTGTCGTCCAGGAAGTTCTCAACGTTATATTTCTTGAGCAGATCCTTGTTGTAGTACATCACCACGCTGTGGATATCAAGCGGAATCGTGTACTGCATGTTATCAATGTTCCCGACGGACCACGCCTGCGGGAGATAGTTATCCTGCTTAAGCTCCGGCTGCGCATTCATCACATTGGTCATCGGTTCCAGCAGCCCCTGCTTCACATAGCCCGGCACACGGTCGGCGTGAATAATCGCAAGGTCCGGTATTCCTTTGCCTGAATTGAGTACGGTAGATAATTTCGTGTACATGTCTGAGGTTACGATGTGCTTGACTTTAATATCCGGATTGGTGGCATTGTAATCCTTGACCAGCTGATCCATGTAAGCTCCGTCATCCCCGGTAAGCGGCGTCCAAAAGGTAATGGTCTTCTTGCTGCTGCCGCACCCCGATAATACTGTTGCTGCCACAAAGACAAGCATGATAACAAAACTCAGCTTTTTCTTCAACTCGTTCTCCCCCTGATCATTAATTAACAAAAACATTAACTAAAGGATGAATTTGTAAAATACTTTTGTCGGGTTCAGTATACTTCGGTCTTGAAAGCGGTGTCAATAACAAATTAATAAAATGAATTGTAAAATTAACCACATAATTAATATATTGATTAATTAAAATGCGAATAAACGGTCAATTAAAATGGCGAAATTAATAAAATTGTTAATTTTGGTATAGACAAACTAAAGGAATATGTTATGATCGTTGCAGCAGGCAATACTAGAAACCACCTAGATAATCCTGGAAAATTTATTGAAAGAAGTGACGGCTTTGCAGCTTGAAATTGATGATTCCTCGCTTATTGTGTATGAGGCTCTTGCCAGTGAGGTCAGACTCCGGATGATTCAGCTACTCTCCAACAACAAGATGAACATCAAGGAGCTCGCCGAGGAGCTCCAGCTCAGCAGTCCGATCGTGACGAAGCATGTCCAGAAGCTGGAGGATGCCGGCCTGATCCGCACCGAGAAGATCCCTGGCAAGTCCGGCCTGCAGAAGGTGTCCATCCTGAAGGTCGATCATATCGAGATCAATTTCCCGAAGAAAATATTCCACTCATTCGCCTCCTACGAAACCTCCGTCCCGATCGGCCAATATACGGACTTCAGCTTGAAGCCGACCTGCGGGCTGGCCTCGGAGAAGGATTTTATCGGTCCGGTAGATGAACCTAAATATTTCATGGATCCCAAACGCGTCGATGCCCAAATTCTCTGGTTCACTCACGGGTTTATTCAGTACCAGGTAGCCAATTACCTGAAGCAGGATGAACAGCTGCAGCAGTTTGAGATCAGCATGGAGCTGGCCTCCGAATTCCCTTTTGCCAACGATGTATGGCCGTCCGACATTACCTTTACTCTGAACGGGCATGAGCTTGGCTGCTGGACCAGTCCCGGGGATTTCGCGGATACGCGCGGCAAGCTGAACCCGGATTGGTGGCCGAGCAACCTGAACCAATACGGACTGCTGAAGACCATCCGGATTACCAATCACGGAACCTATATGGACGGCGACCTGATGTCGTCCCTGTCAGTGAATGATCTGGATGCCAGCTGTGAGCGCTGGACCTTTCGGATCGAGGCGAAGGAAGATGCGGTGAATGCGGGGGGAGTTACGCTGTTCGGCAAGAAATTCGGCAATCATCCCCAGGATATAAATTTTAAAATGTATTATCTTTAATCCGCGGCAGGGCGGCTCAAACAAGGACTTTTCACATCCAATGCCGCCCCCTCTCCCCAAATATCCCTATTTACAAAATCGAGAAGACGTTGTTATAATCACCAACGTTACTTGAAAATAGTTCCACGAAAAGGAGGTTTACGCATAAATCACCAGAAATGGAATCTTTCGATGTCTTTTAGTTTGATAGCTTGTAACCGTTTACATTAAACGAAAGGAGCATGTCGAATGAAGAAGAAACGCGTCATGAGCATCATTACGTTTTCGCTGTTCAGCACCCTCCTCGTTGTCCCTTCCGTACTAATCGCCGCTAACAGCTCGAATTCGAATGGCGCAGCCGCTCAAACGTCCGCAAGCAGCAAGCCCCCTGTTTATCAAGAGGTGTCCGTACACGATCCGTCTATTGTCAAGGCCGGGGATACCTATTACGTATTCGGCTCGCATATCGAAGCGGCCAAATCCAAGGATCTGATGAGCTGGACACGCTTCACCAACGGGTATACAACGCCGGGTAATACGCTTTATGGTGACCTGTCCGCCAACCTCAAGGAGTCCTTCGCCTGGGCCGGCGAGAACGATTCGGACAGCAAAGGCGGCTACGCCGTATGGGCGCCCGATGTGTTCTGGAATAAGGATTACGTGAACAAAGACGGCTCCAAAGGCGCCTACATGATGTATTACAGCGCCTCCTCCACCTATATCCGCTCCGACATCGGCTTTGCCGTGTCGAAGAATATCGAAGGCCCTTATACTTACGGCGGCACGGTCGTCTATTCCGGATTTACGCAGAATGACGCCACCGACAAAGACAGCGTCATCAACAAGAAATGGACAAACACCAATATCAGCAAGCTCATCAGCAGCGGCACCCTGTCCGGCCCGCGTTCGGACTGGTTCAACACTGACGGCTCTTACGCCAACCTCACCTACCCTAATGCTATTGATCCCAATCTCTTTTACGATAAAGACGGCAAGCTGCATATGGTTTACGGCTCCTGGTCCGGCGGCATCTTTGAGCTGGAAATTAACCGGAAGACCGGCCAGCCTGTTTACCCTGGCAAAGACGGCTTAACCTCCGACGGCCGGCTCATTGACCGGTACTTCGGCACTAAAATTTCCGGCGGCTACGGCAAATCCGGCGAAGGTCCTTATGTGGTCTACAACAAAAGCACCGGATACTATTATCTCTATGAGACTTACGGCTGGCTGGGCGCAGACGGCGGTTACAATATGCGGGTCTTCCGCTCCAAGCAGCCTGATGGTCCTTTTGTCGACAGCAAGGGACAAAATGCGGTGCTTCCGGGAGATGTGGACAACGCCCTCTACGGCAACAAGCTGATCGGCAACTATCTCTTTGACCGCAAGGTCGGCGATCCGGGCACCGGAACGGGTGTCGGGTATGTATCCCCGGGCCACAATTCGGTTTTTCAGGATAACACTACTGGACAGTCCTTCCTGGTGTTCCATTCCCGGTTCCCGAATACCGGGGAAATGCATGAGGTCCGCGTCCAACAAATCTTCATGAATAAGCAGGGCTGGCCGGTCGTCGCTCCTTACCGGTATGGAGGAGAGACGCTGAGCAAGGTTGACCAGCAGGATGTAACAGGCACCTATAAATTTATTAATCACGGAAGCAGCACAAGCGCCGAAATCCAGCTGTCCTCGCTGATCACTCTGGACAAGAACGGCAAAGTATCCGGAGCCGTGTCCGGCACCTGGAAGAGCACTGGCCAATATCAGGCTTCCTTGAAGCTGGACGGAGTAACCTACGAGGGCGTATTCGTGCGCCAGTGGGACCCTGTTTCCCAGAAGAAAATTATGACGTTTACCGCGCTTTCCAAGGACGGCGTGACCGTTTGGGGCAGCAAGCTGCCTAACGAAAGCGACAGCGAAATCGTTGCAGATGTGGTGAAGGACTTGAATCTGGGTGATACCAGCCAGGTCGTTTCCAGCCTTACCCTTCCGACGGAAGGAAGCCGGAATTCCTCTATCACTTGGCAGTCTTCTAACCCTGAAGCTATTACGGCAGCCGGTGAAGTTCATCGTCCTGCCTCCGGCTCGGAAGCTGCCAAGGCCGTCTTGACCGCTACCATTACCAAAGGCAAATCATCATCCGTCAAAACTTTTGATGTCACCGTTCTGCCTTACGTGGATGCCGAGCTGACCGCCCAGTATTCCTTTGAAAATGATCTGAGTGATTCAACCGGGCTCAATGGAGAAGGCACCGTCATCGGCAGCAAAATCGATCAGTCCGGCGGAACGATTACCTATGCAGACGGACATAACGGCAAAGCCGCCGTATTCGACGGCGCGTCAGGTGTTCTTCTTCCGAAAGGCTTGATCAGCAGCAGCTCTTATTCCGTATCCCTCTGGGTCAAACCGGAACAGCTGACGCTGTATACGACCACCTTCTTCGGCGCCAAGGACAGCAATAACTGGGTCAGCGTCCTGCCTATGGGCCCATCCTCCAACCAGACTATGGTCTGGTCCGGCAGCGAAACCTGGTATGACGCGCCTGTCGGCTCCGGCATCAAGACAGATGAATGGACCAATCTGGCCTTCTCCGTCGATCATGGAACCGTTACGGTCTACGTAAACGGAACTGCCAAATTCACCGGCAGCAACTTCAAGGACCTGTTCACAGAAAGCGAAGGCACATTTACCCTTGGTGTTAACTGGTGGGATCCGGCGTTCAAAGGCTTGATTGACGAGCTGAATGTCTATGAAGGCGCCTTGACGCCTCAGCAGGCAGAAGAACTGGCGCAGCAGACGCCGTAATGATGTAATTACTGCATCTGGCATGCCCTAAAAAAAAGCACCCTTTAGAGCTCCGGCTGACCCTTGCGGGTTACCAGCCGATGACTCTAATAGGGTGCATTTTATTTTTCTATAACAGGCGGCTTCAGGTTGACGATTACCTTTCCTCTGACCCGTCCTTCTCCAAGATACCGCAGCGCCTCGGGCGCTTCGTCCAGGGAATATTGCCGGTCAATCACCGGGACCACTGCGCCTGCTTCAGCCAGCTCCTTCCACACCTGCTGATCCTTATGGCTGGGCTTATGGATGAGAACCGCCAATTCTTTCTGATGGAGCCGTGCGCTGAGGGGACCTGCAAGCATAGTCAGCAGGATGCGCGGCATTGGACCGCCAACCATCACATAAGTGCCGCCTGTCTCAAGCGCCCGCTTGATCGCGGAGAGCGGCCGGCTGCCGACGACATCCAGGATGACGTCGTACTTTTTGCCGGTTCGGGTAAAATCCGTCTGACGGTAATCGATGACATCGTCCGTGCCCAAGGAACGCAGCAGTTCCAGCTTGCCTGCGCTGTCCACGCCGGTAACCTCGGCGCCGGTCCATTTTGCATATTGGATGCCCAGTGTCCCGACACCGCCTCCCGCCCCGTTAATCAGAACCTTGTGCCCCTTCTTCAGCCGGCCCTTATCGCGCAGCCCCTGTAAAGCAAGTACGCCCGCCTGCGGAATGGCCGCTGCTTGTGCAAAGCTTAGTCCTTCCGGCTTAGGCGTTAGGGCATCCTTCCGCGCGCATGCAAATTCCGCAAAACCGCCCCATCCGCTGCCGGACAAATCTCCAAATACTTCGTCACCTGGGCGAAACCGGCTGACTGCCGATCCCACTGCAGTCACCCTGCCCGAAACGTCTGCCCCCAAGATCGGATAACGCGGTTTGCTCAGCGCCCCCACCCGGTTAACAAAAGGTTTGCCCCGCAGCAGATCCCAATCCCAGGAATTGACGGAGGCCGCATGGACCTCGATCAGCACCTCATTTTCCTTCGGGACCGGAATTTCGACCTCTTCCACGCGGAGAACCTCCGGCATGCCGTACGTTTCATAGACCAGCGCCTTCATCCTTGCGGACCTGTGTTGTTCTGGACCTGCGGAAGCTTGTGTCCCTGCTTTCATCGCCGACCTCCAATTGGTTATAGGGTTTTGGGACTTATACGTGAAGCGGGAGCTTTTGTTTCAAAAAATATACCGCCCTAGCTGCTAGGACGGCATAATCTATTTTATGTGGTTTGGAAGGCTTCATAACCAATCCGAATCTGAAATAGCCGAAACAACTGAAACAGCCAAACTTGCTGCAGCTATTCCTTGACGCCGCCCAGCGCCACGCCCGCAATAATGTACCGGGACAGCAGGAAGTATACGATGAACAGTGGCAGCGCCGTCAGCGCGAGGCCCAAATAAATCGAGCCGAACTCTGTCTTGTAGATGTCACCGCGAAGCAGGCTGACCATGACCGGCATCGTATATTTTTCCTTCTGGGTCAGCAGGATCAGCGGCATGAACAGATTGTTCCAGTTGCCGACAAAGGCAAAGATGGCTTGTGTCGCTATAGCCGGCATCATCAGCGGCAGGATTATCCGGTTGAAGGTTTTGAACTCACCGGAGCCGTCTACCCGCGCTGCCTCCACAATCTCTATAGACAGCGTGGCAAGCAGGTATTGGCGCATGAAGAACACCACCGCCGGGGCGGCAATCGCCGGCAGAATCAGCGGCAGGAAGCTGTTCGTCCAATGCAGCTTATACATGAATTGATAGAACCCGATCGCGCTTGCCTGGGCAGGCACCATCATGACGCACATGATGAAAGTAAAGAACGGCTGGCGCATTTTCCAGTTATAGGCGACCAGCCCGTAAGCGGTCAAAGAGGAGAAATAAACCGTACAAATGGTAGCGCAGCTCGAGATAATGAAGGAGTTCAGGAAGCCGCGGACCGGATCAAAGCTTTTATCCAGCAGCACATGCAGGTTGCTCATCAGGTGAGTCGACGGCAGCAGCGAAAGACCGCTTTGGATTTCCGGTGTAGAACGCGTGGCGTTCACAAACATAATCCAGAAAGGAAGGATGCTGAGCACCGACAGCAGGATGCAGACGATGTAAATGATCGTTTTGCTGATTCTCCGTCCAGCGATTTCGCTTCTTTGAACTTTTTCCATGCGTTACACCTCCCGCGCAGCTGCTGCTGCAGCTTTTTCACTTTTTAAAATAGCCTTCTGGGCCTTTCTCATCTTAGCCGCACCACGGTCGCGCATCAGATAGAACAGCAGCCCGGACAGAACCGCCGCGATAACGAACATGATCATGCTCGCTGCTGCGGCCCGGTTATACATATAACTTCCCTTGAACGCCTGACCGTAGATAAACATGGAGGTTGTCAGTGTTGAATCGTCCGGCCCGCCCGCCAGGAACAGCTGCGGAATATCGAACATGGTCAAACCGCCGATCATCGAAGTAATCAGGGTATACAGCAGGATGGTCCGCAGGCTTGGCAGCGTAATTCTGAAAAAGATTTGAAAACCGTTCGCGCCGTCAATCGCCGCAGACTCAAAGAGAGCCGGGTTGATGCCCATAACGCCTGCGATAAGCACGATCATCGTGTTGCCGTACCACATCCAGAACTGAATGAACGCTACGATGCCTCGGGCTGTTGTCTTATCCTGCAGAAAATAAACCGGAGCATCAATCCATCCCAGCTGCTGAAACAGGCTGTTTATTGGCCCCATGGGATAGGCAAACAAAGAACTGAAAAGCACCGCGATGGTACTCGCAGTGATAATATTCGGCATATAGAGCAGAACCTTAAACACGCCTTGTCCTTTGATGTTCAGACGCCGGTTTGTGAACCAGGCCGTTAGCAGGAGGGCAAGGACGATTTGAGGGATAAAGTTCACAATCCAGAGAATTCCGGTATTGATCAGCGACTTTCTGAAGGAAGGATTGTCAAACAGCAGATCCTTAAAATTTTGAAAAGGGTTATCCAGGATGTGGATCGGTTTCGGAATTAAGCCTTTCATATCCGTAAATCCAATGACTGCAGTGTATAAAATGGGATACAGCGAGAAAATCAGAAATGCAAGGACAAATGGCAGGGTAAAAATGTAGCCGTACTTTGAATAGTTGACACCCTTGCGGCGCATGCTCTCACCTCATCTATGGATTTGAAGGGGCGGGAAATTTCGCCCGCCCCTTCTGTTCCTTCTTTCCTTATTCGCTTTCGATGCCAAGCTGGTCTTTGACCTGCTGCTTGAAGGTTGCGATCGCATCCTCACGGCTCTTGTTGCCGGCAGTGTATTCGCGAACCTGGTCGCGCCAGAGCTTGTTAATCGTTTCGTCGTACTGAGTCAGGTTCTTACCGGAAGCGTTAGCGTTAGCCGGAACGAATACGTCAAACATATTTTGCCCGCCGAGCAAAGGTACTTCGCCGTTTGATTTGGACATGACCACGGAAGAAGCTACACTGTCCTTCGTGCCCTGCTCGCCTTCCTTCATAGTACCGTTAGCCCAGTAGTATTGAAGGCCAGTTTCAGAGGTATCCAGGGTAACCCACTTCACAAAGTCAGCAACAGCCTGCTTCTTGGCGTCGTCTTTGGTAACGTTCTTGTTAGCCAGCAGCCAGGTGCCTCCCCAGAAGAAGCCTGTCGGCGGTTCGGTAACCGCCCAGTCGCCGTTCGTGTCCTTCACCTGACCGTTCATCACGTAGTTGATGAGCCAAGCCGGGCCGAAGAAACCAAAGATCGGCTGTGCGCCGGAACCTGACATATCCGCATACCAGGCTTCCGTCCAGTCTGTAGTATCGTTATGATAGCCGTTGTCTTTCAGCTTCTTGGAGAGATCAAGGAACTCTTCGCGTTTCGGATCGATATGAAGCTTGCCATCCACGATCCAGCCTTTATCGGAGCTGTTCTCAATCGGGTGCCAGATATCGCCGTCACCGGAGACGATGCCGTATCCTTTAGCTTTCAGCTTCGCGGCTGCATCAAAGAACTTATCCCAGCCGGGTCCAACCTCATTTTTGATCGCTGCCGGATCATCCGTTCCAAATACATCCTTGGCAATCGAGCGGCGATAGATAAAGGCACCGCCTGTCGCCTGATAGCCGAGGCCTTTCAACTGGCCGTCTTTGCTGCCGATATCCACCGAGTATTGGGCAATGCCTGCATCCTTCACCATTTGGTCGTCAAGACCCAGATCCGCGTAGTTGACCGCATAATCAGATGCGTCACCCTGCGTATATTTAAGTACAAATGCCGACTCCGCTGCATAGATGTCAGGAGCGTCTTTGCCGCCGGAGGCCAGAGCCTGGTCAAGTGCCGGCTGATAAGCGCCGTCGGTCGTTGCAATTACCGTTGTTTTGAACTCCACATTTGCGTCCGGATGCGTCTCGATATACTTCTTGGTCATGTTCGGAATTTCGTCAGTGAAGCTCCAGAGGTTGATGGTAACCTTTTCACCTTTCGATGTAGTTGAAGCTTCAGCCGTACTGGCTGTAGAATTTGAAGCATTCGAGCTAGGGCTGGATGAATTGGAAGTGGAATTGGAATTTCCCCCGCCGCATGCTGCGAGAACCGTTGTCATCACAAGCATGGTTGAGAATCCGGCGAGAACGCGTTTCATTCGTTTCATACTTTGCCTCCCCTTTTTATTGAACCCTTATAATTTGTAACCGCATACATAATTATAGGGCCGACAACCGCCCGGCATAAGGAACCAGCTATTGGGGAAAATTCCACTTTTTTTGGATGATATCCGGTTGAGGCAAAAAAATAAAACAGCAGCAATCAAGGCAAAGCCTGCCCTGACTGGCCGCTGTTCTTAAGCGTACAAATTTATTGTAATGGCTCCAACAGGATTAAATTTCCTGGCTGCCATCCTCATTTTTCTTCCATCCTAATTCTTCTTCAGTTCCAGATAAACCGCCGCCATATCCAGCTTCCCTTTGCCGTTCTCCTTGGCCGACAGGTAAGTTGCATTTGCAGTATCCGCAAGCGGCAGAACTGTTCCCAAACGGCCTGCTTCCGCCTTGGCCAAGCCTAAATCTTTGGACATCAGCTCCAGCATAAATGCTGCCGGGAATTCCTCATGGCGGTACAACTCTTTCTTCCCTTGAAATAGAGGTGAATTCATCCCGGACTGGGAGATCATCTCCAGCACGCTGTCTTTATTCAAACCGGATTTCTCTGCAAAGATAAGAGATTCCGCAATCCCTTGTCCCATGATGCCCAGCAGCATATTGATAGCGAGCTTGGCTGAGCTGCCTTTTCCCGTAGAACCGAAATGGATCGTCTTCTTGCCCAGCACATCGAAATACGGCTGGCAGAGCTCGACTGTCTTCGTTTCTCCGCCTGCAAGGATGACCAATTGGCTCGTTCTCGCTGCGCCTACCGAACCTGATACGGGAGCATCGATGTAGGTACCGCCGTGTTCAGAGACCTGTTTGGCAAGAGATAGAGAATCCTCCGGTGAAAGGGTACTCATGTCTACGATTATTTTTCCTTCTGTTATGGCCTCCAGAACGCCATTGTCCTGCTGCAGAACCTCACGCACAGCATTTGAATCAGACAGCATTAGAAAAATGATATCCGATCGTTCAGCCAGTTCTTTCGGAGAATCCAGCCTGCCTGCTCCCGCTTCCACCAGCGAGTTTGTTTTACTAATAGTCCGGTTGTGGACCTGCACCTTATGTCCAGCTTCTAACAGGTTCATAGCCATTGGTTCTCCCATGTGGCCTAATCCAATCCATCCGATTGTCTGCATGCTTGTTATCTCTCCTGTAATTTGTTAATCAGTTAACAGCTGAATCAGAGTGTTCAGGCGCGTGCCTGTTTGGCGGCTCCGGCTAGTCCTTCAATCCAGTCTTGATGGCCGTTAATCATCGGGTTGGGTTTAGCAGCGGCCATCTCTCTGGCATCTTTCCCGTTTTGCGTTTCTTGGGTAAGAATGCGCACCCGGCCTCCAGGCAGATCTTCAATCAGCCAGGCGTGGTGCACATGCAGAGCATCCGCGTCCGTTGAATGCTCTTCCCAGCCGTGCCAGGCCAGCCGCGCAGGCTTGCCGTCAGCAGCAGGCTCATGCTCCAGCACTTCCGCTTCAATCGGGAACCCGAAAGTATTGAACCGGAAGCGGGCTCCTTGATGGAGTTCCGGCCCCGAACCATTAAGAAAACGGATGTCAGCGACATTGCTGTAGTAGGATTCCCATTTTGAGGTGTTATTCAGATACTCCCAGACCTCAGCGGCAGTTAAATCGGCCACAATAATTTCATTGGAAGCAAAGTTGTCTGTCAGGCCAGGCAGGTAGCCTTCAGGCCAAATAATTTCATTCATCATCGTTAGTCCTCTCTTTTGTATGTTCTCTCGCTTCATATTTTCACAACGACCTTCAGTGACTATATTAAACTATTGTTGCATGTACATGCAACTATTAATTTTTACACGGTGACCGGTATTACATGGAATAGACAGCTTGAAATAGGCAGCATCAAATGACGATCTTCTTGGGCGGTTAGTGGACATAGACTCTAAACCATCCGTATAATGAGGGAATAATGACTATTTAGACCTTACAAAACCATAAATGAATTCAAAGAAAATTTAAAGAAGAGGTAAACCATGAGTAAACCGATAAATCAAGCTTTAAATGAATGCCTGTTCTTCACGGTGAAGAAGCTGGACCGGATTATGGATAAAATTGCAGAAGAAGCTTTCAAGCCTACAGGCTTGTCTCCAACCTACGGGTTTATCCTATTGGCCGTTAATGAGAATCCGGGCATTACGCAGAAAGAGCTTTCAGACCTGCTGCATACGGCGCCCTCTACCATTGCCCGCTTTGTCGACAAATTAGAAAGCAAACAACTGGTGCGCAGCGAGCATTCGGGCAGAAGCGCACTCACTTACTTAACGGAATCGGGCATTGAAATGGTTGATCAGGTAAATAAAGCTTGGGATACCCTGCACAGCCTATACGGCCAAATTCTCGGGGAACAAGAAAGCGATGCGCTCTCCTTGCACATCGGTCAGATCGGGGATCAATTGAAGTTGAGGTAGCAGGATACCTCGGCCTGCTGCTGGAGGGAATATACGATGCGGCAGCAAGCAGATAGAAGGCAGTACAAATAAAGAAGCCGCAGGCTGCGGCTTCTTTATTTTACATTGGATTATTTTATATCCTTCATTCAAGCCCGATGCTCCGTTTATTCAATCTTCTCCCCTTTGCCGTGGAGAATTTTCAGCTCCCCGTTCTCATAACCGACCGTGTAGCTCATCCGGTAACCCTGATACACCGTACCGTTCTCCCGCCGCTCTTCGGCAGTAATGTCCACCCCGACAGCAGTTTCGTCCCCCTGCTCCTCAAGCGTCATGGTGCCGAACGTGATCGAACCGGTATTCAAGTAACCGGCCCGGAAATCTTCGTAGCTTATTCCGCTCTGCCAGTCGCTGCCCAGCAGGGAATAAGCCGTAACATAGTCGCCGTCACTCAGGCTCTGATAGAAATACGCCACAATATCCCGTTCGTCCCCATACCCGTCACCGCTGTCCGTATCATATTCGGCCCCGCTGCTAAGCGATGGCAGCTCAGTCATCGGATTCTTCGACCACTCCTTGGCCTGCTGCAGCACGCTGGTGATCGGGATGCTGAAGCCGATTCCGGAGTCCTCGGTAGCTGCTGCCGAATTGATGCCCAGCACCTCCCCCGTTTCTGTACTGACAAGAGGACCGCCGCTGTTGCCATGGGTAATCGGTGCGGAGATCTGGTAGAGATTAGTGTATGTATAGGGATCAATATCGAAGCTCCGGCCAAGCCCGCTGATAATGCCGGTCGTTGCCGTATTCTCCAGCCCCAGCGGACTGCCGAGCGCAAGGATTTCATCTCCGATTTCAGCCTTATAATTCTCAGCAACAGGCAGCGGATCAAGCTTCTTCAGCTCTGGCACGCGGACGACAGCAATATCGGTGTCCGTACCGATGCCGATCACCTTGCCTTTATATTCTTCATGATTCACTGTCCGTACTGTCACCTGGTCAAATCCGGATAAAACATGAGCGTTAGTTAGAAAGTCGCCTTGGTCATTATACAAAAAGCCGGACCCAAGCCCGTCTCCGCTTTCAATGGTGACCACGCGTTTCTGGCTGTCTTCGATAATTTCTTTAAGCGTCTTTTTCGTTTGTGTATTCAAAGCTGTCTCGGCAGTCTTCGCTGAAGTCTGCACCGCGAGCAGCGGCTGGCCGTTCAGCTGCTTCTCCGCCGACTGGTGAATGAAATACGATCCTCCGCCCCCCAAGCCGAGGATGACCAAAGAGGCAGCCGTGCTGATCCATAATCCTTTACTCATGTCCATGCCCCCTATTCCAAATACCAGGATGCGTTAACTGCCGAGACTGTCGCCTGTTCATAGACCCCGTAATACCAGGTCGAGAAGCTTCCCGATTCTCCCGGCTCAAGCCTGAACGGCGAAACGTCGGCATAAACCGTGCCTAAATACGCACCCGTAGAGCTGCTGTACAGCTCAAGGCTGACGCTTATTGAATAAATCGGCCGAGTCGCACTGTTGACGGCCGTTCCGCTGATCATAAGGTCGCCGTAGTTGTCCAGCACAGCTTCAACGTTTGAGACGGACACTGCTGCTGTCCGATTGTTCAGGTCCTCTTCCGCCGCTTTCTGCTGGGCAAGCTGTATCCGCTCCGCCTCAGCCTGCTCGAACTCCTGCTTGGCCTGCTCAATCTGCGTACGGTATGCCGTCAGCTTCTTGTTGGAAGTGTCATAGGACAGCCCGTTATCCACCTCTTCCAGCGCTCCAGAAAAATCCTTCTTCCGCAGCTTCTCTTCTGCGGAAGAATAGCTGAGTCCAACAATCTTGCTGATGATCTGACTCTTGACGGCCGCTGCCTCCTTGCCGCTTAGCCCGCTGATGGTATCCAGCTTGTCGGCCAGCGCATCCACTGTAGTCAGCTTGTCCAGCTCGCTTTTGACCCGAAGTACGGTTAGGGTAACCTGATTCGATTCAAGCTCTTTCTGAAGCGGCGCAAACAGCGGCTCTTCCCGCCCGCCGATCGTATCCGAGATCTTCGTCAGCGCCTTCTCCCCTTCATCCAGCTTCTGCGCCTTCAGCTGTTCCGAAGCGCCGGCCAGCTGGGTTTGAAGCTGAGCAGCCTTTGCGGCAAGCTCCTGATCCCGGGTCAGCGCGTCGTAATGAGGCCGTTTGTCCTGAGCCTTCTGCAACAGCTTGACAGCCTCTGAATAGTGCCCTGCCAAAGCCTCCTTCTTCGCCTGCTGCTGTAAAGACATAACCTCCTGGTTCACGGACTGTTCGTGCTGGTTATACAGAGCAAGCCCCAGACCCATGGCTCCGGCAAGCAAAGCTGGTATAACCCATTGAAAGACACGTCCGCGCCGTCCTATAGATGCGGATTCCTGCTTCGGCATCAGCGTCCCGGCCGGATCAACAGGCACAATATCTGGCTGCCGGATGGCCTCAGTGCCCGCCGCTATCTCCAGAACGGCCTGCTGTATTTCCGCTGTCAATAATCTTGCACCGCAATTATCGCAAAATTTTTGTTCCGGAGCATGCTTTGCCCCGCACTGATGACAATACACCTTGCTTCCCCCCAAATTTCTCTCTAAGCAGCCGGTGCATACCGCACCTCTTCTGAATAATGATTAGGTCCTAAGAGATTTACTGGTTCTATAGACCTAACTCGCTAGCTTTTACTATACCATAATATGGGTATCTGCAGCCGATTATTTTGACAGTTTCCGGCACCTTTCCGCTTTGTTCGATAACGTCCTTCATCAGTGAGCCAATTGATCATGACAAAACAGCAAAAAACCCTTGAAAACGCCGGTTTATCGGCATTGTTCAAGGGCTCTGCTGTGCCTGTATTCAGGTAATTCTGCGCTGCATTCCGGCTGTCCGGCCTGCTCAATGGCTCAATGGCTCAATGGCTCACTTGCTCATTTACTCACTTACGGACTCGTTCACCCAGGCGATAAAATTATCGGTGCTGTTCCCAGTACGCTCAGCTGTTGTATGGCCTTGCCCCCAGACGGTTGCAAAGTCTACGTCTTTGACACCGTCGTAATTTTTCAGTGCGAGAGCCAGATTGGTTTCAACCGTCAGAGCGGTATCTCCCTGCTCAATTCCGGTATGAATTCTCCAGTGGGAGGCTACCTTGGATGTCTTGTAGCCGTCGTAATAATCCGTCAGGTAGTACATGGGATTATACATGTCCATGCGGGATTGAATCGTGCTGCCGAACTTATCAACAGCCTGCAGATCCGTCTTATAGGCTGAGATAAAGGAAGAATCCCAGTCGCTGAACGCCGCATACTTGTCTTGATTCTTCTCCAGCAGATCAGCTAGTACAGAATCAAAATGCAGGGAGTCGCTTTCGTCGTTGCCGAATACGTTGTTCTCCGCCTGCTTGAGGTTCAGATCATCGAAGGCTCCTACGTCTTTGCTGGCATTTTTCATATGGGTTACAAAAGCTTCAATGCTTGTAATCTTGGCCGTATTGGAAGCAGCATCATACTCGACCCACTTCTCATCTGAATTCAGGGAATCGATATAATCCTGAGCCGTTTGATAGGTTGTAGACTCAGCTTCTGAAGAACTGCCTGCCCCGCCCGGAGCACCGCCGCTTGGCGCTTCACCGCTTGGCATATCGCCGCTTGGAGCATCACCGCTTGGGAGGTCGCCGCTTGGAGCTTCTCCGCTAGGCATTTCCCCGCCAGGGGCACCGCCGCCGGCAAATCCGCCGTCGCCCATGGAACCTCCGGAGGTTTTCGTGTACGGGAATGTCGTATCGCTAAGGAAGTTATTCAGGGATCTTTCAATGACGGACAGGAGATAGTCGTAATACGTGCCGGAAGTATAAATTCCGTTATCCGATTTCTCCAGCGCAAGAACGGTTCCCTGTTCATCCTTCAAACCGAGTTCGTTCAGATAAGCCGCATAGGCCTCGGCTAAATCATCAGACAAGGCAGAGGTCCAGGTATCGTCCGCACGTGTGCCTGTGGTCGCATATTGTCCCATGTTCCATTCATAGGCTTCATCGGCATAGTCCAGGCTTGTAATCGGACACCACGCCATGGCGCCGTCAATTGCATCGCTGATATAGCTGCCGCTCGTATCGTACATGGCTGCGCCGATCGATTCAAGATACTGGTAGTACAGCTCGCTGTCACCGCTCGCCCCCATCAAGGCACTCTGTGCGCCGCCGCCGCTGTGGCCGAATGTGTAAATATGATCGGTGCTGCCTGGTAGAATATCCTCGTTAAAACGGTAATACCGGACCGCGGCCTTCAGATCCGTAACTCCCCATGGAGCGCCGCCGCTGTAGGTCAGGTTATTGCTGTCGTCATAACCGTTGTCCCTGCCGCGCAAGCCGGCATACACGTATATAAATCCGGCTTTCATGTAGCTTGACAGGCCGTTATAACTGTATTCTGTCGCCGCTTTCTGAGCGGAGTAACCTGCCGTATTGACCGGGAAAACAATCGGCGCCGTTTCAGCGGTGTAGCCGTTCACTTTGCCTTCCTTGTTGATGGTGCATGTGTAGGTTCCATCTCCGTTAGCGGCAGCGGTCATGTACTCGCCGGGAACATAGATGGCCATCGTTTCATAATCTGTCGTTTCGGGCTTAGAGCTGTATTTCACTCCAATCTGCCAGTAAACGTTGTTGTCCTTGTCATAGTTCCACGCGCTGTTGTCAAAAGTCAGGCTGGTATTGTCCTGCTTGTAGCTGCTCAGCAAATCTGCAGCTGCTGATGCGCTGGCGCTGGGAGCGGATGATGACTCTGCTGCGGTGTTGGAGGAGCTGCTGCTGTCACAGGCGATCAGCGACAGGGACATCGTTCCAACGAGTGCAACTGTTAATGTCTTCTTGAATAAGTTCATGCTTGACCTCCGAAAAACTTTGTCTTTGTTCGCTTTAGTTCATTTCAGACTGCTTATATTCCTAGGATAGTATACATCCCGATTTGTGAAATAAAACGGAATTCAGCGAATTTTAAGGAGGAGTGTTGACAAAAAAAGCCCCTGACAACCGCCTATCCGGCAGTCAGGGGCTTCGGATGAATATAAAATTATACCGCCATGGTCTTCGTTTGTGTGCCTGAGAAAGGAACCGGGATGTAAGCCACGCGTGTAACCTGCGTCAGCTTCACTTTATGCTCTCCTTCGGAAAGCCCGCCCTCCTGCTCTACAAAAATAATGCCCTCCTGGCCGTATTCCCACTTGTAGAAAGTGACGGTTGCCATTTCGTCCAGCGTGAAGTACAGCTCGCCGTCCAGGGAGAACCGGATGTTCTCTCGCGGCACAGGCTGGTCGTCCACTTCTACCAGGATATCGTGAACCATGGACAACGGAATTCCCCGATAGTAGGTGATTCTGGTGCGCATCTCATAGCCGACGGTTTTACCGTCTTTCTTCACATTTTTAAGACTGTTATCTGACAATACATAGTTATCAAACATATTTTCCCCTCCTGCTCCTTAAATATAGTTTCTTAAATATAGTTACTTAAATATAGTTACTTAAATATATTTTTTAAGCATTTCCTGGTGCTTTCTGACCTGGGTTACCGCATCAATTTCGGTGCCTGGAAGGGCAAACCGTCCACCCTCATATTCACTCGCGATATAGCCGTTGTATCCTTTCTCTTTCAGGTAATCAATGAACTCCTTATAAGGGACGGAGTATTCGACGCCTTCCTCTGTCATTTCAAAGAATTTCCCGTGGAAGTGCTTAATGAACGGAAGATACGGATCAAGCACGGAGAAGTCATGGTTCTCGTAGCCGCCTGCAAACAGAACATATTCCCGGTCGACCCAGGACCGGATTTGGCTCTCCAGTTCATCCGGAAGCACGCGCTGATGGCTGATGGCTTCGACATCTTTTCCCTTGGCAAATTCATTGTCGATGTACTCGGCCACGGCCGGGTTAAGACCCTGATTCAGGAAAAATGCCGTGGATACCCGCGGATGCTTGCGGCAGAAGATCCCCGTATCTACAACCAGCCCTACATAAGGAGAATTCAGCTTGAACATCAGGTCGGTAAATTTCTTGGTCTCCGGATTATCGAACGCCATGCCGCCATGAACTTCAAGAGCCATGACCACGTTCAGCTCCTCGGCCAGCGGAAGAGCATCTTCAATAATGTCCGTAGGCGTCAGGGACACAAGGCGCACAAGCGGAATGCCGAGCTTATGGGCAAGGTGCAGCTCTTTCTTGAGCAGGGCCAGGTTCTCTTTCTGAGTCAGCCGGCGGTTCTTGTACAGCACGGTGTTGATATAAATGTCGTTGCAGACCGGAGTGATGCCGTTCTCACGGATGATGCGGTGCCAGTTCGCAATGTCCTCGTCCGACACATCCGGTGCATTCCACAGCATCTGGTCGCTGATGATTTCGACGCCTTCCACACCGATAGAAGCCAGCTCTTTGATGCAGTCTTCAAGCGTCATTTTTCCCCGGGCATATTCATCCTGATAACTATATAAGCTTACGCACCGTTTAATATTGGACATGATTCATCCCTCTTCTCTTCATTAATCGCTTTAAATAGCGTCCACGCGCAGTTCCAGTTCAATCAGACTTCCTTCATGGGGGCGCAGTGAACTGGTGATTTCAATCCAGCCTTCCCTAACCTCCACATGCTCGACAGAGATGCAGGGAACACAGGTCTGCTTCAGGAACAGAATTTCGTCAGGTCGTATATCGTGGACAGCGCCAAATCTTGTCCATTCCTTGAGGATGCTTCCCCGTTCGCTGCTTAAAATAGTCCGCTTCAGACGGTAAATCCCGTCTCTGAGGCCTTCTACCCTAAACTTGCGGGTCTGGGGTTTGGAGAACCTGCCAGCCTCCGGCTGATGCCGGGACGCTCCCATTTCCTCCACCTCGTCAACCCGCTCCCCAAAATGCCGGTAATGAAAGCTGAGCAGCTGATAGCGGTCTCCGCTGCGCTTGGTCAGCAGAAAGTCACGGCCTCTGCCGGCAATATGCCTGCCCATCCGGTTCAGGAAAGCAAAGGCATGATAGGCGGGCTTCTTGATCCCGTTCTTGGAGATGAGCCCAGCTCCCCCGTACAGCAGCCGTTTGGAATCGGTAAATTCGCTGTAGATGTCGGAATAAATCCAATAGCCCATCATGCAGTTCTCGGTTAAAACCTCCGACATATTCTTGAGAATATAGGAGGCCTTAAAGAGGCTGTCGTTCAGGAAATCCCGATTGGAGACACTGAAGCTCCATTCCGAAACATGAAGCGGCAGGTGCCCCAGGTTATGCTCAGCCAAGGCCGTCCGGATGGATTGAAGGGTATGCAGCATCCACTGTTCATCCGGCGAATGTGCGAACACGGGAGCTTCGTCCCCGCTGCTTGGAGTGAATTCATACGGATACAAGTAGACAGACAGGAAGTCCGGCTGGATCTCCCTTCTCCCCCAGCGGTCCAGCAGCATCGGCAGGTAACGTCCCTCCAGATCCATGCTGAGCCCGCAGCCTCCCAGCCGGGCACCCGGCAGCAGCTCTTTCATTTCCCGCCAGGTCATTTCGAACCGGACAAAATATTCGTCAAACCACTGCTCCATCTCTTCCGGACGGTATATACAGTTGACAAGCTGGTCGGCCTCTTCGGTAAGGAAGGCATGCTTGCTGGAATGCCATAACTCAAAGTACCAGCTCTCCACCTCTTCGCTGCCGTACCGATTGATGCAGTGAATAAGGAAAGCACGGATCAGACGTTTCCACTCCTCCGCTCCTCTTGATTTCAAAAAGGCTGGAGTCGTGACCATTTTCTGGTTCAGATTCTTCTGGATTAGCTTTGGCTTGTCCCCAAGGTCGATATAGGGCTTAAGATGGTTGCGGATCAAGGCATCAATGACTTTATCCACGTTGTTAAAGTTATAACCGGCATCCGGATCGGACGGGTCCTTGATCAGCATATCGTCACTGAAGATTCCCCAGATGCGTGCGTAGGAAAAGCCCAGCTCTCCATGGATCAGCGGCAGCTGCTCCTGCAAATCGGAATTCAGCAGATCCCGCGCATAGCCGATATTAATCAGCTCCTTCCAGCTCCGCTTCCGGGGCTCATATTCAGGCAGAACCTGAATGACGGTAACAGCAGGTTCCTGCTGCAGCCGGCTGTCCAGCAAGGCCTCCAGTCCGTATGCTTCTTCCATGGATCCGAGGGTTCCGGCAGCATTCGGCATAGAGTCCTGCGGGGATGCCTGCTCAGCCTTGCGGTATTGGGAAGGGCTGACCTGGTACGTCTCTCTGAACACCCGGTTAAAGGCAGCCAAGCTGGGAAAACCGCTGTCCAGCGCAATGCGTGTAATAGGCTGATCCGTATACAGCAGGTAAGCGAGGGCATGCTCCAGACGGATTTTGTTCAGATATTCGGAAAAAGTCATCCCCATCGTCTTCTTGAAAGACTTGGAGAGATACGGCACGGATACATAATGCAGCTCGGCGACTTCATTCAAAGTCAGCGGCTGTTTGAAATTCGCATGCACGTAAGCGCAGATCTCCAGGAGCCTTTGATTCGGCTTGTTTGAATGCTGCGGAGATTCCGGCTTGTGCTCCTCAACCCGGTAATGGTTTAACAGCAGGTACAGCAGTTCAAAGGTTGATTTGATCAGCATGACCGGCTTGAATTTGCCGGGTTTGACTTGGTGACTCAGAATCTCTGTAAAAATCCTTCTTAACTCCTCATCCGCCTCTTGTCTGCTGCCGGCGGAACTGCAGGAAAACCGGGAGCCTTCGGGGACATCAAACAGCTTCAAAACATCCAGCGGCAGCTGAAACCGGGCAGCCAGCATCTTCCCCGCGGACTCCAGCCGGTATTCCTCGCCCGGATGAAAGAGAATAAAGTCATCTGCTCCGAGCGTAAACCGCTGCCTCTCATCATGGATCGTCAGGCTCCCCTGCAGTACAAACAGGATTTGAATGTCCGGGCTGGCAATGGAGCCGGAGTCCTTCTCGGTAAGCATCGAGATTTGTAACGAAAGCTCAGGCAGAACCCGTAGTAAAGGGTGATGGCCGTTCTCCATTGCCCAGCCTCCTCTCTTGGTGAAATTTCCTTCTAAACCCACCACATCTCTGCTGCCGGTTCACGGATCAAAAGGGGCTTCAGCGTATCCACTGCTTTTGAGAATCCCTCGTTAACCGACATCAGTCCGTCTTCATGTTCAATGCTGACGACATAGTCATAGCCCACTAGGCGGAGCGTGCTGATGATGTCCGCCCAGGTCTTGGTGTCATGTCCGAAGCCTACGGAACGGAAGTTCCAAGCCCGGTCCATCAGTGCTGTATACGGCTGCATATCCGTTACTCCATAACGGTTCACGTTCACAGGGTCGATGGCTGTGTCTTTCGCATGGAAGTAGTGGAGGGCACCTTCACTTCCCAAAATTTTTACTGCCTGGACCGGATCAATTCCCTGCCACCACATGTGGCTTGGATCCAGGTTCGCCCCGATCACTTCACCTGCAGCTTCACGAAGCTTCAGCAGAGTGGCCGGCGTATGGACGGAGAAGCCTCCATGCAGCTCCAGCGCAATTTTTAAACCTTTGTCCCGTGCAGCCCGCCCGGTTTCCTTCCAATAAGGAATGACTTTGTTCTCCCACTGCCAATTCAGCAGCTCGCCGTACTCATTAGGCCAAGGCGCTACCGGCCAGTTCGGGTATTTGGCATCGTCCGAATCGCCGGGGCAGCCCGAGAATCCGACCACAACAGGAACCTCCAGTCGTTCAGCCAGATCAAGGGTCTTCATAAATGACTCGTGATACTGCCGGGCGATCTCCTTCTGGGGATGCAGCGGGTTGCCATGGCAGCTGAGCGCACTGATCATCAAACCTCTGGATTCAAACGCGTGCTTGTACGCTTTCAGCTTCCCGGCGTCCGCCAGCAGCTCATCCGGATTGCAGTGATGATTGCCGGGAAAGCCGCCGGTTCCCAGCTCGACCGCATCCAGACCTTTGGAGACGATAACATCCAGTGCCTCTTCCAGAGGCAGCTGCTGCAGGAGTACGGAAAAAACTCCGAGTTTCATAGCTGCTACACCTTCCTCGCTGTTGGATTAAAAGAATACCGGTTCTCCGGTTTCAGCCGACTTGTAGATCGCCTCGAGAATCTGGGTAACAACCAGTGCCTGCTCCGGCTTCACCAGCGGCTCTTTGTCGTTCAGAAGAGCATCGACCCACATGCGTGCTTCCACGTCATTGGCTCTGCGGCTTTCTCCGCTGAAGTAAGCGACTCCGCCGCCGTCGGAAGGAGCTGTCTCAACCAGCTGTCCGTGCTGAGCGGTATTGAATACCACATAACCTTCGTCCAGGAAAGCCTTGCCGCGCATTTCCGCGCCGGCTTTCGTTCCGCACAGCGTAACCTGGGCTTCCTTGCCGTCCAGCACGTTGAGGGCCCAAGCCGCTTCGAGGTAAATCGTGGCGCCGTTCTCCATTTTGATAAAACCAAATGCGGAGTCCTCTACCTCAAAGGTTTCCGGATCCCATGGCCCGAACATATTGCCCATCGGATTGTCCTTGAGCTTCTGATAAGTGGAGCCGACTACCATCTTTGGCTTGTAGTTGTTCATGTTCCACAGCGTCAGATCCAGCGCATGCGTACCGATATCGATCAGCGGGCCGCCGCCCTGCTTCGATTTATCCGGGAATACGCCCCATGTCGGAACCGCTTTGCGGCGCACCGCATGCGCCTTGGCGAAATAAATATCCCCCAGCTCGTCGTTCTCGCACGCTTCATGCAGCGCCAGCGAATCGACACGGCAGCGGTTTTGGTAGCCGATCGTCAGCTTCTTACCGGTGCGTTTGGCTGCATCCAGCATTTTTTGCGCTTCTTCGGTATTGATGGCCATCGGCTTTTCACACAGGACATGCTTGCCGGCTTCCAGCGCATCAACAGTAATATAGGAATGGGATACGTTTGGTGTCAGTACGTGAACAACATCCAGCGATTCGTCTTTAAGCAGCTCTTTGTAATCTGTGTATACGCTTGCATTTTCGACCCCGTACTGCTTGGCTGCTTGTGCCGCGCGCTCCTCGATAATGTCGCAGAAGGCTACCAGTTCAACTTCGTCATTCAATGCGGCCAGCGCCGGAAAATGCTTCTGATTGGCAATACCGCCGCAGCCGATAAATCCGAATCTTAACTTTTTCTTATTCAATGTGAATTCCTCCCATAAGAAAATCATGTTTATTTACTACCGTTAAATCATTACTTATATTTAATCATTAACTAGTAGTAAACTTATGATCTTACCTTACCACGCCTTTTTGGGTTTGGCAAGCAGAACATTATATTATTGTAAGCGTGATCATTATGGACATAAAAATAGCGGCAAACCTGAAAATTCCCGGTCTGCCGCTGTTCGTGATGGATAAATTAGGATCTGGAAAGAACCAGAGACTGTGCGTTCTGGACGCTGACAGGCGCTCCTGACGCAGCGCTTTCATAGAAGGCGTCAACAATTTCGGCAAAATAAAGGCCGTCATCAGCCGGGGCAATCAGCTCCTGACGCTCGTCTTTAATGCAGTCTACAAAATGCCTGAACTCATTCTTGAGCTGCAGGTTTGGATTGAGCTTGAGCTTAGGAGTAATATCCAGACAAATATCAGAGCTTTCGCCGAACAGCTTCAAGGTGCCGTTAACCAGACTGGCCCCGCCTTTTGTTCCGAGCAGCTCCACATAGAAGCGGTCTTCTTCGATGTTGGAGGCCCAGCTGAAATCAAAGGACAGACTGGCCCCGCCCTGCAGTGCCACATATCCGATCGCCGCATCCTCCACGTTAAAGGTCCCGCCTTCAATTCCCTTGTACCCGTTCCGGTTCCGCGCCGTCGTATGGACAAAATTCTGATAGGTGCTTCCGGCCACATACGATGCCTTCGGGCTGCCCATGAGATAGAGAGCCAAATCCAAATAATGGGCCCCGAGATCGATCATTACTCCGCCGCCGGAACGGGCTTTATCGGTAAACCAGGTGCCTCTGCCCGGAATGCCCGCGCGGCGGATCCAGCCCGCTTTAGCGCTGTAAATTTCACCGAGACTGCCCTGATCGATCCATTTCTTCAGAAAGACGGCTTCGTTCGTAAAACGGTTGTTCAAGCCGATTATCACTCTTTTTCCAGTCCGGTTCCGGACCTCTAAAATGCGGCGTGCTTCCGCGCTGCTGATGCTGAGCGGTTTCTCACAGTGGACATGCGCTCCATGAGACAGGGCATATTCCGTAATTTCGGCGTGAAGGAAGTTCGGCGTCACCACGCTGACGATATCCGGGCGCTCCTTGGCGAACATTTCCTTGTAGTCTTTGTATACGTTAGGGACATTATATTTTTCAGCCATTCTGGAAGCTTTGCTCAGGTCAACGTCGCAGATCGCGGCTGCTTCAACATCCTCCAGGGCCAAATATCCGTGAATATGCTTCTTCTCGGCGTTGCCGCCTGCTCCGATCAGCGCGTACTTTAATTTCGCTGTCATCCTGTTCACCTCTTCATGTTTATGCTTAATCTTCAAGCAAAAGCTTCTTAAAATAAGCTGCCGAGTAATCGATCCCTTTGTCCGCAAGATCATCCGGAAGAGCCGATTTCCGCGGTTCTATGCTTAATCCGGCGTCATAACCGGCCGCACGCAGCGTCGCAATGAAAGACGGCCAGTCGGTCTGGTCCATGCCGGCAGGCGGTTCATCGACCTTAAGTCCGTTGACGAGCAGCGAGCCCTTCAAATGCACATGATAGAAGCGGTGTCCCCAGTCCAGCGCCTCCTGCAGATAATCCCCGCCGAAGAAGCGCGCATGCGACGGATCAAATTTAATGCCCAGCTCTGGAAGATGACCGTGGATAATCCGCCAAACTTCCGGGGTATTGACGAAATTGACTTTCCGGCAGTTATACGCTGAAACCTTAACATTTTTGGGTTTGGCATAGTCCAGCAGTTCTTTGAAAAAGGCGATGGCTGCCGTGCAGTTCTCGTAGAAGGACAATTCCTCTACATAGTTGCAGCCGGCGACAAAGCTGGGGCATTCAAGCGCGCTCGCTGCATCAATCAGCTTGAAGCACCGCTCCAGTTCGTCCTGCAGAATTTCCCCCTTCTCGTTAATACGAAGAGATTTCCAGCGGCCAATTGAACCTACCTCCACACCGTACTGCGCCTTCCACTCTGCGATATTCTCCAGCTGCCCGCAAAATTCTTCGACGCTGTCTCCCTCGTTAATGCAAAACTCCAGAAAGCTTAAACCTCTGTTTCGGGCTTTGGCAAAGCTTTCTTCCTTAACCGGAGCAATGATTCCCAGCTTCATGTGATTAACTTCCTTTCCTTCATATCTATCGAATGATTTATCAATAATAAATGGTTAACTATAAGTAATCCTTTAGTTGTAATTTACCAGACTTCGCTGCTTTTTGCAAGCGCATAAAAAAAAAGATGGAGTCCATATCGGAATCCATCTCGCTAATCTTTAATCTTTAATCTTTAATCCTTAATCCTTAACCCCAACCCTTATCGGGTTCAAGATTATTTTTTCAAGTAATACAGCACAAATGACTTTGACGTCTTCGCAATTTCTTCAAAACCAACCTGGTGCTCTTCTTCCAGCAGCTTTCCCCTGAAGGCCAGACGCTGCATTAAGCTGATGATCATCTCGATGATAAAGAGGCTGGTTTCCTCCAGCTTCAGATCCGGCCGGATTGACCCGTCGCGGACACCCTGATCAATGTAATTGTGCAGGACCCGGCCAATAGTGCCGTCGCTGACCAATTCACGGTAGGTTGTCTGCAGCTCTTCGCTCGGATAATGATCGCGGTAGGTATGATCAAAGAATCCGATATATTTCAGATGATCCGGATGCGTATTCAAGAATAAAATCCAAGCGTCCAGATAGCCCTCAATGCTCTCCAGCCCGCTCTTCCTGGCCGTTGAATGACTCTCGATAAATTCGGTAAGCTCACCGAGTATCTTTTGCTGAACCGCAAAGATCAGCTCGTCCATTGAATTAAAGCATTTATAAAAGGTGACTTTACTTAAATTCGCACGCTCACAGATATCCTTAAGTCCCACGTTAGTAAAATTATGCTCGATAAGCGCATTTTGACCGGCCAAAATGAATTCTTCGCGGTTTCGGTTCCGTACATCCTGGTGCCATGTGGTCGCCATAAAGAACCTCCCTTCCCCTATGCACGAGTTAACCATTTATCTTGAGTTAATCATTAAATAGGATAATACAGGCAGCTGTAAAAATCAAGCAGACTTCTCACTTCAGCCAAATAAATGAAGCCCTGCCGCTCCGACTACACCGGCGTTATTGCCTAATACTGCGGGTACGATGTCTACATTCTCCCTGGCGTTCTCAAGCGCATATTCACGGAAGTACCGGTCGATCTGATCCAGCAGATAGCTTCCGGCTTTCGCCACACCGCCGCCCACTACGAAACGCTGGGGGTTCGTAACGACAGACAGCAGTGCCATGGATTTGCCCAAATATTTTGCCGCCCGGTCCACGATTTGAACAGCTGCCGGATCACCCGCTTTAGCCTCATCCAGCACATCTTTTGCAGTGATTTCCCGAATAGCGGCCAGTGAAGTCTGTTCACCGCGGATCACCGCCTCTTTGGCCATGTAAATAATCCCGGTAGCAGAGGCAACGGTCTCCAGGCAGCCCTTTTTACCGCAGCCGCAGGCAATCGCTTCGCTGTCGGGAACAACGTTCAAATGTCCGATTTCGCCGCCCATACCGTTAAACCCCTGGCACAGGCTGTTCTTGACGATAATTCCGCCGCCTACACCGGTACCCAGCGTATAGCAGACCACATTGGAAATGCCTGCCCCTGCTCCGCCCCAGACCTCTCCCAGCGCCGCTGCATTGGCGTCATTGTCAATCTTGACCGTTTTGCCTAACCGGGCTTCCAGAATCTCTTTAACCGCAACATTTCTCCACCCCAGGTTCGGAGAAGCCTTGACCAGCCCTTGCTGAAAATCCAAAAATCCCGGAATTCCGGCTCCGACGCCGGCGATCTGCTCCCAGCTGCAGCCTGCCCTGGACACCAGCTCTCTGACATAAAGTTCAATATTTTGCAGAACGCCTTCCGCCCGCTTGTCCGCCTCTGTCGGTCCTTCATAAACGGCAAGCAGCTCACCGTCCCCGTCACATATTCCAGTCTTAATGGTTGTTCCTCCCAGATCGATCCCGATGTAAAATGACTGCTTCGTATTCATTCTGATTCCTCCTGCATAATTGTTAATTATAAATAAATCATTTACTAATAGTAATCTATTGTTCATAAAAAAAGACAATGCCATAAGTTTAAAATCTTACAGCATTGCCTTTTGGGGTTAATGGATAGCACGACAGCTGAATAGATTTGCTGATTAGATTTACTGATTAGTTTTACTGATGAGCTTTAATGCGCGCTTCTTCTTGCTTCCAGCTCACTTACTACCTGCGGATGAATGGCGTCCAGCTTATAGAACGAAATCGCAATGATTTGCAGGACTGTGCAGACAAGCGGGATGGCAAAGAACAATACGTTAATCGCTGTAGAGACTCCTGCTGTCACGTTCTCAGCGTTGTAACCGGTCAAAGCAAGCGTATATCCAACCACAGCACTTCCCACAGCCATCCCTACTTTTGTAGCAAAGCTGTAGCCTGCATAAAGCGTGCCTTCCGCTTTTTTGTTAAACTTCCATTCATTATAGTCAACAGAGTTAGCAATCATGCTGAAGACGGCACCAGAGCTGATTCCGCCGAACACATTGGCGAGGAACCACAAAGCGACAAACATGACCATATTGTGTTCAAACAGCGGCATGACCGCCAAACCAATCATAAAAATAATCTGCGCGATAATGTTGCCTTTTCTCTGCTTAAACTTCTTCAGAAACGCCGGTGTAATGGCAGCCGAGCACAATACAGATACGTAGAGGGCAGGCAGCAAAATCGAAATCATCCCCGGATTATGCAGAACATGCAGCGAGAAATAGATGGTAATGGATACGGTAGCACCTGTCCGGATAAACAGCAGGAGAGAGAACAGAATAGTCGCTACCCAAGGCGCATTTCCGAAAGCGCTTTTATAAGTCTGAATAATAGAACCTTTTTCTTTAACGGCTGACACCGGCTCGGCATAACGCTCTTTGCAGTTCTTGTACACGACCAGGAACATCATCGCGCTCAGGACAGCGAATACAATAGTTGTGACCAGATACCCTTTTTGTTCATTGCCGCCGCCAAAGTAGTTCACCATCGGTGTCGTCAAAGCGGTTACAATAATACTGCCGACCGCCATGCCCACCATCCGGTAGCTGGACAACTGGTTCTTCTCTTCCCCGCTGCGCGTCATCAGCGGCATGAGTGCTCCATAAGGCACATTGACAATGGAGTATAACAGACCTGCAATAATATAAGTAACGGAAGCGTAAATGATCTTGCCGGTTGTTGAAATATCCGGACTGGTAAAGGTCAGAATCAGCATGATCGCGAACGGAATAATTCCGAACAGAATGTAAGGACGGGCCCGCCCAAGCCTTGTGTTTGTCCGGTCTACAAATCCGCCGATCACCGGGTCGATGATCGAATCCAGTATCCGTGCCACCAGAATTAACGTCCCCGTTGCAGCAACCGGAATCAAAGCGACATCCGTATAAAAGTAAAGAAGAAAGCTTCCGACGATCCCCCACATCAGATTAGAACCCAGATCTCCAAGGCCGTAGCTGATTTTTTCCTTAAAGCCCAATTTCCCGTTCTCCTGCTTGCTGCTTATCTCTCCGAGCAGGGGCATTTCGTTTGCCAAGTTCGTAGTTTGCATGGATACCTCTCCCTTATTTAATCGCTTTCAATATCTTTAGCATTGGATCCGCTTTCATTATAAAATAGCGCCTGCCGGATAGCTTTTTTATATTTAATCAATTAAGCGCTTTAATTTAATCTATTTCCTGCTGGCAGCCCCTGCGGCCAAAGACTCGGATTAAATTCAGCTCATTCATTTTTAACCTGATGCAATTATTCAAAAGGAACTGCTTGACGGACACGGTCTGATTCAAAGGCAGCCTCCATGACTTTCATGACCCTAAGCACTTCACTGTTCTTTACTAAAATTTCTGCCTTGCCCTCCAAAGTGTCGAATACATTCCGGTAGAAATCCAGAATGCTGGCCTTCACAGCCGGCAGCTCAAGCTCCTCTATCGTTTCGTCATTTCTTGGCGCCATCGTCTTCGTCAGCCCGGCCCCGGCTGCAATCGGCTTGGCATCATTGCCTTCCCGCGTGCGCAGACGTACCAGCCTGCCGTTCATTTCCCAGTCTTCAATAACTGCTGTTCCTGCATTCCCGCACATATACCACTTGGGCAGTGTAATAAAATGGCTCGTTCCGACCTCAACAAGCGCCGTCTTCCCGCTCTCAAAGGTAAGAAGCAGTCTGAAGCCGTCGTCGACTTGTTCTCCAGTGACATAAGTGCATGTGCAGTAGACCTGCTTGACCCTTTCCCCGATCATCAGCAATAGCCTGTCGATCAAGTGCACGCCCCAATCGAGCATCATTCCGCCGCCGAACTCCGGTTCCTTCCGCCAATCTCCAGGAATTCCGCGCGACCCTTGTACTCTTGTCTCCAGATGAAACACCTCGCCGAGCAGCCGCTCATCATAAATCTTCTTGATGGTCAGGTAATCCTCATCCCACCGCCGGTTTTGATGAACGACGAACAGCCTGCCGTACTGGCCGGCTGCCTCCAGGATCTCTTCCAGCTCCCGGCTGTTCAGCGTAACCGGCTTCTCGCAGATGACATGCTTGCCGGCCTGCATAGCTTGAATGGCCATTTCCTTATGAAGATGATTAGGCGTCGCAATGAGAACCAGATCAGCAAGCGGGTCGTTAAGCGCTTCCATAAAACTGGAGTAGACGTTTAGACCGGCCGCTTCCGCTGCTGTCCTCTTATTTCTGTCAATATCCCAAATACCCGACACCAGATTGGCGCCCAGTCCTGTCAGCAGCCTCGCATGCTGGCTCCCCATGCCGCCGTAACCAATAATCGAAATGCCGTGCTGCCCCGCTGTCATCAAAATCACTCCTTTAATAAAAACAATTAAAAACAGTCAAATCATTTACATCACTTAAACGGTTAACTAATGGTAAATTATAATACAAAAGTACCATACAGCTTAAAGCTTGGCAAGAGATAATTTGGAACGGAATTAGAGCACTGCTTCCTCCCCATGTATCTCTAATTGGAACCGCGAACCTGTCACCTGGGTCCGATTACACAAGAAAGCCGGCGCACATGCGCCGGCTTCACCAGTCTGTTAACTCTTATGTGGTATGAAAGTTGAAATACTGAAGCGTTCCAACCGGATAGGAGTTCCACTCGCCTGGAAGGTTGTAAGTCGCGGAACCGGATTTAATTCCCGATTTACGGATAATGGTTCCGTTATTCGGCATGAACTGCGTTGTTCCGTTAGGGTCGCCTAATACGTCGATCGTAACGCCGTTCTTTTTCAGGACATAGCCTGTTGTAAAGTTGGTGTTTGTTTCTAGTAACATCATCTCATCATTATAGTAGGATACAGGCACGATATCGAAAAAGTCATAGAAGATGGAATCGATAAAGATATAAGGCATGCCTTTCCAGAACGAAAAGAGAGGCTGGCTCCACACTTTAGAAGCATGAGTTGATGAATTGTATTGATGAATTTCAAGGGTATATCCGGCATTCTCTATAGGATTGGAAAGATCACCTACCGGATTGTAAAACAGCTGTATAGCCGTCCGGGTTTTGTCCAGGGACAGATATTGTGAAAAATATAAATCCTCAGATCCCTGAGCACTGACGCTTACCTCGAATACAGCTGAAGTCCCGTCTGCAGCGACAACCCAGTAGAGCTGGGAAGGATCACCGTTCCAGGTCCAAACCGTTCCGTTAAGCGTAGTCGGTCCAGTAAAGGTCGAATCCGGTGTACCCGAATAGACTTTAAAGGAGGTTTGACCCGGGAACAGGGTTGACAGGTCATAGGTAATCGGATCATTTACCCCTTGCTTGGTCCGCACCGGAACCAATCCATTCGCTGCAAGAGGAGCATTCGTTACCTGAAGATCATAGGCAGCCGTGCCGCCGTTCCCGTCATCTGCTGTGATGGTTACCTTCGTGCTGCCTGCCTGGTTACCAGGAGTAAGAGTCAGCATTGATCCGCTGATGTCCGCATTTACCATTCCGCCTGATGCAGGAACTGCAGTAAACGTCAGGGCATCTCCATCATCATCGCTGAACAATTGAGACAAGTCGTAGCTTCTTGCATTTGTAACTCCTGCAGTCAGCACCTGCTCGTAAATGGAAGCAACGACCTGAGGCACCTGATTGGATGATGAGCTAGACGAACCGCCGGACGAAGGATTAGTCGGCTCAGACGGCTCAGTCGTCGGTTCTGTTGACGGTTCTGGTGACGGTTCTGGTGTTGGTTCTGGTGACGGATCAGTCGAACCGGCTGATTGAACAGTTACCTCGAAGGAAGTCGAAGCTGTTCCCCCTCGGCCGTCCGAAGCATTCATTTCAATGGTTGTCGTTCCTGCTGTCAGAGCTTGTATCTTTAATGTTGTTCCATCAACTTCTGCTGAAGCAACCGACGAATCTGTAGAGACTGCATCGTAAGTTAACGAATCTCCGTCAGGATCCGTAAATACGGAACCCAGGTCAAGTGAATAGGACGCTTCGCCAACCGTAAGCGACTTGTCGGCAGGCTTGTTTTCCTCCGGATCTTGGTTCGTCGGAATTTCAGGCGTAACGCTGATCTGGAAGGTTTCTGTCACTTCTCCTCCCCGGCCGTCTGCTGCTTTAACAGTTACCGATGAGCTGCCGGTGTTTAATGGGGTAAGCGTAAGCACATTGCCATCCATAACTGCCCGTACAACATTCGGATCAGAGTTATCCTCGACACTATAGGTTAAGACATTGTTTTCAGGATCGGAGAAGAAATGATTCAGGTACAATTCAATATCGCCTGTATCGATTTCTTTCGTCTGATCCGGAATTCCTTCGGAAGTCGGAGATTCATTGACCGTAACCACAAAGCCGGTCGTAACCTCGCCCCCCTGGCCGTCTTCTGCTTTAAGCTGAATCGTTGCAGTTCCTGAGGATACCGCATGGACGGCGGCTTGACTGCCGTTAACGGATACTGAAGCAACGGATGAATCTGACGAATCTGCTGTAACGATTACAGGGTCGCCGTCCGGGTCACTGAATACTGAAGACAAGTCTAAGGTATAATCCGAAGCTCCTACTGTGACCGTTTGGTCACTTGGCTCTTGGCTTACAGCTGGATTTTGATTCTGACCCGGTACAGCTGTGACTTCCATTTTAAACGACTGGTTATTACTTCCGCCCCGTCCATCAGAAGCCTTGACCGTAACTTGGGTCTGACCTGCCGCTGCCGGTGTTAATACCAATTGATCACCCGTCAGGGTAAAGGTGGCAATGGAAGGATCATCGGCTGAAACCTCATAGGTCAGCGGATCATTTTCCGAATCTGTAAAATAGGTGCCTAAAGATAAGGCTACATCGCCGCTTCCCGCCTGTTTGCTTTGATCAGGGATGCCTGATGAAACAGGAGCTTCGTTGACACGGACCTTGAAGCTCGTGGATGCTTTTTTCCCAAGCTGGTCGTCTGCCGTAATCATAATTGTTGAAGTACCTTTGGTGAGACCTTTAATAAACAGGTCCGTTCCGTCTACGCGGACTGAACACACCTTTGAACTCGACGACACTGCCGTATATTTGAGCTCGGACTGCTCCGCATCTGTAAAATGGCCCTGCAGATCAACCTGCAGCTCAGCATCCCCCACCGTTACAGCTTGTTCGGTATACTTCGTCTTGAGCACGGGCGCAGTGTTCGCTGTTTAGCACTTATGTAAATCCATCCTAGTAATTCTATTAAAAAGCAAAAACCCGTTCCTCTCCAGGAACGGGTTCGTGCTACTGCAGCTCTTTAATTTCCATTAGTTGGCTTAATCTCTAAAAGTTCCGTTTCATCCGTTTAATTCGTAATCTTCACATTACCAAAGACTGCTTTATTCTTGGAGTCGTCCCCCGGATTACTGAGTGCCAATCCAATGTATATCTTGTTATTCATCGGCACCTGAATGCTTCCGACCTTCTGCCAAGTCGTCCCGTTGGAGGAAATGGAGCCGGTGAAGGTATTCCCGCTCCGGGTCAGCTTCAGCCATTTTGGAGCCGTTGCCGCCGCCGTATGATCGGTCATCAGGCCGGCGGTCTCTGTGCGGTACTGGAAGGTTGCACCATTCTCGGGGGTAAGCATCATATCTACATGCTTCGCGTCATGATTCAGCGTCTCGCGGATCATGACACCGGCCTTGGCCCAGCCGTCCATACGGGTTGTGGACTGTACCTTCACAATGATCTCTGCGTTGCCTCTCAAAGATTGATAGATATAATTCAGCTGATCGCCATGTCCCCAAATATCCGTTGAAGTGCTGCTCAATGTAAATTGCTTATTGGAAGAACTGTAAGTGACGCTCCCCGGCTGGGAACCGATATTCCGCGCCTTCCACCCGGCCGGCAGCTGGGCCGCATAGTCCTGGTCCTCCGGAGATGTCCAGTCCGGCGTCGGCCAGGTGATCCGTTCGTTGATTTTGGCCAGCTCATCTTCAGGCCATGCCCCGTAAGAGAAGAACGACAGGCGTGTCACATCCGGATAATTCTCGCGGATTCCCTGGTAAATCTCCTGATATTGATCATCAGTCCAGTCATTATCCAGCGTTGGCACCACGGCCGCCTCACTGCCGCTGATCCGGTCGCTTGTATCCTTCAGAATGCCGTAATCCGTACTGTAGACCCAGTCGCTGTTGAAATCCCAGTCGTCAAAGTAGGCCATAGGCGCCACGAAGTCTACAGAATCCTTGAACTTGGCTGCATTCTGCCCAACCTCCGTAAATTCCGGCGGCAGAATATAGACGCCGAGCTGTACTTCCGGGTTCGAGGAATCGGTAATATCCTGGCGGATATCGCCAACATACGCCCCGATCTGTTCGGTTCTCCATTCATTCCACTGCTGGCGCTTTGCAGAATCCTTGTCGAAATCAATGGTGAGCGGCGAGTATCCGAACTCTGCCTTATATTTGGCAACCGTATAATCGCTGACGTCCATATTGTAGTTGTCAAAGCGGAGCCAATCCAGCACAACGCCGTCCACCGCATAGTTATCAATCACTTCCTGAATAATGGAGCGCTCATACTGCTGCACATCCGGATTAATAGGATTGACGAAGTATTCGCTGCCGTTGGAGCCTGTAAACGGAGTCTGCACCCCGTCCACCAGCGCCTGCATCTGCCACTCCTTATGCTTCAGGAAAGCCTGCTGATCATGGAACTGCGGAATCCAGGCATGAACCTTGATCCCGGCAGCATGAGCTGCCGTAACGACCTCCTGCAGGGCATCGAAATTCTCGTAGCCCTGAGCAATTGGAGCGATGTCGCTCTGGTAAAATACACTTCCGGACGGAACCTCATCATCCTCATCCTGCTTCACGTTCATGCTGATGACATCGACTCCGTAGCGTTTGGCCATCTCGACAAAATCCTGGACATCCGCCTTGTTCTTAAACTGGTTAACGGTTCTTACGATCACTTCTGTTTCAAAAGGAGAATTGGTCTCCTCCTCACCCTTGACCGAAATGGAAGTACTTGTTACCGAGAATGCCAGCACCAAACTAAGCACCGCTATGAACCTCGCTCTCAGCGTTAATGTCATCTTCCCGCCTCCATTAGAATAATTGGACTGCTATGATCATATTTTGCTATTTTAATATTTTGGCAAAATTATTTCGCGTCGCCGATCTTCTTGACGTTCTCCTGCCATTTTTCGGTCCGGAACTGGAGCAGCTTCTCCAGGCCTGCTTTTTCAGCGTTATTCTTCGCTTTCTCCAGAGCCGACAGCACCCCTTCATCCGATTTGGCCTGAACCATCTGGGCGAAAGCAAGGGAATAAATATCCTGGACATTTTGCGCGATGATGCCGGTCTCCGTATCCGGAATCGGATCGGTATTGACAAACTCCGTAATGTCCAGTGCCGTCTTCCAGGTCACCGTGGACTGCGCCACCGTCTCCCAGGATTTTTGGTTGGCGGCAAGCGATTCCTCAATCTTCATCTTCGCTGTGTCAATGAAGGTGGTATTGCCCGCCCAGTTGAAGTCCTCGAACTTTCTCATCGTCTCCGAGCGGTCGTTAGCAGAAGCCGTCTTGTATTTCTCGTTCGGAATCGGGGCTCCGTCCGCATCCTCTTCGTCCCAGTACAAGCCTTTCGGACCAAAGAACAGAACCTTCTGTCCCTCCGGACCTGTGATCCAGTCAAAATAAGCGAAGATCGCCTCCGGATCCTTGGCTTTCTTCGTAATGACATTGACATTCCAGCCCAGTGTCTCAAAGCCGCTGACAAATACCTTGTTCTTGTCGAGTCCGGCTTTATGAACCGGCCAGATGATTTCATAGCCGCTGTCCGGATTGCTTGCTGTCAGCGCGCGGTGCCCCTCGGCTCCATAAGTAGTGATGTTAGACTCGATCATGACCGCTACCCGGCCGGTGTTTACCTTTTCTTTAACCGCATCCTGGGTCTGCTGCAGCGCATCCTGCGTAATCAGCCGTTCACGGAACAGCTTATTGATGTATAGCATCATTTCCTTGAAAGCAGGGTCGTCATAGATAGAGACAAGTTTATCGCCTTCCGGGTACCCCATCAGGGAGATGAACTTGCTGGTGGCATTCTCCCTGAAACCGCCGTACATAATTTCAAGGCCTGCCCCCTTCTCGCCGACCTCCAAAGGCACGACATCCGGATACTTCTCTTTCACTTGGAGCAAATACTGATACAGGTCATCGAAGGTTTCCAGCGCCGGTCTGCCGAGCGCGTTATAGATGTCTTTATTGACCATCCAGCCGCCGTTCCCGAATTGCCCGGAGGTATACCAATTCGGGATTTGATAGATTTTCCCGTCTTCAGACCGAAGCAGATTCAGGGTGGATTCCTTCACATATTTCTTGAAGTTCGGATACTTCTCAAAATAATCATCCAGCGCAACAAGCTGCCCTGCCTGCACGAGCCGTTCCACCGTTGATCCCCGGTCGGTGAAGATCACATCCGGCAGATCGCCGCTGACGATCATCGTGTTCAGCTTTTCCGCGGCCGCTCCTCCGGATTGAATCGGTTCAACGGTCACCTTCCGGTTCTCCTGAATCCATTTCGTCGCCTCATTGTCTCCCCAAGGCGCTGTGGTAAGCCAGTCATAGTTGCCATAGAAGCTGAAGGTTAAGGGCTTGATTCCGCCGCCGTCACCGCTGACAGCCGCAGTATCTGTTGTTCCCCCGTTAGTCTCTGAAGCGCCGGAATTCCCGCCTCCGCCGCAGGCCGTGAGAAGCAGCATCATGGAGGCCATCAGAAGCGATGCCCATTTCAAACGATTGCGCATTCTTTCCCCTTCTTTCTACACAATTTGGAGACTGCTATTCTTTCAAGGAACCGATCAATACACCCTTAACAAAGTATTTTTGGAGAAAAGGGTACGTTAAAATAATCGGGATCGTCGCAATCATCATGGTAGCCATGGTCAGTGATTTGGTCGTAATTGTCCGGTTCCGGTTCATATGGTCCAGGGCGATAGCATTAGAGGAGCCGATTTCGGTCATGATGTTGGAGTTCATAATCTGCCGCAGCAGGGTCTGAATCGGAAGCAGGCCGTCCTTGGTAATATAGATCGCCCCCGTGAACCAGTCGTTCCAGTATCCCACCGCTGTAAATAATGCAATTGTGGCGAGCACCGGGCCCGAGACCGGAATGACGATTTTGAAGAAGATGCCGTAGTTGCCGCAGCCGTCGATTTTGGCCGATTCTTCCAGACCATCCGGCAGATTGGAGAAGAAGGTGCGGATGACAATCATGTTATAGACGCTGATAATGCCCGGGATAATCAGAACCCAGAAGGTGTCCAGCATTCCCAGCGAGCGGATAAGCAGATAAGTCGGGATCAGCCCTCCGCTGAAGAACATCGTGATCATGAAGAAGACCATATAATATTTTCGAAAAAGCAGGGTCTTCTTGGACATTCCATAAGCCAGCAGCGCCGTGAAAAAGACGGATAACGCCGTTCCGCTGATCGTTCTGAGGATGGTGATCCAGAAAGAATTGAGCAGGCGGTTATCCTGAAACACAATATAATAATTTTCCAGTGTAAACACTCTCGGCCACAACGTTACGCCGCCGAGCGCCGTATCGCTCCCCTGGTTAAAGGAGATGACCAGCGAGTTCCAAAACGGGTACAGCATAATGACCGCAAGCAGTGTCATCAGAATATAAATCGTTCGCTGCATGATTTTGTCGCCCAGGCTTAGTCTCACACTTTCCCCCTCCTTCAGGTAGCAGATCCTACCAGAGACTAACTCCTGCCCGGCGGGCAATTTTGTTGGCCGATACCAGCAGAATCACACTGATTCCCGCTTTAAACAGCCCTACTGCAGTTGCATAAGAGAATCTGGCATTCAATATCCCAACACGGTAGACATAGGTGTCAATAACATCGGAGTAAGGCCGCAGGATCGGATTGGTTGCCAGCAGCAAAATGTCTTCGAAGCCTGCACTGAGGAGATTGCCGATGGCAAGAATCATAAAGATGATGATGATAGGGGCAATACTGGGGAGTGTAATCAAGTAGATTTGTTTGAAGCGGCTTGCACCGTCTATTGAGGCGGCCTCATACAGGGTTGGATCAACGCCTGCAATCGCAGCCAGGTAGACAATACTCGCAAATCCGACATCCTTCCAGACATTTACGCTGACCAGAATCGACCAGAAGTATTTCGGAACCGCCAGAAAGTTCACCGGCTCACTGATCAAGCCCATCCGTTCCAGCAAATAGTTCACCGTTCCGTTGTCAACGGACAGCAGCGAGAAGACAAAACCGGATACAATGACCCAGGACAGGAAGTAAGGCAGATAGCTGACCGTCTGGATAAAGCGTTTAAAGGTCATGCTCCCGATCTCATTCAGCATCAGCGCAAGAATAATCGGGGCAGGGAAGGTAATGACCAGCTTCAGCAGGCTGATTACCAATGTATTTCGCATCACATTCCAGAACTCCGGAGCCTCAAAGAACATTCTGAAATGCATGAAGCCAACCCAGGGACTCTTCCAAATGCCGCTGAAAATATCGTACTGCTGGAAGGCCATTACCACGCCGTACATAGGAATATAGCTAAATATGAAAATGAAGATAATGCCCGGCCAAACCATGGATTGCAGATCCCATTGATTCCTAAATTTCTTCCAATTGCCTGGTTTCCCGGCCGCTTTCATCCATTTTCCCTCCTTCGGGACAGTCTAGAGCAATCTAGGATAATCTAGGACAATCTAATGAAACAACGGCAAGTACGATTTATTCTTCTCCAGCATGTCATCCAGCAGCTGTTCCGCTGCGGTGACCGAAGGCATCAGCGGATGATGAACCATGGCCTGCAGGGCGATGTCCCGGTCCCCGTGCACGGCGGCCTCGATCGTCAGGCTCTCGTACTGCTTGACGGCCGCCAGCAGGCCTTTGACGGCCGGCGGGATTTTTCGCAGCGGGATCGGCAGCGGTCCCTGTTTGGTGACCACGCAGTTCACCTCAATCGAAGCGTCCTCGGGCAGGAAGTCGATAATTCCGCCGTTCCTTACATTCAGCGTCTGGATATCGCGGGAATCGTTATAGATGGACCGCATCAGCAGCACAGCCGCTTCCGAGTAATAGGCCCCGCCGCGCTGCTCCAGCTGCTTCGGCTTCTCCTTCAGCTCCGCGTTCCGGTACAGCTGGAACAGCTCCTCCTCCACCTTCTTCACGACTTCTGCGCGCGATCCGGTCGTTGCCGCCGCTTCCTTCTGTTCCTCCAGCATAGCGTCCGTCATATAGTAATAACTGAGGTAGTAGGAAGGGATGGCCTGAAGCGCGTTCAGGAACCGGTGATCCCAAGCATCAAACGGCACATTGCCCGCCTTATAGCTCTGGGGGTAATCAATGAGCTCCTGCAGCCTGCTCTCTCCGTCAATGACGACATCAGAGACCCAGTGCAGATGGTTGATGCCAACAAACTCCGAATAAATCTTCCCGATGGGAAGCCCGAAGAATTCGGAGAGCCATTTTTGAAACCCGATCGGCGAATTGCACAGTCCCACGCTCTTAACTGAAGAATATTTGTGAACCGCCTCAGTCACCATGCCTGCCGGATTTGTAAAATTCAGCAGCCACGCATCGGGAGCAAGCTCCTCGATGTCCCTGCAGATCTCCAGAATTACCGGGATGGTCCGAAGGCCCTTCATCATCCCCCCGGGACCTGTCGTCTCCTGGCCGATGACATTGTAGCGGAGAGGGATTAATTCGTCCCACTTTCGCGCTTCCAGCATGCCGACTCGGATTTGGGTGCAGACAAAATCTGCGCCGGCGATAGCCTCTCTGCGGTTCAGCGTCTCAACCACGGTAATCGGCAGTCCGGACTTTGCGATCATACGCCTGCTCAGCTCCGCGATAATCTGCAGCTTCTCCCTCCCCTCCTCAATATCCACCAGCCATACTTCGCGGACGGGAAGCTCTTTGTGATGCAGGATAATGCCTTCCATGAGCTCAGGGGTGTACGATGACCCCGCTCCGATGACAACCAGCTTCAATGTTTCTCCCATGAGTGCTCCTTTCTTCGCCTATTCATTTTGTTCCCGGCAGGGTGATCTGCTGCAGCCTAGTCTGCGGGTACTTTGCCTTGTGACAGGCGGTCAATCACCTCTTGTTCCACAATCATGCCGCTGCTTTCCATCGCCAGAACGACCGAGCCGACAACCGGCTCACGGGTCAGAATCCTTAACCTGCCGTTCGGGGCCGCCTCCTTCACTCTCGGCTCAATGGCCCGCCGGATAATGCCGGAGCGGTCGCCCTTTGTCAGCAGACTGCCGGCAAGCACGATGTCAAAGCTGTCCTGCTCCATGTCCAGCCGGCGGATGGTCGCTGCTGCAGCCAAACCGAGCTCATCCCCCTGCTTCACCAGCAGGCCGGCGGCAACCGTGTCCCCTTCCTCAGCCGCCTGAAACAGCAGCTCTGCAATCTGCGGGGGCAGTTCTCTGAAATGATCCAGGTAATCCTCCCTTAACTCCGAAACGTTGGGGTAGCCCAGCAATCGGATTAAGCGTTCAGTCAGGACCGTGTTAGTCTCTCTTCCCTCATCCGCACGGAGGACGCTGCGGAAGACCTCCATACTCAAATCGTAGCCGCCGCCATAATCGCCGAACCGGTAACCAAATCCGCCGCATTGGTAGGCAGCTCCGTCCCGGTTTTTCCCGGCGCAGTTCACGCCCGAGCCGCAGATCAGCACAATCCCATAGCTCTTCTCTGTACCTGACCGCAAGGCATTCCAGGTATCGCACGAAATCTCCGTCCGGGGAAGGCCGAGCCGGCTGACGATGGGCCGCAGAATTTTAAAATCAATCTCTCTGTCTGCCCCCGCAAGGCCGAACCAGGAGTAATCCAGCTGCTCCTTTGTCAGCCCTGACGCCTTAACCGCTTCCGATACGGCCTGCTGCAGACTGCTCTCCGCCTGCTCGCGGTTCTTCTGGTGATTCCCGTTCCCTCCCCTGCCTGAACCTATGACCTTACCCTGTTCATCTGCAATTATGGCGAAGGTTTTGCTGCCTCCGGCATCCACGCCCAAAAAATACTTCACCGATCGATTCACTCCTACTATTCAGGTTAACCTTACAGATGCGGTGGATTCACGCACGAGAAGCTGAGGAGCGAGCTTCGTTACAGCAGCCGGCATCACCTCCCCGTGGATTAACTGCATCAGCAGATCTACGCCAATGCTGCCCATTTGCGCCTCAGGCTGCCTGACCGTAGTCAATCTGGGGTAAAATTCCCCAACGAACTGCTGATCATCAAAGCCAACGACCGAGATATCGTGGGGAACCAGAATCCCCTCCTCGCGAAGAGCCTGAACAACCCCGAGGGCAATAAAGTCATCCCCGCAGAAAAAGGCTGTCGGCAGCTTATCCTCACGAATCCACCTCTTGGCCACCTCATAGCCGCTGCTTACCGTAAATCCGCAGTATTCCGTGCCGTAAGGCGTCAGCCCGGCTTCCTCCAGCGCCTGGACATACCCCCGCTTGCGCTCGGCAACGCTCAGAAACACAGATGGGCCGCCGATATAGGCAATCTGGGTATGTCCAAGACCGGTCAAATGCTTAGTCGCTTCATACCCGCCTTGGAAGTTGTCAACGACAACACTTGGAACATCCTCATGCTGAAACTGATTATCCAGCAGCACAAAGGGAATGCCCTTCCTTCTCAGCTCCTCAACATATTCTTTCTCCTCGAGCGGAGACAGCAGGATAATCCCGTCGACACGGTCCTTCTGAAACAGAAAGTTAGCGCTCTCATCCTCATTCTCAGCTATGGACAGGGCCAGGAAATAACCCTGCTCCGCCAGCTTGCGGTTCACCACGCGGATCACGCGGTCATAGAAGGAGTCGTTAAAATTGGTAATGGACATTCCAATGACCCCCGTCTTGCCGCGCACCAGGCTCCGAGCCGCTGAATTGGGCTGATAATTCAATTCCTCCATGGCTTTGAGAACCTTCTGCCTGTTGGCTTCCCGTACAGATGGTGAATTGTTAAGGACCCGGGATACGGTGACTACGGAGAGTCCAGACTTTTTGGCTACATCATGAATGTTCATCTAAGATTCCAGGCCTCCCTCGCTTACAAAGTTTAATCGTTTTAACTTTTAGGTTAAATAAAAAAGAGAGGCCACTCTCTGCAAAACAGTATCCAGCCTGAAAATCAGACACTTTATGTCAGTTATCCCCTTATTAAGGGAAGGTAAAATGGTAACAAAAGTTTAAAGGTTTTTACTTTGGTTTGATAATATCACCGTTTCCAATATCAGTCAATCCATAAACGGAAGCCTGCTTTATAGAAATTTTTTTCACCATTCAAAGTAAAAATAATCATAAAAAAAGAGCCACAAAGGTGGCCCTCTATACTCATTCGCAAGCCTCTTACACAATCGGAAGGTTTGCTCCGTTTCTTAAGAGAACCGGAATCCGTTCCAAAGGCGCATCCATCATGATACTGCTGCCGCCCTGGAATGCTGCCCCAGTATAGGGATCCACCCAGTCCGCTCCCGCCGGCAAATATACGCTTCGGCTCCTGTCCCCTTCGTACAGAACCGGGGCGACGAGCAAATCCGGGCCGAACATAAACTGGTCTGCTGGATCCCATGCTTTCGCATCCTGGGGAAAGTCATAAAACAGCGGGCGCATCGGCGGCGTCCCCTTCTCATGGGCTTGCTGCATCAGCTCCGTAATATAAGGACGAAGGCGTTCTCTTAAATGCAAATAATCGGCCATAATTACATAAGCCTCTTCCCCATAACTCCACACTTCATTCGGGCCGCCGCTGGCACACAGTCCTCCTCCGGCTGTACCGGCGGGCGCATTCCAGGGCAAACGGTCACCGTGAAGACGGAATACCGGACAGAAGGCGCCGTATTGAAACCAGCGTACAACAAGCTCCCGGAAAGAAGGATCGTCCGGATGGCCTCCATGAAAGCCCCCAATATCCGTTGTCCACCAAGGAATCCCTGCGATCGCCATATTCAGTCCCGCAACCACCTGATAACGGAACACTTCAAAGGTAGAGGCAATATCCCCCGACCAGACAAGCGCACCGTACCGCTGGCTGCCCGCCCATGCTGTGCGGACAAGATTAATAATATTGGTCTGCCCTTCTGACTCCATTCCTTCAAAGAAGGTTTGGCTGTAGCGGCTTGGATAAATATTTCCGACCTGCTTGCTCGATCCGATATGATACCGGTAAATATCATGATCGTAGACGGTTAACTCAGGCTCCGCCTCGTCCAGCCAAAAGACCTTTATGCCGTAGTCATAATAATTTTTCTTGATAATGTTCCAAAGGAAGCGGCGTGCCTCCGGATTTGTCGCATCAAAGACAGCATTTTGCCCGAGAAACTGGAATTGGGTACGGACACCCCGATCCGAACGAAGAAGGTAGCCCTTCTCCAGCATCTCCTGATAGTTATCGCTTTCCGTCTGAACGGTCGGCCATACGGATACCATGAGCTCAATGCCCATCTCTTTCAATTCCTCAACCATCGCCTTTGGATCCGGCCAATATTCGAGATCAAAATTCCAATCCCCCTGGTTCGTCCAATGGAAGAAATCGATGACGATAACCGAGATCGGCAGATTCCTCCGCTTATATTCGCGCGCGACTTCCAGCAGCTCTGCCTGATTGCGGTAACGCAGCTTGCACTGCCAAAAGCCCATCGCATAATCCGGCATCATCGGTACCTTCCCCGCAGCTGAAGCATAAGCCTCCTCAATTTCCGCCGGCGTATCACCTGCAGTCATCCAGTAATCAAGCTGCTTCGTAGACGGTGCGCACCACTCCGTGACATTCAGGTTAAAATTCGCCCGCCCGACAGCCGGGTTGTTCCACAAGAAGCCGTACCCCAGGCTGGATAGGACAAAAGGAACGCTGGACTGCGAATTCCGGTGCGTGAGCTCCAGCTGGCAGCCCTTGAGGTTCAGAAACGGCTGCTGGTATTGCCCCATACCAAAGAGCTTCTCAGCCGGATCGGATTCAAAACGAAGAGTCAAATAGTAATCGCTGCTGCCCGTATGGGCGGTAAGCTCCCTGCCTCCATATTTAAGCTGATAGGTGTACTCACTTTCCCGAAGCAGAATCTGGCCTTGTTGATTGAAAAAGGTTACCCGGCCGCCTCGTGTAACCTCGGCCTTTATTTTCCCATTCGTTATAGTTGCCTTGTCATCCCGAATATCAATGACCGGCTCAGACGGTGAAGCGGGCAGCAGCGCCCAGTCCTCATCTGCCATTTCCGAATAAGAAGCACGCACACGCAGCGAATGGTCTCCCCATGGCTCAATCCACAGCTGTTCATGATCATACTCCCAGATCAACCGCGAGTTATGCGAACGAAACATTGGCTGTTCACCTCCGTGATGGATATTCAAGATGATTATACATTGGACGTTTACCCCTTCACAGCGCCGACTGTAATTCCTGTAACGAAATACCGCTGCACAAACGGAAAAATAACAATCATTGGAGCCGTTGCAATAACCGTCATTGCCAGCTTAAAGGTTTCCTTAGGCGTATCCAGATTCGTTACATGCTGCGCCATTTGACCGGTCAAGTTGATGGAAGACAGCATTTTGTAGAGTAAATATTGAAGCGGCACCAGATCATCTTTATTCGTGAACATCATTGCTGTCCACCAATCGTTCCAGTAGGCAAGGATCATAAAGACCCCGATCGAGGCTAATGCAGGCTTGATCAGCGGCAGCACCATTTGCAGGAAGATGCGCAGGTCCCCTGCCCCGTCCATTTTTGCGGATTCAATTAAGGCTTCCGGTACCGACTCCTTGATAAAGCTGCGCAGAATTAAAATGTACATCACATTAAACATCGGTCCCAGGATCAGAACGGCATACGTATTGGACAGGTGAAGATTGCTGCTGACCCAAATGTAATAAGGGGCAAGTCCTCCGTTAAACAGGGTTGTGAAGAACAGAAAGAACGAGAGGCCGTTCCGGTATTTGATTTCTTTTCTGCTGATAACATAGGCGGTCATAGAAGAAATGAACAAAGACAACACTGTACCCACTACTGTTATGATTATAGATACTTTAAAAGCAGACAGAATATCCTCCGGGTACCTGAAAATAAACTTGAAGGCGTCAAGCGAGAAATCGCGCGGCCAAAACCAGTAACCCTTGGCAAGAACCGAGCTTTCCGAGGAGAACGCGCCGGACAGAAGCACGATAAACGGAAGCAGACAGATCAGAGCGATTATGGATAATACCGTATAAGAAACAGCAGTAAACATCGGCGAAGCATTTAATTTTCCTCTAGCCATCCTGTCAACCATTCTCTTTCACCCCCAAGGAGATTGAATTTTTAAAATAACGCCTGGTCTTTGTCATAGCGCCGAACGATCCAGTTTGCCAGCAGAATGATGATTAGGGTAAGCACGGACTGATAGAAGCCGACGGAGCTGGCCATTCCAAAGTCTGCTGTGCCCATCAGGGAACGGAAAGCCAAAGTGTCGATAATATCCGTCGCATCCATTAAAGTGCCGTTATTCCCTATCAGCTGATAGAACATGTCGAATTCTCCCCGCATAATCCGGCCAAGACCAAGCAGAATCAGAATAACCATCGTTGGTTTGATCAGCGGCAGTGTGATTTTAGTGATTTTTTGGAACCGGGTCGCCCCGTCAATCGTTGCTGCCTCGTAGACCTCCTGGTCGATGCCGACAATGGCCGCTAAATAAAGCACACTCCCATATCCCACCCATTTCCAGACATAGAGGAACGGAAGCAGGAAATACCAATATCCCGTGTTGGAGTAAATATCTATAGCGCTGAGATGAAAATAGCCGAGAATCCGGCTCACGATGCCGTACTCATAATTTAGAAAGTTATAGACAAAGGCGGACACTGTTACCCAAGAAATAAAATAAGGAAGAAACATGAAGGTCTGAGTGACTTTCTTAAACCATTTTTGCGTGATTTCGGAGAGAAAAACAGCGGCAGCAATTGAGAAAATCGTATAAGCTGCCAGGAAGATTACGTTATATACAATCGTATTGCGGGTGACGAGCCATGCCTTCCCGGATTGAAAGAAATAATCGAAATTATCGAATCCGACCCAGGGGCTTCCGAAGATGCCGTCCCGGATATTAAACTCTTTGAAAGCCATGACGATTCCAGCCATAGGGATGTAGGAGAAAATCATATAATAAACAGCCACAGGGACAAACATGGCGTACAGCAGCCAGTGGCGGCGAAGCTCGCAAAGCACTCCTTTACTTGGACTTGAAAGTCTCCTTCTCTTGACTGCGGCAGCCGCATGTCTGGATTCCATTTTTGTCGACAAATGCCTCACATCCTTCTTGTTAGTAAGCCCACGGTTAAAGAAAAAGGGGCGGCCGCGGATTAAACGACTCTCCCCCTTCTCATTTCGTCACTTAGCTGCTGCGCTTATTTCGCTTTGCTCTTTAAATATTCGGACGCCTGAGCTTCCAACTCGGTCTTAACCTTGCTGATCCCTGCTGCATTCATCTTCGACACCAAGGTATCAAAGGCAGCGTCGACATCCTTAACCGAACCAACGGTCAGCGGCAGGAAATACTGGGATGCAACGTTCTTCAAATTGGCTTCCTGACCCTTTACCTTATCTGAATTAAAGGCAAATTCCGAGAATGTAGCAGGAACCAGATAATCCTTGGTTTTGTTGTAGAGCTCCAGATAGTTCGCTGTCCAGTCCGCACTTGGCTTCAGATAGTCCTTATCTACAAACCAAAAGCCTGCAGCGTCAGGAGGATAGGTGTTGGTGTCTGTGGTCACACCCTGCGGCAGCGTTAATTTGCCGTCCGAAGTAAATTCATAGTTCTTGCCTTCAATTCCATAGTAATCCAGATGAACGTAAGACTCATCCTCCATGATGAGATCCAGAGCCTCCATCGTGCGTTCCGGATTTTTGGAGCCAGCCGCTATGGCCACACCATTATTCAGCCAGCTGTTCGCAATCGCATGACCGGACGGGGACAGCTGAGGGAACACGTAAGTATCAATCCCTTTCGCTGTGGCCGCAGCCAGAGTCGCCTGAATATCAATGGAGTTCCCGAACGCTACGCCCGATTTGCCATCGGCAAAGTTATCCTTGGAACGGGTTTTGTTGGAATATGGGTTCTTGTTCACATAACCCTTGTCATACCAGTCCTTCATAATTCCGGCTGCATACTTGAAGGCGCTTTGCACCGGTTCTTCCGTAATACTGAGCACTTTCCCCGCCGGATCTTCCCAGTCGGTATAGACGCCCACTGACATCGGATCCCCGGAATCCATTGGAGCGGATGAATAGGCGAATTTCTCATTCACCAGATAGTCGAACGGAGTCGGCAGGTCATATTGGGAATCCAGATTGAGCGGGATCATATCCGGGTAGTCCTTCTTGATTTCAGCAAAATACGGCTCCAGCTCAGAGAATTTGGTGACCTCCTTCAGACCCGCTTTATCCATAACATCTTTGCGGAGCACAAATAAGTTCACTTTACGGTCGGGAGTGGTCGTTGGAATCATGTACTGCTTGCCGTTAACCTCTGCTGCTTTGTAGGCGGCTGCATTTTGTTTGGCATAATATTTAGGCATGTAGGTTTTGAACATGTTCTCATCCAGCGGCAGGAAGGCATTTTTAGTTGCTTCAGCTACATAGAAGTTCCAGTCCGCGGCGAAGACAAAGTCTACATCTTCCCCGGAGGCGAGCACAAGCGGATACTTGGAGGCGACATCGCCCCAGCCGATATAATTCAGCTCCAAAGTGGCGTTAATGTCTTTCTTCAACTTGTCGTTCAGCTGATCAAGCACTTCAGGCATTCCTTTCGGCTGATCGCCAAGCAGATAACCGACAATCTTAACCTCCTTGGAATGATCGACCTTGGTCTCTTGCGAAGCGTTTGAAGACCCTGCAGAGGAATTCGAGCTTGAGCTGGCGGTGTTCCCGGATTTTCCCGAATTGCTGGAATTGCTGGAATTGCCAGAACCCCCGCCGCCGCACGCCGACAGCAGCAATACGCTTGAAAGGAGCAGCGCAGAAAGAGCAAACCCTCGTTTCTTTAATCTGATCAATCAGACAACCTCCCTTGAATTTCAATTCTGTCGCACATTTTAAAACGCTTTCAATTTATTGAATTGCTTTATATTTGCATTGTACCGCCCTGCCCTCCGGCTAAGGAATCGGTTAAAATTACGATCTGCTTCGATTTCCTAAGGTGCTTCTCCCTCTTCATTCTCCTTTCTCTGCTCCGGAAGCTTCAGCAGCACCAGAGTCCCTTCTCCCGGTTCGCTTCTGAATTCCATACCATACGGCGTTCCAAACGATAAACGGATGCGTTCCTCCACATTCCTTAATCCGTAGCCTCCCCGGGTCTTCTTGATCGGCCCAACAAACAAGCTTTTCAGTGTGCTTTGGCTCATGCCGACGCCGTCGTCCTCTACCTCAATGATCAGCATTCCGCCCTCTGTTCTCGCACGGATGCTGATGGTCCCTGTCTCGGATTCCGTTTCCATAATGCCGTGAACGATTGCATTCTCAACAATCGGCTGAAGAATGATTTTTGGAACAATACAGGACTGAATTTCCCGGCTGACCTCGAGATCCAGGCGAACGCTGTCATTAAACCGCATATTGTGAATTTGAACATAAGCCTCAACATGTTTGAGTTCATTTTCCAGAGTTACAAGATCATGACCGTTTGACAGACTAAGCCGGTAGAAGACCGCCAGCTCCTCCACAACCCTGGAAATTTCGCGGGAACCTGCGTGCAGAGCCATCACATTGATCAGATTAAGCGTGTTATAGAGAAAATGCGGATTGATCTGCGCTTGAAGCGCTTTCAGCTCTTTATCCTTTAATTCTTGTCCCAGCGTGTACTTATCGTCCATTAACTGTGAAATATTGGTCATCATGCCGTTAAAGTTCCGGGACAGCTCCCCGATTTCATCCTCGCTGGTCGGAAGCGTTTCAATCTGGAACTGGCCATATTTCGCCTTTCTGACCTGGGAGATCAGCAGCCTGAGCCGCCGGGTCGCCGACCCTGCTACCAGATAAGAAAGAATGAGGGCAAGAGGGACGATCAGCAGGAAGATGAGTATAATCCGGTTGCGGATTTTGTTGCTGGAAGCAAGAATGTCTTTGTAGGGAACCAACAAAGCCACGGTCATGTCCGTATGCGGAATGGCTTGAAGCCCGAATACAACCCGCTGGTTCTGAAAGCGCAATTGTTCGTTCCAGTAAATGTCTTCAGCGTCCTCTGAAGTACGCCCCCTCAGCAGCTCTTTTAATTCTTCGCTCGTAATCGTGAATTCGTCTGAAGTTCCCAGCACGTCCATTCGTTCGTTAAATAAAACGGTTCTAGTGTGCGGAGTAATGACTGCGTGATTAAGAACAGACTGCATCGCCTCTGACTTAATCTGTGCCCGGACAATTCCGTCAAAATTCTGGATATTATGACTGTTGGGTATTTTGCGGATGACGGTAATATTATGGACTTGGTCAGCGGCCTCCCCATCTATGGCGGACGAAGGCAGCCAGGCGCTCGCGGAATAAGATTGGCTGAACTGCTTAAACCAAAGACTCGATTCAATCTTGCCCATATTTAGATAGTCCGGGCTGTCCGCTGCTTTCCCAAGGCCTTCCTTCATGTACAGCTGCAGCGTCGAAATATCCTCGTTATTTCGGAATTGATTCAGCACTTTAGCCAGCTTATTGGCATCCGTCCCCCAAAGGTTGACATCCGCATAGACGGAGGCGTCTGTGTTGACGTTAGTCTGGACCAGATCATTAAAGGCCACAAAATTCAAGACTTCCGTGATCGACTGGGATTTGTATTCCAGGTATGATTTGGTCTCATCCAAGATCTTGTGGACCGAGAACATCATCTGTGCTTTATTTTCACGCTGGGTAAGGGTAAGATGAATGGCCAGAAGCAAAATAAAGGGCAGGCAGGTAACAACCAAGTAGCTGAGGAACAGCTTGCTGCGAATATTCCATCTGCGTAAATTCAATCTGAAAGGGTTCATTTCGCGATCCTTTCACGGTATTCAGAAGGCGTGCATCCGGCATACCGTTTGAAGAATGTGGCAAAATAATTCGCATCCGTAAAGCCTAGGTTAACGGCTATTTCATAAAGCTTAAGGTCCCGGTCGCGCAGCAGCTCCCTGGCTTTCTCCAGCCTTGTCTCATTGATGAATTCCTTGAGCGTCTGAGCGCGCTGTTTTTTGAAATAGGAGCAAAGATAAGTTTCGCTGAGGTTCACATGATCTGCGATGGTTTTGATGGCGAAGCCCTTTTCGTGAAAGTGAGAATGAATATATCGAATAATTTCTCTCATTTTTCCAGGCATGCAGGCCTGATGGGCGGGAGGGTCTTCCAGCGGAGCCAAGAACGAGAGAACGAAAGACTCCAGTCTGGATAACGATGAAATCGAATCAATTTCGCGCCATATATATCTGCGTTCCGTTTCTTCGGTCTGCTCCGTTATCCCCTGCAGCGCGGCCGTCTCCAGGATGGCTAATAAAATTTGAAAATAGGTATCCTTAACCCGGGCCGTATTGCGGTCCCTGCTAAGCAGCGCCTTCCGGGTATGCTGTTGAATCCGTGTCCTTACAGCAGCCATTTCTCCGCGCCGTAATTCATCCCGCAGCTGGCGGACCTCCTCCCAATCTGTCTCCAACAGGCCAAACTGCATATCTGGCTGATAGAATAAGGGGGAAGGATGTTCCCGGTAGAACTGCATAATCCCCGCCTTAAGCGCCTTCTCATAGGAAGCTGGAAGCTCCTTGCGGGTATGCGCCGTTTCCCCTATTCCGAAGTGCATTTGAATGTTCGGGTCTGCAAGCCTTAGCAGCTCTTCAGCGAGATGATCAATTACCTCTTTGTGCTTGCGGTAGGTTCCGTCAAAGTCGCCTGGCAGGATGAAGATGAGCCAATTCTGAGAATCAAAGCCGAAGATGGCTCCGCCTGTTTGCTCTGGAGGAAGCAGGTTAATCTCCTGCAGCATGCGTTCCTGTACACCGGATGGATCCTGTGGAATTAAGGAAGCATTCCAGTGCAGGGAAGCTGCTCCCACTGTATAAGGGCCGCTTAAAGGGAGCAAGAAGGTTTCCCTGCTTAGAAGAGCCTGTTCAATATGTGCAGACTGCGGGTGCTGGATAAGCTTCCGGACCATTTCCTGCCTGAGAAAAGGAAGACTTCGATCCGCATGCTCCTGCAGACGGCGCTTTTCCAATTCCATTCGCTCCTCTTCTCTGCACAGCAGCATGGCATCTTCAATAGCCTGGCGGACTTCATTCAGGACAATCGGTTTTTCAATATAGGTCAGTGCCTTAAGGTGAATCGCCGATTTCAGGTATTCCTTGTCTAAATAGCCGCTGAGAAAAATAATGATCGCCTTGGGCGCGATTTTGCGGTACTCTTGGGCAAATGAAATACCGTCCATCTTGGGCATCTTGACATCACACAGTACGATTTCAGGTTTCATATCACTGGCAATTTCGAGGCCGTTCTGCCCGTTTCTTGCCGTCTCCACCTGGTCAATGCCTAGTTCGTCCCACGGAACAAAATCTTTCAGAAAATCACGGGTACGCTCCTCATCGTCAATGATCAATACTTTCATGCTGCCTGACCTCCTTTATCGAACATCTCCTCTTTCTCTCCATTATAAGGAATAACTGGGTTTTGATAAGCTTGGATATTCCATTTCTAACCATCCGGATAAACACACAAGAACTGAGTCTGCCTGCAGGGACAGAGTTCAGTTCTTGTTCTCATGGGGTTCCTATGCTGGTAAATTACATGGTGCCTGGATCCGATTTCCTTTGAATTTTTATTTCCGTTTCAGAAACCTTTCTTTCGAAAATTTTTATTTCACAGCAAGCACAAGCTCGTAAACCGGTTTCAGAGTGATTTCATCCATTTGAGCAATCCTTTCAGATGACGTTTCGCTCCAGCCGGCCATGGTGGTTTGACTGTTGACCGTCTGCCCTTTTCGGATCGGCGAAATATAGAGATACATGCCTTTGTCCAATAAGCGCTCTTCAAATGCCTTCAAACCGATCTCCCAGGTCTTATTATTTGAAAAATTATCGTGAATCAGGTCCCCGTCGATAAACGCGTTCCCGATATCCCCTTTATAATTGATCTGCAGAAGCACTTCCTTGATGCCTGTGAAGCAGTCTCCCGAGAAGAAGATTGCAGCCCGATTCTCCTTCTTATGCTGCACTTGAAGGCTGCCCGTGTAACGGGGAACCTGGAAACGGTAGGCTGTAAATAGGCCTTGCTGATTACGGTCTGTGAGCTCTCCGGGTGAACACATCGACAAGCTTTCAATATCCGGAAAAATCTGCAGATCCACCTGCTCAGAGCCAGGCGATTCAAGGCGAATTAAATCCCCATCGACTAGCAGAGCGGATGAGGTCAGAACTGCATGCTCCCTCCCGTTGATTCGAATCTTCCAGAACTGCAGACTTTCCGAATCGGAGAGCGTGACCAGATGAACCGTTTCTCCGGCCGTGCCTCTCAGCGAAACTACCTCTCCGTCTGCAGGAAGAATGGTAATCAAGCCGCCGATCCCTGTGCCCGGTTCTGTCCGGCCGCCCGTCCATTCAGCAAGGGATGAGGCAGCAAATACATATTCAGCCGTCATTCCTTTAGGGCGTGCAAAGAAATAGTATCCTTCCCCGTCCGCTTCCAACCGGGTGATCAGCTGTGCCGCTGCGGACTCCAGCAGAATGCCGTCCAGATTGAACCGGTACGGAAGTATGGCATAGCTGTCTTTGGCAAGCCGTAAATCCCCGTTCACAGGAAAGCGGATCTCCCTCTCTGCCGTCTGGACCGTAACTCCCCCCTCAATTTGGAGGTCATGGGTTTCCGCATGGTCCTGGTAGTTGTTCAGGAAGAGCAGGCCCGAGCCGTCAGCTGCCCGGACTGCATAACGGAGTGTCCCGGTATCGTTAGGATCCATCTGCGATGTGTCTCCCGGCAGGATCGTCTTCGTCCGGCAGAACCAATCTTGATAGGCTTCAAAAAAATAATGCTGCAGCCTCGTCCGGTGATACGACTCTCTCAGCTGGCCAAATTCGCCGATACAGGCGTTAAAATCATAGGAGATTTTTGGTGTGGCCAAATCATTAAGAAAAACATCCCTCTTACCTTTGGGATTGGAACCCCCGTGGTACATGTAGTAGCCGATCAGATTACAGCCTTCCGCCACTTTGATGCCCGTCATTGCCGGTACGCTGATGTAGGGAAAGTCAAACCGGTACTTGTAGAAAGGGGTCATGCCTCCGCCCATTTCACAGCAGGCGTACGGATAATCCTCCGGAGTATACGTTGGCTCAAAGTTATAGGACGACGGAATATCGTTATTATGTTTGTCACGGAAAATATACTCAGGCGTTGCCGGATGCTCCGTAACCCCTTTAAACCGGTCCACTTCGTAATAGATCCAGGGCCACTGGGAATACCCGCCCCAGAGCGGCAGCATCTCACCAGCGGGAGCGTTGGCTCCGCCCCAGCCGGTGCAGGTGTAGATGGGGGTGTCGATGCCCACCCTGATCGCGATTTCTTTTAATTTCAAGAGATGGGCTTCCCCATCCTCCCCCGAAGTCATCCACTCGTTATTGATTCCGGTCGTGAGCGCCCACTGGGCAGCGGAGTGGCCGTGTTCATTTTCCAGCTGCGTGCCGATCACAGGTCCGCCCTCCTTGAACAGCAGCCCCTGGACCTGAAGGCTGATCTGACGGTAGAGCTCTTCTACATAGACCAAATATTCCTCGTCATTGGAGCGGACCTCGAACGGACGGCCGTACAGCCAATCCGGCAGGCCGCCATTGCGCATCTCGCCATGATCAAAAGGACCGATGCGGATGATTACATACAGCTCATGTTTGCCGCAGAGCTCGATGAACCGTCTTAAATTCCGGCGGCCTTCCCAGTCGAAGACGCCCTGAATCTCTTCATGCACATTCCAGAAAATATAGGTGCAGACAATGTTGATGCCGCCCATTTTCATCTTGAGCAGTTCGTCCTCCCAGGCTCGTTCGTCATATCTCGAGAAGTGAAACTCCCCGCAAATGCCGAAGAAGGGGCTGCCATTTCGCTGCATAAAATAGTTCGTAAAGCTGATTTCTTCTCCGGCAGGGCTTTTGCCCTTCATATAGTTCTTGTTATAGTCAATTACTTTGTGATCCTTGCTGGCATCAATAGAGTAGCCCGGCATATGAATAAACCTCCTAGTATTGAGTCGGCTGTAAATGAATAGATGCGCCTGTATGACTGCAATCCAGCTTCAGCACCTCTTCGAACTCGGCCTGTGCTTCCTGCTGTCTGCCGAGTCCAAGCAGTCCTAAACCTCGCATGAACCGGCAGTGAATCACATTCTTCCTGTTCAAATCTTCATCAAAGACAAGGAAGTCCGGAAGCGAGACGGCAAAATAGTCCATTTTCACATCGTCAAACAAATGCTTCTCCGCATAGTCGATCAGCTTGTTAAACCTGCGTTTGGCCTCATGTTCATGGTTCAGCTTCTGCCAGGCAAGCCCTTGGTAATAAATCATTTCCGGCGGCTGGTCGTTATAGAACATTGCGCTTGCCGGTTCCTCCAGTCCTCGTGAGGCTGCTTGATAAGCGGCCCGCGCCTCTTCCTGTCTGCCCTGCCCTTCGCAGGCAAGGCCCAGGTAATAGTAAATATGATTCTCCTGAGCACCGGCCAGCTTGCCTTCTCCGAGATTCGGCGGGTAAACCAAGGCCTGCTTAAGCTGTTCTTCCGCCATCTTGAATTTCCCTTCAAAAATCTGCTGTTTGGCCAATTCGACATGGGCCAGCACATATTGGCCTGTCACCTTGCCTTCGCCGCCTTCCCAAGGATGGAAGTTCCGCTCAGCCAGGAGACGGACAGCCTCCTGATGGTCACCGGTCAAATTATGCAGCGTGATGTATTCCAGGTACAAATCATCGCGTTCGGCGGCAAGCGGTGCCCGTTCTTTCAGAAACTCCAGCCGGCTGATTGGAGACAGCCCGATCTTCTTGTACAGCTGATCAAGCTCGAATAGAACGCGGGCGTCGTGCGGGCTGCACGCCAGTGCCTTCTCAAGTGAAGCCTGTGCGGCTGCAGCATCCCCCAGCTTATTATAATAGGCTAAAGCCAAATTCCGGTGAACGACTGAATAGCTGTCATCTATACTGCGTGATTTCTCCCAGTGCTGGACTGCCTCCAGATGGCGCTTCTTGTCATAGAGCAGATTGCCTAGATAATAATGCGCTTTGGCATCTCCAGGATTTGCTGTTATAGCCTCTTCCAGCACCTGAAGCTCAAACAAGGTATTCGGGAAGCAGTAATCAGGACTAAGCTGCTCCCCGGCACTGTAACAGCTGAGCGCTTCATCCTGCTGTCCGAGCCTGCTGTACAGATAACCAAGTGAATAGTGAATCATGGGATACGCCGAGCTGTTCAGCAGGCGCAGCACCTTCGCAGCGTCTTCATACAGCCCCGCATCCGCGTAATCAGAGGCAAGCGCCAGGTAATTTCCTGGCTCATCGCGCAGCAGCGCCTGAAGCTGGCCAAGCGCTTCGGCAGTTTCAGATTCCCGTCCCAAAGCTTCATTTAGCAGCCACAGCTCGAAATAGGATCCAAAATCGGCGGCGTCCAGACTTGTTGTTTCTTTGGCGAAGTGCTCGGATTCAGCTAATCTTCCCAGCTTACGGAGCAGTGCTGTTTTCAGGCTGCGGGATTTGTAATTTCGTGTATTCCGGACCAGAGAGCGCTCAACCAGCTCCAGCGCTTCTTGATATTTTTCCTGTTCGGCCGCGATCTGCGCCAAGCTGAAGTACCCGCTGTCCTGCCATGCAGCACTCCAAACCGCTTTATACAGGGAAGAGAACGCTTCCTCCAAGCGTCCTTGAAGCTTTAAGCTGAGGCCAAGCTGATAATACGCCTCCCCGTCATACGGATTTGGATTCCGCCATGTGATCCGCTTGACTGCCCTCCGGAAATGCCGCTCGCTCTCCGCGAACAATCCCCTCCGCAGCAGCAGAACGCCGTAAGCCGTGTTGATCCGGCTGTCCCCCTCATCCCGCTTGAGGCCCTCGAGATAATACGGCTCTGGATCAAACGTGGCGTGCCGGTACTGCTCCAGATGCAGACCTGCCAAATACAGCTCTTCATTGGTGACCAGCTCGGACGGCTCAAGCAGCGGTTTGGCTGCATCGGGCACCGGTTCAATCGGTTTAAGCTTTGGAGCATAGGCCACTAGCAGCCGGCCCTTCGCATCTTTAACGGTTAATTGCAGCTCATGCTCAAGAACGTCCTCCGGGAGGGTGACTTCGGCTTCCAGCGTTTGTGACGGTGACAAATCCAGCCTGCGGGAGAATAGGATTCCTTTAGGACCAGACAGCTCTACCTGCGCATCTTTATAGATTGAGGTGGCATACGCGCAAACCTTTGCGGTGCCCTGCTCTTCGCTTACCTCAAGATTGACGGCCGCCTCGGCGGTTGCATTTTTAACGATTCCGATATTCTTATAAGGCATGAAGTATTGGATAAAAGTCTTCTCCTCATACGGCTGAAGCCAGGTAAAATCCGGCTGGTTGTCTGTAAAGACACCGGTCATCAGCTCGATGTAGGGGCCGTCCTCATCTGTCAAATTACGATCCCAGGCCTGTCCGAAATCTCCATTGCCCCAGGTCCACTGTTTCTTGCCGGGCGAAATATGATGGTTCGCTACATGCAGAAGTCCGGCTTGCACCGAATGGTCGTAACCGCCGACAAAATCATAATCCGATTTGTAAGCCATATAGGAGGTCGGCACCGGGATGTTCTTGTACCGGGAGATATCAACGCCGGAGGAGTAATCCACTTTATAGTAGGTTCCGATTGCAATCGGAAAACGCGAGACATCCCGCTTGCCATGATCAAAGACCGCAGTTACATCCGGCGGAAAAACCGACTGCGTATGATCGTTAACCGCTACGGCCGGATTCGCCCACCAGAGGAAGGTTTGCGGCTCCGGGGTACGGTTATACAGCTGGGCTGAAATTTCCAGATAAGCTTTATCCGGATACAGCGTGAAGCCGGCGGTCACCTTTGTTCCATACATCCGGTCGATTTCGCTGACCCACACGGTTGCACTGCCGTCCTCCTTCTCCTCCAGACGGTATTCCACCGGACCGAAGGTGTTGGGTCTGTGATGCTGAGGCCAGTTAAATTCAATACCGCCTGAAATCCAGGGTCCGGCAAGCCCGACGAGCGCCGGTTTGATGACCCTGTTGTAATAAACAAAGTCATAGTTATTAGTTCGGTCTACCGCGCGATAAATCCGGCCGCCCAGCTCCGGCATGATTTCAAGATGAAGATAGTCGTTCTCCAGGAAGACCATCTGATAGGAAACCGGCTTCCTGCTGTCCTCAATCTTGTCAATGACAGGGTGAGGGTATACCTTGCCGGAGCTGCCCTGGTATACGCGTTTTTCGAGAAACATCGGATTTTTATTAGGTTCGCCTGCGGCGTATGTCGGAATCGTTACCGCTTCTTCCCAGATCCTTGTTCGCGAGATTGTTTGGGTCAATGCAGTCCCTCCTTTGCAATTGTTTAACTTCTGCTTCAACCTTACAGGAACGGGGATACGGCCACAATCCACGAAGTTCGGATCATCATGGACTATTTTCGGATTCGGGATTATATTAAATTCAGGATTATATTTGATTCAAGATTATATTGGCTTTACTTTCTTGACTGCCGGATTTAGGAGGAGGATTATTTGCTTATGAGAAAAAAGGATGGCTTCGATGCGGAGAAAATCCTTGTTCTGCCCGCCTATTTGCTCGAACAGGTTGCTGCCCATCCGATTACCAGGCTGTTTTATGTAACGGACATCGGCTTTTTCCCCAAGGCCCATTATCATTACCGAGAACGCCCGGACGGCAGTGAAACCTTCATTCTGATCTATTGCGCGGAGGGTGAGGGCCGTGTCTCCATAGACGGGGTTCAGCATGTGCTGGGCAGCCGTCAGCTTATCGTTATTCCAGCCGACACCCCACATTCCTATTGGGCAGAAAGTGCGGCACCATGGACGATTTACTGGTTTCATTTCAATGGAGAACAGGCCGGAAGTTATGCCGCCTTGCTCGGAGGCCGTCCAGGCCCGCTGACCCTTTCACCGCAAGATTCCGAGAAGTTTATCGCCTTATTCCATCAATGCTTTGACTTGCTCTCAACCGGTGAGTATTCCGTTTCACGACAGATTCTAGCCATGCAAACGGCCGCTTATGCCATCAGTTCACTGGGACTTTTAGTCGATCGGGCAGAAGAGGACCGCCAGATGCAATACATCCACAAGGCCATCCACCTCATGAACCTGAGACTGGAGCAGACCCTGACTTTGGATGAAATCGCCCAGTATACCCAAATCTCAAAGCAGCATCTCAATCATCTCTTCAAATCCGAGGTTGGTTTTGCCCCGGTGGACTATTACCTTCGTCTGAAAATGCGGCGAGCAGGCCAGCTTCTGGATCTGACAACGCTCAGCGTGAAGGAGGTCTGCCATTCGCTTGGCTTCAAGGATCCCTATTATTTTTCACGGCTGTTTCACAAAATCATCGGGATGTCGCCTACCGACTACCGGAACAAGCTTAAGGGCTGAGGGGAGGTCAGCCTTGCAAACGCCGCTCCTATCGGGACGGAACCAGAACCAGATGAGGCAATTTTATTTAGAAGCATTAAAGAAAAACAGCGGAACCACCAGCGGAAACAATTATGCTCTGCCAAGTGAAAAATATCGCTGTCACCTTCTTCCCGTCCTAATAAAATAGGAATGCTTTTTCCAAAGATATGTCTTTGCCGCGCAAATCCGGATACCATTATAAGGAGTTATTAAGATGCGACTAAGGGCCCTGCCTCTGATTCTGTTACTGTTTCTGCTCGTGTCCTGCGCTAAGGCCTCAGTCCCTTCGCCTCGAACTACACTTACTGAAGACGAACCTTCACCAGCTCATCTAAAGCTCTATGTCGCCACAGACCTGCATCTGCTGGCCCCCTCTTTGCACGATAACGGAGCCGCATTCCAAACCTACATCCATAGCGGAGATTCTAAGCTGCTTCAATATTCGGATGCTTTGATGAACGCCTGGGTGGCTCAAGTTATCCGGGACCATCCGGACGCAGTTGTTATCAGCGGCGATTTGACGAATAACGGCGAGAAAGAAAGCCACCGCTGGCTGAAGGATAAGTTAAAGAGTATTGAAGATTCCGGCATTCCTGTCTACGTTATTCCTGGTAATCACGATATTTCCAACCCTTGGGCAAGAAACTTTCGCGGTGATCAGCAATATAAGGCCGCGTCCGTCACACCGGAAGAGTTCTCGACCAACTATGCTCCCTTTGGTTACAGCGAGGCCTTCGAAACCGACAACGCCTCCTTAAGTTATGTAATTAAACTAACCAAAGACTTATGGTTACTCATGCTCGATACGAGCCAATACAGCAATAATCAAGCTTTAGGGTACCCGCAAACCGACGGAGAGCTGGCTTCTTCGACACTTGCGTGGGTTCAGCATATCGGTGAACTTTCAAAATCGAATGGCGCAAAGATCATCGCGGTCATGCATCATAATCTGTTTGATCACAGTGATTTTTCGAGCAGCGATTTCACGCTAAATAATAACGGAGAGACATTGAACGTATTGGAGCAATCGAATATTCATCTCGTATTGTCCGGGCACATCCACATTCAGGACATTCAAACAAAGGATCATGTCTCAGATATCGCGACAAGCGCCTTTGAGGTTTACCCCCATCAATTCGGGGTTCTGGAGTATTCTACAGAAACCGCATCACTCTCGTACCATACCCAGCCGATTGACGTGGCCTCCTGGGCAGAGGCAACAAATCAAACCAATCCGGATCTGCTGGGCTTTGCAGCGTATGCGAAAGATTTTTTCCGAAACGCCTCCTACACAAAAGCAATCAAAGCGCTAGAAGGACAGGGTTATACAGAAACAGAGCAAGAGCAAATGGCCGCGGTCATGGCGGAGCTCAACCTCCATTACTTTGCAGGCACCATGGATACGGTGGATCCCGGAGTGCTTAAATCAGCAGGCATGCAGTTATGGCAAAACGCGGAGCCGCAATTTATAAAAAATTACGTCCTCAGCATGGGGAGCAAAACGACAGGAAACAATTCACTCACAGTGAATCTGTCCAGCGGAGCCGCGAGATAACAGTTAAGGCAATAAATACATCACGCTTCAAACGCGGCCAGCTTGGTGCGAATGAGAAGCTCACATAAATTCCCCGGGGTATTCGCACCTCAAATCTTGTCGAAAAATACGAGAAACAACCCTTTTAGGCGTAAATCCTAGATTATTCGATGCTAATTCCTTATGATAGATAATGAATATGTCTCTAACTCTTCTGTTTCTAAGATGAATGCGGGGCATTTTCGCTGTCGCACTCTACGTGAGTGCGTGGATTGAAATTCCCATGCCGTCCTGCGTGGGGTCGATATAAGCCTGTCGCACTCTACGTGAGTGCGTGGATTGAAATTAAGGTTAGCAGGAACACGATAAGCAAAGCTTGCTGTCGCACTCTACGTGAGTGCGTGGATTGAAATTTTTTCTCCCCTTGCTTATCCCAGTGCCATGCGGTCGCACTCTACGTGAGTGCGTGGATTGAAATTGCAGTAAACAGCGATGTGTGAAATGAGGTGACCTTGTGTCGCACTCTACGTGAGTGCGTGGATTGAAATATGCCGCCGATGATTCGGCTGGCGGTTACCCCGGGTCGCACTCTACGTGAGTGCGTGGATTGAAATTAATGTGATGATGGATACGGCCATTATTTTCAGCGTCGCACTCTACGTGAGTGCGTGGATTGAAATATTGTGGTTTACCGTAAAGAATCCCATTTGGAAAAGTCGCACTCTACGTGAGTGCGTGGATTGAAATCTGCCGCCCAAGCACGCAGCTCGGACAGTGTACCGTGTCGCACTCCGCATGGAGTGCGTGGATTGAAATACGAAAGGAGATTCCCCAATGGTTACAAGTCTATGTCGCACTCCGCATGGAGTGCGTGGATTGAAATCGGAAAAATAGTCTGGCACTGTTGAAGTCAAATGTCGCACTCCGCATGGAGTACGTGGATTGAAATGCCCTAAGGTGCCTAACGTCATACTCAACCAGGCGTCGCACTCCACATGGAGTGCGACAATTTTATGACTTTTTACATAAATACTGAGATCTGCATGCTTGGCTTGTGTTAAAGTTGGTCATGATATAACCTTATACAAAAGCTGCGCCTTCAAAGCTCAATTTTTTTGATATTAAACAGCTCTAGTGATTGATGAAGCCATAAAGATATGTTTGGATGTAAGTAGTTCTCGAAATACTGTAAGCCTTTTTTTGGAAAAATGGTGCAACTTTATTCCCCGCCATACGTATTTTTACAGAAGCGATTAAGCAGAATGGTATAGAAAGTAGAGGGATCAAGATTGGAAGACAAGAAGAAACCCGCCTATGTTGTGGGCAGCAAAACCTATACCGCAGTTGCCATCAATGCGGCAGCTAAAGCCGGTGAATGGATTAAGAGCCGCGTGGGCATTTATAAACAGCTGGATACCAAAACATCTCCGCAGGACCTTGTAACCGAGGTAGACAAGGGCGCTGAAATTATGATCCGCAAGCTGATTCAGACGCATTTTCCGGATCACGATTTTTTGGGCGAGGAGAGCGTTGAACCGGGCGCTGAGGCTTCTGCCAAGGCGGTTGCCGGGTATGCGGATTCCGATTATTTGTGGATCGTCGATCCGATTGACGGGACTACGAATTTTGTGCATGGCAATCCGTATTTTTGCGTCTCGATCGCTCTGGCGGTTAAAGGGGAATTGACAGTCGGCATTATCTATGACCCGATGCATGATGAAATGTTTGTGGCCGAGAAAGGCAAAGGCGCGTACGTGCATGGCAAGCTGATGGCGGTTTCCAAGGAAGCGGCATTGTCGGACAGCCTGATGGCCGTCGGATATAATCCGGATCGGAGCTTCGCGCTGCCGCTCAACATGAAGGGGATTGCAGCTTTGGCAACGGAGACAAGAAGCCTGAGAACGTTTGGTTCAGCGGCGCTGCAGCTGGCCTACGTAGCGGCCGGGCGGCTGTCCGGCTATTACGAGGTGGGTCTGAACGCATGGGACATTGCAGCCGGTGTGCTGCTGGTTACGGAATCAGGCGGTAAAGTCACCGATACCAAAGGCGGCACGTACACGCTGCAGACCAGACATTTGGCTGCTACCAATGGCCTGATCCATCAGGAGCTGCTGGAATCGCTGTCGAGATCGGAAGCGACAGGTCTTTAATGTAATGTGTGTTTCGAGTATCCTAACCTTTCATTATTTAGATGTAAGGAGGCTTTTTCGATGAACGGCGAGAAGGACAAGGAACTGGAAGAGAAGCTGTCGGAGCTTCTGACCGAAGGGGTAATGGAGGATGGAGCCGAAGCTGACCGCCAGGAAGAAGGGCGCAGACGGTTGTCCCCCAAATATGAGGTCCGCATTCAAACCACGTTTGACCCGGTTGTGGAGGAAACGCTCAAATATCGCAGCATGGCCAAGGAAATTGACGGCCGATATGATAAATACGTGAATGATAAATACGTGAATGATAAATACGTGAATGATAAATATGTGAATGATAAATACGTGAACCCGTCAGGCACTAAGCGGCCGGATGGCCAGAACACGGATGAGAACCGTTAAGCGGCGCGCCAGCGGGCGGCAGTCAGCGATCTTGTCCCGGGAACCTTCTGAAATGTTCACGAACCTCCGAGCAATCGGGGGTTCTTTTTTTTGCTGTTCATTCTCCCATAGCCTGTAAGCGCGGTATTTCCCTCAAATTAATATTTATTGACTTAAAAGGAACGCGGCAAGTAGAATACACTCACTGGAAGATAAAGACACGCCGTGTTTTTAAATTCAATGTATGAATCCAAATTAAAGGGAGAGAAGAAGACGGGATGAGAGGAATAAAGTTGAAACGCGCTGCCGGAAAAACAGCCGCCGGACTGCTGCTCGCAGCTGTCCTGGCCGTACCTGCGCAGGCATTTGCGGCAGGCAGTTCAGGGGAAGTTTATAACATCGTTGCACTGGGGGATTCGGTGACAGCCGGGTATGAGCCGGCTATGGCCGCGCAAACCAATCCGGTTCCTTACGGGTATGTCGACCGATTGAAAGAACAGGCCCTGTTCCATGGACGGACACAGCTGGTGAACGACGGCATTCTGGGCCTGACCAGCACGGGCTTGGCTAATTACACAGCAGCCATTGAGGCGGGAGCTTCTGTCACTGCGGACACGATACAGCCAGGCGTGGCAGATCCCAGAATTGATCAGTTTGCGGCAGGTATTTCTCAGGCCCAAACGGATATAAAGGCAGCCGATCTAATCACCATTACCATTGGCGGCAACGACATTAAGCCTTTGCTTGAGGAGGCAGCTACCCTCTCGGACAGCGACCTGCAGGACAAAGTGAAGACCATTCTGGACAGCTATTCGAGCAATGTTACCCAGTCCATCACCGCATTGCGCCAGCTGAATCCAAGCGCACTGATCGTCTTGGCTGACCAGTATCAGCCCGTTCCGGCGATAGCTTCGCAGGCGAATTACGAGAAGCTGGAGAAGGCGGCGGCCTTGTATACTGCAGCGGTGGATGCTGTAGTGAGCCAAACGAATACGGCTGCCGGACCAGTTAAAGCGGCGCACGTTGCGGAAGCATTTGTGGGCCATGAGCTGAGCTACACGCACATTTTGGAGGGCGATATTCATCCGCAGCAGCTTGGATATGAAGAGATGGCCAAGGTATTTTCCAATGTCATTTGGGGTGAATACCGCCAGACGCAGGCCGCACTAGGCAAAGAGTCGATTTCCATCGTGATCGGCGGGCAGGAGTGGAGCTCGTCCAATAAGCCGATCGTCAAGAACGGCCAAACCTTCGTCGCGATCGGCGACATCGTTCAGGCAACGCATGCGGTGTCCAAATGGAACAGCAAAACCAGCACCGTAACCGTCACGCTGTCCGGACGCACAGTCACGATTCCGGTAGGTTCAACCACCATCCAAGTGAACGGCACCAAGGTAGCCACTTCGGCTCCGGCGTTCCTGAATAAAGTGGGGACCAACTCCAAAACGTATGTGCCGCTGGCTCTTCTGGCATCCGGTTTGGGCTTTGACGTGCAGTACAGCTCTCATTTGAAGACCGCATTTATTAATCTGTAATCAGCAATCCTATAGCGTATATTTCCGACAAAAAGCCTCTTACCGGGGATGGCCCATCCATCCGGTAAGAGGTTTTTAATGTCCGGCGGCCGGCCGCCGGCCGCTTGCAGATTACCAGGCAAATATTCCGTTCTCGTCCAAAAATTCGCCGTTGCGGCGCTTTCCGTCGGTCGCGTAGCCTACAATGATAGCCGCTCCGGCTTCCTTGGTTTTCCCGCCAGGGGCGTTCCCGTTTAAATCCGTAGTCGTGAAGCCGGGGGTTACGGCAAACACTTGAGCGCCGCTGTTTCTGACTTCATAAGCCATCGAAAGCGTCATGGCATTGTTCGCCGTCTTGGAGGAATTGTAGTCGAACGCGTTTAGGGTAGAGGCGGCATTTTGCATATGGTTAAGGGAAGCCATGTCCGTAGATACATTCACAACGGTGCCCTCATTCTGTTTGATCAACGGGAACAAACGCTGGTTCAGCCGGAAGGTCCCGAAGAAATTGACTTCAAACGCGCTGCGCAGATCTTCCTCTTTGGTTTCGGTAAAAGAACGGGAAAATGCGCCCGGCATACCGGCGTTATTAATCAGCAGCTGCAGGTCCGGGAAGTCCCGCTTGATCGTGTCCGCGGCTTGTTCAATGCTGTTCAAATCGGTCATATCAATCTGCAAAAATGCTGCCTCCAGCCCCATGGCTGCCAGCTCAGAAACGGCTGCTTCCCCCCGTTCGGCGCTGCGGGCGCCCAGAATCACTTTCCAGCCGGCTTCGCCAAGCTGTTTGGCGATCTCAAATCCAATGCCTTTATTCGCTCCGGTTACAAATGCGGTCTTCTTCATTCCAATCCCTCTTTCGTTATAGTGGTTTCTTCTGACGATTACAGGTTACTATGCTACACTTAGTGTAGGTCAAACCTTAATTTTCTAAAAGTGAGGACAAACATGTTAACGATCGGACAAGCGGCTAAAGAGGTGGGACTAAACATAGGGGCGATCCGGTTCTATGAACGGAAAGGGCTTCTGGAGCCGGCTGCCCGGAGCGGGCAGAATAACCGCCTATATACGGAAGATCAGCTGAACTGGCTTATCTTTATCAAATGCCTCCGGGAGACCGGGATGAGCGTGGAGGACATCAAGAACTATCATGACAAGGTCCAGGAAGGGACCGCGACGCTGCCGGAGCGAATCCGGCTGATTCAGGAACAGAAGCAGAAGCTGCTGGAAGATATTGAACAGAAGAAAGCGCAGCTGGTTCACCTGGAGCATAAGCTGGAACGGTATTACCGCGGCGAAAATTATTAGGCGATCTGTAAATAGGCGATCTGTAAATAGGCGATCTGTAAAAAAATACGGCAGGCTCACCTCTCAACCCTTAGAAGGGGAAGAGGCGAACCTGCCGTTTCTTGTTATTTCATCCGTCTGAACGCCTCATGCGCCGCAGTCAGCGTCGCATCAATGTCTTCATCCGTATGCGCCGTAGTCAGGAACCAGGCCTCGTACTTCGAAGGGGCCAAGTTAACGCCCTGGTTCAGCATGTGGCGGAAGAAGGCCGCAAAGGCTTCGCTGTCCGTATCCTGCGCCTCATCGTAGTTGGTCACCGGATGACCGCAGAAATGAGTGGAGAAGGAGCCGCGGATCTGGTTGATCGTCAGCGGAATGCCGTACTGCGCTGCAGACGTAGCGAGACCTTCGGTCAACCGGGTCGCCAGGCGGTTCATTTCGTCATATACGCCCTCGCCCTGCAGGACCTCCAGGCAGGCGATGCCCGCAGAGATGGACGCCGGGTTGCCGGCCATCGTTCCGGCCTGATAAGCCGGGCCGAGCGGTGCCACCTGCTCCATGACCTCCTTGCTGCCGCCATAGGCGCCGATTGGCAGCCCGCCGCCGATGATTTTGCCAAGCGCCGTTAAATCCGGCTGAATAGCTTCATGATTGCTGAGACCGGCAAAGGTTTGGGCGGAGCCGTAATGGAAGCGGAAAGCGGTGATGACCTCGTCATAAATGACAAGCGCGCCGTATTCGCGGGCCAGTCTGCACAGGTCTTCGAGGAAGCCGGGCTTTGGCATGACCATGCCGAAATTGCCGACAATCGGCTCGACCATAACGGCGGCTACGTCGCTTCCCCACTTGTCCAGAGCCGCTTTCAACGCCTCAGCATCGTTAAACGGCACGGTAATAACTTCTTGAGCAATGCTGGCCGGGATGCCGGCGCTGTCCGGAATGCCAAGGGTGGAAGGGCCGGAGCCAGCGGCAACGAGCACCAGATCGGAATGGCCGTGGTAGCAGCCGGCGAATTTAATGATCTTATTGCGCTTCGTATAGGCGCGGGCGACGCGGATCGTTGTCATGACGGCTTCAGTGCCGGAGTTGACGAAACGAACCTTGTCCATCGAAGGAATAGCTTCCTTCAGCATTTTGGCCAGCTTGATTTCAAGCTCGGTCGGAGTGCCGTAGAGCGTGCCGTTCGCTGCGGCTGCCGCAATAGCTTCCGTAATATGCGGGTGGGCATGTCCGGTAATAATCGGGCCGTAAGCGGCCAGGTAGTCGATATAGCGGTTGTCGTCCACATCCCAGAAGTGGGCTCCGCTTGCTTTCTTCATGAATACGGGCGCGCCGCCTCCAACGGCTTTGAAAGAACGGGAGGGGCTGTTGACGCCGCCTACAATATGTTTGAGGGCTTCTTCATAAAGCCGCTCCGAATTAGGACGATTGGTGTGCGTGTTCAAGTTCATAACTTCCTCTCTTGTTTACTATGTAAAGCGACAACAGCGGGGGAGTGTTCCTCCCGCCGCTGTTCTCTATTATACCTTAATATGCAGTTTCATCTGAATATGCAGATTCGTGTGTTATTTGCGTGTCACGGGGACGGCGTCGGAGCAGCCTCCGCATCGTCGGTTCCGGAATTAGAGTCAGAGCCGGAGTCAGAGGCTCCGTCAGCTGAAGCGCTGGCATCCGGACTTGCCGAAGGTGACGCTTCCTTGTTCAGGGCGTCCTGCACATACTGCTTCAGCTCGTCTTCGTCTTTCACGCCGAGTACGGAGGCTCCGCCTACTTTTTCCTCTTCAAGAAGATCCATCGGAGGAATCTGCTCACTGGACGTCATCTGTGTTTTGTAACCGACGGAAGCCAGCTTCCACATGTCAGTCACGGACAGGTTGGTATCCACATAAGGGTTAACCTTATCGAGGATGGTCGGCAGATTCATGATGGAGGTGGTGTTCTTCAATTTGTCGGCCACTGCAGCCAGGAAATTGCGCTGGCGCTGGGTCCGCGCGAAGTCGGACATCGCATCATGGCGGAAGCGGACGTATTCGAGTGCTGTTGTGCCGTCCAGATGCTGCATGCCTGCCTTCAGATCAATGTCATATTGATGATCGTCGGCGGCGCTGGTGTAGTGCATGTCTTTTTCCACATTAAAATCAATGCCGCCGACAGCGTCAACCAGCGCAATAAAGCCCTGAAAATCCGTATAAACATAATATTGAATCGGAATTCCGAGCAGATCGGACACGGTTTTCATCGCGATGTCTGGGCCATGGGTGATGGCGGTATTAATCCGGTCTTTGCCGTGGTCCGGGATATCCACATAAGTATCACGCATAATTGAGAATAGAGAGCCAGTTTTGGTCACCGGGTCGATGGATGCAACCAGCATGGAGTCGGAACGCGGTACTTCGCCTTTCTGCAGGCCGCGTGCATCAACGCCCATAAGCAGAATGTTAACCCGCTCTGTGCCTTCCCATTTCGGCGGTTCATCGGCTTTGGTATGGCTGGGCTGGACTTGATAGAAGGGCGAATCTTCGCCTTCCTTGCTGAAGTTGTCAACCTGCCTGTAAATCGCGAAAAAATAATAGGCGGCAAAAGCCACGATCACGGCTAGTACCCCTATGACGGACCAAAGGGTGATCCGTTTTGTTCTCTTTGTCATTATGTTCGTCCTTTCTGCAAAAAGATCGGAATTACCGCTCCAATCGTGGCGTTTCTTCATATCTTTACATTATAATTTCTTTTGGAAATACAATCAATTTTCGCTTTTTTCAAAAATGGGAAACCTTTGGAGGGACAGGCATGGCTGAACAAGAACTACATGAACTGCAGCCGGGGCAGATCGTTCCGGATTTTACGCTTCCGTCGAGTACGGGCGGGAATATATCGCTTAGCGATTATCGAGGGCAGGCGGTTGTCCTCTATTTCTATCCGAAGGACCAAACGCCTGCCTGCACGCAGGAGGCGTGCGACTTCCGGGACCGGGCCGCTTATTATGCCCGTCATGGCGCTGTACTGCTCGGGATCAGCGGCGATCCTCTCAAAGCGCACAGCCGCTTTGCCGCGAAGCATGAGCTGCCTTTTCCGCTGCTGTCGGATGAGGATCACGAGGTCTGCCGGCTGTTTGGCGTCTGGCAGCTGAAGAAGATGTACGGCCGCGAGTATGAAGGGATTGTGCGTTCCACCTTCCTGATCGACAGGGAGGGCAGGCTGGTGCGCGAGTGGCGCAAGGTTAAGGTGAAGAATCACGCCGAAGAGGTGCTGGAGGCCGCCAAGCAGCTTGCCGAAGCGGGGCATTAACACTAACCCGGCCCGTATAACCTGACCAGTATAACCCGTCCAGCGGGAAAAGCTTAATCTATTTCTGCCCGGCATTTCTGCCCGGCAATTCTAGCAGACCGGGGCCGCAGCAGTGCGGTTTCCCGGTCTATTTTTTTTCAAAGTTATCCTTAACTATATTCAAATTTCATTCAGGCATTCCGGCAGGGAGGACGTGAATTTGCTTCTTATGAATTTGCTTCTTTAAGAATTTGTGGTCCGCTCCGGGGCAGGGGAATCCTTGGAGCTGGAAGCGAAAGGACCGCCCTCCTCCTCTTTGGCGGAGCTGCCTGAAACCTGCACCTGAACCTCCTCCTGCGGCTTAGCCGGCGAAAAGCGCGCTTTGTACATGCTGCGCAGCGAGCGGCGGCAGCGGTACAGGACGATGAGCACAATGGCCAGCAGGATGACGGCAGACGCAATGGCGGAATAGTGGGCAGCCAGCTCGAACATGTATTTCCACTGCGGGCCGAAGACTTTGCCGATGCTGACGAACAGAGCCGCCCAGACTAGTGCGCCCGAATAGGCGTACAGCATAAATTTGCGGAACGGCAGCGCGATCGATCCTGCAAAATACCCGGTAAAATGCCGGACTCCGGGAATGAAGTACCCGATAAAGATCAGGCCGGAGCCGTATTTATTAAACCAGACGCTGGTCTTCTCCAGCTTATGGGGCGGGAGGAAGAACCATTTTCCAAACCTGCGGAAGAAAGGCAGGCCGGCTTTGCGGCCGATCCAGTAGGTAATCGTGATGCCCATGGCAGTGCCGAGAAAGGAAAACAGAATCAGCAGCTTCCAGTCCAGCAGCCCTTTATAAGCGATGAACCCGGCATAAGCCATCGTGGTTTCTCCGGGAAAGGGCAGCGCAATAAACTCCAGCAGCAGTCCGATCCAGATAACGAAATAGCCGTGTTCCCGAAATAAAACCTCTAAGTCATGCACAATATTCATGATTATTGCTCACTCTCCAGATATCCTCCGAAGGCTAGTCTATTTTATCCGGGCGCTCCATATAATCTATCAAAGTCAAAGCTATTCTGCGGATGATATGGAGGTAGGATGATATGTATAGAAAGTCCTGGATAGTTATAATGGCGGCAGCCGCACTGCTTGCAGCAGCGGCATTTCTCGTTGGCGGGCCTGCCTGGGGAATCGGCGGTGTGTACAAGCCTAATTCCGCAAAAGCAGCCTCTTTAACCGGTTTAATAGGTTCAACGGGTTCAGCCCAAGCCTTTCAAGCAGCACCTGTCTCTTGGGCAGCTCAAACCTCTGAAGTCTCTCAAGCTGTTCAAGCCTCTTTAGTGACCCCGGCTCCTTTAGCAGCCAAAACGGCCGGCTCAAATGCAAAGACCGTATATTTGACCTTCGACGACGGCCCCAGCAAGCTGACGGCCGGCGTATTAAATATTTTAAACCGTTATAAGGTTAAGGCGACCTTCTTCGTGCTTGGCCAGCAGGCTCAGCATTCGCCGGAGCTTATCCGGCAGATTGAGGACGGCGGCCATGCGGTCGGCAACCACAGCTTTGATCACAATTATGACAAGCTCTACCACAATTTTAGCGATTTTTGGGGACAAATCAAACAAACGGAAGAAATCCTGCGGAACATTACCGGCAGCCGCCCTCAGCTGGTGCGGGCTCCGGGCGGTACATACGGCCATTTCGATCAAACCTACTTCTCGCTTATGGACCAGGCCGGCTACAAAGTGTTTGACTGGAATGTAGACAGCGGCGACTCGGCCCGCAAAGGCGTTCCTGCTTCGGATATCCTCAAACAGGCCACAGAGAGCGGCGGTTTGCAGCAGGTTGTGCTGCTGATGCACGATGGCGGCGGGCATGAGAATACCGTTAAGGCCCTGCCGAAGATCATTGAATATTATCAGGCTAAAGGGTATTCCTTTGCAACGCTTACGCCTGATGTCAAACCGGTTCAGTTCCGGGTCGGCGGGAGCATCCCTCAGAACCGCCAAGAGCCAAGCCAAGCCTGGATTGACTCGCATATAACCCCCAATGCTGCGCTGTTTGATTCAAGAATTCTGCCGCTGGCCCTCACCGCAGGAGGCGTTCAGACGGTCCTGAATGGCGGCGAGTACGAGATGAGCGGAGGCAGATTCATGGTGCCGCTGCGCACTACGATGGAACGGCTGGGCGGGAAGGTCTCCTGGAATCCGGACAGCGGGCAGGCCGAAGTGAAATGGGGAAAGGGGCGGCTTATGCTGCGGCCGGATCAAGGATTGGACGTGCACAGTTCCGGAAATACGCTCTGGGTCTCTTTGCGCAGCCTGCTTGAAGGGCTTGGACATCCGGTTGTGAAGGTGGCGAAAGCAGTGGACGGGTGGCAGGTCAAAGCTTCATGAGATCTGCTTATGGTCTATTTGAGGTCTGCTTGCGAGCTGTTTGAGGTCTATTTCGAGCTGTTTGAGGTCTATTTCGAGCTGTTTGAGGTCTATTTATTGAGAGAATTGGAGAGACTGGCTGATAGATTGTTTTCTCTGGATAGAAAAGGAGTGATCGGCTGTGGCCTCTTCAATGCTTCATGAACATGCGCATCTGTTACTGCAGCGTTTTGCGGACAGTCTGGATACGATTATCGTTGGTAAAAGAAAAGAGATTGAACTCACCCTCCTCGCCATGCTCAGCGGCGGACATGTCCTGCTCGAGGATGTGCCCGGCGTCGGAAAAACCATGCTCGTCAGAGCCATAGCCAAAGGGATCGGCGGCTCCTTCGGGCGGATTCAGTTCACCTCCGACCTGATGCCGTCGGATATTACCGGGGTGTCCGTGTACCGGCCGCATACCGGCGAATTTGAATACCGGCCGGGTCCGGTATTGTCCAATGTGGTTCTGGCGGACGAAATCAACCGCGCCGCGCCCCGCACCCAGTCAGCGCTGCTGGAGGCGATGGAGGAGCGGAAGGTAACGGTGGACGGGGTCAGCCGCCGGCTGCCGGAGCCGTTTCTGCTCTTGGCGACGCAGAATCCGCTGCAGTTTGAAGGGACTTACCGGCTGCCTGAAGCGCAGATGGACCGCTTTCTCATGCGGATTTCGCTGGGCTATCCCAGCGTGGAGCAGGAGATTCGCCTGCTCGGGCAGCAAAGTGACAGACATCCGCTGGATAAGATGCGTCCAGTGCTTCTGGCGGATGAAGTGGCGCTTATGCAGCGGCAGGTGCGGACGGTGACGGTCGATGATACCGTCAAACGGTATATGGTTGCCATAGCCGATGCGTCAAGGCGGCATCCCGGCATTGCGCTGGGCATCAGCCCGCGGGGAACATTGGCCTGGATGACGGCGGCTCAGGCCGGAGCCTATTTCAAAGGGCGGATGTATGTCATTCCGGATGATGTGAAGGCTGCTGCCGAAGCGGTGCTTGCCCACCGCCTCATTCTGTCGGCGGAAGCGAAGCTGGCGGGCAGGTCAGCGGAGGAGCTCGTCCGGGAGCTGGTGCTTGGCACCGCCGTGCCGATGAACAGCCAGGCTGCGGCGGGCGGTGCGTCATGAAGGCGGTCTGGGTCTGGACGTCCGCCTGGCTGGTCTGGGGGCTGATGCTGGCTGCCGTACTGGGGTACGGCGGGCGTTCGGCTCTTTTTATGCTTGGCGCGATGACGTTGATTCTGCTGCAGGGCATGTTAGCCAGATGGGCCGGTCCAAAGACCGTTACGGTCCGCCGCCGCTACTCACTGATGATGCCGCGCGCGGGCCAGCCGGTCGAGATGACGCTGGAAATACGGCTGGAAGGCGGACTCCCGCCAATCTGGCTGAAGCTGAAGGATGAATTCGGCGGCGGTGAACCGGCTGAGCACTGGATATTTGCCGGCTTCCGCCGCCAGCTGTGCTTCACCAGCCGGGCGGAAGGGCTGCCGCGGGGCCTGTACGGCCTGGAGAAGCTGACGGTCAGCCATACCGATCTCTTGGGATGGTTCCGCTATAAGCATTCGTTTATGGTCAGCGGCCTGCTGTCTGTGCTGCCGGTCCCGGCCCGCGGCATGGAAGGAAGCGCCGGAGGCGACGGATGCCAACTGGAGAACGCGCAGGCGGCTGAAGAGCGGACTGTGCTGTCAGGCCCGCCGGGGTATGCGGTCCGGGCCTATTTGCCCGGGGACCCTTTGAAGGCAGTGAACTGGAAAATCTCCGCGCGCCGCGGCGAGCTCACCGTCCGCGCACCGGAGGAGGATCAGGGCATTACGGCCCTGATCCTCCTGGATACAGATCCGGCCTCGTACCAGGCCGGAGAGCCGTCAAAGCCGGAGCCGGCTTTGACCAAGACCCCGGGCGGCGCCCAGGCAGCCGCCGCCCGCCCGGATGAGGCCGCTTCCATGTTCGAACGCGCCGTCTCGGCGGCGGCGTTCCTGCTGGAGGACGCGGCCTCCAGGGGCCATGCCGTATTGTTCCGGCATGGGGGAATGCCCAGGCTGTGCAGATGGAATCCGCACAGCCTGGGCGAGGGCGGCCCTGCCGAGCTGGCCGCCGCCCGTCTGGCCGCCGCTGCGCATGGCGGCCCGGAAATGCTGGCTGATGCGGTGCGCATCAGCCCGGGGGTGCCGGTGACCGTGGTCACCGGCTTCAGCGGCGGCCGTCTGTCTGCGGCCGCCGCCGAGCTGGGCGGACGCGGAATTCCCGTCCGCCTGATCTGCTGCGCCGCCCCGCAGGCGCCCGCCGGCTCTGCCGACCAGCCCGCCTGGCCTACCAACCAGCCCGCCGGGTCTGCCGCCCCGCAGGCGCCCGCCGGCTCTGCCGACCAGCCCGCCTGGCCTACCAACCAGCCCGCCGGGTCTGCCGCCCCGCAGGCGCCCGCCAGCTCCGCTGGCTCTTCCGGCTCTTCCGGCTCCGCCGCCCCGCAGGCGCCCGCCAGCTCCGCCAGCTCTGCTGGCTCTTCCGGCTCTGCCAGCTCTTCCAGCTCTTCCAGCTCTGCTGGCTCTGCCAGCTCTGCCGGCCAGCCCGCCGCCAGCCGCACCGGAGAGGAGGCGCAGCGAGATGGCCAAGATCGCGGCAAGTCCGAAGCGGATGTTCCGGCCTGAGTCGAAGCCAGCCTCAGCGGCGGCAGACGCTGATTTCTCATTCCGCCTCTATGCCGCTCGTCTGGCCGCCCGCCTCTGGTGCTCGCTGCTGCTGCTGGGAATGTTCCATCAGTGGCTCGAGCCGCTCAGGATCATGGGCAGCCCGGAGGGCAAAATATATTACGGCCTGCTGCTGGTTCTCACTGCCGGACTTTTGGCGGCCGGCAGTATCGGTTTTCCATCAGGCATGACGGCCGTATTGGCTTTGGCCGCTTTATGCCAGTCCATGGTTTATTTGTTCGGGGACGGCCGGGGATGGCTGTGGCTGCTGGACTTTGGCCCTGCCCTGGTGAAGGACATCAGCGCCTGGGCACAAACCGGCAGCATGGACGGGATCTCCCAAGCGTCCAGAGTGCTGGTGCTGCTGACCGGCTGGATTCTGCTGATTCTGTCGGTGCAGCTTCTGGCCCTAAATCGTCATACGGTTCTCCTTTTCTTAAGCATTAGCACAGTTTATTTATACGCGTTTGAATTAACCTCAGAGATAGATATGTTTTGGGCGATTGTGCGGGCGTTCGGATTCGGCCTGCTGCTGCAGTTCAGCGTCGTCTTTTTCCGTCATTCGGCAGCGGGAACGCCAGCCGGCATTGGGCTAGAACTTTTAACCGGAAATGAAGCTGGCCGCTCCGTCCGCAGAGGAGTCTGGAAGCCGGGCATAATTCTCGGGCTGGCGGCTCTGCTTATTCTTTCCGGAGTAACGGCATCTGCCGCGGCAGCCCTGCTGCTGCCCGTTAAGCCTTCTGAAGCTTTCAGCCTGAGGCAGGCGTTCAGCAGTCTTGAGGCCTGGGCGGATTCGCACCGGACAGACGGAATCCCTGCTGCTGTGACAGGGTATGAGGGCAGTGATAAGGAATTAGGGCGTCCGCTTGAACTGCGGAAAGAGGTTTATTTTACGGCTGTGTCACCTGTGCGCACTTATTGGCGCGGCCAGACGCTGAGTTACTATGACGGCCGGGGCTGGAGCGATCCGGAGGATGCAGCCGCCGCAGGCCAAGAGGCTGCTTCTGCACAGGAAGAAGAGAAGGAGCAGGCGCCTGCAGGCTCCATTGTTCAGAAGATTACCTTCGCCGAGCCCCAGCATGGAACGGTGCCTTTGTTCAGCGGAGGCGTGCTGCGCCAGGTTGAAAAGGTTGAGTTCCAGCCGGCACCCACGGATGAGCCGGAGCCGCCCGCCTATACGCTGCTGAAGGATCAATCGACGGAAGCCGCTTATATCAAGATGGCGTTGAGCGGCAGCGGAATTTATGGCTATCAGATTGAATCCGAAGTAACTCCGGACGCTGTCCGGGAGCAGGCGCAAACAGAGCCGCAGGCGGGATTGGCCGCCTCCCCCGACCCTTCCGAGGTCCGCTATCTGGACCTTCAGCTCCCGGCTGACCTGCCGGACTCTGTCCGGGAGCTGGCCCGTTCGATAACCGCCGGAACGTCCAGCCGCTATGCGGCGGCGGAAGCGGTGGAGAACTATTTGCTTGCCAATTATTCCTACAGCCTGGAGAGCACTGTTCCCGCGGAAGGACATGACTTTGTGGAAGACTTCCTGTTTCGGCAGCGGACCGGGTACTGTGATCATTTTTCGACCGCGATGGTTGTCCTGCTGCGGAGTCAGGGAATTCCGGCCCGCTGGGTCAAAGGCTTCGCTCCCGGTGAACCCTCAGGTTCGGACCAGTATACGGTGCGTTATTCCGATGCTCATGCATGGGTGGAGGTTTATTTCCCGAAGGATGGCTGGGTGCCGTTTGATCCTACACCGGGCTTTGGCGGAGCCGCATCTTTGGAGACATCGAAGGCCGCCGGCAGCTTGCAGAATGGTAATGAGCAGGCTGGGCAGCTGGATGGCATGCTTCTGGGGCTGCCATGGGACCAGACGATACGCCAGGCAGTTTCGATCTTTACAGCAGGTATAGTGAAGCTTGCTCAACTGGACAGACAGCTGCCGAAGGGAGCCGCTGCAGCAGGGGCAACGGCTACTCTGCTGCTTGGCCTCACCATAGCTGCAGTATGGATGGCGGGAGCCCGCAGGGCCCGTTACCGTAATCATGAACAGAATCATGAACAGACAGGCAAACCGGCCTCCCTTCAGGGCGCGGTGTCCGCGCACGGCAAACATTTCCCGGGAAAGCCTGAGCTGCTGCGTGCCGCAGACAAAGCCTGGGCGGGACTGCACAGGCGCCACGGCAGACTGGCGGAAGGCGCAACCGTCCGCGAATACGCCGAAGCTCTCAGCTTAAAGCTGGACGCAGAGGGCAGAGCGGAGATGGAGACCTTTTTAACCGTATGGGAACCCCTGTACTACGGCGGGAAGCTGCCTGACCGGCAGACCACAAAAAGCTTTTTAAGTACATGCCGGAAATGGGCAACATTATAGATTTTCGAGCTCCTGAACTTTCTTGACGTTGACTTTTGCCGTTGCGTATAATGATTCCTATGAATTGAGGGAGGCTCGGTAATGAATAAACCAAATGAAATTATTGTCGTTCTGGATTTCGGAGGACAATACAATCAGTTAATTGCAAGACGGATTCGTGATCTTGGGGTATACAGCGAGCTGCTGCCGTACAATACCCCGGTTGAACGTCTCCGTGAAATCGCGCCCGCCGGCATTGTGTTCTCAGGCGGTCCATCCAGTGTGTACGGTGAAGATGCGCCTCACGTGGACCCGGCTATTTACGACATCGGCGTGCCGATCTTCGGAATCTGCTACGGAATGCAGCTGATGGCCCAGCAGCTGAACGGCAAAGTAGAACGCGCGGCTAAACGCGAATACGGCAAAGCAGATGTGGATTTCGTTCCGAATTCGGCCTTGACGATAAATTTGGACAACAAACAAACGGTCTGGATGAGCCACGGCGACCATGTAGTTGAACTGCCTGAGGGCTTTAAAGTTGCGGCTTCGACAGAGCATGCGCCGATCGCTGCTTTCAGCAATGATGAGCGCAAAATGTACGGCGTTCAGTTCCACCCTGAGGTCCGCCACTCTGTGTACGGCAATGAAATGATCCGCAATTTCCTGTATGAGGTGTGCGGCTGCGAAGGCAACTGGACCATGGAGACTTGGATTGAAGACACGATTCAGGATATCCGCACTCAGGTCGGCGACAAGAAGGTTTTGTGCGCACTCAGCGGCGGCGTGGATTCTTCTGTAGTTGCTATGCTGATTCACAAGGCAGTCGGCGACCAGCTGACCTGTATGTTTATCGACCACGGCCTGCTCCGCAAAGGGGAAGCCGAGAGCGTCATGGAGACCTTTGTCGGCAAGTTCGACATGAAGGTGGTCAAGATTGATGCAAGCGAACGGTTCCTGTCCAAGCTGAAAGGCGTGGATGATCCGGAACAGAAGCGCAAAATCATCGGCAACGAATTCATCTACGTGTTCGACGAGGAATCCGCCAAATTTGACAACTTCGCCTTCCTGGCGCAGGGCACGCTGTATACGGATATCGTAGAAAGCGGCACGGCTACGGCGCAGACCATCAAATCGCACCATAACGTGGGCGGCCTGCCTGAAGATATGAAATTCGAACTGGTTGAACCGCTGAAGACGCTCTTTAAGGATGAAGTCCGCAAAGTGGGCGAAGAGTGCGGCCTGCCGAAGGAGATCGTCTGGAGACAGCCGTTCCCGGGTCCGGGTCTTGCTATCCGCGTGCTTGGCGAAGTAACGGAGGACAAGCTGCACATCGTGCGCGAATCCGATTACATCCTGCGTGATGAAATTGCCAAAGCCGGCCTCGACCGCGAAATCTGGCAGTATTTCACCGCTCTGCCGAACATGAAGAGTGTCGGTGTTATGGGCGACGCCCGTACTTACTCCTACACCGTCGGCATCCGCGCGGTAACCTCTATCGACGGCATGACCGCCGACTGGGCCCGCATCCCTTGGGACGTGCTGGAGAAAATTTCCGTACGCATCGTCAACGAGGTGGAGAACGTCAACCGCGTTGTGTACGACATTACGTCCAAGCCGCCGGCCACCATTGAGTGGGAATAGGCTGGGAATTCTAATAGGACGCCAAAAATCCTCTCTTCTATTGCTTGTTTCAAGCAGCAGGAGGGAGTTTTTTTATGGCCCGAACGCGTATTTTTCATTGAGCATTCCCTTTGACAGAAAGGTTATATCTTTTCGCAATCAATCATAAGTCTAGGGTGCTGGGCTCATGAAAGCCTATTTATTGGAAAAATACGAACGTTTCAAATTATTCACCACATCAATATTCGTTTTTTTGTTGACAAGATTCCCCGGCATGCCTAAAATAGGTTTGTAAATGTTATGCAAGATTTTTTTCATAGCGTATAAGAACTGCTGATAATTGAATAGAATTCGTATAATTCTGGGAATCGGCCCGGAAGTTTCTACGAGGTCACCGTAAATGATCTGGCTACGAACGTAAGAAGACTAAACCTGTAAGTGTAGAGGAACAGCCTGTATAGGCTGCTGCCTTGTATGCTTGCATGCATGTTTCGTCTTTTCAGTTAAGCGCGAGGACCCGGGAATATACACATATACCCGGGTCTTTGTTGTTTTTGCAGTTCTTTCGGGTTTTATCCTGACTACTTAAGGGGGATTTGGGGAATGGATCGTTTTTTCAAGCTTAAGGAGAACGGCACATCGGTAAGAACCGAAATTATTGCGGGGATTACCACGTTCATGACAATGGCTTACATCCTGGTCGTGAACAACTTGTTTTTGGGGCCGAATGGCGCAGGAATTCCTGCCGACGGCGTATTTTTTGCCACATGTGTGGGTGCGGGTCTTATTACTATTCTGATGGGCTTGTTCGTTAACATTCCGATTGCGCTGGCGCCGGGCATGGGCTTGAATGCTTACTTCATGACAGTCGTGCTCAGCTCGGATGGAAAAATCACCTGGCAGGCTGCTTTGGGCGCTGTCTTTATCTCCGGGATTATCTTCCTCATCCTGACGATAACGAAGGTTCGCCAAATGCTGATCGTGGCCCTGCCGCAAAGCTTGAAAGCTGCAATTACAGTCGGTATCGGTTTGTTTGTAGCAAGCGTCGGCCTTAAGCTGAGCAACCTGATCGGCGTTAATCTGTCCGGCGTGACTGACACGACCAAGACGGTTGGCGGCAGCAGCATCAGCTTCGCAATCGGCGACATGGTCCACAGCCATGAGGTTCAGCTGACGCTGATCGGCCTGATTATCATCGCGATTCTGATGGCCCTCCGCGTGAAGGGTGCGCTCCTGATCGGCATCATCGTAACAACGCTGATCGGTATTCCAATGGACGTAACGAACACCAGCGGTTTGTCCGGCGCGACCTGGTTCCCGAATCTGAACGATTTGGCTGTCGGCAAGTTTGACCTTGGCGCTGCCTTTAAGCTTGGTTTGTTCGAGATTGTGTTTGTCTTTACTTTCGTCGAGCTGTTTGATACCTTCGGCACTTTGGTCGGCACAGCTACCCGCGCAGGCCTGATGAAGGACAAAGAGAAAGGCGAGAAAATGATCGGTAAAGCCATGCTGGTAGACGCTGTTGGCGTCAGTGCTGGTGCGGTGCTTGGAACAAGTACAGTTACGTCTTATGTGGAAAGTACGGCAGGGGTTGCTGAAGGCGGACGCACAGGCCTTACAGCGGTTACGACCGGCGTATTGTTCCTTCTGGCTCTCTTCATCGCGCCGCTTGCGGGCGTTGTGCCTAGTGCGGCTACCGCTCCTGCCCTGATTATCGTCGGCGTGCTGATGATGGGCCAGGTAAAGAGCATTGAGTGGGACGATTTCCTTTATGCATTCCCAGCGTTCGTAACGATTATCCTGATGCCGTTCACCGGCAGTATTGCCAACGGGATTTCGGCAGGCATTTTGTCTTACGTCATTCTGGCCCTCTGCAACAATCTCGTGGCTAAGAATAAAGTGAAGATTCACTGGCTGATGTGGGTTCTGGCCGTTATCGTGCTGGCCCGTTACATCTTCATCGGTTCCGAATAATCTTGAAAAAGTATCCACCTGCAGTCCGGCCTCGCGCCGGACTGTTTTTTTATGAGGTTTTGTGAGCAGATTTAATACATACGGCCATTTTTCCGTATATAATAGAAGTATTTTCCTGACTTGTTTGTCTGAGACCTTGTCGGGAGCCAATATCAAGCGATTAAAACCAAGTCATTAAAGCCAAACCATGAAAGCCATTACTGCTCGTGAGGTGTGACAAACTAGTTATGAACAACCGGACAAGAAGCAAGAAGAGCTGCGCCCTGTTTATTGTAATAAGCCTGATGCTCACTCTATTGCCAGGAAAGGTAGGGGCAGCGGATCATTCCAATCTTCTGGGGAACAGCGGGTTTGAACAGGTCGCAGGCGGCGTGCCTGACACCTGGAGCCAGGACATGTGGCTTACGGATGAGGGGGCCAGCAAGCTGTGGATGGATAGCCGGGAGGCGCATACGGGCACAACATCAGCCGCTGTGGAAAATATTCAGCCCAATCACGCAAGGTGGATTCAGAAGCTCACCGTTCTTCCGAACACCTACTACAAGATTTCGGGCTGGATCAAGACGGAGAACATTCCGCAGGCTTCCGGCGGAAGCGGCGCGAATCTGTTTGTCTCCGGCGTAAGCGCCAGCTATCCTGAGGTTTACAACACCAATGGAAGCTGGCAGCAGGTCGAATTTACCGGCGTCACGGGTGCCGAACAAACGGAGCTCACGATTGGGGCCGGACTCGGGCAGTACGGGGCGTTAACGACAGGCACGGCCTATTTTGACGACATTTCTGTCGTTCAAACCGTTAAACCGTCCTCCCTGGAGAACGTCATCAGCATGGATACGGCCAAAACAGAGAAGACGAGGGAACTGCCGGTATCCGTCACCTCGACGGTATTGATGCTTGCCGTTTTCAGTCTGTTTTTCGCTTACATGTACCGCATTTATATGCGCAAGGACGACAGCGCCAATCCTGATTTAGGCCGCTTTGGCCGCCGCATAGGCTATACAAGCGTGCTGTTTATTCTGCTCGCGGCCGGGCTTGTTGTGCGCCTGTGGTCGGGTCTGCATTACCAAGGGTATACCGGCGACCTGACGACCTTTACGTATTGGGCTGAACGTTTAAAGGAGAAGGGCTTCAGTCATTTTTATGAAAAAGGTATTTTCGCCGATTACCCGCCAGGCTACCTTTACGTTCTATACATACTTGGCGCTGTTAAATCCGCGCTGGGCCTTGCCGATGCCTCTGCCGGGACAAGGCTTCTTCTTAAGCTGCCGTCCATTCTGGCCGATCTAGCGGCAGGATATTTCCTGTACCGGCTCGGCAGAAGGAATATTGGAGAGCGCCTCGCTTTAGCGCTGGCTTTCCTCTATGTGTTCAATCCGGCCGTCTGGATCGACTCGTCGAACTGGGGGCAGATTGACGGATTCTTCGCGCTCTTCCTGGTTCTGTTTCTGAACGCACTGGCAGCGAACAAGCCGACCCATTCGGCGGTCTGGTTTGCGATTGCCGCGCTGATCAAGCCGCAGGCGTTTATTTTCGCTCCGGTAGTGCTGCTGTATTTTATTTTCCGGAGAAGCGGGTGGAAGAGCCTGCTGCTCAGCTTCCTTTACGGCACAGCAGTCTTTCTGCTGCTCGCCTCGCCTTTTTTCTGGAGCAGCGGGGGAGTTCGAGGACTTTATGAATTGTATAGGTCGACCTTGTCCTCCTATCCTTATGCGGTGTTAAACGCGTTTAACTTATTTTCACTGGTTGGAGGGAACTGGAAGCCGCTGAACGAAACGTGGGGGTTCCTCACCTTCAGAACCTGGGGCAATCTGTTCCTGGTGCTGTCTGTCGCAGTAACCGTCTTGTTTGCCTGGGGCAAAGGCAGCTTCGCTGCACCTGTTGAACGACAGGCGGGGAACCGGAGCAGGGGGAGGTCTGCCGGTGTTTTCCTGCTGGCGCTGATCCTGATCACCTGCGTCTATCTGCTGGGCCCCAAAATGCACGAGCGCTACCTGTTCCCGGCTCTGCTCATCGCTTTATTTGCCTTTATCGAGCTGAGGGACCGCAGGCTGCTGCTGATCTTTTTCGGCTTCAGTATTACGCAGTATGTGAACATTGACTATGTGCTGAAGAATTACCACGCCTCCAACTCGGCAACTCCTATTGACGGCATAGCGATCGTGTCGGCCATCGTGAATCTCGCCTTCCTCGCTTACCTGCTGGCAGTCGGATGGGACATCCTGTTCCGGGGCAGAATCAGGGAGCTGGCGGTGATTTCAGCCGGGGAACGCAGGGCGGCGGAAGAGCTTACTTTATCGGAGTTAACTCAGTCCGCCCCATCCGCCCGCGCACCGAGAATGCAGCGCAAGGACTGGATGTGGACCGGAGCGATAACCCTGCTGTACGCGGTAATTGCTTTGTATCATCTGGGGGATATGAAATCTCCAGTCACTTACTGGGAAACCTCGGCTGCGGGGGAAAGCTTCTACGTGGATCTTGGCTCAACCAAGTCGCTCGGAAGAATCAATCTGTTTGCCGGACCGGGCAGAGGCGTCGTGAAAATCGAATTCAGCAATACGCCGGACAACTGGGATCACGCGACAGAACTGGATCTCTATGGCAAGGTATTTAAATGGAACACAGCCCAATCCTTTATTGATGCCCGGTATGTTAAATTTACGGCGGAGTCTCCAGAGACTATTGTGCATGAGATTGCGATTTATACGCGGAATTCGAAAGAGCCTCTCCCGGTTACCGCCATTCAGAGCGAGGGACTTCCAGCGGGGGATAAAGGTTCGCCTGACCTGCTGTTTGATGAGCCTGACCGGGATGTTTACACGCCGAGCTACATGAACAGCACCTATTTTGATGAAATTTACCATCCGAGAACGGCCTATGAATACCTGCAGGGAATGCCTGCCTATGAAAATACACACCCGCCGCTCGGAAAAATCCTGATTGCCTTAGGCATCAAGCTCTTCGGCCTCAGCCCGTTCGGCTGGCGGATTGTAGGCACCGTGTTCGGCATCGGGATGCTGCCGCTCATGTACCGCATGGCGCTCACGATGTTCGGCAGAAGCCGGTACGCGGTTACGGCGACCCTGCTGTTCGCTCTTGATTTTATGCACTTTACGCAGACGAGAATGGCTACGATTGACTCGTATGCGGTCTTTTTCCTGATGGTGATGTACTACTTTATGCACCGGTACATGTCGCAGAACTTCTATACCATGCCGGTAAGCAAAACGCTGATCCCGCTCGGGCTGGCAGGCCTGTTCTTCGGCATCGGGGCGGCGTCCAAATGGAACGTTGCCTACGGGGGAGCCGGTTTGGCTGTAATGCTGGGCATGTATCTGTATGCACGTTACCGGGAAATGCGTGCGGCGCGGCGCTGGCTGAACGGACAGTCAGAGGAGGGGGCTTCCGGAACTTCGGGAGCGGATTCTAACGCAGTTTTATACCGCGCAGCCGCTTCCGGTTTTATCCGCAGCACGCTCATTACGCTGAGCAGCTGTGTCCTCTTTTTCCTGATTATACCGGCGATTATTTACAGCCTTTCGTTTATCCCGGTATTGAAAGAAACGGCAGGCGGCTACACGCTCAAAAATCTCATCGACGCACAGATCCACATGTATGACTACCACAGTCAGCTGACCGCCACACACCCGTATTCTTCCCAGTGGTGGCAGTGGCCGTTTATGAAACGTCCGCTATGGCTGTACAACGGTCCGGACATGGCTTCGGGGATGAAAGCCACAATGGTGACGATGGGGAATCCGCTGATCTGGTGGACCGGAATTTTTGCGATTCTGCTGTCCATCTGGGTTTCGCTTAAGCGCAGGGATAAATACATGTATACGGTTTGGATCGCGTATTTGTCCGTCTACATTCCATGGGTGCTCGTCCCGCGGTATACGTTCATCTATCACTACTTTACAATGGTTCCGTTTATGATTATCAGCATTGTCTATATAATGAAGCTTGCAGAAGATAGATATGCCTGGTTCAAAAAGGTCCGCATCAGCTATATCCTTCTCGCGGCGTTCCTGTTCGTCCTTTTCTATCCCGCGTTGACCGGCCTTACAGTCAGCAAAGGATATATTGATTACCTGCTGCGGTGGTTCCCGACTTGGGATTTCTAGAGCATTGTTCTGTAAAAAGCGTAATAAAAGACCGGCTCCCGAGCCGGTCTTTTATTATTTTTTAAAATAAGCTTGCAATAGTTTGTCGATCTATGTTATATTCTTATTCCGGCCAATTAATTAAGATTGTTAGCCGGCCAGCCAAACAGCCGAGTATGAATTGAAGAAAAAACTTCTTAGAAAAAAAGCTTGCAAAGCTGGTTCGAAAGTGATAAGATATAAGAGTTGCTGACGAAAATGAATATGCAACGAAATGAAACGCTTGATCTTTGAAAACTGAACAACGAGTGAGAAATAAACAACGAGTAACAACTCGTCAGATTCAAAATGAGTCACAAACTTTACTTTTATGGAGAGTTTGATCCTGGCTCAGGACGAACGCTGGCGGCGTGCCTAATACATGCAAGTCGAGCGGAGTTATGAGGGAGCTTGCTCCTGATTAACTTAGCGGCGGACGGGTGAGTAACACGTAGGCAACCTGCCTGCAAGACTGGGATAACTACCGGAAACGGTAGCTAATACCGGATACGCAAGGGAGTCGCATGATTCCTTTGGGAAAGACGG
>NZ_VAWG01000010.1 GCF_005869875.1 Paenibacillus pinistramenti
GCCCCCCTCAAGATGAGATTTCCCAATTAGTAAGACCCCTTGAAGACGACGAGGTAGATAGGCTGGAGGTGGAAGTGCAGCAATGCATGGAGCTGACCAGTACTAATCGGTCGAGGGCTTATCCAAAGATACCCCAAAAAGTGACGCGTGGCTTCGAAGGTAATTCCGATTACTTTTCGGGGACCCCGGGAAACCCATTAGGGGCTAATTCGAAAATATTGTTTCGTATCCAGTTTTCAAGGATCAACCTTGAATGCGCGCTTTTGGAGAGATACCCAAGTGGCTATAAGGGGACCCTCTGCTAAGGGGTTAGACTGCGTAAGTGGTGCGAGGGTTCGAATCCCTCTCTCTCCGCCATTGTACAAGCATTCAGGTAAGTTCTTAATATGGCGGTGTAGCTCAGCTGGCTAGAGCGTACGGTTCATACCCGTGAGGTCGGGGGTTCGATCCCCTCCGCCGCTACCAATTTAATTAAGTATATGGAGGCTTAGCTCAGCTGGGAGAGCATCTGCCTTACAAGCAGAGGGTCGGGGGTTCGATCCCCTCAGCCTCCACCATATACGCCGGTGTAGCTCAACTGGTAGAGCAACTGACTTGTAATCAGTAGGTTGGGGGTTCAAGTCCTCTCGCCGGCACCATTAAAATATTGCGGAACCGTGGTGTAGAGGCCTAACATGCCTGCCTGTCACGCAGGAGACCGCGGGTTCGAATCCCGTCGGTTCCGCCATCTTTTAAGAAATGTATAGTTCCACAGCAAAGTGGGAAGGATACAAACTCCACCACTTTATTTTTTTGACTAAATATGGCTCGGTAGCTCAGTCGGTAGAGCAGAGGACTGAAAATCCTCGTGTCGGCGGTTCGATTCCGTCCCGAGCCACCATTTTTACAATTGAATATGCCGTTGTAGCTCAACTGGTAGAGCAACTGACTTGTAATCAGTAGGTTGGGGGTTCAAGTCCTCTCGACGGCACCACTTATGGAGGATTAGCGAAGTGGCCAAACGCATCAGACTGTAAATCTGCTCCCTTACGGGTTCGGTGGTTCGAATCCATCATCCTCCACCAGTTTTATGAGCCATTAGCTCAGTTGGTAGAGCACCTGACTTTTAATCAGGGTGTCGAAGGTTCGAGTCCTTCATGGCTCATCCGCTGTACAAAAGACCGTTAACTTTATGTTGACGGTCTTTTGTTTTTGTCTTTTGTTTTTTCATGTGGACTTTTGTGTATTTCGGAAAGAGGTACTTGGCTTGCTCCTGTGATACAATAATTTTTATAGCTACATTTATTTAATGAAGCGGCTAAATGATTAATTTGGCTTGGGAGAGATTCCATTATGAACATGATTGATTTGAGGCATAGAATAGAACGAATTGTTGGGGTATCCGTCACTGAAAATACGATTGACTGGAGCAGATGGCAGGAGCTGGCTGGTAATAATAACCGGCAGATTGGAACTTCAGTTATCGTTGATGGAGTACGCTGCTGGCCATGGTCTTACAGTGAGGAGTATGTAAATGTTTGGGAGATTGAGACGGGTGGGCTTCAGGACTCAGAGAGCGAACTGATCGAGCTGCTGCTGCAAACGGCAGCCAATCAAGTACGGCCTGCAGCCTCTGATAAAGATAATGAGGAAGCGGCTCTGCTTGAACTTGGGGCTTGGCTGAGAGGCCAGTTAAATGCAGAGACGCCAGAAGAGGTGATCCCTGAACACCTTATCATTAAAAAACGATTGGCTGCAGCCTGCGTGCCTTTTCTGCTTAGCAGCGAGAACCGGACAAAGCCGCAGATTCAGTATCAGAAGCTGAATAAGCTGCTAAAGAGTTATTTTGGTGCAGAATTGCTGCTGATTCCTGTTGAGGAGCATGAATGGCTCATTTTGGTGGGAGAGAATCAGTTAGAGGATCTGAGACAGGTTAGCGAAGAAAGCAGTGAAGCTGAAAGAACAATGCTCGGCGATCTGGGCCAAGGCGTATACGAGCTGATCGCAAACGAGTGGGTTGGTAATTTTCATATCTCGGTAGCGCAGCCTCTAATTCCCGAGCGGACTCTGACGGAGGTAACACAGCTGCTTCGGGAAACCTTGACCCTGGGGAAAATGTTCAGGGTATCCGAGCATATCCACCTCCCCTGGAATTTCTATTTGGAGAGGCTGGTTTACAGCATTCCGGATAAGCAGCGGAAGCAGTTTGTGGCGCGTACAGAGATCGGAATGACTATTTTTAATGATCCGGAGACGCTGTCGACTCTGGAGACTTTTTTTCAGCTGGACTGTAATGTCAGTGAGACGGCTAAACGTCTTTATATCCACCGGAATACGCTTTTGTACCGGATGGACAAGATTAAACAGGAGACCGGATTGGACGTAAGAAGCTTTAAGGATGCGGTTCTAGTGAAGCTGACGTTATTATTGTATAAAGTCACGAAAAGAAAATAGGTTTTTTGTGCAGTTTGTGTATGGCAGACAGATGCTTAATGGGTTAATATAAACATGTGAAATGTATACGATTTCAAAATCATTTTTATTATAACTTGAAAATTAATATTTAGGGGGAATTACGATGGCTGGTGTACGTTTAGAGCACATTTACAAGAAATATGCAGGTTCCGACAAAGCAACGGTTAAAGACGTCAACCTTGATATTGCCGATAAAGAGTTTCTGGTACTGGTAGGCCCTTCCGGCTGCGGTAAATCTACAACTCTGCGGATGATCGCCGGTTTGGAAGAAATCAGCGAAGGCAAGCTGTATATTGGCGACCGTGTCGTGAACGACGTTGCTCCTAAAGACCGCGACATCGCGATGGTATTCCAATCTTACGCCTTGTACCCTCACATGAACGTATATCAAAACATGGCATTTGGCTTGAAGCTGCGCAAAACGAAGAAGGAAGAAATCGACCAACGCGTTCGCGAAGCAGCGAAAATTCTTGATATCGAGCATTTGCTGGAACGCAAACCTAAAGCCCTGTCCGGTGGTCAGCGTCAACGTGTAGCCTTGGGCCGTGCGATCGTTCGTAACCCGCAAGTGTTCCTGATGGACGAACCATTGTCCAACTTGGATGCTAAACTGCGCGGTCAAATGCGTGCTGAGATCACTAAACTGGTTAAACGTTTGGAAACAACTTGTATCTACGTAACGCATGACCAGATCGAAGCCATGACCATGGGCGATCGGATCGTAGTTATGAAAGACGGTATTATTCAGCAAGCGGCTTCTCCAGAAGAGCTTTACAACCAGCCAACGAATATCTTCGTTGCAGGTTTCATCGGCTCTCCTACAATGAACTTTGTTAACGGTACTTTGTCCGATCAAGGCGGAGCAACTGTGTTTACAGCACCAGGCCTGAAGCTGGAAGTACCGCAAGGTAAAGCAAGCGTGCTGAAACAAGGCGGATACATCGGTAAAGAAGTCATTCTCGGTGTTCGTCCTGAAGATATTCATGAAGAGCCAGTGTTCATGGAAGCTTCTCCGAATACGATCTTTACAGGTCATGTAGATGTAACTGAAAACCTTGGCCACGAAGCGCTGTTGTACTTGAGCGGCGTAGGCAATGACTCTGTAATCGCCCGTGTAGACGGCCGTTCCACTACTCGCGAAGGCGACAACGTGAAATTGGCAATTGATATGAACAAAGTTCATCTCTTTGATAAAGACTCCGAACTGAACATTTTCTTCAGCTAATAAGAAGCGAAAGCTTTCTTGACTTGGATATCCAGCAGAAACCGCCCGAAGGGGCGGTTTTTTCTTTATAATGAGATTAGAAGAAGATGTGGCCTGTCGCCTGGTAATAATGAAAGCGTTAAGCATGTAATTGATTTAGGCTTCGTTTTCCATTAGGATGGGAGAAGGAATGTGTTGAAGTAAGCCCGAGTTATTGGGGATAAAGGAGAGCAGTTATGGCTAAAAAGGTTAAAGTATCGGAACTAGTTAACCAGTTTGGGCTTGAGGTTATATCAGGTGAGCAGGGGCTGAAGCGGACGATTAGCGTGGACGACTTGTACCGCCCTGGTTTGGAGATGGCGGGTTATTTCGAATATCATCCGCTTGAGCGGGTGCAAATTCTGGGGAAAACAGAGCTGGCCTTTTTCGGAATGCTTCCTGCCGCAGAGCGGAAAGAACGGATTGAGCGCTTATGCCAAAGCGAAGAGACACCTTGTATTATCGTAACCCGGGGATTGGACGTGCCGGAGGAGCTGATTGAGGCGAGCGCTAAAAGTGAGCTTCCCGTGCTGCGCAGCACCCTTGCGACTACGATTTTGTCCAGCCGGATTACCGGCTTCCTTGAAAGAAAGCTGGCTCCGACTGCGACGATCCACGGGGTATTGGTGGATGTATACGGTGTGGGGATGCTGATTACGGGCAGCAGCGGTATTGGTAAAAGTGAAACGGCGCTTGAGCTTGTCAAACGCGGGCACCGCTTGATCGCCGATGACGCGGTTGAAATCCGTCAAACCTCGGATAATCAGCTTCATGGTACGGCGCCTGAGCTTATCCGTCACCTGCTTGAAATCCGCGGGGTTGGCATTATCAACGTAATGACTCTGTTCGGGGCAGGGGCTATCCGCAACAATAAGCGGATTACGCTTGTCGTTCGCCTTGAGGCCTGGCAGCAGGAGAAGCAATATGACCGTTTGGGGCTCGATGAGGAAACCACGCGAATTATTGATACAGATGTACCGCTTGTTACGATTCCGGTTCGTCCGGGCCGGAACTTGGCCGTTATTATTGAGGTGGCGGCGATGAACTTCCGTCTGAAGCGGATGGGCTATAATGCGGCGCTTCAGTTTACAGCCAAGCTCACAGAGACGATCGCTGAAGATATCGACGAACTGGATTAGGAGTGTGATGAAGTGAAAACTTTGCTGCTAAACCCGATTGCTTTTTCGATCGGATCTTTGCAGGTCCACTGGTATGGACTGATTATAGGCGCGGGAGCTCTCATCGGGCTCCTGATGGCTATACAAGAAGGAAAACGCTTTGGTATTCCGCAGGACTTCTTTATGGATTTGCTGCTGCTCGGAGTGCCGTCGGCGCTCATTGCGGCGCGCATTTATTTTGTCGCGTTTATGTGGGATGACTACAAAAATAATCTGTGGGACGTCTTCAAGATCTGGAATGGCGGAATCGCGATATACGGCGCTTTAATAGGCGCCATTATATGTGCGTTCTTCTACGTCCGGTACAAGGGCTACAATTTCTGGAGAATTGTAGACATATGCGCCCCGTCCCTGATTGTCGGCCAGCTGATCGGCCGCTGGGGCAACTTTATGAACCAGGAGGCCTATGGCGGGCCGACGACGGAAACCTTTTTAAGAGATCATCTGCATCTTCCTTCCTTTATTGTGAATCAAATGAATGTGAACGATGTATATCATCATCCGACGTTCTTGTATGAATCACTGTGGAATTTGGTTGGCCTGATTCTGCTGCTGGTGCTGCGCAGACAGAAATTCCTGCGTGCAGGGGAATTGTTCTTAAGTTATTTTATCTGGTATTCGGTTGGACGGTTCTTTATCGAGGGGCTTCGGACAGACAGTCTGGCGTTCCAGGGCTCTGATGCGCTTGCATCGTTCGTAAACGGCTTGTGGAAACCGATGGAGTGGTTCGGATTTGAGCACGGGGCACTCGATCCGCTGTACGGAAATGTGCGGATTTCGCAGCTGCTTGCTCTGTTGTTCGTAGTAGTGGCGGCAGCGATCATTGTGTGGAGACGTAATCTGAGACCGAAGACGGCCCGTTACTCGGATCCGATTGTGTCAGCCAAGCAAAGCAAGCAGGATGCTTTTGTACAGGAGGCTTCTGCGCCGCGCAGCGATAACGCTTCGATTTCTTCGGCTGCGGCAGGAGCCGGGCAGGAAGGCCAGACAACAGAGATGGACAAGAAAGAGGTCTAGGACAGGAGCAGGATATGGAGAGAATAGAGACGATACTGTTTGATTTGGATGGAACGATTGTCAATACGAATGAACTGATTATCAGCTGCTTTCAGCATGTGATGGAGAAGCAGGGCCAGCCGGGATATGCAAGGGAGAGAATCATCCCGTTTATGGGCCAGACACTGGAGCAGCAGCTTCAGGCTTTTACAGGGGCTATGGATGTCGAGCTTATGGTAAAGGATTACCGGGCTTATCAGGCGATTCATCATGATGCGCTGATCCGGGAATTTCCCCATGTGGATGAAGTGCTGGGCAGGCTGCATCAGGAGGGCTTCACGCTTGGTGTGGTGACAACGAAGATTAAAGCTTCGACGGACCGGGTGCTGGATATGTTCGGTTTAAAAAAATACATGTCCACCATCGTTACCCTGGAAGACGTTGAGCATCCGAAGCCGCACCCTCAGCCTGTCCTGACGGCGGTTGAACGGCTCGGCGCCAATCCGGAGACGACGCTGATGGTGGGAGACAGTCCGGCAGATATCCAGTCCTCGCTGGCTGCAGGGGTGAAGGCTGTTGGCGTGGCCTGGTCGCTGAAAGGCAAGGAGAAGCTTGGGGAATACGGTCCGCATTATATTTTGGAAGACATGCGCGATCTTTATCAACTTCTTGGAATGGAGTAGGAGGCCTAGTGAGGAAGCTGGAGCGGTATCCGGTAGAAGGGCCCAATTCGCTTTGGCAGATTTACCGGACGGTCAGTCCGTGGAAAGGCATCCGGAACTTCATCTTTATTCAGCTTGCCCGGTACTGCCCGTTCCTTCCGGTTAAGAACTGGATCTACCGGCATGTGCTGGGGATGAAGATTGGGCGCCATACGGCGTTTGGGCTGATGGTGATGGTGGATGTATTTTTCCCGGAGAAGATTACAGTCGGCGACAACAGCATCATCGGCTACAACACGACCCTATTGGCTCATGAGTACCTGATCAAGGAGTACCGGCTTGGCGAGGTCAGGATCGGTAAAGAGGTGATGATCGGGGCCAACTCGACCATTCTTGCCGGGGTGACGATTGGGGACGGGGCGGTAGTCGCTGCCGGATCTGTGGTGCATACGGACGTTGCGCCCGGGGCATTTGTCGGCGGGAACCCGCTGCGGGTGATCCGGGAAGGGCAGAGGTAGAGGCTGATTGGGCTGGCCTGACTGATTCGGGCTGATTGGACGGAATGGCTGACAGTTAAATAACTGGAGAAAGACAAGCAGGAGCACAGCAGGGCATGACCCTTTGGTGCTCCTGTTCTATTTATTGTAAAATAGTGACATCACCTGCAGCTGCTGCCTCCTCTATCAGATCTTATTCTATAAAAAGATTGGAGAAGATGCCCTTGAACAAACTGGCCAACAAAGAAAGGCTGCCCGAGCTGGACCTCTTTCGGGCTTTCGCCATCCTCGGCGTGCTGCACGTGCACGCTACTTCTTATGCGGCCGGCGGACAAGCCGCCGATTCCCCTTTTTACTACTTCTTCAACCTGGTGAATATCTTCTTCAAGTTTGGTACGCCGTGTTTTATATTTTTGAGCAGCTTCGTGCTGTTCTACAATTATTTAGGCAGGCCGGCAGGCCGGGAGCTGGTTGCCCGCTTTTACAAGAAGAGGCTCCTCTATATCCTTGTTCCATATGCGGCCGCCTCAGTTTGTTATTACGACGTCGCCCATCTGTTCAGCGGTGAGCAGAGCTTCTTTAATACAGGCAACAGCTTAAGCGCTCATCTCGTCTGGTTTGCGGAGGATTTAGCCACGGGAACGGCTTATACGCATTTGTATTTTGTCTTTATCAATTTGCAGTTCTATGTGCTGTTTCCTTTGTTCCTGCTGCTGTTTCAGAGATTTCCGCGCCTGATCCGCTGGTCTCTGCCCGCCGGCTTTCTGATTCAGTGGGGATTTGCCTTGTGGAATAAATATGATCTTCAGCTGATGAACAAAGCGAGCTACGCACCGACCTATATGTCGTATTATTTGCTGGGGGCGTTTCTGGCCTATTATTTTGAGGATGTAAAAGGGTGGCTGACCCGTTCCTTTCGGCAGCAGAGCCGGGGCGGGAAGGCCATTACTCTAGCGCTATGGACCAGCTGGCTGGCAGCAGCCCTGGTTCATGTACAGCTGTACCATAACGGGCGTGCCTATGGAAAATGGGTAAACAGCCTGTGGTATGAGCTGCTTTGGAATGTACATACGTTCTTATCAGCTTTTGTGCTGCTGCAGGCGGCATTTTGGGTTTACCGCAGCTCGTCCAGGGCTGCAGTCTCCTTCCTCTCCAGGATTGGAGCGCTGTCCTTTGCCATTTATTTGCTGCATCCGGTGTTTCTGCTGATGTACAGAAGGCTCGAATCCCATTTCAATCCGGAATCTGTCCCTTATTTGCTCTGGATTTGGGCAGGTGTCCCGGTCAGTCTGTTTCTGGCCTGGGGCGCAGCGGCTTTTGTGTTCCGATGGGTGCCTGGGGCGTCCTTTCTGCTTGGAAGTAAACCTTCGGGCGGACAGGAGAAGGGCAAGCTCCGGGCTGGCGGGCAAGGCGGGAAATCAGCGGCGGTTTAAGCAGGCCTGACAGGAGAAGAGAAGGAGTCTGCTGTAAGATGAACAAGCTTCCGTACCGAATTGTCGGTGCCAAGCGTTTGTCCATGTGGAGTGAACAAAAACAAGCCGAGGAATTGACTGTTAATACCTGACATGTTAGGATATACAGTATCCTTTACTTTGCTACCACTTTACCATGGTAAAGATAAAGGAGACAGCTTTTTTACGATGAAACCTACTGGCGGGCAGCTTTGTCCGTATTTTTCTAAAAATAGACAGGACTACGATTACGATACTGCAATCGACGATGAGGTGACCGGACCATGAGCAAGCCGAAAAATTTTGAGAAGCCGGCGGGTGTACGCGATTATTTGCCCTTGGCCGTTTCAAGGCTGCGGAGAATCGAACGGCAGGTGCTGGACTGCATGGGCAGATGGGGCTACCAGCAGATCATGACGCCTACGCTTGAATACTACGATACGGTTGGAGTAGCCAGCTCCACCTCCGATCAAAAGCTGTATAAGCTGCTGAATAACCGGGGGCAGGCGCTTGTGCTGCGCTCCGAGATGACGGCGCCTGTTGCGCGGGTAGTTTCTTCCCTGCTGAAGGATGAGCCGCTGCCGCTCCGCTTGTCCTATCACGCCAATGTGTTCCGTGCTATTTCAGAGGAGGCGGGGCGCGATGCCGAGTTCTTTCAAACGGGTGTAGAGCTGGTTGGCGAGGCTTCGCCTGAGGCGGATGCAGAGGTGGTGGCGCTTGCCATCGCTTCTCTCCAGGCTGCCGGTGTTAAGTCCTTCAAAATTGCGATGGGGCATGTGGGCTTCCTCAACGGGCTCCTTCAGGAGGCGCTTCCCGATCGGCGGGAGGAACAGGAAGAGCTCAAGGGCTACCTGCTGGGCAGAGATCATGTCGGCTTCCGCGATGCACTGCAGAAAATGGCGCTGCCGCTGGAGCAGATGGAAGGCATGACAGGTCTGCTGCGTCTGCGCGGCGGCAAAGAAATCTGCTCCCAGGGAATGGAGCTCAGCAGGCACGAGCTGGCGCAAAGCTCGCTTCATCATCTCTGCAAGGTGTGGGAGGTGCTTGAGGACTACGGCGTCTCCGAGCATGTGCTGATTGACCTGACGATGATTGGCGACTTCACTTACTACACAGGCATGACCTTTGAAGGCTATGCAGCTGATTTGGGCTTCCCGGTATGCAGCGGAGGCCGGTATGACAATCTCTTGAAGGCGTTTGGACGGCCGGTGCCGGCAACAGGTTTTTCGCTGAAGACGAACCGGATTCTGGACATTGCGGGCGGAGCGGAGAAAGAGCAGACGGCCCTGCCGGTGCTTGTCCAATATGATTCTGCACGCCGGAAGGAAGGGCTGGCTGAGGCGCTTCGCCTCCGGGCCGCGGGCCATACGGTGATAACCCGGCTTGTGGATGAATCCGTTCAATGGGATGGGGACCTTCAGGCAGTCAATGAGGACTTGCTGCAAGGAAATACGTCCGGCCGAAGCGACGGAGTGAAATATGGAGAAATCTACTCTTTTGTTTCAAGCGGGAGCTTACAAGGCTGAAAAGAGTTGAACAGAATAGATACAGCATGAGTTGAATGGAGGAAATGACCGTGTCAGAACGATTAAGAGTAGCGATGCCAAAAGGACGGATCTACAATAAGGCGGCAGAGCTGCTGCGGGCAGCCGGACTGCCGGTTCCGCCGGAGGGCGAAGAGGGCCGGAAGCTGGTTATTCCGATTCCTGAGGCGAACATGGAGTTTATTCTCGCCAAGCCGGTGGATGTGCCGACTTACGTGGAATATGGTGCGGTAGATATCGGCATCGTCGGAAAGGATGTCCTGCTGGAGGAAGGCCGGGATGTTTATGAACTGCTGGACCTCGGCATTGCGCGCTGCCGCATGTCCGTTATCGGACTGCCGGGCTGGCAGCCGGGCATTCAGCAGCGGGTGGCGACTAAGTATCCGAATGTCGCTTCGCAATATTTTCGTGAGCAGGGTCAGCAGGTTGAAGTCATTAAGCTGAACGGCTCTATTGAGCTGGCTCCGCTGATCGGCCTGGCCGACCGGATCGTCGATATGGTTGAAACCGGCCAGACGCTGCGGGAGAACGGGCTGGTTGAGCAGGCACGCATCTTTGACATCACCAGCCGGCTGGTGGCCAATCGGGTAAGCTACCGGATGAAAAATAAAGAAATTCAGACGCTCTGCGATGCGCTGTATCAAGTGATTGGAGCGCCTGCCGCCAAGTAAAAGAGACGAGAGGGCCGCGGATAGCCGGCTGAGCTCACCAGCATGAGGGGGAATAACCATGAAAATCGTATCGAGCAGGGAGTTTAAGCTCCAGCGGGAGGTCGAATACGGTTCGCCGCAGCAGAATGCAGCGGTGAAGGAGATCGTGCAGCAGATCAAGCAGGAAGGAGACGCCGCACTGCTCCGCTTCACCGAACAGTTTGACCGGACCCGGCTGGAGGCCGGGCAGCTTCGGGTGACCCAAGCTGAGCTGGAGGAGGCCTACACCCAGGTAGAGCCTTCCTTTGTTAAGTCGATCAGAGCGGCTGCAGAGAAGATCCGGGCGTTTCACCAGAGACAGAAGCGGCAGTCCTGGATGGACCTGCAGCCTGACGGCAGTCTGCTGGGGCAGATTATCCGTCCGCTGAAGCGGGTGGGCGTGTATGTTCCGGGCGGCAAAGCTTCTTATCCTTCATCCGTGCTGATGAATGTAATTCCCGCGCAGGTAGCTGGCGTACCGGAAATCGTGATGGTGACGCCTCCGGCAACGGGCGGCAAGGAAGGCGTCGATCCTTATATTCTGGTGGCGGCGGCCGAAGCTGGCGTTCATGAGATCTACCGGGTTGGCGGGGCTCAAGCTATCGCGGCACTTGCTTACGGGACTGAGACCATTGCTCCGGTCGATAAAATCTGCGGGCCGGGCAATATCTATGTGGCCCTTGCCAAACGCGAGGTGTACGGCGCAGTCGATATTGACAGCATTGCAGGACCGAGCGAAATTGCGGTGCTGGCCGATGAACACGCGAACCCGGCTTATGTGGCGGCCGATCTGCTGTCCCAGGCGGAGCATGACGAGATGGCATCGGCCATTCTGGTCACGCCGTCGCGGGAGTTTGCAGAGCGCTGCGCGGCAGAGGTGGAGCGTCAGCTGGCCGAGCTGCCGCGCCGCGACATCGCGGGGGCTTCCATCCGCGACTATGGAGCTATTTTGCTGGTGGATTCGATTGAAGAGGGCATCCGCACGATTAACCGTCTTGCACCGGAGCATTTCGAGCTGCTGGTGGAGAACCCGATGAATTATTTGGGGCTGATCGAGAATGCGGGGGCGATTTTCCTCGGGCCGTACAGCTCGGAGCCGGTCGGCGACTATTTTGCAGGACCCAATCACATTATCCCGACAAACGGGACGGCGCGGTTCTCCTCACCGGTGGACGTGGACGATTTTATCAAGAAGTCGAGCTTGATTTACTATAGCAAGGAAGCGCTGTTCAGCGCAGCGGCAGACATTATGGAGCTGGCCCGCAAGGAAGGGCTGGAAGGACACGCCCGGGCGATTGAAATCCGGTTGAAAACAGAAGCAGCCGAAGGAGAGGGAGAGCAAGCATGACGATGGACGGAGCGAACCAGAATGCAAGAACAGCCGGCGTCAGCCGCAGAACGAACGAAACGGATATTCAGCTTCAGCTTGGCGTAGACGGAACAGGGCAGGCCGTTATTGAAACGGATGTGCCGTTCCTGAACCATATGCTGGATCTGTTCACCAAACATGGACATTTTGATCTGACGGTTAAAGCCAAGGGCGACGTGGAGATCGACGACCATCATACGGTGGAGGACATCGGGATTTGTCTGGGCCAGACTCTGCGTGAAGCGCTTGGCGATAAAAAGGGGATCAAACGCTACGCAAGCGTATTTGTACCGATGGATGAAGCGCTGGCGCAGGTGGTGATCGACATCAGCAACCGCCCGCATTTTGAATACCGGGCCGCATACCCTTCCGCAAGGGTAGGCACGTTTGATACGGAGCTGGTGCATGAGTTTCTGTGGAAGCTGGCGCTTGAAGCGCGCATTACGCTTCACGTCATCGTGCATTACGGCCAGAATACGCACCACATGATCGAGGCGGTGTTTAAGGCATTCGGCCGCGCCTTGGATGAGGCCACTTCCATTGATCCGCGCGTAACGGGGGTTCCTTCGACGAAAGGGGTGCTGTAAGCATGGCCATTGCAATCGTCGATTATGGTCTTGGCAATCTGCACAGCGTCAGCAAAGCGATTGAGCGTCTGGGCGGGGATGGCGTTGTGACTGCCGACCCTGAGGTGATTCTGGGCGCGGACGGCGTGCTGCTGCCCGGCGTCGGCGCTTTCGGGGACGCGATGGAGCATCTGCGGTCGAGCGGACTGGACGCTGTAACGAGGCAGGCGGCAGAGAGCGGGAAACCGCTCCTCGGCATTTGCCTCGGCATGCAGCTGCTCTTCGACGAAGGAGAAGAGCACGGCACACACGCCGGCCTCGGGCTGCTGCCCGGCCGGGTGGTGCGCTTTGAGGGCGGCACGCTGAAGGTGCCGCACATGGGGTGGAACCGGCTGGAGTTCAGACAGCCGGACAGCCCGCTGCTCCGCGGCCTCGCGGAAGGGCACGTGTACTTCGTGCACTCCTATCACGCGCTGGCGGAGCGGCCCGGTGACCTGATCGCGGTCACCGATTACGGGCGGCCCGTGACCGCGATTGTCGGTCACGGCAATGTGTTCGGGATGCAGTTTCATCCCGAGAAGAGCGGGCAGCTGGGCATGCAGCTGCTGGACAATTTCCTGCGCCTGGCGGCAGGAAATTAAGGCCTGCCGGCGGGCTGCGCAGCGGCACGCCAAAGCCGCGGCCAGCTGAGCCGCGGTTACCCGCCGGGACAGGCCGGCTTTTTATTCCGCAGCAGCAATCCAAGCTTTCATACAGAAAGGACGAGGAGATATGTCTTCATTTACAATATATCCGGCCATTGATATCCGGGGAGGAAAATGCGTCCGGCTGGTGCAGGGCGACTACGGTCAGGAGACCGTCTATCATGACAGTCCGGTTCAGGCGGCCAAGGCGTGGGAGGAGCAGGGCGGCTCTTTTATCCACCTTGTTGACCTGGACGGCGCCAAAGCTGGACATCCGGTCAATCACGAAATTATCGGGGAAATCGCCCGCAGCGTGCAGGTGCCGGTTCAGGTCGGCGGCGGGCTCCGCACGCTTGCAGATGTAGAGCTGCTGTTCGGGCTTGGCGTGAGCCGGGTGATTCTGGGGACGGCTGCGATCGAGGACCGCGCTTTTACAGAAGAGGTCTTGTCCAAATACGGAAGCAAGGTTGCCATTGGATTGGACGCCCGGAACGGCCTGGTCGCTACCCGCGGCTGGCTGGAGACTACGGAGGTCAAGGCTGAAGAGCTGGCTAAGGAGCTCGCGGCTAAGGGCGCGGAGACGTTTATTTTTACCGATATTTCCCGCGATGGCATGATGCAGGGGCCGAATACAGAGGCGATTGTGGCGCTTGCACGCGCAACCGGTAAGACGATTATTGCTTCAGGCGGCGTAACCTCGCAGGATGATTTGGAGAAGCTGGCGGCTTACGCAGATCAAGGTGTAGGCGGAGCCATTGTCGGCAAAGCGCTGTATACCGGCAGCTTTGACCTTGCTAAAGCGATTGAGGCCGTATCGGCCAAGTAATAGGGGATGGCAAAGCAGTAAGGATGGCCAACCCGTAAAGGATGTTTTGGCAACCAATTAAGGCAAGGCACTTAAAGTGCGGGAAGCTTAAAGGCGGGAAGCTTAAAGATAGAAGGGGGAGAGCAGGCATATGCTGGCTAAACGGATCGTTCCTTGTTTGGACGTGAAAGACGGCCGTGTGGTGAAAGGCGTTAATTTCGTCAATCTGCGTGATGCCGGGGACCCGGTGGAGCTTGCGGCGCTGTATGACCGCGAAGGGGCGGATGAGCTGGTCTTTCTGGATATTTCCGCATCGGCGGAGGGCCGCGCGACGATGGTAGACGTCGTCAGACGGACTGCGGGGGAAATCTCCATCCCGTTCACGGTGGGCGGGGGCATTTCGCAGGTGGATGATATGAAACGGATTCTGCGGGCAGGCGCGGACAAAATCGGCATCAACACGGCAGCCGTGCTGAATCCCCAGCTGATCTCGGACGGCGCGCGCCGGTTCGGCGCCCAGTGCATTGTTGTGGCCGTTGACGCGAAGTACAATGACAACTGGGGAACCTGGGAAGTGTACACGCACGGCGGCCGGAAGGCGACAGGCATACTTGCTTTGGATTGGCTGAAGGAAGCCCAGGAGCGCGGGGCCGGTGAAATTCTGCTGACGAGCATGGACGCGGACGGGACGAAGGACGGCTTTGACCTTCCGCTGACCCGGGCGGCTGCGGATCTGCTGAGCATTCCGGTGATTGCCTCGGGCGGTGCGGGCCGGGGAGAGCATTTTTACGATGTATTTGCCGAGGGGCATGCGGATGCGGCGCTGGCGGCAACGATTTTTCACTATAAAGAGCTTGGCATACCGGAATTGAAGCAGGACTTGAAAAATAAAGGGGTAGAAATACGATGAGTACGGAGCAGCAGCTTGAACAGAAGATGAAATGGGACAGCCAGGGGCTGGTCGCTGCCATTGTGCAGGATGCTACCACGCTTGAAGTGCTGACCCTCGCTTATATGAACCGTGAATCCTTGGGCAAAACCCTGGAGACCGGAGAGACCTGGTTCTGGAGCCGCTCCAGACAGGAACTGTGGCATAAAGGAGCAACGTCAGGCAACACGCAGCAGGTCGTGCAGCTGAAATATGACTGTGACGGGGATGCGCTGCTTGTGCTGGTGAACCGCAAAGGCCCGGCCTGCCATACGGGAGAGGAGAGCTGCTTCCATCAGGTGGCGGTTGACCGGACAACCGAAGAAACCACAGCCGGCGTCGAAGCTGCAGGCTCTGGTTCTGGTTCCGGGCAGGATGCTGCGGCAGGTGCTTCTTCGGCAGCAGAAGCTGTGCCGGCGGGTGACTTGTCCCGTTTTACCGTGTTGAACGAACTGGAGCGGGTGATTGCCCAGCGCGATATTGAACGCCCGGAAGGCACTTATACGACTTATTTGTTTGAGAAGGGCCTCGATAAAATTTTGAAAAAGGTCGGCGAGGAAACAGCAGAATCCATCATCGCCGCCAAGAACTGGGATAACGACGAGCTGCGCATGGAGGTCAGCGACTTGATCTATCACCTGCTGGTGCTGCTGAGAGAGCGCAGACTGCCGCTGGATGAAGTGCTGAGAGAGCTTGCGCTGCGGCATGAACGGCCGCGCCGGGATTAAGAGGCGTCACAAGAGAGACCAAAGAGGGGGATTCGAATGCTGATCGATTATCATACACACCATGAGCGCTGCGGGCATGCGGTCGGAACCCTGGAGGAATATGTGCGCAGAGGCATTGAGATCGGCCTTTCGCATATCGGTCTGTCGGATCATATGCCGCTTATTCACGTCAAGCCGGAGGACTATTACCCGGAGATGGCGATGCCAATGGATGAGCTTCCCGCTTATGTGGAGGAATGCTTCCGGCTGAAGGAGAAATACAAGGGCCAGATCGAGGTCCGGGTTGGGCTTGAGGCCGATTATATCGAGGGCTGGGAGGCGGACATCCGGACGATTTTGCAGGCTTACCCGTGGGATTATGTCATCGGCTCGGTGCACTTTCTCGGTACGTGGGACATTTCCGATTTCCGCCAGACGCACAACTGGGAAGGCAAGGATATTTTCAGCGTGTACGAGCAGTATTATGACGCTGTGGTCAAGGCCGCGGAAACCGGATTCTACGACATTGCCGGTCATCTGGATGTGATCAAGCGTTTTGCCTACAAGCCTGACGCATCCCGCCGGGCTGAAGTGGAGGAGCTTGAGAATACAGCACTCCGCGCGGTAAAACAGGCCGGTATGGCGATGGAGCTGAACGCTTCCGGCTTGTCCAAAGCCTGCGAGGAGATGTTCCCGAGCCGCCGGATGCTGGAGGAAGCTTACCGGCTGGGCATTCCGCTTACGCTTGGTTCTGATGCGCACGATCCACTGAAGCTGTCCGAGCACCTGGACCAGGCCCGTGCGCTGCTCTATGAAATCGGGTTTCGGGAGCTGGCTGTGTTTGAAGGCAGGGTTCGGCGGATGATTCCTTTGAAAATAGAGTGCTAACCTTGTATAACACAAGGTATAATCTAGATAAAAGCCACGGCGAATCCATGAGGAAGGAGCTGGAAGGGCGCTATGCAGCAGACTAAAATGCGTATTTTTTCAGGCTCGTCCAACAAAGCGCTGACCGCAACCATCTGCAGACAGCTCGGTGTTGAACCCGGAAAAATCCAGATTTCCCGCTTCAAGAGCGGCGAAATCTATGTCCACTACGAAGAGAGCATCCGCAACTGCGACGTGTTTCTGGTCCAGGCGCTTTCGCACCCGATTAATGAACTGTTTGTAGAGCTGCTGGTCATGATTGACGCGGCCAAACGGGCATCTGCCCATACGATTACAATTGTACTGCCTTATTACGGCTATGCCCGGCAGGAGCGGAAGTCTGCGCCCCGTGAGCCTATTTCCGCCAAGATGGTTGCGGACCTTCTGACGACGGCAGGCGCAAGCCGGGTGGTCACGCTGGACCTGCACGCCCCGGCCATTCAGGGCTTCTTCAATATTCCTGTCGATCATTTAACAGCGCTTGATTTGATGACGGAGTATCTTCTCTCCAAGAAGATTCAGAATCCGGTCATTGTCTCCCCGGACGCAGGGAGAGCGTCGATGGCCGAGAAGCTGGCCAGTGGAATGGATTCTCCTTTTGCGATTATGATCAAGAAACGTCCGGAGCATAACGAGGCTGTCATTACGCACGTCATCGGGGATGTAGAGGGACGCACTCCGATTATCATCGAGGATTTGATCGATACGGGCTCTACGATTCTCCATGTCGTAGAGGGCCTTAAAGAGCGGGGAGCGGGGGACGCTGTTGTCTGCGCCACGCACGGCCTTTTCTCCGATCATGGACTCCGCCGCCTGGATCATCCGAATATCCGCGAGGTCATTATCAGCGATTCCATTGAGCTTGAGGAAGAGAATCCGCTGGCGGGCCGTCTGCACGTCCTGAGTGTGGCGCCGCTGTTCTCGCAGGCTATCCGATATATTATGGAGGGCGGCTCAATCGCCACGATGTTCAGAAACCGGGGAATTTAGGGCCGGGAAGTTTATAGTAAGAAGGCTTCAGGGTAAGAAGAGGTTACAGCTCTTCTTGCCCTTTTTGGCGTGAGCGGCCGCCTGGAAGGAGACAGTTCCCGGTAGGAGGTTGCAGCGGCCTTGTGGTATACTGTGAGAAGGCTGGAAGCTATTTTTAAGGAGGTGCCTTGATTGACAGAAGAAAGCAGGACCGGGAGCCGAAAGTCCGGTCAAATTGTGCATGTCCGCATGGACGCCAACTTTTTCTTCGAGAGAGCCGTTTCAGCGCTGGAACGCTTGCAGTACGACAAGGCATTGAAATATTTTCGCAAAGCTGTGGAATATGAACCGGGCAACCCGGTGAATCATTGCAATCTGGCAGGCATTTTGTCTGAAACCGGAGATTATGAGGGTTCCAACGAGGTGCTCTCCCGTATTTTGAGCGAAGTAGACGAAACCATGACGGAATGTTACTTCTACATGGCGAATAACTATGCCAATCTGGAGAAATTTGAAGACGCTGAAGAAGCGCTTGTGACTTATTTGGAGAAAGACGCCGACGGCCAGTTTCTTGCTGAAGCCGAGGAAATGATGGAGCTGCTGCAGTACGAGCTGAACCGGCCGGCCAAAGTAGGCCGTATCAAATCGCTGCAGGGGCAGACAGAGCACGACCAGGCGCGCAGCCTGCTTGAGCGCGGTGAGTTTACAGCTGCGGTCAAGCAGCTGGAGAAGCTGCTGCAGGAGCAGCCGGACTTTCTGGCGGCCCGCAATAATTTGGCGCTCGGCTACTACTATATGGGCATGTTTAAAGAAGCGATGGCCGCGATTGAGGATGTGCTGAGACGGGATCCGGGCAATCTGCACGGCCTGTGCAACCTTGCGGTATTTATTCAACATGACGGCAATCAGGAGGATCTGCAGGTATTATCGGATCACCTTGCCGGTATTGTTCCCTTTCATCAGGAGCATGTATTCAAGCTTGCGACGACGATGGGGATTTTGGGCCGCCACGAAGCGGCTTACGGCCATTTCAAGCGGCTGCTGAAGGATGACGAGGTTAATTTTGATCCTTGTCTCTTCCATTATGCGGCGGTTGCCGCCTATAATATCGGGCGCTATCAGGAGGCCGAAGGGCTGTGGAAGCAGGCGGCCAAACGGGATCCGGAATCCGAGGTGCCGGCTTTCTATCTGGAAAGACTGCAGGAGTATAAGGCCGGCAAGCTGTGGGCAGGACCTGAACAAATCAGCTATCAATATGGGCTGCCTTTTGAAGAGCAGCTGCGGAAGTGGGAGAAGTGGGGCGGCGGCCTTCCGGATCAGATGAAGCAGGATCCGCTGGTCCGTTCCTCCTTCTTCTGGGGGCTCCGCCACGGCGATGCCCGTACCAAGCTTCAGATCATAGAGGCTTTCAGCCAGATTGCGGACAGCGAAGTGCTGGAAGCTCTCCGCGCGTTCCTGATGGAACCGGAGGAAGAGAAGTATTTGAAGGATATCGCTTTGTTCGCACTGCGCAGTCTGGGCGTGAACGATCCGCTGCCGATCGTGCTGGAAGGCAAGACGGAGACGGTAGGCCCGGGGTATGTCTCGTCCAGGCTTCCGGTCTGGAAGCCGGAGTGGCAGGCGGTGCTTGACGAGGCCAAGCGGCGTATGGCTAAGCGTTATAATCTGATGCAGCTTCATGACGTGGAGACGCTCTGGGTGGAATTCATCACCTTGTCCTATCCGGACGTTCCATCTGTCTCTCATCTCGGAGGCTGGGCAGCTGCCCTTGAGTATTTGACAGCCAAGCTCCACCGCCGCCGGATTACATTCGAAGAGGCTGCCAAGCGGTACGGCGTGTCCGTATCTACGGCCAGCCGCTGCACCAAAAGGCTTGATGAAGTGTGCGGAATCAAGGAAAAGATGAATGCAATGTTCCCTTCGGGTTAATAAATAGAAGGTATACGTTTTCCGGCAGGAAGACAGCAGCCTTTTTAATTGAAATGCCGAGGAGGTAATAAGATGTATAAATCGATTATCATCGGAACAGGACCATCCGGCTTGACCGCGGCGATTTATCTGGCGCGTGCGAACTTAAACCCGCTGGTCATTGAAGGCGTTCAGCCCGGCGGGCAGCTGACGACGACCACAGAGGTCGAGAACTTCCCCGGGTTCCCGGAGGGCATTCAAGGGCCCGATTTGATGGACAATATGCGCAAGCAGGCCGAACGGTTCGGAGCGGAGTTTACAAGCGGCTGGGTGGAGGAAGTAGACTTCTCCAAACGGCCTTTCACCGTAAAGGTCGACGGCGGCCAAACCTATCAGGCCGATACGGTCATCATTTCTACCGGCGCATCGGCGCGCTATCTGGGTATTCCGGGTGAGCAGGAGAACGTGGGGCGGGGTGTGAGCACCTGCGCAACGTGCGATGGATTCTTCTTCCGCGGGAAAAAGATTGCCGTAGTCGGCGGCGGCGACTCCGCCATGGAAGAGGCGGGCTTCCTGACCCGCTTCGCCTCGGAGGTCACCCTGGTGCACCGCCGCGAGGAGCTGCGCGCCTCCAAGATCATGCAGGACCGCGCCCGGAGCAATGAGAAGGTGAAATGGGCGCTGAACCGCCAGCCTTTAGCTGTAGCTACGGACGAGAACGGCACGGTCAAGGGGCTGACGGTGCGCAACAATGCGACAAACCAGGAAGAGCTGGTCGAAGCCGACGGTGTGTTTATTGCGATCGGGCATACGCCGAACACAGACTTCCTGGGCGGGCAGATCAAGACCGACGCAAACGGCTACATTGTGGTGAAGCCGGGTACGACCCAGACCAACGTTCCAGGCGTATTTGCCTGCGGCGACGTGCAGGATACAAGGTACCGGCAGGCGATTACCGCTGCGGGCTCCGGCTGTATGGCTGCCATGGACTGCGAGAAGTACCTCGAGGGCGAAATGATCCACGACTGGAGCGTTACGCTGGACAGCTGAACCTGAAACATAAGAAGGACTCCATTTCCGCACAGCGGGAAGCGGAGTCCTTTTTTATTTTTACAAGTATGGTTACAAGTCTGTTTACAAATCTGTGCTGGCGCTTCTCCTTCTCCTTCTGCCCGTTCTTCATTGCCGGATTCCAGCGTAATGTAGGAGTAGGGTTAGAGCTGGATTAGGAGCAGAATTAGGTCGGCTGCGGCCCCGTCCAAATTATGTATTTTTCACCCCGTATATCAGTCAGCGGCAGGGATGCTTCGAGGCAAAGCTCTCCCTTGTTTTGACCGGGAATCGGGCTTGTTTTGCAAGAGGTGCGAGGTAAGCATGAGGGAGGCGCGAGGCTTGATCCGTCAAGGTTTCTACCATTTTGATTCTCTTGACCATAGGGGTAGGTTCGCTTATAGTGGGTATTTAGGAGCAACTATTTTATTATAGGAAAAAGGTGGCTTATACATGTCTGAACAAATCTACATTGGTGTCGATCTGGGCGGTACGGCGATTAAAGTGGGGATTTGCAATGCTGAAGGCAAGCTGTTGCAGACCTTTGAAGGACCAACCGAAGTGGCCAAGGGTACCGATACCGTACTTGCCAATATCGAGAAGTATGTCCGCCAGATTGTAGAGGAATCTCCATACAGCTGGGACCAGCTTGCCGGAGTGGGCGCTGGTGTCGCCGGATTTACCGACCTGAAGGAAGGCGTCGTGATCCTGGCTCCAAATGTAGGTTTTCGGGACGTTCCGGTCCGCGCGTATTTGGAAGAGCGGCTGGGCAAGCCTATTAAAATAGATAATGACGCCAACGTGGCAGCTCTGGGCGAAGCCTGGGGCGGTGCCGGTCAAGGCGTAGAAGACTGCGTCTGCTATACGCTTGGAACAGGCGTGGGCGGCGGCATTATTATCCGTGGAAAAATCTATCAAGGCTTCTCCGGCCTTGCCGGCGAGCTTGGTCATATGTCCGTTGTGCCTGATCTGGAAGCGATTCAATGCGGCTGCGGCAAAATGGGCTGCCTTGAGACCGTATCCTCAGCAACAGGCATCATCCGCATGGCTAAAGATGCGGTAGAGCGCGGGGACCGCACCTCTTTGGCGCAGGTGGAAGAGATCACAGCGAAAGACGTGTTTGATGCAGCCAAGAACGGTGACGAAGTCGCAGAGCGCATCGTTAACCGTGCAGCCTTCTACTTGGGCAAATCTATGGCAGCAGTAGCGGCCGTGCTGAATCCGCAGCGCTTCATTATCGGCGGCGGCGTATCCAAAGCAGGAGACATTCTGTTTGACGAGATCCGCAGCGTCTATGCGAAATTTGCGCCGGAGCCTCTTCAGCGCGGTGTAGAAATTGTGCCGGCTGTTCTGGGCAATGATGCCGGAATGGTCGGGGCGGCAGGCTTGTTCCTGCGCTCCTAATTTGGAAGAGGGAATTATCTAGTCAGGGATTTTTCAAGCGATATAGAGAGAAACAGACTATCTGAGGGAGGGAATTCTGATGCCGGATCAGGAACATACTTCTTTAGCCAACTTGGTTATCATTACCGGAATGTCGGGAGCCGGGAAGTCGGTTGCCGTCAAAAGCCTGGAGGATCTGGGCTTCTTCTGTGTGGACAACCTGCCGCCCGTGCTGATTCCGAAATTTGCAGAGCTGATCGAACAGTCCAATGGTAAAATAGCCAAGGTTGCTCTCGTTATTGACCTGCGGGGCCGCGAATTCTTCACGGCGCTTTCGGAGTCGCTCAATTATATCAAGGACCATTTTACCATTCATTCGGAAATTCTGTTTCTCGACGCTACCGATTCCGTGCTGGTGCAGCGCTATAAAGAAAGCCGGCGGCGTCATCCGCTTGCGCCCCAGGGCATGCCGCTCGACGGCATCCGGCTGGAGCGCAAGATGCTGGAGGAGCTGAAGCATTCGGCCACCCAGGTGGTGGACACCTCCAACATGAAGCCGGCGCAGCTGCGGGAGAAGATTATCTCCCGGTTCTCGCATCTTGAGAGCAGCAACCTGTCGGTAAATATTACTTCTTTCGGATTTAAGTACGGTATTCCGATTGATGCCGATCTGGTGTTTGACGTGAGATTCCTGCCGAATCCTCATTATATTGAGCAGCTTCGTCCACACACCGGACAAGACAGTGATGTATATGAATATGTTATGAAGTGGCCGGAGACGCAAAGTTTCCTGACCAAATTAATGGATATGCTGCATTTTCTGATTCCCCAATATCATAAAGAGGGAAAGAGCCAGGTTATTATCGGCATTGGCTGCACAGGCGGCAAGCACCGCTCTGTCGCGATTTCTGAATATCTGGGACGGATGCTGGGTACAAGCGAAACGGAGACGGTGCGTGTCAGTCACCGCGATGCCGATCGGGACCGTCCCTAAGAGGTGAACAACATTGATTAAACAGCCTTCCGAGGAAAGTTTGCCCCGCATCGTTGTGATGGGCGGCGGAACGGGTTTGTCCGTTATGCTGCGGGGGCTGAAGCAGAAGCCGCTTGATATTACGGCAATCGTAACTGTAGCCGATGATGGAGGCAGCTCAGGCATCCTGAGAAATGAACTCCAGATGCCGCCGCCGGGCGACATCCGTAACGTCCTTACGGCACTGGCCGATACCGAGCCGCTCATGTCCGAGATGCTGAGCTACCGGTTCTCGGCCGGGTCAGGGCTTGCCGGACACAGTCTCGGCAATTTGATCCTGGCAGCAATCACCGACATTTCCGGTGATTTCGTAACAGCTGTGCGCGAGCTCAGCCGTGTCTTTGCCGTTCGGGGCCGTGTATTGCCCGCCGCGGACCAGGCTGTTATCCTCCATGCCGAAATGGAGGATGGAAGCATTGTAACCGGCGAGTCCAAGATTCCAGAAGCGAAGGGGAAGATCAAGCGTCTTTTCCTCGAGCCGGAACATGTGGAGCCGTTGCCAGAGGCTGTCCAGGCGATCAGGGACGCTGATGCGATTCTGATCGGCCCCGGAAGCCTGTATACGAGCATCCTGCCGAACCTGCTTGTTCCCAAGCTGGCGGAAGCGGTGCTCAACAATACGGAAGCCATCAAGATTTTTGTATGTAATGTCATGACCCAGCCGGGCGAAACCGACGGGTATACCGTAAGTGATCATCTGCAGGCCGTATATGATCACGTAGGTCATCATTTAATTGATTATGTCATTGTGAACGACGGCGAAATTCCGCTGCAGGTTCAGGATTTTTACGCCGAGAAGGGCGCACAGCCTGTTCAGCTTGACTACGAGGTACTGACCAGCCGGGGCTATAAAGTAATCGCCGATACGCTGGTGCTGTTCCGCCGTTATTTACGTCATGATGCGGATAAACTAAGTGAGCATATCTGTTCTCTGGTGCAAAACTGGATGGCAAGAAAGAGGTGAGTCCCTTGTCCTTTGCGGCACAAACCAAAAAAGAACTGACCATGATCGAGGCTGATTCCTGCTGCGAGCAGGCTGAACTGTCGGCGTTAATCCGGATGAACGGTTCGGTTTCGGTTTCGAACAAGAAGGTCATTTTGGATATCTCCACCGAAAATGCCGCGATCGCGAGAAGGATTTACTCTTTGATCAAGAAGCATTTTGATGTTCATACGGAGCTGCTGGTCCGCAAGAAGATGCGGCTGAAGAAGAACAATGTATACATTGTCCGTATTCCGGCCCGTGTTCAGGAAATACTGAAACAGCTGAAGATCGTTTCGGAAGGGTTCATGTTCATGGATGAGATTCATCCGGAGCTGATCCAGGACGACTGCTGCAAGGGAGCGTACCTGCGGGGAGCCTTCCTCGCCGGCGGCTCTGTCAACAATCCGGAGGGCTCCTCCTACCATCTGGAGATTGCCTCGATGTATGAGGAGCACTGCCAGGCGCTGGTGGAGCTCGCAGCTGACTTTCATTTCAACGCCCGCTGCATTGAGCGGAAGAAGGGCTTCATTTTCTACATCAAGGAAGGCGAGAAGATCATCGAATTCTTAAGTCTGATCGGGGCGCATCAAGCTTTGTTCAAGTTTGAGGACGTGCGGATTATGCGGGATATGAGGAATTCGGTCAATCGGATCGTGAACTGCGAAACGGCCAATCTGAATAAGACCATCGGCGCGGCCGTACGCCAAATTGAGAATATCAAGCTGCTGCAGAAGGAGATCGGACTGGATAATCTGCCCGACAAGCTCCGGGAAGTAGCCGAGGTCCGGCTGGCTTATCCCGATATGAACCTGAAGGAAGTCGGCGAGCTGCTTAAAGGCGGAGTCAGCAAATCCGGTGTGAACCACCGGCTGCGGAAGATCGACGAAATGGCTGATAAAATTCGGCAGGGGTAAAGGCTAGTTTGCAGCGAGTTTTGTATGGTATACTTATTTTATTAAAATGTCCATTTTATGCGGAATGATCTGAATAGGGGGTAAGTTTCCATGATCAAACACCCGGTTACCGTTCGTTTGAAGACAGGGCTTCATGCCCGGCCGGCTGCGCTTTTTGTACAGGAAGCGAATAAATACTCGTCCGAAATCTTTGTGGAGAAGGACGACAAGAAAGTCAACGCCAAGAGTATCATGGGAATCATGAGCCTTGCAATCAGTACAGGTACTGAAATTGTCATCAGTGCGGAGGGTGCAGACGCGGAGCAGGCTGCAAACGCTTTAGTCACGCTGGTGAGCAAGGAAGAGCTGGAGAACCAGTAATTCCCTTAATTGAATTGAAGGAAGACGGCTTCGCCTTGGGCGGGGCCGTTTTTTTTTGCCGCTCCCCAAGCTTCGGGCGAATGGTTTTTTAGATTTTTCAATTAAAGAGCGGCTGTTTGGTGCAACCTTTGAGTAGAAGGGTTCGTCAGTACCATTAAATCAACCAGCAAACATTACCACTTGACTCATGGAGGGATCAGTATGAATAGTTGGGCTAAGAAATTGGGGACAGCAGCACTGGCAGGAGGTTTGATCTTGGGAGGTTCGGCCGCAGGCACGCTGCTGCCTGCCGGTTCCGCTGCTTACGCGGCGGAGAGCCAGGTCAACCTGCAGAATACCATCACGGTTACGGGCACCGGGCAGGTATCGGTTAAGCCGGACATCGCCTACTTGTCGCTGGGCGTGGAGACAACCGCTTTAACGGCCAAGGATGCCCAGGCGAAAAATGCAGCCATCGTGCAGAAATTAAGCACTCTTCTTAAAACGACGTGGAAGATCGACCCTGCTGACATTCAGACCAGCCAGTTCTATGTACAGCCGAACTACACCTATAACGATAAGGAAGGGCAGAAGATCACCGGATACACGGCCAACCAGACTTTCCAGGTGAAATACCGGGATCTGGAGAAGATCGGCCAGCTGCTTGACGCGGCTTCGAGTGCAGGCGCCAACCGGATTAACGACGTTACCTTCTCGGTAGAGAATCCGGATCAATATCTGGACCAGGTCATCAGTAAAGCGATGGCTAATGCCGGTATGAAGGCCGGAAGCATCGCCAAGGCAGCCGGGCAGACGCTGGGCGGGGTAATCAATGTGGTGCAGAATGACGGCGGATATACGCCTGTTGTGAAACAAGCCGAAATGCTGATGCAAAGCACCTCCTCCGCAGACGCTGCAAGCACGGCAGTTGAAACGGGCGAATTAACCGTTCAGACCTCGTTGACCGTCCAATACGAAATGAAGTAAGAACAAGAGTTCACTAGAAAGCAGCTTGTCCAGAAGCCGGTTAGGCGCCTGTCTGGACAGGCTGTTTTTTTGCCGTTCATGGACAGATACCCCGTAGCCGGAAACTTCTCTCTTTCATATGTTACATAGAGAGCATAGCTGAAAGGCAATAGGAGGAAGCAGCATGAGCTATCAGTATACGGCCATTGGCGATTCGCTGACGACCGGGTTCGGCGCATTGCCGGGCCAAGGGTTTGTCCCGCAGTACCGGCGGATGGCAGAAGTAAAGCTGCGGGGGTTTGTAGCCTACAGCAATCTGGGCATTAACGGCTTAACCAGCGCGGAGCTGGCTCAGCGGGTGGCCCGGAATCCGGCATTCCGGCAGCAGATCCGGGAAGCCGACATCGTTACGATCTCCATCGGCGGCAATGATTTGATTGACGCGGCCAAAGCAGCACGCCGTGATCCGGCCCAAACGGGGCGGATTCTGCGGGGGGCTCTGCAGGAGTGCATGCACCATTTTTCAAATCTAGCAGGCAATGTCTTTCGCTTAAAGGCCGATTCCGGCAAACCCTATATCATCCGGGTGGTAGGTTTATATAACCCTTACCCCCAAATCCAGGAGGCTACGGATTGGGTTCTGCAGTTTAACCGGTTTGCAGCCCAACTTACGAGCCCGGTATATGGACTGGCCAACATCTATCCTGACTTTGCCGGACATGAGCGGGAGCTGCTGTTCCTTGACCATATTCATCCCAACGGGCGCGGGTACCGCATCATTGCAGAGCACCTGAATGCCTTGGGATATGGACGGCTCGGATGATAACCGCGATCACAGCGAAGTTCACATAGGGAATGGTTAAGAGATTGTAATGGCAGAAAGCCCTGTACTTCTGGCCTGAAGTGCGGGGTTACCTTTATCACCGACGATGAAAATGGCAGGATTGTCCCTGGATTGTTACCTGTATTGTCATTTGTCGGCAGCAGGGGGAAGTTATAATGGAGCGGGCAATGAAAGACCTCATCCAGGAAAGGAATGAAGATCATGACTTCTTACATAAAAAGCACCCGCGTCCTGCTGGCCGCCGCCCTGCTCCTTGGAGCAGGCACAGCTCCGGCCGCGCTTAGTTCGGCGGCATCCGCCTCTGCCGTTTCGGCCTCAGCTTCCGCTTCCGCCTCCGCCAAGACTGCGGCTCCCATCCGTATTGCTTTGAACGGGACAACGCTGACTCAAACGGCTATCGCCAAAAATAACACCGTGCTGATCCCGCTGGCAGTGCTCCGGGATGCGCTTGGTCTGAAGGTGTCCTATGACGCCAAGACCAAAGCCTATGAGATTACCCGCGGGAAAGTCACGGTTACACTTAAGCCGACAGAATACGGAACCATGCAGGTTACCGTAGACGGGAGCACCCAGTTCTCGGATTATGAATGGGTGAATCAGCAGGGGCGCAGCTACGTTTCGGTTCATCTGCTGAGCGACGTCCTGGGCTACCGGACGGCTTGGAACAACAGCGCCAAGATCATCAATTTGATCCCGCTGCAGCTGAATGATCTTAAGGTAACGGCCAAAGTATTGAACGAGTCTGCTGCGGCAACCGATTTCCGGATTGAGTATCCTGTAATCAGCGGCTTGTCAGATGCGTCCGTCCAGCAGAAGATCAACCAGATCTTCAAGGAGCATGCTGAAGCCTATTTACAGGACGCGAAGGAGCGCTCGAAAGAGCTTGGACTTGGGCCGCAAGGCACCAAAAACGAGTTCGACAGCTATTACAGCCTCACTTACAACCGCAATGGATACATCAGCTTCCGCCTGCTGAGTTACGAGTACACCGGAGGCGCACACGGCATGAGCGCTCTTGAGGGCATCACCATCCGGCTGAGCGACGGCAGCCAGGCAGGGCTGTCCGAGCTGCTTAAGGCAAACCCCGACTACCTGAAGATCATTGACGCGAAGGTCGCAGCAAATCTGGAGAAAACCCCAGGCTACTTCGGCGGATTTACTACGGCGGGAGACAACCCCGGGTTTTACCTGAAGGATGAGGGCATCGTCGTTTTCTTCCAGCTGTATGAATACCTGCCTTACGCAGCCGGATTCCCGGAATATGCTATTCCTTTCTCGGCGCTGCTCCCTGATGGCTCAAGCCCGTTTGAGCAGCAGTAAGGACGAGTTTCTTGCCACCTATAAAAAAGAAAAAGAGGGTGTCCCAAAAGTCATAAAAATGACTAGGGGCACCCCTTTTCGTAAGCTGGCCCCGAAGTTTCTTTTAGAAAAGGTAACAATGCAGCGGTTGGATTCCGATATAAGATTTTAGAATATACCGATGCAATACAGCATCTAGAAAAGACTTGGAGGACAACATGGGAAGACGTAAGAAACTACGCGGGGCAGTTGCAGGGGTATTAAGTCTAAGTATGGCATTGGCATCAATGGATGCGGTTTCAGCACAAACTGCAAGCGATGTGCAGGGACATTGGGCAGAACAGCAGATTCAGAATTGGATTTCCAGCGGAAATCTGAAAGGTTATCAGGACGGCACAGTTAAACCAAATAACGCCATTACACGTGCTGAGTTTATTACGATGATTAACCGTATGTTTGGGTTTACAGATACGGGATCGGCTAATTTCAAAGACCTTTCAACAACGAATTGGGCGTACAGCGATATTGCCAAGGCGGTTAAAGCTGGCTATGTAACAGGATACTCGGATCAAACCTTCCATCCGGGATCTAATATTAGCCGTCAGGAAGCTGCTACTATCATTTCTAATATTCTCGGATTGGACACAAGCAATACCGATAGTATTAAACAATTTTCCGATGCGGGAAAAATTCCTGCATGGAGCCAAGACAGCATTTCTGCAGTTGTTGAGAACAATATCATGAAAGGTTATCCGAACGGTACCTTTGGAGCACAGAATCAGCTTACTCGTGCTGAAGCTGTAGTGCTTATTGATTCTGCTGTCAGCAGCAGAACTTCAGCCGCCGAGCCGGTAACAATCGACCAGGCCGGGACATATGGCAACGATCAAGAGACAACGGTTGTCAATGGCGATGTCATTATCAATGTACCAGGTGTTACCCTTAATAACTATGAAATTAAAGGTAACCTGCTGCTGGGAGCTGGAATTGGCAGCGGTGATGTCACCATAAAGAATGTGAAGGTTCATGGTACTACAAACGTTGAGGGCGGCGGGGAAAACTCCATTCACTTTGTGGACTCCGTGCTGGTCAATGTGGTGGTTAATAAACAGAACGGTGCAGTTCGTCTGGTAGCAGAGGGTACAACTCAAGCGGATAAGGTTATCATTCAGTCCTCCGCTAAGCTGGAAGAAAGCGATGTAAATGGAGAAGGTTTTACTGACGTGGAGCTGGCTAAAGAACTACCAGCCAATACAACTGTGCAGCTGAAGGGTAAATTTGACGATATTAATTTCTTCAGTGTATCTGTAACCGTCCAATTGCAGCGCGGTTCGATTCAGGATGTAACTGTAGACGCAGCAGCTTCGGACAACACCATTGTATTGAGCAGCAGTACGCAGATTTCTAACCTTGTATTGAATGCGATTTCCCATATTCTTGGCGCATCCCAGTTAACAAACGTAATTGTTAACGAAGGGGCTCAAAAATCAACTTTCGACACAAGACCTAGCCAAGTGCAGGGAGTTCAGCAAACAAACATTATTGTTAATTCCTCGTCTACTGTAACCTCAACAGTTAGCAGCGGAAGTTCTTCTGGTGGATCTAGCAGCTCAGGCAGCTCTGGCAGCGGTTCTACAGGTAATGAAAGTCAGGTTCCTTCTACACCTCTCGTGGTTAACGTTCCTGTCGTAGACGGAGAGAACGCAACCGCAGAAGCCAAACTGGCAGCCGTAGAAGCCTATGTACAAGCGCCGCTGGAAGGTTCGCCGATCACAGCTACCGTAGTACCAGGAGATGAAGCTGGGGAGTACATCGTGACATACCATAGCGGAGGGCAGCAAACAGTGACCACGCTCACTGTAACCTTCCTGGTCAAAGTCGCTCCTGTCGAGGTTAACGTTCCTGTTATTAACGGAGAGAACGCTACTGATGAAGCCAAACTGGCAGCTGTAGAAGCCTATGTACAAGCGCCGCTGGAAGGTACGCCGATCACAGCTACAGTAGTAGCAGGAAGCACAGCCGGAGAATACACTGCGACGTATAGCAGCGGAGGAACTACAACAGAGAAGACATTTGCTGTAACCTTCCTGGTTAAAGTTGCTCCTGTCGAGGTTAACGTTCCTGTTATTAACGGAGAGAACGCAACTGATGAAGCCAAACTGGCAGCTGTAGAAGCCTATGTACAAGCGCCGCTTGAAGGTACGCCGATCACAGCTACAGTAGTAGCAGGAAGCACAGCCGGAGAATACACTGCGACGTATAGCAGCGGAGGAACTACAACAGAGAAGACATTCGCTGTGACCTTCATTGAAGAGGAAGTAGCTGCAGGTTAAGCCATATGTAAAAGACAGCCCAGTACCGCATTGGTACTGGGCTTTTTGCACACCAAGACATTCAAACCAAACGAAAAAGCAGCCCGCCCTTAGTTAAGGATGGACTGCTTCTCTCTAATTACAGCCGGCTTACACGCCTTCAGCGTTCACTTTCTCGATCACTTTGTCGATCAGGCCGTATTCTTTGGCTTCCGCCGCGGTCATAAAGTAGTCGCGGTCGGTGTCTTTTTCAATACGTTCCAGCGGCTGGCCTGTACGTTCTGCCAGAATCTTGTTCAGGGTGTCGCGCATCTTCAGGATGCGGCGTGCACGAATCTCGATGTCGGTCGCTTGGCCTTCAGCACCGCCCAGAGGCTGGTGGATCATCACTTCGCTGTTAGGCAGCGCGTAACGCTTGCCTTTGGCGCCTGCATTCAGCAGGAAAGCGCCCATGGAAGCGGCCATGCCCACGCAGATCGTGGAAACGTCGGATTTGATGAACTGCATCGTATCGTAAATAGCCATGCCTGCGGTAATGGAACCGCCAGGGCTGTTGATGTAGAGGTGAATGTCTTTGCCTGGCTCTTCGGCATCCAGGAACAGCATCTGCGCAATGATGGAGTTGGCCACAACGTCGTTCACTTGGGAGCCAAGGAAAATAATCCGGTCTTTGAGCAATCTGGAATAAATGTCGTAAGCACGCTCTCCGCGGTTACTTTGTTCGACGACCATAGGAATATAACTCACGATAAAAACCCTCCTAAGTTTGGATTATAAGTAGTATGCTCATTGCTCAATAAGTATGAGCGGAGCAGCGGTTTAACAGGACGAGCCCAACTGAACTCCGGCGACTACAGCATTAACCAAAACCATTGCCTTTAAACGCCGTTTCCAAATAGGATCACTGTTAATAACCACATCATAAACAATTTCAAACAGAAAGTCAAAGAAAGTCAAACTAAGGGTCAAAAAAAAGCCCGTTTATCTCGGACTTCTGGTTGAACCTATATAGAACGTTTAAATTAATAATGGCGCGCCCGCGAGGAATCGAACCTCGATCTCAGGCTCCGGAGGCCTACGTCATATCCATTGGACCACGGGCGCACATGTGAATAAATCTGGCTGACAGTCAATAAGAAAAGTCAACAAAGATGATTATAGACGCTTCCTGGCAAAAAAGCAAGCCTTCTTGTTTAATCCGCTTTCAATAAAGGATCACTCAGGAAAGTGCGAATAACTGATGGAAAACTTGCTCATTATACGGACGATGCACTTGCAACAGTCTCAAAAATTGGTTAGAATATCAGTGGGACTTAAAACGTTAACCCGGGACGTTTTAAGACCAGAGGAATGGAGAGAGATAGTCGAAGCCGCAGGAGTGAAGACATTGCGAAATTTGTTGGAGATCCAAAAGCAGCTTCTGCCTGATCTCATGGATGTTCTCAAGAAGAGATATCTAATCCTTAACCAGATCATGCTCGAGGAAGTCATAGGAAGGCGCACGCTTGCAGTGGCTCTGAATATGACAGAACGCATTTTACGTGCCGAAACCGATCTCCTTAAAGCCCAAGGGCTTATCGAAATTGAGAATGTGGGCATGAGAATCAGTGAGGCGGGGCTTCAGCTCCTGGAGCAGATGAAGCCGTTCGTGAAGGAATTGCTTGGCCTGTCTGAGATGGAGAACAAAATTCGCGGCACTTATGGTCTGCGGAAGGTGATTGTCGTCCCAGGGGACTGCGAAGCCTCTGAAACCGCCAAGCGTGAGCTGGGGCGCGCTGGAGCAAGAGCTTTACTTGAGGTAATCGGGAATGATGACGTTGTAGCCGTAACCGGCGGTTCAACACTGGCCGTCATGGCTGAACAGCTTACACCCCCGCCGGCGCCTATTAAAGGATGCTGGTTTGTGCCGGCCCGCGGAGGCCTTGGTGAAAGCCTGGAGATTCAGGCCAATACCATTGCTTCGGGAATGGCTAAACGGGTGGGTGCGGAATACCGGCTGCTTCATGTGCCTGATTTACTTGGCAGAGAAGCTTATGAATCCCTGGTCCATGACCATAACATCGAAGAGATCGTGAGTCTGATCCGCCAAGCGCGGATAGTCGTCCACGGCATCGGAGACGCTATGGAGATGGCGCGCAGGCGCAAGCTGGATCCTGAGATGGTGGAAGAGATCGTAAGAGACGGAGCCATTGCCGAATCGTTCGGTTATTATTTTAACGGTCAAGGTGCCGTAGTGCATAAGATGCTCACCCTGGGCCTGAGGCTCGAGGACATCAAATCTACGGAGACGATCATCGGCATTGCCGGCGGGCGAAACAAGGCAAAGGCGATTCATGCCGTATTAAAGTTCGGTCAGGAGGATATCCTGGTCACGGATGAAGCGGCTGCTGAAGAAATTGTCAAATCGCTTTAGAAGGCATAATAAGGCATAATTACGGTGTTTTACTCAGGGCAGATTACATCTGGTCTGGCTAAATATAAAATAATATTTTTTTGGGAGGATCTATCAATGAGTGTAAAAGTAGGCATTAACGGTTTTGGACGTATCGGTCGCTTGGCATTCCGTCGTATTCAAGAAGTAGAAGGTATCGAAGTAGTAGCAATCAACGACTTGACTGACGCTAAAATGCTGGCTCACCTTCTTAAATATGATACAACACAAGGCAAATTCAACGGTGAAGTTGAAGTACACGAAGGTTTCTTCAAAGTAAACGGCAAAGACGTTAAAGTTCTGGCTAACCGTAACCCTGAAGAACTTCCTTGGGGCGAGCTCGGCGTTGACATCGTTCTGGAGTGCACAGGCTTCTTCACAACTAAGGAAAAAGCTGAGCTTCACCTGAAAGGCGGCGCTAAGAAAGTTGTTATCTCCGCTCCAGCTACTGGCGACATGAAGACAATCGTTTACAATGTAAACCATGAAACTCTGGACGGAACTGAAACAGTAATCTCCGGCGCTTCCTGCACAACAAACTGCTTGGCTCCTATGGCTAAAACATTGAACGATTCTTTCGGTATCGTTGAAGGTTTGATGACTACAATCCATGCTTACACTGGCGACCAAAACACTTTGGATGCTCCGCATGCTAAAGGTGACTTCCGCCGCGCTCGTGCTGCTGCTGAGAACATCATCCCTAACACAACTGGTGCTGCTAAAGCCATCGGCCTGGTAATTCCTGAACTGCAAGGCAAACTGGACGGTGCTGCACAGCGTGTGCCTGTTCCAACTGGTTCCCTGACTGAGCTGGTAACTGTTCTGAACAAGAAAGTAACTGTAGACGAAGTTAACGCTGCAATGAAAGCTGCTGCAGACCCGCAAACTTACGGTTACACAGAAGACGAAATCGTATCTTCCGATATCAAAGGTATGACTTTCGGTTCCCTGTTCGACGCTACTCAAACTAAAGTTCTGACTGTTGGCGACCAGCAATTGGTTAAGACAGTAGCTTGGTACGACAACGAAATGTCCTACACTGCGCAGCTCGTTCGCACTTTGGAACACTTCGCAAAATTGGCTAAGTAATAGCAGGCCTTCTTTGAAACCAAAGAGCGGAAACAGCAGTGTTTCCGCTCTTTATGCATAATGAGTGCTTTTCCTTGAATTGCAGAATATAAAATTTAAGGGTGCGGAGGAACGAACCATGAATAAAAAAAGTGTTCGCGATGTAGAAGTAACAGGTAAGCGCGTATTTGTGCGCGTGGATTTTAACGTGCCGCTCGAAAATGGAAAAATTACGGACGACACCCGGATCCGTGAAACGCTGCCAACGATCAAATATTTGATCGAGAATGGCGCTAAAGTCATTCTTGCGAGCCACCTGGGCCGTCCAAAAGGCGAAGTTAACGAGTCCATGCGTCTGACTGCTCCGGCAGAACGTTTGGCCGAGCTGCTTGGCAAACCGGTTGCCAAAGCGGACGAAGCTGTAGGCGAAGCCGTGAAAGCCAAAATCGCCGAACTGAACAATGGCGATGTGCTTGTTCTTGAGAACGTGCGCTTCTATCCAGGCGAAGAGAAGAACGATCCTGAACTCGCGAAGCAGTTTGCAGAGCTTGCCGATCTGTTCGTTAACGACGCTTTCGGTGCTGCTCACCGCGCACATGCTTCCACAGAAGGTATCGCTCATTATCTGCCAGCCGTTTCCGGTCTTTTGATGGAGAAAGAATTATCCGTTCTGGGTAAAGCTTTGTCCAATCCTGACCGTCCTTTCACTGCAATTATCGGCGGCTCCAAGGTTAAAGACAAAATTGACGTAATCGACAATCTGCTGAACCTTGCGGACAACGTGCTGATTGGCGGCGGCTTGTCCTACACCTTCTTCAAAGCTCAAGGCTATGAAATCGGTCTGTCCCTGTGCGACGATTCCAAGCTGGACGTTGCTCTGGGCTTCATCGAGAAAGCCAAGAAACTCGGCAAGAACTTCCTGCTTCCTGTTGACTGCGTGATCGCTGACGACTTTAAAGCAGATGCAAATCAAGATATCGTCGACATTGACGGCATTCCTCAAGGCTGGGAAGGCGTGGACATCGGTCCTAAGACACGCGCCATGTACGCAGACGTTATTAAGAACTCCAAGCTGGTTGTTTGGAACGGTCCTATGGGCGTATTCGAAATTGATCCTTTTGCAGGCGGTACCCGTGAAGTTGCAGAAGCTTGCGCAACGACTGAAGGTTACACCATCATCGGCGGCGGTGACTCCGCAGCGGCAGCTGAGAAATTCCATTTGGCTGACAAAATGGACCACATCTCTACTGGCGGCGGCGCTTCCCTGGAATTCATGGAAGGCAAAGCTCTTCCTGGCGTAGTGGCTCTGAACGACAAGTAAGATTTTTGGTGCAGAGGCATCAAGAATTTAAGAAGAACACTGGAGGTTTAACGGCATGAGAACACCAATTATTGCAGGGAACTGGAAAATGTTCAAAACGGTTTCCGAAGCAAAAACGTTCTTTGAAGAAATTAAGGGCAAAGCGGAAGTAGCCGGCGTGGAAAGCGTCATCTGCGCTCCGTTTACGAACCTCCCGGCCTTGGTGGAAGCGGCTAACGGAACTTCCATCAAGATCGGTGCCCAGAATCTTCACTTCGAAGACGAAGGCGCATTTACCGGCGAAATCAGCGGCAAAATGCTGCAGGAGCTCGGTGTTGATTACGTCATCATCGGGCACTCCGAACGCCGCGCTTATTTTGGCGAAACAGACGAAATCGTGAACAAGAAAGTTCACGCTGCATTTAAATACGGCATTACCCCGATTCCATGCGTAGGCGAGAAGCTTGAAGAGCGTGAAGCAGGCCAAACCAAAGAAGTGGTTAAAGTGCAGACTGAAGCTGCTCTTCAAGGTCTGACTGCAGAACAAGCAGCTCAAGTGGTTATCGCATATGAGCCAATCTGGGCAATCGGCACAGGCAAATCTTCCACTGCACAGGATGCAAACGAAGTAATCGCCTATATCCGCAGCCTGGTGGATGGATTGTACGGCTCCGAAACGGCCGGCAAAGTCCGCATCCAGTATGGCGGCAGCGTGAAGCCTGAAAATGTGAAGGAATACATGAGCGAAAGCGACATCGACGGCGCGCTCGTAGGCGGCGCAAGCTTGCAGCCTGCTTCCTACATCGCTCTGGTTGAGGGGGCCAAGTAAGATGGCTGGGAATGTACCTAGACCCGTAGCTCTAATCATCATGGACGGTTTTGGTCTTCGGAATACGGTGGAAGGCAACGCGGTTGCCCAAGCTAATAAACCGAACTATGACCGTTACCTGAAAGAATATCCAAATACCACTTTGACTGCTTGCGGTGAAGCGGTAGGTTTACCGGAAGGCCAAATGGGCAACTCTGAGGTTGGTCACCTGAATATCGGTGCAGGCCGCATTGTTTATCAGGATTTGACCCGGATTTCGAAATCCATTCGCGAAGGCGAATTCTTCGAGAACTCGACCTTGGTTGAAGCCGTGCGTTCCGCTAAGAAGAACGGCAAAAAGCTGCACCTGTACGGTTTGCTGTCCGACGGCGGCGTACATGCGCACATCAATCATTTGTTTGCGATGCTGGAGCTGGCCAAGAAAGAAGATATGCACGACGTGTATATCCACGCTTTCCTTGACGGCCGGGACGTAGCTCCGGACAGCGGTGAAGGCTACCTGAACCAGCTGATCAAGAAGATCGAAGAAATCGGCATCGGCAAAATTGCAACGCTCTCTGGTCGTTACTATTCCATGGACCGCGACAAACGCTGGGATCGCGTAGAGAAATCCTACCGTGCAATCGTGTACGGCGAAGGCCCTCATTATACAGATCCGGTTCAAGCGGTTAAAGATTCTTACAGCAACGACGTGTTTGACGAATTCATGGTACCGACTGTTATCGTTGACGGACAAGGCAATCCGGTTGGTTCCGTAGAATCCGGCGATTCCGTTGTGTTCCTGAACTTCCGTCCGGACCGTGCGATTCAGCTGTCCCAAGTCTTTACCAACCTGGACTTCCGCGGCTTTGAACGTGGACCGAAATTCCCTGAAGGCCTGCATTTCGTATGCTTGACGCTGTTCAGCGAAACGGTTGGGGGATACGTGGCTTACGAGCCTAAGAACCTGGATAACACGCTGGGCGAAGTGCTTGTGCAGAATAACAAGAAACAGCTTCGTATTGCCGAAACGGAAAAATACCCTCACGTAACGTTCTTCTTCAGCGGCGGACGTGATGTGGAGCTTCCGGGCGAAACCCGTATTCTCATCAACTCGCCGAAGGTTGCTACTTATGACCTTCAGCCTGAAATGAGTGCTTACGAAGTAGCGGCTGCAGCCGTGAAGGAAATCGAAGAAGAGAACTTTGATACCATCATTCTGAACTTCGCTAACCCTGACATGGTTGGACACTCCGGTATGCTGGAGCCGACAATCAAGGCGGTTGAAGTTACGGATGAATGCGTAGGCAAAGTCGTGGATGCCGTTGTGTCTAAAGGCGGCGTAGCGATTATTATCGCCGACCACGGCAACGCGGATATGGTATTTGACGAGAACGGCCGTCCGTTTACCGCTCATACCACCAACCCGGTTCCATTTATCGTAACTTCCCATGACGTAGTTCTTCGTGAACACGGCATTTTGGCTGACGTTGCGCCAACCATCCTCGATTTGATGCAGCTGCCTAAACCTGCTGAAATGACAGGGCAATCGATGATCGCCAGCCGGAAATAACGCTTTTGCCTGGGGCTGCATGCCTCAAGCAAGCTGCTTACTTGCGAACGCTAGCCTAAATGCGGTAAGCTTCTGCACAGAGAAGTTTTACCAGCTTGTTTCTATCACCAAATGATCTTGAAAAGGAGAATACTCAAAATGACTATTATTTCTGACGTATACGCACGCGAAGTCCTTGACTCCCGCGGCAACCCAACTGTAGAAGTTGAAGTTTATCTGGAATCCGGCGCTATCGGCCGCGCTATCGTACCATCCGGCGCTTCCACTGGTGCTCACGAAGCGGTTGAGCTTCGCGACGACGACAAATCCCGTTACCTGGGCAAAGGTGTTCTGAAAGCCGTTGCCAACGTTAACGACATCATTGCTCCAGAAGTGATCGGTATGGACGCTTTGGACCAGCTCGGCATCGACAAAATGATGATCGCTCTGGACGGAACTCCAAACAAAGGCAAACTGGGCGCTAACGCAATCCTGGCTGTATCCATGGCCGTAGCCCGCGCTGCTGCTGACGCTTTGGACCTGCCTCTGTATGTTTACCTGGGCGGATTCAACGCTAAGCAACTGCCAGTTCCTATGATGAACATCGTTAACGGCGGCGCTCATGCCGACAACAACGTTGACGTTCAAGAATTCATGGTATTGCCAGTAGGCGCACCAAGCTTCAAAGAAGCACTTCGCATGGGTGCTGAAATCTTCCACAACCTGAAATCCGTACTGAAAGGCAAAGGCCTGAACACTGCAGTTGGCGACGAAGGCGGCTTTGCTCCTAACTTCACTTCCAACGAAGACGCTTTGTCTTCCATCATCGAAGCGATTGAAAAAGCGGGTTACACACCTGGTAAAGACGTATTCCTCGGTATGGACGTTGCTTCCACTGAGTTCTTCAAAGACGGCAAATACCATCTTGAAGGCGAAGGCAAATCCTTCACTTCCGCTGAATTCGTTGACCTGCTCGCTTCTTGGGTAGACAAATACCCAATCATCACTATCGAAGATGGCTGCTCCGAAGACGACTGGGAAGGCTGGAAGCTGCTTACTGAGAAACTGGGCAACAAAATCCAATTGGTTGGTGACGACCTGTTCGTAACGAACACTGAGCGTCTGGCTAAAGGGATCGAAGACGGCATCGGTAACTCCATCCTGATCAAAGTAAACCAAATCGGTACTTTGACTGAAACGTTCGACGCTATTGAAATGGCTAAACGCGCTGGATACACAGCTGTTGTATCCCACCGTTCCGGTGAGTCCGAAGACAGCACAATCGCTGACATCGCGGTTGCTACTAACTCTGGCCAAATCAAAACAGGCGCACCTTCCCGTACTGACCGTATTGCGAAGTACAACCAATTGCTCCGCATCGAAGACCAATTGGGTGAGCTGGCTCAATACAACGGCTTGACATCCTTCTACAACCTGAAGAAATAATAGCAACAGCCATGAATCCCCCGGTGCTTCCTTACGCCGGGGGATTTTTATATCTGTCCATAAAAATGGCAAAACGGTGTCAATTGGTATACAATGACAGCAGAGAGAGCCATACGTCCAACTCATTTTCGAAGGAGGCAACGGTATGAGACACTTGTTTCAGCTAAACGCCGTCTGGAACGGCGGCCGCAACAGCGAAGGAACAATTGAGACCGGCAACTTGAAGACAGAGATCTCCATTCCGGAGCCTATGGGCGGACCGGGAACGGGTACGAACCCGGATGAAATGCTCTTAGGCGCTGCGGCAACCTGTTATTTGATCACCCTGGCGGCAGCGCTGGAAAGATCGGGGATTGAGACGGAAAGCCTGACCTTGAATTCAGAAGGAACGGTGGATGTTACCAACAATATTTTTACCTATGAAAGGATTGTGCACCGCCCGCATATTGTGCTTAAGGCCGGCACGAGTGAAAGGGATGTGGAACGGGCGAGATTGATTGCAGGGAAGTCGGAAGGCGCCTGCATGATTTCGCGGGCGTTATCGGGGAACGTTGGGCTTTCTACCGAGCCTGAAATTGAGGTGGCAGCTGCAAGAGCAGCTCAATAAATAGCGGATAAAAAAAGGAAAAGGCTGCAGTGGATCTGCAGCCTTTTAGAGTGCCTTCAGGAAGCGCCGTGCCATACACTGAATTACGGCGCGGACAGCCGGGTAGTGCTCCTAGAAAAAAGAGATTAAGAGATTAAGAGATTAGAGCAAGTGCCCCTCTTAAGCCTGCTGAAGCCCGAAGGCCTCCGCTACGAGGCGGTAGGAACGGAGCCGGGCTTCCAGATCATAGATCGGGGAGACGAGCAGCAGCTCATCGGCCTGATATTCTTCGGCCAGCTGCTCGAGCCCCAGCTTGACCTGCTCCGGCGTACCGATGACCCGTTTCTCCTTGGCGGCCTGCAGCCGGGCCAGGTCGTAAGGCGTGTACGGGTAATCCTTGGCGGTCTGCACGGACGGCAGGTAGCCTAGCTCCATGCCGGTTTCCAGCGCCAGGAAGTAGAGGCTGACGCTTGAGGACAGCTCAAGCGCCTCCGCCTCGGACTCGGCGCAGATGACCATGACGGCGGCGAGGGCCTTCGGCTCCGGTTCCATGAGCGACGGTGTGAACCGTTCGCGGTACATCCGGACCGAATCCGAGCCGCCGGCCGTGCCGAAGAACTGCGCGAACGCATACGACGCGCCGGCTTCGGCAGCCAGTCCAGCGGTGCCGCCGCTGGACCCGAGCAGCCACAGCTCCGGTGCCGTAGGCACGGACGGGGCTGCCAGCAGGCCCGGGAAGCGGTGATCGGCCGGTACGGCGTCATTCAGGTACGCAATCAGGTCTACGACCTGCTGCGGATAAATGTCGCCGTGATGATACCGGCCTTCCTGCAGCGCCCGGGTGGACAAGGGGCGGCCGCCCGGGGCACGGCCGATCCCGAGATCGATCCGGCCGGGGTACAGCGCCTCAAGCAGGCGGAAATTCTCCGCCACTTTATAGGCGCTGTAGTGCGGCAGCATGATGCCGCCGGAGCCTACCCGGATCCGCTTGGTGTGCGAAGCCAGATGAGCGATCAGCACCTCGGGGCTGGAGTGGGCGAGACTGCGCGAGCTGTGATGCTCGGATACCCAGTACCGGTGGTAGCCGAGGCGGTCCGCCTCTTCTGCCAGCCGGGTGGTATCGGCTAAAGCCTGGACAGCATTGCTGCCTTCATTTATATGCGATTGGTCGAGGACGCCTAATCTTTTTAACATAAGTCAATCACCTCATCCTTCACTTTATCAAAGTTCGTTATCGATGGCAAAATTCAATCGTTCGATTGAATATGTGGCCATGTACAAATTTAGTTTCATTCTAGTCTAGCTGAAGCTTGACAAAAGCCTTGTTTTCAGTAAGCAGGCTGTGATAAGATAATAGTGATGTTTAGTTTTGTCTCAATGGTTAGATTTTAAAATGATTATAGATGCGGCCAGTCTTAGGAGGTGGATTGAATGGATATTCTGTTTAAAATTCTGCTTGTTATCTTTTCCATCGGTTTGATTACGATCGTTCTTCTTCAGAAGGGCAAGAGCGCAGGTCTTTCCGGTGCCATCTCCGGAGGTGCGGAGCATCTTTTCGGTAAAACGAAAGCACGCGGCATGGAATTGGTATTGGAACGTACGACTATTGTAATGGCTGCGGGATTCTTTATTGCCGCTATCGTCGTTGCGGTTCTTGAATAGTTTGTGAATAGGATAAAAGCCTTCGATCTCTACGGATTGAAGGCTTTTTTTGATGCTGCTGCGGCGTACACGTTCTGATATGTAGTAAAAGTTATTTCTCGCCTTGCTTGGAGCTGGACAGGCTGCAGGCTGCCTGAAGGAGCAGCAGTTCATTGAGCTTGTTGTATCCCTGGAACAGACCTGCCTTGATCTCTCCCGCCGCTTGTCTGCTTGCGGTAGTATGTTCAGCGACAAGGAGCATTTTGGCTGTAATCCTGAGGAACCGTTCCTGGATCTCCGATATTTCCAGGGGTGAGCCGGCCATGTCTTTGCCCGTGTCCATGCTCATGCCTGCGCCGGAAAGCTCAGTGTACTGCATCTTGGACTGCCCCTTCTGAGGATCATCCTTGCTGCACGTCAAATTCAGGTTCGCGGAATCCAGACAGCCGATGATTTCCTGGCAGAGCTGCCGGGTTTCGCGGATCTCTTGTTCAAGCTCTGTACTCCAGTCTTGCAGCAGATCTATCGCCGAATGCAGCTCATGGGCAGCGGCATTTGCTTTGGCGTGAAGCTTAGCGCAGGCAAGGCTTTTTCGATTCCAGACGGCATTCCTTCTCTCGGTTCTTAACGCATTAATGCCAAATACGACAGTGAGAAGAAGGGCTCCGCTCAGAAGGGGCAGCGTGCTGCTGATGTGAGCAAGGGTGGAGGACAGATGAAAAAGCCAGGCGCTCAAGGTAATGCCGATCACCCAGATTCCCTGATACACCATGAGCCGGAGACTGGAGTATAGGGAGAGCAGGGCAATGTTCATATAGAGAAGCAGGTAATTGGCCATACAAAAATGCTGAAGCAGTTCATACAGAGCCATAAGGGAGAGCAGAGTGGCCACGACGTACTTGATGAAGGGAAGGTTAATTTTGTGGTAGTACATCACGACCGGCACGCTGCAGCAGGCCCCGCCCGCCAGAAAGACGGCAAGCAGCAGGGGATTTTCCTCGGGAAGCATGGGGTCTCTAAGCACAATCAGGATCAGCACTACCCAGACAAAAAGCGCAAACATACCATCCCGGCTTTGAAAAAATGCAAAACGGTTCACAGCCTCACCCTTTCGTTAAGTTTAAAGGTAAATTATCCCTACACTTATAATTATCGGGGATTATCCCCCTATTATTTATACAGAAAAATGAATACATAGCCAGCTGCGGAACGAAAGGGATGCAAGGGGTTAATTTCGTGTATACTAGGTTATATACAGGAAGAAGAAAATAATGGAATCGCAATTAATTACGGCTTCTGCAATGGACGGGGCTTTCGAGGTGAAATAATGATAACGGAAACAATGCTGCTTGATTTTATGCGGGAGACCGCTTACAAGCCGATGACTTATCAGGAGCTTGAGGAACATTTTCAAATATCCGGAGCCGCCGAGTTCAAGGAGTTTCTGAAGCTGCTTAACCATCTGGAGCAGAGCGGGAAAATCGTGCTGACCCGTACGCAGCGCTACGGGGTGCCGGAACGGATGGATTTGCTGCGCGGGCGGCTGCAGGTGCACGCCAAGGGCTTTGCTTTTCTGATTCCGGAGAACAGGGAGCATCCTGATGTATATATCCATGCGAATGATTTAAAAAGCGCGATGAACGGCGACACGGTGCTCATCCGGGTGAACAGCAAGGGCCCGGCGGAGGGTCGGCTTGAGGGCGAGGTTGTCCGGATTGTGACCCGCGCAGTGACGCAGGTGGTCGGCGTGTTCCAGCACCACGAGACGTTTGGTTTTGTGGTGCCGGATGATAAGCGGATTAACCGGGATATTTTTATTGCCCAGGAAAAGATGGGCGGAGCCGCGAACGGCGACAAGGTTGTCGCGCGCATCGTGTCCTATCCGGAAGGACGTGCGGCAGCCACGGGTGAAGTGGTAGAGATCCTTGGCCATAAGGACGATCCGGGCGTCGACATTTTGTCCATTATCCGCAAACACCAGCTGCCGGAGGAATTCCCTGAGGACGTGATGGAGGAAGCAGCGGCAGTGCCGGATACGATCGAACAGGACGAAATCGTGCGCCAGGGGCGCCGCGATCTGCGGGACCGCGTCATTGTCACGATTGACGGTGAGGATGCGAAGGACCTGGACGATGCCGTTAACGTGGAACGCCTGGAGAACGGCAACTACCGGCTGGGCGTGCATATCGCCGATGTCGGCTATTATGTGCGGGAGAACTCGCGTCTGGATCAGGAAGCCTATAACCGGGGCTGCAGCGTTTATTTGGTGGACCGGGTGATTCCGATGCTGCCGCACCGTTTGTCCAACGGGATCTGCAGCTTGAATCCGAAGGTGGACCGGTTTACGCTGTCCTGCGATATGGAGTTTGACGACCAGATGCACGTTGTGAAGCATGATATCTACACCAGCGTGATCCGGACGAAGGAACGGATGACCTATACCAATGTCCGGAAGATCCTGCAGGAAGAAGATCCCGAGGTAACGGAGCGCTACAGCGATCTGGTGGATACCTTTAAAAATATGCGCGACCTGGCGCTGCGCCTGCGCAGCAAGCGGATGAAGCGGGGCGCGGTCGACTTCGATTTTGAGGAATCGAAGGTCATTGTGGATGAATCCGGCAAGCCGGTAGATATCGTCAAGCGTGAACGCTCGATCGCCGAGCAGATTATCGAGGAGTTTATGCTGGCGGCCAACGAGACGGTGGCGGAGCATTTTCACTGGCTGAAGGTGCCGTTCATCTACCGGATTCACGAGGACCCGGATCCGGAGAAGCTGATGAACTTCATGGCGTTTATCGCGAATTTCGGCTATACGGTCCGCGGCAAAGGCAACAAGGTGCATCCGCGCGCACTGCAGACGCTGCTGGAGGACATCGACGGGACGAAGGAGCAGACGGTCATCAGCACGATGCTGCTCCGGTCGATGAAGCAGGCGAAATACGATGCGGAGAGCACCGGTCACTTTGGCCTTGCGGCAGAGTATTATACGCACTTCACCTCACCGATCCGTCGCTATCCCGATCTGGTCATTCACCGGGTGATCCGTGAGGTTATTGAAAGCGGAGGCGCTTTATCTGATGAGCGCCAGGAATACCTGGCAAGCCGCATGTCCGACATTGCGCAGCAGTCGTCTGAACGGGAGCGTCTGGCTGTCGACGCGGAGCGCGACACCGAGCAGCTGAAGAAAGCTGAATTTATGCTGGACAAGGTCGGCGAAGAATTTACCGGCATGATCAGCAGCGTAACGAGCTTCGGGATGTTCATCGAGCTGGATAATACGGTGGAAGGCCTTATCCGGCTGAGCGCGATGACCGACGATTATTATCATTTCCATGAGCAGCACATGGCGCTGATCGGCGAGCGCACGTCGCGGATCTTCCGGATCGGCGACGAGGTCAAGATCCGCGTGGCGCGCGTGAACATGGACGACCACACCATCGACTTCGAGCTGGTGGACATGAAGCCGCGGCGCCGTGAACGCGGCGGGGAATTGCCGCTGGACGACGGCTTCGGCCGCAGCGGAAGAAAAGGCAGCCGCGGCAAGAAGGGCGCGGCTGGCGGGTTTGCTGCCGGCGGCGGCAAAGGCAAAGCCGGCGGGGCAGGTGCTGCTGCCGGCGGCAAAGGCAAAGCCGGCAAAGGCAAGGGCAAGACGCGCGGCGATGCGCGCGGCGTGTTCGGCAGCCCGGACGCGCGGAGCGGTCCGGGCGCCGGGGAGCCGCCGGAAGCAGGCGGCTCACGGGGCCGCCGCCGGGGCGGAGCCGGCGGCGGGTTTGAAGCCGCGGCCGGGGAACGGGGCCGCGGCGAGGGCGCGAAGCCCGAAGCGGGTGCCGGAGGCGGCATCAGCTTCGGCTTCGGCTCGGGCAAGGGCGGCTATGCGAATGGCTCGCCGCACGGATTCACCCGCGGCGGCGACAGCGGCCGCGGCTACGATAGCGGCGGTGGCGGAGGCAAACGCCGCAAGAAGACGTCCGCCAGCGGCATCTTTAACGCTGGCGGGGCGGGAGACGCCGCCGGTTCTGGCGGTGCAAGCGCTAGCACCGGCGGCAAGAAGCGCAAGAAGAATAAAGGCGGCGGCAAAGGCGCTGCCAAGAACGCTGCCGCAGCATTTGTGCGGAAGAAGAAATAAGTAAGCGGGCAGCTTAATTCCGGGCTGCGGGCTCTGCTCCCGCAGCCTTGATTTTGCCTGCTGCTGTTGTTACAATTGAGTTCTGAGGTTTTTGTGAGGCTTTTGCGAGGCTTTATGAGGTTTGCCGAGTAGGTTATTTTTGATTAAGGGAGTGAGCACATGGGTAAGAAGACGACAGAAGGGAAAGTGTTGGCCCAGAACAAGAAAGCTTCCCATGACTACTTCATCGAAGATACGTATGAGGCGGGCATGGTGCTGACGGGTACGGAGATCAAATCCCTGCGGATGGCACGCGCGAACATCAATGATGCTTTTGCCACGATCCGGAATGGAGAAATCCACGTTCACAACATGCACATCAGCCCTTTTGAACAGGGCAACCGCAGTAATCCGGCTGATCCCACTCGTGCACGCAAACTGCTCATGCACAAATCACAGATCAACAAGCTGCTGGGGCAGTCCAAGCAGGAAGGTTATACGATTGTACCGCTTAAGGTTTATGTGCGGAACGGGTATGCCAAGCTGCTGCTCGGTCTCGGCAAAGGTAAGAAGCAGTTCGACAAGCGTGAGTCTGCCGCGAAGAAGGATGCGCAGCGCGATATTCAGCGTGCATTGAAGGAACGCCAGAAGGTAGCGCGTTAACGGCATTCGCTTGGTCGCTTGGATACCTCGCTTATCATTGAAAAGGCAGTTTATCTGCCAATTAGCAGGATTTATCGGCAGTTCCAGCAATCTGGCCTTTCATCTGCGCCAGGCTGTGATATAATAATTGATGTACCGTTGATATAGCATTTATGCTATACAACAACGCTTGTCCTTCTTTTATGGAGGGAAGAACAGGCGGTTGCTTCCTGGAGCTTCGGCATCCGATTTGATCCGGAAGACACCCTTTTGCAGAAACGGTCCACCCATCATAGGATGGCTGGGGTAAGCCGCTTCTCCTTTTACGGGGGCGTTTTTGGATTCGACGGGGGTTGTTCGAGCATGGGTAGCGGGTAGTGGGGACGCGTCCACTTCATCAACGCTAAAGCCTATTAAACGGCAAACAACAATCTAACTACGCTCTCGCAGCTTAATAACCTGCAGACGTGCTCTCGCTCTGCATCGCCCATGTGCCGGGATGAGGGCTCAACTTTAGTGGGATACGCTGTCTAGTCTCCGCCTGCGGCTAGCTGAAGAAGACAACCAGGCTGACCCAAAGGGAATCCGGTGACGGGGAGTTCCTAGGGTGACATCAAAACTGTCACTACACCCGTAGAAGCCTATGTGGCGTTGCCTTCGGACAGGGGTTCGACTCCCCTCGCCTCCATATGAGTATCAGAAAAGCGACCTTAACAGGTCGCTTTTCTGCGTTTCAAGTGTAAATAATACTACTATTTTTTCAATCCACAGATATTCATCTGACATAATAAGAATACCAATATCGTGAGTTGACTTCAATAGCATTATAATTTATAGCTTTACACTGTATCTTTGTTAAAGTACAATAAAGCAAGAAAATTCCAATTTAATTGAAGAGTGAGTTCATAGCCTCTTCTTATGGCTGTAGTAGATACAAACATAAGCGTAAAAATACAAAAAACCCAACTCTGCTAACGAAGCGGAGAAGGGCTTTTATCGAGCATAGTCAGCTCCAGCTGACGAAGCGGAGAAGACTACACTCATCCGTATTATTTTTGTATAGTCATGATATTATGTATGTGGATGAAAGTCAAGTTACACGTTACCATTTTGGCTATTTGGGATGTGAACAATGATCTATAATATCTATTTCGATGAAGCAAATAAAATTGACCAGCCGGGAAAGGCGAATTCATATTACGGTGCGTATGGCGGCAGTGAACAGGCAATGGCGGGCATAACGCAGACGATTCAACGCATATATGAAGAACTGGGAACCAAGAGTGAATTGCATTTCAGAGAATACAATCATGATCAGCACTTGAAGAAATACTTCAAGGTTCTTAACTACATTATCAACCAGGATGTTAATATCAATATCTTGATTGTTAATAATGCAGAAGCTCAAAGTGTCGCTGAGCAGCTAAACTTAACTATGATGGAACTGCGAAATCTATTCTATATCAAAATTCCTGAAAGATTGTTCTACGGAGTGACACGTCATTTGCAGGGTCAGGTGAACGTTAACATTAAGATTGACCACAATGATGAATACGATACGTTAGGACTACATTCAAAAATCAAAGAGCAGATGAATGCCCACTCTGTATACCGGAGCAAAAGGTACAAAATTGCATCTGTTGAGTCGGAAGAATCGCATGAGTCTATCCCTCTGCAAATCATTGATACATTTATGGGAATTGTAGTGTTCTTGATGGAACAAAGCTATAAGGGGGATTCAAACGCAACTCAGATTAAGAGTGATTTGGTGTATCGCTTTTTATCACAAGGTAGTAATGTGGATCGGTTTATAAAACAGATCAAGTTGTATTCATGGGACGGCAATGAGAATTTGTCAGAACTGCCTATAGGCAATTACATATCTCAATTTATGGTGTACAAGGCTCGTTACGATGTTTCTGAAATAGCCAAACTTCAGGCGATTATGTTGAAGAACCCAGATTTAACTGCAAAAGAATATCGTAAGCTGATGGAGTACCCTAATACGTTGGCACGTATGCTGCTGGGTTATAAGGATGAAGTTGAGGGCAGGGGTAGGAATTATTCATTGGTGCAGTAGAATAGAGTGTATAGAATGTTCTTTTGGTAAATGACTCTAGCTTTCCCTATGCACCTTTACAACCTTGCGGAGAGGAATTTAAAAAAGCAAACAGCTTATGATAACTGGATCTCTCCGCTGTTTATGTTACTCACTTGAAGTATTATATTTAATTTCGTCTGCAGATCTTGGACGATTACGGGATAGGGACCAACCCTCTTCGATTGTCTTTACTCGAAATTTTGCAACAGCGAGATTCACATTAGGATTACTTTTGCTTAACCTGCTTTCAATATCTTGAAGAGAAAGCTTTCGCATAGGATCCCTCCATTCAATCTGTAGTACCATTATATGCGAACCCGTAAATTTTAACTATTAATAATGGTGGAGTCAGGCTCTTCCGTCATTTTGTGACCAACCCCATTTGTTTTGACAGGGATTTTACCGGGCCTGGGCTGTGGGGCTTGCCGAATCCTATAAAGCTATGTTTCTGGATCAATAAAGCTATTCAATTATAATAAAATGAAAGCAGCTCATGTATGGATTCTCCTGTAGACGCGAATCCATACATGAGCTTTTTATTTTTTAAGCGTCACACTATATATCATGACATCACTGAAAATTCCTACTTCGCATTCTCATCCGGCTGGTGAATCCCGAAAAGGTTGCCTTCGGGGTCGATATAGTACCCCTGCCAGGCCATGCCGGGCAGCGCGTACTTTGGCAGGGCGACATTGCCGCCGTGCTGGAGGATTTTTGCTTCGGTGGAGTCGTAATCTTCTACGCCCATGGTACAAGCGTAGCCGTTCAGGGCCTTGCCGGGTTCCGGAGAAGCGCCCTGGCGCTGCACTAACGCTCCGTTAATCCCGGGCTCGCTGGCATCGCCTGTTACGGCTCCGAAATAAGGCATTCCGGCATAGCCGCTCCAGTCCTCAAAGGTCCAACTGAATACCTCTCCGTAAAACTGCTTGGCACGCTCCATATCCTCTACATGAATCTCGAAATGAACTAATCTGCCCATGTTCTCCTCCTCTTAATAGCTGGCTTGGGATTTTCCGTATGAAGCCGGTAGGAACCTGATAGTAACTTGATAGACAATCTGATAGGAACCTTTGGTGATTATTCTTCTGTGACTCTTCTGTGATTCTTCTGTGACTCTTCTGTGATTTTTATATGATCCTTGTAAGATTCTTGCTGGAGATTGGTTTCTCCTTCTCCATTATGGAGAGGAATATCCGAAAATATTCAAATTAGGAACGAATTTTTCTGCGTAGACCGCAGGCCGGGCTCTATATAATATAGAGGCAGAGGTACTATTTTTGGAGAAGGAAGGGTTCCAGTATGCCAGGAGAAGCTCAAAGCTATAAGGCGACGGAGGAGCATGTCAAAATTATCGGGCGGACCTGCTATTATAATGATGCGCTTTGGCTGGCGTTGTCCGGAGGGGGAGTGGAGTTTGCTCTTTATGGTAAGAAGGCGGAAGTGGTCTTGAGGGGTGATCAGACGGCGGACGGCGGAGATCAGTTTGCCCGGATTGGCATTTATGTGAATGGGGAACGTGTTGTTGATGATTTGATGAATAAGCCTTTGAAGACCTATACCGTGTTTGAAAGCGATACCGAGCAGGAGGTCACGGTCAGAATCATTAAACTGTCTGAAGCGGCGATGTCTACCGTGGGGATTCAGGAGATTAAAGGGAGTGCTAAAGCGGGGATTAGGCCTGCTCCTGAAAAAGTACATAAAATCGAATTTATCGGCGACTCGATTACCTGCGGCTATGGGGTGGATGATGATAACGAACTGCATCCTTTTTCTACGGCTACCGAGGATGTCACGAAGGCTTATGCTTACCTAACCGCCCAAGCGCTTCGCGCGGATTACAGCATGGTGGCGTACAGCGGCTATGGAATCATATCCGGATATACGGTTAACGGGCATAAGCTGACCACGCACCTGCTGCCCGATTATTATGACAAAGCTGCCAAGTCGGAGGGGAGATTTGACGGCACTTTGGATCCGCTGACCCTCGGCTGGGATTTTAACAGGTTTGTGCCTGATCTGATCGTGATCAATCTGGGGACCAATGATGATTCCTACACTCAGGACGACCCTGCTAAGCAGGCGGAATATGCCGGGCAGTATACCCGATTCCTTAAACAGGTCAGAGCCCGTAATCCGCAGGCGAAATTGCTTTGTACGCTCGGAATCATGGGAGACCGGCTGTATCCTTGTGTGGAGCAAGCGGTCAGCAATTATTCAGAGGAGACAGGCGACCGGAATATCGCGGTGATGAAGTTTGACGTTCAGCTCGCTTCGGACGGGTACGCAGCCGACTGGCACCCTTCAGCAGCCACTCATGCCAAAGCGGCGGAGAAGCTGACTGCCTATATTAAAGAGCTTATGAAATGGCAGTGATTTGTAATTATTGCCTCTAATTAGTCGGTTTTAGTTGATTTTACCCGATTTATTCCGCTAAACTAATGGAGATAGTTTTGATATCAAAAGCAGGGGGATAATCGGATATGAGGATGGAGTCATTAACTAGTCTGATTGAGGTGGTTCCGGTCATTAAAGAAGCCATCCCTTCGGACTTGTCCATCGCGGTATGTGACAGAGAAAAATTTATAGCCTACTGGCCCGGGGATACGGTTCGCCTGCCGATTGAAGCAGGCCAGCTTCTGAACGATAATGAACCGTTAGCAGAAGCGATCAGAGAGAACATCGTCCTGAAAGCGGACGTTCCGGCTGAGTTCTACGGATTTGAATTTACGGGGACGGCTTCCCCGCTTCATGACCAGAACGGGAATGTCATCGGCGGGATTGCAGTGCAGGTGCGCAGGCAAAGCGAATTAAGAGATATATCCGACCGCATCTCCAATTCCCTGTCGCAGGCGAGCGACGAGCTGGGGGTAGTGGCAAAAGGGTCCGTGACCCTGGCTGATTTTACGGAGGATCTGCTGAATTTTGCGAAAGAAACGGTGGACCAGGTGAACAAGACGGATCAGATCATCTCGATTGTTAAAGGTGTGGCGGATCAGACCAATCTGCTGGGCATTAATGCTGCAATCGAGGCTGCGCATGCGGGGGATGCGGGGCGTGGATTCGGCGTCGTTGCGAATGAAATCCGGAAGCTGTCGAGCGCAACAGTTGCGTCAACCAAAGAGGTTCAAGAGACTTTAAAGAATTTCAGAAGTGCGACCGTCCGCATTGAAGAAGCCATTGAGCGGATAATGGAAGTAGTAACAGGGCAAGCGGCTTCATCACAGCAAATCTCATCGTTCATAGAAGAGGTACATAGAATGTCTGAGAAGTTAAACCAGTACGCCCAGAAGCTTTAAAAATAGCCTAAACAAGCCTCTGCGCTCACCGCAGGGGCTTATTGTTATTGTATGATGAAAGCCAAGGTACCCAGGGGGTGGCGATCCGGGTGTTGTCCCTGCCCCAAGCTTCTTAGGACTCCAGGGCTTCCCTCGTAATCTGTTCAATATCAATAGGCGATCTGGCGCCTTCGGTCACCATATCGGGCAGAATATGCTTGAGGAAGTAATCTACACAGTGCAGGTCGATGCTTTTAATCTTGATCAGCGCGTTCCGGTACATGAGCACAAATTCTTTCTCCATATTGCCTAACTGAAGCTCGATGAACGCCTCATAAATTTGATCGAGTTTATCGGCTACCTCTAATATTTTTCCCTCGACCGATTCGTCCTTGCCTTCACGGAGCTGTCTGCGGAAGATGGGCTGAAATTCTCCTGGAATATGCTCTTCAATAAAATGAGCCACCATCCGCTCTTCGACCTGCTGCAGCATGGACCGGAGCTCCAGAGAGTGATGTTTGACAGGCGTCTTAATGTCCCCGATAAAAATCTCCCCGTAATCATGGCTGCTCGTAATCTCATACAGCTTCTTCCAGTCCACAGGAACGCCGTGGCTTTCTTCAATGTCTGCTAAGGTTTTGGCATATTGAATCACCTTCCAGGAGTGTTCGGCTACACTATGATCCTGGAATTTGAACTTGCCGGGGCAGCGGATAATCCGCTCCAAATCGGTTAAGGACTGAAAATAGGCGTGAATTCCCATAGTGAAATTTCCTTTCCTCATCTGCGAAATGAACTCTATTCTTTATAGTGTATCCAATCTTTGTTATCAGATAATAAAGTTTGAAGTGCGATTCTCTTTCCCATTTTGTATAAATAATGCCGGAGACGGCCTTTCTGTTAAAAATAAACGGTTAAAAATAAAAGAAGCCGCGCACGATTGCGGGCTTCATAAGGATAAATCTGATTGGGCTGCCGGGCGCATCATGGCTTCCCTGAACAATTAACAAGGCGTTGATCCTCCCGCTGGAGGAAGTCAGTTACTGCAGCTGCAGGCCAAACGAAGGCTCCGTCCGGATAAAATAGTTGTTTCTTACCTCGGCTGTCCAGTTAGCCAATACTTCTCTCCACTGCACCGTATTGAAAAAGTCCTCCGCGGATTGATTCCCCGAATCCCATTCCACAAAAATATTCAGCGGACTAACGCCGCCCGTCCAGAGTCCGGTGCTGGTATCCGTTCCTTTCTCCCGGACCAGCAGAATCGGCAATCCGAATTGAAACGCCATGGAAGGCTCAATTTGGAGGAAAACCGACCCCTGCCAAAAAGGCTCTGTCGTGGGAATCGAGCCGGCATTTGTGCCTGTGATTTCAACTTCAAATCTGCGGAAATTAATAGCCAGCATGCCATAGCTGGAGAATACCAGCCGGCGGATGTTGGGCAATACCGTCTCCGTGTACTGCTCACTTGCAGGAAGAGTACGGGGGAACAGAAGTGCTCCCTCAATTTCAGCAATGAGACGGTCGAAGAAGGATTGCTGCAGGCTGTTTAACGTATTGCTCGTGCTCAGGAAGACAGGGATGCGAAAGGCGCGGTCGATACATTCCTCCATGGCTGCGATGGCGGTGACAGGGGGTTTGGCGTCTGCTTTACTAATGCCTGAGGAAGAGGAAACGCTCACCGGGAGCTGCTTGCTCCGCGAGGCGGGAAATTTCTCCAGCTTGGTGATCGGAGGGTGCTGCTTTAACGGAAACTGCCGGGCTTTGTTCTTTGCATAAAGTGGGCTCATCATGATCTCCTTAATCGGTAATTTTAAACTTACCTCACTTTATGTGCGTCCGCCTATTCCGGGAACTTGTCTCGGATATGCTTGCCGGCTGTTTTGCCTGTCCTCCCGAATGGTGATAAGGTATGAGGGTATGAAGGTATGAAGGTATGAAGGTATGAGGGCAAGTTCATCCTAAAGCAAGTACATAGAAGGAGGCATCCGATATGAATCCGATTCCTGAACTCATTTTGAACGATGGCCTTAAGATTCCGCAGATCGGGCTGGGAACCTACATGCTCAAAGGCCGGGACGGCGCCAGAGCCATGGCGGGGGCGATTGACGCCGGATACCGGCTGCTGGACAGCGCATTTAACTATGAAAATGAAGGGGCGCTCGGGGAGGCAATCCGCATGAGCTCCGTGCCGCGGGAAGAGCTGCTGATCTGCTCGAAGCTGCCGGGACGCCGCCAGGCTTACGACCAGGCGCTGGTCACGATTGAAGAGTCGTTGTTCCGGGCGGGGCTCGACTACTATGATCTCTATTTGATCCATTGGCCGAATCCAAAGACGGACCGTTACGTGGAGGCCTGGCAGGCCATGATTGAAGCCAAGAAGCGCGGATATATCCGCTCCATCGGGGTGTGCAATTTCTTGCCGGAGCACAATGACCGGATCATCCGGGAGACCGGGGTTGTGCCAAGCTTGAACCAGGTCGAGCTGCATCCGTTCTTCAACCAGGCGTATCAGCGGGAGAAGGATGCCGAGCACGGCATCGTGACGGAGTCCTGGAGCCCGCTCGGCCGCGGTCACAGCGTTCTGCAGGATGAGAAGATCGGCCAAATCGCCGCCGCGCACGGCAAGACGAACACGCAGGTCATCCTGCGCTGGCATGTGCAGCTGGGTGCGGTTCCGATTCCGAAGGCCGGCTCGCTGGAGCATCAAATCGAGAACTTGAGCATCTTTGACTTCGAGCTGTCGGAGGAGGAAATGAGCGTCCTCTCCGGCTTCAGCCGCGAGGACGGCCGCTTATGGAACCAGGACCCGGCGGTTTATGAGGAGTTTTGAGACCTTTTTAGGCTTTTTTAGGCCAGCTGCCCTTTGTGCCGCAGGAGAGTTGTTCCCTCCTCTTCACGGTCTCCAATATGCAGCACTCCGTCAAACCGCTCCAAATATGCCGGGTCCCAATCGTGGGTAATGACGATTCTTGTGATGCCTTGCAGGCTGAAGATGTACTGATTGATAAGTTCCGCATATTTAACAATAGGGTGCCTTCGTAGCCCGTATAATAGTTGAGCAGCAGTTTGGCCAAAGTGGATTTGCCGCGGCCGCTTTCCCCGGTGATGGCGTAAATTTTTCCGGGCTCCATTTCAAAGCTCAAATTCTGAAACAAGGTTCGGATCTGCTCGGAGGCGGCGTATTTGAAACCAAAGGTCACCTGGTCAAAAATAACGGATGCGCCCTGCGCAGCAGGCTCCTGTTCAGAAAGGGCAGGAGATGCAGGCGTTTCAGAGGCTGGCTCCGTCTTTAGTTCAGGCTTCATTCCCCCTATTTCCAGAGCAATTTTCTGCTGGATGTCCGTGGTTGAGCGCAGGACGGCGAGTTTTTGGGAGAGGGTATTAATCGGCTGAAAGACAGAGTTAAGCAGCTGGATCGCGGCAATCAGCTCCCCAATTGTAATCTCTCCCCGGATCACCAGGTAACCGCCCACACCAATTCACCCGGTATGAGAAATCAATCCGCTGACAGCGCTCACCTCTCCAACAAAGGACTCCATGGAGCGCGCTCGAAACCTGCTGTCCTGCTGCTGGTCCGTTTCTACTGTAAATCGATTAAGGAAGCGGGAGATGCGGTTATTAATGATTATGGTCTCTGCTCCTTCGACGAGCTCCTTAACTCCAAAGATATATTTTTCGTTGGATTGTGAAAGTTTGACCTGGTATTTGGCGAGCAGAGAACGGTTCAAGACCTCTGCGAAGAATTCCGCGCATAAGCCCCTTCTTCAGCAGCGCTGAGGACCGGGTGACAAAGCGCATCCGGAAGATAATCGCGCAGCCGGTTAAACACAAGTTCAGGAGCAGCAGGGCAATAATGATATAAACGTTGTGCAGCAGCGAATTCAGATTAGAGCTGGAGGCACTGTCAATGACTTTACCCAGAACGATGGCAAAATAAGCCTCGATTGCTGCAGGTTCATAGGAGCTTGATCTCATTTCTTATGTATTTGGCGGAATAAAGGATTATCTATTTTGTAGAAATGGAATAATATTACTTACTATATTGGAAAATAAGACTGCAAAAAGATGAGCAATTTCACACGATTAAGCTCATCATCATAAATCATTAGTAATTGGGCCTGCTTCCGCCATCATTTGTTAATCGAATGGTGGCTTTTTGGTTAAAACGAAACCATAGCCTGTTATTTTCTGTATGATAAAGATACATGCAAAAGTTCGAGGAGGGAGCACGCGTGGGAATCCTGTCCAGGTTTCGGCAAGTGATGAAGGCGAATGTGAACGACCTATTGAATAATTCGGTGAACAAATCGGTGAACAAATCGGATGACCCGGAAAAAGAGATCGACGCTTACATGCGCAGCCTAAGCAGCGATTTAGGCCAGCTGCGGGCAGAGGCCGCCTCGGTGCAGGCGGAGGAGCGGAGAGCGAAGCTTTCGCTGGACGAATGCGAGGCGGAGCTCCGCAAGCTGCAGCGCTACGCCGAGAAGTCGGTGGAGGCCGGCAGGGAGGAGGAGGCGCTGAAGTTCTTGGAGCGCAAGGCGGCGCTTGCGGAGAAACGCGGCGGGCTGCAGACGGCCTTCGAGCAGGCCAAGGTGAGAGCCGAGGGCATGAAGGCGATGCAGAATAAGCTGCTCGCCGACCTGAATCGGCTCGAGACGCGGCGCTCTGAGCTGAAAGGCAAGCTGGCCGAAGCCAGGTTCCAGCAGACGCTGAATGCGTCCGGCGGCGCCGGCGCGGCCTTCGAGGCGCTGGAGGAGAAGGCCGACCTCGCCTTGAACGAAGCGCAGGCGCTGGCCGAGCTGCGGGGCGGGGCCAGGGAGGACGATCTCGATACGCTGATCGCCCGGCTGGAGCAGGCGGAGGCCGCCAAGGCCGGTGCTGAGTCAGGCGCGGCAGGGGCCGAATCAGGCGCGGGGCCGGCAGCAGGCGCGGGCCGGGCGGCCGATCCGGCGGCTCCGTCTTCGTCGGCCTCTGGTGCGGCTTCTCCGGAAGCCGAGCTGGCCGCGCTCAAGGCAAAAATCAACCGCGGAGAATAGCTCTCCCGGTTCCAAAGAGGTGAGAACATGCCGGTTATTGAATACAAATGCCCGAACTGCGGCAGCAGCATGGTCTTTGACAGCAGGACCGGAACGCTGACCTGCCCGAGCTGCGGCAGACAGGACAATATCGAGCAGCTGCAGGACCCTTTGACGAAGAGCATGTTCACCGAAGAGGATCATGCGCAGGAATACCGCTGCACCAGCTGCGGGGCGGTTATTATGACCGACGCGGATACGAGCGCGACGACGTGCAGCTTCTGCGGCTCGGCCGTCGTGCTGGGCGACCGTCTGGCCGGTGAGCTGGCGCCGGCGATGGTCATTCCTTTTTCGATCAGCAAGGAAGAAGCGAAGCAGGCATTCAAGAAATGGTGCAGGAACGGTCTGCTCACGCCGAGCGGCTTCATGACCGCCGACCGGATCAAGGAAATTACCGGCATCTACGTGCCGTTTTGGCTGTATGAGCTGCACAACAACGTTGAGGTTCAGGGGCATGCGACCCGTGTGAGAACCTACACGAGAGGCGATTACCTGTATACGGAGACGCAGCATTTTGAGATCTACCGCCAGCTCCGCCTCAACTACAAGAGGGTGCCGGTTGACGCCTCCACGAAGATGAACGATGAGCTGATGGATAAACTGGAGCCTTTTCCATACGCGGAGCTGAAGGATTTCAAGACGCCTTATCTGGCCGGTTATATTGCCGAAAAATACAGCCGCGACGACAACGAGCTGCTTCCGCGCGCCAAGGAAAAGATCCGCGGTTATATCGAGTCGGCCATCTCCTCCTCGGTTGCCGGCTATACGACCGTCAATTACACAAATAAGCAGATCGACACCACGCGCCGGCAGTCGGACTATGTGCTGCTCCCGGTCTGGATGGTCTACTATGACTACGACAAGCAGGAGCACACCTTTGCCATGAACGGGCAGACAGGCAAGGTGGTCGGCAAACCGCCGATCAGCAAAGCAAAAGTAGCCGCCTGGTTCGGCGGAATTACCTGCGCGTCGCTGCTGGTGCTGAAGCTCGTTTCGCTCGCGATGGGAGGGGGCTTCCTATGAGATCTATGAAATACATGCTCAATATCCCGAAAATGCTGGGCGCTTTGGCCATGCTCCTCCTTCTTCTCGTTCCTCTGCTTGCCCCGGTCCATTCGGAGGCTGCGGATGATTCCGGCAGCAAGAACCGGATCTACGACGAAGCGCAGCTGCTGACCCAGGAGCAGATTGATCAGCTGAATGCAGTGGCGGCCCGTTACAGCGCGAAGAGGGAGACAGACTTTATTGTTTATACGACCGATAATCCGGATCATCTGGATGTGGTTGATCTGACGGAGAATTTTTACGATGACAACGGCCCTGGCTACGATAAATCTCACGGCAACGCCGTTCTGCTGACACTGGACATGAGAAACCGGGATGTGTATCTGGCCGGCTTCTCTAAAGGCGAGGAGTATCTGGACGACAGCAGGCTGGATAAGATCAGGGACAAAATTACGCCGGACCTGTCCAGCGGCGATTATGAGCAGGCATTTGAGACGTATATCAAAACGGCTTCCAGATACATGGGCTTCCGGCCGGGCGTGAACCCGGATAATCTTTTGTTCAACGGCTGGTTTCAGATCGGCGTCTCAGCGGTAATCGGCGTAATTGCCGTCGGTGTGATGGCCTACCGTTCCGGCGGCCAGGTGACCGTTAACCGGATGACCTATGAAGACGCGGCGGCCTCGGGCGTCGTGAGCCACGAAGACCGCTATCTGCACACCACGACGACCCGGCAGAAAATTGTGCGCAGCAACGGCGGCGGCGGAGGCCGGCCGGGCGGTGGAGGCGGCGTGACCGGCGGCGGGCATTCGCACAGCGGGAGCCGCGGATCTTTTTAGGGAGGCACTTTTAGGGAGGCACTTTTTAGGGAGGCACTTTTAGGGAGGCACTTTTTAGAAGGCAGGAATCAGGAATTCAGGGAAGGATGGCGATGAAATGAGCTTTTTCAAGAATCAGTTCTCCAACGTGGTGGAATGGGAAGAGTTCCGGGATGACATGATCTTCTGGAAGTGGAGCAACCGGGAGATCAAGAAAGGCAGCAAGCTGATCATCCGCTCCGGCCAGGACGCGGTGTTTATTAACAACGGGAAGGTTGAAGGTATTTTTGAAAATGAAGGCGTCTATAACATCGACTCCGACATCATTCCGTTCCTGTCCACGCTGAAGGGCTTCAAGTTCGGCTTCAACAGCGGCATGCGGGTGGAAGTGCTGTTCGTTAACACCAAGGAATTTACGGTGAGATGGGGCACGCAGAGCCCGATTCTGATTCCGACGCCGCAGCTGCCGGGCGGCATGCCGATCCGGGCCAACGGCACGTTTAACTTCAAGGTGAACGATTACGTGACGCTGATCGACAAGATTGCGGGCATCAAGGACACCTATCTGGTCGAGGACGTGAAGGTGCGAATCACCGCGCTGCTTAGCCAGCTGCTGATGAAGTGGATCGGCAGGGAAGGCAAGGATATGTTCAACCTGCAGGCCAACGCCGACGCGATTGCCTCCGGCATCCGGGAGGATCTGGATATGCAGATCATGGGCGACGGGCTGACCATTACGGGCTTCCAGGTGATGAGCTTTAATTATCCGCAGGAAATTCAGGACATGATCACGAAAAATGCCTCCTACGGCATGATCGGCGACCTGCAGAAATACCAGCAGGTCAGCATGACCGACGGCATCGCCTCCGGCAAGGTCAAGGGCGGCGGTACGGCCGCGGACATGGCCGGCATGATGATGGGCATGAACATGGCGAATGAAATGATGAAGAACATGAACGCCGGGCAGGGGGGCGGGCAGAACCAGGGCCCTGGACAAGGCGGACCGGGCCAGAATCCGGCTCCAGCTGCGGGCCAAGGCCAGCCGGCCTCTCAGCAGGGAGCTTCCTCGGCAGCAGCCGGAGGCGCCAAGCGGCCGAACTTCTGCCCGAACTGCGGCGCGAAGACCGAAGGAGCCAATTTCTGCCCGAACTGCGGCCAGAAGCTGGTTTAGAGCGGGATTGATAGGGTCATCATCCGGCCCAGAAGCGGCTGCCTAGGCTGTATTCTGGGCCGGAGCCCGGGCCTGGCAGGGGCAGGCCGCCTTAAGCCCGCGAAGTGGCACGAAAAGGGACTTGTAGGATCGCCCGGAACAGATTATGCTGGTATCATAAGCTGCTCCGGGGCCTATTCCGGAGAAAAAGTAAATCGATTTCATCAAAAATAAAATCGATTTCATTTACTGAGCTTTTTCGGCGCAAAGGCAGTTATTTAGAAAAAGGCGATTATTCAGGAGAAGGCAGTTATTCAGAAGGCAATTGCGTTAAGTCAGTGCCTATTTATTTTTTTGGAGGGGAACAGGTTGAGCAAACAGTTAATCGGAGTACCACTCGAGGGTTTTGCAGCATTCAGCAGAAAGGCAGCGGCAGAAGGCGCTGTTTTATTGAAAAATGAAGGGCAGGTCCTTCCGCTGCGCGGCGGCGAAAGCGTATCCATTTTTGGCCGGACGCAGGTGAATTATTACCGCAGCGGCACAGGCTCAGGCGGCAGCGTGAACGTCGAGTATACGACAAATCTGCTGGACGGACTGCGCAGCAAGAAGAATCTGACCGTCGACGAGGAGCTTGCAGCGGTTTATGAGAAATGGATTGAGCAGAATCCGTTTGATAACGGCGGGGGCGGCTGGGCCGCCGAGCCTTGGCATCAGAAGGAGATGCCGCTGAGCGATGAGCTGGTGGCTGAAGCGAGAAAACGCTCCGACAAAGCGGTAATCGTTATCGGACGCACTGCCGGTGAGGATCAGGACAATGCTGGCGAGCCGGGCAGCTATCTGCTGACGGAGGATGAGCTGGCGATGCTGAAGCAGGTGACGGCTCATTTTGAGCAGACCATTGTCGTACTTAATGTGTCCAACATTATCGACATGAGCTGGATGAACGACAGCAGCCATGTGAACCCGATTCCTTGCGTGATCTACTCCTGGCACGGCGGCATGGAAGGCGGCAACGCGATTGCCGATGTACTGGCCGGGGACGTAACGCCAAGCGGCAAGCTGACGGATACGGTTGCCTATTCGCTGGACGACTACCCGTCGACCCGCAACTATGGCAATGAGTTCAAGAACCTTTACCAGGAAGATATTTATGTGGGGTACCGTTATTTTGAAACCTTTGCCCCGGATAGCGTGCAGTATGAATTCGGCTTTGGTTTGTCCTATACAACGTTTGAAGTGAAATCTCAAGAAGCCAAGCTGGTCAGCAGAGAGGGCAAATCCTATATCGAGGCTGCTGTAACGGTGGCCAATACCGGCGATACTTACGCAGGCAAAGAAGTCGTGCAGCTGTACTATGAAGCGCCGCAGGGCAAGCTCGGCAAGCCGGCGAGAGCGCTCGCGGCCTTCGGCAAAACGAAGCTGCTTCAGCCGGGCGAATCGCAGCAGCTTACGATCAGCTTCCCGGTTTCAGCTATGGCTTCCTACGATGACTCCGGAGCAGCCGGACATGCTTACGCTTATGTGCTGGAGGAAGGCACTTACCGGATTTATGCCGGAACCAGTGTGAAGCAGCTGTCCCCGCTTAACGTCGATGGCAAAGAAGGCTATGCGGTGGAATCGCTTCAGGTGGTGGAGCAGCTTCAGCAGGCCTTGGCGCCTACGGAGGATTTTACAAGAATGAAGCCGGGTGCCCGCAGAGCGGACGGCACTTACGAGCTGGAATTTGTTCAGGTTCCGAAGCTGCAGTACTCCCTGGCGGAGCGGATTGAGCATAATCTGCCGCCTTACTTGGAGCAGACCGGCGACAAGGGCCACAAGCTGGAGGATGTGCTGGAAGGCAAGGCCAGCATGGAGACCTTCATCGCCCAGCTCAGCGATCAGGAGCTGGCTACAATCGTCCGCGGCGAAGGCATGAGCAGCCCGCTGGTGACTTCGGGAACCGCATCGGCGTTCGGCGGCGTCAGCGAAGCGCTGCAGGGCTACGGCATTCCGGTAGGCTGTACGGCTGACGGCCCGTCCGGCATCCGTATGGACAGCGGGGAGAAGGCGACCCAGGTATCCATCGGAACGCTGCTCGCCGCAACCTGGGATACAGCGCTGGTGGAGGAGCTGTATGTACTCGAGGGCAAGGAGCTGCTGCGCAACGAGATCGACACGCTGCTGGGACCTGGCCTTAACATCCGCCGCAGCCCGCTGAACGGGCGGAACTTTGAGTATTTTTCCGAGGACCCGCTGATCTCCGGCGTCTTCGCCGCAGCCTGTGTCAAAGGCATTATGAAGGGCGGCTCTAACGCTACGCTGAAGCATTTTGCCTGCAACAACCAGGAGAAATACCGCACCAAAGTGGATGCCGTTGTCTCTGAGCGGGCGGTGCGCGAGATTTATCTGAAGGGCTTTGAAATCGCCGTGAAGGAAGGCGGCGCGAACTCCATCATGACTTCCTACAATCCGGTGAACGGCCACTGGGCGGCTTCCAACTATGACCTGAACACGACGATCCTGCGCGGCGAGTGGGGCTATACCGGCATCGTCATGACCGACTGGTGGGCGCTGATGAACGATACGGCGAACGGCGGCCCGGCGGACCGCAAGAACACGAACTTCATGGTGCGTGCGCAGAACGATCTGTACATGGTTGTGGCGAACCACGGAGCGGAAGCCAACGTCTGGGATGACAACACCATGGAATCCCTGGAAAATGGCACGCTGACCCGCGCGGAGCTCCAGCGCTCGGCGATGAACATCTGCCGGTTCCTGATGCATGCGCCGGTCTTCGCAAGAAGAGATCAGATGAGCGAAGAGAAAGCGCAGACCATTAACGCAAATGCAGAGCTGGCGGCGGAACAGGCTCAAACGGTGGGCGTGGATACGAAGGCCGAAGCCTCGGAATCCGGAGCAGCCGTCGTGAAGGTTGAGCAGGCGGGCGAGTATCAGCTGTATGCCAGCCTGATGTCCGCGGAATCCGACCAGGCCCAAAGCGCCTGCAATCTGCTGCTGAACGGCCAGCTGGTGACCACGATCCAGACGAACGGCACCAATGCGAACTGGATCAACCAGAAGCTGGTGAAGGTGGAGCTTGAAGCCGGGCTGTATGAACTGAAGCTGGAAGTGACCAAACCTGGATTGAAGATTCAGTCGATCCGGTTCAAGCGGGTTTAAGGACAAAGGAGCTTCAAAATCCATTTGACTTTTGCAATTCCATTCTTTATCATAGCTTCCATATCAAGCTGAATGACAAAGGCTGGAATCAAGGACATGAGTTCATGCAGGATACCGGACAGAAAGAGGGGTCACCGGCTGAGAGCCCCTTCGGCAGTCGTATGAATTTACCGCCTTGTAGCTGCGTTTGTGAAATTACGGATAGTTCGGGGTTTGAAGACTCGTGATCTGGCCGTGAGAGTAAGGAGCGCCGGGACTTCCCGTTACAGAAGCTGAGGATTCGCCTGTTTGGCAGGCGGATTGAATTTGGGTGGAACCACGAGCATGCTCGTCCCTTGCGGACAGCGTGCTCTTTTTTATTTTTTTATAGTAAAAAGCTAAGATCAAGGACATGAGTTCATGCAGGACACCGGACAGAAAGAGGGGTCACCGGCTGAGAGCCCCTTCGGCAGTCGTATGGATTTACCGCCTTGCAGCTGCGTTTGTGAAATTACGGATAGGCTCGGGTTTGAGAACTCGTGATCTGGCTGTGAGAGTAAGAAGCGCCGGGAATTCCCGTTATAGAAGGCAGAGGATTTGCCTGTTTGGCAGGCGGATTGAATTTGGGTGGAACCACGAGCATGCTCGTCCCTTGCGGACAGCGTGCTCTTTTTTTTGTTCACAAATCAAACTGAAGGAGTGTTGTGCGATGAGTAAAATTATTCAGGATTCAAGCCGGAATGCCGCGGCCCTGCTGCTGGCAAGAGCAGTTCAACAGCTGTTTGAAGGAGCCAAGTTAGGAATTCCTGCTTTGACGGAGCAGGGGTTTTATTACGATTTCGACGTGCCGGGAGGCTTGTCGGAGGACGACCTCGAGGCGATCGCGAAGGAAATGGAGCGTTTGGCGGCTGAGGGAGAGGCAGCGAATAAGGCCGCGAATAAGGGGGCGAATAAGGAAGCAGAAGCCCCTTATGAGCTCAAAAGCCTCTCGCTGGCGGAAGCCCTCCGCCTCTTTGACGAGAGAGGGGAGAAGTGGAAGGTGGAATGGCTGCAATCGCAGCCGGCCTCCGAACCGGTTCAGGTCTGGGAGCAGGCCGGGTTTATCGACGTCTGCCACTTCGGCCCGCTGCCGGAAGACTTGCCGGAGGACCTGGTCTTCAAACGGCCGGCTTTTAAGCTGCTGAATGTATCGGGGGCATATTGGGAGGGGGACAGCAGCAAGCCGATGCTCCAGCGGATCTATGGGGCTGCGTTTGCTAGCAGCAAGGAGCTGAGGCAGTTTCTGGCCGCGCAGGAGGAAGCCCAGAAGCGTGACCACCGGAAGCTCGGCAAACAGCTGGAGCTGTTCATGTTCGCAGACGAAGCGCCGGGGATGCCTTTTTACCTTCCGAAAGGGACAGTCATGCGCAATGAGCTGGAGAGCTTGTCCCGGGAATTTTTGCAAAAATACGGCTATGAGGAGGTCCGCACGCCCTTCATTATGAACCGGCAGATGTGGGAGCAGTCCGGGCACTGGGAGCATTACCGGGACAATATGTATTTCTCGGAGATCGATCAGCATCAGTATGCGGTTAAGCCGATGAACTGCCCGGGCCACATGCTGCTTTATAAAAATAAACGCCGCTCCTACAAGGAGCTCCCCGTCCGGTTCGCGGAGTTCGGGCAGGTTCACCGCTATGAATACAGCGGCGCGCTGAACGGCCTGTTCCGGGTAAGAACCTTCTGCCAGGACGATGCCCATCTGTTTGTCACACCGGACCAGGTGGAGCGGGAGATCCGGCATACGCTGCAGATGGTGCAGGAGCTGTACGGCATTTTTGGATTTGAATACAGCCTGGAGCTGTCTACACGGCCTGACGACTCAATGGGCAGCGATGAGCAGTGGGCGCTTGCGGAACGGGCGCTGGCGAATGTGCTTGAAGCATCCGGCCTGCCCTACAGCCTGAACCCGGGGGACGGGGCTTTCTACGGGCCGAAGATTGATTTTCACATTAAGGATGCCTTGAACCGAAGCCATCAGTGCGGAACGATTCAGCTGGATTTTCAGATGCCGGAGAAGTTCGGCCTGTCTTACTACGATGAGCGGAACGAGAAGCAGACGCCGATCGTCATTCACCGTGCAGTGTACGGCTCAATTGACCGCTTCCTGGGCATCCTGATCGAGCATTACGGCGGGGCTTTCCCGGCATGGCTGGCGCCTGTCCAGGCTGTGATTGTGCCGGTATCGGAGGAGGCGCACGCCGGCTACGCTGAGGATGTCCGCCGGAAGCTGCAGGAAGCGGGGATCCGCGCTGAGGTGGACGCCCGCAGCGAGAAGCTGGGATACCGTATCCGGGAGGCCCAGATGCAGAAGGTGCCGTACACCATTGTAATCGGGGACGCCGAGCAGCAGTCCGGCAGTATCCAGGTGCGGGCATTTGGCGCGCAGCAGCAGGAAGCGTATGAGCCGGAGGCGTTCATTCTTGCTCTCAAGGAGAAGATCCGGGCGCGCCACTAGCGGAACGGCGGAGTCGGAGTGCGGGTGCAGGCAAGGCCGGCGGGGGTAAGGCAGCCGCAGTAAGGGAGTCGTGGTCATGCGGCAAGCTAAGGCAGTCTGGTAATGCGGGCATGGTGATGCTGGCATGGTAATGCCGCTTGGTAGTACCGCCTGGTAATGCCGCATTGCCGGCTTGCCTGCTCCTATCCTATCTTCCCCCTCAGCCTCCGCTGAAGAACCGGATCGCAAACTCCCGGAAATGCAGCGCCGCCTGGGATAAATAATGCTTCCGGTTCCAGGCGATACCGAAGGTGCGCTGACACCGGGGCTCGGTGATTTGCAGCTGGACGATGCCGGGATTCAGGGCCCTGTTGCCGAGAGAGAGCGGGAGCGTAAAGGTGATGCCCAGCCCCATCTCCACGAGCGTTTGGATGGCGCTGACCTCCTCCAGCTCGAAGGCGACATGAGGCTCAAAGCCGGCTTCCCTGCAGAAGCCGTCCGTGATTTCCCTGAAGTTGGAGCGGGCGGGCAGGGAGATAAAAGGCTCGTCCGCCGCTTCCCGCAGGGCAATGGATTGCCGGGAGGCAAAGCGGTGGTCCTTCGGTACGGTCAGGCACAGGTCCTCCTCCGCCAGCGTCATCCATTCCAGATCCGGCCCGGTCACCGGCGTCGAGGAGATGCAGAAGTCGATCTCGGCATTCTCCAGCTCGCTGCGGATTTCCGCTGCCGAGCCGAGCTGACGCTGGATGATCCGTACATTCGGGTGCAGCGTCAGAAACTGCTTGAGCAGCGTCGGCAGCACGTAAGGCAGCGTCACGGCGATGCTGACAACGCCATGCTCGAGCCCGGCCATATCGCTGAGCTCCCGCTCTCCTTCTTCCAGCTCCAGAAAGGCCTGCTCTACCCGGCGGAGATACGTTCTGCCAAAGGCGTTCAGCTTGATCTGCCGGCCCTGGCGCTCAAAGAGCGGCATGCCGAGGCGCTGCTCCAGACGCTGAATGGAGTTGCTGAGAGAAGGCTGGGACACATTCAGCACCTTGGCGGCCTGCGTGATATGCTCGAGGCGGGCAACGGTCTGAAAATATTTTAACTGCAGAAATTCCATCTGGAAACTCTCCATTCATAACTTTAATGTGATGATTTGATTATAAAAGAAGTATTATTTTTTATTAATATTCAAATTTATAATGATACCACATATACAGAATACCTGGATCAGGATTGGAGAGAGAATGCAATTGAATAAAGAAAGGATTTGGACGAAAAGTTTTCTTGTCGTTTGCTTGAGCAGCTTTTTTATGTTTCTGACTTTTTATATTTTGGCGACCGCGTTTCCTTTATATGTGAAAGACAACCTGCACGGCAACGAGCAGCAGATGGGACTCGCGATTACAATTTATGTGATCGGCGGGGTTCTGCTGAGATTTTTCTCGGGGCAGTGGGTGGACCGGTTCGGGAAAAAGAAGATGGCCGTCATCGGCATGACCGTCTTCCTGGCGGCCTGTATCTGCTACTTCGGAGCTAAAGGCATCCTCCTGTTTCTGGTGGTGCGCTTTGTGCACGGCATGAGCTACGCGGTTGCCTCGACCGCGACGAGCACGGCGGCATCCGCCATGATTCCGGACTCGCGCCAGGGCGAGGGCATGGGCTATTTCAGCATGTTCATGAGCATTGCGATGGTTATCGGGCCTGCGATGGGGCTCTATCTGTGGAAGGATAAAAATATCAACGTCCTGCTGCTGGCCGTTTCGGCCATTGCGGCGCTGTCGCTGCTGTTCACGCTGCTGATCAAACTGCCGCGCCAGCGGGGGAGCGCCCCTCTGGCCGAGGCCGAGGAGCATGCAGTCCTCCCGGCCGGCAGCACAGCCGGGGATGCGGCAAGCGCCGGTCCGGCCGCGCTGGCAGCTGCGCCGTCCGCCTTGACCGCGCCTGCGGCAGGCCGCAGAAAGCGCCTCAGCTTCAGCGATTTCATTGAGCCCAAAGCGGTGCCGATTTCGCTGGTCGGCTTCATTTTGGCTTTTTCGTACAGCTCCTTGTCGGGCTTTATGTCGTCTTTCACCTCGGAAATTCATCAGACCCAGGTAACCAGCTATTTCTTTGTGGTGTTTGCGGTCATGATCGTGGCGTTCCGTCCGGTCATCGGTAAAATTTTTGATCAGTATAAAGAGCATTATTTGTATTACCCGGGCATTCTGCTGTTCGCGGTTGGCATGGTGATGCTGAGCCAGGCACATTCGTCTGCGATGGTGCTGATTGACGGGGTGATCATGGGTATCGGTTATGGCGCGCTGCTGCCGTGCTTCCAGGCGCTTGCCATCAAGCTGTCTCCCGCGCACCGGAGGGGGAGTGCGAACGGAACCTTTTTCCTGCTGTTTGATTTGGGGTACGGCCTTGGCTCCTACTTTATGGGTATGATCGCTTCTTACAGCGACTACCGCATGATGTACCTGGTAGCCGGGGTGATCCCGATTTTGTCTGTGGCGGTTTATTACATCCTCCACCACCGCCATGAAGCCAAAAGAGCGGTTGGCAAGCAGGAAGCCAGAGCAGCCTGATAAGGCGGGATCGGGCTAGCAGACTGGAAAAATTTAATTTTTAATAGATTGACAATCTATTTTTTGCTGGTATATATTGAATCTTATAAAACTCTGTAAAATCATGTAAACTTGTTAGCAGGACTGTCCAGCCCCGAACAAGGCACAGAACAGTAAGCTCAAGCATTGGCGATTATATAATTCTATATTTGGCACACTAACCGAAAGGTTAGCTCGCAAAGCCTCGGAATCTACAAGTCTATCGACTCATGATCGTCCGGCTGCAATTAACATCGTTAATGCGGCTGGGCTTTTTTGCGTTTCGGGAAGTGAGACAAATAATCATGAGGAGGCGTGTATGAACAAGTATTTCAAGCTAGTGATGTCGTGGGTATGCATAATCTTGGCTGTTACGGGGATGATTCCGGGCAATCTCTTCGTAAATACTGCGGCGGCGGCATCAGGCGAGCTGATCTGGCCGAATGCTGGAGCTATCAACCTGACCAAGGCTTCTGAGCCGGTAAAGGATGCACAAGGCAAGTGGAATGTGACCCTGACGGTTGAAGGGAAGAATATCAAATCGACTTCCGATGTGGTTCTGCTCGTGGACCAGTCCTCCAGTATGAGTGACAACGGAAGAATGACCAGCGCCAAAGCAGCGGCGAAGAAGTTCGTGGACAACCTGCTGTTCAAGGACTCTACGACCCGGATTGCCCTGGTAAGCTTCGGCACGAAGTCGACCCAGCTGTCCACTTTTAAAGGATACGATCAAAAGAGCGCGTTGCTGACCTCCGTCGACAACATCAGCGCGGGCGACTACAAGAACAATATTCAATATACCAATATTCAGGACGGTCTTCATGCGGCCAGCACTCTGCTGGACAACAGCCAAGCCGATAATAAAGTCATTGTGCTCCTGAGTGACGGGGCTCCGACCCGCAGCTATAAAGCGGCAAGCGCAGCGGATTATGCTTGGCCAACCAATAACTATTCACATACGTTTATTCTGTCGAGCTTTAATTACTCTTCTGTAGTGGGTTCAGCCGCAAATTTTGGGATTACGAGCTACAACATCAAAGTAGGGAAAAAAACGTATACGGTAAAGGATAACGGGATTGCTACCTTATCCGAAGCCAAGCTCATTCAGAACAAGGGCTACGGCATTTACTCAATCGGCCTTGAAGTAGGCAGCGACGCCAATGCCCAGTATGTACTGAGCAATGTACAGAATAAAGGATATTATTCTTCCAGCAGCTCTGATTTGAGCAAGGTCTTTACCGATCTGTCCGGGAAAATTTCCTATGCGGCACAGAACGCCAAGGTCGTTGACCCTATGGGAGATATGTTCAATAAAATTAGTGACGTTACAGTTTCTCAGGGAACGATCACATGGAACAGTGCCAAAGAAACGATTACCTGGGACATTGGCTCCGTGATGGAGGGCGCCCCTGCTACCATGACTTATACGGTGCAGATGGACGATTCCAAGAACCCGGATCCAAACAAGCTGTATCCGACAAACGGAACAACCACGATCAGCTATACGGATGTCAACGGCACTAGCACCTCCAAGAATTTTGAAGTGCCGACGGTAAGCTTTGGCAAAGGTTCCATTAAGGTGAAGGGCTATCACGTCAACGCAGACGGCAAGCCGGTTAACGCGGACGGCGTTGTGGTGGACCGCCCTGATCTGGCGGAGCAGCTGTACAGCGATAATTTTTCGCAGAATGGACAAGAGTCCCTGGATGTGAACCAGTCCTACTCGGTAACAGCCAAGGCGCTTGACGGCTACCAGCTCAAGACAGGCGTAAGTCCGACTACAGTATCTTTGACAACGAGTGACCCATCGCCGATCGTCTGGTTTGGGTACACGAACGCGCCTAACAGCCTGAAGGTTGAATACAAAGCGGGAGACACCGTGCTGGAGCAAGCCCAGGAACTGCAGAAGATTCAGGGCGAAGCCGTTGATTTGACGGCCAAAGCGTTTGACGGCTACCAGCTTAAAGAAGTTAAGCTTAGCTCGGACAGCGGCTTGACGACTGCAGACGGCGGCCATGTAACCGGCGTAATGCCAGGCAAGGACGTAACCGTTACGTTCAGCTATGAGCCGACTGCGCAGCATGTGACTGTAAAATATCTGGAACGCGGCACAGACAAATCGCTTGCAGCAGCCCAGACGATTGACGGTGTTACGAATGAGGAGCTGACGCTGAAAGCCGCGGAAGTAGCTGGCTACACAGCAGAGGAAGCGTCCCATAAGTACACACTGACCGCAGGCGGCATTCAGGAATACGTGTTCTACTACACCGCCAATGCCCAAACGGTAACGGTAAAATTCCTGGAGCAGGGCACAGACAAGGAGCTTGCCGACTCCAAAACGGTGGAAGGAACAACCGGCAGCTCTGCGGCGCTGACTGCAGTTCTTGTACCGGGCTATACAGCAGTAGAAACCAAGCATGACTATACGTACACAGCTGACGGAAAGCAGGAGTACGTGTTCTACTACACCGCGAATAAACAGACTGTAACGGTAAAATATTTGGAACAAGGCACGAATAAAGTGCTTGCCGAAGCCAAGACGGTAGAGGGCGCAACCGGCAAGGCAACTGACCTGACTGCAGCTCCGATTGCGGGCTACACGCCTCTGGAAGAGACACACAGCTACTCTTTCACAACGGGAAGCGCACAGGAGTATGTGTTCTACTACACGCCGAACGAACAAACGGTAACGGTCAAGTACGTAGATGATGAGACGAAAGAAGAACTGATTGCTGCGGCAGCTGTGAAAGGCAAAACGGGCGAAACAGTCACGTTAACCCCTGAAGCCATCGCTGGCTACACGCCAACCAAGAGTCAGGATACTTACGAGATCGCCGCAAATGGCTCCAACGAGTATGTATTCTACTACACGGCAAACGGCCAATCGGTCACTGTAAAATTCGTAGACAAAGATACCAAGGAAGAGCTGGCGCCTTCCGTAACGGTTGACGGCAAAACAGGCCGGGCTGTTGAAGTGCAAGCTGCCACAGTGCCTGGCTACACACCGGAAATGGCGAGCGACACTTACACAATCGCAGCCAGCGCACCAAATGAATACGTGTTCTACTACACGCCAAACGACCAGACGGTAACCGTCAAGTATCTGGAGCAGGGCACGGACAAATTGTTGTTCTCTCCTACAACCTTAACGGCCAAAACGGGACAAAACGTTGACGTAACAGCTGCTCCTCTCGCCGGATATACGCCGGTTGAGACCACGGGTACGCTCAAAGTGACAGCTGAAGGCCCGAACGTCTATGTGTTCTACTACACGCCGAATGACCAGAAGGTAACGGTCAAATATGTGGATCAGGACACAAACAAAGAATTGTTCACACCGACCGAGCTTACTGGGAAAACAGGCCAAACGGCCGATTTGAAGGCCGCTGATCTTCCGGGCTACACTCCGGTCAAAGCAGACGGAACGTTTGAATTTGTGCCTGGCGGCCCAAGTGAATACGTGTTCTACTACACCGCCAATGCCCAAACGGTAACGGTAAAATACCTGGAGCAGGGCACAGACAAGGAGCTTGCCAAAGCTTCGGCTGAGGCCGGCAAAACCGGCGACACCATCGAGCTGACTGCGGCTCAGGTTCCTGGTTACACCGCCAAGGAAGCTTCATTCCTTTATAAGATTGAAGGCGGCGGACCGCAGGTATATGCATTCTACTATACGGCCGATACGCAGACGGTAACGGTTAAATATGTAGACCAGGGCACCGGCCAGGAGCTTGATGCTTCTGCAGCGGGAACCGGGATTATCGGCCAGACTCTGGAATTGAAGGCAGCTGAGGTTGCCGGCTATACGCCTGCCGAAAGCACGCATACGTATACTTTTACAGCTGGAGCGGATCAGGAGTTTACCTTCTTCTACACGGCCAATCCGCAGAAGGTTACCGTGAAGTATCTGGAGAAGGACACCATGCAGGTTCTGGAACAGCCAGCCGTCATTGAAGGTGTGACAGGCAAGGAAGTAACCCTTGAAGCGGCAGCCGTGGCCGGATATTCCGCTGCGGAAGCCAGCCACACTTATAAATTCAGTGCGGAAGCTTCTCAGGATTATGTGTTCTTCTACACAGCTGACAAGCAGACCGTAACCGTTAAATATCTGGAAAAGGGTACGGAGAAGGTCCTCCTGCCTAGCACAACAGCTGAAGGGATCATTCATCAGAATGTGCAGCTGACTGCTGAGGAAGTGCCGGGCTACACGCCTGAAGAAGCGGAAGCGGCGTATACATTTACTGCTGCCGGGGAACAGGTCTATATCTTCTACTACTCTCCTGTAGTGCTGAGCCTGAACGTTAAGTATGTGGACAAGGAAACGGGAACCGAGATTTCCGAATCTGGAACCATTCAGGGCTCTGTAGGCCAGGAGGCCGTTTTGGAAGCCGTCAATGTGGCAGGTTACACCGCGGATGAAGCGGTTCACAGCTATATTTTCACAGCTGACAACACGCAGGAGTATGTGTTTGAGTACTCGGCCAATAAGCAGTCTGTAACAGTAAAATATTTGGACAAAACTACGGGACAGCCGCTGGCTGAAGAGAAGCAGGTGGATGGAGCTACCGACAGAGAAGTGATGCTCGAAGCGCTGGGGCTCGAAGGCTACACGCCTGAGCAGGCAGCATACAATTATGTATTCACTGCTGAAGCCGCCCAAGAGCATGTGTTCTATTACACGGCTGACGAGCAAACGGTAAGCGTCACGTATATCGAACGGGCAACCGGCAAGGAGCTCTCTGAGCCGGCGTCATTCAGCGGAGTCATCGGTGAGAAGGTTGATCTCGAGGCCCCTGCCCTGGCCGGATATACACCTGAAGAGCCAACTCACAGCTACACCTTTACCGCTGAAAGCAGCCAGGCGTACACCTTCTACTACACAGCTGCTGATCACAATGTAACGGTAAAATATCTGCAGCGCGGAACGGGCACCGTCCTGGCTTCAGAATTTGTAGCAACCGGCAAAACAGGTGAAACTATTAAGCTGACTGCAGCTGAAGTAGCCGGATTTACACCGGAAGATGCAGAAGCAAGTTATACGATCACTACCGATGCTGAGCAGGAGTATGTGTTCTACTACACGACTAAGGAACAAACCGTTACGGTTAAGTACCTGAATCGCAGCACCAATGTTCCTGTAGCTGATGAATCAACAGTATCCGGCCAAACCGGAGAGACGGTTGAGCTTACCGCAGCTGAGGTTTCAGGTTATACACCGGTTGAATATACGGCGAGCTATCAATTGACCGCAGAGACTTCCCAGGTTTATGTGTTCTATTATACGCAGGATCAAACCGAGCCTGAGCCTGAGCCGCAGCCGGAGCAGCGCGATGTAACTGTTAATTATGTGTACACGGATCCTGCAAGCGAGAGCGAAATTCCGCTTATGGAGCCTTCCGTTCAGAGCGGTAACGTAGGCGACGTGCTTCATTTGACAGCCGAACCGCTGACCGTAGCTGATGCAGTGTACACGCCAACCGTGTTCAACTTTGACTACACTATCACGGACGGCGAAGAACAGCAGTATACGTTCTACTACGAGCCGGACAGCTCGGAGGATGTGTACCAGCTCTTCATTACCTACCTGGATCGGGAGACAGGGGATGAGCTTGGAAGCGATACACGTCAAGGCAAGGAAAATGACACCATCGAGATCAAGCCGGATCCAATTACGGTAGCCGATGCGGTCTACAATCCTGAACAATCGCTTTATTCCTACACCTTCACGGGTGATCCAGACCAGGAACTGGAGATTTACTACAACAAAGAGCAGTCGGATCCGACTGATCCTGAAGACCCGCCTGCAGCTGAAGATCAGCAGGTGACTGTCCGCTATCTGAAACAGGGAACAGAGACGGCATTGTCTTCGCCAACGGTGGAGACGGGCAAAGCCGGCGATACTATTACCCTGACAGCTCCGGCAGTATCCGGTTATACAGCGGTCAACTCCTCCTATGACTATACGTTTACGGATGGAGACGGCCAGGAATACATTTTCTACTATAAGAAAAACAGCACGTCTGTTGTGACCACTCCAACAACGTCCAGCTCGGATTCCAGCTCTGATGTATCCGCGCTGCCGCCTGCACCGCCGGTGACAGCCCTGCCGCCAGCGCCAGTGCTCGATAAGGACAACCATTATAACTATGTATTTGGTTATCCGGACGGCACGATCAAACCGCTGAACAACATCAGCAGGGAAGAAGTCGCTGAGATCTTCTACAGACTGATGGACGACGCAACACGCAGCGATTACATGGTGGAGGACAGCTCCTTCTCTGATGTAAGTGATACACGCTGGTCCAATCAGGCGATTGCGACCATGCAGAATGCAGGTATCATTACAGGTTACCAGGATGGAACCTTCAAGCCGGGACAAGCTATCACCCGTGCTGAATTCGCCGCTATTGCTTCCAGATTCGATGAGCTCGATGGACAAGAGAATACAATGTTCTCCGACGTCCAAGGCCATTGGGCTGAGAAATACATCGTTTCAGCAGCAAATAAAGGCTGGATTAAAGGTTATCCGGACGGAACCTTCAGACCAGACCAGTACATTACACGTGCAGAAGCTATGGCCTTCATCAACAGTGTACTGGATCGCAAAGTCACTGAAGAAGGCATCAGTGCAGACGCTAAAATGTGGCCGGACAATACCTCCGACAAATGGTACTATCTGGACGTAATCGAAGCGACTAACAACCATGACTATGACCGCAATGATGACGGTGAAACAGAGACCTGGACAGAGGTTAAACCGGATCATATTTATCCTTAAGCAGCAGGTCATGACGGCAAGAACAAGAAAGGCTCCTCTTCATTTGGAAGAGGAGCCTTTCTTTTGTTTGATTGCTTGTATGAATCTGCTTGCTAGGGGGGGGCTTGCTGGTTATGATATTCGGGTTTGTTACTTATGTCTTCTTGCTTAACTTTCTAATAGATTGCTAGGATTACTGCTAGACTTAAAGCTTACTTTTTGGCTTTCTTCTAAACTTACTGCTGCTTTTACTGCTTACTGCTTACTGCTAAACTTTCTACTAACTGCTAAACTTTCTGCCTCTTGCTGTACTTTCTACTTCTTGCTGTACTTTCTACTTCTTGCTGTACTTTCTACTTCTAGCTGGACTTTCTACCTTCTTGCTAAAGCTGCGTCTTCAACCCTTATTGGTTGAATAATTTATCGAAGAATGCGTAAGTTAGCGGTGTACTTTCTTTTAGCTGCTTGCGAGTGTAGTCGTTGTACACGTACATGGTTGCTGCTTCTGCGAAATACTCTTCAGGGTACACGGAGAAGTAACCGTCGCCTTTATAGTTTACGCTTGCTTCCTTGTTAAAAATATCTTTAAATTCCTGGGTGCTGCTTACCGTATTGAATACGAACCGGTCAACAGCATGCATCGTTTCATGGATCTCCAGGTTATAAGAATTATGTCCCTTGCCTTTCTTGCTGTAGCCGATCCGGACGACTACATCTCTTTCGCTGACACCCGGAACATCGTCCCAAGTCAGGCCTGTCTTCTCCCAGCCTCTAGGAGTAACGCCTTTCAGGTAGTTCAGCTCAGGAACATTTGTAATGATATCGTTGGTCAGAATAATCTTGATGCCTTTATCATTCAAAGTCTTGAGAGCCGGAGCAGGGATCCGCTCAATCCGGCCAATCATTGCTTGAGCCTCTTTCGTGTCATAGCTGGTCGTTGGAAGAACGATTAAGGAATTGATGAAGGAGTAGGCATCCGTTTCTTCGGCATGAGCTGCTTTCGCGGGAAAAGCTCCAATGACTGTAATCATAAGCAGTACGGCCGTAAATAATCTTGTCCATTTCTTCATCTTAAACATCCTCCCAAAGCCAGCGTTGGCGCAGGCTTCAATATCGGTAACTGGCTAGCATAGCGAATTGATCGCGTTAGCTCCTATAGCTTTGCGCCCCCACCTTTCGATGGGTTTGCCTTTGTCAATACGGAGTTGACAGGTGCAGCGGTAAATCGATTAAATCCGTTAAAATGCGAAAAACCCTTCTTATACCGGATAAGAAGGGTTGAAATCAACGATTTAACGCTGCGTCTTATGCGGTAACTGGCTGGCATAGCGAGTGTTAAGATCGCGTTAGCCCCTATAGTTTTGCGTCACCATTTTTCAATGGCTTTGCCTTTATCATTTTTAATAAACCTGGTAAATCTATGAAACTCTTATATACCCTTATATTAGAGCTGATTGCTTGCTTAGTCAATAGGAAAATAGGAAAAAAGAATTAGAATATTCATAGAATGAGAGGGACGATAGCAGGGGGTATTTTGAGAATAGACGTAAAAAACCGGGCCGTAAGAGGGGAATGCCGCTCCCAGGCCCGGCCTCTAGCTGCACAAAGAAGCTGCCCCCCGGTTCTCCGGAAGACAGCTTCTTTCGCAGTTGAAGTGCGGGAGGGAGCAGAGACCTAGTCGTGGACTCCGGCTTCAATCCCATGTTCTTTTTCCCGTGCCTGTGCCTGTTTATCCTGCAGGAAGCCCTGCGCCGCCATCAAGGCCGGAACCAGCATCGGCAGCAGGATAAAGGTCAGTACGACCAGGCCGACGATTACAGCAGATGCCAGCTCGATGAGCAGCACCAGGCCGGAAGGCATCAGGGTGGCAAAGGTGCCGCCCAGAATGACCATGGCGGAGATGATGACACCTCCGACGCTGCGCGCGGAGCGTACAATCGCCTCGCGGTGGTCGAGCACGCCGTATTCCTTGTACCGCATCATGAGGAAGATGCTGTAGTCTACGCCGACTGCCACGATGATGATGAAAGAGAAGAACGGCACAAAGGAGGAGACGCCGTCCGCTCCGATGATATATTCGGCAACCAGCTTGGATGAACCCATTGCCACGTAATAGGAGGCGACAAGGGACAAGACGATGTAAACCGCAGGCCAGAACGAACGAATGACCAACAGCAGAACCAGGAACACACTGATGATAACGATAACGGCAGTGCTGTTAAAGGAAGAGATCTGCGCCTTGTTCATGTCATAGGTCGAGGAGCTTGGGCCGGAGGCGCCATGCACGGCGCCGTCCAGAACTGTTCCGGCGAGGCCTGTGTCTACGGCATCGTTAATTTTTTCAACGATGTCCAGCGCGGCCGGCGAATAAGGGTCTTCGTTCAGAATGACCATCAATTTGGTCAGCGTCCGGTCCTCGGACATGAAGGCATCCTCTGACTGCTTGAACGAATCATTCGTCAGCGCTTCGCTTGGAATGAAGAAGGTCTTCGTGGTTCCCATCTGATTCAGGAACGTAGCCGTTTTGCCGAGACCGTCCGAAATATCGCCGAGTCCCTGACTGCTCTTCTGCAGGCCGGTCTGGAGCTGGCCCAGTCCGCCCGACAGCTGGCCGAGCCCGGTATTCAGCTGCTCCTGGCCGGTTTGAATATCACCTAGAGCCTTATTCAGCTTAGCCATGTTGGCTGTAATTTGTTCGCTGCCCGAGCTGCCCTGCTTCAGGCCGTCGGCCAGTTTGCCGGCGCCCTGCTCAAGCTCGCTGAGTCCGCTGGAAATGCGGTCCAATGCCGTGTTTAGCTGATCGAATCCGCTGGTGGCATTGGCAAACGAAGTGTTCAGCTTCTTGTAGTTCTCCTGCAGGGTCGTCATGCCGCTGGTAATGGAAGCCAGGGCAGTGGACAGCTGCTGTCCGGTTGCTTTGAGGGTTGTGTAGTCCGTATCCTCATTCAGCTCCGTATGCGTCGTCCCCAGTTTATCAATGAGGCCGTTCATGGAAGTGAGGCCGTTCTGCACGCCCGGCAGACCTTCGGCCAATTGGTCCAGTCCGCCCTGGGCGGAGGTGTAGCCCTGCTGCAGCTGCTTCAGGCCCGAAGAGAGCTGGCCGGTCTGCGACGTGATCTGCTCCATGCCGTCATGCAGCTTGGCAATGCCGGACTGCAGCTGTGCGGCGCCGTCTGCGCCGTCGCCTACACCGGAAGCGACTTTATCCAGCGCAGCTGTGATCTGCTCGTAGCCGTCCTTAACCTGCGAGGTGCCGCTGACGAGCTTATCGACCTGCGATAAATCGTCCGTGCCCGTCAGACCGCTCTGCATCTTGTCCAGGCCGTCTTTCACCTGGTTGACGCCGTCTTTGGAGGCATCGATGCCTTTGGTCACTTCGGCCGTCTGGCTGCTGATGTAGAAGTCGTCGATCGGCTCGGCCTGAGGCTGTGTAACGCTGGATACCGATTTGACGCCAGGGATTGCTTTGATGCTGTTGGTCAGGCTGTCGATGACGCCCAAAGCATCGTTGTTATCCAGCTTGTCTTTGCCCTGAATGACAACCGTAGTCGGCAGCGCCTGACCGCGTGTAAAGTGTTCCGCAACCAGTCCGAAGCCCTTCGTGGACGGGTAGTCGTCCCCCAGCTCCGCAATCTGGTCAAAGGACAGCTTCTGCCCGCTGGTCAGGAAGATCGGAACCATAAGCACCACGATAACGATGACGGTGATGAATGGCCGCTTGACGGAAGTGGACGCAAGCCCGCCCATCAGGCGGTTTTCCTTATGCCCGTTTACATTTCGGGAAGGCCAGAACAGCTTCGGACCCAGCACCTTCAGAATAAACGGAGTAAGGGTCAGGATTTCAAGCATCAGAATGACGGCGCCGATGGCCACCACATTTGCCGATTTATAAATCCCGAAGTTTGCAAAGCTGAGGCTGGCGAAAGCAAAGAAGATCGTAAGAATGCTGTAGAAGATCGTTTTGCCAGCTGTTTTATAAGAGATCAGAATGGCTTCATCGGTAGATTTGCCATGTGCCAGCTCCTCGCGGAACCGGTTGAAGAGCAGGATGTTGTAGTCCGTGCCGATCCCGAACAGAATGAGCACGAGCAGCATCTGCGTAACGCTTGTAACCGGGAAGTTCAGCTTGTCGATGATCTGCGCGGCGATTCCCATGGAGACCAGGTAACAAACCCCTACTGCCGCCAGGGAGACAAACGGCACGACAACCGAACGGAACATTACAATCAGGACGACGAGGATAAAAATAACCGTCAGAGCGGCGCTCTTCTCAACGCCTGATGTGGAGGCCTTCAAATAATCGTTCTGGATAAAGTCCTCGCCGCTGAGATAATAAGTCGCTTTAACATCCTTCAGTTCAGCATCCAGCTGATCCTTGATGTCATCCACGCTGCGCCCGTTAATATTGAGGGTGAAGGACACCATTAAAGTGGTGTTGTCCTCCGAAACCAGGGAGGATTTGGCTGCCGGCGAGGAAAAAGGATCAATAATATCCGTAATGCCAAGCTTGTCTTTCTGATCCTGCAAATTCTGCACGCCGGATTCGATGCTGCTCATCTCATCGTCAGATAACTTGTTCTGATCGTAAAAGATTACCAGATCGCTCCGGCCCTCCGTCTTGTTCATCTTCTTGAGCAGCTCGCCCGCCACCTTGGACGGAGCGTCTGCCGGCAGCGGATCTTGTCCGCGCTCATGCAGGATGGCGTTGACGTCCGGTGAAATCACCGTCAGCACAACTGCGAGCGCCACCCAAATGACAAGCAGCGGCCAGCGCCATTGAATAATTTTACGCATGATGTTCTTCTCCTTCTCTCTCTTTGTACTCCTTCAGAAGCTGGTCAATTCCACTGCTGTAAACGGCGATCAGCCGGTCCACCAGAAGCCCGAGCGTCTGCGGCTCGGGACTGCCGCGGATGATGAGGACGATGCCCTCGATCAGGGTCGCGGCAATCATTTTCACTTCGGTCTGCTGGTAGGCGGTAAGCGCCTCACCGGCAGGCTTGGCAGCCGAAAACAGCTTAAGAAGCAGGGTCTCCGCGAAATGCGTGATCTCCTGCTTGATGCTTTCGTATTTCGAGCCTTCGCTTCGGCAGATCAGCAGCATCAGCCCTTGACCGGAGGCTTTGATCAGCCCGATGAGCGCATTTTCCACCTGGCACCAGAATTCGTCCCCGGCCTGTTCCCCTTTGCCGATGTGTACATCGGCCGTCTGCAGATACTCGCTGGCATAGCTGCTGTACTGGCTGTAAATGGGCCCGACAATCGCATCAAACAGCTCCTCCTTCCCCCGGAAATAACGGTAAATATTGCCCGTCGTTATTCCGGCGCCTTTCGCAATCCGGCGCATGGAGGCTTCCGCGTAGCCGTACTGCCGAAACTCGGCGGCCGCGGCGTCCAGGATCGCGTCACGGACTTCTTCTTTTTGCGTCTGCATTAGTGAACACCCGTTTACTTTTAGAATGGTTTTATTATAAATCCGCTGCCGCCCGGTTTGCAAGATAGAAAAATCACAGGAATGGGCAGCAACGGGGAGCGGGCAGAGGCGCTGGTGAAATCCGGGGCTTTTTAACGATAGCTTAATAGAATAGGGAAATGACCTTTACAATCAGCTGATAGATTGAGAGAGATACCGAGCTTTGAAGACTACCCATTTATGAACGGAGGAAACCTGATTGAGGAAGGCAGCATGGAAAAGACTCGCGCTGAGTCTGTCGACAGCAAGTTTAATGCTTAATCTGCTCATGCCGGCAGGCGTGGGGCAGGTGAGCGCAAGTCCCGCAGATTCATCTGTAGATTACAGTAAAGTACCGAAGCTTTTGATTACGGAGCTTGTCCCCGATTCTACCAACGTTCCCGTTATAACCGAAAGCAGCGATGCCTATGAGTTTATTGAAATCTACAACAATTCCAGCGAACCGGTCAATTTCAGAGACTACACTCTGGACTATCATTACAGCGGCAGCGATACGGTCTGGGGCTTGACGAACGAGTCCGACCAGCCGGTCATTCAGCCGCAGCAGGCAATTGTCTTGTGGGTGATGAATGCGTACAACACGGGGCTCACAACAGCTGATTTTAATGGCAACTACAGCACCTCCTTTACGGAAGGCGTTGACTTGTTCCGCTTGACAACCTCAGGCGGGATGCACAACAGCTCGCCGCGGGACCTTATTCTGAAAGACAGCTCAGGAAATACCATTGTCTCTGCCTCCTACCAGAACGACGACCAGACGAAGAAGGATAAAGGGATATTCTACACCTATCCTGTTGACGGCAGCACCGTTATGTCCATGGTAACTGCGGGCGAATACGCCGCCGGCCTCCATGCCGCAACGCCGGGAGTGGTGGAAAGCGAGCTTGTCCCGCCGGTGACCTCCGACGATCCATCCGGCGATTCATCCGATGATTCGTCCGGCGGTTCGTCCGGCCAGTCTCCGGTGCAAGCGGTCACCATTGATCACACGCCGGTTACGGAAGCGATTGACGACAGTGACCTGGAGATTGCCGCATCCGTCACGGCTGCCGTTTATGATGAATCCTCCACGGTTACGGCAGCGGTCTACTACAAGCTGGATTCTGAAACCGAATATCAGCCTCTAATGATGACGGTTAACCCAGGCCGCTCCACGCCTGAAACCTATACGTTTGAAGCCTCCATTCCGAAAGAACGCCTGGTCGAATCCAAGCTGGAGTATTACATTGAAGCCAGCAACGGCTACAGCCCGGACAATCAGCAGACTTCGGTATATACAGTCAATATCCGCCCGAGCCTGAACTATAACTATGTGCCGGGCCTGCTGATTACGGAGCTGAATCCGAACTCAGTCAACGTGACGACCGATGGCAATACGGCCAACGGCTATGAATTTATTGAGGTTTATAACAATACGGATCAGACGGTTAATCTGAACGATTACCAGCTGATGTACCGGTACACGAACAAAACGCCGAATACGGAAACGCAGTGGCCGACAGGCGATATTCGGATTCCTTCCCAGCAGGCAGTTGTTCTGTGGGTGATGTATCCGAGTGGAGCCAACGCTAACCTGACGGAAGCTGATTTTAACGCTTATTTCGGAACGAGTCTGAAGCTGGACACTGATCTGTTCAAAATCACAGCGGGCGGTATGGCAAACGGCGGGCAGCGCAGCCTCGTACTCCGCAATTCGGCGGGCCAGGAGATCGTCTCTGCCCACTATGAAGGTGAAGTCAGCTCTGTGAGCGACAAACCGATCTTCTACAAATATCCGGATGACGGAACAACCGCCATGCTGCTCGACCGGGCGGGTACAGATGCAGCAACACCCGGAACGGTAGAGGCGAACCAGGTGCCGAAGAACCCGGCTTCTCTGCCGGATGAGGAGAGCAACGAAGTGCCGGTCATCCACCATACGCCGGTTACTCACGCCGAAACGAACGTAAACCTGCAAATTACGGCGCAGATTACCAACAAGGAGAGCGACGAAGGGCTCGTGGATACGGTGTCGGCGTATGTCTATTACAAGACAGGCTCGCAGACCCAATATTCGGTTGTCCCGATGAGCATTGTGAACGGCAATAATTATTTGGCGGACATTCCGCGGAGCGAGCTGTCCGAGACTATTTTTGACTACTATATCGAAGCCAAAGATGCCAAGAACACGGTGCAGACCGATGTGTACACGGTAGACGTCAATGTGCCGGATTTCGATCCGCAAAAGGTGCCGCCGCTGCTCGTCACCGAGCTGGTGCCGAACAGTGCCAATGTGGGCAGTGCCGACGGTTATGAGTTTATCGAAATTTACAATAACGCCGATAAGGCGGTCAACCTCAAGGATTACAAGATCTACTACCGCTACCCGGATTCCGGCACCGATGCGGATATCGTGTGGCCGACCGACAGCGAGGACATGGTGATTGATCCTGGAAAAACCCTCGTCTTCTGGGTCATCAACAGCCAGAACGGCAGCAAAACCGTTGCCGACTTTAATGCCAATTACCATACGCAGCTAGTCGAGAACCAGGATATTTACAAAATTTATTCCGACGGCATGGCCAACAGCTCCAAACGCGGCGTAGCCATCGGTACCAACACGCATGTCGATATTTCTGCGGCCCTTTATGACGGCACGATTGAAGGCGAAACCGCGGCGGATAAAGGCATTGAGTATAAATATCCGACCAACGGCACAACCAATATGATCAAGATGAACGCGGGAGTGGAGGCGGCTTCCCCGGGCAGTGTAGACCCTTCCCAGGTGCCGGCTGTTCCGGCCGCCCTAGCGGACGACCAGACTGCTCCAACGGTGCAGGATATGACCGGACTCACCGCGATTGACCAGTCCAAAGACTTGAACATCGCAGTGGATGCCCAGGACGATCAAAGCGTTAAATCGGTCAAGCTGTTCTACAAATCCAACAAACAGGATGATTATGCAAGCCGCTACCTGTATCTGAACTACAATGATTCCATGTACCACTTTACGCTCTATTCACCGGATCTGATCGGCAAGACCGACATCCAGTACTACTTCGTCGTCTCTGACGGAACCCATGAGGTCACCTCCGATACTTATAAAGTGGACGTAACCGGCGGTCCTGACCGTTCCGCGCTCCGTTTGAATGTGAAGGATGGCGACATCATCAGCGGAACCCAAGCGGTGAAAGGGACTGCGGAGAATGCCGATCCGGATACGCTGCAGTTAAGCATTGACGGACAGGTAGTCACGAAGGACACATATCATTCGGTGGAGAAGGATGCTTATTTTGCCTTTGAAGCCAACTCCGTGAACTACTATTTCAAGAACGGCGTAACGATGGGCGACGAGACCCTGAATATTTTCATGGATCCGATTAACACCTATACTACGCTGTCCGTTCCGATTGAAGCCGCCCGTCTGCACGAAGGCAGCAACGTGATTTCCATCCGTGCGGGAACCAAGTCGTCTCCGTTTGATGACCGTCCGGAAGAGAACAAGGATGATTTTACCGTTAAAAATGTCCGCCTCGTCTTTGCCGACGGCACCGTCGTGTACGACAGCCAATACGCCGATCCGGCCAAAGAGATCAAGATGGGCGACAGCGCCGGCAAGAATCCGGTTGTCGATTTCAACTTCAGCCTGCCGGCCGGCCAGCTGAATTCCCAGACCTATGATCTGGATACGACGAAGCTGGAAGACGGTCCGCATACGATTGAGGTGGACAGCGCCGGATCCGGCAAACAAACGGCCCATATTCAGGTGGATAATACGGCGCCTTCAGTTGTGCCGACTGTTGAAAATGGCAAAGAGTACCGCGGCGAATTCAGCCTGGATGCCGAGATTACAGATGCGCTCGCCGGTATAGATACGATTGAAGCGTCTCTGGACAGCGGCAAAATAGAACTGCCTCTTGCGGCTTCTTCCTCCAAGCTGAGTCCCGGCACACATACGCTGGTTATCAAGGCAGAGGACAAAGTAGGCAATGTAACGGAGAAGACCGTTTCCTTTACCGTGCCGGATGAGAATCCGCTTAAGCCGGAGCTTGTGTCCCCGGGGAACGATCAGACCGGCGACGGCACCCTGAAGGTTAAAGTGCAGGATCCGACGAACGATAAGCTGAACGTAGGCTTTTACAAGGGATTTCTGTTTGATGCCGTCCACCGGGCGGGCTTCACCGCCTACAAAAATGCTTCTGATGTAGAGCCTCCCAAGGAGCTCAAGCCGGCCGGAGAGCAGGCGCTGACTGAAGAGGAGCTGCAGGAGATCAGTGCGGCGGACGGCCAGTATCTGAGCAGCGATTCGGACGATCAGTTCCCGTACCACCGCTTTGAAGTGAAGCTTGATCCAAGCGTTAAGGCGGCCGATCAAGTGGAGATTGACTGGCAGGGCAAATCCCTGGAGGGACGCCAGGTCAGCCTGTACGCCTGGAGCCCTTCCGAAAGCAAATGGAAGCAGCTGGACAGCCAGGTGGCGGGAAGTGAAGATTTTACGCTCGAAGCCGAGGTGTCAGCCGGAGATTATAACGTGGACGGCACGATTCATGTCATTGTCCAGGACGAGCTTCCGGTGAAGGAAGATCCTTATGATTTTACATTTGTCTGGATGTCCGATACCCAGTATTACTCCGAGAGCTATCCTGAAATCTACGACGGCAACGTACAGTGGATTGCGGATCACAAGGACGACATGAACATCAAGTATGTCATCCATACCGGGGATATCGTGGATGAAGCGGACAAGGAATATCAGTGGCAGGAAGCCGACAAGGCGATGAAGGTGCTGGAGGACGCCAGCGTTCCTTACGGGGTGGCTGCAGGCAACCATGACGTCTCCCACCAATATGCGGATTACACGAAGTATTATGAATATTTCGGCGAGGACCGTTTCAAAGATCAGCCGACTTACGGCGGCTCCTATCTGAACAACCGGGGGCATTATGATCTGGTGTCCGCCGGCGGCAACGACTTTATCTTTATCTACATGGGCTGGGACATCCGGGACGAGGATATTGAATGGATGGATCAGGTGCTCAAAATGTACCCGGACCGCAAAGCGATCCTGAATTTCCACGAATATCTGCTCGTGTCCGATAACCGCGCGCCGATTGCGGAGAAGATTCATGAACGCGTCGTTGTGCCGAATAAAAATGTCATTGCCGTATTGTGCGGCCACTACCATGACTCCGAAGAGCTGGTTGACGAGATTGACGACAATGGCGACGGTGTTGCCGACCGCAAGGTTTATCAGCTGCTCGCTGACTATCAAGGCGCGGAAAAAGGCGGCCTCGGCTACATCCGCCTTCTGCAGTTCGACGAGAAGAACAACCAGATCCATGTGAAGACTTACTCGCCGTATTTGGACGATTATAACTACTATGACCCGAACACTTACCCGGGCAAGGACGAATTCGATCTGGATGTTGATCTGCAGCCGATGCACAAGCAGGTAGCGACCGACTATTTCGGTGTAAAAGTGTATACGGATCAGCAGATCGGCCAGCAGACCGGTGTGGACAGCGGTTCGACAGCCAGCGCGAACTGGAGCAGTCTGCAGAAGGGAAGCTATTATCAGTGGTATGCTTTGGCCGAGGATGCTTACAGCGGAAGCACGCGCTCGGATATTTGGGGCTTCACGGCCGCAGATGCGGGCTCAGATCCTGAGCCGACGCCGACGCCGACACCGACACCGACACCAACGCCAGCGCCGACTCCGGCACCTACACATAAGCCGACAAGTACGAAGGAGCCGGCCGTGACACCAAGCCCAACACCATCGCCGGAGCCAACGCCGGCGCCTGCGGAGCCAACGCCGGCGCCTGCGGAGACAACGCAGCCTTCAGCCGGCAGTACGGCGGCACCTGCAGGCTCTGATGCGCCGATGCCGTATGCAGATGTGAGCGCCAAATATGACTGGGCGAAGGAAGCCGTCAGCGTCCTTGCTGCCAAAGGCATTATTCAGGGAACGTCGCAGACAAGCTTTGAGCCGGACAAGAAGATCACGCGCGCAGACTTTATGGTGCTGCTTGTCCGCCTGCTTGGGCTGGACGCGGATGTTACCGGCAGCTTCAGCGATGTCAGCCCGTCTGACTATTATTACGAAGCAGTGGGAATTGCCAAACAGCTCGGCATTGCCTCCGGCACCGGTTCAGGGCAGTTTAACCCGAAGGAAGCGATCTCCAGACAGGATATGATGGTGCTGCTGCAAAGAGCGCTGAATGTTACTGGGCAGCTGAGCTTGTCCGGCACAGCCTCGGATCTTGACGTCTACAAGGATCGTAAGCTTGTCTCCGGTTACGCCGGGGATGCGGTTGCCGCAATGGTCAATGCGGGAATCCTTCAAGGCAGCGGGTCCGCGCTTAATCCAGCCGGGCAGGCCACCCGGGCTGAAACGGCCGTGATTCTCTACAGAGTCTATCAGAAGCTGCAATAGAATAGGATTGATTGCAGGGTGTGTCCTTTGGACCGCCCTGCTGTACGGCTAAATGCCCCTCCGGCGAAATCGAGGATTTCGTCAGGAGGGGTGTTTTTTTGAATAGGAAATTGTTACTAACTGAAGTCGGCTGTTGTCTAAAGTTGTCAAAATAAGAAATTGCGTGGATATTCCAATAGGTTCTGCCGATGTAACATCTAAAGTAACATGGGGGGATTAACGATGAGCGGATTCTGGGCGGAAGCGGCTATACTGGACTTTTATTACCAAGACACCAGCAAGATGGCGACCGTAGATCAGATAGCGGAGATCATTCAGGTTCATCCCTGCGCGGTATATGCTGCTCTTGAAAAATTATGCGACCGGAGCATTCTGCACGCTGTCACTGGTTCAGACGGGTTATTTTACTATTCTTACTATGTCCCGTTTCAGTCGAAGATGAAGGCGGACAGCGAGCTGATTTGAGAAAGAGAAATGCAATCCGGCAGAGAACAGGGTAATTCAGGAATAGATCCCTTTGACAAGATGATGATATAGTCCGGCTGTTCGTGTTCGATCAAGGGCGGAAGGAGGAATTTAGATGATACGTGTATTGGTTGTGGACGACTCTGCATTTATGCGGAAAATGATCGCCGAAATCATAGAAGAGGCCCCGGGCTTTACGGTTGTCGGAAGAGCAAGAAACGGCGAGGAAGCGGTAAGGCTTGCGGAGCAGCTGAAGCCGGATGTGATGACGCTGGACGTGGAAATGCCGGTCATGAACGGGCTGGAAGCGCTGAAGGTGCTCATGAAGCAGCCGAGGCCGGTGCCTGTTGTCATGATCAGCTCATTAACACAGGACGGGGCCGAGACAACGATTGAGGCGCTGCAGCTTGGGGCGGTGGATTTTGTAGCCAAGCCGTCCGGGTCCATTTCACGGGATCTGTACAAGGTAAAAGCCATGATCCTGGATAAAGTAGCAACGGCGGCCAGTGTACGCCGCCCGTTCCTTCCTTCGGGGCCGCCGGCTGCGGCCCCTGGGAAGGGAGGCCTGGCGGGCAAAGCTCCCGCCAGGCCCGGCAGCGCGCCGGCCTTTGGGGCGCCGGCTATGGGAGCGCCGGCTTCCGGTGCCCCGGCCCCCGGCGCGGGGGCCATTGGCGCGGCGGCTTCCGGCAAGCCCGCCGGCGCTGCCCATTCGCCTGCCGGCCCGGCCGGCGGCACCGTCCCTTCCCCTGCCGGCACGGCTGTGGCGGGGATTACGGCAATCGGAACCTCGACTGGCGGACCGAAGGCACTGCTGACGCTGCTCAGCGCCTTCCCCGCCGATTACAAGTATCCGATTGTAATCGTGCAGCATATGCCGCCCAAGTTTACGGCTTCGCTTGCGCAAAGGCTTAATCAGCTCAGCCCCCTTACTGTAATGGAGGCTGCGCAGCATCAGCGCCTTCTGCCTGGGCATGTTTATCTCGCTCCAGGCGGCTACCATATGGAAGTCGAGCCAAGCGGCGGGGAATACCGCATTGTCCTGAGCCAGCAGGCGCCTGTAAACGGGCACCGCCCATCCGTGGACGTTTTGTTTGATTCGGTTTCCCGCCTGCCGCGGCTGAAGCGGAGCTATGTAATCCTGACAGGAATGGGCAATGACGGCGCCCGCGCCATGCAGCGCGCTAAACAGGCCTTTCCCGAAGCGTTCACCATAGCTGAAGCGGAGCAGACCTGCGTAGTTTACGGCATGCCGAGGGCTGCTGTAGAGCTGGGCTGTGTGGACTGCGTCGCGCCGCTGGAGGCGATCGTCCAGAGACTGGTCGCTTCCCAATGAAGAAGTGAAGAAACAAGCAGCAAGAAACAAGAAACAATAAGCAAGAAGCAAGTAGCAAGCAGCAAGAAACAAGTAGCAAGCAGCTAGCCGCCCAGCCCCAACACTACAGCAGGAGTAGACCCAGGAGAGAAGCCTATGGAACCATCCATTCTAAACGCAATGATTTATATTTTGTTGTCCCGCAAAGCTGACGAAGCAGCTCTGCGCCGGATGCTGGAGGGCTTCGGATACGCAAACGTCCTCTGCCTTCCGGATATGCCGGCGGTACACCAGCTGCTGCTGCTGGATGAAGCGGATCTGATAATTACAGATGCTGAACCGGCAGAAGAAGCGCCGGGCGGGCTGATAAAGCTGCTGCAGAAGCGGCACGGCGCAACCGCTCCCCGCTGTCTCCTTGTGCCGGACGAATCTGCGGATTATTCGGCAGAGGACGAAAGGTTCACGCTTTCCCTTGAGCCGGGCAGCGTCAACTATATCTCCCGGCCGTTTGAAGAAGCCGGCATCCGGTACTGCGTCCGCTATTTGCTTGAATACCGGCAGCTGCAGAAGCTGCAGCCCCAACCATGGGGATGGCCGGCTGACTCCGGTCTGCATCGGCCCGCCCAGGACTGCACCAGCCTTTAGCAAAGGCCGCAAATGGCCGCAGCACAAAGAAGACACATTTCCCGCCGGGAGCGGGAGATGTGTCTTCTTTGTCTAATTCCAAAATGGTCTATCCGCCGCTTACGCTTCGCCCCAGGTACGGTCGCCTGACAGGTATTTCTCGGTCAGGATGGCCAGCAGCTGAATGCCGACTTCATTATGCCCGCCTTCCGGAATGATCAGATCGGCATATTTCTTGGACGGCTCGATAAAGGCTTCGTGCATCGGTTTAACCGTTGTCAGATATTGATTGTGGATGGACTGAATCGTCCGGCCGCGTTCTTCAATGTCCCGGAGCACCCGGCGCAGGATGCGCACATCGGGGTCGGTGTCCACAAAGACTTTAATATCCAGCAGCTCACGCAGCTTCTCATCGGACAGGACATGCAGTCCTTCGATAATGACGATATTATTCGGCTTGAGTTCAACAGATCTATCTGTATATCTTCCATGGACAGTAAAATTATAAACCGGAGCATGCGCAGCCTGCCCGGCCTTTAACTGGAGCAGATGTTCAATCAGCAGCTCGTTGTCGAACGCAAACGGGTGGTCGTAATTGATCCGCTCGCGTTCCGAAAGACTGAGATGAGAATGATCCTTGTAATAGTTGTCCTGTGATATAAAAGTCACTTTGCCCGATCCCAAACGCTCGATGACGGAACGGGCTACCGTAGTTTTTCCTGAGCCGGTGCCGCCGGCAATCCCAATAATAAGCATAACGCTCAAATACCCTCCCTAAGATGTTGCAATTCCAATATTTTAGCACAGCGCGCAGCTTTTTTCACCTCGTTCAGGCGTTCCTATGCGAGTTCCCGGGTAACAAGGAAGAAGGGGGCAGCTTATTTGGGTTTGAAGCGGGGAAAAAGCCTTCCCGGAACCGGCCCGGCGGTGCCCGCGGCGCGCAGCCGTCTTCCGGCCCGGGTGCGGGAGTCCGCTGTATCCGCTATAATTAAAGCGTATTCAAATATATTATTCCCCAGTTGGAAATCGGGGTATTAATATGATACTTTATACAAATATATCCTTTCGTGACAGGGAGTGACACAATTTGGGAATGCAGATGCAGACAGGAATCCCGGGATTGGATAAGATTTTGTGCGGGGGCGTTCCAAGAGGCACTTCGGTGATTCTTGAGGGCGAGCCCGGTACGGGGAAGACGACCTTTGGCATGCAGTTTCTGGTTGAAGGCATCCGCAAGGAAGGCGAGGCCGGAATCTATGTGACCTTTGAGGAGCTCCCCGAGCAGATTTACAGTGATATGGCAGGCTTTGGCTGGAACCTGAAGGAGCTGGAGCGGCAGAACATGCTCAGGGTCATCACGATGGAGCCTGAAATCTTTCTGCAGGAGATGCAGCGGGTTGGCGGAATATTCGAACAGATGACCGCTCAGATCAACTGCAAACGCCTGGTCATCGACAGCATCAGCCTGTTCAGGTTCCTGAGCAGGGATGGGGAAGCGCGCAGCCAGATTTTTCAAATCCGCAATATTGTCCGGAAAATGTCGCTCACAGCCCTGTTGATCCGGGAATACTGCGAGATCGAGAACCTGGGCAGATCCTTTGAGAATTATGTGTGTGACGGAATTATCCGCTTATCGCTGCAGCCGCATTTGGACAAATACCGCAAGCGGACGCTTGAGGTGCTGAAGATGCGCGGGACGCCGATTCTGGAAGGAGAGCACATTTATAAATTTGTCGACAGCGGCATTCATATCGTGCCGGCGCTGTCCATGGCTGAGGATGTCATGATCTTTAACGATCAGAATCAATTGTTATCGACCGGCATCCCGTCCCTGGATCAGATGCTGGACGGCGGACTGCCGAGAGGCTCGGTTTTTATTATTGATACCAACAGCAAAGCCAATTACAAATATCTCGTCACCTCTATGCTGTCGGAGCGGATCCGGCAGGAAGACGGAGTCATTATTATGATGTCCTGGCTGACGAGCATTGAGACGGTATCCAATACGCTGTCCATGTTCGGATTATCGCTGAAAGAGGCGGTAGATAAGGGAAATACCTTCTTCATCGAGCAGTTTGACCGTAAGGTTCCGCCGGAATACCGTTCAGCCATTATATCTTTGACCGATCTGGATAATCCTAGTTATGAAGCAGGCTTGTACGCAAGGGTAGAGGAAGTCATCGGCTTAACCAAGCTTAAAGAGAAACGATGGTTTATTTACTTCGATTTAAATTCGCTCATCTCACACCGGGGTATAGATTTTGTGAAAAAGCATTTTGCCCAGGAAATGTCCCGCTGCCAGTCGGCGGGGATTACAGCGGTCGCCCATTGCAATTTGACGGAAATTGGCCCGGAGAATGCCTCATACCTGGAGCGCTCTTGCAATGGTGTGATCCGAACCTGGGTAGACGGCAGTTATCAGTTCCTGCAGGTGGCCAAATCGCCGAGCGGACGAATGACCATGCCGCACATTATAGAGAATACAGGGGAGAAACCCTATATCCGTCTTTTATAGGAGGCTGCTCTTCATGGGTTTAGAGAGAAACCAGCTGATGCTTCAAATGGAGTGTACTTTGTTCTTTGAAAGCAATCCGTACGCCTACCAAACCATAGAAGGGCTGTCCGTAAGGCTCGGCCGAAGTGCGGATCAGCTGGATCAGGTGTTGAACCGGCTGGTGGAAATGTCGATTTTGAGCCGTGTTGGGGATGGGGCAAGAGCCATCTATTATTTCAATATCCCCTACCATGTTACGGAAGCAGAATGGAGCTAGCTATGGAGGACTTGTTTGTTATCCCTCATCAAGAAATGATTCAAGAGCTGCAGGATACTTATGCGGAGGCCATTCAGTTATCTCTTTGCATGACAGACCGATTCGGCAGGATGTTCACAAGGCCCTCGTCCATACAGGGGCGGGAAGAGAAGGTCGAGCGGCATAGGGAGCCGTTCGAGGTTCTCTTTAAGGAGCAGATCAACAAAATCTCCGGCCTGCACATTCCAGCTCTTTATGACTCCTGGGTGCCGGGGATTCACACCATTATCGCTCCTGTTGTGGTGAACGGCGCTCCCGTTTGTTACATATGGTCGGGAATCCTGCTCCTGGAACGGATGAAAGACCGGATTCGCCCCTCTGTGCGGGAGGCAGCCAAAGACAAAGCGCTGGCCGGGTTCCTGGAAGAAGTGCTTGAGCATACGCCGGCAACCGGCCTGGAGGAAGCGGAGCGCAAAAGGCTCAAGGTCGGCAGGCTCGCCGAGGCCGTCTCGACGCTTCTGGAGAGAAGCGAAGCCAGCCGGGGGCTGGAGGAGCGCTGCAGACAGATCAGCCATGCCCTGCAGGCAGCCTGTCACAATGAGCCGTTCCCCGATGATAAAATCCGGCGGATGGTTGAAATAAGCGGGCTGGGCGAGATTTTTGGCCTTGCGCTGCAGACAAATGACGGGCAGTATATGATCCGCCAGACAGCCGGTCCGGGGTCGGAAGGGTTATCCGGCGTGATTTTTCGGGAAGGGGAAGGCTTCCTTGGACAAGCGGTGCTTAACGACGGACCGAGCGAGTGGTCCAGCATTCAGCGGGACCCGCGGACGTTATTCTTCCACAGCAAAGGAGTGAAGGAGGCCTGCAGCATTTACTGCTTCCCTATGCGCTCCAGCCACAATGTAAGAGGACTTCTGTTCTGTATCCGGACGTCCCCGCGTCTGCTGAGCAGCGATGTCCTGCATTTTGAGAAAATGTTCCTCTCCCTCATGGGAGCTTATATCGGCAGCCAGATCGCCTACAGCCAGCTCGACAAGCAGCTTGCCCGGATCAAGCCGCTCCTCGATGTGGGCCGGTTTATGGTGACGATTCCCGATATCAAACGGATGCTGTTCACGCTGGTGGACGTGAGCCTGAATTTGGCGGTGTACCCGATCGGCGCTATGGTCGTTTACCGCGAGCGGGAGCAGAATCAGATTCATACCGTAGCCCGCGGGCTGGACAACCGGACAGTCGAGGTTTACAGCCGGGAAATGGTCCGGCAGTATTTCTCCAAAGAGCAGGCCTATGGCCTGTCTCCGGTGCTCAGGCAGAAGGGCGAGGGGCGCACAGCGGTTGAGCTTCCGATCGGCTACGAGGATGACATTCATGCGGTGCTGGTGGTGGAGATTCAGAGCTCGCGCGATGCCGAGGACAGCAAGGAGATTCTGAATGCCCTGTCCACCATGTCGGGACTGGTGCTGAAGCTGCTGCACGAGAAGCAGAACAGCTCCAAAATGGCGGGCCAGATGGCAGAGCTTCTGTTCGAAACGATTCGCAGCAGCCAGCCGGAGAAGTACCGGGCGAGCAAGCGGGTGCGCACGCTGATCGCGAAGCTGGCCGGGTGGAACGGGCTCACGGAGGAAGAGGCGGCAATCCTGGAACGGGTCAGCCTGTTGACAGAGCAGGACCCGGACGTTCTCGCAGCCTTCGCGCCGTTCTTCCGCCAGGAGGCTGAGATTCTGAAGGAATACAATGCGATCATAGAGCATAAGGGGCGGGGCGGTGAAAGCCCCGGTTTCTCCAAAGAGTCTGAAATGCTGGCTGCGGCAGTGGAATATGTGATGCATGGCGAGGATCTGGCGGCGGTCGAACAGCTGAAAGCCGTCTCCCAGTCCAGCCGCAGCGCCTTCCGGCATTTCATCATCAGCAGCAAGACGGAGGAGAGCCAGTTCCTGATCCAAACGCTGAATGCAGAAGCGGCGGCCAAGCCCAAGGCCGAGTCGGCGGAGGCTGCGCTCGAGTCGGCGGCCGCCCGGGCCTCGCTCTCTCCGCGCGAGAAGGAGGTTCTGCAGCTGATCATAAGAGCGGCAAGCAACAAGGAGATCGCCGCCGCGCTGTTTATCAGCGAGCACACGGTCAAGAACCATCTTACGAACATCTTTCAAAAAATGGGCGTCAGCGACAGGGCTCAGGCCATCGCCGCCGTTTTTAACCGCAAATGACAGCCTTTCAGCCTGTTAGCCTTTCAGTCTTTCAGCATAAGCGGCCTTTCCTGATTCTGATCAGGAGAGGTCTTTTTTTATGGAGTTTTTTATAGAGGATTATTGTATGAACTTTGGCTTTGGAGGGAAGTTATTCCTATAGGCGGTCAGGCAGCTAAATAGGAAGCATATGCTATTTGACAGACGATGTCAGATACCGAAGATAAACTTGTATAGAATGTGCGGATACAACAAGCCTTACGGAAATGATCTTAAATAGAAAGAGAGGGGGCAGCATGGCCGAACAGCATTTTTTTGTTGAGCTGAATACATGGGTAATATGGATCTCTGCCGCAATTGTCATATTGGCCTCTTATTCGGGCCTTCACATGGCAGGGAAAGCGACGGAGTCGATGAACAGGTTCGGACTCAGACTCTTCTGGCTGTCAGCGGGATCCTTCGTTATGGGGAGCGGCATTTGGTCGATGCATATGATCGGCTTGCTGGAGCTTCGCCTGCGGGCAGGAATCTCGTTCGGGCTTGGCTTCTCGTTTCTGTCCCTGCTGGTTGGGGTTGCCGCGTCGGGAGCCGCCTTTACGATTCTGTTCACGGGTCAGGCCAGGGCCTGGAAGCTTGCTGCAGCGGGCGGTTTGCTCGGAACGGGGATAGTGGCAGTTCATTACATCGGCATGAAGGCGATCGAGAAGCGGATTCATTTGATTTATGACTCGTCGTACCTGCTGCTCTCCATCTTACTGGCTTTATTCGTGTCCTACTGGGCTCTCTTTCTGTTCAACCGGTTCCAAACCTCGCCTTTCTTCAATTACTGGCGGTTATCCGGAGCGGTCACCATGGGGCTGGCCATCAGCGGTGTCCATTACACCGCAATCATGGCCGCTCATCTGCTTGTTAATATCCGTTTGGGATTGGAGGGCCCGCCGGGAAGGGGAGGCCCGCCGAGCCGCGGTTATATCGAGCTGCCCCTGCTTATTCCCATCGCTGTGATAATGGCCTGCATTCTGGCTGTTTCGTGGGTGGTTATCTTCATCGACCGCAAGGGGCTGAGAAGGCTTGCCTTCAATGATTCCCTGACAGGTCTGCCCAACAGACACGGGCTGCCGCTGTTCTTTAAGAACCATTTTCAGAAGGCCAAGGCGGACGGAGCCGTTCTGTTCCTGGATCTGGACCGGTTCAAGACGGTGAATGATACGCTCGGCCACGATAAAGGCGATCAGCTGCTGCAGGAAGCGGCAGCGCGGATTATGAGCCTGCTGGACAGGGACCAGACGATGTTCCGGCTTGGGGGCGACGAGTTTCTCGTTGCCAGCCTGCATACCTCGGAGGAGAAGGCCTGCCGGCTTGCCGGGCAGATTCTTGAAGCGATCAAAGCGCCGTTCTATATCGGCGGCAACAGCATTTATGTGACGGGGAGCATCGGGATCAGCCTGACGGCCCGAGAGGGCGTGGAGCGCGAGAAGCTGATGAAGGCAGCCGATTCTGCCATGTACGTCTCCAAGAATTTGGGCAAAAACCGCTACACCGTCTTCACGGACGATCTGAGCAGGAAAGAGCAGCGCCGGATGGAGCTGGAAAATGATCTGGAGGCTGCAGTCATTCTGCAGAACCAGTTCTATGTGGCTTACCAGCCGAAATGGAATTCGGACGGCAAAGGGCTGCAGGGAATGGAAGCTCTGCTCCGCTGGGAGCATCCGAAGCTCGGCGCGGTCTCGCCCTACGAATTCATCCCGATTGCCGAGGAGACAGGCGTCATTGTCCCGATGACAAGATGGCTGATGGCCGAGGTGGGCCGCCAGCACCGGGAGTGGATGGCTGCGGGTTTCAGGCCTTTTCCGATTTCGGTGAATATGTCGGGTGTGCTCTTTGTGAACGGCCTGGTTCCAAGAATGGTGGAGGAGTGCCTGAGAAACAGCGGCATGGTTCCGGACATGCTGGAGCTTGAGATTACCGAGTCGGTCGCCATGACCGATATGGCGTATACGCTGGAGCAGCTGAACCGGGTGAAGGCGCTGGGGGTAGCCGTGTCCCTGGATGATTTCGGAACCGGCTATTCCTCGCTTTGGACGCTGGATGAAATGCCGATCGACACTCTGAAAATCGACCAGTCCTTCATCCGGAAATACAGCCTTCCGTCCAAGCAGGCCATGATCAGCAGCATTATGGCAATCGCCCATCACCTGGGGCTGAATGTGGTGGCCGAAGGGGTAGAGACAGGCGAGCAGGTGGAGTTTCTGCGAGCGCATGGCTGCTCGGTGATGCAGGGCTATTACTTCGGGAAGCCGATGAGAAGCCGGGACTGCACCGTATGGCTTGAGCAGCTGGCGGAAAGCGGGCCGGACAAATAGGCGGCATACGGCATATCGCATACATGCTATACTTTGGACAGGCATAGTGAAGGTGAGCATGTTTATCCGAAGGGGGACAAAGGAATGAGTAAGCAGCTGCCCGCTGCTTTGGCGGAAGCGGTAACGAATGCGTCTTATGTGTTAGGGGGTCACGGGCCCCGGAATGTCCAGGTGCTGAAGGAAGCCTTCGAAGGCGTAGACGGCAGCCAGGCGAGCGATATGTACGGCAAAGGCGAAGTCATTGAACAGTTTGAGCAGAAGATGGCCAGGCTGCTGGGCAAGGAGGCGGCTGTCTTCTTCCCGAGCGGAACGATGGCCCAGCAGATTGCGCTGCGGATCTGGTGCGACCGGAAGGGCCTGCCGAAGGTGGCCTACCACCCGCTCAGCCATTTGGAGATCCATGAGCAGGACGGCTTGAAAAAGCTTCATAATATCACGCCGCTGCTGCTGGCGGACAAAGACCGCCTCATCACGCTGGGGGACGTGCAGAGTCTGAACGAGGACATCTCCAGCCTGCTGCTGGAGCTGCCGCAGCGCGAAATCGGCGGCCAGCTGCCGTCTTATGAGGAGCTGGAGGCGATCAGCGCGTACTGCCGTGAGCGCGGCATCAGGCTGCACCTTGACGGAGCGCGCCTGCTTGAGATTCTGCCGTATTACGGCAGGACTGCCGCAGAGGTCTGCGCCCTGTTCGACAGCGTCTACGTCTCCTTCTACAAAGGGATCGGCGGCATTGCCGGCGCGATTCTGGCCGGGGACAAGGACTTCACGGAGGAAGCGAAGATCTGGAAGAGACGCCACGGCGGCGATCTGATCAGCCTGTATCCGTATATCATCAGCGCGGACTATTACTATGAAAAATACGGCGGCCAGATGGCCCGCTACTACGAATACGCCAAAGAGCTGGCGGCTTTGTATAACGGCTGCCATGCCGTCAAGACCCTGCCGGAGACGCCGGTATCGAACATGTTCCATGTTCATATCGCTTATCCGAAGGAGCAGGTGGAGCCGCTGCTGGCACAGCTGACAGAGCAAACCGGCGTTGCCCTTACCCACTACGTTAAGGATTACAGCGAAACGGCCAGCTCCTATGAGGTCAGCCTTGGCGAACGCTATGGCACCGTGCCGAAGGAGCAGGTGGAGCAGCTGTTCAAGCTTCTGGATGAGAAGCTGAAGGCGCTGGGCGGCGCCGGGAACATGGAGTAATGAAGCTTGAAATCACTGAAGCTTGGAATCACGGAAGCTTGGAATCACTGAAGCTTGGCATAATTACTGCAGAATAATTGCAGATATGAAGGATACGCTGAGCCGCAGGGCGCCGATCATGGATCGGCGCCTTCTTTGTATCGTCTCTTTCTTTGTACTAGCTCCTTCTTTGTATCGGCGCCATCTTTGTATTAGCTTGCCTTGCGCGGGGCCGCCTATCCGCTGCTGTCGCAAACCCGCTCTCATCATCCCCGTTATTTATGACAGTTTGTCAAATGGCAAACGGCGCTGTGCGGGTTATGATAGGTGGAAAACGGTGAAACGGGGATGATGGCATGCAGCGTCAGAAGCTGTTCGTGAACGCAGCAAGACTGAAGGAGACCATTGAAGCCTTTGCGGAGTACGGCAAGACAGCGGCGGGCGGCGTGACCCGGCTGGCCTTGAGCGAAGAGGATGTGCTGGCGCGCGGGTATTTCCGCAGCTGCTGCGAGGAGCTCGGCATGACGGTTGCCGTGGATGACCTCGGCTGTATGTACGCCACGCTGGAGGGCGTTCGCAAGGCACCGCCGATCGTTATCGGCTCTCATTTGGACAGCGTGAAGAAGGGCGGGCGGTTTGACGGCGTGCTTGGCGTCATTGCCGGGCTTGAAGTCGTCAGGACGCTCGTCGATGCCGGCATCAAGCCGGAGCTTCCCATTACGGTTATGAACTTCACGAACGAAGAAGGCGCCCGCTTCGAACCGTCGATGATGGCTTCCGGCGTGCTGTCCGGCAAATTCGACCTGGATGACATCATGGCGAAGCAGGATGCGGACGGCCTTACCTTCCGGGAGGCGCTTGCGGACAGCGGCTGTGCCGGTTCGCCGGATAACCGGATCCGCGAAGCCTCGGCTTATCTGGAGCTGCACATTGAGCAGGGCCCGGTGCTGGAGAAGGAAGGGCTGTCGATCGGCGTTGTAGAATGTGTGGTCGGCATGGCCTGCTACGAGATTGAAGTCACCGGCGAATCAGACCATGCCGGAACTACACCGATGGACATGCGGAAGGATGCCTTCTTCGCGGCGAACGATCTGGTATCTCTGCTGCGGAGCAGACTTAGCGGGCTGGACCCGGAGCTGGTGTACACGATGGGGCGGGTTAACGTCTATCCGAGCATTCATACGGTCATTCCGAACAAGGTCGTCTTTACGGTGGAGGCCCGGCACAAGAACGAGGACATCATCCGCCAGGTGGAGGAGATCCTCCGGAGCCTTCCTGCCGAACAGGAGGGCTGTGCGGTCAAGGCGACCAAGCTGTGGGGCCGCGATACGGTCTGGTTTAAACCGGAATTGTGTGAACGGCTGGAGGAGGCAGCCCGCTCGTTCGGCTACAGCTATAAGAGAATGGCCAGCGGAGCCGGGCACGATGCCCAGTTTGTGGCCTCCTTTCTGCCGTCAGTGATGCTGTTTGTGCCGAGCGTGAACGGCAAGAGCCACTGTGAGGAAGAGCTGACCTCCTATGAGGACTGCGAGAAGGGCGTGAACGTCCTGCTGGAGACAGTGCTGGGGCTGCTGGCGGAATGATTTTTATACGGAATAACAATTTGAATAAAATAACCTGAATAAAATTACCGGAATAAAATAACCTGAATAAAGCCTGTAACTCCCTTCGCGACTAGATAAGCGCAGCTCCTGTCAGCCGGCCTGGCAGGGGCTGTTTGCGGTTATACGTATTTTTTTGCTTTCGGTCAGCATTAGGGTACAATTCTGGTTAAATAAGAAGAAAAAAGAAGGAGGAATCCGGATGGTGCAAGAGAATCGCGGCTTGCGTGCGGAAGCCAAAGGGCCGGCTTCGGCTTTGGATGCGCGCTGGGAGACAGCCGTATTTGGCATGGGCTGCTTCTGGAGCCCGGAGGCTTTGTTCGGCCAGCTTCCGGGCGTAATGCGCACGCGCACCGGATATGCCGGAGGTACGGCTGAAGCGCCGTCTTATCACCAGATGGGCGATCATACGGAGACGGTCCGGGTCGATTTTGATCCGTCCATCATCCGCTATGAGCAGCTGCTGAACCTGTTCTGGGATCATCACAACCCGGCGAATATTAACGGTTATAAAGGCCGGCAGTATTTGTCGCTGCTGCTGCCGCGCAGCGGAGAGCAGCGGGAGGCGATCAGGCGGGTTGCCCGTGAACGGCAGGAACGGGGCGATGAGAGGCCGGCCGGCACGGAGACGGCGGACTTTCGGGCCTTCTACCCGGCAGAGGAGCGGCATCAGAAATACTATTTGAAGCGGTTCCCGGACGCGCTGGACAAGCTGCGCGGTTTATGCCCGTTCCAGGAAGCGCTGATGGATTCGGCGCTGGCCGCCCGCCTCAACGGGCTTGCCAAGGGCTACACCAGCATGGAGCGGATTGTCGGCGAAATCCAGGGCTGGAAGCTGCCTGACGGCGAGAAGGAGCAGCTGATCAAAGTGCTGCGCAGCATCCGCTGGTGAAGCCGCGCCGCTGCCTTTGCTTCTGTTTCGGACAATTTATCTGGAATGAGAAATCAGCAGCGAGAACACAACCACCACGACAGCCAGAATTCCCAGCACAATCAGAGCGTTTAGGAGATGTCTGGAGAACGGTTCGCGGTGATAGCGGTAGTCATTGGCTTTGTCTTCGGTCTGCCGTTTGGCGAGCTCTTCGTCAATTCCGTTAAGATTCTTGGGATTCAGCACCATTTTCGGGTCATCTCCTCCATTTATTTGCCCGAATTATAACATAAACTGGGTAAAATAACTCCCCCATCCAGATTGCCGCTGCTTCTTCTATCCCTCTCTCTGTCACGCCAAAAACCTTCTTCCTCCAGGCGCCTTGTTCCTGTGGAAGGAGGTTTTTGTGATTCTGAGCTGCATGGAAAAGGTCCATTTCAACCCAATATGTCATATTTCCTAACACTGATAAGAATCCTTTTAAGCTGTTCAACATAAAATGTATTAGCCAATGTGCAGAAGAAGCCGTTATTATACTATATAAACTTCTGTTAAATGAAATTTCTTCCATATGGTGTCAGTGTTGTGGCACCGACTTCCAGAGGGAGGGGACGCCCATGATTCAGGATCAAGTGTTAATGAAGGACTGGATCGCTGCTGCTTACGCCGGTGATATTACAGATCAGCCGGTTAAAATTACGCTCTTGCAGGAAGCGATCGTCTTGTTCCGCACCTCGTCGGGCATCAAGGCGTTCAAGGATCTGTGCATCCACCGCGGAGCGCCCTTGTCTTATGGCAGGGTAGCGGATGACTGCATCGTCTGCCCGTATCACGGCTGGCAGTTTGACGGGGAAGGCAAATGCGTGCGGATTCCCCAGCAGCCTCCGGAGCAGACGATCCCTCCCAAGGCGAAAGCGATCGCGTATGCGTGCACCGAGAAATACGGGATCGTGTGGGTGAACCTGAGCGGAGACGCCGAAACAGGCGGTGTGCCGGTCCCTTTTTACGAAGAGTTTGATGATCCGGAATTCCGCACGGTAGAGGCGCCGCCGTTTGTGCTGCGGGGAGCCGGACCGCGGGTGGTGGAGAATTTTCTCGACGCCGGACACCTCGCCTTTGTGCATGAAGGGCTGCTCGGCGATTCCAATTTCCCGGAAATTCCCGATTACCATGTCCACTGGAAGGAGAACCGTTACGTCTCGGACGAAATCGCCATTTACGCGGATGCCGACGGCTCCGGGAACTACGCTACGCTTTATTACACCTACGAAATTCTCCGCCCGATGACGGCCAGACTCAAGAAGGTCAACTACGACAATAATCAGGTTCTGTCGATTCTCTTTACGGTGCTGCCGCAGGACGAGCGGACGACGACGGTGTTTGCACTGGTCAGCCGCAATTATGCGCTGAATGTGCCGGATGCCTTTTTCCAAGATTTTCAGCAGAAGGTGATCGAGCAGGACGCTTTTATTGTGGAGAATCAGAAGCCCGAGGAGCTGCCGCTGGATCTGCAGGCCGAGCTGCATTTGAAGGCCGACCGCGTCAGCATTGCCTACCGCAAATGGCTGGGTGAGCTGGGAGTTACTTACGGCAGTGATGTGAGGGGACTTCATTAGGCTGTCAGGAACAGGATGAATATAGCGGAAAATAAAGCAATCAAACGATCATCGTTAAGATAAGGAGAGTGCCGCCGATGACACCGGAAATGCTAAAGCTGAACTCGGAAGCCCAACTGCTGAGGGACTATCCGAAGGATTGTACCTTTACCCGGGAGGACTGGCTGGTGCTGAGCCGTTATTGGTACCCGGTCGCCCTGGCAAGTGATGTGCAGGATAAGCCGCTTGGCGTGAAGCTGCTGGACGTGAAGCTGGTCTGCTACCGAAGCGGGGATCAGGCTGTGGTGGCGAGGGATCTCTGCTTCCACCGCGGCGCGCCGCTCAGCAAAGGCTGGGTGGAGAACGGGGAGATTGTGTGCCCGTATCACGGCTTCCGCTACAACTGTGAGGGAAAATGCACGGCCGTACCGGCCCATCCCGGCGCCAAAATATCGCCAAAGCTGAAGCTGTTCACCTATCCGGCCGTGGAGCGGTACGGCTTGATCTGGACCTGCCTGTCGCCCGAGACGGAGGCCGGCGAGCCGCAGATTCCGCCGTTCCCGCACTGGGAGGACCCGGACTATATGCAGGTGCTGCCGCCGAACTTTGACATTGCGGGCTCGGCCGGACGGCAGATGGAAGGCTTTCTGGACGTTTCCCATTTTGCCTATGTGCATACGGAAACGTTCGGGGACCGCAGCAATACGGAGGTGCCGCAGTACGCGGTTGCCCGGGAGGGCGAGAGCCTGCACGTGGAATATTGGAGCACGGTCAGCAATTATGGCAAAAGCCAGCTGCACGAAGCGCCCGAAGGCTTCCAGTGGCTGCGCGAGTTCCGCGTGTTCCCGCCGTTCGCGGCCTCGCTTACGGTGTATTTTCCGGGGGAGGGCCGCCTGAACATCCTGAACTGCGCTTCGCCCGTCTCGGCCAAATATACGCGGCTCTTCAGCCCGATCTGCCGCAACTTTGACACGGATACGCCAGTACAGGAGATCATCGACTTTAACCTCAAGGTCTTCAGCGAGGACCGCGAAATGGTCGAGGCGCAGACCCCGGAGGAGCTGCCGCTCGATCTGCTGGCCGAAGCGCATATTCCGGCCGACCGGACGTCGATTGCGTACCGCCAGCTGCTGACGGAGCTGGGGTTGGGAAGGAGTTATACTTCGTAAGAGATTCACGAACAGGGCTTCCGCCGATGTGCAGACCTGCTGCCGTCCGGGGGCCCGAATGCTTTCGGGACTCTCGGAAGGATTTTTTACCGATCGGTTCAAAATAACCTCTCTCTGTGCTAAGATGGACTCAGGAGGGATGATTCATATGGCACGCAGCAAAGAATTTGAAGAGAATGCCGTCCTGGACAAAGCGATGAAGCTGTTCTGGGAGCAGGGCTATGAGAAGACTTCCATGAACGATCTTGTGGAGCATATGGGCATTCACCGCAGAAGCCTGTATGACACTTTTACCGATAAACATACCTTGTTTCTGAGAGCCATTGACCGGTTCGCCGAAAGAATGAGCAGCAGGCTGGCTGCCGGGGTTAAAGAAGCTGCTACCGCAGAGGAAGCGATGAAATTCCTGTTCCGCTCTATGATCTTTGGGGAGGAGGACGCCCCTCCGGGCTGTATGCTGGTGAACTCGGCGGCAGAGCTGGCAGTCCGGGATGAGGAAGTGGACGCCAAGGCCAGAGAAGGCTTTGCCGATACCGAACGGCTGATCAAGGAGATCATCCTTTGGGGGCAGGAAAGCGGCGAGTTCAGCAGGGAACTGGAAGCAGGCGATTTGGCGCAGTATCTGCACAACAGCCTGGTAGGCATCCGGGTGATGGCGCGCACCGCCACGCCTAAAGACAAGCTGGAGCGGATTGCCGGACTGTCGGTTGCGGTCTTGAAGCACAAATAAGGGGAAGCGGCTCTTGCGGCGTAAATATTTCAGTTCCGGGTACCTAAGCAGAGCATAAACGAGCCGGATCAATAAGGAAAAGCCGAATTCAGAAAAAAAAGTAGAACGATCAGTAAAAATAATACTTTACCGATCGTTCTCATTATGCTAAGATGAATGCAGCAAGAGAGAACAAGAACTTCTGAACGATTTTTAGAATGATCATTCCCAAAAACGAAATGAAAATTAAAGGAGACATGAATGATGAAAACAACAAGCTTGCAAGGCAAAGTCGCTTTTATTACCGGTGCTGCACGAGGTATTGGTTTGGAAACCGCACGGGAATTGGCTAAACAAGGGGCAACGGTAGTGATTGGAGCCCGTAATCCGGAGAAAGGATTTAAAGCAGCCGAACAATTAAGACAAGAGGGCTTACAGGCGGCCAGCATCAAATTTGACGTGACGGAGACTGGTGATCATGAAGAAGCTTACCGGTATTTTGAAGATACTTTTGGCAAGCTGGATATCTTGATTAACAATGCCGGTGTTCTGCTGGAGCAGGAAAGCTTCTCCGTGCCGACGGTCAACCGCACCAGTACCCTTTCCTTGAAGGTTCTGCGTGATACGTTTGACATTAACTTTTTTGCCCAGATCGAATTAACGCAAACGCTGCTTCCCCTGATCCGCAGATCGGAAGGCGGACGGATTGTAAATCTGTCGAGTGTGCTCGGTTCACTTGCAACCCAGGCGGATCCTGAATCCCCGTATTACTCCCTTAAAACCTTTGCTTACAACGCCTCCAAAGCTGCGCTTAATGCGTTCACGATCCACCTGGCAGCAGAGCTTAGTGATACTAATATGAAAGTGAATTCGGTACACCCGGGCTGGATTCGTACAGAGCTTGGCGGGCAATATGCCGATATGGACGAAACGGCCGGCGCAGAAACCAGTGTACTGCTGGCTTCCCTTACAAACGATGGCCCCACTGGCGGATTCTATCATAAGGACAGCACACTGCCTTGGTAATTTTTTAGATAATTTAGAATGAACGTTCCCAAAATTGACCTATTCCAATTCCATTTTTAAGGAGAGAGCTGCCTATGAAAACTTTGATTATTGCAGGACACCCTGATCTTCAAAAATCCCGGATCAACAGCATTTGGACCGAAGCCTTGAGACAGCAGAAGGACATCACCGTTCATGTGCTGAGTGAGGTCTACCCGGACGGTAAAATGGATGTGGCGAAAGAGCAGGCGCTTTTGGATGCCCACGACCGGATTATCCTGCAATATCCGCTTTACTGGTACGCCACACCGCCGCTTCTGAAGCAGTGGATGGATGAGGTGTTTGAATACGGCTGGGCCTTCGGCCCCGGCGGCGAGCATTTAAAGGGGAAAGAGTTCGGCATTGCCATTTCAACCGTGGGCAGTGCGGCTGCCTACCAGCCCGGCGGTTCTAACCTGTTCACTGTCCGGGAAGTGCTTAAGCCTATGGAAGCGGTAGCCAACTATGTAGGCGCGCACTATCTTCCGCCGTTTGCCTTCCACAGCGCGAACCATGTGACAGAAGAAGAGATTTCCGCAGGCAAAGACGCTTATCTAGGGCATCTGGCGAAGGTGCGCAGCGTCAAAACGCCGGAACCGGTTACGATGATCCGCTGATAGGAATCAACTATTTTTTTGAGGAGGAAAGGACAATGACAGCCAAAATCGCTTTAATTACAGGGGCAAGCGCAGGAATCGGCTTTGAGGCAGCCAGACAATTAGGGAAGCAGGGAATCACCGTGTTGGTGGGAGCCCGCTCGCAGGCCTCCGCCGATCAGGCGGCCGGCAGGCTGCAGGAAGAAGGGATTCAAGCGGCAGACATTGAGCTGGAGGTGACCAATGCGGCGCATATTGAGCAGGCAGCCAAACTCATTGTGAAGGAATACGGCAGGCTGGACATTCTGATCAACAATGCAGGAGTCTGGGCTGAAAAAGGAGATTCTGCCGGGGGTTCCCCCGGTGCCCCGAATGCAGCTTCAGCTTCAGGCGGTGATCCGTTCAGGCAGACCTTTGAGGTCAATACGCTCGCTCCTTATTATTTGACAGAGGCCCTTCTGCCGCTGCTGCTGAAGAGCGAGGCGGGCAGAATTGTCAACCAAAGCAGCGCTTTGGGCTCCATTAACTTTATGCTCTCCAATGAGCTGGCGCAGCGGATTGCCACTCCGGCTTATGCCGCCTCCAAAGCAGCCTTAAATATGCTGACAGCCTACTGGTCGCAGAAATTTAAGGATACCCGCCTGAAGGTCAACTCCGTTCATCCGGGCCTGGTCAAGACTAAAATGGGCGGGGATAAGGCGGAGCTGACACCTGAAGAGGGAGCCAAAACGGCGGTGCGCCTGGCGACGCTGCCTGAGGACGGGCCGACCGGCGGATTCTTTTACATGGATGACGTGCTCCCTTGGTAAACGAGGGCGGACACCGTACTTGCCAATGTTTGATTAAAGGGCAATTCGTTGGAGCTTGCTCCACTTGATATAAAATAATTCCCCAAAAGTGACGCGTGGCTGTGAAGCCTAATCCAATTACTTTTGGGGGAGCCTCCGTAATTCTAAAAAAACATCCCGCGGATCCCTGCGGGATGTTTTGCATTATGTACCAGACAGGCCGGACCAAGCCGGCCAAGCTGGCCCGGTTAATTTAAGCCCGGCCGGTTTAAGCCGGTCAAGGTCAACTCCGGGCGTCCACAGCCAGGCCTTCGGCTGCAGGCCCCGTTTGTTTTTCCCCTTTATTCTCCTGCCCGGCTTCGCCTTCATTCTCCTTGGACAGCACCCCTCTGCCCAGGAACCAGCACATGATAAAGGCGATAATGCTGAAGACCAGCGCGATGAAGAACAGATTCTGGAACGCGTCCACAAACACTTCTTTGATCTTCAGGATAAGCTCTGGAGATACGCCCGCCGGAATGCCGCCGGAGGTGATATTTTCCGTTGTGCCGGCGGGAAGCTGGCCCGAGAAGGCGGCCACGCCTTCTTTGATGTGTCTGGCGAGCAGGCTACCGAAGACGCTGAGGCCGATCGTTGCGCCGAGCGACTGGACCAAGCCAATTGTACTTACGGCCACGCCGCTGTGCTTCTTGTCTACCGATTCCTGCACAATCAGATTATCGCTGCCGAACAGAATGCCGATGCCGAGCCCCAAGGTGAAGAAGGAGATCACGATGTACAGGACGGAGGTGTGCACACCGAGCTGGGTCAGCAGCGTAATGCCGATAATCGGCAGGATGAAACAGATGATGAACAGATTCCGGTAAGGGAATTTGGTGATCAGGAAGCCGTTCACGATACTGGACGGAATGGCTCCAGCCATAAAGGCCAGCGTCAGGTAGCCGGAGGCTGTCGGCGACAGGCCCATTACATTTTGCGCGAAGAACGGGAAGGTTGAAATGCCGCCCATCAGGCCGAGCATCAGCGTAAAGACGATGAAGGACAATACGACCACACTTCTGATTTTAAAAAGATGCAGCGGAATAATCGGCTCCTTCGATTTGGTCTCCGCATAGATGAAGAAGGCGAGCAGGACCGCACCCGCAATCAGCAGGCCGATGATCCACGGAGAGCCCCAGGAGAGGCCCTGGTTGTCAATGAGAACGGGCGCCATCAGGAAGGACAGCAGCGCTCCGGTCAGCAGGGCAGCGCCTGGCCAGTCAATCGGTTTGCGTTCGTCGCCGTGCGACTCGCGCATGCCGATCGACAGCACCAAAGCCGCAACCAGCCCTACGGGGATGTTGATCAGGAACACCCAGTGCCAATTGACATGATCAGCCAGAAAGCCGCCGATGGTTGGGCCGAGTAGCTGCGGAAGAATCATCATCGGACCGACCAGACTCTGAATCTTGGCCCGCTGCTCCACCGAATAGGAATCGCCGAGAATGACCATCGCCAGCGGCATCAAGCCGCCTGCGCCGATTCCCTGCAGCCCGCGTCCCGCAAGCAGCACCGTCATGGAAGGAGCCAGGCCGCAGACGATAGAGCCTGAAATAAACAAAGCCATACAGCTCAGATAGACGACCTTCCGGCCGTAAATATCGGCAAGCTTGCCGAGCAGCGGCATAAAGATCGTCGCAGCCAGCATGTACAGGCCCGCTACCCAGCCGTACAGCGACAGGCCATGCAGGTCGCGGATAATCGTCGGCATTGCGGTAGAGACCACGGTTTCATCAAGCTCGGAGAAGATCAGGCCGATCAGGAGCCCTGTCAGGATGAGCTTTTTATTGTTTGTTCTTGTACTTGCACTAGCACGCACACTTGTGGTTTGCACCGTTATATTCCCTCATTTCTGTTAAAGTCGGCGCAGAGCGCCTTTCATAAAGGTCAGCGCAGAACGTCATTCGCTTCCGGACATCAACCAAGATAACCCGTATTTATGAACTGAATATGAATGGGTACACCGATTACGGATTTCAGTTGTGTTTGTTCAGCTGGCTCTTCTAGTTTATTTAGTTTTGGAAGGGGCTTCCAGCGGCGGGAGGAGGAAATGACGGTCGGTCCCGGGGGATAGGCATCTCGGTCCCGGGGCGGAGGAGGGGCTGTTGGAAGGAAGGGAAGGCAAACCCTTCTAATAAAAAAAACGCCCCGGAAGCCGGAACGGCATAACGGGACGGCATAATTCGAAGTGCGGCATTTATCTGGCGGCGCTTCTTAATTTTTTAAAATTTCTTATATTTATTAAATCCAGTCCGGCTCCCGCTCCGTCTCCGTATAAACGGCGATCAGCACCTGGGCGGTCTCCGGGCCGGCGTTGCGCACAAGATGCGGCGTACAGGCATTCCAGGAAAAAGAATCCCCCTCGCCGAACTCGGCCCGGTCCTCTCCCTGCTCCGCATAAATGCGGCCCTTGATGACCAGGTGAACCTCCTCGCCTTCGTGGGCATGGGCTTCGCCCGTAGAGGCCCCGGGCGGTATTTCCACGATGCGGACGCGGACATTTTTGGTAGAGCTGAGATGCTCGACCTTCAGTTCACCGGCGCCGCTGGTCGTAACCGGCCGGTCCTCCCTGCGCACGATCTTCATCCGCTCTTCCTCTTTCAGCAGCAGGTAGGACAAAGGAACCTTCAAAGCATTGGCGATGCTCTCCAGCGTGGAGATGGAGGGGGAGGTTTTGTTGTTCTCGACCTGGCTCATGAATCCCTGGGACAAACCGGTTTCTTCGCAGATCTGGACAATTGTAATATTTTTGCGCTTGCGAATGGCCCGTATGGTGGCTCCGATATTCATGTGACTGCACACTCCTCAATACACGGATATATATATATTAGTAATACTGAACTTTATTTAATAATAGCAATTTTTATGTTGACAAGCTACCTGATGAGGCTTAAATTAGTAATACAAACAAATTTTCAATATTACTAATATTTTAGTCAGGGAGGAAAATGAAATGAACATGCAGGCAGTTGTTACTTTGATCATGCGCATCGGACTGGGCGTTTTATTCCTCGTTCATGGCATCAATAAATTTCAGGCAGGACTGGGGAATGTGGCGATTGGATTTGAGAACGCAGGCACGCCCGGTTTTCTGGCTTACATCGCAGGGCCTCTCGAAACCTTTGGCGGCATCCTGCTGATTCTGGGTCTGTTTACTCGCTATATTTCTGCTTACTACGTGATTCAAATGGTCATGGCCATTATCACGATGAAGCTTTCGGCAGGTTTGCTTGGGAACGGGCAGATGGCGGGCAGTGAGCTGGACATTACCTATTTGCTCCTTGCTCTTTATCTGGCAGCTGCGAAGACGGTGCCGGTATCGGCAGATGCTTTGTTCAAGCGGAAAAATCGTAATGAAGCCCTCGTAGAAGCGGCCGAATAAGGAGGGGGAGAAAGGAGATGGAGAAGATGGAGAAGAGCAGAAGCAGTGCAGTATCGCCTTATTCTTATGAAGTCCATCTGCCGTCAGGCTACGTGCCTGGCCGCAGGTATCCGGCTCTATTCACCCTGCACGGCAAAGGTTCTAACGAGCAAAATATGTTCGGGCTGGTGGAGCCGCTGGCTGAAGAATTTATCATTATCGGCATCCGGGGCGACTTGACGCTGGGGCCGGGGTATCAGTATTACGAATTAGTAAGCCTCGGCAATCCGGTGCGTGAACAGTTTGACCGGGCCGTCCGCCAGCTTGAGGCGGTAATAGACGAAATTACGTCCAGTGAACCGGTGGATCCGGAGCGCCGCTGCCTGCTCGGCTTCAGCCAGGGAGCTATTTTGTCCATGACCCTCGCGCTGGTAATGGGGAGCAGGCTGAAGGGGATTGTGTCGCTGAACGGGTATGTTCCGGATTTTGTGAAGAGCGAGTACCAGCTGCAGAGCCTGGAGAAGGTATCCCTTTTTATTTCCCACGGGCAGTACGATCCGCTGTTCCCTGCGGAGATTGGACACGAAACTGCCGCTTATTTTCAAGCTTTGACCTCAAACGTTGTGTTCAACATGTATCCGAACGGCCATGAGGTGTCCCGGCAGAACCAGCAGGATTTCCTGAGCTGGCTGCAGGCTGACATTAAACAGGAATAAACAATATAAAGGGAGTGAACAACGATGATGCCCTCTTATTTCATCGCGCATGGCGCACCTTCGCTGGTGCTGGACCATAATGATTATACGGACTTTTTGAAAAAGCTTGCCGAACGCACGCCGCGGCCCAAAGCCATCGTCCTGCTGTCGGCCCACTGGGAAAGCGTGACCCAGAAGGTGAGTGCCGTGCCGCAGTACAGCACGATTTATGATTTTTCCGGATTTCAGGAGGAGCTGTACAAAATACAGTATCCGGCGCGCGGAGACCGGGAGGTCAGCGGGCAGGTGCAGGCACTATTAGCAGAGCAAGGCATCGCAAGCGTGTTGGACGAAGCGCGGGGTCTGGATCACGGGGCATGGGCTGTGCTCAAGCTGATCTACCCTGACGCCGACATTCCGGTGGCGGCCATGTCAGTCAACCGCTATTTGAGCAATGAGGAGCAGTACAAGCTCGGGACCGCGTTAGCCGCGCTGCGGGAGCAGGATATTCTGGTCATCGGCAGCGGCGGAACAGTCCACAACCTGCGCCGGGTCAACTGGCGGGCCGATCAGCCGGAAGGCTGGGCGATCGCTTTCGACGACTGGCTGAAGGAGAAGCTGGAGGCGTGGGATACGAAGGCATTGTTTAACTACCGCGAAGAGGCGCCTTTCGGGAGCGAGGCGGTTCCGACGAATGAGCATTTTATTCCGCTGCTGCTTGCAATGGGAGCGGGAGACCGCACCAAGCAGGCCAGCCTGCTGCACCGCAGCTATCAGTACGGCAATTTAAGCCTGAGCTGCTGGGAGTTTAAGTAAGTCGCGCCGTAATTCGGCCAAATAATAGCAAAGAGCCGTCCGTTCAGGTCAAGGTCTGCCAAGGGAAATCCCGGCTGGCTGTCCTGCCTGCGGAGGGCTCTTTTGTTTGTTTAACTCTTTATTTCGAGTGCGATTTTAGAGTGCAATGTTAGAGTGAAATTTCTGCCAAAGGTTTGATCGAGACGAGCCCTTCCCAGGCCCGCTCATGCTCCTCGATAATCTGCGGCGCGGACGGCGTGGAGTTCACAACCGTGCTGTGGCCGTTTTTCAGCAAAATATTATCGGTATACCCGAGCTCATGCGCCCGGCGGACGGTGGCGTTGATGCAGTAATCAGTCTGGGCCCCGGCAAAGATCAGCTGGCGGACGCCCTGCTGCTGCAGGCAGCTGCCAAGCTCCGTTTCGTGGAAGGAATCCCGTGTGGTCTTGCGGATGACCGGATCGCTGTCCAGCCGGTTTAAGCCGCGGTGAAGCTGCCAGTCCGGCGTGTCCACGTAGAATTCGTCCTGCTCATAGTCGTACTCCGTATGCTGGATAAACACAACCGGAATCGCCTTGCTGCGTGCCTCCTCAATCAAGGCGTTAATGTTCCGGACGAGCTGCTCCTTCTCATGCAGCAGACAGGACGGATTCTGGAAAAAGGCTTCCTGCACGTCAATCACAACGACTGCTTTGCTCAAGGACTTGGCCCCCTTATCAAAAAAAGATTTCATGCACCAGGCCTGCGCCGGTGTACGTATGTCCCTATTCTACAGGAAGCTCCGGGGAAAATTAACCCTCATATTTGCGGATAATAATAACCGCATTATGGCCGCCGAAGCCAAACGAGTTCGACATGCCGATCGTCAGATCGGCCCTGCGGGCGGTGTTTGGCACATAGTCCAGGTCGCAGTCCGGATCGGGCTGCGCCAGGTTGATGGTCGGCGGAATGACGCCGTCCGCAAGCGTCTTGACCAGGGCGATAGCTTCCGCGCCGCCGGCGGCGCCGAACATGTGCCCGGTCATGGATTTGTTGGCCGTGACGGGAACGCGGTACGCGTGTTCCCCGAACACGGCTTTGACCGCGGCCGTCTCGGAGCGGTCGCCGAGCGGCGTGCTCGTCGCATGCGCGCTGATGACGTCGATCTGCTCCGGCAGCAGATTCGCGTCCTTCAGCGCAAGCTTCATGGCGCGCGCTGCGCCCGCGCCGTCCGCCGGCGTAGCGACCATGCTGTAGGCATCGGAGCTTGCGCCGTAGCCGATGATCTCGCCGTAAATGCGCGCGCCCCGCTTCAGCGCGTGGGACAGCGATTCCAGCACCAGGATGCCGGCGCCCTCGCCCATCACAAAGCCGTCCCGCGCCGCGTCAAACGGCCGGCTGGCACCCTGCGGGTTGTCATTGCTCCGGGACAAAGCCGTCGCATTGTTGAAGCTGGCCAGCGCAACCGGATTGACGGCCGCCTCCGCCCCGCCGGCAATAATAATGTCAGATCTGCCGGCTTGAATGCTGTAATAGGCTTCCCCGATCGAAGTATTGCCGATGGAGCAGGCAGTGACCGGCGCAAGGGTGGAGCCGAGTGCGCCAAAATGAATGCTGATCAGAGCCGCCGCCATATTGGCGATCATCATCGGCACCAGAGTCGGGCTGATGCGGTCAGGCCCTCGGGACAGCAGCACCTTCTGCTGCTCCAGCAGCGTATCAATGCCGCCGATGCCGGAGCCGACGTAGACGCCCATCCGCTCGCGGTCGATCTGCTCCAGATCGAGGCCGGAGTCCTCTACCGCCTGCTGCGCGGCTGCCAGCGCGAACTGGCAGAACCGGTCCATCCGGCGCGCTTCCTTGGTGCCGAACAGCGCTTTGGGATCGAAATCGCGCACGATTCCGGCGATTTTTACCTTGAAATCTGTAGTATCAAACAAATCTATATAGCTGATTCCGGACTTTCCCTGCTGCATATTCGACCAGAATTGTTCTACGCTGTTCCCGAGCGGGGAAATGATGCCCATTCCTGTGACCACAACTCTTTCCACTTGAGATCATCTCACTCTCTTTTATTAAAATGTGACCAGGTACTAAATTTATGATGTCACTAAAATCATCCTATTACAAGTTGGCATTTATCCTAGTATAATTAGCACCATAATAACCGGAATGAAGTCTGCAATCGGAAAGGATAGAAGGTGAGAACAAAATGTCGACACAAGTCCGTTTACAGGCCTTGTCCGCGTTCCTGAAAGCGCAGCGGGCCAAAATACCGCCCGAGTCTGTCGGGCTGCCCCCAGGCATCCGGCGCAGGACGCCGGGGCTGCGGCGGGAGGAGGTCGCCCAGCTGGCCGGGGTGAGCACCACCTGGTACACCTGGCTGGAGCAGGGCCGGGACATTCAGGTGTCCGCTTCGGTGCTGGACAGCATTGCCGGCGCTTTAAGGCTGACGGCCGATGAGCGGAAATATTTATTTTCGCTGGCTCACGAAAGCGGGAAAGGGAGCGGCAGCCAGCCGGTGGAGGAGGAAGCACAGCTCAGCCCGTCCCTGCAGAAGATCATCCGCGAGCTGCGCAGCTGCCCGGTCATTATCTCCGACCGCCGCTGCCATATTGTCGGCTGGAATGAGGCGGCCTCGCATATTTTCCTGAATTTCGAGGAGATTCCGCCGGATGAGCGCAATTTGATCCGCCTGCTGTTCACCCGCCGCGAGTTTCAGCGCCTTGCCGTTAATTGGGAGCAGTTCGCTTCCGATTACCTGGCGATGTTCCGCTCTTATTACGGGCAGTATGTTGACGACGGCTGGTACGATGAATTTCTGGAGGAGATGAAGCGGCAGCATCCGGACTTCAACCGGCTGTGGGAGCAGAGCAAGGTCAGCTCGGCGCCTGACGTGCTGCTGGAATTCCGGCATGCAAAGGCTGGGAAAATGATGTTCCAGCTCACTTCCCTCCAGGTGCAGGGGGAGGCCGATCTCCGCTGCAGCGTGTATACGCCTGCCCAGCATACGGATACGGAAGCCAAGCTGATGAAGCTGATGAGCAGAGGGCTATGAGCAGAGAGAAGAAGTGCTGCGTGAGAAGTGCTGCATGATGTGAAGGCACGGCCTTCGTTTTTGACAACAAATAGGGTTTGGGGTGGAAGAAATGATCTACTTATGGGTCGGGCTGAGCGGTGTGCTGGGCGCCCTGCTCCGGTACGGGATGGGCCAGTGGATTGCCCTGCCGGACGGCGGCGGATTTCCACTGAGCACCCTGATCGTCAATTTGACGGGGTGCCTGGCGCTGGCTTTTTTCTATACGGCGGCAGCGACACGTTTTAAGGTGCATCCGCACTTCCGGGCGGCGTTCGGCACCGGATTTATCGGGTCTTATACAACGTTTTCGACGTTTTGCAAGGAAGGCATCCTGCTGGTAAAGGACGGGCATACGGGGACGGCTTTGGCGTATATCCTGATCAGTCTGGCCGGAGGATATGCCTGCGCATGGCTGGGCGTCCGCCTGGGGACATTCAAGCCCCGGAAAGCTGCAGAAGGGGGGCAGGCCTGATGCCGGAATGGATTTGGGTAGCCATTGGCAGTTTTGCGGGTGCGGTATGCCGCTATGGCTCGGTAACTTATCTGGGGGCAAAATTCCCGAGGCTGGTCTTGCCTGTCGGAACCTTGTTCGTTAACCTGCTCGGCGCGTTTCTGCTCGGTCTGCTGACCGGGATGGATGCGAATGCAGAGATGACCCTGCTGATCGGCACGGGATTTATGGGGGCGTTCACCACCTTCTCGACCTTCCAGTACGAGCTGGTCCAGCTTGGCAGCCAGAAGCGCTTCGGGACCGCAGGCCGTTACTTGCTGCTGAGCGTGGTGCTGGGCCTGGTATTGGCCTATGCGGGGTATGAGCTGGGAGGACTGGTGGCTTTCTCTGCCTCATAATTTGCTCAAGCAAGTAGAAGTGGATTCCAAAAAACAAGGAGCCAAGCGGGAATATCCGCTTAGCTCCTTGTTTTTTCACGTATGATCTCATTTTTGTTGCTGGGTTGTTCCCAAATTAGCCTATGGGCAGCCTCTGGGCTGCAAGCAAAGCCGGGAGTTAAGGCAGCGCTACATAAATCAGTGTAGCAGTCTGCTCCTCGGATGGCAGCATGCTGGTGCCTGTTCCGTCTGCGTCGGCAACGAATTGAACAAGAGAACTTCCGGATTCAGGAATATTCTTGTTCTTGACATTGATCAAGAAGACTGAATCGAAGGCTGTACTAATTCCGCTGATGGTCAGCGTATGTCCGTCATTGCTGATTTGCTGATCTGTCAAATTGACCCAGCCATAACCCAGTGAAATCTGATCGTTGGTAGTGAAAGTGAAATCATCCATGGTAATAGTGATTGTACTGTCTGTGAACGTACCTGTAGACAAGTAGTACAGGATGAAGCTGTTGGTGCTGTTTGCCTCAAGGGAATAATTCGTCACTATGTCGCTGTCATAATTGGTCATAAACCCGTACGTGGCTGAAGCTGAGGTTTGGACCGACGTTGCTGCTGTTGATACCAGCGTAATCGTCTGTTCCTCGGATGGCAGCTTGGCCCCTTCTCCATCGGTGTCCGCCTTCAGGGTAATCGGGTACGAGCTTGCAGCGGGGATCGTTTTCCCGACCGGATAGACAGAACCTCCCAGCTCAAAAGAAATATCATTATTGGCGTCGGTGTCGATATTGGAAATCGTGATGGTATGGCCGTCATTGCTGAGCTGGTCTTCTGTGAAATTCGCCCAACCCAAGTCGCCGCCCAAATTATAGTAGTCGCCGGTAGTGGCGGACACGCCTTCAATGTCTATTTGCAATGTTCCGCCGGTAAATGCTTCCTTCGGATAATAATCAAACCGGGAAGCGCTGACAAGGTTTTTGAAACGAAGCGTTTGTTTCTCATAAAATCCCCTGGGCTGTCTTATTTTCATGGAAGTATTTGAATTGCAAGACCCCCTTTCTTTATCGGAATTTTAAAAATGATAGGTTAGTTTCAATAGCATCTGGGGACCAGGATTCAAACAATAATGATGTCCTGGAGCATGAACCGGAATTGCACGTGTTGCTGCTTGGCTGGAATCCATTAAAGTGAAGTTGATTTTCGAGTGAGATCAACCAAATTATCACTTTGCGGCAAAATAGCGGCAATGTTATAATGTAATTAAGGAAGGTGATGTTATGTTTACCCCTAAATATTCAATAACGGACCCCATTGCGCGCAGACTAATGGATATACAACGTGCCAGTGTTGTGGTGGATTTGCTTCCATTGCCCGCATCTATTCTGGATTTGCTTAAGAAAGAATCAATGGAAAAGACGGTTATCCTTTCGACGAAAATTGAAGGAAACACGCTTGATGAGGCGACAAAACGAAAAGTTCTGTACCAAACCAGCAATGACAATGAAGAGCAGGAAGTTTATAACTTAATGAAAGCACTGGAATACCTGGATGAAGCGGAAAGAAGGCAGCTCCCGGTCACAGAGGAATTTGTTAAAAAACTGCATGCCATTATCCGAATATCGCACGGACGAAGACCACGTGTTAGCGACTATCGCGATGAACAGAATCAAGTAGGCAGCCGTAATGCTTCCGGTTTTTATTTGCCGCCGGAATGGAAGGATGTCCCTGAATTAATGGAGGATTTGGTTGCCTGGGTGAACTCGCCGGAAACCTATTCGGTTCCGGTTCCTATCAAGGCAGGTATATTCATGTGGCAGTTTCTAACGATTCATCCGTATATGGACGGGAATGGCCGAACGGCCCGGATGATTACGACCTATCTTTTACGCCGCGGCGGTTATGGCTTAAAGGGGTTATTTGTGCTCGAGAATTTCTATGACCGCAACTTGGCTGATTATTATCGACGACTCCAGTTGGGTCTTCATCACAATTATTATTTTGGGCGAAATGAGGCTGACTTGACGCCTTGGCTGGAATTCTTTATTGATGGTTTGGCGGAGGTCTTTCAAGAAGCAGCGGCTATTGTAACAGAGAAATCTGCCCAAATGACTAAAATTGAACCCGATTTAATTCGCAAATTAGATCCCCAGCAAAGAATGGTGTTCGCCCAATTAACCTTTAAACACGACACCTTAACGACAAGCGAAATGAGGGACCTGCTCCGTTTGTCGGATCGTTCAATAAGGGAAAAGGTAAGCCATTGGAGAGCAGAAGGATTCATAGAGCCGCGCGACCAAGATGCCAAACGGGTTCGTTCAGTCAAGTTAACTGCGGAATACGAGCGTCTGGCTCAAGACATTCGGAATGCCCCGGATACATTCGCTCATTTTCTAAAATGAAGGCAGCACTGCGACCTCAAATTGAGATTCCGCAGTGCTTTTTGCGTATACGAAGAAAAAAGGGATGGATCATCCTTTTCCTCCTCCTTAAAAAATGCCCCTCAAACGGCAAAGTTTACTCGGCTATTTTTGCCACGATTTTGCCCTGTACCCGCCGGGTCGCAAGCTCGGCTAAGGCTGCCGGGACTTCCTCCAGGGTGATCACTTTTTCGACAAGAGCATTTAGCTTTCCGTCCTTAAGAAGCGCGAGCATTCGGTCACCCATTTCGGCAAGGGTCCGCTGTTCTTTGACATTGCCCGACTGATGGACGCTTCCGAGAGCGACCTGGTGAAAAGACAGCGGATGCGCAAAGGAAATCGCCTCGTTGACGTTAGGGGGACCGGCAATAAAGGCAATCTGCCCGTTAAAGGCCAGAGCCTCCAGGGACTTGTCCGCATTGTCGCGGCCCACAGTATCCAGGACCAGATCGACGCCCAGCCCGTTCGTGAGCTCCAAGGCTCTTTTGGCGAAATCTTCGTTCTGGTAATCAATAGCATAATCGGCCCCTAGACGTTTTACAAATTCATGTTTGGAGGAGGATGCTGTTGTAATCACCGTCAATCCGGCATTTTTAGCCAGCTGGATCGCAAAACCGCCGACTCCGCCCGCTCCCGCATGGATCAGGATCGTTTGGCCTTTGGCAGCGTGCATTTTATGGAATAGAGCCAGATACGCCGTGTAACCTGCACACGGAAGAGCAGCGGCATCCTCAAATGAGACGCCTTCGGGAATCAGCGAAACGGTATGGGCGGTTGTGACCCCGTATTCGGCATAGCAGCCTTTCTTCGTCAAGTCCCCGTGGTAAACGACCCGGTCCCCGGCTTTAATGCCGGTAACCTCCGGGCCTGTCTCCTCAACGACCCCGGCAGCATCTACGCCAAGGACATGGGGATACGTCCAGCTGGGATTCCCGCCGTTCCCCGTTTTATAATCAACCGGGTTCAGCCCGGCAGCCCTGATCTTAACAAGGATTTCACCCGGTCCGGGTGTTGGCTTCTCCAGCTCGCCGACTTTCATTTCGGCTGCTTTTCCTTTATCTTCGAGCAGTAGTGCTTTCATATTCATAGATTTCACCCCTCAGAAATTGTGTACAGCTTATGCTTTCAGCCCGTCCGGCAGACAGCAGACAAGCAGGCAGGCCTGCAGGCAGCAGGCGGAGTGGTCTGGGCAGACACAAAAGCGGGCAGGCCGCAGTCGGGAAGGCAGATGGCAGAGAACCGCCCCAGTTGCGCCAAGCCCTGCCCCAGGTGTGCCGGCCCTACGCCCAGTCCCTGCGCAGCGTGATCAGCTCGCGCAGGTCTTCGGTGGACAGCTCCGTAATCCAGCCCTCCGTGCTGGAGATGACGTTGTCGCTGAGCTGCTGCTTGCTTTCCAGCATCTCGTCGATCCGCTCCTCCAGCGTCCCCAGGCAGATGAATTTGTGGACCTGGACGTCCTTCGTCTGGCCCATCCGGTAGGCGCGGTCGGTGGCCTGGTTCTCCACCGCCGGGTTCCACCAGCGGTCAAAGTGAAAGACGTGGTTGGCAGCGGTCAGGTTAAGGCCCACGCCGCCCGCTTTCAGTGACAGGATGAACACAGCGGGGGAGGCTGAGCTGCCTGCTTTAGAGCTGCCGGATGCTCCGGCTTTTGCTGCACCGGCAGCGGCGCCCGATTCGGCCGCCCGGTCTGCTCCGGCGCCGCTCTGGAACTGCTCGACCATCCGGTCGCGCGCCGTCTTGGAGGTGCTGCCGTTCAGGTACAGCACCGGCTCCTGCAGCTCGTGCTCCAGCACGGTCTTGAGCATTTCACCCATACCGATGTACTGGGTGAAGATCAGGCAGCGCTCGCCCTCCTCGCGCAGCTCCTTCACCATCGCGAGCAGCCGCTCGAGCTTCGAGGACCGCTCGACCAGCGCGGCGATGTCCGCGTCCTCCACCGGCTCCCCGTTCATTCCGGGGGAAGGCTCGCTGCCCGCCAGCAGCGGATGGTTGCACAGCTGCTTGAGATGAGTCAGCGCGGAGAGGATGGCCCCCTTGCGCTGGATGCCCTTCAGGCTGGCCATCTGCTGCATAAGCTGACTGACGGCCTGATCGTATAAAGCCCCTTGCTCGGCTGTCAGATTCACGTAAGTCTTCATTTCGTTCTTCTCCGGCAGGTCGAGCTGGATGGCCGGGTCCTTTTTCTTGCGGCGCAGGAGAAACGGGTGCACCAGCTTCTTCAGGTCAGTCATGCGCTTCTCGTCATGGTCCTTCTCGATCGGGGCCGCAAACCGGTGCTGGAAAGCACGGGCCGATCCGAGATAACCCGGCGCAATGAAGTCATAGATCGACCAGAGCTCGGACAGCCGGTTCTCGATCGGCGTGCCGGTGAGCGCGATCCGGTGGCGGGCCGGGAAGCTGCGGACAGCGGCCGACTGCTTCGTCTGGGCATTCTTAATATTCTGCGCTTCGTCCAGGCAGATGGATTCCCAGGTGACGGTCTGCAGCAGCTCCTGATCGAGTGCGGCCGTCGCATAGGAGGTCAGCACGACATCCGCCTGCAGCGTCTCGGCTTCAAACGCCTCTCCGCTCAGCCGTCCGCTGCCATAGTGCAGCTTGACCGACAGGGAGGGCGCAAACCGCTGCAGCTCCTTCTGCCAGTTGCCCAGGACAGAGGTCGGGCAGATGACGAGGGCAGGGGAGCGCGTACGGCTGGCAGGGCCAAGGCCCGGGCGCGCAGGCAGCTCGGACCGTTCAGGACGCGCATGGTGTACAGGCTGCTCGGACCCGCGCGGCCATTCCGACCGTTCGGACCATTCCGGTCCTTCTGTCTGTACCAATCGGTCTTGCTGCTCCAATCGGTTCAACGGTTCCAATCGCTCTGAGCGTTCCGTCTGCCCCGGCCGGCGGGCCGCTTCGCCCGCTCCCGCTGCCCGGCTCTCCTTCACATGCAGCAGATAGGCGATCAGCTGCACGGTTTTGCCAAGGCCCATGTCATCGGCCAGGATTCCGCCCAGCCCGTATCGCCGCAGAAATGCAAGCCAGGCGAATCCTGCGTGCTGATAGGAGCGGAGCGTGGCGTGCAGGTTGCCCGGCACCGGCTCAAGCGGCCAGTCCTCCTGCCGGTTCAGCTGGCTGAAGAGGCGGGCGAGCAGTCCGTTCAGCTCAACCTCGATCCGTACCTGGCCGCTGTCTTCTTCGTCCTTACTGGAATCGTCCTCCGGCTCACCGCTGGTCTCACCTTTGTTCCATTCCTGCTTTCGCTTCTCCAGCAGGTGCAGCTGAAGCACGTCCTGGAAGGACAGCCCCTGTTCGGGATTAATGCTGTCCATCGCCCGGCGGATTTGGGCGAGAAAGTCGGGATCAAGGGCCAGCCACTGCCCCCGGAACTGGACGAGCCGTTCGTTCCTGGCGAGCAGCTCCTGAAATTCGCTTTCGCTGAGGTCGGTGTCGCCGATTGCGACCCGCCAGTCGAAATCGACCAGCGAATCAAAGCCGAAATACGACGGGCCGCGCGCGCTCTTCTCCTCCTCGGAGGCGGCGCGCACCTTGGCGCGCAGCCGCGGCTTGCGGCGGCTGGCCGCCTCCCACCAGGCCGGCAGCAGCACAAGCCAGCCGGCCTTCAGCAGCTGCTCGCTGTCCTGGCGCAGGAACTGCCAGGCAGCGTCGTTGTCCAGCGCGCGTCCCAGCACGTCGGAGCCGGCCGCAAGCCGGCCCGGCGGCATTCCCGCGCGCAGCCGGTCCAGCCAGCCGGCGCTGCGCTCGCGGACGTGGGCCGTCCATTCGGACGGCCACGATCCCGCAGCTTCGCCGCTGTCTGCGAGCTGCACAGGATAAAGCGACGAGGCGTCGTGCTTATCCTGCAGGTTCAGCTGAAGCCGCCACTCGGGGGCGGCTTCCTCCGGTTCGAGCAGCTGAAGGATCGGCCGGAACGGGGCGGTGTCGGCCTTCCAGCCGACCGCCACCAGCCAGGCCTGCTCATTCATACCCGCGAACCGGGCGGCACCGCGCTCGAACAGCCGCGGGAATTCGCTGCGCAGATCGGCGGCTTCCTCCTCGGTGCTGTACCAGCGCTGCCAGACCGCCGCCGAGAAGGCCGCCTGCAGGCCTTCCCGCAGCTCGTCGTCCTCCGCCAGCCGCTGCAGCGCTGCGCGGACCTGCCCGGCAAAGTCTGCCCCCGCAGCATTTGCCGCATCCGCACCGCCCGCATTCGCTCGGCCCGCTTCGGCGATGCCAACGCTTTTCGCCTCGGCACCAACGCTCTCCGAACCAGCGCCAGCGCCTTTCGGCCCTATATCAACGCCTTCCGCATCCGCACCAACGCTCTCCGAACGGGCACCAGCACCCTCCAAACCAGCGCCTCTCCCCCGGATAGCTGCGGTCAGCTGCTCCCTAAAAAAACCTTCCTCCCACACCCACTGCAGCTTGCCCTGCCGGTATACCTCCAGGCTGGGGTGGTATTTGCGCTGCCCGATGCAGGCGGCGAGAGCGGGAGCGAGGATTTTTAAGGGCCGGGATTCCTCGTCCCACTCCCATTCCACATGCTGCAGCATACCCGCGTCGTCAGCGAGGTAAGGGATGACCTGCTCGGCGGGCAGCACGATAATATCGGCGCCTTCGGCCTGCTGAATCTCCAGTTCCGTTCCGTAGAAGGATTCCTCGTGCCAGGCGAACAGCAGCTGTTTTAAATAAAGTCCCGGTTCATAGCCGTAGGCCTGCTTCCGGCCGAACAGAAGCGCATCGCCGTAGGGGGTAAGCCGGACATGGACTTGAATGCTCTGCAAATGCTTGCTCATGAAATCAGATTTCCTTTCCGAAGTTCCTCCTGCAGGGCACGCAGCCTGCTGTGCCTTGCTGCAAAGACGCCCAAGAACAAGGCCCACCGCTCATCCTGCTTGAGTTTGGCGTACAGCTTAGACAGCCGTTTGAGCAGCTTGACCGCTTTCTTGTAGCTGTCCCGGTTCTTGTGCGTAATATATCGTTCAACAGCCTGGTGGTAAAAAGGAAGCAGAAGCCGGGGATCGGCCTTCTCGATCGCCTGCAGCTCCTTCACCTTGAAATCGAGCGGCTCCGCGCCGGCTGACAGCTGAAGATCCATCCACTCCCGCCACCGTCCGTTCTCGAACAGCTTCCGCTCATAGAAGCGCTGGGCTGCCGGCAGCAGGTCCTCCATCGTCCGCCACATCAGCGTCTCCGCAGCCGGATCGAGCGCTGCAGCGGCTTCCCAGAAGCGGAAATAAGCCTCCAGCTGGCTGCCGCGGCTGTTCCGGACCAGCGCAGCGAGCTCCAGCAGCCACGCGGTCAGCCGGGCGCCGTCTCTGCTCTGCTGCACCGTGTCCAGCAGCCGGGACATGTCCTCCTGCCGGAGCAGGCCGGCCGGCTTCGCCGCCGCGGTGTCCAGCAGCAGGCGCGCCTGCTGATCCCGGCCGAGCAGGATGTGAATCCAGGCCTGCGCGGTCCGGAGCATGTAAGGCTGCACGCCTGGAGCCGGATTGGCAGCTCCCGTGACCGTCCGCTCTGCCGCTTCCTTGTCCGCCTGCTCCAGCTCAGCCAGTTCATCCAGCTCGTCCTGCAGCAGCTCCTTCTCGGGGAAGAACGGGATCAGCCACTCCGTCCAGAACCGGTAATAATAATGGGAGAAATAGTATCGTTCCTTCGGCTCGCGCAGCATCTCCCGGCGTAGCCAGTCCAGCGACTGGCGCAGCAAGGGCTTAAGCTCTTCCTGCTCCGCGCCGGACATGGAAGCCGGAGAGGGCGCGTCCTCCAGTGACAGCAGCACGCCCTTGTCAGTTTCAGCAGCCGAAATATGCGTAAAATACCCGATATGCGAGCTGTAGGATGCCGGAGCGCCCGGAACCTTGACCGGCTGCAGCAGCGACTGCAGGACAAAGAGGTGGGCATGAAGCCCGTACAGCTGCTCCACAGGCTGCCCAAAATCCCGGCCTGCCCGGAAAATAACCTCCAGCGCTTTGGCCGCATAGGCAGCGTTCTTGACTTCTCCTTCAAAAGGAGCGGTCAGCCTGCCGAATCGGCGGTGCCATTCCGTAATATCCAGCGACAACCTGGTTTCCGCCTGCTCCCGGTCAGACGCATGCCGGCCGGTGCCGCCGCCCCCTCCCGCCGGAGCCTCATACAGGGACGGAGCAGACTTGCCGGCAGGTTTGACGGCTGAATTGGCAGCCGGCTTGGCGGAAGCCATCAGCTGCTTCGCTTTGGCATTCGCCAGGCTGTTCACAGAGCGGCCCTGCTCCTCCGCAAATTTCATTAATACGGCGGCCATGTGCTTGCAGGGCCCGTCCACCGGGCAGCTGCAGCTGGCCAGCGATAACGTCCCGACCGGGATCTCGACCGCGTACGGCTCTTCACCCTGGCCTTTAACCAAAGCGTGTATAACCGCAGGCTCTGGCATCTCCAGCCGCAGCACGCGTCCCTGCTTATAATAAAGAAAGCCCCGGCTCAGCGTGACTTCATCAAATTGACTGCCCGTATACTGTACCAGCCTGTTCCACTCGGTATCCTGGATCAGGCCGTCTGATTTCATTGTCACAATAGAGTCACCCTTGCTTACTTGTCTTGATATTCTAGTCATTCTCTTCAGAATCAGTATACCATTTCAGAAACATTTGTTCCCCATCCGCCTGAAAAATCTCCAGATTAATCCGGTCCCCAAGGCCGAATTCAATCCCTTCCTGCTCCAGCTGCATCCGCTGAAGGAAGCGGGATTCGTCATCCTGCAGTCCGATTTCGCCCTTCGCGTTCACGACCCGGTGCCAGGGCAGCTTGTGTTTGCCGCTGGAGGAATGCAGAATCCGCACGACCTGCCGGGCAGCGCGCGGGCTCCCGGCGAGGGCGGCAATTTGGCCGTAGGTCATGACCCGGCCTTCGGGAATATTTTTAATGATGGTAATGACTCGTTCTGTAAAAGGCTGCATCTCAAACTCCTTCTAATGTTTTGACCGGAGATACTGCTCCGGGGTCTGGCCGATCACAGCCTTGAAATCCTTGCTGAAATGCGCCTGGTCGTGGTAGCCGAGATCCATGGAGAGCTCCAGTAAATTGCGGATCCGGCCCTTGTCCATCGCTTCGGCTGCATTCTGCAGGCGGTAGAGCCGGATAACCGTTTTGGGGCTGAGTCCGACATACTGCCCGAACAGCCGCTGCAGGGTGCGGATGCTGCAGCCGAAGACCGAGCACAGCTGCTCGACTCTGGACAGCTCCTGGTGCGAAGCGATATAGACGACGATGCCGGCCATCTCCTCGGCTTGCGGGTCCCGGGGCGGAAGCACGGCTTCAAACAGCCGGTCCGCAGCTGCGGCTTTCTCCTGATCCGTCTGCCCGGGGCTGAGCAGATGCTGCTCCAGCGCCGGCCCGTCCACGCCAAGGATGGACAAGGGCGGAAGCGGCTGGCCCTGCAGCTCCGAGACGGCATGCCGTAGAAACGGGTGGAAGCCTCCGGGATGGAACTTGGCGCCGAACACCAGCCCGCGGCCTGCAAGCCGGTGGGCGTGTTTTTCCGCTGCAGGGGCGTAGAACAGGCTCCTCCCCGGCTGCACAACGAGGTTCACGCAGGGGTTTGGCACCACGCCCTGGTCATAGGGGGCCTGTCCGTTCAGATCCCATTCCGTAATCCAGTAATGCTTGATAAAAGGCTTTAACGCCTCCGCAGGCTGAATGCGGGTCAGCGTGAATTTCTTGCCTGCTTCCGTATGCCGGAGAATGCCCAGGGCCGGTTGAATCGGATTTTGACTCATAATGTTTACCTCCGATAGATGGTCAGGAATGGGATGATGTCGCCTTTTTACAATACATGCCAGCGGTTTTGTTATTAAAATCATACTATCACAAACTAACAAAGGAGCGATGGGCATGGAACTGAAATATGAATTTTACATTGGGGCAGAGCCGGAGCAGGTTTGGCAGACGCTGGTTTCGCCTGAGGGCACGCGCAGCACCTTTTTTGGCACCGTTTTGCAATCGGAATTGACGCCGGGGGCTTCCTTTGAATATGTAGGGCCGGGCGGAGACGGGGACAGCACCGTGCATGTGTACGGCACCATTCTGGAGGCAGAGCCGGGAAAAATCCTCAGCTACCTGGAGCATCCAGGCCCCTCTTACCGGGAAAATCACGCCGAGCTGGAGTCCCGGGTTACTTTTACAATAGAAAAAGCCGGCGGCTGCACCAAGCTGACGCTGGTGAATGACCAGTGGACGCCGGATCACCCGGCCCTGCAGAACACGGAAGGGCATTGGTGGATGATTCTGAGCAATATCAAGACCTACACGGAGACTGGAAAAACGCTCGATTTCGGCTGGTAAGCCGCCGGGCGGAGTTCATGGACAGGGATAAACGGCGTCAAACCGCCGTCAGCCGGAAAAATAAGCAGCCCGATTCGCCACCAGGCGGTTCGGGCTTTTCGTCCGTATTCTTCTAATCTGTATTCTTCTAATCTGTATTCTTCTAATCTGAATTCTTCTAATCCGTCTCCTTCAAAATTGTTCACATTGAGTTCATGTAACTGATTTAAAATAAGCTTGCAGAAAGATGGGCTTGGTTTGAAAAATGGGTTTGGAACAAGGAAGGGGGATTTCAGTATGACCCGTATTTTAATCGTTGATGACGATCCATATATTCAGGAGCTGATCAGCCACGTCCTGATTCAGGAGGGCTTTGAGATTTCTACGGCGGGTAACGGCCTGGAAGCGCTGGAGGTGCTGCAGGAGGTGAAGGCAGACCTGGTCATCCTTGATGTGATGATGCCGGAAATGGACGGCTGGGAGCTGTGCCGGGAGCTGGAGGCCCATTACGATATGCCGCTGCTGATGCTGACGGCCAAGGGCGATACCGCCCAGAAGGTAAAAGGGTTTGAGCTGGGCACAGACGACTATATGGTCAAGCCGTTTGAAGCGCCCGAGCTGGCGGCCAGGGTCAAAGCGCTGCTGAAGCGCTACCGGATTGCGGCTTCGCAGCAGATTCAGCTGGGCGAGCTCATGCTCGACCGCAAAACGTATGAGTGCCGGGCTTTTGGCGAAGCGGTGTCCCTGCCGCTCAAAGAGTTTGAGCTGCTATTCATGCTGGCCAGCTATCCGGGCCGGACGCTGCTCCGGGACCAGATTGTGGAGCAGGTGTGGGGCTATGATTACGAAGGCGATGAGCGGACGGTGGATGTGCATATTAAACGGCTGCGGGAACGGTTCCCGGAGGACCGGCACTCCTTCCGGATTGCAACGGTGCGGGGCCTGGGCTACCGCTTTGAGGTGACCGCATGAGCGGTCAGGACAGAGACGGATACCGGGACAAACCGGAAAGACCGGGTAGACCGGATAGACCAGAAAGGCCCGCAAGGCCGGAACGGCTGGAAAGACCTGCGCACGGGGTGCGCGGATTGGGGCCCTCGGATGCCGATATCCAGCGGCGCATTAACCGCAAGAAGGTCAATCTGGAGCAGAGGCAGGCCCAAGAGGAGCAGCGGAGGCAGCATGCGCAGCGTCAGCGGGATCCGCAGACTTTTTCCAATGATATGCACGAAAAATTCATGAAGCTTATGCGCGTCGCCGGCATTCTGCTGCTGCTGACCCTCTGCTGGGTGGCGGGCTACTATGTCCTGAACTCCGTTTATCGTCTCACCGGCTGGCAGCCAGCCCGGCTTCCGGCTCAGCTGCTGACCTCGATGCTGGGCATGTTCTTCTGGGGCATTGCTGTCTCCATTCTGTCGAGAGTGGCCAGGGATCAGCAGCGTTATTACTACCAGCAGATGCTGGATGCGCTGCGCCGGATCTCGCGGGGGGATTTTCAGGTTGACCTGGGGAATCTGGATGGACTCGGCAATCATCCTTTCAATGAACTGGCCAGCAGTGTGAACGAAATGGCGGCTAATTTGAAGAATACCGAGGACATGCGCCAAGAATTTATCTCCAATGTCTCGCATGAAATTCAGTCGCCCCTTACCTCGATCGCCGGATTTGCCCGGGTGCTGAAGCAGGAAGAGCTGGACCGCGGGCAGGCTCTGCATTATTTGGATATTATTGAACAAGAGAGCGCCCGCCTGTCCAAGCTGAGCGACAGCATGCTCCGCCTGGCTTCGCTGGATTCCAGGCAGCTGGAGCTGCAAACCGAGCGGTTCCGGCTGGATAAGCAGCTGCAGCTTCAGGTGCTGTCCTGTGAGCCGCAGTGGCTGGAGAAGAATATCGAGATGGATGCGGAGCTGAAGCCGGTTGAAATGGAAGCCGACCAGAACCTGCTGAGCCAGGTCTGGGTCAATCTGCTGCACAACGCGGTTAAATTTACGCCGCCCGGCGGCACGGTGAGGATCAGCCTTTCTGCCTCGGACAGCGAGGCTGTAATTTCGGTGCAGGATACGGGAATCGGAATTGCGGAGGAGAATCTGCCGCATATTTTCGAGCGCTTCTACAAGGCGGACCGGTCCCGGGCCCGGCATGAGGGCGGGAACGGGCTTGGCCTTTCGATTTTGCAAAAAATCGTCGAGCTCCATCATGGAGAGGTCTCCGTCACCAGCCAATTAGGGGAAGGGACGGAGTTTATCGTCAGGCTCCCGCTTCGGCAGTCCGGCACTTCTTGACACTGAATTTTGAGGTCACTATAATGGATTTTGTCGATAGTTAGGAATGCTAAATATTAAATGATTTAAAATTTAGTAAGGCGTATTGTTTGTCGGCAAGGAAGGGGGAGTCCGCTTGGAAAGCCATGAACAGCCGGCTGTAGGCAAGCTGCTCGAAGTGATGAGGCAGTTTCGCCGCAACCAGCTGCACAAGGTTTCTTTTGAAGGCTATAACGCAAGCATGATCAGAGTTTTATTTATTTTGGGCAGAGGCTCTGTCAATAAGCCGGACGGGATGACCGTGTCGGAGATCAGCAATGTAATGGAGGTAACTCCGCCGACTGTAACGCCGCTGATCAAGAGTCTGGAAGCCGACGGGCTTGTGCTCCGGGTCAATGACCAGAATGACCGCCGGGTCGTCCGGGTGACGCTGACCGATAAGGGCCAGGAGCTCCGCAGGCAGGCGATGGAGATCAATATGAAGCGGATGCGGGGTATCAGCGAGCATCTCGGCGCAGAGAAGACCGAGCAGCTGGCAGACCTGCTGCAGGAAGTGCTGGATTATCTGAATGGCGGGAAGGAACAGGAGCCTGATCATTCGTGCGGGCGGTAGATTAATATTTTTAGCTCAATATTTTAGCTCAATATATGAACAAGTGGAGATGATCGAGCAATGCTGAAGCTGTTCAGGCTCTTGAAGCCATACCGGATTCCGGTGATCATTACGCTGCTGCTGGTGTTTATCCAATCGCTGGCAGAGCTTTATCTTCCGACTTTAATGTCGGATATCGTGGATAACGGAGTTGTTACAGGGGATACGGCGTACATTTGGCGGTTTGGCCTGTATATGCTGCTGGTTGCCTTGGGAAGTATGGTATGTTCCATTATTGCCAGCTATTTCTCCTCCATGTCGGCAACAGGATTTGGCAAGCTGCTCCGGGGAAAAGTATTCAAGCACGTCACCAATTTCTCGCTTGAGGAATTCGACAAGATCGGGACAGCGTCCCTCATTACACGCACAACCAATGACATCAATCAGATCCAGCAGGTGCTGGTCATGATGCTGCGCATCATGGTCATGGCTCCGATGATGGCTATCGGCGGTCTGATTATGGCCTTGAGCAAAGACCGTTCGCTGACGCTGGTCTTCGTCGTGGTGATCCCGGTAATGGCGCTGGTGATTGCCGCTGTGGCGAGCAGAGGGCTGCCGCTCTTCAAAGCGATCCAGAAGAAGATCGACAAGCTGAACTTGGTGCTCCGCGAGGGGCTGACCGGGATCCGCGTTATCCGCTCCTTCAACCGGATCGAGTTTGAGAAGCAGAAGTTTGAAGCGGCCAACCGGGATTTGACGGAGACCTCTATTAAGGTCAATAAAATTTTTGCAATTATGATGCCTGCCATGATGATCATTATGAACTTTACGCAGATTGCGATTGTCTGGTTCGGCGGCCACCGGATTGATACTGGTGAGATGCAGGTCGGCGATTTGATGGCCTTTATCCAGTATGCGATGCAGATCATGTTCTCGATTCTGATGGTAACGATGATCTTCGTCATGATTCCGCGGGCTTCCGCCTCTGCTGAACGGATCAACGAGGTGCTGGATATCGAGCCGGTGATTAAAGACGGGGATGAGAAGGGAAAGGCTTCGTTAACCGGTTCGCAGCAGCTGCGCGGTTATCTGGAATTCCGCAATGTCACCTTCAGCTATCCCGGTGCGGAGCAGCCAGCCATTCAGGATATTTCGTTTGCGGCCAAGCCAGGCGAAGTCACAGCGATTATCGGCGGCACAGGTGCCGGCAAATCCACGCTGGTCAGCCTCATTCCGCGCTTCTATGATGTGGACAGCGGCGAGATTTTGCTGGATGGAGTTGATATCCGGAAAATGACCCAGGCCGACCTGCGCAGCAGAATCGGCTTCGTCCCTCAGAAAGCGGTGCTCTTTAGCGGCACGGTAGCTGAGAATATCCGCTACGGCAAGGATGACGCAACAGACGAAGAAATCCAGAAGGCGGCCCGGATCGCCCAAGCCGACGAATTTATTTCGAAGATGGAAGAGGGCTATGCGGCTCCGATTTCCCAAGGCGGCTCCAACGTATCCGGCGGCCAGAAGCAGCGGCTGTCCATTGCCCGCGCGCTCGTGCGCAGGGCAGAGCTGCTGATCTTCGACGACAGCTTCTCCGCGCTTGACTTCAAGACGGATGCCAAGCTGCGGGCCGCGCTGAAGCGGGAAGCCGCAGACGCTACGATGCTGATTGTGGCCCAGCGGGTCAGCACCGTCATGGATGCAGACCGGATTATTGTGCTGAATGAAAGCAAGGTAGCTGGAGTGGGCACCCATCACGAGCTTATGGAGACCTGCGAGGTTTACCGTGAAATTGTCAGCTCCCAGCTGTCCGAGGAGGAGATCGCATGAGTCAGGCTAACAAGAGCGGAAACGGCAGACCGGGCGGCGGACCGCGCGGGCACATGGGCCCTGGCGGACCGGGAATGGGCATGCCTGTCCAGAAAGCCAAGGATTTTAAAGGCACGCTCCGCCGGCTGCTTCAATATTTGAAGCCTAACCGCGGCAAGCTGATTATTGTTTTTATTACAGCAATTTTGAGTACAGTGTTCAGTATTTACGGTCCTAAGGTACTCGGCCGTGCGACCACCAAGCTGTTTGAGGGACTGATGGCGAAGGCCCAGGGCGTGCCTGGCGCGCATATTGATTTTACGGGCATCTGGCAGATCGTGATGGAGCTTGTCGCTCTTTATATCATCAGCGCCATCTTCAGCTATATTCAGCAGTATTTGATGGCGGGCGTCTCCCAGCGGACGGTTTACCAGCTGCGCCGCGATGTGAACGAGAAGCTGAACCGGCTGCCGCTGAAATATTTTGACTCCCGCACCAACGGGGAGATTCTCAGCCGCGTCACCAATGACGTTGATAATATCAGCACGACGCTGCAGCAGAGCTTGACCCAGCTGATCACCTCGGTCGTTACGATTATCGGCGTGCTGATCATGATGCTGACGATCAGTCCATGGATGACGCTGATCGCGCTGGTTACGCTGCCAATCAGCGTGCTGGCGATTACGCAGGTCGCCAAGCGCTCGCAGAAGCAGTTTGCAGAGCAGCAGAAGGAGCTTGGCATGCTGAACGGCCATGTGGAGGAAATGTACACAGGCCATAAAATTGTCAAGGTGTTCGGCCAGGAAGAAGAATCCCTCGCCAAGTTTGACGAAGTGAACGAGCGGCTGTTCCATGCCGGACGCAAAGCGCAGTTCCTGTCCGGGATGATCATGCCGATCATGAACTTTATCGGGAACATCGGCTATGTGCTGATCTCGGTAGTCGGCGGTTTGTTCGTCACGCACAACCGGATTACCATCGGCGACGTGCAGGCGTTTATCCAGTACATGCGCCAGTTCACCCAGCCGATTACGCAGACGGCCAACATTGCTAACATCATCCAGTCAACTGTAGCTTCGGCAGAGCGGGTATTTGAAGTGCTGGATGAAGAAGAAGAGGTTCCAGAGTCCTCCACGCCTCGGAAGCTGACATCGCCGCGCGGCGAGGTTGCCTTTGAGCATGTGCAGTTCGGTTATGAAGGCAAACCGACGCTGATCGAGGACATGAACATTGAAGCCAAGCCGGGTCAGACGGTTGCGATTGTAGGGCCGACCGGCGCAGGCAAAACCACGCTGATCAACCTGCTGATGCGGTTCTATGAGCTCCGCGGCGGCCGGATCGTCATCGACGGCATGGACATCAAAGACATGAAGCGCAGCGATCTCCACCAGCTGTTCGGCATGGTGCTTCAAGATACCTGGCTGTTTAACGGCACGATCCGGGATAACATTGCTTACGGCCGGGAAGGGGCTTCGGAAGCGGACGTTGTGCGTGCGGCGAAGATGGCGCATGCCGATCACTTTATCCGCACGCTTCCACATGGCTATGACACGGTGCTGAACGAGGAAGCCTCGAACATTTCACAGGGCCAGAAGCAGCTGCTGACCATTGCCCGCGCGATTTTGGCCGATCCGGCGATCCTGATTCTGGACGAAGCGACCAGCAGCGTCGATACGCGCACAGAGGTCTTTATCCAGAAAGCGATGAACGAGCTGATGAAGGGCCGGACCAGCTTTGTCATTGCCCACCGCTTGTCCACGATCAAGGGTGCCGATCTGATCCTGGTCATGAACCAGGGCACGGTTATTGAGCAGGGAACCCACGATGAGCTGATGGCGCAAAACGGCTTCTATGCCGATTTGTACAACAGCCAGTTCAGCGATGATTTTGAGGAAAGCGCCGGCTGATCCGGCAGGCAGCGGTCATGCGGAGTTTTTTTACCAGGGAACAGGGAAATAGCAAGTAAATAACAGGTCTCTGCATAGGCAGGGACAGAGGGGCTCTTCGTCTGGACGGAGAGCCTCTTTACTAATGGCCTGGAGTGAAGCATACAATCTATGAACAGGGCCTAACAATCTGGTAGACTTGTCCTATCAATTAGTACAGAAGGCAGAACAGGAGGGATCGCGCTGCAGCTCTCAGAATCCACTTATTCCGAGTGCCCGAAGGGGCTGGGTTATCCGTATATTCATCTTCGGCTGGGGCAGTTATATTATGAGGAGCAGGACAACTTTGAGCAGGCAGCTGACGAGCTAACCCGGGCTTACATGGGCGCCGGTATTGAGATTTTTATGGAGGACGACCCCAAGTATCTTGAGTTTCTGGAGACAAAATTAATAACTTAAGCTTCGTTCACATGCTGCCGAATGACGGTTTACCTGCAAGTTGGTAGCGCAATAGAACTCCGGAACTGTATACGGTTGCTGCCAACTGCCATAGCCAAATCCCCCAGCACGGTCTTCATCAGGCGACCCGGGAGATTGAATAACGCCATCCAAGGTCATGAATGTATGCACAATAAGTTTTTTCCATTTTGCTGTTCATCCTTTCCTATACAGATTGTTAATGTAAACTGCCTCTTAAGCCTGATAACTCTAATTCTTGAAGAACTTCCTTGGCATCACAGTCGGGATTCAGAATATGGATCATTTCTTCCGTAATAGGGGAATCCGTAATGGAGAAATTATTGTATATTTGTGCCACAACATCTAATGAGGGCGAACATTCAAAATAACCTGCTGCAAATTCTGCAAAATCCTCTGGCGTATCGAATATACAGCCCAGTAAAAAGTCAGAACCATCGCTTTCACCTTCTGGAATCTCAACGTTTCCCTTGTGCCATTTCGGGTCATTGCTTGTGCGCCAAATACAAAAAGTCACATCGTCTTGTTCAATTGCATCATTATCAAGCAAAGATAATAAATCCTTTGGAACGTCATCATAAATCCCTTGCCATACTTTATATTCATCTTGCGCATGCGGGCTTAATCCAGATTCATGATCGAAACCTTTCAGGATGGCGCCTTCCGGGGAGAACAACATAATGAGATGATCACCTGCTCCATTGTCTATCTTCGCCATACTAACACCCTCAGCCCAATCCTGAACAAAGCTATGATAACGAAGCCATTCATCCCGGCAAAGGATCATATTTAGGGCTGCTTGGATTTTCATGAGCTTGTTTAAGATTATTGGATTTGGCAAACGCTCTAACACATTTACTTCCATGAATCCACACCCTTTCTTCTATTATTGCAAAGCCGTGTTCCTGGTGATTAAAATGCTCTCTTATCGCACAGCTGTTGCATCAGCTTTAATGGAATTATTCTTGAAAACGATTCAGCTATCCTGCCTGTTTGCTGCTTAAAGCATTGCCAGATTACAACTTTATTCTCTTCTCGCAGTTAAAGCATTCTTGGCAAGCGCCGGACGTAGCGGTATAATGAACTTAAAATGACCCGTGGTTCATTTTACGATGAGGCGGGTTATATTTCTTATCACCAAACAGTGAGGAGAACGGAAATGAAATCAAAATGGGGATTTGCCGCTTCGTTAGCGGGCAAACGGGGCAGATGGATTACGCTGTCCGTATGGGTTATCGCGGCTGTCGTGCTCAATTTGCTGCTGCCAGGCATCAACAAGGAAGAGGTTAATAATGCCGCCAACCTGCCGGACAGCTCGCCGTCGGTGCAGGCAGAAGCGTTGGTCGCCAAGGAGTTTCCTTCGGGCAAAGGCGTGCCGGCTTTGTTTGTCTGGCATAGGGAAGGCGGACTTACTGATGAGGATTTAGGCCATATTCAAAAGCTTTCGGCGGAGCTCACCGCTTCACCTCTGCCGGAGCAGGTATTTGTCGTGCCGCTTGACCAGATGCCGCTTCAGGCGCTGAAGGCGCAGCTGTCCGAGGACGGCAGCACGCTGGTGTCGACGGTGCTGTTCGAGAAGTCGGCGGAAACGGCTGCCCTGAAGGACAGCCTGGACCAGTTCAAGCAGCTGGCAGAGAAGGAGTTTGGGACAGATCCTTTTGCGCAGAAGACCACGGCAGACGACTTGTCCGCACGGGTTACCGGGCCGGCCGGAATATCGGTTGATGCCACCGGATTGTTCCAGAACGCGGATTTCTCGCTGATGATGTCCACAGTCATTCTGGTGCTGGTTATCCTGCTCCTGATTTACCGCTCGCCGATTCTGGCGTTCATTCCAATCGTCGCGGTCGGCTTTGCTTACCTGGTCACAAGCCCGATTCTGGGCGTCATGGCCCACAATGGCTGGATCACCGCAGATTCGCAGGCGATTTCGATTATGACGGTGCTGCTGTTCGGGGCGGGGACGGACTACTGCCTGTTCCTGATCTCCCGGTTCAGACAGCTGCTCCATGAAGAACGGAGCAAAGGCCGGGCCCTGCTTGGGGCGATTACAGGCTCCTCCGGTGCGATTGCCATGAGCGGCTTTACCGTCGTGCTGGCCCTGCTGACGCTGCTCCTGGCCAAATACGGAACCTATCAGCGTTTCGCCGTTCCGTTCAGCGTCTCAATTCTGATTATGGGCATCGCCAGCCTGACGCTGGTTCCGGCGCTGCTGGCTGTACTCGGCAGAGGTTCGTTCTGGCCGTTCGTGCCGCGGACTCCGGAGATGGCGGCCGAACGCGCCGCGTCCAAGGGCAAACCGGCCCCGGTTCAGAAGCAGTCCAAACAGCTGATCGGGCGGGCGGTTGTGCGCAAGCCTTGGCTGATCCTCGGCGTTACCGTGGTGCTGCTCGGGGCTCTGGCGTCTTTTTCCACGCAGATTAAATTTACTTATGACCTGCTGTCCTCCTTCCCTAAGGATATGGCTTCCAGAGAGGGATATGAGCTGATCGGCAGCAAGTTTACGCCCGGTGAGCTGGCTCCGGTTCAGCTGATCGTGGACAGTGAAGGTAAAGAAACGGACCTTGCAGATGCGTTAAAAGGTCTGGATTACGTATCTGAAGTTTCGGATGCCCAGCAGGGGGCGGGGAACAAGCAGCTGCAGTCCTACAGCCTCCAGTTCACCATGAACCCGTATTCGCAGGAAGCGATGGACCATATTCCTGACCTTCGCGAGGCGGCTGAGAAGTCCCTTCAATCCGCGGGCATCACGGACGTGGAGGATAAGGTGTGGATCAGCGGGCAGACCGCAACCCAGTACGACACGAGGGAGACCGGAAACCGGGACAATTCGGTCATTATTCCGGTTGTCATCGGCCTGATAACGCTGCTGCTTCTGCTGTATCTGCGGTCGATTGTGGCTACCGTTTATCTCGTCGCAACCGTCATCCTGTCCTATTTCTCCGCGCTCGGGCTGGGCTGGATCATCATTCACTACGGCCTCGGGGCGGATGCGATCCAGGGGGCGATTCCGCTCTATGCGTTCGTGTTCCTGGTGGCGCTGGGTGAGGACTACAACATCTTTATGATCTCAAGCATTTGGGAGAAGAGAAAAATCATGCCGCTGAAAGACGCCATCCGCGAAGGCGTCAGCGAAACCGGCTCCGTTATCACGTCCGCCGGCATCATTCTGGCCGGAACGTTTGCGGTGCTGGCGAGCCTGCCGATTCAGGTGCTGGTTCAGTTCGGCATTATTACCGCCGTCGGCGTGCTGCTCGACACCTTCCTGGTGCGCCCGTTCCTCGTGCCGGCGATTACCGTGCTGCTGGGGCGGTTCGCTTTCTGGCCCGGCAGGCATGCGGAAGTCAAAGAGAGTGCGCAGGACCATGCAGGTGCGCAGGTGTCCAAATAACTATTCAATCTCTGAACAAGAATTCCCGCAAAAAAAATCCGCACCCCAAAGTGCCCCTCCAGACCGGCAGACAGCCGGCTGGAGATAAGGCATATAGGGTGCGGATTATTTATTGTCAGGACTGCGGCTCCTGGAGGTGCTCGTCCAGGCTTTTCCCCGAATCGACCAGCCCCTGATTGATGGCTTCCCATAAATACAGGGAGACGATCGAGCCGTAAGGCGGCCAGCGGTGGAGGAGCTGCTGCAGATATTTCTTGTCCTTTCTCGGCTCAAGCCCATACAGCCACTGCGCCGCCCGCTGGAGACCGGCGTCGCCCAGTGACACTACATTTTCCCGGCCCAGCGCGAAAATGAGAAACATCTCGGCCGTCCACCGGCCGATGCCCTTCACCGACGTTAAGGCGGCAATGACCGCCTCGTCGTCCATATCCGGGAAGGCTGCGAAATCCAGCTCCCCGGACAGCACCTTTCCGCTCAGGTCGCGGAGGTAGGACAGCTTGGACGCCGACAGCCCGGCGCCCCGCAGCGCCTCGTCCTCCTGCGTCAGCAGCGCCTCCGCTGTAAAGCCGCCCGCCAGCAGCCTGACGCGCTCGCGGATGGTTGCCGCAGCTTTCACCGAAATCTGCTGGCTGATAATGGAGCGGGCCAGCGCCTCAAACGGGTCCCGGTCCAGTGTGACCGTCAGCACCCCCAGCCGCGCGATGAGCGCCCCGAGTCGGGGATCGGCGCCGGACAGCGCCTGAATCCGCGGCTCCCCAGAGTGCAGATTCCACTGCGTATCGCTTGTATTGTTCGTATTGTTTGCAGTCATATCCAACTCTCCTGTGACCAGACTTTTTTACGTATATTCGTTCCTCTCCACTTCGGCTGCAGCAGGCCTGCTCTAAGCGGTTTGGCCCGGCCCAAACCCGGCTCAAACCCGCCCCAAACCCGGCCCAAACCCGGCCCAAACCCGGCCCAAACAAGCAAATCAGCTTTTTTGAACATTTTGTGCCCTAAAGCTGTTTAATGTCAATTTTAACTGGGTAATAAACAGGTTTGGGTTTAAATGTCAGATGCAATCAGGTATAATAAACCTTACTCAAAAAAAGAAATCAGGGGATTGCATTTGAACAAAACAGCAGCAAGACAAATAATAAAGCCGTTATTGGAACGGTCGGGCAGCACGGTTAAGCTGAAGCTGAAGTCACGGTTTCCCGGCGGCCGCAACGTTGGCGGCAAATACACAATGAATGACCATTCCGTTACTTTATACTTAGAAGAAATCCGGATTCAGGCAGTCAATATTTTTGGTTCGGCGGAATACACCGATGAGGTGCTGAAGATCATTGCCGCCCATGAGCTGGGACATGCGCAGGATCCTGAACTGGAGCTGCTGTCGGAGCGGCTGGATGAATGCCCGTCGGACAGGGAATTTAATCTGATTGCGCTGCAGATTGAAGAAAATGCCTGGAACTTCGCCCGGACCATTCTGCCGGAAGTAGAATCGGGCCTGCTGGATACCATGATTTATTTCTCCCTTAAAGCTTACCGGGACGCGGTAGCGGAGGGCATCGCCTGAGGCCCTGTTTATGTCGTTAGAGAAGCCTGCTTGAGAAGGAGCTCAAGCAGGCTTCTTTGCGTTCCCGGGTGCTTCCGGGGGCTCATGGCGCTGATAGTGAATGGGGATTCTCCCGCTACTTAATCGTAATATTGCCTGATGTCGTACGGACCTTGATCACATCGTTGGTCTGCTGCGGAGAATCAGGGGCATGGATGCTTCCCGAGCTCGCCTGAAGGTCATAGAATCCCTGAAAAGCCGCATCACGCGCAAGCTTGACGTTGCCGGAATAGGAGGTGATGTCCAAGTCATCCGAACGCTGACTGTTCAGCGTTACATTGCCGGAGAAGGATTCGATCTGCCCGGTTCCGGTAAAATCATTCAGCGTAACATTGCCAGAAGAAATCTTGATCTTGACCCCGCCGGTAACGCCGGTGCCTTTGAGATTGCCCGAGCTCAGCGAATAAGATCCTTCTCCGCTGATCTGATTAAGTGAAAGGTTGCCTGAACTCATGTTAAGTGTGACCGGAGCTTCAATTTGAGCCAGCGAGACATTCCCCGAAGAGGAATGGAGGCTCAGCTGGTCTGCCTTGGCGTCCGTGACGGACAAGTTGCCGGATAACATTTTTAAATCTGCATGGTCTGCCCTTAGTCCCTGAATGGTGCTGTCGCCTGAGCCGAGGCTGAACTGGAACTGAGCGGGCTGCTGGCCGTCTGGAACTGCAACGGTAATTTTGGCCTGCGGGGAGCTGAAATCTAGGGCAAAGAATTCAAACGAAGTGACGCTCATGTCCAGCTTCAGGCCGTCAGCGTCAGTTTTTGTCTGGTTAAGCTTATCTATGACCTTTTGTTTAAACCTGCCGCTGATTTCCACATAGCCGCTCCCGTCCTGACTGGAGATAAAGCTCACGTCCGTGTCAAAGCCGCCATTTATGCTCAGGTTCTGCAGCTGCTCCGCACTTAAATCCCAGCGCTCCTGATAGTCTTTAAGCGGCTCGCCAAACCTGAAATGCTGGTAAGCCATTCCGGCAATCCCGATAATAATCAGCGCTACAGCCAATAATGACCACTTCTTAGTCATGCTTCGCTCTCCCTCTCCCTCTCATCGCCCGGATATTCCATCCGGCATAATTAGCTGACAGTTTATAGAGCGCTCCAGCTGACAACTTCGTCAGAATCAGCAGCAGAATGCCGCACCCGGCCAAACTCATTGAGGCAAATCCTTTTGCAGGGAAATAGGTCCCCGTGTTCCAATAATCAAGCAGAAGTGCAACCGGACTCAGCACGCCGCCCACACCGCCTGCGGCAATCCCGATAACGGCTGACCATAAAGCAAGCAGCACCGGGATCATCACAATATTCAGGAAAAATAAACCTGCGGCCGCACAAACCCAAACGGCTGCGCTCCGCCGGCGGGCCTCCGGTTCCGGATGGCGGGAGCCGGGGGAAGTGCCGAAATTGGCACCCGAATAAGCACTGGAATAAGTACCGGGATAAGCGCCGCCGCCCTTGCCGCCCCCTTGCGCTGCCGCAGAATCAATCCGGGGCTCCTGGCCGTAATACCAAAAGACAGGGTCCGTCGCGCCGCCTGCGTTCACGGTGCTGCTGCCGGAGCGCTGGTGAAGGGCTTCTTGGGCAATTTCACGCGGATCGCCGAGCTCGCCGGCGATTTCCTCCTCGGTTTTACCGTTTTGCAGGCCGAACATAAAGTGGGACCTGTAGTCCTCCATAAGCTCCTCGCGCTCCTCGGGGGGAAGGGGAGCCAGCTCGGATTCCAACCTCACAAGAAACTGGTCTTTAGTCTTCATCATGACTGAATTCCTTTCTGGATTAATCTGTTGACGCCGGATATGAACTTCTCCCACTCCTCAATGAGCCAGCCGGTATGGGCTTCCCCCTCGGGAGTAATCCGGTAATACTTGCGCGGCGGTCCTTCACTGGATTCCTGCAGATAGGTCATGCAGTAGCCTTCCTTCACAAGCCGGCGCAGCAGCGGATAAAGCGCTCCTTCAGCGACCTCGATATGCTCGGAGACAAGCTGGGCCAGCTCATATCCATAGCGGTCCTGCTGCCGGATGAGCGCGAGCGCACAGAGCTCCAGCGCGCCCTTTTTAAACTGGATATTGATATCCAAGCGGCATCCCTCATTTAATGAACAAGTTAGGTAAAGTTTGTGGGTTAACTAGGTACTGAATAATATTTAATACTGATGATAAAATAACACACGCTGCTGAGCTGCGCAAGCAGTCTTTCCCTCCTTTTCCAAAAATCGGGCTTTAGTTCTCCGCCTCTAGACGGACTCTTCATTAACAAGCACAAAAAATAACCCCGGCAGCCTGGATAAGAAGGCGAACCGGGGTTGTTTGAATATTTTTGCCAGCGAGGAGAAAAGGAACAAGCAGACATCCTCAAGCCTTGTCCTGCGTTTGGGAAAGAGGGGTCAGCGGCTTGGTAGCCGGACCTTCAATGACTTCTCCCTTATAGTTGAACCGCGAGCCGTGGCAAGGGCAGTCCCAGGAGCGTTCGCCCTCATTCCAGTCCACCTCGCAGCCCATATGGGTGCAGGTCGTGTCCACGAGATAAAGGCGGCCCTGGTGATCCTTGTAAGCGCCGGCGCGTTTGCCGAGATGCTTCACCACCGCTCCTTCGTCGTTGGCCAGCTCCTCGGCCTTCCGGTGAACGAGTCCAACCTTGCCTGCCACCAGATCCTTCGCAACTTCCGCATTCTGGACGATGAAGGTCTTGATGCCAGGGTCGGCTTTGAACCGCTGCGGCGTGTACAGGTCTTCATAGCGGTTGTCCCGCTTCATGATCCGATCGCGGAGCATCAGGGCCGCGAGGGTCCCGGACGACATGCCCCATTTGGCAAAGCCGGTTGCGATCAGAATATGCGGATCATCGTTCGTAGCCTGTCCGATATAAGGGACCCGGTCAAGCGTGAACAGGTCCTGGGCGGACCAGCGGAACGGGATGCTCTTGGCGCCAAACAGCGACGCCCCATACTGCTCCAGCGCCTCGTAACGGGAGATCGTGCAGTCGGATTTGCCTGTCTTGTGGCCTTCTCCGCCGACCAGCACCAGCGTTTTGCCTTCCCATTCGGCGGCTCTCAGCGAGTGCTTCGGATTGCCGCAGCTGATGTACATGCCGCCCTCGAAGGAGGTTTCCGGCTGGATGGCTGTCACATAGGATCTTTCGGCATGAAGTCTGGAAAAATACATGGCGCCCCCGTCATAGAACGGAAAATGGGAGGCGGACACCGCGTAGTTGCAGGTGATGGAAGCTCCCTGCTCCGTCTGCAGCTTCAGTCTGCCGTTCACCTTCTCTACCTTGGCGTCCACCATCGTATGCTCATAAATGGCGGCGCCGCCCTTCTGCAGCTCTTCGATCATGAACTTCAGGTAGTGCAGAGGGTGGAACCGCGCCTGCCCCGGCAGCTTGATCGCCCCTTTGACCGCCATGGGCAGCGGCACCGTCTCCAGCCATTCTCCAGGCAGCCCAAGCTTCTGGTAGGCCTTCCATTCCTTCTCAAGCTTCTTCAGTTCCTGGTCGGATTCGGCAAACAGATAGGCGGCCTCCTCGGTCATGCTGCAGTCAATTTGATGCTCCTGCGCCAAACTGCGCATGAACCCGAGCGCCTCCTCGTTTGCTTCATAATACAGCTTCGCCTGCGCTTCCCCGAAATGGCCGGTCAGCTCGTCATAGATTAGCCCGTGCTGGGACGTAATCTTTGCTGTTGTATGGCCTGTGGTTCCGTGCAGCAGGGTGCCCATTTCCAGAACCGCCACCTGCAGGCCTTCCTTCATGAGCAGATAGGCCGTTGTAAGGCCGGTAATGCCGCCGCCGACGATCGCCACATCCACGCTGGTTTCGCCCTGCAGCCGCGGGAACAAAGGCAGTTCGGTCGTATGCTTCCATAACGATTGTGGAAATTGAGGTAATAAACGGGATTGCGGGGTATCGCTGCTTGCCATCTTTATCTTCCTCCTTATATTTGGTAAGCGATTTGACGCCTTACAGATTCATTTTTTTCGGTTAATCTATTTCAGTTCAATCTTGTTCAGTTCCATCTATTTCAGTTCAATATTTCAATTATTACCACCCGCCTGAAAAAAGAAACGGTGACCCGGCAGGAGAGGCCGCCCGCCCGGCTGTACAAGCTCTGTATAAATCAGGCAGAGTTAGAGCGTAACAAAATAAGATCTGAAAATTGACGAATTATAGATTAGGATTTATACTTATTCTAAAATCAAATTGAAGGATGAAGATGGCCATGAAAGCCCTGAATTTAACCACTCAACGCAAAGCCGTTTATGATATTGTAAGAAATTCTGAAGATCACCCTACTGCTGCGGAGGTCATGAACCGGCTTGTCGAGCAAGGCTATAACTTTGCTTATGGTACGGTTTATAACTCTCTGAGATATTTGACGGATAAAGAATTAATCCGCGAACTGAAGCTTGGCGAAGCTGCAAGCCGTTACGACGCGAAGCTGGACGAACACCAGCATATTATCTGCGAAGCCTGCGGACGTGTAGATGAAGTGATGTCCTCCGTTCCGGAGGACTGGAGGAAAGAAGTTGCTCAAGAAACCGGCTATGATGTGCACCATGCGCATGTAGTCTTCGGAGGGATGTGTCCGCAGTGTTTGAAGAAGAGAACAAACTGATGGGAAGTGCCTATGCGGGAAGTATCCCTGCAGGAAGTGTCCCTGCTGAAGACGATCTGATGCCGTTTGTGGAAGCCTGTCCGGTTACCCAGAGAGTCATCGTTGTCAGCCCGGTTCCGGGCGGCATCTATGAGCTGGTCCGTGATCTCTCGGAAGGCTGCTTTGATGTGATGGTGTTCCACCACCGTGAAGAGGGGATCCGCAATGCGCTGTCGGCCGACCTGCTGATCTTCGACCTGACCCGCTACCGGGAACAGGATTCGGCGGCGTTCCGCTCGCTTGGAGCGGTGGATACGGGCGGAGTGCCTATTTTATATCTGATCAAGGAAGAGATGCTCGGCCGCCTGGATGAGGACTTCAAGCGCAAGGAGCTGCTGGTATGGCCCTGCCGCCCGCAGGAGCTTGTCTACCATGCCCAGCGGATTATCCGCAGCTCGGAGGGTAAGCGTCCGGTCGCTTCCCGGCTGCTTGCGGGCACTTCGCCTGCGATTTTTAAAGACCTGTGGATCGACCGCAAGAAGATGGCGGTGTACCGCCAGGGTGAGCAGATTGACCTGACCAAGACGGAATACGATCTGTTTGTGCAGCTCCTGGAGAGCGAAGGCAGCGTAATGACCCGCGAGGATCTTCTGTCGGCGGTCTGGGGCACGACCTTTCTGGGCGGCAGCAATGTGGTTGATGTCCATATCAAAAGTCTGCGCAAGAAGCTTGGAGACCGCGCGGCATCGCCGGATTATATCGCTACTGTCCGGGGCGTCGGATACCGGTTGGCCGATTAACAGAACCGCCGGATCTATATAGCCGATCTATATATAGGGGGAATAGCATTCATGGGAGGAAGACTTGCAGGCAAACGGATTGCCCTGACGGGCCCGAGACGCGCCGAGGAGCTCGGCAGGCTGGTGGAGAATATGGGGGGAACGGTGCTGCTGCGTCCGGCGCAGGGAACCGTGTTTCTGGATGATGAAGCGCTGAAAGAGGGAATCAGAACCTGGCTTGCCGAACGTCCCGAATGGGCAGTCTTTACGACCGGAATGGGGCTTGAAGCTTTGTTTACTGCGGCAGAGGAGCTGGGGGCGGCAGAGGACATGCAGCAGCTGCTGGAGCAGTCCAAAATTGCGGCCCGGGGTTACAAAACGGTGAATGCCCTTCGAAAAAGAAACCTCCTTCCCGCCGTCCGCGACGATGACGGAAGTACAGACGGCCTTGTCCGTTCCTGGGCTGCTTTGGGGCAGCCGCTGGCAGGTCAAGGCGTGATGCTTCAGCTTCACGGGGATGCCGCGCCGCGCCTGGTAAGCTGGCTCGGTCAGGAGGGGGCGCAGATTCTGGAGCTGCTTCCTTACCGGCATATTGCGCCGCCGGAGGAGCAGCTGGAGCAGCTGCTTGACGATATACTGAGCGGCCAGGTCGATGCGGTCACCTTCACAAGCGCTCCGCAGGTGCGCTTTCTGCTGGAATACGCGGCCCGCTCGGGCAGATCAGAGGCGCTGCTTGCTGCCTTGGAAGGACCGGTAGTTGCAGTGTCGGTCGGCAAAATGACGGCCCAGGGCCTGATTGAGGCCGGGCTGAACCGGGTTGTCGCTCCCCAGGAAGAACGGATGGGCAGCATGATGGTGGAGCTGGCCAAGTTTTACGCAGGAAGCGGAAGCGGAAGCTGAAGAATGCCCGGCCAGGCAACGGACCGATGAAGGCCAGTGCCTGAACGAAAGCGGTGATCCTGACATGACAAGATGTCAGGATTTTCTTTTGCCTGGATGCAAATAAACGGGCGGAAATCCGCATCCGCCTTTAGATTTGGGGCATTCCTTGTTACAATGGCGGTACGGACCCGAAGGTCCAGTCCACAATGAGGTGAATGTATTGTCAACTTTTGAACAATTCGGGCTTGCTCCCGAAATAAATGAAATATTGAAGAAGCAGGGGATTGTCGTGCCGACTCCGGTTCAGGAAGCAGCGCTGCCGCTGCTGCTGGCCGGCGAGGATGTCATCGCCCAGGCGCAGACGGGCACGGGGAAGACGCTGGCTTTTCTGCTGCCGATTCTGGAGAAGATCAATCCGAACAAGAATCATCCGCAGGCTCTAGTCATCCTGCCTACCCGTGAACTGGCGATTCAGGTGACATCGGAGGCGAAGAAGCTCGCTGCGGCCAAGCCGGGCGTTAATATCCTGGCTGCTTACGGCGGGCAGGATGTGGAGCAGCAGCTGCGCAAGCTTAAGGGCGGCAGCCATCTGGTGATCGGCACGCCGGGACGGCTGCTGGATCATATGCGGCGCGAATCGCTCTCCCTTGGCGGAGTGACGATGCTGGTGCTGGATGAGGCGGATCAGATGCTGCACATGGGCTTCCTGCAGGAGGTCGATGCGATCATCCGCTCCATTCCGCGCCGCCGCCAGAGCATGCTGTTCTCGGCTACGATGCCGGACGGCGTGCGGAGACTGGCCAAGAATATGCTGAACAGCCCGCGCGATGTGCGGATCTCATCGGATAAAGATATTCCGATTGAAAATATCCGCCAGCTGGCCATTGAATGTACGGACCGCAACAAGCAGGATGCGCTGGTGGCGATGATTGAACGCGACCGCCCTTATCTGGCGGTAGTCTTCTGCCGGACCAAGCGCCGCGCCAAAACGCTGAATGAAGCGCTGCAGGAGAGAGGCTACGCTTCCGACGAGCTGCACGGCGATTTGTCCCAGGCCAAACGCGAGCAGGTGATGCGGTCCTTCCGCAGCGCGAAGCTGCAGCTGCTGGTAGCGACCGATGTTGCGGCGCGCGGTATTGACGTGGAAGGGGTCACGCACGTTTACAATTACGACATTCCGCAGGAAGTCGAATATTACGTGCACCGCATCGGCCGGACAGGCCGTGCCGGCGGCAAAGGACTGGCCATTACCTTTGTGGCGCCGAAGGATCTGCCGGAGCTGCGCGATATTGAGCGCTCGCTCGGCATCAAGCTTCCGCGCCAGCGCTATGAGGCCCAGTCCGGCCTCATCGAGAAAGCCGGCGCGGCCGCAGGGGCGGGCCAAGCCGGCGAAACCGGGCGCGGAGCACGCGCCGAGAGCCGCCGTTCCAAAGGCGGCTCGGGAGACCGCTCCGCGCAGTCTGGCGGCCGCCGGGGAACCGGCCGCCAGGGCACTGCCGCCGGCCGCGGAGGCAGCGGCGGCGGAAGCACCAGCCGTAGCGGCAAACGCAGCGGCGAAGGCAGACCGTCCGCCGGCGGGCGCGGCGGACGCCAGGACTCCCGCGGCGGCTCCCGTGGAGGCCGCGGCAAATCCC
>NZ_VAWG01000011.1 GCF_005869875.1 Paenibacillus pinistramenti
CCCGGGCGCGCCCTCCGCCGCCGCGCCTCGCAAGGCGCCGCCGTCGCCGGCCCCCCCGAAGGGGGCCGGCGGCCCTGCCGGGAAGACGCGCGCGCAGCGCGTCTTCATCAAAATCGCCGCGGCGGCGGAGGACGCCCGGCTGCTGGAGCAGCTGAAGCTGCTGCTTCAGCAGCACCCGGGGCCGCTGCCCACGGTGCTGTTCTACGAGAGCAGCGGCAGGCTGCTCGCGCTCAGCGAGCGGTACAGCATCAAGCCGTCGCCGGAGCTGATCAAGGCGATGGAGAGCCTGCTTGGCCAAGGAACCGTCCGGATTAAATGACCGGCCGAATGACCTGCCCCTCCAATCAATGAACAGACAGAACCGCATGAGGCTTCTGCCAGCAATCAAGTGCTGTCTTTCCGGTACCGCCGGAAGCAGCGCTTTTTCTTTTGCGTTTTATGAACGTTTTCGCTCTATGCCGCATACACTTAGGAACACGCAAGAACAGATACCCGGTCAACTGGCGGGCGTACTTTTAATGGGAGAATCGGGAGGGATCATGATGTCTTACGAAATTGCCGAGGCCCAGCTGCGCAAAAGAGGGGTCAGCCTTGAATCCATAGCTTCAATTGTTTATCAGCTCCAGGTCCCGTATCATCCTGAACTCAAGCAGAAGGACTGCTTGGACAGCGTCATATCCGTACTTGGCAAAAGAGAGGTCCAGTACACATTATTTACCGGCATTGCGCTTGATGAGCTGGCGGAGAAAGGCGCGCTGCCTCAGCCGCTCCAGGCGATTTTGGAGGCCGACGAACCGCTGTATGGCGTGGATGAAACGATGGCGCTGGGCATCACAAGCGTATTCGGCATGATCGGGCTTACCAGCCTCGGATATTTGGACAAGGTCAAACCCGGGATCATCGGCGTTCTTAACGACAAGACCGGTAAGATTCATGTCTTTCTAGATGACCTGGTCGCAGGAATAGCGGCAGCAGCATCCGCCCGGATCGCCCATAAGAATGAAGGTGCCAAGAAATATATGTAAAAAGAGCTTCATCAGGCCGGTTTGTGCAAACAGCCAGATTTATACAGGCATCCGGGCGCTCAGCCGGCCTGAGTGCCGGCCCTTGCCCGGACAGGCCCCGTGACCAGCACCGCCGCTTTTGCAGCTTTTTTTATTTCGGCAAATAAATTAAATTATGTCCATATTATGCCTGGAACAAGCAGGTGCGGGCGGTGCGTTTGTTGAATAGCAATAGGAGAACCAGACGGGTGATGAGCGCCTCTGGACAAAGCCGAAACAAGGGCTGCTGACTGGCAGCGGTGCCCTGCAGACCCGTCCGGACTGAGGCGGGTTTGTTGCGAGAAAAATGAAGGTTATGTTATCATTATTCTATTATTCGGGTTCAGAACGTTTGTAAGGGGGCTTCACGATCAATAATGTGGACGGTTATTTACATTGCTCCTACCGCCAAGATGGCAGAATCGATAAAGCTGAAGCTTTCAGAAGAAGGGTTTCTGGTTCACATCCGTCCTGTGAATATGTCTAAGGGGCATTATGAGATTCTTGTACCATCAGGCGAGCTAGAGGAAGTCCAGGAAGTCCTGAATCTGATTCTGCATCCGTAACATAAACGTTTGGGGATCGCATGAACTGCAAGATGCGGCCAATACATTAACGGCTGAAGAGGTGTAGCTTTTGTTCAAAGATTTGTTTCAGAAAAAAAGAAAATACGCGACCATTCCTTCAGAGCGTGTGGGACAAGGCCGTTCGGATGAAGCGGGAGAACGCCCAAAGCGCGAGATTCCTGAAGGTTTGATGAATAAATGTCCGAAGTGCGGCAGTATTCAATACAGCAAAGAGCTGGAGAAGAACTTCAAGGTCTGCTCCAACTGCGGCTATCATATGCGACTGAATGCGATGGAACGCATCCGCTATACGGTGGACGAGGACAGCTTCACAGAGTTTGACGAGAATCTGGAATCACTGGATCCTCTTGAATTTCCGGGCTATGCTTCCAAGCTGGACCAGCAGAAGCTGAAATCTGGTCTGAAGGAAGCCGTTGTGACCGGACAAGGCCTGATTGGCGGATTCCCGGCCGTGCTTGCTGTCATGAGCTTTGATTTCTTTACAGGCAGCATGGGTTCAGTTGTCGGGGAGAAGATCACGAGAGCCATTGAGGTGGCAACCGAGAAAGACCTGCCGCTGATCATTTTCTCCACTTCAGGCGGTGCGCGGATGCAGGAGAGCATTCTAAGCTTGATGCAGATGGCCAAGACCAGCGCTGCTCTGGCTCGTTTTCATGAGCGCGGCGGCCTCTACATATCGGTAATTACGGATCCGACTACAGGAGGCGTTTCGGCCAGCTTCGCCATGCTTGGGGATATCATTATAGCCGAGCCGGGAGCGATATTCGGTTTTGCGGGCCGGATCGTTATTGAGCAGACGATTCGCCAGAAGCTGCCGGATGACTTCCAGACCGCGGAATTTAACCTGCAGCACGGTCAGCTTGACCTTGTGTCCCACCGCAAGGATTTGAAAGCGACTTTATCCAAGCTGCTTGATTTGCATGGTGTGAAGGGAGGAACTGCAATTGGCGGGTGAAATGCCTTTTGAAGCACCGCTTGTTGAAATGCGGAAGAAAATTGAAGAGCTGCAGCAGTTCGGAGCTGAGAAGGGAATTGATTTCAGCGAAGAAATTGCGAGGCTTGAGGATCGATATCGCCAGCTTGAAGAGGAAGTGTACAGCAATCTTTCTCCTTCACAGAAAATGCATCTGGCCCGGCATCATCAGCGTCCGACGTCGCTGGATTTGATCGGGCTTATTTTTACGGATTTTGTCGAGCTGCACGGGGACCGGATGTTTGGGGACGATCTGGCTGTTGTCGGCGGACTTGCCAAGCTGAACGGTGTACCTGTTACCGTAGTGGGCCAGCAGCGGGGCAAGGATACGAAGGACAACATTGCAAGATTCTTTGGAAGCCCGCATCCGGAAGGATTCCGCAAAGCGCTGCGCCTGATGCATCAGGCCAACAAGTTTGGACGTCCGATAATTACACTAATTGATACCAAAGGCGCTTATCCAGGCAGTACAGCTGAAGAACGCGGCCAGTCGGAGGCGATCGCCCGTAACCTGAAAGAAATGGCACTGCTTCGGGTTCCGGTTATTTGTGTGGTTATCGGAGAAGGCGGCAGCGGAGGTGCGCTTGCGCTTGGCGTCGGCAACCGTGTTCTGATGCTTGAGAATTCGATTTATTCCGCTATCTCGCCAAACGGCGCAGCCTCCATTTTGTGGAAGGATGCTTCCAAAGCCGATCAGGCGGCTGAAGCCATGAAGATTACGGCTAAGGACCTGCTTGAAATGGAAGTGATCGAGGAGATCGTGCCTGAGCCGCGCGGCGGCGCCCACCGTTCTTATGAGGAGACTGCTTCTGCCATTAAAGAAGCGCTTATCCGCAGCCTGGAGGACCTGTCCGCTTTAACCGCAGACGAGCTTCTGGAGCAAAGATATGCCAAATTCCGGAAGATCGGCAAGTTCGCTGATAAATAGGCTGATCAGGCCGAAATGCTTTTTTTCTACAAAGCAGATGGAATCTGTGTTTGAACATCAAGGATTTTCACGTTTGAATACAGACAAAGCCAAGAGAAATCAATGACAAATATCCTATACAAACGAGGAAGATTGTAGTAGATTTAATAGTTGGAAAAAGTGTGTTGGATTATGACGAATTAAAGAGAGAATTCAAAAAAAACGGAGGAAAACCCAATGCGTAAAACAAAAATCGTATGTACTATCGGTCCTTCCAGTGAATCATTGGAAAACACAAAGAAATTAATTATGGCTGGCATGAACGTAGCCCGTCTCAATTTCTCCCATGGAGATTTTGAAGAGCACGGCAACCGGATCAAGAATATCCGTCAAGCAAGCCAGGAATTGGGCAAATCGGTTGCGATCCTGCTCGATACTAAAGGTCCTGAGATCCGTACCGGCAAATTGGCCGTTGAACCAATCGAACTGGTTCAAGACGAATTTATTACATTGACTACGGAAGAAATTTTGGGCGACCAAAACCGTATTTCCGTTACTTATAATGAACTGCCGAACGACGTTGAAGTAGGCTCCACCATTCTGATTGACGACGGTTTGATCGGTCTTACTGTAGTAGACATTCAAGGAACTGAGATCAAGTGCCGCATTGTTAACGGCGGAACAATCAAGAGCAAAAAAGGCGTAAATGTACCGGGCGTAGCAATTTCCCTGCCGGGTATCACTGAGAAAGACGCGAATGACATTGTGTTCGGTATCGAACAGAACATTGACTTCATCGCGGCTTCTTTTGTGTGCAAAGCAAGTGACGTCCTTGAGATCCGCGCGCTGCTTGAGAAGCATAACGCCAAACACATTCAAATCATCTCCAAGATCGAGAACCAGCAAGGCGTGGACAACCTGGACGAAATCCTCGAGGTTTCTGACGGTTTGATGGTTGCCCGTGGTGACCTTGGCGTAGAAATTCCTGCTGAAGATGTACCTTTGGTGCAGAAGATGATGATTCATAAATGTAACCGCGTAGGTAAACCGGTTATTACAGCTACACAAATGCTGGATTCCATGCAGCGCAACCCTAGACCGACCCGCGCTGAAGCGAGTGACGTTGCGAACGCAATCTTCGACGGAACTGACGCAATCATGCTGTCTGGTGAAACCGCTGCTGGTAAATATCCGGTTGAATCCGTGCTGACCATGTCCCGCATTGCGGAGAAAGCGGAATCCGCTTTGGCTTACCGTGAAATCTTCGAGAAGCAAAGCCATGCACAGCAATCCACTGTTACGGAAGCGATCAGCCAAGCAGTTGCAAGCTCCGCTATGGATTTGAATGCTAAAGCGATCATTACGTCGACTGAAACCGGACATACCGCACGTATGGTATCCAAATACCGTCCGCAATCGCCGATTATCGCCGTCACTACGGAAGATCAAACCCTGCGCCGTCTGGCTCTTGCTTGGGGCGTAACACCGGTTAAAGGCGAAGTGGCTGATTCTACAGATGCCATGTTCGATAAAGCCATGAAAGGCGGTCTGGATTCCGGTCTCGTGAAAGAAGGCGACCTCGTAGTCATTACTGCAGGTATTCCGCTTGGCCGTTCCGGTTCCACAAACCTGATCAAAATCGGACAAATCAAGAAATAAATTCTACAGCCTTCGGGCTGCAGGAATCTCGGCAAAAGCAATGGTTATCCGCCTGCGGACCCATTGCTTTTTTTGCCATATGAAGGGAGTTAGAAGGGATGAAAGAACGAACGGATACGCCTGAATTCTCCAGCTCCTGGTTTACGCATAAGCTTAGAGTAAGGTATCAGGAGACAGACCAGATGGCGGTAGTGTACCATGCCAACTATTTGAACTGGTTTGAGATGGGGCGGACCGAGTTTATCCGCCAGTTTGGCTTTACATACCGGGATATGGAGGAAAGAGGAGTCCTGCTGCCGGTCACTGATCTGGAGGTTAAATACAAGCGACCTGCCCTGTATGATGACTGGATTGCCGTGTTTACCCGTGTTCTTCAATTCAGCCCGCTGCGGCTGCAATTTCAGTATGAGATCCGGAAGTGGAATAATGCTGAGGGAGCTTCAATTGACGAAATGGAAAAAGCTTGGCCTGATGGCAGAGAGCGTCCGGGTGAGCTGCTCGTGACCGGCACCTCCTCTCACGCGTGGGTCACCAAAGAGATGAAGCCTGTCCGACTGGATAAAACCCTGCCGGAGCTGTACAATATTCTGAAAGGGCAGCTTTCATAGCTTATAAGATCTGAACAGCAAAGAGTAAGGGGTAATGAGATGCGCAAATGGCTGTACGCAGTAATTTTGCTGGTTCCCATTTTGGAATTTTACGGGTTCGTATATGTAGGCAATCATCTGGGCCTTGGCAAGACGATTTTTCTAACACTGGCAACTTCGATCATCGGCGGGCTGATGATGCAGTTTGAGGGCCGCAAATTAATGGCGGACGCCAAGATGAAAGCAAACGACGGGCAGGTGCCGGGCAGGATGCTGCTGGACGGGATCTGCGTTTTTGGCGGCGGCATCTTGCTGCTTATTCCGGGCTTTCTGACGGATATCGTCGGCTTCTTAATGGTGTTCCCGCTGACCCGGCCGCTGCTTCGTTACCCAATCCGCAAATGGGTCGAGAAGAAGCTGAAGAATGGAACCATCACCTTCTTCCGGCGCTGATTCCCCCGCGGAACAATAAGAGCCATGATCCTCGCTCTGAGGGCATGGCTCTTCATGTTTCATGAATAAGGCATAAGGATAGGCGGTGCCGGGTTTGTGCCCGGCCAGGCTGACTCTTTTACCTAACACGTCCGTTCATAATATAATTTCGCAGATCATTGAGTACGCCTGTTTTGTAGATCGCCAGAATGACCACAAATGATACAGGCCCAATAATCAGCCCGAGAACGCCGAACAGTTTAAGGCCTACAAACATGGCGACCAGAGTCGGCAGCGGATCAAGTCCAACACTTGTTGCCAGCACTTTGGGCTCAATCAGATGTCTGGCGACTGTAATCACTCCGTAGAGAATCAGCAGGCCGATTCCAAGCCGGAGATCCCCGATGGCGAAGTGATACAGAATCCAGGGAACCATGACGGTGCCGACACCCAAATAGGGCAGGAGGTCCACAAGACCGATCAGGATGGCTAGTGTGAAAGCCGAATCCACTCTTAAGATCAGCAGGCCGATCAATACGATAACTGCCGTAATGGATACCATGATAAAGAGCGAACGCAGGTAGCCGAATAAAGCCTTTTTTAGGCTAATCCATATCTCGCCGGTCGTCTTGCGCAGCGGGGCGGGAACCCAGCCGGTAAGGGTTAAGCTGTGCTTTTCCCAATTCTTCTCAATAAAGAAGGTAGCGAGGATCGTTACGATGAGGATCAGCAGGAAATGCGGCAGCGAAGTCAGGATGTTAACAATGCCGTTTAGAAAATCGGTGACAAAATGGGTGACAGCCGCGCTGATCGTATCGGTGGTTTTGTTGATATTTTTATTGATGGTATCCTCGTATTTCGGGTTGTTCTGAATGAATTTGTTGATTTCATAGACGAGATTTTGAATGCCTTCGCTGTTGGACCAGCGGATAAAGAAATTCCGGACCTGATCCACATAGGTGTCAAAAGATTCGGTCAGGTGGATAATCTCTTTGACCATACGGGTGACGGCCGCTGATAATACCAGCACAGCCCCCCCAAAGTACACCAGCAGGCCCAGAAAGACAGCAAGCCATCTTGGCATTCTTGCGCGCTTTTGGAGAAATCCCACAAATGGTCTCATAGAGTATGCAATTAACCAGGCAATGAGAAACGGGTAAAGCAGCGGGAGCAGCCAATAGGCGCCGAGCAGTACCAAGGCAAGGGCAAGCAAAACCCAAAAACCTCGTAAAATCCGTTTTACGATGATCTGATCCATAGAAACCCCTCCCAGGTCCTTGTCTCACTCTATAGTATGCAGGAAAAGCTTCTTTAAAGGCAAATCGTGAGAAAAATCATTGAATTGTAACCGATTCCAAAAAAAACTTTATGTAAGTGATAAAACAATTTAATGCTGTAAGAACCGCTAATATTGTTCCCTTGCTTGAAAAAATCCAGTATGATGATAGAAGATTCCACCTTGTGTCAATTTTATTCTGACAATTTACTGAACAAATTGACGTGGCACTCTGCTATTTATTTTCGTAAAATTTTTAAACTTTTGAAATGTAACTGTTTTCATTCTGCTTGTTGACACAATTCGTTCACAAAGGAGAGGTGTTTTATGACAGCTACCAAGGGTCTGGAAGGCATTGTTGCTGCTGCTTCCTCTATCAGTTCCATTGAAGACGGCGTACTTGCTTACCGCGGCATCAACATCGACGAATTAGCAGAGCAGGCTACTTTTGAGGAGACGGCATTTCTGCTTTGGAACGGACATTTGCCGAACCAGCAGGAGCTGGCACAGCTGAAAGGGCTGTTCAACGTATTTTCTGCGGTTCCGGACAGTTTGCTGGAACAGCTTAAGCTTTACCCCAAGGATGCGAATACGATGGCTGTTCTGCGCACCGCCGTATCTGCTCTTGCTTTGTACGATGAGACAGCGAATGACAATTCGAGAGAAGCCAATCAGCTGAAGGCCATCAAGCTGCAGGCCCAGCTGCCAACCATTATTGCCGCCTATGCGCGGATCCGCGAGGGGAAAGAACCGGTCAAGCCGCTGGAAGGTGTTTCGATTGCGCATAACTTCCTGTACATGCTGACAGGTGAGGAACCGGATGCTACTTCTGTGCTTGCATTGGACAAAGCGCTCGTTCTGCATGCCGATCACGAGCTGAATGCGTCGACTTTCTCCGCAAGAGTGACCATCGCCACCTTATCCGATATCTATTCCGGCGTGACGTCAGCGGTCGGAACCTTGAAAGGGCCGCTCCACGGCGGGGCTAATGAGGCCGTTATGGAGATGCTTCAGGAGATCGGTACGGTTGAGAATGCCGAAGGATATATCCAGCGCAAGATCCAGAATAAAGACAAGATCATGGGATTCGGCCACCGCGTCTACAAGAACGGAGACCCGCGGGCCAAACATCTGCAGCACATGTCCCGTCAGCTCGGACTGATGCAGGGGGATACAACGCTGTTCGATATTTCCGTGAAGGTAGAAGCTCTCGTTACAGGCCAGAAAGGGCTGAAGCCAAACGTAGACTTCTATTCGGCCTCTGTTTATACGATGCTGGGTATTCCGAAAGACTTGTTCACGCCGATTTTTGCGATCAGCCGCCTGTCCGGCTGGACCGCTCATATTCTGGAGCAGCTTGATAATAACCGGATTATTCGTCCACGCGCCGAATATACAGGTCCTTACAACCAAAAATACATTCCAATCGAGATGAGATAGTGATCTCGGTTTTATGTTACACTATTCTCACGTGAAGGCGTCAGCCGGCCGGGATGCTGCAGGGCGTTCGATGCAAAGTATTGTTCGATGCATAGTTCAATATATTGTTCGATGAATAATATATTGTTCGATGAATAGGGCGTTTTCCAGGACAATTTCTGTTCCAGGGACATTCACCATCCGATGGTGCGCCCTGTCTGCCTGCTGCCGGCCCGCTTTCGCTGAGATTTCGAAATCATAACACCTACCAAGGAGGAACTTGAAATCATGCCAAAGTTGGAGAAATTTGACCTGCCTACTGAAGGTGAGAAAATTGCAATTCAGGACGGCAAGCTTGTCGTGCCAAACAACCCGATCGTGCCTTTTATCGAAGGAGACGGTACAGGAAGAGATATTTGGAAGGCTTCCAAACGGGTGCTGGATGCAGCAGTAGAGAAGGCCTATGGCGGTGAGAAGAAAATCGCCTGGTATGAAGTGTTTGCCGGTGAGAAGGCTTTTAATACATACGGCGAATGGCTGCCTGCGGATACGCTGACAGCGATCCGTGAGTACATCGTTGCGATCAAGGGTCCATTGACCACACCGATCGGCGGCGGAATCCGCTCCCTGAACGTGGCTCTGCGCCAAGAGCTGGACCTTTATGTATGTCTGCGTCCAGTCCGTTATTTCGACGGCGTGCCGTCCCCTGTGAAACGTCCAGAGGATGTGGACATGGTGATTTTCCGGGAGAATACGGAAGACATTTATGCAGGTATCGAATATAAAGAAGGCTCTGAAGAAGTTAAGAAAGTGATTCAGTTCCTGCAGAACGAAATGGGCGTTAACAAGATCCGCTTCCCTGAAACGTCCGGCATCGGGATCAAGCCGGTTTCCTCTGAAGGCTCAAAGCGTCTGGTCCGCGCTGCTGTGGAATATGCAGTTAAACACGGCCGGAAGAGTGTAACGCTGGTTCACAAAGGCAACATTATGAAATTCACAGAAGGCGCCTTCAAGAACTGGGGATATGAAGTAGCTGAAGCCGAGTTCGGCGATAAGGTGTTTACTTGGGCTCAGTACGACCGCATTAAGGAAGAGTCCGGTGTGGATGCAGCAAATGCGGCTCAGGAAGCAGCGGAGAAGGAAGGCAAGATCATTATCAAGGATGCGATTGCGGACATCGCTCTGCAGCAAGTGCTCACCCGTCCTAAGGATTTTGATGTAATTGCGACCTTGAACCTGAACGGGGACTACCTGTCCGATGCGCTTGCAGCTCAGGTAGGCGGAATCGGGATTGCTCCGGGCGCGAACATTAACTATGTGACCGGCCATGCGATCTTTGAAGCTACTCATGGAACAGCGCCTAAATATGCAGACAAGGATGTCGTTAACCCGGGTTCGGTTATTTTGTCCGGCGTTATGATGCTGGAGCATTTGGGCTGGCAGGAAGCGGCAGACCTGATCTATAAAGGCCTGGAGACGTCGATCAACAACAAGACGGTAACCTATGACTTTGCGCGTCTGATGGAAGGCGCGACGCAGGTTAAATGCTCCGAATTCGCGGATGAATTGATCAAGAACATGTAAGAGCAGCTGATAAGGCTCTCTTATAATAATGCTGAATGGCTGCAGGCGCCGGTTGTACCGGTGCGGCAGCCGTTTTTGATTTTAAGGCGGAGACCTGGCGGCTCCGTCTTTTTCTTTTTCGAAGAAACTGCGGGTTTCCTTTGCAGGCTGACAAGCTAACCGCTATAATAGATGGGAATAGCTAGAAGCACAGATTCGGATTTTGATAAGTGAAAGGATGTAGAATCAAATTGTTCAAGATTATTATGTTTCTGCACATTTTAGGTTCGCTGGCGTTAGGATTTTATTTGGTGCTTCCATTTGTTGTGGGGGGAATTGGCCGGCTCTCCCAAGCCAGCCGTGAAGGCATGCTGAGCTTAATCGGACTATTGAACCGATATGCTCAATATGGACTTGTCCTTCAGCTGCTGACAGGGATTTACCTGGTGGTTAAAGGCGAATACACGATGGCCTGGACGACCGTGGTGGGAGTACTGTTCCTGATTGCCGGAGGTCTGAGCGGGATGCTGGGCAAACCTCTGCGTGTAGCGAAAATGGGCGGAGATACTTCTGCTCTTGGCAAAATCCGCAGCTTCAGCACTTTGCTGGCAGTTGTCGTTCTTGTAATGAGCTTCTTTATGGTTTACCGGCATATTATTTAAGAGAGAAATTGAGAGATAGTTGTACAAGTGCAGAAGACATTCCGTTACGGCTCCGCTGGGGCCAAGCGGGGTGTCTTTTTTTCTGCAGTTGTTTAGGGAAATCCGGTTGGTGGTAAGAGATAAAGGATTGGCGCGCGGAAAAATTCAGCATAAGAGGCGCCAATTGGGCCATTCTAATCTAGACCATATTCTATGGACGATGAGAAAGGAGTCTTATATCATGCCGCAAAATCAGCAGCCGGAACAAACCTTGCCGGCGCAGCATCAGAATCAGCAGCCAGGACAGGAAAGTCAAATGAACCCACTTCCGCAATATGAAGGGAATTATAAAGCTGCAGGCAAACTTAAAGGCAAGAATGCCTTGATTACCGGAGGGGACAGCGGGATCGGCCGCGCCGCTGCGGTTGCATACGCCAAGGAAGGGGCCAATGTGGCCATCGTATATTTGAGTGAGGATCAGGATGCGGAGAAGACGAAACAGGAAATTGAGCAGGAGGGCGTGAAGGCGCTGCTCATCAAAGGCGATGTCGGCGACGAAACCTTTGCGGCCGATGCGGTCAAACAGACTGTAGAAGCCTTCGGCGGCCTCGATATTCTCGTCAACAATGCCGGTGAGCAGCATCCCCAGCAGAGCATTGAGGATATTACCTCTGCCCAGCTTGAGAAGACGTTCCGCACGAATATTTTCGGAATGTTCTATTTCGTCAAGGCAGCGATGCCTCATCTGAAGAAAGGCAGTGCCATCATTAATACAGCCTCCATCACGGCATATGAGGGGAATCCGACGCTGCTCGATTATTCCTCGACGAAGGGCGCGATTGTGAGCTTTACACGGGCCTTGTCCAATAATATTGTTGGACAAGGAATCCGCGTCAACGCAGTGGCACCGGGTCCGATCTGGACGCCGCTGATCCCATCCACGTTTGATGCGGAGAAAGTGAAGAAATTCGGCGCTGATACGCCGATGAAGCGGCCTGGGCAGCCGGAAGAGCTGGCGCCGGCCTACGTATTCCTTGCCTGTGAGGATTCTTCCTATATCAGCGGCCAAACGATCCATATCAACGGCGGCACTGTAGTGAACGGTTAAAGGTTTATATCTGTTACGAGAACCCTGCCTTCCAAGACGGAAATCCCGCTTGGAGGCAGGGCTTTTTGTGCTGTTGCAGCAAGGATGTATGCGCTTTAAATCTTTTACAAATGAAGGCAGTATTGAGGGCAGACCCTGTGTTATGATAGCAATAGAATTGCTGGAACTGCAAAGAAAGGGGAAGCTTCGTCATGAACTCATTCGAACAAAGTGTATATGAACTGGTTGTAGAAACTTCGACCAATCTCCCTGGAGATGTGCGGGCAGCTGTACAGCGCGGCAAGGCCGCAGAGAATAAAGCGACCCGTGCGGGCTTGGCCCTGTCAACGATTGCTGACAATATTACAATGGCTGAAGAGCAGATTTCGCCGATTTGCCAGGATACCGGCATGCCGACTTTTATTGTTCATACGCCAATCGGCGCGAATCAAATTCAAATGAAGCGGGACATTCATGCCGCTATCGTAAGAGCTACCAAAGAAGGCAAACTGCGTCCGAATTCGGTTGATTCCCTGACAGGAGAGAACAGCGGGGACAATCTGGGAGCGGGAACCCCTGTCATTCACTTTGAGCAGTGGGAGAAAGACGAAATTGATCTGCGGCTGATCCTGAAGGGCGGCGGATGTGAGAATAAAAATATCCAGTACAGCCTTCCGGCTGAGCTGGAAGGACTCGGCAAGGCCGGGCGTGATCTGGACGGCATCCGCAAATGCATTATGCATGCGATTTATCAAGCCCAGGGGCAGGGCTGCAGCGCCGGGTTCATCGGTGTCGGCATCGGCGGCGACCGCACGACCGGCTATGAGCTGGCGAAGCAGCAGCTGTTCCGTCATCTTGAAGATAATAACCCGAACCCACAGCTGGCTGAACTGGAGAACTACGTCATGGACAATGCCAACAAGCTGGGGATTGGCACCATGGGCTTCGGCGGCGAAGTAACGCTGCTGGGCTGCAAAGTTGGAGCGATGAACCGGCTGCCGGCAAGCTTTTATGTGTCCGTAGCTTATAACTGCTGGGCGTTCCGCCGTCAGGGTGTTGTGATCGACGCTTCAACGGGAGAAATCAACAGCTGGATTTATCCAAGAGGCTTCGAGGTCTCCATGTCCGCTGCGGAAACGGAGCAGGAGGAGATGCAGGAAGTCCTTATGGAAACGGAAGAGCAAACCGCTGCAACCTCCTCCAAGCAAGTTGTTCTGCATACGCCGATTACCGAAGAACAAATCCGCAGCCTGCATGTAGGTGATGTCGTTGTCATCAAGGGAGAGATGCACACAGGCCGGGATGCGCTTCATAAATATTTGATGGATCATGATGCGCCGCTTGATTTGAATGGCTCGGTGATCTATCACTGCGGACCAGTCATGCTCAAGGATGAGAATGGCTGGCATGTTAAGGCTGCCGGTCCGACGACCAGCATCCGGGAGGAGCCTTATCAAGGCGACATCATGAAGAAGTTCGGCATCCGGGCCGTCATTGGAAAAGGCGGGATGGGCCCTAAAACGCTGGCTGCTCTGCAGGAGCACGGAGGAGTCTATTTGAACGCCATTGGCGGCGCAGCCCAATATTATGCAGAGTGCATCAAACAGGTGAATGGCGTTGACTTTATGGAGTTTGGCATTCCGGAAGCCATGTGGCATCTGGAGGTCGACGGTTTTGCGGCCATCGTAACGATGGATTCTCATGGGAACAGCCTGCATGCGGAAGTAGAAAAGGATTCGCTGGAGAAGCTGGGCCAGTTTAAAGAGCCTGTGTTCAAATAGAACGGTAAGGAATAGCGGTAAGCAACACCATAGAGAAATATAAATATTAAAGGACTTTATTGGATAGGAGTGCTTTATGAGATCATTCCGTACAAGGCTGGCCCTGATCTTGATGGGGCTGGTCGGCATCTCCATGTGCGCGGCCGGTTTTACGATGGCCAAGGTTTTTAAAGATTCGCATATCTCTGCTCTTGAAGACAATATGGTCCGGGAAATTAATCTGCTCTCCAGCACGTTTCCCTTCCAGCCTACTGACAACAACCCCGATGCGGTGAGCTATTATTCCTCCAAAGCGGTCGAACTGGATCAAATCTCCGGCTTGCGGGTAACGTTTATCCTGGCGGATGGAACCGTAGTAGGTGATTCGGAAAATAATGCGGCTAAAATGGAAAATCATTTGAACCGCAAAGAAATCAAATCAGCAGGCCAGGTCGGCTTTGGCAGCCCCGGCATCTCAACCCGGTTCAGCAATACGATGAAAGAGGATATGCTGTACGTCGCAGAGCATGTGGTTTCTGATCAGGGATTTGACGGCTATATCCGCCTTGCAGTAAGCCTGCATACAGTGAAAGAAGGCTTGTGGAAGGCCTGGAGCCTTATGATCGGCGGCCTGCTCGTCTTGTTCATTGCGGCCGGACTATTCAGCTACCGGCTTGCCTACAGCATCACCAAACCGCTGAACAAAATTACGCAGGTGGCCAACCGCATCTCCAGACTCGATTATGACGCGAGAGTCTACCTGCAGGGCAGGGTAGATGAGATCGGGCAGCTGGGCAAGGCCATCAACGGTATGGCAGACAGTCTCCAGCAGCAGCTGCGGATCATCCGGGAGAATGAGGATCTGCTCCAGAGCGTGCTTGACAATATGACGGGCGGGATCCTGATCGTGGATGTGGACGGCTGTATTGCGCTGGTGAACCGGGCTGCGTGCCGGATTCTCAGAATCCGGGAACAGGAAGCGCTTGGCCGCCCTTATCAAGAGATTAAGCGAAGCTATGAGCTGACGCGGTTTATTGAGGAAGGCGTAACCCGAAGAAGCTATAATTCAGAAGAGATAACGGTTTACGACCCTGAAGAGAAAATTTTGCGAATTGATGTAGTGCCGATGGACGAAGAGGATGAGGAGGAAGGATATCGGGGGATGCTCTTTCACCTCCAGGACGTTACCGAGATTCGAAAGCTAGAACGAATGCGCAGCGAATTTGTCGCCAATGTGTCCCATGAACTTAAGACGCCGATTGCAGCGGTTAAGGGATTTGCCGAAACGCTTTTGACTGGCGGAGTTAAGGATGAGGAGACCGCGCGCTCTTTTCTGCAGATCATTTACGATGAAGGAGACCGGCTGAACCGGCTGATCGGAGATATTCTGGAGCTGTCCAAGATTGAATCGCGCCGCGTTCCGCTGGCATATGAGCCGATCGAGCTGCGTCCTTTATTTGAGAGCCTATTCGAAGTGTTGAAGGCTTCCGCAGACAAGAAGTCCATTGCCTTGGTGATGGAGGTGCCGGAAGGGCTGTTCATCGAGGGGGATGAGGACCGGCTGCGGCAGATTTTTATGAATCTGCTGTCCAATGCGATCAGCTACACCCTTGAAGGGGGCAGGGTCAAACTGACGGCCCAAATGCTGGAGGATGAAGAGGGGGATAAGATCCGTTTTGTTGTCGCCGACACGGGAATCGGTATTCCGAAGAAGGATCTGCCCCGCATCTTCGAACGATTCTATAGAGTGGACAAAGCACGCTCCAGGAGCTCAGGCGGTACAGGGCTCGGCTTGTCTATTGTTAAACATTTGGTCGATTTGAACCACGGAAATATCCGGGTGGAAAGCAAAGTAGGAGAGGGCTCTTCGTTTATTCTGGACCTTCCTATCGTGCAGGTTATGGACTGAGATGAGGAGCGGCCTTGTGCCGCTTCCCCCGAATATCGGTGATTTTACACCGGCTTAACATTTTTGTGCTATGCTCATAATAAACGGGTTCCGGGATCAGTCCTGAACTTATCTCAGAAGAGGAAAATGGGGGTTCCTATGGCTAAGCGACTGCTGGTTATTGAGGACGAGCCGACGCTGTCACGGCTGCTGTCTTACAATCTGAAGAACGAAGGCTATGAGGTAACGGTGGAAGAGAACGGCCAAAGCGGCTGTGAGAAAGGCTTAAGCTCCGCTTATGATCTGATCCTTCTGGATCTGATGCTTCCGGGGATGAACGGATTCGAAATTATGTCCAGGCTTAGAAGTGAAGGTGTCGGAACTCCGATTATTATTCTGACGGCCAAGAACGCTGAAGAAGAAGTGGTCCAAGGCCTGAAATCGGGAGCAGACGACTATATTACGAAACCATTTGGCGTAGCGGAGCTGCTGGCCCGTGTTGCTGCTGTGCTCCGGAGATCTTCAGGTGAAGAAGAGATCATTAAACCGGTAACGGACTCAGACTCCCGCATTGTGCTTGGGGAGCTGGTGATTTTCCCGGAGAAATACGAGGTGACATTGGGCGGGGAGTCAATCACTCTCCGGCCGAAGGAATTTGAGGTTCTGCTTTATCTTGCCCGCAAACCGGGAGTTGTAATGACGCGCGACGATCTGATGAACGCTGTTTGGGGGTTCGACTATATTGGCGGACAGCGTACGGTTGACGTGCATGTCAGCTCGCTCCGCAAGAAGCTGGAGCTTGACCCCGAATCCGTCCATATTGATTCGATCAGGGGTGTAGGGTACAAGCTGGTTGTGAAGAAGAAGAAGGAATTATCCCAGAAAATATAATCCGGTTGAAATTAATTTAAACGTGAAGAAGGAAGGCCTCTCTTGATCGAGGCCTTCCTTTTTCTTGTCCGTTTCTTATGCTGAAGGTTCAGGGTTTAACTTAAATCTTAAATCTGCTGACGAGCTTCTGCAGATTCTCAGCAAGTCTGCTAAGCTCCGAAGCGGAATTTCCGATTTCGATGATGGAGGCAAGCTGCTCTTCGGCTGCTGCGGACACGGTCTGCGTGTTGCCTGCCGCTTCTTCAGAAATGCCGGCAATTTGCTGCATGGCCGCCATAACGCTCTGCCCGTCCTGCTCCAGCTCTGAAGAGGCTGCGCGGACTCCGTCGATTTGCTTAGACGATTTGCTCACCGATCTGCGGATGCGGGCGAAAGAGCGTCCGGACAGGTCTACGGAATCCATCCCTTCGTCAACCCGTTCTTTCACCGTATTCATGGCTTGCAGGGAATCGCTCACTTTCATCTGGATGGCCGTAACGAGCTCGCTGATCTGCTGTGCGGAATAACTAGACATCTCCGCCAGCTTCCGCACCTCTGTAGCTACGACGCTGAAGCCTCTTCCGTGCTCACCGGCTCTTGCTGCTTCGATGGAAGCATTTAAAGCCAAGAGATTCGTCTGGCCGGCGATATCGGAGATTGTGCTGATAATAGCGCTGATATTCTCCGATCGCTCATTCAGATCCGCAATCATGGCATCGAGCTCCTGGACGGTTTCCTGAATGCCAGCCATTTTCATGACACTCATGCCGATAGCTTCGCTGCCGTCATCCGTCAGCTTAAGCTCTGCTTCAGACTGCTTGGCCAGCTCCTGAAGGGAAGCGGAGATGCCTGCTACGCCCCGGGAAATGCCGCTTACCTTGTCCGAACCGGTTTGGATGGTGGTCAGCTGTTTTTCACTGCCTGCAGCTACCTCCTGAATGGCTGTGGTGACATGCTCAATTGCAGCAATGGTTTGATCCGCTCCGGCGGTCAGCTGCTGTGAGGAAGCGGACAGGTTCAAGGTCATTTCCTGAATTTGAACGATCATTTGATGCAGATTATCCACCATATGCTGAAAATGTCTGGACAGCTGGCCGATTTCATCCGAGCTGTCTGTCGCAACCCGCAAGGTCAGATCTCCGCCGCTGATCTGCTCGGCATATTGTCCAAGGCGCTTGAGCGGCCGCAGCAGGGAATGCACGATCCAGAGCGCGCCGGCACCGAACAGCAGGATAGAAATCACAAGGACGATGGCTGTTGTGTTCCGGATCGGCGCTGCAGCGGCCGCTACTTCTGAGGAATACATCGTTCCGGCAACCTTCCATCCGGTCAGCTCATTGGTAACGAATACCATCTCTTTCTTACTGCCATTGAACATATAATCGAAATGAGCTTGCTCTGACGCAAACAATGTGGTCACAAAGCCTGCCTCCACCGGCTTGCCCAGTGTCTCTGACGGGTGAACAACATATTGATGAGCCGTGTCCATGATCATAATATATCCTTCTTTGCCAATAGAGGTCTTCGTCATCTCCTGAAGCTTGCTGAGATCGAGTGACAAACCAAGAACTCCGCGGCCGTCCGAAAGGGTTTTGGAGATAAAAATGACAGCTTTATTGTTCTTATCCGTCGATACAGCTGAGATCACGCTCTTGCCGGGCTGAGCCATGGCGGATTTGTACCAGGGACGGACACGCGGATCATAATCTGCGGTTGCGGAGGCGTCAAGCTTGCCTCGGATCATGGTGCCTGTATCGGTTCCTATATAAATATTCTGGACCTCGGTATGCGTATCCAAATAGGTGCCCAGGCTGCTAAGCAGTCCAGAGGTTTCAGGATCTGCCGTCTGGTTAAAATTGAAAACCTTCGCGTAAGCGTCAATATCAATAACCTTCGAGCCAATAATTTGGGTGAGGATCTGATCTGCCGTTTGTACGCTGGATTGTGCGCTGTCAATCAGCTGATCCTTAACGCTCTTCTTCGATGATTCATATGACAGGGCGCCAATGGCCACTGCCGGAATCAGGATGACCACAATAAACGTAATCATAAGCTTGCTGCGAAGCGATAGGGCTTGGGTAACTCTCATTCTAATTTCTCTCCTGTTCCTGCTAAACTTTGTCTCTATATGTAATGGCTGTGTTACCTTTATCGGTAAAAACTCGCATTCTTTTCATGAAATTTTTCACAATAAGCCGAGGTAATTTCTGGGATTCAAACATTCCCGTAACATCCCCAAAACATTCTACTGACTTTTCTGTCATATGATAGCTGTATAGCTTGGTAATTATAGAAGTATCAATAGAAAGAAATCAAGTAGAACGAAATCAGTAGTACGAAATCAGTAGAACGAAATCAAGGGGGAACCGTGTGGTGCAGACAGCATTATTAGAAAAAGAGTACGCCCATCCATTAACCGACCGTTACATAATAAGAGTTCCGGAAATACCGGCTGAGGAGTCCTGCAGAATCGTACTGAACCGCTTAAGGGAGCAGCCTGCGCTGCCCTGTCTGGTGCTGACAGACAAGGAGAAGAAGGTCTGCGGGCTCGTCATGAGGGATCATTTTTACAGACAGCTGACAGGAAGGTTTGCTGCAGAGCTGTTTTATGACCGCCCTGTCAAAAATTTTGCATCTGCCGCCCCTTTAATTGCGGCTGCCGGCGAGGACCCGGCAGCCCTGATTGATGCTGCTTTGGGAAGGGATCAGGAGCATTTTTATGACTGCATTATTCTGACGCGGAACGGCCGGCTTGACGGTGTGCTGACCGTACATGCCCTGATGATGATCTCCAGGGAGCTTCAGCGGGCAGCCCAGGCTTCGCGGCAGTCGGCGCTGATTTCCTGCCAGAACGAGCTGCTGAAGATCAGCGAGTCGGCGGAACTGCTGTCCCAGGCTGCCCTGCACAGCGGTGAACAGATCGGCCAAATGGGAGAGCTGACGAGAGAGGGACGTCTTGAGCTGCACGGTGTCAAGGCATCGTTTGACCGGGTCTTGTCAATGACTTCCTCGCAGTCGGAGCAGATGGCTGAGTTGCTTGGGAAAGCGGACGGCATTATGCGGATTGCGGATGCGATCCGGGATTTAGCGAATAAGAGCACGATGCTGTCGATGAACGCCGCTATTGAGGCGTCGCATGCCGGAGAACACGGGCGGGGATTCGGCGTGGTGGCGATGGAAGTCAAGAGCCTGGCCGAACAGACAAAAGCTTTTTCTCTAGAAATCGGGCTGGCGCTGAATGAGATCCACAGCCTTGTCCGGGCAGCCACCGAGCTCGCCGCGGAGTCGGGAGCCGAAATGGAGCACAGCCATCAGCGTGTCAATAAGGCAGACCAGACGTTCCAGAATTTGATCCATGCAGCAGGTGAGGTTGAGGCGGCTGGAGAGGTCATTGAGCAGAGGGTTAGTGAGACCCGGCAGCTGGCCCAGCATGTCTACCGCGAGCTGCCCAAGCTGATCGACAAAGATGCAAAGGCGCGCTTCGCGGCAGATTTTACACTGGGTTAACAAATTGGGCCATTCTTCTTTACAAAATAAATGTAAAATCATCATGTTTACATTTCATTTTCGGGGCAAGCAGAAGGAGAAATAGCGATGAATCCCATTATCCGCATTAACCAGTTAAATCTCTACTACGGTTCATTTCACGCGCTGAAGAATGTGTCAATGGACATTCCAGAGAAGGAAATTACGGCGTTTATCGGACCTTCCGGCTGCGGGAAGTCGACGCTGCTGCGCACGCTGAACCGTATGAACGATATGATTCCAGGCACCCGTATTGAAGGCAAGGTGGAGATCGGTGAACGTGATATATACGGTGACCAGGTTGAAGTTGAAGCCTTAAGACGGAATGTCGGCATGGTGTTTCAGCAGCCGAATCCTTTTCCAAAGAGCATTTACGATAATGTTGCCTACGGACCAAGGCTGCACGGCACCCGGAGCAGAAGCGAGCTGGATGAGGTTGTAGAAAGAAGTCTCCGCCAAGCTGTACTGTGGGATGAGGTTAAAGACTATTTGAAACGCTCTGCACTGCGTCTCTCCGGCGGCCAGCAGCAGCGTCTCTGTATTGCCCGCGCGCTTGCGGTGCAGCCGGACGTGCTGCTTATGGACGAAGCAACGTCCGCACTGGATCCGATCTCAACCTTGAAGATCGAAGAGCTCGTTCAGGAGCTGAAGACCAGCTATACGATTGTTATGGTTACCCACAATATGCATCAGGCTGCCCGGATTTCCGGCCGGACTGTATTTTTCCTCAATGGAGAGGTTGTTGAAGCAAGCGAGACTCAGCAGCTGTTCTCGAACCCGAGGGATTCCCGGACCGAAGATTATATCTCCGGCCGTTTTGGATAAATGAAAGGGGCATGTGCCGATGATACAGAGAAAAGAGTTTGATTTACGTTTGGAAGGCCTGCGGCAGCTGCTCCGTGAGATGGGAGAACATGTAAGGGCGGCGCTTCAGAACGCCGTAACCTCCCTTCAGAATTTGGATCTGGACCTGGCTGCAGAAGTAGTGGCCAAGGATGCCGAGCTCAATCAGATGGAGGAGCAGGTAATGGAGCTTGGCTCCAAGCTGATCGTCACCCAGCAGCCGGTTGCGAAGGATCTGCGGAAAATTATCGTCGCCTTCAAAATTTCCAGCGATCTGGAGCGGATGGGCGACCTGGCTCTGGATGTTGCTAAAGTCACGCTGCGGATGAACACCCAGAATCTCGTTAAACCGCTTGTGGATATCCCGAAAATGGCAAGCCTGGTTGAGAAGATGGTCGAGGAATCCCTGGCCTCTTACCTGGATGAGAATACGGATCTGGCCTATAAAATGGCTCAGGACGACGATGAAGTGGATCAGCTATACAGTCAGATTCTTCGTGATTTGTACGAAGTTATCCGGAACAATCCGGACCAGCTGCAGCAGGCCCTCCTGCTGACGCTGGTTGGACGCTATATTGAGCGGATCGGCGACCATGCGACCAATATTGGAGAAAGCACGGTATATCTGGTAACCGGTCAGCGCCCTGATTTGAACCAATGATTTGAGGGTTAAATAGGATGTGTCTGCAGAAGGACCACAGAACCACAGAACCACAGAACCACAGAACCACAGAACCACAGAACCACAGAACCACAGAACCACAGAACCACAGAAAATGTTCTGTGGTTCTTTTCTTGTTTTTGCTGCTGTAGTGCGCTGTGTTATCATAAGGGACAGGAAGCTAAACCCAGGGACGAGGTGCATGGAATGGATAAATTAATCCTGATCGACGGGAACAGTATTATATATAGAGCTTTTTTTGCGATGCCGCCGCTCACGAATTCGGCCGGACAGCATACCAATGCGGTCTACGGTTTTACGAACATGCTGCTGCGGCTGATTCAGGAGCAGAAGCCCAGCCACATTCTGGTTGCGTTTGATGCAGGCAAGCAAACCTTCCGCCATGAAGGATTTAAAGACTATAAAGGCGGCCGGGAGAAGACGCCTCCGGAGCTGTCCGAGCAGTTTCCGGTGCTGAAAGAGCTGCTGGACAGCTTTGGCATCGCCCGCTATGAATCGGAAGGCTTTGAAGCAGACGATATTATCGGCGCTGTCAGCAAACGGGCGGATGAAGAAGGGCGCCAGGTGCTTGTTGTTACAGGCGATAAAGATATGCTGCAGCTGGTCTCTGAGCGTGTGCAGGTGGCCTTAACCCGTAAAGGCGTCACCGAAGTAGAGCCTTACGGCTACGCCGAAATTGAAGCCCGCTACGGACTTAAGCCCGAGCAGATTACTGATCTGAAGGGTCTTATGGGCGATACCTCCGACAATATTCCCGGGGTGCCCGGCATCGGCGAGAAGACGGCGCTCAAGCTGCTTCACCAGTTCGGCAGTGTAGAGGAAGTGCTGGCCAGAACGGACGAGCTTAAAGGAAAGATGAAGGAGAATCTGATCAATCACGCTGAAGACGCGCGAATGAGCAAGCAGCTTGCGACCATACACCGCGAGATGCCGGTGGACCGGAATTGGGAGGACATGGCCTTTGCCGGGCTGAATGAGGAGACGGCTGCCCCAATGCTGCGGAAGCTGGAATTCAAATCCCTGCTGGAGCGGTTGTCTTTCTCGGCAGAAGGAGGCCCGGCTTCATCCGCAGAGAACGGCGAAGCGGAAGCGGAGCAGCTGGACGTTGTGATTTGTACGGAAGAGAATCTTCCCGAGCTGGAGCAGGTGCTGGATTCCGTTCAGCTCATTCACATCGAAACAAACGGGGATAATCCGCATCAGGCTGAAGTTGTAGGCATTGCCTTCTTGGCGCAGGACAAATATTACATAGTTTCTTATGAACTGCTGAAGCAGGAGAAAGCGGAAAAGGCAGCCGCCTGGCTCGCGGATGAGGATATCCCGAAGAACGGGTATGATCTGCACCGCGCCGATCTGGCGCTTCACTGGCACGGCATCGCTTTTGCCGGTGCTGCTTTTGATGTGAGCATTGCAGCCTATCTGCTCGATCCGACCGGAGGCGATCAGAGCATTTCGGCACTGGCCGATAAGTACGGCCTGCCTCCTGTTCCTTCGGATGAAAGCGTGTTTGGCAAAGGCGCGAAATATAAGGTGCCTGAGGCGGAAACGCTGGCACGGCATCTGGCGCAGAAGGCTTCTGCGCTGTGGAAGCTTATGCCGCTGCAGAAGAGCGATCTCGAGAACAACGGGATGAGCAGCCTCTTCTACGAGCTGGAAATGCCGGTCTCCCGGATCCTTGCAGATATGGAGAAGCAGGGGATCGCGGTGAACCGCGGGGATCTGCAGGAGCTGGGAGTCGAATTCCAGAGCCAGATTGACAAGCTGATGGCCCGGATCTATGAAATTGCCGGCACCGAATTTAATTTGAACTCGCCCAAACAGCTGGGAGAAATTCTGTTCGATAAGCTCCAGCTTCCGGTCATCAAGAAGACCAAGACCGGATATTCCACCGATGCGGATGTGCTGGAGAAGCTGGCACCTTACCATGATATCGTCAAATATATTTTGGACTACCGCCAGCTGGCCAAGCTTCAGTCCACATATGTGGAGGGTCTGCTGAAGGAAATTCGGCCGGAAACCGGTAAAGTCCATACCTATTATCGGCAGACGATTACCGCTACCGGCCGTCTGAGCAGCCAGTATCCGAACCTGCAGAACATTCCGATCCGGCTTGAGGAAGGCCGCAAGATCCGTAAAGTATTCGTTCCGTCCGAACCGGAATGGCATATTCTGGCCGCCGACTATTCGCAGATTGAGCTGCGCGTTCTGGCTCACATTTCGGGCGATGAGCGGCTGAAGGAAGCCTTCCTGCATGAAATGGACATCCATACGAAGACGGCGAGCGACGTATTCGGCGTTCCGCAGGAACAGGTGGATTCCAATATGCGCCGCTCCGCCAAAGCGGTTAACTTCGGCATTGTGTACGGAATCAGCGATTACGGCCTGTCCCAGAATCTGAATATTACGCGCAAGGAAGCGGGACAATTTATCGAGCAGTATTTTTCCGTCTTCCAGGGTGTGCGGGCTTATATGGATTCCATCGTGAAAGAAGCCAAAAGGGACGGCTATGTCACTACGCTCCTGGAACGCCGCCGGTATCTGCCGGAGATTAACGCCAGCAACTTCAACCTGCGTTCCTTTGCCGAGCGGACAGCGATGAATACACCGATTCAAGGAACGGCGGCGGATATCATCAAGCTCGCGATGGTGCGGATGGCCGAGACGCTCAGCGAGCGGAAGCTGAAGAGCCGCATGCTGCTGCAGGTGCACGATGAGCTTGTATTTGAGGTGCCGGGGGAGGAGATGGAGCTGATGACCACGCTTGTTCCCGAGGTGATGGAGAAAGCGCTGGAATTGTCGGTGCCGCTGAAAGCTGAGGTCAGCAGCGGTAACAATTGGTATGAAGCCAAATAAAGCGGCGCGGCAAGGCTTTTTCCGGTATAATAGGACATGAGGTGAACGCAAAAATGCCGGAATTACCTGAAGTAGAAACGGTACGAAGAACATTAACTCAATTAATTACAGGCAAGAAGATAGAGAAAGTGACAGTAAATCTTCCGCGGATTATCCAGCGGCCCGATGATGTTCAGCTGTTCAGCCGGGAGCTGGCCGGGCATACGATCACCGGCGTTGGCCGGAGAGGGAAATTTCTGCGGATTGAGATGGACAGCCTCGTCCTCGTCTCCCATCTGCGGATGGAAGGGCGATATGGATTGTACCAGAGCGGTGAACCCGTCGAGAAGCATACGCATGTGATCTTCCATTTTACGGATGGGACTGAGCTGCGCTACCGGGATGTCCGCCAGTTCGGCACGATGCATTTGTTTGCGCCGGGCGAGGAATTCAGGAATAAACCGTTGCTGAAGCTGGGCCTTGAGCCGCTAGAGGAGCATTTTACGCTGGAGGCACTTAAGCAAGCCTTGGCAGGCCGGAAGACGAAGATCAAGGTTGCCCTTCTGAATCAGGAATACATTGTGGGGCTTGGCAATATTTATGTGGATGAGGCTCTGTTCCGGGCGGGCATCCATCCGGAGCGTCCAGCGGATTCCCTGAATGAAGCTGAGTGGGCGGCGCTGTTTGACAGCATTGTTTCAACCTTGTCGGAAGCGGTGGAAGCCGGAGGCTCCTCCATCAAATCCTATGTGAATGGTCAGGGTGAAATGGGGATGTTTCAGCATCAGCTGCAAATTTATGGACGGAAGAACGAAAGCTGTTACCGCTGCGGCGGTAGAATTGAGAAGTCAGTCGTAGGCGGGCGGGGCACGCATTACTGTCCGAACTGCCAGCGGCTGGAGCAAGAATGAGCAATGAAGTAATGAGGTGAATGGATTTTGAAGATCGGGCTGACAGGCGGAATTGCCACTGGAAAAAGCACGGTTTCCCGGATGCTGGTAAGCCGGGGAGCGCTGTTGATTGATGCCGATGTATTGGCCCGCGAAGTGATGGAACCCGGGCATCCGGTGCTGGAGGCTGTCGCGGATCGGTTTGGCAGGGACATGCTGCTGCCGGACGGGACTTTGAACCGGAAGAAGCTGGGGGCCCATATTTTTGCCCATCCGGAGGAACGCCTCGCGCTAAATGCCATTACGCATCCTGCCATTCGTGCCGAAACGAAACGGCGGATTGAGGAGTATGAGACGAATTACCCGGAGAAGTTAGTGGTGGTAGATATCCCGCTGCTGTATGAATCCGGCCAGGGATCTTTGTATGAAACGATTATGGTCGTTTATGTTCCGAGAGAGGTTCAGCTGATGCGGCTTATAGAGCGGGACGGTCTGGACGGAGCTGAGGCTGAAGCCAGATTGTCATCGCAGATGGATATTGAACAGAAGAAGCAGCTTGCAGACATCGTCATTGATAACAGCAGGGGACTTGCCGAGACGGAAGAGCAGATCGAACGATTTTGGAAAAGCTGTGGCTTGTCATGAAATGGCTCCGCAAAAAGAGAGTCCTGCTTCTTGTGTTCCTGGGATTTGTCCTGCTGCTGTTCCTGAATACGCACTGGCTGTCCCTTTTCTATCCGATCTACTATAAAGACGATATCAGAAAGCATGCGGAAAATAATCAGCTTGATCCCTTTATGGTGGCCGCTATTATCAAGGTGGAGACCAATTACAAGCCCAGCAAAGAGTCCAAGAAGGGCGCGCTTGGCGTCATGCAGATTATGCCGGAGACGGCGCAGTGGGTTCTTGAAAAGGCCAAGCTGCCAAGCGTGACCATGGATCAGATTAATCACGAAACCGGGACGAATATCGAAATCGGCACCTGGTATCTGAAGAATCTGTCCGATCAGTTTGACGGGAATATGATTGCTGTGATTGCCGCGTATAATGCCGGGCCGACGCGGGTCAAGAGCTGGCTGAAGAACGGCACCTGGGACGGCACTGTAGAGACCACCAAGAATATTCCGCTGGGCGAAACCAGGCATTATGTACAGCGTGTCGTTCATTATTATGAGCAGTATACAAGCATTTATGAACATTTTTGACATAGGAAAAACGCCGGAGAGAATACAGGATTCTCCCCGGCGCTTCTTAGGCGGCCTTGAGTCAGTTCTTTATTTGAATTGACCAGCCAGCTGTTGTTCTGCCAGTGTTACAAGACGTTTCGTAATGTAACCCCCGATAGAACCGTTTTCATAAGAAGTCAAGTTACCTGCGTATCCATCTTGTGGAAAAGAAATGCCGAGTTCTTGCGCAATTTCATATTTCATTTGCTCGAGTGCTCCGGAAGCTTGTTTAACGACCAGGTTGTTAGAGCTGCTGTTGTTGTTTGCCATTGTCTTTTTCACCTCCTTGAGTTGGTAACTGTATTATGTGCCGTATGGCGAAAACTACTCACAAAGTTCGAATTTTTTCTGGTGGTATTGTTAACCAATTGTCAGAAATCCTTGATGAATCAAGAAAGGAGAACATCCTTTGAAGTGTCCTTATTGCGATTATCACGGCACGAAAGTGCTGGATTCCAGGCCTGCGAATGAGAACCGGTCGATCCGCAGGAGGCGGGAATGTGAAAAATGCAGCCGCAGGTTTACAACCTTTGAAATGGTTGAGGAAACGCCGCTCATCGTCATTAAGAAGGACGGCAGCCGGGAAGAATTCAGCCGCGAGAAGATGCTGCGCGGTCTAATCCGTGCCTGTGAGAAACGCCCGGTATCTGTAGAACAGCTGGAATCGATTGTGACCGAGGTGGAAACCTCTCTGCGCAACACCGCAGTTGCAGAAGTGGAGAGCATGAATATCGGCGAGCTCGTCATGGAGCATTTATATCCGGTCGATGAAGTGGCTTATGTCCGTTTTGCCTCCGTATACCGTCAGTTCAAAGACATCGATATGTTTATGCGCGAGCTGAAGGGACTATTGTCCAAAGACTCGAGCGGCAGCAATTAGAGGCCTAGTGTGTGTTGAACAACGGAAAGTCCTGCTCCTTGGGAGCGGGATTTTTACTTTTTTTCTCAAAGCAAGAAATGCGGTATATAGATTAGATGTGTGAATGTCTAATGAGGGAGGACAAACTCCATGAGAGCTGCTGTGCTGTTTGTAATAGCTGGACTGGCTGAAATCGGAGGAGGCTATTTGATCTGGCTCTGGCTTCGCGACGGGAAAAGCTTGTTATACGGCATGTTTGGAGCTGTTCTGCTGATCGCCTACGGCATGGTTGCCACGGTGCAGTCCTTCTCGTCCTTTGGCCGTGTGTATGCGGCTTATGGCGGGATTTTTATCGTGCTGTCCATCCTGTGGGGATGGTGGGTGGACCGGAAAAGTCCGGATGCCTACGACTGGGCCGGCATGGCCATTTGTCTGATCGGGGCGCTTGTCATGCTTGCACCACGCAGGTGAAGCAGGCTGAATTTTTAATGAATGAAGAAGGAATCGACGATCATGAAGGAAACAAAATCGCTTTATTTCAATGCTGTGCTGCTGACTATCGGGGTCATTTCGATCGGATTGTCTTCCATTTTAATTAAATGGTCATCTGCTCCGGCTTCGATACTCGGGATGTACAGGCTGTTCTTTACGCTTGTAATTATTACGCCGATGATGCGCAAAGTATCTTTACCCGCTATTATCAAGGAGCTTTCGCGAAAAGATCTAATATTGCTGGTACTTGCCGGATTCTTTCTGGGACTGCATTTTCTGTTGTGGATGGAATCCCTGGATCTCACTTCCGTTGCCAGCTCCATGATTCTCCTATCACTCCAGCCTTTATTTATTATGATAGGCTCTTTCGTTATGTTTAAGGAACGTACAACCGGTGGAGGAGTGCTGGCCCTGAGTGTGGCAGTAATCGGTTCGGCTGTGACGGCTTGGGGCGACATCGGCCTTTCTTCTCAAGCCTTGTACGGGGATTTGCTTTCGCTGCTCGGAGCCGTAGCTTCGTCTCTCTACATGCTGGCAGGTCAGAATCTGGTCCGGAAAATCCCGCCGATTGCTTACAGCTATATCGTATTTTTTGTCGCTGCTGTTGTTATGCTTGTATACAATCTGCTCCAGGGCACCGCGCTGTTTGCCTATGATGTCAAAGAGTGGGTGCTGTTTCTGCTGCTGGCGATCGTCCCGACGATCTTTGGACAGATGTTATTCAACCGGCTGCTGGGCTCGTTAGGAGCCACCACGATTTCCATGGTAATCGTAGCTGAACCGGCGGTCGCCATTCTACTCGCTTCTGTTCTGCTGGATGAGCGGATCTCCCTGCTTCAGGCAGTTGGAGGCGCAGTAACCTTGGCGGGAATCGGGTTGTTCTTCTGGTTTAAGCAAAGGATGATTAAACGGTCTCAAGAAAGATTAAGCTAATTTTCAGGTTATTTAAAGGTAACGTTAATCTAAACCGTGTATATTGAAATTACCCTCTTAATGATAAATTGGTTGAAGGGAATTTGCTGGGTGGGGCCGGCAGATTCCCGATCAACCGGGATTTCCAATTGATGTTCACTACTCCTTTATACATAGATAAAAATAGACAAAAGACTCTGCATCCGCAGGGTCTTTTGTTTGTATGTAAAGAAGGTCTTTTGTTTGTATATAAAGAAGTTCTTTTGTTTGTATATAAAGCAGTTCTTTTGTTTGTAAATAAGAAAGTTTAGTATAAATGCCTTAACTTAAGAGATATGGGGCGGAGGTACAAGACAGAGACCGAAAGCGGTATATGGTATAGCGTATCCGACAGCAAAAGGAGGTTGTAATCATGAGTGAAGCGGGAGCAGGCTATCGCGGCACGTTCACATCGGCAGTGAGAGGATTTGTTGTTCCTTGAAATAAGCTTAAATTAGAAATGATAAAAAGGGATTGACAAGCGTTCAGCCAACGTGATATTATCTATCTTGTCGCTGATCAAGTTACTTGCTAACTGAACAGCAGCACAACACATATGCGGTCGTGGCGGAATTGGCAGACGCGCACGGTTCAGGTCCGTGTGGGCTAACCCCCGTGGAGGTTCGAGTCCTCTCGACCGCATACTTTTATTTATGGGGCCTTAGCTCAGCTGGGAGAGCGCATCGCTGGCAGCGATGAGGTCAGGGGTTCGATCCCCCTAGGCTCCATACTAGTAGTAAAGAATAATAAGCAAAGAATAGTAAGCAAATATTATTAAGTAAATAATAGTAAGCAAAGAAAACTCTGATATTATCAGAGTTTTCTTTTTTTCAATTCAACCATTTTTGTCGCGATATGCCGGGTAAATTCTTCATCGTGCTCCACAAAGATTAAGGTCGGGGCATGCTCAAGCAGCACTTCTTCGATCTGCATTCTGGAGATGACATCAACGAAGTTCAGCGGTTCGTCCCAGATATGCAGATGGGCGTGTTCACACAGGCTCTTGGCGATCAGCACCTTCTTCTTCTGTCCGCCGCTGAATGAAGATATGTCTTTCTCGAACTGCAAGCGGGAGAAGTCGAGTTTGCGCAGAATTGCCTTAAACAGGCTTTCCTCGATCCCGTGGTTGCGGGCATAGCCGGACAGGTTCCCGCTTAAATGGGAGGTGTCCTGGGAAACATACGAAATTTTCAGCTGGCTGCCCTTGCGGAAGGTACCGGAGTACGATATTTCTTCTCCCAGGATCAGCTTTAGCAGACTTGACTTGCCGGAGCCGTTGGGCCCGGTGACGGCGATCCGGTCACCCTGCTCAATAGTGAAGCTGACGTCCCTGCAAACGCTGTGCTCTCCGAATCGGATGGATACGTGATCCAGCTCGGCTAAGAGCGATTTGTGATAGGCAAGCTGCGAGAGCTGCAGGCTCTCCGAGGCTTCTATATTTTTCAGAAGCTTGGATTTCTCCTCCATTGCGGCCTGCTGCCGCTGTTCAATCGACTTGGAGCGTTTCATCATTTTGGCGGCCTTGTGGCCGACATATCCTTTGTCTACTTTGGAGCCGGAATTGCGACTTCCGTTCTTGGTTCTTTCTACTTCATGGGACCACTGTCCGGTTCTTTTGGAGGCTTCTGACAGCCGCCTAATGTCTTTGCGGAGCTTTTCATTTTCATTCCATTCATATTGATCCTGCCGCTGCTTGTTCACCCACCAGTCGGAGAAATTGCCTTTTTGAATCTCGATATTGGTCTTGTTGATGGACAGAATGTGGTCTACGCAGTGATCAAGAAACGCCCTATCGTGAGAGACCAGTATATAACCGTTCTTCCCGTTCAAATACTCGCTGACGAGCTTTCTGGCATGGAGGTCCAAATGGTTGGTCGGTTCGTCAATCAGCAGGAAATGATTCTCCTTCAGAAACAAAGCGGCTAACTGAACTTTGGTCTGCTCGCCGTTTGACAAGGAATGATAGGGGCGGTATAACACGTCTTCTGAAACTTTAAGCAGGGAGAGCTCCCGGAGAAGCTGCCAGTGCTCATAGTCAGGGTGGATCCCGCTCACGACATCCAGGGTAAGATGTTCAGGATGCGGAACTTCAAAAGGGAAGTAGTCAAAGCTTACTTGTGACGAAATCGTCCCGCTGTACTCCAATTTGCCCTGGAGCAGGTTCAGAAATGTGGTTTTGCCGCGCCCGTTCCTGCCTGTGAAGCCCAGTTTCCAGTCGGTATCAATTTGAAAGCTTACCTCTTCAAAAATAGGATCATAGCTGCCCTCGTAGGCGAAGGTCAGGTTTGATACACGAATTAAGGTCATAAATTTATCCCTCCTGCTGCTAAAAAAATAAATGAGCTGCAAGAAAGTTACTTTCCTGCAGCTCAAGAAATACAGCAAACCAGCCTGTAGAGGCTGGAGCGGGATTATTTTCCGAGTGAAAGAATAAGTAACTTTCTTGTCGGCAAAAAGAACAAAACAAAGACTGCTTTATTCTTTAAAACCAAGCAAGAAATATTACATTATTCAATCACTCCCGTTCATAAGTTTGGTGCCATCATAACATACGGCTCAGCGGGTTGCAATCCGGGATTCCGCAAGCCGGGATTCCGCAAGCCAGGATTCCGCAAGCCATCTACGGCCGGGTGCCTATTCATGGTGTTCGTCTGCTTCTGAGACGGGGCCTTTGAGCAGTTATTAGCATGGCAGGCTCCATCCATATGCCCATTTTTGCTTGAATTTGCAGAGCGAAAGTCGCAGCTGTTTAGGAGTTTCCTATTATTTACATGAAAGTCTATTAAACTTATAGTTAATAGGGAAGATACCAAATTTCTGTAAAATAGGACGGAGGATGGAATGGATGGAGTCTGCAAAGAAACCGTTTGGCAAAATACTGGCTGCAGCAATTGTTGCTGCAGGTATGCTTCCAGGGCTGGCTGGAGGAGCGGCAGCTGCCGATACCCCGGAGAGCACGGGAGCTTCAAAGGGGTTTGAGCTCCGGATCTTACATACGAACGATACCCACGCCCATTTGGATAATATCGCCCGCCGGGTCTCAGCGGTCAATGCGGCCAGAAATGACAGCACACTGCTGCTGGATGCGGGGGATGTTTTTGCCGGGACCTTGTATTTCAATCAGTATAACGGGCTTGCAGATCTGTACTTCATGAATCAAATGGGCTACGACGCCATGACGTTCGGCAATCATGAGTTTGACAAAGGACCTCAGACGCTGGCTGATTTTGTGAAGCAGGCCAAGTTCCCGTTTGTAAGCGCCAATATCGATTTCAGCACCGAGCCTGCGTTGAGCGTAAGCACGCATGAAACGATCGGTGACCCGGGAGAGGACGGTCAAATCTATCCGGCGATTATTAAAGAAGTGAATGGAGAACAAGTCGGGATTATCGGCCTGACGACTCCGGAATCCTCGGTTCTGTCTTCTCCAGGTCCGAATATAACATTCAAGGATGAAGTGGAAAGCGCCCAGAAGCAGGTTGACGCGCTTGAAGCTGCGGGAATCAATAAGATCATCGCTTTGACGCATCTGGGATATACGGTTGACCAGCAGCTGGCTGACGCTGTTGAAGGCCTGGATGTTATCGTTGGCGGGCACTCCCATACCCAGCTTGACGATGCAGAGGTGCATCACGCTGATCAGGAGCCGACGCTGATTGTGCAGACCGGTGAATACGATAATAACCTGGGCCAGCTGGATGTTACCTTTGACGAGAAAGGCGTGCTGACGGCCTGGAAGGATCAGCTGATTGCACTGGATGCCAAGGACGACGCGGGGAACTATGTGATCAAAGGCGATGCGGATTCGGAAGCCAAACTGGCTGAATATGCCGCTTCGTTAGAAGAATTAAAGAAGACCGTTGTCGGTGAGACAGACGTCGAGCTTGACGGTGAGCGGGACCATGTCCGTAAGCAGGAGACGAATCTGGGCGACCTGGTCGCTGACGGCATGCGGGCCAAGGTAATGAGCATCGTTCATGAGCCAAGTGCCAAAGGATATGTAACGATTCAGAACGGTGGAGGCATCCGTGCATCCATCGGCGCAGGCGACATCACGCTTGGCGATCTGCTCACCACCATGCCTTTTGGCAATAACTTGTCGGCTCTAAAGATGACCGGGCAAGAAATTACAGCCGCTTTGGAAAATGGGGTGAGCGGGATAGAAGACGGGGCAGGCCGGTTCCCGCAGGTATCGGGCATGCGCTTTTACTATGACTCGGCCAAGCAGCCTGAAGTAGTAGACGACGTAACCGGGGAGAAGAAGCAGGAAGGACAGCGGATTGTAAAAGTCCAAATCCAGAATGAAGACGGCACTTATACCGATCTAGATCCAAACGCCTATTATATCGTAGCAACCAATTCCTACATGGCAGGCGGCGGTGATTTCTACAGCTCGATGAAGCAGGCCAAAGACGATGGACGTTACTATGAGCTGAATCTGGTTGACTATGAAGTGTTCCATGAATATCTGGATAAGGTAGGCAAAGTCCAAATAACTAATCAAGGCCGTATTACGGATTTGAAAGGAGCTGCGCTTCCGGCTGAAGCAGGAGAGGCTGCAGGATCAGATAACGGCGGCAGCAAAATGATCTTCACGGACCTTGGCAATGACGCTGACGCCTCGGTGATCCAGGCTGCGGCAGAGGCAGGACTGGTTAAAGGATATGAAGACGGCACCTTCCGTCCCGACCAGCCCGTGACGCGGGCTGAATTTGCCGTGATGGTGAGCCGTGCGTTCCAGCTGACAGCCTCCGATTCGGAGCTGAGCTTTACCGATGCTGAGAGCATTCCGGCATGGGCGCTGCCTGCTGTGAAAGCTTTACAAGCTGCCGGGCTGCTGGAAGCCTTCCAGGCAGGTGCCTTTGAACCGGAGCAACAGCTGACTGCTGGTGAAGCGGCGGCGATTATTGCCGCTGCTTCAGGCAGTGACGCGGCTGCAGCCCCGGCTGATGGCGGAGATCTGACGCGAAGAGACGTGGTGTTCATGCTGGCTGCGGCAGTGAAATAAAGGCCCGTTTAATATTTCTAAAAAAAATACCCCTTGGCGCTTGCCGGAACGTAGACGTTCTGACAAGACCAGGGGGTATTTTTACTGGGATAGATTTAGAGAATATTGCTTGAAAAAGTAATTACCCTTCGCTCAAAGCGTCCCCAGCCAGATTCTGAATGATGGTGTTCTCCATTGGAGGATTGTGCAGGCCTGCGCGGACGTCCCGGTAATAGCGCTCCAAGGGCAGGCTGCGGGACAAGCTGGTGCCGCCGACAATGCGCATAGCAAGATCTACGACCCGGATGGCATGGTTGGTCACCACATATTTGGCGAGACCTAAATCCGGCTTCATATGAGGCCGGTTATCCGCTTCCTGGTCCCAGCGGGCGGCAGTGGCGAACAGCAGAGAGCGGGCGGTCCGCAGCTCTGCTTCCATCTGCCCGATTTGCTGCTGGACAGAAGGCAGGGAACTGATCGGCACTGTCAGATTATTCGGCTTGTATGAACGGGCGAAATCCAGCGCGTAGTCCCGGGCAGCCAAAGCGATGCCCATATAGCAGGCCGGAATATGCAGCAGCCAGCCTGCACCGTCATCTGTGCCTTTGCCGGAGATCCGGTGGGCGTCGGGGGCGAAAGCGCCGTTTAATACCACGTCATGGCTTCCCGTTCCCCGCATCCCCAGGGTATCCCACGTTTCGATCACACTGACTTTATCTGTCCTCTCAACGAGGAATTCGGCTGTCGTGTCTTCATCCGGCAGGTAAGCGGTGACGACAAAACGGTCGAGGATCGGCGAAAGGGTGCTGAACGTTTTGCGGCCTGTGATCAGCCAGCCGTCTTCTGTCCGAACGGCGGTCGTCTCCGGACGCCCGCCCCGGCTGGGACTTCCGGTGGACGCTTCGCTCGCAAACGTATTGATCATGGCCCCGTCTGCTGCGACAGACCGGCAGAAGGAGGCGAACAGCTCCTCCGGCCATTTGCCGCTGCTGCGCAAATGCAGGATCTGGCCCAAATGCCAGCCGACAGCCAGGGCAGTGGAGCCGTCGCCGTAGGCCAGACGTTCCTGGTGCAGAAGAAATTCATACAGCGAGATTTCTTCCCCTCCGTACTTTGTCGGAACGGTAAGCTTCAGGTAGCCGGCTTCGCGCAGATCGGCAAAATTTTCAAAAGGAAATGAGCCCTCCCGGTCATGCTTGGCTGCACGCTGCGCAAAGGCTTCTGCAAGCTCAGCCGTTTTGTATACGCGATCCCGTTCTTCTTCATTCCGAATATATTGATTGATATAACGATTGTCTTTACTCATAGATCAAACCGCTCCCTTCCTTTGTCATTATAGCAAATAGGGATGACCGCGTTAAAAGCAGGTTAGCAGAAAGCTCCATTTTCCCGTAATTGTACGTATTCCTGTTATTTTAAACGTATACTTGTATGCAACTTCAATTTTCTCCAATTTATACAGCGTCTTTCAAAGTGCAATCCCAACCCGCATAAGGTATGATCTACTGGAGGTCCTTCAGGGAAGCCTTTTCAGAAAGCGCTGACAAATCCAGCCGGCGAATGAAGAAGCCCCTGCGGGAACACAAGTCAAGTCTCTATTTCTTTAGAAAATTAGAAGGGTGAGGTGCGCGGTTACATGATGGGTCCTACTGATGATCAGGAGCGTTATGAATTAACGAGTCCGACTCTGCTTCCGAAAGCTTCAGGATTTCTGTGGAATGAGAAAATGATGATTCATATGAACTGCCGCGGGTATGCGGTTGCCCAGTTTATGCAGCCCGAACCGGCCAAATATTCGCATGCTCCGAATCTGGAGGCCAAGACCTTTATGCAGCCGGAGCAGCCTTATTATGCGCATCATCCGGGCCGCTTCGTGTTTGTGAAGGATGAGGAGAGCGGGGAGGTCTTCTCGGCGCCTTACGAGCCTGTCCGGGTGCTGCCGGAGGATTATGTGTTTTCAGCCGGCAAGCATGATATTCAGTGGAGGGTCCGGAATCAGGGGCTGTTGATCGAAATGACCCTAAGCCTGCCGAAAGAAGATGCGCTTGAATTGTGGCGGGTCAAGGTGACAAACCTGTCCCAGGATCAGCGGAAAATCAGCATCTACCCTTATTTTACAATCGGTTATATGTCATGGATGAACCAATCCGGGGAATACCGGGGAGATCTTCAGGCCATTGTAGCCTCTTCCGTTACGCCTTATCAGAAATATCAGGATTACGATAAAATCAAGCATTTCAGCGACAAAACGTTCCTGCTCGCCGAACAGCGGCCAGATGCCTGGGAAGCGAACCAAGAGGAATTTGAGGGCGAAGGCGGCATTATGATGCCGTCTGCGATCCAGTCTGAGCGACTGGCAGGAGGGGAAGCCCGCTATGAAACGCCTGCGGCGGTGCTGCAGTACCGCCTGGATCTTGCGCCCGGTGAGGAGCGCGAATTCCGGTTTATTTTTGGACCGGCCCATGATGAAGAAGAGATTGCGGGGATTCGCAGGAGGTATTTCACGGATAAAGCTGCGGAATATGCATCGGCAGAGGAAGACGGCTTTGTCCGCGCAGAACGCGAGTACGCCGAGTATGTGCTGGAAGGCCGAGGGGTCCTGGAGATCCACACGCCGGACGCCGATCTCGATAATTTCGTGAATCACTGGCTGCCGCGGCAAATGTACTATCATGGCACAACCAACAGGCTGACGACCGACCCGCAGACCCGGAATTATCTGCAGGACCATATGGGCATGAGCTACATACGGCCGGAGACAACGCGGGCGGCATTTCTGACGGCGCTGAGCCAGCAGGAGGCAAGCGGGGCGATGCCGGACGGGATTATTTTGCACAAGGATGCCGAGCTCAAATATATCAATCAGGTTCCGCATACCGACCACTGCGTCTGGCTGCCGATCTGCCTCAGCACCTATTTAGATGAAACGGGTGACTACAGCATTTTGGAAGAGCAGGTGCCTTTCGCGGACAGCAGGGAAACGGCCTCCGTTCTGGAGCATATCAATCTCGCGATGCAGTGGCTGATCAAGGACCGGAATGACCGGGGACTCAACTATATTAACCAGGGCGACTGGTGCGATCCGATGAACATGGTGGGCTACAAGGGGAAAGGCGTCTCCGGCTGGCTGACCATTGCGACGGCTTATGCTTTCAGTGTCTGGGCGGATATCTGTGAGCGCAGCGGCCAGCCTGATTCCAGCAAAAAATACCGCCTGGCGGCCGAAGAGACCAACAATGTGGTCAATCAATACCTGTGGGACGGCGACTGGTATGCGCGTGGAATTACGGATGACGGTGTTACATTCGGGGTCCGAACCGACAAGGAAGGGCGCATCTTCATCAATCCGCAGGGATGGGCGCTGCTGAGCGGCGCGGCCGACGAGATCAAGCGGCAGAAGCTGATGCGGGCAGTAGAGGAGCAGCTTGAGACTCCTTATGGAGTGGAAAAGCTTGCTCCATCCTTCACCGCCATGCGTGAAGACGTGGGAAGGGTGACGCAGAAGCATCCGGGCAGCGCGGAGAACGGCGCGGTATACAATCATGCGGCAGCTTTTTACATCTATGGTCTATACGCTGCTGGAGAACAGGACAACGCCTATCGCCTGCTGCGGAAAATGCTGCCGGGACCGGCGCATGAGGACATCGTTCGTCGCGGCCAGCTGCCGGTATTCATTCCGAATTATTACCGGGGCGCTTACCGGCAGTTTCCGAAGACGGCGGGACGCTCCAGCCACCTGTTCAACACGGGGACCGTCCCTTGGGTCTATCGCTGCCTTGTAGACGGACTGTTTGGTGTGCAGGGTACGAAAGAAGGGCTGCGCATCAGGCCGCAGCTGCCAACAGACTGGCAGGAAGCTTCGGTGAAACGGACCTTCCGGGGAGCCGAGCTGCAGATTGAGATGAAGCGGGAGCTTGGGATTTCGGTACAGGAAGTGTACGTGGACGGCCATTTGGCGGAAGACGGAATCCTGAAGGTTATTCGTCCCGGAGCTGTATACCGGGTAGTAGTGAAGCTCCCCTCTTAAGAGGATGTGATCAAAATCACATGTGCTCCATTTTCCATGAACTATACTTTCTTCAAGCTAGAGGAGTTACATAGAAAGGTAGATGGAACATGAGCAGAGCTGATTTTACATTCGAGGATATGAAATCTATCAATCGGACGAGCCTGGGTGATACCGTGCCCCTGGAACTATTCAGAACAATCCGGTTAATCGGCATGTACCAGGGCCTGCCGATGGGCGGGAGAGGAACGACTGCAACAATTGGGCGCAAGATCGGCGAGAATCTTCCCGCTGCCAGCATTGAAGAGCTGTTTGAGCTCTTCCGGAGCCTGAAGATCGGGCTGCCTTCGATCGTGAAGCAGGATGAACGGACGATCCGTATTGCAGTCGAGGACTGTTTCTGCAAAGGGCTGCCGGTTCAGGAAGAGAAGATGGTATGCGACCTGGAGGGAGCGATCATGGAAGGGGCCCTGCAGCGCATTCTTAACCGGCCGGTCACAGTGCGTGAAGTAAAATGCAATGTGAATGGCGATGAGCACTGCGAGTACGAGGTGCGTCTGTAGACGAGCCGGAGCTACCCCCTGCGGATGAAATCAAGCAGGACGGCGCCATGGTTATGCACGGGATCTTTGGCCGCATACAGCAGCGTGACGGTTCCGGCGCTGGCCCAGCTGCGGATCTGCGCTGCCAGCCGCTGGCGCTCTGCGTCTTCGGCAAGCTCGCGCAGGTACTGCTCTTCAAACGCTGCAAACCGTTCCGGGCGGTGAGCGAACCATTTTCGCAGCTCGGGGCTGGGTGCAATCTCTTTGAACCAGTCGTCAATTGCCGCCTGCTCCCGGCTGATGCCGCGCGGCCACAGGCGGTCCACGAGGATGCGTCTTCCATCCGTGAGAGAGAAGGGGTCATAAATGCGCTTCAGGCATAGATTATCTTGGGAAAAAGCAGTCAAATTCTATCATCTCCGCAGCCGTCAATTTGTTTTGGGTTATTATACCTTTTCGCAAGTAGTTTGTTAAATTGGTTAATTGTTTAATTGGCAAATTGGCAAATTGGCAAATAGAAGCAACTTTTTGGACTCCTCCTCCGTCTGAGCCTGTGAGAATGTTAATCACAACCCTTAGAAGGGGGAAGGAGTCCGAAGAATGAGAACGAAGACAAAAGTGGTCTATTTGACCCTGATTGGCCTGCTCGGCGCGGCAACAGCCGCCGGGGCCTCCGGTCTGTCCGCCAAGGTAACCGGTATACTAAGGGGCGATATGAAGGTCACTGTGGATGGACAGGCTGTATCCATGCAGCCTGTCGTCATTAACGGCCAGGTTTACCTGCCGGCCCGCGCCGAAGCCGAAGCGCTTGGCTATACGTTGAACTATGATGGCGCGAATCGTTCGATCAGTATGGATAAACAGGAGGAGGAAACGACGGTTGCTGCTCCCGAAAGTTATTTGCACCAAACAGGAGTTATTGTGAATGTGGCTGAAGCAAGCAGCGGCAGCTGCAAGGTCGAAGTGCTTGGCAAGGGCGACAACAGCTGGGTCGTGCTGAATGTCGACAAGGACACCGCAATCCTCAACAGCGACGGTACTACGTCAGTTGCAACAGACCTCCAGGCCGGTATGAGCATTACTGCTGAATACGGCCCGGTTATGACAAGATCGTATCCGGGACAGTCCCATGCGGCTTCCATTACGGTTAGCGGACAAACGCTCTTCCGGGAGGACGTTATTCATTCTGTAGAACATACGGCTGATGGCTGGGTGGTCAAATTCGGGGCAACGAAAGACGGAACTTTTACACCTGAACTGACCGTAACTTCCGGCAAGGAAACAAGCGTGCTGACCCGCGAAGGGCAGCCTGTGAACTGGGAGGATATACAGGCAGGAGACAAAGCGGGCGTCTATTACGGACCCGGCTACACAGGCAGCCAAACGCCTGCGAGCCCGCTGTATTACATGGTGCTGCTAAGCGGGGAAGAAACGTTAAACAGCACGGCGCAGACAGCTGACCCGATCAAAGCGTTTCCAGACGCTGACCCGGCCAAATAAATAGATTCCAAGAACAGAGAACCTTGCGGACAGACAGCTGCCGCAGGGTTCTTTTGTTTTGCTCTGCACAAACAATTCTATAAAATTTTTACATATTCAGACGAATCCTCTGATCTCCCCCTTACACGTGAAGCTTACACTGACAAAGGTAACCCGTCCGGACAGGACGACTTTATGTCAAAGGAGGCTTACGAATGAGCGAGCTTGATAAACGCTTGAGCTTGCCGGTTGAGCGGACATCCGCTTCCGTCAGATCAGCCCTGCCCCTTCGCGCGGCCTCGTTAAAGAGGAGCAGGCTGAAAGAGAACGCCCTTGCTTATGCCTTTCTGGCTCCCTCTCTGCTGCTGTTTGCTGTCTTTCTGTTTTATCCGCTTGTGAAATCCGTTTATCTTAGTCTGCACAGCACAGACCCTGCCGGAAGAATTGCCGGCTTCACCGGGTTTGACAATTACAGTGATCTGTTCACCTCAGGACTCTTTGTGAGCGGCATCAAAACTACGGCCCTGTTTGCACTGCTGACAGTTCCGGCCGGTATTCTGCTCGCGCTCATCCTCGCCGTGCTTACCCATAACATGCTTCGCGGCAAGCGTTTATTCCAATTCGCATTTTCCCTTCCTATGGTGATCTCGGTCGGCTCGGCCAGTGTCATCTGGAAGTTTCTGTTTCACCCGACGCTCGGCATGCTGAATTATCTGCTGGAGCAGGCAGGCATGGCACCGGTTGGCTGGCTGATCGATCCGCATTGGGCACTGCTGTCCATATCAATAATGACCGTCTGGATGAACCTTGGCTTCAATTACATCCTTCTGTCCAGCGGGATGCAGGGCATTCCCGATGAAATTTACGAAAGCGCCAGGATTGACGGGGCAGGTCCGCTGCGCGTTTTTTACCGGATTACGATGCCGCTGCTCTCACCAACGCTCTTCTTTGTGCTGGTAGTATCCACGATCGGCGCCTTCCAGTCCTTCGGCCAGATCAACATTTTGACGCAGGGCGGTCCGATGAACTCCACCAGCGTGTTTGTCTACTCCATTTACCAGGAATCCTTTATTAATTTCCGCTTCGGAACCGGCAGTGCGCAGGCTATTCTGCTGTTCCTGGTCATTATGCTGCTGACCCTGATTCAATTCAAATGGGTGGAAAGAAAGGTGCATTATCAATGAAAAAGTTTACGGCCGGACAAGCTTTGTCCTATCTCGTAATGACCGCAGCAGCGGTGCTCGTCCTGTACCCGGTTGTGTACAGCTTCTTCATGTCCGTCATGACGCAGTCGGAAGCGAGCGCCTACCCGCCGAGCCTGTTCCCGCATGCGCTGCACCTGGCCAACATGAAAGAGGTATTCAGGATGGTGCCGATCGCTTCTTTCATCGGGAATACGTTCTTCGTGTCCGCCGTCGTCATGATTGGCCAGCTGGTCACCGCGAGCTGTGCGGCCTACGCTTTTGCCAATATGGAGTTTAAAGGCAAGGGGCTCATGTTCAGCCTGTTTGCGGCGACGATGATGGTGCCCTGGGAAGTGACGATGATCCCGAATTATCTGACCGTGCGCAGCTTGAACTGGCTGGATACCTATCAGGGACTGACGATTCCCTTTCTGGCGACGGCGTTCGGCACATTTATGCTCCGGCAGTTCTTCCTGCAGCTGCCTAAAGAGCTGTTTGAAGCGGCCAAAATGGACGGGTGCGGACATGTCCGCTACTTCCTGTTCCACATGCTTCCGCTGTCCAGGCCAGCGCTTGGCACGCTTGCGGTCTATTCCTTTCTCAATATGTACAACTCCTATCTCTGGCCGCTGCTGGTGACGAACAGCAAACCGATGCGGACGATCCAGATCGGGATTTCGATGCTGGAATTTCAGGAATCCACCTCGTGGAATCTCGTCTTTGCCGGCATTACGCTTGCAATTCTGCCCTCCTTGCTATTGCTGGTCTTTGGGCTGAAACAGCTGGTTCGGGGAATGGCGGCAGGGGCTTTGAAGGGCTGAACCTTCAGCTCCGCCGCTTTACATAGATACCCACTCAATCAAAATCATTCGACCAAGGGAGAGATCTGTACATGAAAGCTTTTCGTTTGAGAAAAAGTCTGCTGCTGATTACTACCGCTCTAACGGTAGCTCTGGCAGGCTGCGGGAACAACTCCGGAGGCAATAATGCGGGATCAGGCACAAACGGCGCTGCCGGAAACAGCAGCTCCAGCAACACTTCCGGCAAGGCGGCCGCAGCGGAGGCTGCGCCAGTTAAGGTCACCTGGTGGCACTCCATGTCCGGCACGAACGAGAAGGCGGTTAACGAAATCGTGTCCGACTTTAATTCCAGCCACAAGGATGTTCAGGTGGAAGCAGTCTTTCAGGGCAAATATGATGAGAGTCTGAACAAGCTGAAGGCCTCCTTCGGGTCAAACAGCGGCCCGGACCTGATCCAGGTGTACGAAATCGGCAGCAAATTCATGATTGATTCCAAAATGATTACGCCTGTTCAGCAGTTTATTGATGAGGATCAATATGATCTGTCTCAGCTGGAGCCGAACATTACCCGTTATTATACGATTGACGGCAAATTGAACGCGATGCCGTTCAACACTTCAAACCCGATTCTTTACTACAACAAGGACGCCTTTAAAGCGGCTGGGCTTGACCCGGAGAACCCGCCGAAAACGTATGAAGATTTCGAGAAAGCAGCCAAAGCATTGGCGAAGAACGGCAAACCGGCCGCTTCGATTGCGATCTACGGCTGGTTCATGGAGCAGCTGTTCGCGAACCAAAATGCGGATTACGTGAACAACGGCAACGGCCGTGAATCCTCAGCCACAGAATCGCTGCTGAACTCCGATGCCGGTGTCAAAACGCTGGAATGGTGGAAGCGGATGATCGACGAGAAGGCTGTGTCCAATCTTGGCCGGAACACGGATGATACAGACGCCGCCTTTGCAGCCGGACAAATTGCGATGACCCTGGATTCCACCGCATCTCTCCGCAATATCGTGCAGTCGGTCGGCGGCAAGTTTGAAGTCGGCACCGGCTTCCTGCCTAAACCGGCAGATGCCAAGGAGGGCGGCGTGGTGGTCGGCGGCGCGAGCTTGTATATTATGAACAACAAGCCGGTCGAAGAGCAGAAAGCAGCCTGGGAGTTTATCAAGTACCTGGCAACGCCTGAAGTGCAGGCAAAATGGAGTGTAAATACGGGCTACTTCCCGATTACGAAGGCCGCTTATGACCAGCAGGTCTTGAAGGATAACATGGCAAAATATCCGCAGTTCCAAACTGCTGTTGACCAGCTGCATGCCTCTACGGAATCCACTGCAACCTCCGGAGCGGTGATGGGCGTATTCCCTGAAGCCCGCCAGATCGTGGAAGGCGCAATCGAGTCCGCCCTGAACGGCAAGCAGGAGCCAAAAGCGGCGCTGGATGAAGCAGCCAAGCAAATTACGGACAAGATCGCCCAATACAACGAGACGGTGCAAAAATAACCGGAGCAAAATAATCTGAATCAAATTAATCTGAATCAAATTAATCTGAATCAAATTAATCTGTATCCAGTTCCCCGGACTCCTGCGGAAGAGAGATTTCTCCTCTTTGGCGGGATCCGGGGATTTTTTTTGATTGGGATTAAGCTACAATAGGAAGGAGTACAAGCAAGCGCAGCGGAAAGGACAACCCAATGACGAATAGACGCTATTACGAGAATGCAAATCTGCAGGAATGGAACACAACAATTACGGAACAGCAGGAGCGGGACGGCGGCTGCTTCGTCAAGCTGGAAGAGACAGCCTTCTATCCGGAAGGGGGCGGCCAGCCTTGCGATACCGGCTCCATCGGCGGGATACCGGTGCTTGAGGTGCAGGTGAATGAGGACGGGGAGATATGGCATCAGGTGGAGCGCTTTCCGGAGGCAGCCGGGGTGAGCTGCTCGCTCAACTGGGAACGACGGTTCGACCATATGCAGCAGCACAGCGGCCAGCATTTGCTGTCCGCGGTCTGCCTCACGCTCTATGGCGCACAGACTTTAAGCTTTCATATGGGAACTGATTACGCCACGATCGACGTGGAGACCGCTGAATTGACCCTGGCTCAGCTTCAGCAGCTGGAGCAGGAGGTTAACCGCCAGATTTATCTTAACCGCACCATCACCAGCTATTTTGTCACCCAGGAGCAGGCTGCAGCGCTGCCCTTGGTCAAGCAGCCGAAGGTCACCAGTCAAATCCGCATCGTCGAAATCGAGGGCATTGAATATAACGCCTGCGGCGGAACCCACGTAACCTCGACAGGTGCGATCGGCATCATCAAGCTGCTGAAGGCAGAGAAGCAGAAGGGCCATACCCGGATTTATTTCAAATGCGGCCTTCGGGCCCTGCAGGAGTTTAATGACAGCCTGTCCATTCTGAACACCCTGGCCGCTAAATTTAATACAGGCAAAGAGGAGATTCTGGACCGGTTCGGCAAATGGGAAAATGAGCAGGCGGCGCTTAAGGCCGAGCTCGCGGCATGGAAGGAGCAAAACGACGCTTATATGGCGGAGAAGCTGCTTGCCGGAGCGGACGGAGGTGCTGCTGCGCATATTTTTGAGGACAAATCCCTTAAAGACGTGCAAAATCTGGCGGTCAAGCTTGCCGCAGACAGCGGGCTTCCCGTTCTGTTCCTGACCGGGGGAGACAGCAAGGTTGTTCTGGCTTACAGCGGCGGGGGGAGCCTGGCCTGCGGCGCATTCTTCAAAGCGCACTTATCCGCCTACGGCGGGAAAGGCGGAGGCAGCGACAAGCTGGCTCAAGCCGGCTTCAGCAGCCGGGAAGAGGCAGAAGCGTTTTACGCGTTTGCACGCAGTGCGATAGCTGAGCAAGGATAGCGAAGCGGCGGGAACCCGCCCCGGATAGGCGGCATCAATAAAATAGCCGGAGCCCAAGAGTGTTTGGGTTCCGGCTGTTTTTTTTCTGGGTGAAAATTGAGGGTTTCAGCTGGCGGAGCTGTCGCTCAAGAATACGGCCATCATCGCGTTCATCGCCCGTTCCCCGTCAACGTCCATGCAGAAGTCGGCAGGCTGTCCGATATGCGGCCTTGCTCTCCGGTCGGTAACGACCATGCCGGCGACATGCTCGCCTTCGGCTGCGATAAAGGCATGCAGTCTCTGAATCTGGACCAGGCTTGGATTCTCCGCCACAAGGACGGCAAGCAGATCATGCATCGGACAGGCGCCGATCAGATGATTGACCTCCTGATAGAACCGGAAATAGTGCTCCAGGGAATCCCGCAGGAAGGTGACAAGCGGCTGTTTGCCGGCTGGCGCGTGCTCAAGCAGGTACCCGAGCTGCCGGCGGGTTAACAGGGTCTTCAGTGTTACATCTAGTCCAACTACGGTAAGCGGAGCTCCGGACCGGAACACATAGGCTGCTGCCTCGGGGTCACCGGCAAAGTTGGCTTCCGCAACCGGCGTCACATTGCCGGGAACAAGGACATTGCCGCCCATTACAACAATTTTTCTAAATTTGCCTGCAATACCTGGATCAAGCTCCAGCGCCTGCGCCAGGTTGGTCATCCGCGCAAGCGTAACGAGGGTAATTTCTCCCGGATGCTCATTCACCATGGAGACGATATATTCAGCCGCCGTTTGGCGGATCACCTGCTGATCGGACGGGGGAAGAATAACGCCGCCGATTCCGTTCTGTCCGTGAACGTGCTCGGAGAAGCGGACTTCGGTCCGGGCCAGCGGATGGGCAGCCCCTTTGGCGACCGGGATCTCATGTTCCAACCCGGCCAGCTTCAATAAGCGCAGGGTGTTGTCCGTGGCCTGCTCCACGTCAATGTTGCCGAAGCAGGTCGTAATGCCTTCCACTTTAATCTGGGGGGAAAGCAGGGCGTAGAGCAGGGCTGCGGCATCGTCAATGCCGGTATCTGCGTCAAGAATCATGCGTTGCTGAATCATTTTTACCTCCAATTTAGATCGTCCATTATTAGAAATATGAGAGCATTCATCTGTGCTTTATTATCAGGGAATTGCCGCCGGACGACAAGCGGTTGACATTTGCCGACGGGGAACGTTAAGATGGTCTCAGATTATTTAGTGATTTAGTAAATTAGTAATTCAGTAACTCAGCAACTCAGTAATAGAAGCCTTTCCCGTACTGTCCCAAATTGAATTCAAAGGCAGGTATTCACATGAAAATTCCAACAAGCTTAAAGCATAAACCGGTCATCGTCTCTGAAAATTACGAGCAGGTGGACGGCCGGTATGCCGGCCAGACAGATGCGAAAGGGCTGTCGCTCGGGCTTGCCCAGTGGAACGACCGCGGCAAGGTTGATATTTCGGCCAAGGTTTGGCGGTATACGGGCGAGAAGTGGTCCCGGCAGTCTGAAGAGCTTCCGCTGCACCGCGTTCTGGACCTTGCCATTCTGGTCACAAGCAGCATTGCCCATTTCCGTGAGGCATACCGCTATCAGGATTTGTTTGACCCGGAGAATCCGGTAATAGGCCGGGTTGGCCTCCAGGGAGATGCTATGAACGTAGCCGTCGCCACGGACAACGACCGGATCAAGGAAGACATCAAGCTATTCAGCCAGGTGCTTAGTGATGACAGCGAGCTGATCGGAGAGCGTCTTAGGACGCTTTCGAACATTTTGAAGGAAATGGGATATTAAACCATAGAGAGGATTGAGCCGCAGTGACGATGGATAAACAGAGGAAAAAGGATTTGGCGTCCCAGTACACCCAGTCCTTCCGCCGGATGGGCATTTACCAGATCCGCAATACGGATAATGGAAAAATTCTGGTCTGCTCTGCGATGGATTTGGACGGCGCCCGCAACCGCCTGCTGTTTACGCAGCAAACTAATGTCAACAGCATGAGTGCGCTGCAGCAGGACTGGAACCGGTACGGCGGAGCATGCTTTGTGTTTGAAGAGCTGGATGAGCTCAAGCCCGAAGAGGAGTTTGCCGATCCGGAAGCTCGTAAGAAATATAAGGGCGAGCTGGAAGCGCTGCTGGAGCTGTGGCTGGAGAAGCTGCAGCCGTATGAGGACAGAGGCTATAACAGGCGGGCAAAGTAAAGGCTCCAGCCGGCATATTTTTTGGAACAGGCGATAAAATTTACAAAGGCAGCGATTTCTGAACATTGTACTCCGGTAAAATGAATCAAATCCAACCGTCGAACTGGAGGTATTGTAGTGAACCATTGTTTAAATATTGCCCACAGGGGAGCATCAGGCTATTGCCCGGAGAATACGATGGCTGCATTCCGGCGGGCCATTGAGCTAGGAGCTAACGGAATTGAAACGGATGTACAAATGACGGCAGACGGCCAATTGGTGCTTATTCACGACGAGCAGCTCGAGCGGACTGCCGGCTCGCCGAAGCTTGTAAAGGATGTCACATTTGACGAGCTTCGCGGGCTGGACGCCGGTTCCTGGTATGCTCCCGAGTTTGCCGGGGAGAAGATTCCTTCGCTGCGTGAACTGCTTGAGCTGGTGCGTCCTACTTCCGTTATGGTGAATATCGAGCTGAAGAACGGAGTGGTGCCTTATCCTGGTCTGGAGGAAGCGGTGATCAGGGAAGTGCGCGATTTCGGACTCAGTGACCGGATTATTCTGTCCAGCTTCAACCACTACTCCCTGGTAAAATGCAAGCAGCTTGCCCCTGAAATCCGGACAGGCCTGCTGTATATGGAAGGCTTGTACGAGCCGTGGGAATATGCGATTCGCTGCGGAGCGGACGCGCTGCATGCTGTCCATTATGCGGTGCTGCCGGAATGGGTAGAGGCTGCGGCCAAGCAAAGAATCGCCTATCATCCGTTTACCGTAAATGAGGAGCCGGAAATGGAGCGGCTGCTGGCAGCGGGAGCTGCAGGGATTATTACGGATTACCCCGACCGGCTGGGCGAGCTGCTGCTGGCCAAGAAGGGATAATTGAACAGGCAGGTGAATAACCCCTCGTTTGCACGGCTTATGCGCCGGCAGCGAGGGGTTTTTGGTGCTGAATCTTATCCTGTTCGGATTCCCTTGTGGCCGCGTCTGGCTTCCACAACTTCTTCGTAGCCGCTGATCAGCCCGTCAAAAATAGCGGGCCACGACCGGGCTAAAGCCTGCTTCCTTGCCTCGCGGCCCATCTCGGCCAGCAGAGCCGGCTGGCCGGCAAGCCTGCTGATCTCCTCAGCCAGTGCCTCCGGAGAGCGCGGCGCTACAAGGCTGCCCGTTACCCCGGGCTGCACAAGGTCCTGGACTCCGCCGGCATCGGCTCCGATGACGGGCAACCCCGAAGCCATCGCTTCTGCCACCACATTCCCGAACGTCTCCGTGCTTGACGGGAATACAAACAAATCGGCAGAAGCGTACAGCTGCGCAAGCTCTTCGCCATGCTTGTAGCCGGTAAAGGTGACGTTATCCGGAACGAGCGTGCGCAGCTCGGGCAGCATCGGCCCGTCTCCGGTGATGAGCCAGTGTGTCTGCTGCCGGACAGATTCCGGAAGCAGCTGCATGGCCCGGGCCAGGGTAGTGATGTCCTTCTCCGGAGCAATACGCCCTACATACAGCAGCAGCAGCGGAGCGGTGATGCCGTATTTTTCCCTGACTTCCGGGCTGCGCAGCTCAGGGTTATACCTGTCGCAGTCGACCCCGCGCGACCAGAGGCGAAGCCGCTGAAAGCCCTGCATCCGCAGCGTGTTAATCGTTTCGTGCGAAGGTGCGAAGGTAGCGTCACAGGATTGATGAAACCATCTCATATATTTCCAGTAAAAGGGGACAATCCTGTTCATGCGGTAGTATTCGAGATAACGGTCAAAGTGGGTATGGTAGGAGATCACATGCGGAAGATCATGGGTATGTGCATAACGGAGACCGCATAAGCCGAGATTGAACGGAGTCGCCAGATGAAGAAGATCGGGCTTGAAGTCCTCCAGCTGTTTGCGGATGAAAGGCAGATTTGGCAGCGCCAGGCGGCATTCGGGATATAGCAGAAAAGGAATGCTGGCAATCGGGCGGATCGAATCAGGATAGCGGTCTTCCGCTGCGGATTTCGGAGTAAACAGAATATGCTCGATCCCGCGCCGGTCCAGATGTTTGGTAAGCCGGCTCAGCGTGAGGGCTACGCCGTTCGTCTGCGGAAGAAAGGTGTCCGTAAACAAAGCCAATCGCATAGATAACCTCCAATCTGCTCGTATTGCCTTCAGTATAACGTCCAATTATTCAGGCTGAATCAAGCGGGTGTTAAGGATGTCTAAGAGCGGCAGATGAAGTCAGATCCTTTTTCCTCTATCACAATATGCGGAGCCGGCGCTGCCTAGAGCGGCGTTTAGCGGCTGCCAGGGGTGTTTTTTCTTTTATCCCTGAAAAAGGGCATGAGGCGGGTCCCGTTCCTTTTCCTCGCCTTTATTGTTGTTATTCTTGGTCTTTCTTTCAATATTGACGATTACTTGAACGTCTGGGTGAAGGGTTTTGAATATTTTTGATTGAAAGTGATTGATTTTGACGGAAGTTATGGTATGATTGAACCAGTTGGAGGAGTTGAAAATGCTTACAGAAGAACGTTACAACCTGATTTTAGAGCGCTTACAGGAACAGGGAATCGTGAAGCTACAAGAGCTTGTAGACTTGATAGGGGTTTCTGAATCCACGATTCGCAGGGATTTGGTTGATCTGGAGAGCCGGCACCTGCTGAAGCGGATCCATGGAGGAGCCAGCCTGCCTGGGGAGAAAGGCAAAGAACCGGGCATGGAGGAGAAAACGTTCAAAAACGTTCAGGAAAAAGCGTCTATCGCCCGCGCCGCAGCGAGCCAGCTGCAGGACGGCGAATGTATTTTTCTGGATGCGGGAACGACTACTCTAGCGATGATTCCTTTTATTGAAGCCAAAGACATCACCGTGGTGACAAACGGCTTATCTCATGTGGAGGCGCTTGTAAGCAAACGAATCCGCAGCTATTTGTTAGGCGGCATGATGAAGACGCACACGAAAGCGGTGATCGGAAGCATTGCACTCCAGAATATTGAGAACTTCCGGTTCGATAAGTGTTTTTTGGGTACAAACGGTGTAGACCCGGTCTTGGGTTATACGACACCGGACCCCGAAGAAGCATTAATCAAACGCAGAGCGCATGAATTGTCCGGCCAGTCTTATGTGCTGGCAGACAGCAGCAAGCTTGGCGAGGTGACTTTTGCAAAGCTGTTTGATCTGGAAGAAGCAGTGCTTATTACGGATAAAATGCCGGAACGCTGGCGGGCCTCCATCACCCAGAAAACCAACATAATCGAGGGATGACCATGATATATACGGTAACGCTTAATCCTTCCATTGATTTTATCGTGGAAGTTGAAGACTTCAAGCTGAACAGCCTGAACCGGATGAAGCGGGATCTCAAGCTGCCCGGGGGCAAAGGCATCAACGTCTCCCGCGTGCTGAACCGCCTCGGAACCGTAAGCACGGCAATCGGATTTACCGGCGGATTTACGGGCCGTTATGTGGAGGACTGCCTGAAGGCGGAATCCATCCGCACCGGGTTTGTACAGGTACAGGAAGACACCCGGATCAACATCAAGCTGAAGCACGGGGAAGAGACGGAGATCAACGGGCTGGGACCGGCGATCAGCGAAGAAGAGGCGGCTCAGCTGATTCGTCAGCTGGAAGCACTGGGACAGGACGATATCCTTGTCTTGTCGGGAAGTGTTCCGCCCACGCTGGGAGCTGACTTCTACGACCGGCTGATCAGCGTATGCCAAGAGAAGGGCGCACGGTTTGTAATTGATACAACAGGCGATGCTCTCATGAATGCGCTGCAGCACAAACCGCTCCTGGTCAAACCTAATCATCACGAGCTGGGAGAGCTGTTTGGAGCCGAGCTGAAGGATAAGACGGAAGTCGCTGAATACGGCCGGAAGCTGCTTGAGCTTGGCGCGCAGCACGTTTTGGTCTCCATGGCAGGCGAAGGAGCTTTGCTTCTGACCGAAACGGATACCTATGAAGCGAATGTGCCGAAAGGCAAAGTCAAAAATTCAGTCGGTGCCGGAGATTCCATGATTGCAGGCTTTATCGGCACCTGGGCAGCCGGGGGAGATCTGCTCGAAGCTTTCCGTACAGGGGTTGCTTCCGGAAGCGCAACGGCTTTCTCCGTTGACCTGGCGACCGGCGCGGAAATTGAAGCTTTGCGTTCACAAGTTCATATAACGAAATGGAATTAAACCGGGAATAGAACAGCTAGACCTATTTACAGCTAGGGGGAAGAATGATGAAAATCACGGATCTGCTCATTAAAGAAACAATGATTATGGATCTGAAGGCAATTACGAAAGAAGCAGCAATTGATGAGCTTATTGCCAGTCTGGCGGCTCACGGCCGGATTAATGATCCGGTGCTGTTCAAGCAAATGATTCTGAAGCGGGAAGCCGAGTCCAGCACCGGGATCGGCGGAGGCATCGCAATGCCTCACGCGAAGACGAATGCTGTAAATGAACCGACGGTTGTCTTTGCCAAAAGCGCCAGAGGTGTTGATTTTGAATCCCTGGACGGTGAACCTGCAGCCTTGTTCTTCATGATTGCAGTTCCTGAAGGGGCGGGCAACTTCCATCTGCAGACGTTGGCTTCACTTTCCAGGCTGCTTATTGACAGCGGTTTCATCGACCAGCTCAAGATGACCTCCACACCGGAGGAAGTGGTTGCCTTGTTTGACGCGAAGCAGCAGGAGAATGAAGGCGGAGATTCCCGCAGCGTTCAAGGCAATCAAGGTGTTCAAGGGGCTCAAGCAGCAAACGGCTCCGAAGATTTTGTAGTTGCTGTTACGGCCTGCCCGACAGGGATCGCGCATACCTTTATGGCGGAAGACGCCCTGAAGAAGAAAGCAGCGGAAATGGGCGTACAGATCCGCGTGGAAACCAACGGCTCCGAAGGTGCCAAGAATGTCCTTACTCCGGACGAAATCCGGCGCGCGAAAGGGGTTATTATTGCGGCCGACAAGCAGGTCGATATGGCCCGTTTCGACGGCAAGCCATTGCTGCAAAGACCGGTCAGCGACGGCATTCGCAAGCCGCAGGAGCTGATTACGAAAGCGCTGCAGGGCGATGCCCCAATTTACCGCAGCAGCGGCGGCGCTAAAGAGGCGCAGAGCAGTCAGGCTCAGGGCAAAGCCAGCATCGGCTCCAAAATCTATAAGGATCTGATGAACGGGATCTCCCACATGCTTCCGTTTGTTGTCGGCGGCGGTATTCTGATCGCCATCTCCTTCCTGTTCGAGCAGGTTGGCGGAGCCGATGATCCCATTTACAAGCTGCTCATGTCCATTGGCGGCGACGGGGCTTTCCACTTCCTGATCCCGATTCTGGCGGGCTTTATCGCAATGAGCATCGGCGACCGTCCGGCGCTTATGCCTGGTATGGTCGGCGGCTTGATGGCAGTTAACTCGAATTCCGGCTTTCTCGGCGGTTTGGCTGCGGGCTTCCTGGCCGGTTACATCGTCATTGGCCTGCGCAAGCTGTTCTCGGGTCTGCCTAAGACCATTGAAGGCCTGAAGCCGATTCTGCTGTATCCGGTTGTCGGCCTGCTGATTACCGGCACGATCATGTACTATATCTTTGACCCTGTCTTCAGCACGATTAACGACTGGGTGGTTACAGGCCTGAACAACCTCGGAACAGGCAACGCAGTTCTGCTGGGAGTTGTCCTCGGCGGCATGATGTCCATTGACATGGGCGGACCGTTCAACAAAGCGGCTTATACCTTTGCCATCGGCGTCTTTACTTCAAGCGGCAACACAAACGGCACCCTGATGGCCGCCGTAATGGCGGGCGGTATGGTTCCGCCGCTGGCAATCGCGCTGGCTACAAGCTTTTTCAAACGGAAGTTTACGGAAGAGGAGCGCAAATCCGGCATCACGAACTATGTACTCGGTTTATCCTTTATTACGGAAGGCGCCATTCCTTTTGCGGCAGCAGATCCGCTCCGCATCCTGACTTCCTGTATCCTGGGTTCCGCGATTGCAGGCGGTTTGACACAGCTCTGGCACATTAACATTCCGGCTCCGCACGGCGGTATTTTCGTAGCGGCGCTTGCGAATCACGCCCTGCTGTTCCTGCTTTCGGTAGCGATCGGGGCAGTGGTGTCCGCATTGATTCTGGGCATCTGGAAAAAGAACATTAAAGCCTAAGCAAGCAGGCTTTCATTAGGGAGAGGACCGGCACCGGGTGCCGGCTCTCTTTTTTTCTAAATAAAGTTTCTAAAATAAATATGAATGAAAATTTTTCATTATTTTCACGAAAACAATAAAAAAGGGTGCCGCCTAATCCGATATTAAAGGTAAGCAGCGTTTATCAAGACGCTTCTGTACGGGGTCGCGGTAAAGAGATATAGGCTTGTTACAGTCAAGCTGCGCCCATATTTGGAGGATATCTTGGAGGGAAGTCATGTTGAAATTGCAGATGAAATCGATCATTAAAGACAGATTTAAACCGAAGTCCAAATCAGATCCTAAATCAGATCCTAAATCAGATCCTAAATCTGATGCGAAATTCAATCTCCGCAACTGGAACACCCGGCGCAAGCTGCTCATTCTGAACCTTACGTCCATCCTGTTTCTGATGCTGATCGGCGGAATAAGCTACTTCTACATAAACCTTACTGTCAGCAACTCGAAAGCGCTGTATGAGCAGAATTTGATCAAAGTGAAGACAGTGAACCAGATCAACGCCAATTTCAGCTCGGCGATGACGGATATTCTGGGGCTGATTCTGACAGAAGACGAGAACATGAACCATGATCTGAATAAGCATTATGAGGAGATGATCACAACCAACCAGATTCTGTTGGAGAATTACGGCACACTCGTGACCGGTCAAGGCGAGAAAGAGCAGTATAACGAGCTGGTCACTCAGATCAATGAACTGACTGATAATGCGGATGAAGTCATTGCTTTGGGGCTGGATAACAAGAAAGAGGAAGCCTACCAAGCTTACAACAGCCAGATTATGCCGGTTAAGACGAATATCGAGAAGTCGATCCAGGAACTGACGGATTTAACGGATCGAAATTCCGAGGACCGCAACAAGGAGAATAATGCAGCCGGGCAGACGGCCAAAACAGTCAGCTCAGCAGGAGTCATTTTAGCTGTGATCATTCTCGTACTCATTGCAAGATGGATCGTCATCATGATCACCCGCCCGCTTGCGAATCTGCAGAAAATGATGGAAAGTGCAGCAGTGGGAGATTTGACGGTGAAAGGTACTTATCTGTTTAGGGATGAGCCCGGCAGACTGACGGCTTCCTTCAACCAGATGGTTGAATCGCTGCGCTTCCTGGTGCTCCAGGTCAATGAGAAAGCCGCAACACTGGCGGCAAGCTCTCAGGAATTAACAGCGGCTTCGGAGCAGAGCGCTTCTGCCACCAGTCATATTTCTGACCAAATCCAGAAGATCAGCGATGGAACAGAGTCCCAGGCCCGCGGAGCAGGCGAGGTGAGCCGGACGATGCAGGAAATGTCAATAGGCATCGGCAGAATCGCTGACTCAGCAAGCGAGCTGGCCGAAGCGTCCAAACAGTCTGAAACCAATGCCATAACGGGGCATGAATTTGTCTCCAATGCCATCCGCCTGATGGAGGACATTCACCAGTCGATAACCGGGCTGGCAGATGCCGTCGCCCAGCTCAACAAGAAATCGGAGAACATCGGGGCAATTACGAATACGATCAATGATATTGCGGCTCAAACCAGCCTGCTTTCCCTTAACGCAGCTATCGAAGCGGCCCGGGCCGGCGAGGAAGGCAGAGGTTTTGCGGTTGTCGCGGCAGAGGTGAAGAAGCTTGCTGAACAATCCGGACAATCGGCAGGCAGCGTGACTGCGCTGATCGGAGAAATTCAGCGCGATACCGCAAGCTTGTTCCAGACCATGGAGAGCAGCAAGGCTTACGCCCAGAGCGGCCGCAGCGCCATGCTGGATGTCGGACAGAACTTTGACCGGATTCTGCAGAATATCCGCGGGCTGTCAGCGCAGCTGCAGGAAGTGTCTGCTGTAACGGAAGAAATGTCGGCGTCCTCGGAGGAGGTGCTGGCTTCGGCCGAAACGTCGGCGGGAGTCGCAGACCAGGCGAAAGACCTGACCCAGGGTGTTGCGGCCGCCGCCCAGCAGCAGCTGGCCTCCGTAGAGGAGGTAACCGGCTCTGCCGCCCATTTGAGCAGCCTGGCGCAGGAGCTGCAGGCCTCGATTGAGCGGTTTAAAGTGTAGCAGCTGCCTATGAGTTGGTGCTTGACCGTTGCTCCTTATGAACCTTAAAGGTTATAAATAGAGGTACAAGCTTTGCCGCTGTCATTGCCCTGCATCACGTCCAGGACGGTCTCGAGAAGGGCCGGATTAAAGAGATAAGCAGCGGACGCGCAGCCAGTAGATGTGCAGCCAGTTGACGCGCAGCGGACCCGCAGCGGACTAACGCAGAAAGGAGACGGTCCATTGACCTTACAGCAGTTGAAATACGTCATTGAGATTGCGACCCGCGGCTCGATGAACGAAGCGGCCAAACGGCTGTTTATTTCGCAGCCAAGCTTGTCCAACGCGATCAAGGATTTAGAGGAAGAGCTCCACATTACGATTTTTGAACGGACGAATAAAGGCATTATTCTTTCTAAAGATGGTGTGGAATTTTTGAGCTATGCCCGCCAAGTGGTGGAGCAGGCTGAGCTGCTTGAAGGAAGGTACTTGAACGCCAAGCCGTCGCCGCAGCATTTCTCGGTGTCTGCCCAGCATTATGCTTTTGCTGTCAATGCGTTTGTGAAGCTCGTGCAGGAGCATGGCCATGAGGAGTACGAGCTGGCTCTGCGCGAAACCAAAACCTACGAAATTATCGAGGACGTCAAGACGCTGCGCAGCGAGATCGGCATTCTGTACCTGAATGAATTTAACTCCAAAGTGATTAACAAGCTGCTGAAGGACGCCGGCCTTGTGTTTACGAGCCTGTTCGCAGCCCGCCCGCATATCTTCATCAGTGTCAAGAATCCGCTCGCCAAGCAGTCCATCGTACAGATTGAGCAGCTGCAGGACTATCCTTATCTGTCCTTTGACCAGGGGGAGTACAACTCCTTTCACTTCTCGGAGGAAATTTTGAGCACCCTATCCCATAAGAAGAGCATCCGCGTCAACGACCGCGCCACGCTCTTTAACCTGCTGATCGGCCTTAACGGGTATACCATCTCGACCGGGGTGCTCAGCGCAGAGCTGAACGGACGCGATATCATTTCCGTGCCGCTGGACTCCGACGAGACGATTAACGTGGGCTGGATCCGGCATAAGGACGCGGCTTTGTCGAAGCTCGGGATCGCCTATGTTGAAGCTTTAAAGGAGTTTGTCCCTTTGTAAGAGGCGGTCTGCTGCTGCAAGCTGCGCTGGATTCAGGCAGAACAATAAGAAGCTGCATTACCGAAGCTGTGAAAATAACTCAAAAAGGGTGCCCCGAAAGTCATACCATGACTGGGGCACCCTCTTTGTTATGCGGTTACGAGCGGTATGGCAGCTGTAAAGGTGCTGCCTTGTCCGGTCGCGCTGGCCACGCTGAGCTGTCCGCCGTGCGCCTCGGTGATCCACCGGGCGATTGAAAGGCCGAGGCCATGGCCGCCAAGCTCGCGGGTCCGCGACTTATCGACCCGGTAAAAGCGTTCGAAGATGCGCTGCTGCTCTTCGGCGGGGATGCCGATTCCGTTATCTGTTACGGAGATGAACAGCATGCGCTTGTCTTCCCGGACCTTCAGGGAAAGAGTAACCTCGCCGCCCTCAGGCGTGTACTTCAGCGCATTGTCGAGCAGAATGAGCATTAGCTGCTTGATCCGGTCTGAATCTACGCAGGCGTTGCAGCTGTCCGGAGTCTCCAGCCCAAGCCGGATCGACTTTGCCTTTGCCAAGGGCACCAGCGAATCGACCGTTTGCCCGGCCACAGCCTCAAGCTCGGCGGGTGCCCGGTTCAGCCGGAGCGTATCGTCATCCGACCGGGCCAGCGTAAGCATACTGCCTAACAAGCTGGTCATGCGCTTGGACTCTTCTTTCATGTGGCCGAGCACCTTGTGCGCAAAGGGATCGCTTTCCAGACTGTCCTCCATTTCCAGCGTGTCTATGGAAGCCTGGATGACGCTGAGCGGGGTCCGGAGCTCATGAGAGGCATCGGCTACAAATTCACGCTGCCGCGTATAGGCGGCGCGGATCGGGATCATGGCCCTGACGGACATTTTCCGGCTCAGGAAGACGGCCAGACCACAGAACAGGACGGCGATTGCGATCAGCACCAGGAACAGCAGCCTGAACAGCGAATACTGCGAGGATACATCCTTCCCCACGTACAGCGTCCCGATATAAGTCCCGTTGTCATAAATGTCCTGCGCTGCAATCAGCATCAGGGTATCATGCCTGTCTGAGGAAGGGGAGACGGAGATGGAATCGGGAGATTCCTCCCACTCCCCATGCCGGTGGCCTTTCAATTCGGGCAGCTGGAGATTAACTTTCTTGAAGCTGACTTTATCCCCGTTAGGCTGCCAGCCGGCTGCTGCCGCAGTAAGCGAACTGCACAATTCCCCGCTTGTCTCCGAGCCGCAGATCTGCTCGCCGTCCGCTGTTTTCACAATAGAAAGGGTTTCAGAGGACCCGTACGTGTAGCTGCTCTGAATATTTTCCGCAAAGCTGTACTCCCCGGTATGCTCCATCGATTCATGCAGCTGGTAGGCACTCGCGCTGATCCAGCTGCTGAGGTCCTTCTTCTGCTCTGTAATCAGCAGGAAATACAGCAGAATATATACGGATGCAATAAACAGGATGAGGAATGCCATCAGAACAGCGCTGTACTGCAGCGTCAGTTTATTTTGCGTGCGTTTGAACATATCCGGGTTTGAAAGCCGCCGTTTAATTGTGTTCCATCCAAGCCGGCTGAACCCTTTAAGTCTGCTGAATCTGTTAGTCTTCAATTTTATAGCCGACCCCCCTGACGCTTTGGATCAGCTCTTCATGGCCGAAGACCGCAAGCTTTCTGCGAAGGAGCTTCACAGTAGCATCAATAGTCTTAGGTCCGACATCGGCATCCAGCCCCCAAATGCGGTCCAATATTACTTCCCTGGTTAAGGTAACCCCGGCGTTCTGCAGCAGCAGGTTAAGCAGCTGGAATTCGCGCGGCGACAGCTGAACGGTTTCCCGGACTGTCCCGGAGTCTCCGCTGCTGCTGGTCACCGTCTGGCTCGTCCGGTTCAGAATCATTCCGGCGATCTGCAGCTCCTCTTCCTGGATCGGAGCGAAGTTGCGGCGGGACAAAGCCCGGATGCGGGCAAGCAGCTCGCCGATTTCAAACGGCTTGACCAGATAATCGTCAGCTCCGGCATCCAGGCCTTCGATTCTGTCCTGCAGACTGTCGCGGGCCGTCAGCATCAGAATCGCGCCCATGTAACTTTTTTTCCTCAGCTCCATACATACGGCCGTACCGTCCCTGCCCGGCATCATCCAGTCCAGGATCAGCAGATCGTAAGCGGAGGCCAGGGCATATTCAACGGCAGAATCACCATCTGTGACCCAGTCAACCAGATAGCCGCCTTTCTTCTTCAGCATATGAACAATCAATTCCCCAAGCCGGGTGTCGTCTTCTGCAAGCAGTATTTTCATGAGTAGACGTTCCTTTCCTTAAATCCTTATATGAAAGAATAACATTTTAGAGTGAAAAAGGAATGAAATTGCCTTTAATCAAAAATTAAGATTTCTTTCACCGTGATTTCACCGAAAGCCGGTAAACTGACCTCAACCTTAACAACACAACAAATTCTAATATTCAAATTCCTGAAAATCAAAATATCGGAGGAGATTTCATATGGCAAATCAAAAATGGGTTAAATGGGCCACAGGGCTGGCCGGAGTGCTGATGTTTACAGGGTTTGTAGGTTATCTGTCCAAAGGTGAGCAGACGGAGGGAACCTCCGGAAGCACGAGCCTGGCCGCCGGAAGCGTGCAGGAGGACAATTCGGCCAGCGGGAACAGCCAGGATGATCTGCAGCAGCAATGGCAGAGTGATTCGCAAGGCAGCGATTCCGGTTCAAGTTCCGGTTCAAGTTCTGATTCGAGTTCTGGCTCATCAGCATACGAAGGAAGACACGGCCGCTTTATGGACGGCAGCGGGACGACTGACGGCGGCTTTGTTCAGGGCGGCGGGCAGGATCAGAGCTCTGGGGACAGCAGCGGCTCCATCCGTACCCAAGCTTCCTGATCGGGAGAGGAGAGACCGTGATGATGCATTCCTTTTCTGCCATGAACACTTCATTTCACACCTTTGGGCTCTCGGAGCAAGGGCAGCGGGAAGCGGAATCCTGGTTTGCTTTCGTTGAGAAAAATCTGAGCCGGTTTCTCCAAGACAGCGAACTGTCCCGGCTTAACCGCTCTGCGGGCCGCCCGTTCCTGGCGACTCCCTTGCTGTTCCAGGCGGTGTCGCAGGCGGTCTATTACTACACTTACACCGAAGGATTATTTCATCCGTTCCTGGGCCAAGCCCTTGAGCAGCGCGGGTACAGCAGAAGCTTTGAACACCTTGGAGCGGGAGCGGACAAGAAAGCGGCCGGCTCTCCTGCTGCTTCGCCGGAGCTTGAGCTTGAGGCCGGGGAAGCGCACCAGGCGCAGGCGGTAAACCGCGGGGGCAAGCAAGGAGAGCGGACAACCGGACTGCCGCTGCTGGACATTCAGCTTAACGCCGCCCTGCGCAGCATCCTCATCCCGGCTGGCTGGTCAGCCGATCTTGGAGGCATCGCCAAAGGCTGGAGCGCGGAGCAGTTTGCAGATATGCAGAAGCGAAAAGGCGTCTCCAAGGGGGTCATCGACGCCGGCGGCGACATTATGCTCTGGGGAAGCTGGGACATCCCGCAGCGGGTTGCGGTTGCAGACCCGTTTCATCCGGCCGGAGACCTGCTTGCGCTGCATATTTCAGAGCGGACCGGCATCGCGACCAGCAGCCGGCTCAAACGCAGCTGGACGGATGCGGACGGGAAGCTCCAGCATCATATTACAGATCCGCGGACATTAACCTCAGGCAGCACGGACCTCGTTCAGGTTACCGTACTGCACCCTTCCCTGGCGGCGGCAGAAGCGGCGGCAAAATGTCTGCTGCTCCTCGGCTCGGAGGAAGGAACGCTGTGGATGAGACGGCATTTTCCGTTGGCAGATTTTATAATCGTCCGCGAAGACGGACAGCTGCTTACCGGTGGCGAGCTGGAGAAGTATGAGCCTGAAGGGCTCTTACACGTGCAAGAATAGAAGGAGATGATCTTTATGGAAGCCATAAATACAATAAATTCAATGCTGGATACGATCGCAAGCTCTCTTACGGTTTGGACGACGACCCGGGCTGCTGCGTTCACCTCGTATCTGCTGCTGTTTGCAGCTATGACCGCCGGTCTGCTGCAGGGAGGAACCTGGGCGACAGGCGCGAGAAAAGCCAAACTGAACATGATCCACCAGTGGAGCGGCTGGTTTGGCATCCTGTTTGGCATGCTGCACGGGCTCGTGCTGACCTTTGGAACAGACGTTCCCTATGACCTGAAAGGTATTCTGGTTCCGTTCGCTTCCGATTATGAACCTGTCTGGAGCGGTCTTGGCACTCTGGCGCTGTACGGAATGATCCTGCTGGTGGCCACCTCGGACCTGATGAAGAAGCTGGGCAAAAAGGTGTGGAGAGCGATTCATTTTCTCGCTGCCCCAACTTACGTAATGGCCCTGCTGCACGGAATTATGGAAGGCTCGGACACCTCCAGAATGGCATTTACAATCATGTACGCCCTGACAGGAGCAATCGTTCTCGGGCTCATTATCTACCGGATTTGGTACGCTGCCCGCTCTTCGCAGAACAAAGTCAAGCGCCAGCCTGCCCGTTCGGTCTGATTTGACAGCCTTCATTTCCAGGTGATAGCATCTTTGTCGAATGGAAATGGAGGGATCATCATGGGAACAATCATAGCCGTCCGTCCGCTGGAGGAGCGGTTCCGCAAGCAGATTCAGGATGCAGCGCCCGGCTGGGAGCTGATTGATGGAAGCGATAAGGAGAAGATGCTCGCCCGTCTGCCTGATGCTGAAGTGCTGCTGGGCTGGAAGAGCAGCTCGGCCGATATTTTGCTGAGGCAGGACTCGTCCTTGAAGTGGATCCAGAACTGGTCAGCCGGTGTGGAGCATATGCCGCTGCAGCGCTTCAAGGAGCTTGGCATTACGTTAACCAATGCAAGCGGCGTGCATCCTTTCCCGATCTCCGAGCATATCTTTGCCATGCTGCTGTCCCTGACCCGCCGGGTGCATACGGCAATCCGCAATCAGGCGGCACATACATGGGGGGTGTCCGAGGAAGGGATGGGCGAGGCGCATGGAAGAACCATCGGGATTCTGGGCGTAGGTGCGATCGGCTCGGAGACGGCGCGGCTGGCCAAAGCTTTTCAGATGACGGTGCTTGGCCTGCGGCATTCAGGGAAGCCCGATCCGTGGGTTGACCGGATGTATGAGCCTTCCGGCCTGAACGAGCTGCTGGCCGAATGCGATTATGTGGTGAACTGCCTGCCTCATACGAAAGATACGGACAAGATAATGGGGGAAGCCCAATTTGCTGCCATGAAGAGAGGCGCTTGCTATATCAATATTGGGCGCGGGGCGACCACCGATACGGCGGCGCTCGTTGCCGCCCTGCAGAACGGGACGGTTGGCGCTGCGGGTCTTGATGTGTTCGAGGAAGAGCCTCTCCCGCAGGATCATCCTCTCTGGGATATGGAACAGGTGATACTGACCCCGCATATTTCAGGTGCTTCCGCCAGCTATACGGAGCGGCTGGTTTCAATTTTTACCGAGAATCTGCGGTTATATGTTCAAGGCCAGGCTCCGGGTCTTAACGTGGTTGATTTGGAGAAGCAGTATTGAGCAATTGAAGTTTAATCAGCAGGGAACGTCCGGGTTTGCGGGGCGTTTTTTGTATTTTTCACGATCTAGTTTCAGCGCCAAAAAGGCTTCATGCTTTATTTAAAGCCGGCTAGCATTCGCTTCCGGCTGAAGCCTCCTTTATAATGAAAGACAGCATGTAAAGCTGAATGCTGATCCTTTGTATTGACAGAGGTTCCGATAGAAGGAGGCCGCACGGTATGACACAAGTAGGATTGATCAGACATGGAAGCACGATATGGAATAAATCGGGCAGGGTTCAAGGCTTAACCGATAATCCGCTTGACGAAGACGGCAGAAGGGAAGCCCGAATGCTCGGATTGTGGCTCAGCGGACAGAAATGGGACAGGATTTATTCAAGTGATCTGCTCCGCGCGCGGGAAACAGCTGAGATTATTGCCGGCGAGCTGGGCATAGATAAGGTAGAGACCGATCCCCGGCTGCGTGAACTGTATGCCGGCCAGATCGAAGGGACAACCGAAGAGGAGCGGCGCAGCAAGTGGGGAACCGGATGGAAGAGTCTGGATCTCGGGCTGGAGCCGCCGGATACGGGTATGGAACGGGGAGCCGCCTGCATTGCGGAAATAGCAGACCGGCATGAAGGAGAACATATCCTCATTGTGAGCCATGGTGTGCTGCTCTTCCACAGTCTCAGAAAGCTGGTTCCGGGGCTGGCGGATAAAATGAATCTCAGCAATACGGCGATCACCGTGATTTCGCGGGAAGACGGTACATGGAACTGCTCCATCTACAATGGAACAGAGCACTTAATGGAGAAGGAAGAGGCAGAGGAGGACTGCTGATGAACGGCCAGGACAAGCCTGCGGCAAGCTTGGAGGAAGAACAGAGGCTGGAGCAAATTCGTCCGTCCGTTCCAGGCTGTAATGGGAATAAATTAATATGAAACAAAAAAACTTCCCTGAAACCCGCCGGCGATACCGCAGCAATCAGGGAAGTTATTGTATTAAAGATAATATCAGTTAACCGATTCTGCGGCTCTCAAGCAGGTGAAGCTTGTTCCGCATGGCCAGATGAAAATAGATGCTGTTCATCAATTCCGGATTATGAAGATGTTCAGCTTCCCGGATCCGGCGGAGTTTCACTTGGTCCGAACTGCACAGAAATTCCGTCATCCACAAACTTAAGTTGGTTTCATGTCTCATACCAAGTCCTCCTTTAGGTTCTTGAGAATTCCTTCATGTTTCTATTATATCCAACGGTTATTAATATATTATTAAATTTCCATTAATAATTGATATTTTTATTTCGTGCTGGTGTTTTTCTGTGTATTTTGTTATAATAAAAAGTATCGTAAAAGTTACGAAATAATCTCAACAGTAAAGGTGATCAGAGTGAAACAACAAATTCACCCTAAATTCCAACAGGTGATTTTCTTTGATGCAAGTGCCAACTACAAATTCCTGAGCGCTTCCACTAAATCTTCCAACGAAACTATGGAATGGGAAGACGGCAACACTTATCCGGTAATCCGCGTGGATACCAGCTCCGCGTCCCATCCGTTCTTCACTGGCAGACAGCGTAACACAGATGTTGGCGGCCGCGTAGACCGTTTCAACAAGAAATACAACCTGAACAGCAAGTAAGCTTGTTCAAGTCAAAGGCATCAGTCAGACCTTTCGGTTTGACTGATGCCTTTTTTATATTTCAAAATTTACTTGTAAGACTCGGCCATTCTGTTTGAGCGGAGGCAGCACGGGGAATGAAACAGTGTAACTTAAGCGCCGGCTTAGGCGTTATATGAATAAAAGTTATATGAATAAAATAGGAATAAACCGCCCTGACGGGCAATTAATGGGTTTGTCAAACAGCATAAGGAGGAGCAATGAGAACGAAATCGGAACTTCGTTATCCGGCAAAATGGATAGTCATCCTTGTTCTAGCCATTATTTCGGTAATATGCGTGAAGCTTGTATATGATCTTCAGCTTGCGTCAGGCCGCAGGCCTTACAGGTTTATTTTCTGGAATGTATTTCTCGCCTGGCTCCCGGCAGCATTTATGGTGCTGATGGACTGGGCGCTGCTTCTGCCGGCCGGGCGGTTCAGGCAGCTGGCGGCGTCGGGATTTTTCGTGCTGTGGCTAGTCTTTTATCCGAATGCCGCATACCTCGTAACCGATCTGCTGCATGTGTTCGTCAATTATCCGGTGAACCCTGAAGCGAGATTCTGGACGGTGATGCCCTTCTGGGATCATCTGCTGGCTTTGTTTCTGACGGCGGTTCTAGGCTTGCTGCTCAGTTCCTTCACACTGCTGTCCATTCACACGGAGGTCCGGCGGCGCCTGGGCTCTGCAGCGGGCTGGGTGTTTGCCTGCCTCATGCTTGGAATCGGAAGCTTCGGCATTTATATCGGCCGGTTCATCCGGTGGAACACTTGGGATTTGTGGCAGAATCCGCGGATGATTGCCCGCGATTTGCCGGACCTGGTGTTTGCTGCCGGCCAAAGGTCGTTTGCCGCTCATTTTTGCATAAAACTCTTTATGGTGACCTTCATTTTCTATACGGCATTATATTTCTTCGGGTATCTTCATGCTGACCGCCGCGGATAGCCCTCTTTCGCCGCTGGCATCTATTTAAACAGATATGATATATTTTGGTCAGGAAATTTTGGTTCAACCACTAACCTGTAAAGGATGAGGCACTCATGATCAAGCACATCGTACTATTCAAACTGAAAGATAACTCGCCGGAAAGTGTGGAGAAGACCTTTGCTGTGCTTAACGGCATGCAAGGCAAAGTCGAGCAGCTGGTTGATCTTCATATCGGTAAAAATATTGTCAATACTCCGCGTTCCTATGACCTTTCCCTTGAAGCAACTTTTCGTACGCTGGACGATCTTCAAGGGTATCAGGTGCATCCCGAACATAAGAAGGTAATTGAGCACATGACCGAAGCGCGGGAGTCCCAGACGGTTGTGGATTACGAATTCTAACTGCCGGGAGGCAGCCGCAGCAGACAGACATGCTAGAGGGGGACGCACATGTATTATGTCAATCGTGAACAAATCGATTTGAGGCTGAATGTTTTGCCTGAAATGATTCAGGTGCTGGACAAGTCCTCGCAGCATTCCAGCCATGATGTGCTTTACCGCTATGCGGAAGAGAGAGCTCTGCATTTGGCGCTTGAAGTAGTCACGGACGTGGGGAGCTATCTGATCGACGGCTTCATTATGCGCGATGCCAGCAGCTACGAAGATATTATGGACATCATCCACGATGAGCAGGTGATCGGGGACGAATTGTATGCTGTGCTGAAAGAGCTCGTGCGTCTGCGCAGGCCGCTGGTGCAGGAATATTTCCTGGACGCCGCCGGACGTCAGACGGATACGGCCCGGCTGACTGGCGCGTTAACTGAATTTGCGGCACAGGTCCGCAAGTATCTGGAGCAGGAGCTCGCTTATTAAAAATGTTTGCCCCAATTTGTGACCGGTCAAGCCCATCCTGCTTATAATGTATTAAACATTAGGCATTCGCCCGGAACCGTAAGCGGGCGCCGCCGCATAAGGAGAGATGGATGATGGGCAAATCGGGTAAAAATTTTCTTTGGGGTGCTGTAATCGGAACTGTGGCCGGATCGGTAACGGCCCTGCTGTTTGCACCTAAGCCAGGCAAGGAGCTGCGTCAGGATATCGCTGAAGGCGCCAAGACGGCAGCCGAGAAGACCCAGGCAGCGGCAGGCAAAGTCAGTGAGCAGAGCAAAGAGCTTTACTCCCGGATCAAAACAGCCGCCGGTAACTTGGTGGAGGATGTGCAGTCCCGGCTGGGTAAAGATAAATCGTCCGAGCAGGATACAGCCGTTCCAGCAGCCACTGAGGATGAAGGAATAGAAGAAGATCTCTCCGAGGAAACTCTGGAGGCTGATGCCGCAGAGGAGATCGAGGAGGAAAGAAGCCCGGAAGTTACGGTGAAGTAAACAGCAGACGGTTTCATCAGCGGGGCTTCCGGAAGGAGGCCTCTTTGGTTTGCCAGCTTGTCCATCTTGCAGGAAACGGCAGACCAGCCGCCGCCGGTACCCTTTAAGCGGGACCGGCATAAAGTAACGGAGAGCAAGATAAACCTAAGTAAAGGAAGCGGTATGTTCGTGCATCAAGCCATTGCCATATTGGACTCAGGAGTGGGCGGACTGACAGTCGCCAAAGAGGTGATGCGCCAGCTGCCCCGGGAAAAAATCATTTATTTTGGAGATACGGCCAGAGCGCCATACGGTCCGCGTACTCCCGAACAGGTCCGCTTTTTTACCGAACAGATTGTAGATTTTCTGATTCAATTTCATCCGAAAATGGTCGTGATCGCCTGCAATACCGCGACGGCCGCCGCCCTTGACTTTATCTCGGATAAACTGCCGATTCCGGTAATTGGCGTCATTCATCCCGGAGCCCGCGCTGCAATCAGCGCCACCAAAACCGGGCATGTCGGGGTAATCGGCACGGTGGGAACGATCCAAAGCGGAGCCTACCTGGCAGCACTTAAGGAGCTTTCCCCATATATTGAGGTCATCAGCGAGGCCTGCCCGGATCTGGTGCCTCTCGTTGAACGCGGAGAATTCGATACGGATCACACAAGGGATGTTGTCCAGCGTTCCTTGTCGCGTATGAGTCAGAATGATATTGACTGCCTGATTTTGGGCTGTACGCATTATCCGTTTCTGCGCAAAGCAATCGGAAAGGTCATGGGTCCGGATGTAAAGCTGATCAGCTCAGCGGACGAAACGGCGCGTGAAATCAGCACGGTGCTGTACCAGAAAGGCCAGCTTGCGCGGGGCATGGAAACGCCGATTCATCAATTTTTCTGCAGCGGGGATGAAGTGAAGTTCCGGCAGATTGCCCGGGAATGGCTGGGCGAAGAAATTCATCTGACGCCCATCGTTTGGCATGTGGGCCGGATGGCGGACGATGGCAGATAGGGACCAGAGCAGATAAGAACCGAATCAGATAAGAACCGAATCAGATAAGAACCAACGCTGGCCCTGCTGCCCGTTACCGGGCACAGGGTGTTCCCCTTAATGTTCTGCTGCCTCGTATAAGATTTTGCAGTTTATGAATTGAAAGCGTTTACTTTAACAAGGTTATATCGGACAACAACGCCGTCATACAGTTTAGCAAAGAGGTGGAGGTGTTAGGCATGATCATACCCCATTACGGGAACAGCCCGGACAGGATCGTTCATATTGCCGGTCAAAAGTTCAGATATGCCGAATTTTGCCAGCAGTGCAGCAGACTGCAGCAGGAATACGATGTGCTGAAATTTGCTTCGATCGGCCAAAGCGTCCTGGGCAAACCGATCTGGTGCGTGCGCATCGGAAAAGGCTCGCGTCATATCCATATGAATGCGGCTGTCCATGCGAATGAATGGATAACCTCGGTGCTGCTGCTGCATTTTCTGGAGGACTATGCTGCAGCGCTTCAGGGCCGGCCGAAAGACGCCGGAATGAGCGTCCGGCAGGCGGAGGCCTGGTACCGTGACTATACGCTGTGGGCGGTACCGATGGTTAATCCGGACGGCGTGGATCTGGCCCAGAACGGAGCCGTCCACTGCGGGGCTTACCAAAGCAGGCTGCTGGCGTGGAACGAACAGTCCCCTGATTTCTCCCGCTGGAAAGCAAATATCCGGGGAGTGGATTTGAATGACCAGTTTCCGGCATTCTGGGAGGAGGAGCGGGAGCGGCGCGGGGTGGCGGAGCCGGCCCGGCAGGATTACAGCGGACCTGAGCCGCTGAGCGAACCGGAAGCGGCAGCTCTGGCTGCGCTGACGAGAGAGGTTCCGTTTGAGAGGGTGCTGTCGCTGCACAGCCAGGGGAAAGAAATTTACTGGAATTACCGGGATTACGAGCCGGAGGAAGCGGAGCAGATGGCGGAGCAGCTTGCTGCAGCGGGACATTACCGGGCCGTCAAGCTTGGAGGCAGCGATGCCGGGTATAAAGATTGGTTTATTCAGGAATTCCGCAGGCCGGGCTTTACCATTGAGGTGGGGGAAGGAATAAATCCGCTGCCTGCCAGCGATTTTGACGACATTTATAAGGACGTATCGGCCATCCTTGCGGGGGCCATGTCCTTCTAGCTTTTCGAAAGCCCGGAAATGGGGTATCCTATCTTTATAGGAGGGATAACCATGAAGTGGAGAAAGATCTGGTCGGTCCGGCGTTGGATTCACGTCTTCAAAAGAGTGCCCGGGCTGCTGTTCTCCCCCCGGGTTCCCTGGATGGACAAGCTGCTCCTGCTGGTGCCAGCCGTCCTCTATTGGGTGCTTCCTGATGTGCTTCCCTTTATTCCGGTTGACGATATGGCCGTTACGCTGCTCCTGATGAACTGGTTTGTGGACAGGGTAGAGCGGCGGAACCCCAGCCTCCGATAAACGATGTACTTGAATTGTCATGGATTGGCTGGGGTTTGTCCTTGCGAAGCCCAGGCGGATTCTTTACAATAGGAATGTTAGTTCATGTTATTTCAACCGGACAGGAGCGAGAACGATGAGCGTTAAGATTACCCGCAATGCGGCGAAAGTGATAAAGAGAGAGCTGGATAAAGAAGAGAACAAGGGAATGGCGCTTAAAGTTTTCGTTACTCATGCTCACGGCGACCATGCCCACTACGGTCTGGATTTGGTCAAGCCGTCTGAAACGGACACTGTAGTGCCTACAGATAAAGAAATTGATGTTGTGATCGACCTGAACGAGCCGTTCTTGAGCGGGGTGAAGATTGACTATCTTTATTTCCCGGAAGAGGGATTTGTCATTACGAATCCTTCCCAAGGCAATCATGGCGATCATTGATCAATAAGAAATAGAGGAGAGATCATGGCCAACGATATTCGCATATGCGATAAATGCAATTTTACCCGTATGAAGACGATTTTGCCCAAGCTGCAGAAGATGGCTCCCGACGCAGACATTAAGGTCGGCTGCAAATCCTACTGCGGCCCCTGCGGCAAGCGGGCGTTTGTTTATGTCAATGGACGTTATGTCAGCGCTCCAACGGAAGAGGAAGTGCTGGCTAAGGTAGAGCCTTTTATCAAGAAACCTGTGCAGTCCTAATAAGTGCATATTCCAGGTAAAAATAAACAAAACGGCATCCTAAGGGGTGCCGTTTTGCTGTTCAAATTCTTTGATTAAGTCGTAAGTAACCGTCTGATCGGAAATTTCCAGCCGTTTCTGGGCTTCCGTATTCTCCGCCCTGCACTGCTCAATGCCGACCTGCTCCCCGCTTGCTTCGCTGTAGCAGGTCCCGTTCTCGAACAAGCCGTCCGGTGAAGGGATATAGTGCAGTCTGCTGTCTGTAAAAGCGCCGGTGCGCAGCACCACAAGATGGTTCGGATTGCCGTCGAACATATTGCTTCCCATCATATACTTGGCTGCAGTCGAGATGCCGAGCAGATGCAGAAGGGAAGGGGCGAGATCCAGCTGGCCCTCGGCTTCGGTATAGGTGCCCGCCATTTTGCCGTCAGGGAGATGGATGAACAGCGGCACCTGATTCATGATTTTGTGCATGTCGAGCTCCGTAAGGCTGCGGCCGAGGAATTTTTCATAATCCGCCTGGCCGGTCAACGAGTTGTCATGGTCTCCATAGATGCACAGTATCGTATTATCCCACAGCCCCTGCGCCTTCATCAGCTCCACCAGCTCGCCGATCGCTCCGTCCACATAATGCACGGCTTCGAGATAATCGCCAAACATAGTCCCCTCAAAGGAACCGACGTCAAGCGTCTGCTCTTTCTCCGGCAGCGAGTAGGGATGATGGCTGGATAACGTGATCATAAAGGAATAGAAAGGCTGCTGCTCGGCGGCAAGTTTGGCCAGAGACTGCTTGAAGAACGATTTATCGCCCAAAGACCAGCCGAGCGGCTCGTCGATCAGGTAATCTTTCTTGCTGAAGAATTGATCATATCCCATAGACTGATACATGGCGAGCCGGTTCCAGAAGCTGCTGTCATAGGCATGAAAGGCGAAAGCATGATAGCCGGTATCCTTCAGGATCTGCGGCAGGACATCAAACTGATGATCGGCAAACCGGGTGAACACCGAGCCGCTTGGCAGCGGATGAAGGGAGGCGTTGGATGAAAAATCCGCATCCGAGGTCCGCCCCTGGCCGGTCTGATGGTAATAGTTCGAGAAATACAGGCTGCTCTCGCGCAGCTTGTTCAGGTTAGGCGTCACTTCCTGTCCGCCTATCTTCCGGCCGATCATGAAGTTCATCAGCGCCTCGGTTTGAATCACAATGACATTGCTGCCCTGGTAGGCCCCGAAGGACGCGTTGCGGACGTCCCGGCTCTGCCCGGCCTGACTGAACCAGTCCTGAATGTCTTGCTTCTGCTCGGCGCTCAGAGGATCGCCACCGATATGATCTTTGGCAAACCGGTATACATCATAGACATGGAACCCCAGCAGTCCCGTGACATTGTACAGCGACATACTCCAGTAATTGCCCGTCAGCAGCCCTTGCGCCCAGGAGCTTGTGTAATGCTTGATGGGGCCGATGGACAGGCCAAGTCCCAGCACCAGCACGGCCAATCCGTTAGAGGCCCGGACCACTCTCTGCCTGAAGCGCAGGCTTCTCTTCTGACCAAGGGGCCCAATATTCTCTATGCGCTCCATGCGTGGAGCGGCCGATCTAACAGCGGATAACGAAGGAACCAGTGATGGGGACAACCCCTCGGACAAGGGTGAAGTCTTGACAGTCCGGAGGGCGATCCGTCTGCTGATTCCTTTTAAAGTCGGGAAGCCGATGAGCATCACGGCCCAGTCTGCGGCAAAACGCAGATCCGTCCAGTGAAGCAGGGACTTGATGCTGTCGCCGAGCTCGCCCACCTGACCGGCCTGGAGCAGCACAGGGAGGGTAATAAAGTCCTGGAAATAGCGGTAATAGATGAGATCGGAATAGATCAGCGCGGTAAGCAGGACATCCAGTACGATCAATGCGATGATTTGTCCGCGCACAGAGAGCCAGAGCGTCCAGAAGGAGGCCGCCATCAGCGAGCCTATTGCGATGACGAAGTCCAGCCTGTTCATGTCGATATAGCGGGCATGAAGATGTGAATGAAGGTACCACAGCTTCAGCACCATGACGTACAGGAAGAGGAGATAGCTGCCATATCTCCAGACGGAGAGCAGCCGTTTTCTTGCAGGCAAACCTAAAGAAGAATCAATCATTGTCGGCACAGCCGCTCCTTTCCAAGAAAAATAACCCCACGTCGTGGGGCCGGATGAATCAATAATCCGATTAAATCAGGTCCATCCAAAAATAGCAGGGCGCCGGTCAGGCCGGCTCCCTTTAATCCCGGTTTCTTGGCGGAAGCGGGCCCAGATACTGATAATACTGGCACTCAATCCGTCCGTTAAACAGCTTGCGCCGCTTGTCCGCCGGGCGGCCGAAGTCCTTCTCGAAAGTCGGCGTAGGGCTGATTGTAAAAAAGGACCAGGTCGGCATTTCGGCGTACAGCCGCCCCAGCTGGGTGATCAGCCTGCGGATTTCCTTCTCCTCGCCGATCCGTTCGCCGTAAGGCGGGTTCGTGATCAGGCAGCCGTATTCGCCTGTTTTGGTCATGCGCACGGCTGGCGCGGCATGGAATTTGATCTCCTTGGCAAAGCCCGCTGCCTTCGCGGCAGCTTTAGCGATCTCAATCGCTTCAGGATCAATGTCGCTGCCGGTGATTTCGAGCGGGATGGAGTCATCCACCGCGTCAAAGGCTTCTTCCCGGGCCTGTTCCCAAAGCTCCTCGGGAATGACCGGCCAGTTCTCCGAATTGAAGGAGCGGCGCAGTCCCGGCGCGACGTTCCAGCCGATCATAGCCGCTTCGATCGGAAGCGTGCCTGATCCGCAGCACGGATCATAGAAGGGGCGCGACGGGTTCCAGCGGCTGAGCTGAATCAGCGCTGCGGCAAGGGTTTCTTTGAGAGGCGCCTCGGTAGCGTGCTTGCGGTAGCCCCGTTTGTGGAGGCCTGCGCCTGTGGTGTCGAGCGTCAGCAGAGCCACATCGTTCAGCAGAATGACTTCAATGACGTATCTCGGGCCGTTCTCCGGGAACCATTCGGTGTGGTAAGTGCCCTTCAGCTTCTCGACAATCGCTTTCTTAACGATGCCCTGGCACGCAGGAACACTGCTGAGCTGCGATTTGTGCGACCGGCCCTCCACCGGGAATTCGCCGTTCGCCGGAATGAAGTCCTGCCATTCCAGCGCTTTCGTGCCTTCGAACAGTTCGTCGAAGGTGCGGGCTTCGAACTCGCCCATATTGATCAGCACCCGGTCCGACGTGCGCAGCCACAAATTGCAGCGGCAGATGTCGATCAAATCCCCGGGGAAGGAGACTCGTCCATTTTCCACTTTAATATCCGTATATCCCAGTTCTTTTAACTCCCGGGCGACCACAGCTTCTAGTCCCATCGGGGCTGTGGCGATTAGTTGCAGTTTAGCTGCCATGAATGTTCTCACTCCGTTTACACTTGTAGGGATCGTCCAAAAACCATACAATTTAGTATAGGGGAATGTTTCCCAAGATACAAACCGAATTTGCTTAGTGATCAAGGAGGATACGGTGATTACACCTGAACAATACAGTGAAGAGCTCTACAAGGAAGATGAAGTGCTGGTGAATGTCAAACATTCACTGGAAGAGGCTGGAATCCAGGATGTTTCGGTGGCGGCCGGATACGGGCGGCTGCTGACGATGCTGGTCCGCATGTCCGGAGCGAAAGCGGTGCTGGAAATCGGCGCGCTCGGCGGCTACAGCGGGATCTGTCTGGCGCGCGGCTTTACCGCCGGGGGACGGCTTGTCTCCCTCGAAATCAGCGAGGTTAACGCCGGGCTGGCCGGCCGGAATATGGCTGCTGCGGGCTTTGAGGGCGTGGCACAGTATATGGTGGGCCCGGCGCTGGACAGCATGAACATACTGGAGCAGCGCGGCGAGCGGTTTGATTTATTTTTTATTGATGCTGACAAAGGCAATTACGTGAATTATTTGGAAAAGGCGATTGCTTTGGCCCATCCGGGAGCCATTATCGTCGGCGATAATACACTGCTGCGCGGCCGGACGCTGAATCCGGAGAAGAACGGGCCGTCTGTTCAGATTATGCGCAAGTTTAATGAGCAGATTGCTGCTGATCCCCGCCTGATGAGCACCTTCCTGCCGGCTTATGACGGGCTGGCGCTGGCGATTGTCAAGTAGAGCCGCCGTCATCTTTATAAATCAGCGGGGTGCAGCGGCTTTATCGATTTTTCTGCGGTACAGGCTCATCCTCACCCATACGGTATTAAAGAGCATTAAAATGCCTGAAATGATGAACAGCCCCTCGATTCCGATAAATCCGGACAGAAAGCCGCCAATGAGGGAGCCCAGCATATTGCCGAGGGCCAGGGTACTGCTGTTAAAGCCGAAGGCCCGGCTCTCCATCCCGTCAGGCGTATAGAACCGGATCAGGGCGTTGACGCTTGGCAGAAGCCCGCCCATGCACACCCCCATCAGAAAGCGGATGCCGGCAAGCTGCCAGACCGACCCTGCAAAAGCTTGGGGAATCATCGTCACCGCCGCTCCGATTAAGGCGAATGTCAGAATCTTATGCGCTCCGACTTTGTCGGAATATTTGCCGAGGAGCGGGGAGGCGATCATGTTGGACAGCCCGGTAACTGCGGTCACGAAGCCGGCCCAGAACGGCAGGTTCACAGCAGAACCATGCAGCTTCTCGACATAAAGCGGCAGGATCGACATCGGGCTGATCATGGCGAACTGCAGCAGGAACGTGACCGCGAACAGCGCCGGAAGCTGCGGCGTTTTGGCCAGCTCCCGGAAGCCGGCGATAACGGAAACCTCGTCTTTCTTCGCTGCTTCGACCCGGTTAAATTTCTCTTGGACGAGGAGAAGGGCGAGCAGCGATGCGCCGAAGAGCAGGGCTCCTGTAATGTAGAAGATTGGGCGGTAGCCGACCCTGCTGGCGAGCAGTCCTCCCATAAGCGGCCCCAGAATGGTACCGGCTACGGTGCCGGATTGGATGCTTCCCATGGCAAACCCCATATTTTTCTTGGGAGTCGTGCTTGAGATCAGGGAGATGGCGGCCGGGTTAAAGCCGGATATCGTACCGTTCAGAAGCCTAAGGAGGAGCAGCTGCCAGGGGGCGGTGGCGAAGCCCATGAGGGTAATGACGACGGCCATGCCGAATCCGGAGCGGAGCAGCATGATTTTTCGGCCGTATTTATCTGCAAGCTTCCCCCATAACGGCTGGAACAGAAACGAAGTAGCAAAGTTGGCGCCGAAGATAAGTCCCGCCCACAGGCCGAGGGCTTTTTCCCCGTGCACATGCAAATTCTGGGACAGATAAAGAGATAGGAATGGGGTAATCATGGTCATCCCCGAGTTGACCATAAACGCGCCGAACCAGAGCACGAGGAGGTTGATTTTCCACGAATTCAAAGGGCTGCACTTCCTTTCTCTGCCGGATTATGTGTATCTGCAAGATTCGGAGAATTGTCAAGGCTTGCAAGCTTGTGATGGTTGTTACTTACTTTTAAAAAGGGCATAATGTAATTTAGGGATTCTTTTATGATGGAGGCAGTTCTCATGACATACAATGACCGTTTTATTCGCGCCTGCTTGATGCAGGAAGTGGATCAGCTCCCGGTCTGGTACATGCGCCAGGCAGGCAGATATGATCCGGATTACCGCAAGATCAAGGAACAATACAGCCTTCTTGAAATATGCAGACAGCCCGAGCTGGCAGCAGAAGTAACCATGATGCCGGTCAAGAAACTGGGCGTGGACGCTGCTATTCTGTATTCGGACATTATGAATCCGGTCGCTTCGATCGGAATTGATTTCGATATTGTCAAAAATATTGGTCCAGTTATCGATAACCCGATCCGGACCTCAGCAGACATCGAACGGCTGAAGCCGATTGACGTGGAAGGCGATCTGCCGCACATTCTGAAGACGATTGAGATTCTAAACCACGAGCTGGATGTCCCGCTGATTACTTTTGCAGGGGCTCCTTTTACGATTGCCAGCTATTTGATTGAAGGCCGTCCTTCCAAAAGCTACATCCGCACCAAAAGCATGATGTACGGCGAACCGCAGCTGTGGCACCGGTTAATGGACAAACTCGGCGACATGGTCATCGCTTATCTCCGCGCGCATGTGGCGCACGGCGGCCAAGCGTTCCAGCTGTTTGACAGCTGGGTCGGAGCGCTCGCTCCAAAGGACTTCGAGCAGTATGTGCTGCCGACGATCAAACGTATTTTTGCCGAACTTCAGGATTTGAATGTGCCAAAAATATATTTTCCAGGCGTCAGCTCCGGCGAGCTGCTGCCTCTTCTGACTGAGCTGCAGGCGGATGTGATCGGCCTCGACTGGCGGGTATCCATTGCTGAAGGCCGCAGAAGACTCGGAGGCAGACATGCGGTTCAGGGGAATCTGGACCCTTACATCTTGACCGCGCCTATGGATGTTATTAAACGCCAGGCGGCGGCGATCATCGACGAGGGCATTCAGGAGCCGGGGTATGTATTTAACCTTGGCCACGGCCTGTTCCCGGAGGCATCGCTTGAGAAGCTGCATGAGCTGACGCAATTCATCCATGAGTATTCTGCTGAAGCGATCCGCAAGCGCAAATCTACTTATGAACGTTAATTGAACTCTAACCCTTAAAGGTGGTAATTCTATGACTAAGAAAATCGGCGTGCTGGTCATGTCCTACGGAACTCCGGCCAGCATGGATCAAATTGAAGCGTACTACACCCATATCCGGAGAGGAAACCGCCCTTCCGAGGAACAGCTCAAAGAGCTGACCGACCGCTATGAGGCGATTGTCGGCGGCGTTTTCCCGCTGCGGGCCAATACGGATCATCAGGCCGAGTCCCTCCAGCAGGCGCTGAACAAGCTGTCAGCCGAAGGCAAAGCGGACGCCGAGTTTGTCTGCTATCAAGGGCTGAAGCATACCTCGCCGTTTATCGAAGACGGAGTGGAGCAGATGGCCAAAGACGGTATCAAGGAAGCGGTCGGCATCGTGCTTGCTCCTCATTATTCCATAATGAGCGTCGGCAGCTATATCAAGCGGGCGGAGGCGAAAGCCGGTGAGCTTGGCATATCCATGAAATTTGTGAAGGAGTATCATCTGAATCCTTCCCTGATCGAAGCGATCAGCCGCAAGGTGTCAAGCAAACTGGATCTCTTTGAGGAATCGGGGGCCAAGCGGGATCAGGTCCGTGTCCTGTTCAGTGCGCACAGCCTGCCGGCAAGAATTCTGGACATGGGCGATCCTTATCAGGATCAGCTGCTTGCTACGTCCAAGGCTGTTGCCGAGAAACTCGGGATCACCCAGTGGCAGTTTACGTGGCAGAGTGCCGGCCGGACGGCAGAACCGTGGCTCGGCCCGGACATTCTGGATACGCTCAAGTCCCTCAGCGCTGAGCAGGTTGAGGACGTGCTGGCAGCGCCGGTCGGCTTTGTGTCCGACCACCTCGAAGTGCTGTACGATCTGGATATTGAAGCGAAGGCGATCGCCAAAGAGCTGGACATGCGGCTTGAACGGATTGACATGCTGAACAGCGACCCGCTCTATATACAGGCATTATGCGAATCCGTATTTGATGTCATGGAAAAGGAATGATCGGGATGAGCGAATCTTCTTCAAGCAGCGTTCTCATCATTGGCGGGGGGCTGACGGGCCTGAGCACTGCATTTTACATCCGCAAGTTTTACCGGGAGAAGGGACTCCGTCCGCAGATTACGGTTCTGGAGAAAAGCAGGGTGCTGGGCGGCAAGATCGAATCGCTCCACCGCGACGGCTTTGTAATTGAGAAAGGGCCGGATTCCTTTCTGGCCCGCAAGACGGCAATGATTGATCTGGCCAAGGAGCTGGAGCTCGATCATGAGCTTGTGCAGCAGAATCCGCAGTCCAAGAAGACCTACATTGTCAGCCGTGACCGCCTGCATCCGATGCCGGGCGGCCTGGTGCTCGGCATACCAACGGAGCTGAAGCCTTTCTTGAAGACAGGGCTCATTTCCGGCAGGGCGAAGCTCCGGGCTTTGATGGATTTTATGATTCCGGCGCGCAAGACGGCCGGCGACGAATCGCTGGGACATTTTATTGAACGCCGGCTTGGTTCAGAGGTGCTCGAAAATGTGACCGAGCCTCTGCTTGCCGGTATTTATGCGGGCGACACGCGGCATCTGAGCCTGCAGGCGACTTTTCCCCAGTTTGGTGAAGTGGAGAAAACCTACGGCAGCCTGATCCGCGGGATGATGACAGGTCGCAAGCCGGTCGAGACGCATACGGGCACTAAACGCAGTGCGTTTCTTACGTTCCGCCAGGGCCTGCAAAGCCTGATTCACGGCCTGATTCATGACTTAAATGATGTGGAGCTCCGGACAGAAGCGGAAGCCGTTTCTTTTGCAAAAACAGCCGGCGGCGGTTATGAAGTCACTCTGGCTGACGGTGAGAAGCTTCATGCAAGCGATCTTGTTATAACTTCCCCGGCTTATGCGGCAGCGGACTTCCTCCGCGGGCATGTGGATACCTCGGCGCTTGAGGCGATCAACTATGTATCGGTGGCCAATGTCGTGCTTGCGTTCGACAAACAGGAGTTCGGCGAGACCTTTGACGGCTCCGGGTTTCTTGTTCCGAGAAAAGAGAAGCGTAACATCACCGCCTGCACCTGGACCTCGACAAAGTGGCTGCATACCAGCCCGGACGACAAGGTGCTGCTGCGCTGCTACGTCGGCCGGTCGGGCGAGGAAGAAAATGTCTTTCTGCCGGACGAGGATTTAACCGGGCTTGTGCTTAAAGATCTCAAAGAACTGATGGGCCTCAAAGCGAAGCCGCAGTTTGTGGAGATTACGCGTCTTCCGAAGTCCATGCCCCAGTATCCGGTCGGGCACTTAGAGCATCTCAGCCATTTTGAGCAGGAGCTCCGAGGCAAGCTGCCCGGTGTTTATGCAACCGGAGCGGCGTTTAGAGGCGTCGGGCTGCCAGACTGCATCAAGCAGGCGAAAGAGCTTGCCGAGGCGATGGCTTCCGGCAGATCTATCTGATCGAAGCGGCCTGCCGCATTGAATTTCATACTTAAGAACTGTGTAAATAGAACCCTTTGCTCCGGCAGGGGTTCTATTTGTTCTTGGCTTGCTGGTATAATAACATCAGTTTGGTGTAAAGAGATTAAGCTTAGATCAGGATTAAGGAGTGAACCATGTACCCGCCGAGATCAGAGAAAAACAAGCATGAGAAGAAACAGAGACAGCAGCGGCAGAACAAGGTCTGGATGATTATAAACTTAATGCTCATTGTCGCGGTTTGTTTGGTTGGCCTTTATGTGTATTATAATTCCGATAATAATGCGGCTTCCGATTTGGGGCAGCCGCAGGCTGAATCTTCCAATGCTGCAGGAGGCAGTGAAGCGCCGTCAGCCGAAAGCTCCGCAAGCAGTGCCGGTACGGCTTCCGAGGATTCGCAGCAGGCGGCTCCATCAGCTGCAGGCAGTGAAGCGGATGCCCCGGCGGCTTCCTTGCAGCAGGGAGGAGCAGGGAATGCTGCTGCAGCGTCAGCAGACGGGACGGCAAATGCTTCCGCCGGCGCTGAAGGGAACCAGTCCGGTTCACAAGGTGACGCGGCTTCAGCTTCGCCTGAGGATGCAGGCGGCTCGCTGGTGCTTCATTTCGGGGGCGACACGTTATTCTCCGGCAAGGTGGCAGATAAGCTGGGCACCGAAGGCTATGATTTTCCGTTCCAGTATGTCAGCAGTTTGTTCCAGCAGGATGATCTGACGGTCCTGAATCTGGAGACGCCGGTAACGGACGGCGGAGTAGGTGCTGCGGATAAGCAGTATGTGTTCAAATCTTCGCCGAAGGCTCTTGAGGCTATGGCCGCAGCCGGGGTGGATGCCGTCAATCTGGCCAACAACCATACTCTTGACCAGGGTGAAGAAGGACTGCTGGATACGCTCGATCATTTAAAATCGGCCGGTATTGCTTCCGTTGGAGCCGGAAGTGATGACGATCAGGCCTATGCTCCTTATTATGTGGAGAAGAAAGGCATTAAAATTGCCTTGTTCGGCTTCAGCCGTGTGCTGCCGAAATCTGATTGGGCTGCCGGAGCCGGGCACCCGGGCATTGCAAGCGTGTATGATCCGTCACGGGCTTATGCCGCAGTCAAGGCGGCCCGGCAGAAGGCGGATGTGGTCATTGTGGTGACGCACTGGGGGAAGGAACGCGTGCAGCAGTATGATGATACCCAGCAGTCGCTCGCCCATGGATTGATTGATGCGGGCGCCGATCTGGTGATCGGCGGCCATCCGCATGTGCTTCAGGGTTTGGAGCAATATAAAGGGAAGTGGATTGCTTACAGCACAGGCAACTTTATCTTTACCCGTTCTTCTGCCGCCAAGACCTGGGAAACTGCGCTGTTTGAGGTTCGCTGTACGAAAACGGGCAGCTGCAGCATGAAGCTGGTTCCTTACGACGCAGAACTGGCTCAGCCCGTCCCGATGGATGCCGCAGCCGGAGCCAAACTGCTGCAGGAGATTCAATCCCTGTCTCCGGGGGTAACCGTTGACAAGGCAGGGAATGCGGCGGCTGCTGCGAATCCTTAAACAATTCTTTTACCAGACCTGAAGAATGGTTAATGAAGAACATAAAGAATAATAGGTAACAGGTGACGTTATTGGAGGAGAATCGTTTGAAGTCGCCGTCCTTGAAGGAAAGGAGCGGTTTGAAATGAACCGTTTTTGTGCCGCCCACAGAGGCTATTCCGGGATAGCGCCTGAGAATACGATGGCAGCGGTGCGGATGGCCATGGAAGAGCCATGCGTAACCTGGATGGAAGTTGATGTGCAGATGTCCAAGGATGGGGTTCCTGTCATTATTCATGATTTTTCGGTTAACCGGACCACGAATGGACGGGGATTGGTCAGAGAGAAGACGCTTGACCAGCTGAAGAAGCTGGATGCCGGAAGCTGGAAATCCCCTTTTTACGCGGGAGAACGAATTTTGACGCTGGATGAGCTTCTTGACACCGTTAAAGGAAGATTGAAGCTGGATCTCGAAATAAAAACGCAGGGCGGAATGTATCCCGGACTAGAGCGGAAGATCGTTCAGGCTGTAAGAGGCCGCAGGATGGAGCAGGACGTAGTGCTGACTTCATTTGATACTGCCTCAATCGGCAAAGTCAGGGAAGAGGATGCAGGGATTCAAACCGGTCTGATCGCAGGGCGGAAGACGCCGGAGCTGCTGAAGAAGCTCAAAGATATGGGATGCAATTTCCTGTCCATGGCGCACAGGAAGATTGATGCCCGGCTTGTCGATGAAGCAGAGAAGAAGGGGGTCAAGATCATCGCCTGGACGGTTGACCGTCCCCAATCGATGCTCAGGCTGGCTGCCCTGGACCGGAAAATTATAATTTGCACGAACAAACCCGCCGTGTTCCGTGAAACCTTCATTGAACCGCAGGCGATCAAAACAAAAGTCAAATGGTGGAGACTGGGAGGCAGATAAGTTTATGATTCGAAATGTGTACTGCGTTGGAAGGAATTACAAGTTGCATGCGGAGGAACTGGGCAACGATGTTCCTTCCGAACCGATGATCTTCCTCAAACCTAGCCATGCGGTAGTCAAAGCGGACGGACAGACGCTGATTATGCCGGCTGACAAGGGTGAGATCCATTACGAGGCCGAGCTGGTGATCCGGATCGGACGTGCCTATGAGAAGGGCATGGCTGTACAGGAATTGGTGGATACAGCGGCGCTGGGGATTGATTTTACACTGCGGGATGTCCAGAACATTTTGAAGAAGAAAGGCCATCCGTGGACGGCGGCGAAAGGCTTCCAGAGCTCGGCTCCGGTTACTTCCTACTTCGCACTTCCGGATCAGGAGCAGCTGGAGAGTAAAGACTTCACCCTTCTGCTGAATGGGGACGAGGTTCAGCGCGGCAATGTGAAGAATATGATCTTCTCCCTGCAAAAGATTGTCGATTATATCGCGGAGAACTACGGGCTCGGAGAAGGAGATCTGATCTTTACCGGCACGCCTGAGGGAGTGGGACCGGTCAAAACCGGCGATAAGCTTGAACTGGCCTGGGACGGGGAAATTCTCGGTTCCTGTGTCATCGGCACCCGGGAAAGCTGATCCGTGCTTCACTGGCTGATCGGATTTGCCGGAGCGGCTGCCATTGCCGGCCTGGCCTATTTAAAGGGTTCGTTATCGTTATCCGGGATGATGTCGGCTGTCATCATGGGAACGATTTTTTACGGGGCAGGCAGCGCGTTTTGGTTCGGCCTCCTGCTTGTCTTTTTCATTAGCTCAACCCTGCTCTCCAGATGGAAGAAGGAACGTAAGCACGAGCTGGAGCAATCCTATGCCAAAACCGGCCGCAGGGATGCCGGGCAGGTCTTTGCAAACGGCGGGCTTGGCATGCTTGTTTGTCTGGGATACGTCATCGCACCAGATCCTTTGTGGATCTATGCGTATATAGGTATTATGGCCACCGTCAATTCGGATACGTGGGCTACCGAGCTGGGCAGTCTGAGCCGAAAGCCGCCCCGCTTTGTGCTGACCGGCAGAGTAGTGCCGAAGGGCACGTCGGGCGGCGTTTCGCTGCTGGGCAGCTGCGCTGCTTTGGCCGCCGGCTGCTGCATCGGGCTGTCCGCCTGGCTGCTCCTGCAGCTTGGCGGCGGTGCCGGCGGCAGTCAAGGCGCCAGTATCAGTGCAGCCACAGACACAGTCACCGCCATAGGCGCAGGCGCTGTGTCGCTGCCGGGGCTGCTTCTGCTGGGAAGCGCCGGCGGATTTGCCGGGGCATTAGCCGATTCCGTGCTCGGCGCCACGGTGCAGAAGATGTACCGCTGCCGGGTATGCGGTCAGCTGGTGGAAGTGAAGCAGCACTGCGGTCAGCTGACGGAGCGGGCTCGGGGCTGGCGGTGGATGACCAATGATGCGGTGAACTTGATCAGCTCTGTTGCAGGCGGGCTGATTGCCTTGTGGCTGGGCTGGAGCTTGGGCTCCTGACCCGGCCTGGCTTTTTTTGAAGCATTACGGCCTGCGCACACGCTGCACAGATTTAGACGTTAGACGTTAGACGTTAATCGTTAATCGTTAGATTTTATAGGAACAATAATCTGTTATAGGATCAGTAATCTTTAGGGAGGACGGAATGAGGGAGCTTCAGGCGGAGAAATATGAGGCGATTTTAGATGCGGCCTTTGAGCTGTTTGGCACCCACGGTTTCTATGAAACCAAAATATCGGACATCGCCGAGAAGGCCGGAATCGCCAAAGGCACGGTTTATCTGTATTTTAACAGTAAAGAGAAGCTGTTCACGGCGGTTTCCAAGCGGGATTTTGACCTGTTTCTGGATAACCTGCGGGAAGGGCTCCGGAAGTGCGGATCGCTGGAAGAGTGCCTCCGGTTTATTGCTGTTCATCACCTGACCTATTATTATGAGCGGAAGAACCGGACAAACCTCTTCTTTCGGGTGCCGAACAGCGATCCGGAGCTCATGCGGAGCATGGAGATTTTTTTAAAGGAGTACAATACGATGTTGACCGAAGTGCTTGAGAAGGCGGGCATTCCGGAAGAGCGGCTGCATGCCAAAGCCTACATCGGCATTCTAAATGAGCTCAAAATGGATATTTTATTTAATCCAGACTATTCGGATCAAGACCTTAAAATGAACATTCAGTTTGCAAGCCGTTTATTCATGCGCGGCTGTTTAAAATAACGATCTGTGGCGGGAAGGCAAGGAGAACAAATGAACATATTAACGGCGGAAGAGCTGTCCAAAAGCTATGGTGAGAAAGTATTATTCGAGCGTGCTTCCTTCGGGATGGAAGATCAGGATAAAATCGGGCTTGTCGGCGTAAACGGCACGGGCAAGTCCACCTTTTTGCGGGTGATTGCCGGACTGGACAGTCCGGACGAAGGCAAGGTAGCCGTTAACAACGGCGTCCGCATCCGGTATTTGGCTCAAAATCCCGACTTTGACCCGGATATGACGGTCCTGCAGCAGGTTTTCCGGGGCGAGAGCGAAGAGCTGCGCAGCGTTTATGAATATATGGAGACGTTAAGACAGCTGGAGCAGGGCGGGGAAAATGGCGCTTTGCAGGAGAAGCTGGCACGGCTTGGCCAGGAGCTGGACCGTCTGCAGGCCTGGCAGCTGGAGAGTGAAGCAAAGAGCGTCTTGTCCAAGCTGGGCATTAAGGATTTTACTCGAAAAATGGGAGAGCTCTCCGGCGGGCAGCGCAAGCGCGTCGCTTTGGCTTCGGCGCTTATTCAGCCCTCCGAGCTGCTGATCCTGGACGAGCCTACGAACCACATCGACAACGACTCGGTGGCCTGGCTGGAGCAGTATTTGCAGAAGCGCCGCGGCGCGCTGCTGATGATTACCCATGACCGCTATTTCCTTGACCGGGTATGCGACGTCATGCTGGAGCTGGATCAGGGCAGGCTGTACCGCTATGAAGCGAATTACAGCCGGTTCCTGGAGCTGAAGGCTGAACGCGAGGAAAGAGAAGCTTCGGCGGAGCAGAAGCGGCAGAACCTGCTTCGGAATGAGCTGGCCTGGATCAGACGGGGGGCAAAAGCCCGGTCCACCAAGCAGAAAGCCCGGATTGAGCGCTTTGAGAAGCTTGTGGAGCAGGAGCCGGCGGCGCGTTCGTCATCGCTGGATATTTCGGTCGCCTCGTCCAGGCTGGGACGCAAAATTCTGGAGATCTCCGGACTTCATTACGAGGTTGAGGGCCGGACGCTGATTTCGGATTTGACTTATACCGCGGTGCCGCAGGACCGCGTGGGCATTATCGGGCCGAACGGCAGCGGCAAGTCCACCCTGCTGAATCTGATTGCCGGACGCCTGCAGCCCGGCCGCGGATCTATTGAGCTGGGACAGACCGTTAAGCTGGGGTACTACACCCAGGAGCATCAGGAAATGAAGGCCGAGCAGCGGGTTATTGAATACATCAAGGAAGAAGCGGAGGTAGTGACAACGGCCGACGGTTCCCGGATTACGGCATCGCAGATGCTGGAGCGTTTTCTGTTCCCTTCAGCGATGCAGTGGACGCCGATCGGCAAGCTGTCAGGCGGAGAGAAGCGGCGGCTGTACCTGCTCCGCGTGCTGATGGGTGCGCCGAACGTGCTGCTGCTCGACGAGCCAACGAATGACCTGGATATCCAGACGTTAAGCGTGCTGGAGGCTTATCTGGATGAGTTCCCGGGCGCTGTGTTCACGGTTTCCCATGACCGCTATTTTCTGGACCGCACGGTTGATAAAATTATGGCATTTGAAGGCGGAGGCACCGTGGCTGTCCATGTCGGCAATTACAGCGAATACGAGGAACGTGTTGGCAGCATAAACGCCAAGCCGAAAGACCAGACAGCCAGTCCACATGTTAAAAATACAGCTGTTTCTTCCGGCAGCCAAAACGGCGGCGGCAACGGCCAAAGCACAGCAGGCGGAGGAAAGGATTCTTCTTCCTCCAGAAGTGAGAAGCTCAAATTCAGCTATAATGAGCAGCGCGAATATGAAGCGATTGACGGCCTCGTTGAAGCCGCAGAGAAGGAGCTTGAGCGGATTCAGTCGGAGATGGAAGGCGCGGCCAGCGATGCCCGCCGGCTGCAGGAGCTGATGCAGCAGCAGCAGGAGGCCGAAGCCGAGCTGGAGCGGCTGATGGAACGCTGGACTTATCTGAACGAACTGGCAGAGAAGATTGAAGCCCAGCGGGGCTGAACATAAACAAACGGCGGAGCCTGAATCAGGCTCCGCCGTTTTGTTTTGCCGGGTATGCCTTACTCCCGTGTTTCGGCAAGAAGATCATTACAAACAGGCACCAGTCTGTCCCGGCCGCCCATATAGGGCCGTAACGCCTGCGGCAGATATACCGAACCGTCCTCCTGCTGGTGATTTTCCAGCAGCGGGATCAGAATGCGCGGCGCTGCGATCGCTGTATTATTCAGCGTATGGCAGAATTTTAGGCTGCCGTCCTCATCCCGGTACCGGATATTCGAGCGGCGGGCCTGAAAGTCGCGCAAATTCGACGACGAGTGGGTTTCCCCGTAGCTGGCGCGGCCTGGCATCCAAGTTTCGATATCGTACTGCTTATAGGTTTTCTGCGACATGTCTCCGGTGCATACCGCCATGACCTTGTACGGAAGTTCCAGCAGCTGAAGAATTTCTTCAGCACTCACAGTAATCTCCTGAAGCAGCTGCTCCGAGAGGCGGTCATCGCTGCGGCACAGCACCACCTGCTCGACCTTTGAGAACTGATGGACTCGGTACAATCCCGCCGTGTCCCGGCCCGCCGATCCCACTTCGCTGCGGAAGCACACCGATAACGAAGCGGCCTTGACCGGCCCTTTTGCCAGATCGACAACGTCTCCGCTGAAATATCCGATGAGCGGAACCTCTGATGTCCCGACGAGAAAGCGGCTCTCACCTTGTATAGGGTAAGTCTGATCCTCACCCAGCGGGAAAAACCCGGTGTTCACCATTGCCTCCCGGCCGACCATTAATGGAACCTCATAGAAATCAAAACCTTTGCGCTCCAGTACATCAAGCGCCAGCTGCTGAACCGCCCGCTGCAGGCGGAAGCCGTCGCCTTTCAGGTAATAATGGCGGTTTCCTGCTACTTTAACTCCTCGTTCAATGTCCAAAATGCCCAGGTTTCTGCCGAGCATCACGTGATCCAGTGGCTCAAAATCAAAGGCAGCGGGAGCTCCCCAGCGCCGGACCTCTACATTATCTGCATCCGATCGCCCGATAGGCGTATCATTCGATACGATGTTCGGAACGAGCAGCATCAGCTGTTTATACTTCTCATCGGCCTCATTAAAGCGGATTTCTGCTTCCTGGAGCGCCCCTTTAATGTCCGCTGCTTCATTTCTGAGAGCTTCGGCCTCAGCCCGTTTCTTTAGAAGCATGGCGGAATGAATCTCCTCCGTAATCTCATTTCGCTGCTGTCTCAGCCGTTCCATTCCGGCCAGAAGTTGTCGCCTTTGACCGTCCCATTCGAGCAGTTCAGCTACCGAAAGGCCGATCTGCTTGTGGTCCGCAGCAGCTTGTACTTCCTCCGTATGTTCCCGAATCCATTTCATGTCCAGCATTTACACCGTCTCCTTTTTTTGTGAAAATACAAAAAGCGCCCTCGTCTTATGGGACGAGGAGCGCTTGTACTCGCGGTGCCACCCAATTTGACCCTGTTTGACAACAGGATCCGCTTTGGTTCCGCGATAACGGGCGGTGCCGGTTAACTTAGGAGAGAGCGAACGGCAGAGAACCGGAAGCTCTCTCTTAGCGAGAACGCCTCCGGGTTGGATGCCCTTCACTGGCGTGATCCGATATGATTTGTTAGAAAGTATACTGGATAACCGGGAGCTGTGCAAGAGTGAATCGCTTAACGGGTTATCCTCAGCTGCTCCGCCAAGAGATATAACCGGACTAAGTCATATGCTCAGGCCTTACGCATTCACGTATGCGCCAAGCAATCGCGCCGTATTGATCACGGCCTGCTTTGTGGTCCGCTCCATCGCGTGAGAGGCATGGACACCCGGGCCGATCAATGCTGCGCGGATGTTATGGCCGGCACGAAGGGCCGCCGAAGCATCTGAGCCGTACTGCGGATAAATATCGACGGCATACGGGATATTTTCCTGCTTCGCCAGTTCAATTAGTTTGCTGGTCATATGGTAATCGTAAGGACCGCTGGAATCCTTGGCGCAGATGGAGACATCCGTTTCCTTGCAGGCGAGGTCTTCACCTATACAGCCCATATCCACTGCAATCATTTCCTCGATTCCCTCCGGAATGCAGGCAGCCCCATGGCCAACCTCCTCATAGTTGGAGATCAGCATGACCACTTCACGCCTTGGTTTCCAGCTCCCTGACGATGCCGCTTCAAGCAGACCGAAAAGGGCGGCGACGCTGGCCTTGTCATCGATATGGCGGGATTTCACAAACCCGCTGTCCGTAACGACCGCCCGCGCATCAAAAGAAATAAAGTCGCCGTTCTGAATCCCCAGCTTCAGCACATCGTCTTTGCTATTCACGAGCTCGTCAATGCGAACCTCCATGTTCTTCTCGACACGGGGGAACTCGCGGGCGTCGCTGTACACATGGACGGATGGATGCGTGCTCATAATGGTCCCGGTATAAACTTTCCCGCCGCGGGTATGAATCCGGCAGTATTCGTTCTCGATGCTCTGCATCATGAAACCGCCGACCGAAGTAATAGCGAGCGTGCCGCGCGGGGTAACCGAGCGGACGATAGCCCCCAGGGTATCTACGTGGGCGCTAAGGCAGAGCGGATTTGAACTGTCGGCACCCTTTAACCGCAAAATGGCTCCGCCCTTGGCATTGCGCTCAAACGGAATGCCGAGCTTGTCCGCCTCCTGCTCAATCATTTCAATAATATGGTGCGTGTAGCCGCTGGGACTTGGGGTGTCGAGCAGCTGCTTCAGAAAAGTAATGACGTATTGTTCATTCACATTCATTTCTATCTTGCCTCCTATGTGATTTAGTAAAAAAGATTAAAGCTTCTCCTTCACATCTTTCTCCTCGGAAAAAGCGTGTCGAGCTGTCTCTGTGTCTTTAGATGGGACAGAAGCCTTGGCTGCAGAGAATGGATGCGCCGAGGACTCATTCAACGAGGAATCACTCCCAGCAGACGCGTTCACTGAAAATCCATTTTCAGGGGACCCGCCCGAAGCAGCGTCCATCTCGTCGTAGCCGGTAACCTCCAGAATGCGGGCCAGCTTGGCGTTAAGCTGTTTAATCTGCCGCTGCTGCCGGAAGCCGCGGTAAATGCCGAACGCTCCCACAATGAGGCCGCCAAGCAGTACGCTTCCCAGAATGAGCAGAATCAGCGGAAGCTTAACGGAGGTGAACAGAAAATTAACTTCCACCTGTTCCACGTTAATTACAGCGAACGTAGCGGTGATCAGAGCAAAGATCAACGCCAGAATCAGAAACCACTGACTTTTCAAATCATCAACCTCCTTAGGTGCGGAAATAGGCTCAGTGTCTGTAGACAGTATAAAATCCCTTACCCTGGCGGGCAAGGGACTTAGAGATCTATGGAGCGGGGCTGTTATTTCGTGAGCTGCTCCATTTGTGAAATGACGTCCTCGAAGACGCTCATCGCATCGCGGACTGGCTGCGGCGAGGACATGTCAACGCCAGCCTTCTTGAGAATGTTAATCGAATAGTCGCTGCCGCCGCTCTTCAGGAAACCGAGATAACGGTCGACCGCCGGCTGTCCTTCATCCAGAATCTGTTTGGAGAAGCTGGTTGCCGCAGAGAAACCCGTCGCGTATTTATACACGTAGAAGCTTCTATAGAAATGCGGGATGCGTGCCCACTCCATTTCAATATCCTGATCCACGACCATATCGCTGCCGTGGTATTTCTTGTTCAGGTCATAGTAAATGGACGACAGCTCTTGAGGAGTCATGGAGACTCCGGCTTCCGCACGTTCATGGACGATTTTCTCGAACTCGGCAAACATCGTCTGGCGGAATACAGTAGTCCGGAACTGATCGGCGTAGTAAGTAAGCAGGTACAGCTTCTGCTTCTTATCATCGGCATGCTTCAGCAGGTAGTCCATCAGCAGCGCTTCATTTGTCGTGGAGGCAACCTCAGCCAGAAAAATCGTATACTGCGCATCCCGGTAAGGCAGCGCTTTGTCCGAATAATAAGAATGAAGAGCATGCCCCATCTCATGGGCCAGCGTAAACATGCTGTTCAGGTTGTCCTTGTGGTTGAGAAGCACATAAGGATGGGTGCCATAGGAGCCCCAGCTGTAGGCGCCGGTGCGTTTGCCTTCATTTTCGTAGACATCAATCCAGCGGTTATTAAAGCCTTCCTGGAGCGCTTTAGAGTAGTCCTCACCCAGCGGCTTCAAGCCTTCAATACACAGCTTCTTCGCTTCGTCATAAGTGATGTCCCACTTGTATTCTTCAACCAAAGGCGCGAACAGGTCATACATATGAAGCTCATCGACTCCAAGCAGCTTCTTGCGCAGCTTCATATACCGGTGCAGAAGCGGCAGGCTTTCATGAATGGTGCCGATCAGATTATCGTAGACGTCTTCGGGAATGTTGTCACCGTAGAGGGACATTTCCAGCACAGAAGGGTATTTGCGGACTTTGGCGTAGAACATGTTCTTATTCACGTTGGCGTTCAGCGTAGCGGCCAAAGTATTCTTTTGCTTGGCGTAAGTCTCGTACACAGCCTTGAAGGCATTGTGGCGGACTTCGCGGTCAGGGCTCTCCAGGAACTGAATGTAGCTTCCGTGTGTCAGTTCAACTTCCTTGCCCTCTGCGTCTTTAATCTTAGGGAACTTCATATCCGCATTGTTAAGCATGCCGAAGATGCTTTGCGGAGCCTGCGAAAGGTTGCCTACCTGCGCAAGCAGGGCTTCTTCGGCTTTAGACAGCACATGCGCTTTCTCGCGTTTGATCTCAGTCAAGGTGAAACGGTAGGCCTCAAGCTCCTTGCTCTCAATCAGCTTATCAAGCTCGGCTTCAGGCAGGGAGAGAATTTCAGGCGTCACAAAAGAAAGGGCCTCGCTGACCTCAACGCTGACCTTCTTCGCCTTCTCAAGCAGTGCCTGATATGTAGGGTCGGCGGTATCTTCATCGTGGTGAAGATTGGCATAAACATACAGTCTCTCGGTGGCAAGTCCAAGTTCATCTTCCAGTTCAAAGATCGCTTTGATTTGAGGAGCGCTGTCCAGCTTGCCTTCAAACCCGGCTGCTTTCTTCAAGTCTTTCTTCAGCTCTTCATAGGCCTGTTCCCAGGCTTTCTGGTCGGGAAAAAGATCTGCCAGATTCCAGGTATTATCGGCTGCAACTTCAGAACGTTTAGGCAATGTGCTCATGTTTGATGCCCTCCTTGGAAGAATATATGATGACCCTTCATCCTGTAATCCGCTGCTTTCGGAGCCCGCTTCAGCAGGGAACATCGCCGTCACCAGACAGCAGGCAAGCAATAAAGGGACAGCTTTTGATGTATACATGCTGAAAGCCCTCTTTCCTTTTTTGCCGCTTAGTATGTTCCTTGAAGCTTGCATTTATTTTGCCGGCTGTCCGTTCAGGCGTTAAGATTCAGGGGGAAAAACTGTAGATAATAAGTACAAAGGCTGCGATCACCATGATCAGGGAGAACAGGGCGAGGCCGCGTTTGAATTTCTGCGGGATGCTGTTCCTGCTGAGCAGAACGACGATCGCCAGCGCAAAGGCCACAATGACAAATACGGTAGTGTCGGAAGAATTCATAATAATATTCAATACTCCTTCAGATAAATTTGGGCTGTCGCTGCCTCCCGCTTAAATCTCCTCGAAGGATTTCATCAAATCTTCCCATTCCTGTTCCCGGCCTTCAAAATCTTCTTTCGGAAACCGCTGGTGAACCCAGTTCATAAGGGCAGGGCGGCTGAGAAAAGTATGGCATTCTTCCCCCCATTGGTCGGAAATTTCACGCAGAACAAGCGTTTTGCCTTGAATTTCCACTGTCATCATGTTCCATTTGTCTTTCTTATAAATCTCATGCTTTTTTATCATCTTGCGGTGCTCCATTTCTTTCGTCCCAAACAGGGAGCATTTTTTGGAAATCTTTTTTTGGTAAAATCATACCCCACACTATGCGGGAAATCAAATGGGTCAAGGGCTGAACGCTTGTCCTAAAGCTGAAGCAGGCTCTTTCAAGCAGTATAGCAAGCGCTTTAAATCGTTCGTTGCATTATGATTGAGGATGGGGTATAATGTTCTTATTCGTCCACGATGACGATATTTTTAGGAGGTTGTTCACTTGAAAGGTACAGTTAAATGGTTCAACGCAGAAAAAGGCTACGGATTCATTCAAGTTGAAGGTGGAGAAGACGTATTCGTACATTTCTCGGCTATCCAAGGCGATGGATTCAAAACTTTGGACGAAGGTCAAGAAGTTGAATTCGAAATTACTGAAGGCAACCGTGGCCCTCAAGCCGCTAACGTAATCAAATTATAAGAAGGCCTCCGCTTTGCGCGGATAACTTATAAAGTTTAGGTTTCGGCACATGTTAAAGGCACAGCCCCCTGGGGTTGTGCCTTTTTTGCACTGGTTCTCAACAAATGCAGATATCTCTAGTATAATAGGAGATATTTTAACCTATGGGGGCGAAAGCGGATCATGGGCAATCACGAATTCAGATATAACGAAAGACTGGGCATCAAGCTGCCTGAACTGTACAAACCGTATGAGTCCTTCTCGCTGGAGGAGCGCACAGAAATCGTGACCGTTTGGGAGGAGATCAGAGGACGAATCCCTTCCCGGGTTATTGAACTTGAGCGGGTGATTGAAGACAAGCTTCACCGGTTAGCCGATGAGGAAGACTTTGGAGTTTCCTGTCTGCTGAACGGAGAAATTGCTGATCTCGCCAGCGTTATTAATGACCTGCACATCTGGTACCGGATGCAGGCAGACGTTAATTCAAATAAAGTGCAATTGTGATATAGTTAATTTGTAGAAATTTATAGGGCATATTATAATTAGGATTGTTTTGTTACGGTATTCAACAACGTTGTGGAGGCAAACCATTGATTGAACTAAATGCAAGCCGTTATCAAGTGCCTGGCGATCCGCTCCGCCTTATGAGCCGAGTATACAAATTTATATTGCCATCCGTTAAGACGGAGTTGAACCGCATAAGACAGCAAGCATCAATAATTCCCGACCCAGAACTGCGCAGGCAGGCTTTGGCCAGCATTCAAACCAAGGAATTTCACTGCCAGGGCGGCAGCGTGTATGCTGCGGCTAATCTGCCTCAGCGGCATGTGCTGATTCCGCTGATCGTAGCCTTTCAGACGATCAGCGATTACCTGGACAACCTGTGCGATCGCAGCACTTCGATGGATGCGGATGACTTTCGCCTCATTCATCAGTCCATGCTCGACGCTGTCATCCCCGATCAGGAGCAGGCGGATTATTATGCGCTTCGCAATGAGAAGGAGGACGGGGGATACCTGCAGGGATTGGTTGACCAGTGCCGGTCATGCATTCAACAGCTGCCTGGATATGCTGCAGCACAGCCTTATGTTGTAGATCTGGTTGGTTTATATATCGATTTGCAGGTGTACAAACATATTAAGCCGGAATTGCGAGAACCTGCGCTGCTCACCTGGAGACAGAAGAACCGGGACCGGGCGCCTCATCTGAAATGGAATGAGTTTGCAGCAGCAACCGGCTCAACCTTGGGCATGTTTATGCTGTTTCTCGCAGCGTGTGATCCAGAACTGGATGATGCTGCGGCTGCAGTCGTGCACCGGTCGTATTTTCCCCATGTGTGCGGTCTACATATCTTGCTGGATTATTTGATCGACCAGGCGGAAGATCAGCTCGGAGGGGATTTGAATTTCTGCAGCTATTATGAGAGCGAGAGCGAAACATTGAACCGGATCGAATGGATTGCAGCGTCGGCCAGACAGGATATTAAGACTCTTCCGGTCTCATCCTTTCACAGGATGATTATCGAAGGTCTCCTTGCTCTGTACCTTTCCGATCCAAAGGTAGGCCAGCATGCCGAAATTAAGCAGGTTTCCCGCAGGCTGATGCGCCGAAGCCCGCTTACCAGGCTGTTCTTTTTTGCTAACAGCAGATGGATCAGAAAATTTTTATGAATTTGCTGCGCTTGTTTAGTCTGACTGGGTTAAGACTTTGGTTATGACTATGGAAGCCGCGGGTTACGGCCTTTCATCCGAATCAGCTCCAGGCTTGCGGACGGAAGGATCAGGTTTATTTTACTTGAGGAGGAAAATGAAATGTCAGCAGTCAAAAAAATTGCAGTGTTAACCAGCGGTGGCGATTCCCAGGGAATGAATGCGGCGGTACGCGCCGTTGTGCGAAGCGCGATTTACCACGGAATTGAAGTATACGGTATTCAACGCGGTTACCAGGGGTTGTTGAATAACGATATTTTTTCGATGGATATTCGCAGTGTAGGTGATATCATTCAGCGCGGGGGAACGATTCTGCAGTCCGCACGCTGTCTCGAGTTCAAAACCCTTGAAGGCCAGCAGAAAGGTGCGGCCATTCTGCGTGAGCGCGGAATCGACGGCCTTGTTGTAGTCGGGGGTGACGGCTCTTATCAGGGAGCTGCCAAGCTGAGCGCTCTGGGCATCAAAACGATGGGGCTGCCAGGCACGATTGATAATGACATTTCTTTTACAGACTTTACCATCGGTTTCGACACTGCCGTAAATGTTGTTGTGGACGCTATCAATAAACTGCGTGACACGATGTCCTCCCACGAACGTTCCTCTGTGGTTGAAGTTATGGGTCGTCACTGCGGCGATATTGCCCTGCATGCAGGCCTGGCCTCCGGTGCGGAGACCATTCTTATTCCAGAGGTGCCTTACGACTTGAATGAAGTGGCTGACCGCATGAAGCAGAACTTTGAACACGGCAAGCGCCACAGTATCGTCATTGTAGCTGAAGGCGTCGGCCGCGGGGAAGATGTGGCGGATGCACTTAAAGAGCGGTATCCAAGTATTGATCCGCGGGTTACGGTTCTCGGACACATTCAGCGCGGGGGCTCGCCAACTCCGTTTGACCGGAACCTGGCAAGCCGGCTCGGCGATTTCGCGGTGCGCAAGCTGCTCGAAGGCGATTCCAACAAAGCGTGCGGCGTAATTAACGGCCATCTGGTAGCTACAGAGATCGAGAAGGTAGTCCATACGAAGAAAGACTTTGATATGGAGCTTTACCAGCTGGCACAACGTTTGTCCCAGTAATGAATATAAATACAGCCTGCATCCGGATTGGGTCCGAGTGCAGGCTTTTATTTTTGAATCAGCTTAGACTTGTGCGCTTTGCTTCGTGATCTGATGCATTCGCTGCTCAACCTTATTTAGACGGATAATCAGGAGAACGGCGGCAATGGCGAGTCCGCTGATCAGTCCGATCCAGTAGCCGTAAGGGCCAAGCTGAGTATAATTCGCCAAAATATAACCGAAAGGAAGCGCAGCGGCCCAGTAAGATAACAGGGTAATCCAGAACGCGGCGTTTACGTCTTTATAACCTCTCAATACCCCTTGAATGGGTGTAGCAATGGCATCAGAAATCTGAAAGAAAATCGCGTAGACCAGAAAATGCTCAATCATCGCAATAACGGCGCTGTCATTGGAATACAGTTCTGCGACATGCCGGCGGGACACCATCAAAATGGCGGCGGTAATCAGAGAGAGCAGGGCTGCTGTCAGAATGCCCAATTTTCCGTACTGCTTGGCATCCTTGAGCCTTCCGGCTCCTGTTTCATAACCGACCAAAATCGTCAGAGCCGAACAGATGCTTAAGGGAATCATATACAGCGTTGATGCAAAATTATTGGCCGACTGGTGAGCAGCAATGGTGACCGTATTAAAGCGGCTCATCAGCAGGGTCACAGCCGCAAACAGTGCTGTTTCGAAGAAGATCGCGAACCCGATCGGAATCCCGATCTTGAGCAGCTCCTTCCATTTACCGAGCGAAATCCGGTACCAGCTGCGCAGCAGGCTGTATTCGCTGAAGGTTGAAGTCTGCCGCAGAATGAATAGAGCCAGAGCAAAGATGCACCAGTAAGTGAACGCTGATGCGACGCCTGATCCGATGCCGCCCAGTTTGGGGAAACCAAATTTACCGAAGATAAGCAGATAATTGGCACCGACGTTTATCGGCAGGGAAGTTAAAGTGACCAGCATGGAGATCCGGGTTTGCCCGAGCGCGTCCATGCAGGACCGGAGCACGACGTATCCGAACAGCGGCAGCACTCCAGTCCCCATTGCAGTCAGAAAATAAAAAGCCACATGATGCACCTTTGGCTCTAAATTCATTCCGTCCAGAATCGGTGAGACGAGCAGAAAGCCTGCTGCGATGACAATCAATCCGATTACCATGGCCAGCATTAAGCCCTGCATAACCTGATAGGCGATTTGGTCCTTGCGTCCTTCACCAATAAAATGCGAGATCACAGGGGTCATGGCCATCAGAATTCCGCTCAAACCGGTCTGCACCGGGATCCATAAGCTTGAACCGACTGCTGCGCCTGCCAAATCGGAGGGACTGGCATGCCCGGACATCATCGTATCAAAGAAAGTCATCAGGGACATCGTCACCTGGGTGATCAGAATCGGCACGAGGATCCGCATGAACATTCCGTACTTTTGTTTGATTGTTGCTGTTGGTTTCATTTGAGAATAAAGCTCCGTTCCATTTAAAAAGATTAACATGACATGTGACATTCATTTTAGTTGATTGAACAGCTTTTGACCAGTGGCCTTGTCCATTAAAAAAGCCGCCTCCCGGGGGAAGCGGCCTTAGAGATACAAGCGTTTCAATGCAGAAGATTTGAATTTTGATGTTCACAAATACTGTATTGCATAATCTCCATGGCATCTTCTTGTTCCAGCATTCTGAACCCGTCCCTTAGCATGATCATAGAGTTGAGTTCCCTTTGATTGAAGAACGGAAGCATGTCGGGAAACCATTTCGTAACGATTTGCTCCAGTTTTACCGTTTCCATTTCCACAACAACCACTCCTTCTCCCCTGGAATCATTCGTTCTGCAACAAACAGATTCATCAAAGATCAACGAAAAAGCAAAGTCTGTGAAATAAAGGTCAAGAACAGGTCTATCTCATGAAACTGGTGAGGAACCGGCGCAACTACATTGTAGCATAAATGACTTCGAAATGCAGGGGTGAATCCCCCGGTTTGAAGAATCTCCGCAGCTTGCTGCTTGTCTTATCTGCGCCGGAAGGAGCCCATTACTCCGACTGTCTCGACAATATTGACAAAAGCGGACGGGTCGGTCTCTTTAATGATCTCCCGCAGCTCCGCCAGTTCGTACATCGTGGTGACGGTCATCAGCATATCTTTTTCCTTATGTGAAAAAGCTCCCTGCGTCTTAATCAGTGTAACTCCGCGCGGATGAGCCAGAAGCCTTTCGAGCATCCGGTCGGCTTCATTGGTGATGATGTAGACGGTAATCTTAATATGCCCCACATGAATAAAATCCAATACCTTACCAGTGATATATAACGATAAGATTGAGGCAAGCACCAAATTCCAGTTCTGGTTCGTATATCCCATAGCCAGAATGACCAGCGCATTCAGGCCAACCAGGACGTTGCCGATCGGGAAATCCCTGTACCTAGTAACGATGGAGCCCAAAATATCAAATCCGCCTGAAGAACCGCCTACCCGAAAAGAAATGCCGCTGCCCAGGCCGACCAGCGCGCCGCCGAAGACTGCGGCCAGGATAGGGTCAGTGGCAAGGCCGTCTGCCGGAATAACCGCCACAAACCAGGTAACGCAGATGACGGACAGGATGCTGAGGATAATAAACCGCTTGCCGAGCAGAAAGACTCCTGCAATTAGCAGCGGAATATTAAAGGAAAAGTATAGAATGCTCAGATTTATGGGGGTGATATATTTGACAAGCATCGATAACCCGGACACCCCGCCGCTAAGCAGCTGGTGCGGAACAAGAAATAAGTTAAATCCTGCAGCGATCAGCGCCGCACCTAGTATTACAACTAAACCGTTTCTAATTTCCTTAAACAACTCTTTCACCTCATCGTTGAAATAACCTTTTTAGAGCAACTGGTGTTTTGTGAATGTTTTATGATATACTATTAAAGATATTCTTGAGTAGGTAGTGATTTCCATCTACGAATAATGACCGGAAGCACTTGTTTCATAATGAACTGTACCGTTTAGTGATTCTTAAGCTCGTCCGGTGCTAAAATTGTGTTTCCGTGAAAATTTTTAGGATTATTGGGATAGTCTATAAACGTTTACCGCTACTTAAGAATAACGTCAAGATTGTGGAGTTGTCCACCATATAGAAGGAGTTTGAACCCTATTGAGCACATTTTCAGAATTCGGCCTAGAGCCTAAAGTCCTGCAAGCCATCACGGAGATGGGCTTCGAAGAAGCGACGCCGATCCAGACGAAATCCATTCCGGTTGCAATGACAGGCAGAGACTTGATCGGCCAGGCACAGACAGGTACTGGCAAGACTGCCGCTTTTGGACTTCCGCTGATCAACAAGATCTCGAAAGAAGAACGCATCGTTGCTTTGATTATGGCGCCTACCCGCGAGCTCGCGATTCAGGTAGCTGAAGAAATCGGTAAGTTGTCCCGCTTTAAAGGCATCCGTTCCCTGCCGATTTACGGCGGACAGGATATTTCCCGCCAAATCCGCGCTTTGAAGAAGAAGCCTCAAATCATTATCGGAACACCTGGACGTTTGCTTGACCATATCAACCGTAAGACGATCAAGCTGGATGATGTACAGACAGTCATTCTTGATGAAGCGGATGAAATGCTAGACATGGGCTTTATGGAAGATATTCAGGCGATCCTGAAGCTGGTGCCGGAAGAACGCCAAACAATGTTATTCTCGGCCACAATGCCTCCTAATATCCAGAAGCTGGCTCAGCAATTTTTGAAAGATCCCGAACATGTTTCCGTTATTCCTAAACAAGTCAGCGCCCCGCTGATTGATCAGGCTTACATTGAAGTAAATGAACGCCAGAAGTTCGACGCTCTTTCCCGCCTGCTCGACATGGAATCGCCTGAACTGGCCATCGTATTCGGACGCACGAAACGCCGTGTAGACGAGCTTTCAGAAGCTCTGCAGAAGCGCGGTTACTCTGCTGACGGTCTGCATGGCGACTTGTCGCAGAACCAACGTGATACGGTAATGCGCAAATTCCGTGACGGCAGCATTGACGTGCTTGTGGCAACTGACGTTGCGGCCCGCGGTCTCGACGTTTCCGGTGTAACTCACGTAGTGAACTTTGACCTGCCTCAGGATCCGGAGAGCTATGTGCACCGTATCGGCCGTACAGGACGTGCAGGTAAAGAAGGCGCGGCTTATTCCTTCGTTACTCCTCGTGAGATCGACCATTTGCATTTTATTGAACGGGTCACACGTCACCGCATTCCTCGCAAGCCTTTGCCAAGTATTGCTGAGGCGATCGAAGGCAAACAGCGGATTACGGCTGAAAGACTCATTGATATCGTAGAAAGCGGAGAGCTGAACGAATACAAAGGCATTGCAATTCAGCTGCTTGAGCAGTACGATTCCGTTAATCTGCTTGCCGCAGCAATCAAGCTGGTGACTGGCGGAGACAAGAACGAAAGTACTCATATCGAATTGACTCCTGAAGAACCAATTCGTGTGAAGCGCCGGAAGCCGGACATCCGTTCCAGCGGACGGAAGCCATCGGGTTACGGCAACCGCAACAGTGGAGGCGGAGGCGGCTCTTACAGACGGGACAACCGTGACGGCCGCAGTTTCGGAAGCGGTAAAGGCGGATACAGCAAAGAAGGCGGAAGCCGTGATTCTTCCCGTTCTTCCTCTTATGACCGCAAGCCGCGTCCAAGCGGAGAACGCCGTCCTTATAACCGCAGCGAAGACAACAATTAAGATCCAGCTTTGCTTTAGGCTGTTGAACATGAAACAAGGCGATGCCGGAAGGCTTCGCCTTGTTTTTTTAGGCCGTTTATCTAATTTAAAGTTAGACAAACTGGAATGCGGCAGGGGAATAAGGTATAGTAAGAGCAGAGACAGTTAAAGAGAGGCGAGGGGGAGGACTTACTTGGAATTCAGAGGCGTCACGGGCGGTTTATACCGCGTAACAGAATGGATCATGAGAATAGCGGGCAGCAACCTGTTATGGCTGGTTTGCTCTTCACCGTTTTTGTTTTTTGTGCTGACGAAACTGCTTATTGTTCTTAATGGCTTGGGGGAGGATGGAATTTCGGTTTACGCCATGGCAATCTTGGCACCGTTTACATTGTTCCCGGCAACAGCCGCATTGTTCACTGTTGTCCGTAAATGGGTGATGGGGGAAGCTGATGTCAGTGTAACCCGGACCTTTTTCCGCGGATACAAAGAGAATTACAAGCAAAGCATGGTCGGCGGTATTTTCTATACGCTGCTGTTTGTAGTTATGGCCGTAGATTACACGGTTTATATGGGAAAAATGAAGAACCTTCAGGTGATCGGCATGCTGATGCTGGTTCTGCTGGTACTGCTGCTGATTTCGATGTTTAATTTCTTCTCGATGGTTTCACACTATCATTTGAAGACGTCAACGATGATCAAGAATGCGGTCCTGCTGACGATTATACGTCCATTCCGTTCCTTTTCCACTCTGGCGGGAGCGGCAGTTCTGCTCTATATGACCTACAGATTTTCTTGGCTGATGGTCTTCGGTACGGCTACGCTGCTTGCCTGGCTGGCCTTTGTCAACTTCTACGCTACTTTTACCAAAATGCAGGCCCAGCTTGCCAAAATGAATGAAGCGGAAGAGGCCAAAGCTGCGGAGGCTGCAGCATCGGGTGCTGAAGCAGATCATGATGCTTCCGGGCCGTTAACGAACGGGGAGAACGGTAACAGCCGAAATTCCTGATCCAGTCGATCTGGAGAACCGGAGTAAATGATCTGGAGAATATTACAAGGCGGATGACCCTGGCCGGTTGGTTTACTTTTGCCGGCGCAGGCTCTATAATGAATATACATCCTGCGATGTGCGTTTCGGTTATTTGTTGTTTTGAACCAATGACAATGTCTAGGGAGATCTAAACGATCAAACGGCTGGAAAGCCCTATCTATATGATTAGGGGAATTCAAAAGTTTGGCTGCGGTCACCCACCTGCTGAGCAGGTTCACGGACACTGTAACCGGACGGCATATGCGGGACCTTATCAAATTCATTAGAGCACCGGTTCGCCTTGGCGGATAGGTGCTTTTTATTTTTCTGAATGATACAATGACTTGGAGTGCGATCATTATTTTGTCGGATTGATGGAGGGGGAAGCGGGTTTGTCGCTAAGAAGAATGTTAACCGGATTGTTCCGAAGTGTTGAGGGAACGAGTGACCGTGCAAAATCGCCAGAGCTTAAGACTCGTTATTATCAGCTTGGCAAAGATAAATTATGGGACGAAGTGAGCTCTACTTTGAAGAAGATTCCAGGCTATAAAGTGGTGCATGAAGTGCCTTCCGTAGGTGAAATTTTGCTGGAGAGAAAAAGCGCCTTTGGCCGGGTGATGGACATTACGGTTTCGATTGTCGGTACAGGCCCTACGCGCAGCGCAGTCGACATTTATTCGGCAACCCGCGGCTCCCTTGGGGATCTGGGTGCTAACTATCGGAATATTATCAGTTTATTCGGTATATTGGATAAGAAGCTGAGCCGTTACAAAACAACGGCATAAAGCCAATCAATAAAAGCGAGTCCGTTTCCGGAACTCGCTTTTATTTTGCTCGAGCAGAATAAATTCGATGCTTCGAGGATATTTTTCTATAACAGAGATTTAACGGCAGCAATCGCTTTGTCGTAATCCGGATGCTCGCCCATTTCGCTCAAATACTCGACATACTGGATCGTATTATCGGCATCAAGGACAAAGATGGAGCGGTGATCAAGCTGAAGCTCTTTGATAAGTACGCCATAGGCTTCACCGAAAGCTCTGTGTTTATAGTCGGACAATGTGACGACACGGTCGATTCCGGCTGCTCCGCACCAGCGGGCCTGTGCAAAAGGAAGATCGACGCTGACAGTCAGTACGACGACCTGGTCACCGAGATTGTGGGCTTCCTGGTTGAAACGGCGGGTCTGCGCGTCGCAAACGCCGGTATCAAGGGAAGGAACGACACTGATGAGCTTGATTTTTCCATCGAAATCCTTCAGGGATACTTCTTCTACCAAGCTTTTGTTCAGTGTGAAATCAGGGGCTTTATCGCCCGCTTTGAGTTCCGGGCCGACCAGAGTGATGGGATTGCCTTTAAAAGTAGCAGCTTGTGCACGTTCTTGCGCCAAATAAATCTCCTCCTTTGGATGATCGGATATTGCGGCACTGGCGAAAGCTTGAACTGCAAGGCTTTTCGTGGTATTTCATGCCAAAATCCATTATAATCGTTTTAAAAAGCGCTTGTCCAATGAAATGAAATCAGCTTGCTAAAAGGAAGGTACAGCATGATCTTTATCCGTTATGAGAACTGGAGAAATTATTTAAGATATTATCCGGTAACCTCTTTGATTCTGGTTACTAACTTGGCAATATACTGTATCCTCCTGTTTAACGGCGGCGCATCCAATCCGGATACGCTGTTCCGCTTCGGGGCAGTTGGATCGGAGCTTCCTTACAGTCAGGACTGGTGGCGTTATGTTACGGCCATCTTTCTGCATGTCAGCTTCTCGCATCTGCTGTTTAATTGCTTTGCCATTCTAGTGTTTGCGCCTCCGCTTGAACGGCTGCTTGGCTGGTGGCGGTATGCGCTCGTGTTTCTGGTCAGCGGTATACTCGGAAATGCCCTGAGCATGGCGATGTACCGGCACGCGATGGAACCTACCTTGTCTGTCGGCGCTTCAGGAGCAATCTATGGGGTTTATGGAGCGTTTTTATATATCGCGCTTCTACAGCGGCAGATTATGGATGAAGGCTCAAGACGGACCCTTTACGCGATTCTGATGGTGGGTGTCATCTTCTCCTTCGCGGTATCCAGTACAAACTGGATGGCTCATTTGGGCGGACTGATCGGCGGATTTTTTATGTACGGCCTCTTGATTCGTCTTACAGGACGATTCAAGACGCGTTAATATAGATAGGGATAGCAATGAAATGGAGCGGACAACGGAGTGGAACTAAGACAACTGCAGTATTTTGTAAAGGTAGCAAATAAAGAGCATGTGACCCAGGCGGCTGAAGAGCTGCATGTGGCGCAGTCTGCGGTCAGCAGACAGATTCATCAGCTGGAGAAAGAGCTCGGGGTAGAGCTCTTTAAGCAGAAAGGACGCAATCTTCAATTGACGGCCGTCGGGCAGCTTTTTCTGAACCGGATTGAAACCGTCCTTAAAGATTTGGACCGGGCTGTGGCTGAGGTCCATGAGTTTCTGGATCCGGAGCAGGGGGAGATCCGGCTTGGCTTTCCGCACAGTCTTGGTGTTCATATGCTCCCGATCATTATTGCCGAGTTCAAGAAGCGGTACCCGAATGTCAAATTCCGTTTCAAGCAGGGGATGTATACGACTTTAATTCGGGATGTAACGGAAGCGGAAGTGGATTTGGCTTTTATTTCGCCATTTCCGGAGCAGCATGAACACGTAGTAGGAGATGTGGTATTAACCGAAGAACTGTTCGCCATCCTGCCCCCGGGACATCCGCTGGCGGGTGAGGAAGAGATTTCCCTGCAGCAGTTAAAGGATGATAAATTCATTTTGTTTAATAAAGGTTATTCTTTGCGTCCGATTGTCCTGCATGCCTGTCTGGAGGCCGGATTCACGCCTAAAATTGCCTTTGAAGGAGAAGAAACGGACACCATCCGGGGTCTGGTCGCCGCCGGAATGGGAGTTAGTCTTCTGCCGGAAATGGCCTCGTACCATAATGGAAATCTGGTTCCGGCCCGAATTAAAATTGCTTCTCCCAAAGTGACGCGTACGATTGGCCTGATCTATCGTTCAGATGATAAGCTGCCGCTCGTTGCCCAGTCTTTCCGAAACTTTTTGTTGGAGCATTTCGATGTCAAGCCGGACCGGCACTAAAAAAACTCCCGCACATACCCATGTGCGGGAGTTTTTAAATTGGAGTTAAAGATCATCAATCGCGGTTGTTGTTTGTAAACATCAGAATGTAACGCAGAAGCTCCAGAACCGAGATCAAGGCTGCAGCCACATAGGTTAACGCTGCTGCATTTAATACCTTCCCGACACCCTTTGCCTCGCTGTGGGTTACATAGCCTTGTTCAAGCATTACCTTGCGCGCCCGGCTGCTGGCGTTAAACTCTACAGGAAGGGTTATGACCTGGAAGAGCACAGCTACCGAGAAGAAAATGATGCCGATTCCCAAGAGGTTAAAGGCATTGAACAAAATCCCGGCGAGAAGCAGGAAGGGAGCAACGCCGGAGGCAAAATTCACGATCGGGAAGATCCGGTGTCTTAGGACGAGCATCGGATAATGAACCTTGTGCTGAATGGCGTGGCCCACTTCGTGGCAGGCTACTGAAACCGCCGAAATCGACCGCTCATAATAGACAGGCTCGGATAAACGGACAACTCTTTGAATGGGATCATAATGGTCTGTCAAGCTGCCTCGGACCGGTTCGATCGGCACATCATAGAGTCCGTTCGCGTCAAGCATTCGCCGTGCCGCTTCCTGCCCCGTCATTCCGCTGTAGTTCGGAACTTCAGCATATTTGTTAAACGTACCCTTAACCCTGAACTGGGCCCAAAGGGAGAAAATAAACGCGATGATAATCAAAAAGTACATTCCATCAAAGTACATTTGCCATTCCTCCGTGAATTAAAATTTGCTGTCAGGTGAAAGGTCCGTGGTTCATTAATAAACGGAGAGCCTCAATACAGGCCAGACTGGACGGCATGATATGCGTGGAGATCTTCTTAGCCTGTCCGGGTTTCATTTGCGAGATTAAAGGCTCCAGCTCTTTAACTTCACGTTCGAGCTGCTGCAGGTGAAGTTCCAGAGAGCTCACTTTCTCAGATACCTGGTCTTCGTTGATGTCCGTCAATTCTTCAAGTCTCGCGCGGATCTCCTCCAGCGTATATTTCTCCTGCTTCCATTGAATAATACGCTCCAGCCGGTTTAAGGTTTCACAACTGTATAAGCGGTAATTTTTATTGGTTCTTGTTTCTGGAAAGATTAAGCCAAGTTTTGTATAGTAGTCGATTGTTCGTTCGCTGACGCCTGCGGCTTTGGCCAGTTCCCCGATCCGGTACAATTTCATAGTCCCAATGGTCTCACTCCCTGTCCTAACCGTTTCTAATAATATATGTTGCTTCATATAACGTATAATACAGGATTTCAAAGTATACAGTCAAACGTTATACTTTGGACATAACCCTAAAATCTGCCGGCAGGAAGGTTTTTCATAAGTAAAACCTAACATGAAGAGTTATGTTATTGGGAAATGGAGTTATTTTTTTCAGCCGAATAAAAAAAACTTGTTGTCAAGTTGCTGATTTATTGATTATAATCGCTGTAACATAAAAAACATGTTAAGAAACATGACATTAAGGAGAGGGTTATATTGAGGAAGAAGTGGTTGTTAAGCTTGCTTACTTTTGGTTCGCTGTTTGCAGTTCCTGTCTCGGCTTTTGCAGCAGATGATGTCACTGCACCGGCAGTAGAAATCGGCCTTAACTCCCTGTTTGTGTTCCTGGCTTTTATCCTGGTGTTCTTCATGCAGGCAGGATTTGCGCTCCTTGAAGCGGGTTCTGTGCGAATGAAAAATGCAGGGCATGTAGCCGGCAAGACGGTCTTAACGTTAGGAATAGGCGTAATTGCCTTCTGGCTGCTTGGCTTTGGCTTTGGTTTCGGCAACGGCAACGGGTTCTTTGGTTATACCGGTTTCTTATTTGGAGGAAATGCAGACACGGCATCCTTTGATTCCTTGACGGCCTCCGGAGTTCCGATGGTGATCATGTTCCTGTTCCAGTTCTCCTTTGCCGCTGTATCGCTGGCCATTGCCTGCGGAGGTATGGCGGAACGCGCTAAGCTTAGCGTGTACATTATTTTCGGCCTGCTGTTTATGATCGTTATTTATCCTATCATTGCTCACTGGGTTTGGGGCGGCGGATGGCTGGCGGAAATGGGAATGCAGGACTATGCAGGCTCCGCGGTTGTTCACTTGACGGGCGCAACTGCAGCACTGGTAGCGACCTTCCTGCTTAAGCCTCGTCTTGGCAAATATAATAAAGATGGCAAACCTAACAGCATTCCAGGTCACAACCAAGTGTTGTCCGTATTGGGTGTAATAATTCTCTGGTTCGGCTGGTTCGGATTTAACCCGGGCAGCGGGCTGAGCGCAATGAATGACGGCTTCTTCGGATATGTTGCCTTAACTACAAATCTTGCAGCCGCAGCTGGCGGGGTTGCCGCTCTGCTCGTCTCCTGGGCTGTATTTGGCAAAGCCGACATTCCAAGCATGCTGAACGGTGTTCTGGCAGCGCTGGTTGCCATTACAGGTTCCTGTGCCTTCGTTGATCCATGGGCCGCAGTAGTCATTGGCGTTGTGGCTGGCGTTCTTACCTTCTTCACGGCTCAATGGTTTGAGAAAGCCGGGCTTGACGATCCGGTTTATGCTTTCTCCGTACACGGGATTGCCGGGATGTGGGGTGCACTGTCAACTGGATTCTTCGCTACTCCAGAGCTTGCTGAAACGGTTGGTGTCGGTAAGGCAGGATTGTTCTACGGCGGCGGCTTTGAACAGCTTGGCGTTCAAGCTTTGGGTATGATCGGAACCTTCGTATTCGTACTGGTGCTTTCCTTCATTATTCTGGGGATCATTAAAGCAGTGACGGGCCTGAGGGTTACTGAAGAGGAAGAAACCATGGGTCTGGATATTAGTGAACACGGCACCTATGGTTATCCGGAACAAATGAGTATTCTGAACAGCGGAAGCAGAGAGATCAGCAAGTAACTCTGCGAATCGAACTATAGAACGTTAGAGAGAGGAAGTGCACCGCATGAAAGAATCTGCTGTGAACCATATTGATTTATCAAGTATTCAATCTGCGGTAACTTCCGGCGATCTTCGTTTAACCCGGTGGAAGGAAGAGAATAAGCTGCTTCAGCTGTTCTCTTCTTACCCCATCGAAGAATGGAACGAAGGCGTGAACCGGCTGCAAGATGAAGTGATGAGGCAGGCCACTATCATTTGTGAGCGGCAATTGGCGGAGGCGGGCGCGGGAGATCCTCCCGTCCCCTTCGCTTTTGTTCTTTTTGGAAGCGGGGGGCGCTGTGAGCAGACGTCCTGGAGCGATCAGGATAACGGCTTGATTTATGCAGACGGAGGCGGCACTGAGGCTCAGCAATATTATGAGAAGTTCGGGGAGCAGTTATCCAATCTGCTGGTGGACATCGGATATCCTCCCTGCAGAGGCCGGGTTATGGCTTCTAATCCGATGTGGAGGCTGAGTCTAAAGGAGTGGCAGGACCAGCTGTCTGGCTGGGTAGAGACACTGAGGTGGGAGGACGTCCGATATTTGACGATCGCTTCCGATCTTCGCTGCATTGCTGGAGATGAAGGGCTGGCGAAGGCCTGGAAACGCAGCTTCATGGATTTGCTGGGGCGCAGCGAAGCGCTTGAGGCGGCTTTGCTGGGGAATACTGTCCGCCATAAGGCCGCACTGAATGTGCTTGGACAGGTGATTACTGAACGGTTTGGAGAGCATGCCGGGGAGTTTGATGTGAAATACGGCCTCTATATTCCTCTGGTCAATGGAATCCGCTGCATGGCGCTGTATTACGGCATAGAAGAATCCTCTACGCAGGAGAGGATCTCCAAGCTGCACGAGCTGGAGGCTTTTCCAAGGCCGTGGCTGGATGCACTGCGGAGAGCTTTTGTAAAATCCCTGAAATTCAGGTCGCTGACGAACCGGCATACTGAAGACGGGATTATCCAAGGAGACTCATACTTATCTCAAGAAACACTTAAGCAAAAAGATGTATCGAGGGAATTAAGAGAAAGCCTGCAGACGGTCCGCCAGCTGTACCGGATGCTGCAGAGGCAGCATCGTTTTGCGGAAAGGAGGCTTCCATGAAAGAGCCGGCACGTCATCACGGTTTGTGGAATGCCATAAAGAATAGAACACTGCCATCTGCCATGTCATCAAAAATGGGCACGCAAAGCGCACAGCAGATTGCTTTTCTAAGATCGCTGAATAAAGGGCTGCGAAGACCCGAAACGCTTCACATTCAGCTTAAAGAACTGAAGACGGCAGTGTTTGATCTGGAAACGACAGGTTTTCATCCAAAGCAAGGGGATGAAATCCTGTCGTTTGGTGCAGTTAAGGTAGAGGGGGCTGCAGTAAGGGCAGACGAGGGGCACCACTCTTTATCAAGAATATCCAAACCCTTGCCAGAAGAGATCATTATGCTGACGGGTATTACCCAGGAAATGGCCGACCAGGCGCCGCCGCTTGTTGAAGCGCTGCATGGATTCATGAGTTTTGTCGAGGACCGGGTGCTGATTGCCCACTGCAGCGGGCATGATAAAGCTTTTTTGGATCTGGCCTTATGGAAAACATCCAAGGTCCAGCTCAGCCACAGGGTGCTGGATACGATGATGATCGCACAGCGGCTGCATTCCGGCAGCCAGATAGCGAGTCTGGACGACTGGCTGGGATATTACGGGATTCCGGTTACCCGGCGGCATAACGCGTTAGAGGATGCCAAAATGACGGCGCATTTATGGATTGCTTTAGTGGACCAACTTCGTGAGAAAGGTGTAAATACGCTTGGAGATCTGTATGTTTATCTCAGTCACTCTTAAAGACATCGGCCTGGCTCTGTATGCTCAGCTTAAGCAGAGTATATTCTCCGCTTTCCCCTGATTCAACTCCGTAGAAGGAGAAATGAGGGGGATTTTTATGTCCGGAAAAAGCGGCGTTCCTGCTGACCGTAGGAGAGGTTGAAACGATCAGATAGAGTTTGATCATAGCCCCAAACTGCTGCAGCTGCTTAAGATCTTTCAGCGAGGGCTCCGGCCCGGAGACGGGATGGCTGTGGACGATGCCTGTAAGGTCTGGGGATAGGCTGCCCGGTATCCAAACTTTGGGATCAAGCAGAAATTCTTTTCCCGGGGAAGGGGATAAATTCCGGCAGGGGAGAAACTTGTTGATGCTCCAGCTGTTCCCGCCATCAAGGGGCTTTCCAAACAGGATTCCGCACCCCTCAGCAGGATAACTCTTTCGCATATGCTGGAGAATAGACTCCATAATCTCTTCGCTGATCTGTACGCCCAGCCTTCCTGTAGATCCAATTCCTGAATATTCCATAAAATTCCTCTTTTCAGGGGGTGTATGTAATGGTATCTAATCTTTAGGGAAACAATATAGACAGAATTGAATCACTCTCTTGAGAAGGAGCGGCGGTCATGAAGGAGAAAATCTTGCCTCTACATACTTTAGGTGGAAAAATGGCCTTCGTCTTCATATGCAGTATAACTATTACGCTTTGGTCCGGGCAAGCTGCTGCTGCCAAAGGGACAGGCCTTGAAATCGGAAAAACAGCTCCCGCCTTTGAGCTCAAGGGGCTTGACGGGCAGACCTATCGTGTCGAAGGCAGAAGAGACAAAGTGCTGCTGCTGAATTTCTGGGCATCCTGGTGTGAGCCCTGCAGGCTGGAGGCCCCTGACCTTGAACATCTGGCTGAAAAATATGAGACTGAACTAGACCTCTATGGCGTCAACGTTACCGCTTATGATGAAGAAGCCCAGGTAAAATCTTTTGTTGAACAGTACGGTGTGCATTATCCGATCTTGATGGACCGGAAGGAGAAGGTCTATGCCAAGTACGAAGGGCAGGCTTTTCCTACCCAGGTGCTGATCGGCCGGGACGGATTGGTAAGAGACATTATCATCGGCCTGCTTCCGCCGGAAGAGCTGGAGGAACGGATCCGCAGGGTGCTGGATGCAGAAGAGACAGGATCAAGGCAGCCGGGCGGTGGTCCATAACCAGCTTGAAAAAATATAACCCGGAGCCCCTGTACGGGATTTCCGGGTCCTTGTGGTGCCGCTCTTGCCGTCATCAAGGGCTAATGGTTAAACAGACCGTGGGTCTGCTCTTTGGTCTCCTGCTCAGTCTCTTTGTAGGTTTCCCCAAGCAAGGCGTACCGGATACTGTCGACCAGCGCCTCCCAGCTTGCTTCAATAACGTTTTCGGAGACGCCGACCGTGTTCCAGCTGCTGGCCAGATCGCGGGATTCGATCAGAACGCGGACCTTGGCTGCGGTAGCGTCTTTCTCGTCCAGCACACGAACTTTATAGTCGGACAGGTGCATCTCTTTGAGTTTAGGAAAATAAGTGACAAGCGCTTTACGCAGGGCATTGTCGAGCGCATTGACCGGACCGTTGCCTTCCGCTGCCGTATAAACGCTGGTGCCGGCAACATTCACCTTAACAAAGGCCTCGGAGACGACCGGTTTCCCGGCGGTTTTTTCTACAAGCATCTTGAAGGATTCAAACTCGAATTTCTCTTCGATTTCTCCGTTTGCTCCCCTCAGCAGCATTTCCAAAGAAGCGTCGGCGCCCTCAAAGGAATAACCCTGGTGCTCCAAGTCTTTAATGTGCTGAATAACTTCTTTCGTTTGTTCATTAGCAGGATCGAAAGCGATGCCCATTTCCTGGGCTTTGGACACGACGTTGCTTTGTCCGGCCAGCTCGGATACCAGTACCCGCTGCTTGTTGCCGACCAGCTCCGGCTGGATGTGCTCATACGTTCTGGAGTCGCGCAGAATGGCAGAAACGTGAATTCCGCCTTTATGGGCGAAAGCGGAAGTGCCGACATAGGATTGGTTGTTAGGCATATGCACGTTCGCGATTTCGCTGACATATCTGGCCGTGTTGGTCAATTGGGCGATTTGTTCGGCCGACAAAACTTCATAACCCATCTTGAGCTGCAGATTTGGAATGACAGAGCAGAGATTGGCGTTGCCGCAGCGTTCCCCGTACCCGTTAATGGTGCCCTGAATCTGGGTTGCTCCGGCTTGGACAGCGCTGAGGGCGTTGGCAACGGCCAGTTCACAATCGTTATGCGTATGGATTCCGAGCTGGGCACCTCCGAGCTTGCCGTGAATGTCGGATACAATGGAATGGATTTCTCCGGGCATGCTGCCGCCGTTCGTATCGCACATGACCAGCCAGTCGGCACCGGCAGCAGCGGCTTTCTTCAGGACAGCTGCTGCATATTCGCTGTTATGCTTGTATCCGTCAAAGAAATGCTCGGCATCAAAAATCACTTCAAGCCCCCGCTGCTTCAAATAAGCGATGGAATCGGCGATCATGGCCAGATTTTCTTCAAGCGTAGTCTGCAGTGCGGTGTGAACGTGGAAATCCCACGATTTGCCGACAAGGGTGGCGGCTTTGACGCCGGATTCTACAATCCGGTTCAGGTTGGCATCCAGATGGGCTTCGCTGTTCTTGCGGCGCGTGCTGCCGAAAGCGGTTATTGTTGCGCTTAATCCAAGCTCTTGAACTCTGCGGAAGAATTCAATGTCTTTATTGTTGCTGCCGGGAATTCCGCCTTCTATATAATGAACGCCCAATTGGTCCAGTTTTCTGGCGATTTTTAATTTATCGTCGGCCGAAAGGCTGATTCCCTCCCCTTGAGTGCCGTCGCGCAAGGTGGTATCAAAGATAGATAGAGCCTTAGACATGAAGAGTCCCCCTTTTGGAATGATAAACATAACGCTGTTCATTGCTCATTTGATATAATGGTATATAAAAAAAGTAATCCCGAATAGACTTTATTGCTTTACTGTATCATGGTTTGTCAAATTTGTATAATCGGTTTTGCTTGAGGAGGGGAAGGCGTGAGCAGTGTAGATGAATATTATCCGGCTAACGGCAGGGTAATTCTTCATGTGGATATGAACGCCTTTTATTGTTCGGTGCACGAGGCCGAAGAGCCCGGCAAATATAAAGGAAGGGCAACGGCAGTTGCCGGAAGCGCGGAGCAGCGCAAAGGGATCATTGTAACCAGTTCATATGCAGCAAGGAAGCTTGGGGTGAAGACCGGCATGCTCGTGAAACAGGCGCTTAAGCTGTGTCCGGATCTTATTGTCTTACAGCCTGATTTTCAATTGTACCGGAAATACTCCAAGGGCTTTCAAAGCATCGCTTACTCGTATACTCCCCTGCTGGAGACAGCATCCATAGACGAGTGTTACATGGATATAACGGGTTCAAGACAATTCGGAACTCCGCTTCAAATTGCGGAAGAGCTTCAGCGGCGGATAGGTGACGAGCTCGGGCTTCCCTGCTCGGTTGGCATTGCGCCGAATAAACTGCTTGCCAAGATGGCGTCTGATATGAAGAAACCCAGCGGCATCACGGTCCTGCGGATTCGGGACGTTCCAAATCTATTGTGGGATAAACCCTGCTCCCAGCTGTTTGGGATCGGAGGGAGAACGGCGGATAAGCTGAAGAAGCTGCACATCTATACCATTGGCCAGCTGGCCGCTGCGGATGAAAGAAGGCTGCAGGAACGCTTCGGCGTCATGGGCGCCTGGATGAAGCAGGCAGCGAACGGGATCGACCTGAGCCCTGTCCGGGAAGAAAGGGACAAGAATAAATCGGTAGGCCATACAACAACTCTTCCATATGACATCTCGGAGATGAAGGATGTAGAACGCGTCATGCTGAATTTGGCGGACCAAGTGTCCAGAAGGATGCGCAGGCAGGGATTAATGGCGCAGACGGTGCAGATCACAATCCGTACGCCGGATATGAAGACGATCACCAGATCCCAAACTCTTGCCAGTGTAACGGAAACGGCGGATGAGGTATATCATGAGGCATGCAAGTTGTTCCGCAGGCACTGGAAGGAAGGCAAGCCCGTACGTCTGCTGGGAATCACGCTTCAAAATCTGGTTCCGAGGGAAGAATCGGCCATGCAGCTGGATCTATTCAGCTACGAGCAGCAGCCGAGGAAAGAGCAGCTGACCAAAGTAATGGATGAGCTGAGGGATAAGTTTGGGGAAAGCGCCGTGCTGACGGCCGGGATGCTGGGAGACGATCCTTCAACCCTGATCCGGAATCATAAAATACGGGGAACATCTTTACAGACCGATTTCCTGAAGAACGAGGGTTTTGAATAGAATCAGGCAGGCTGGGACAAAGAGGTAATTGAATATAAATAGTTATTTCATTATAATGTACTTGAGTGGAGAGTCCGACCGCACTAGAACTTGTATTGTTTTTTAACAGGAGGCAGACGAATATGGCAAAATATAGTTGGGTTGATAAAGACACCTGCATCGCATGCGGAGCTTGCGGCGCTACAGCACCAGACATTTTTGATTATGATGATGAAGGCTTGGCGGAAGTAATCTACCAAAGCGACGCAAACCGCGGCGTTACTGCCATTGAGGACGATTTGCATGATGATCTTCAAGATGCTTGCGACGGCTGCCCTACAGATTCCATCAAAATTGCGGATGAACCTTTCAACAAAGAAGGTTAATCGCTGTTCGCAGAGCAGTTGATGAATGGTAAACACCCCTTGCCGAAGGCAAGGGGTGTTTTTTATAGAAGCATAGACCGTTTTTTTATAGAATCAAGGCCGTTTTTATAGAACCACGGGCAGTTATCTGTTATAGCAACTGGTGCTTTTGTTGTATATCGAATAGGTATCATACTGCCGATAATAGGAGAAGAAGGAAATTGGCGGAAGCCGGTATCCAAAATCTAAGAAGAGAACCTACGGAGGACGCGATGAGCAATTCGGCCTATTTGAAAGAATACGTCCGGATGCATCCGGATAACCGCATGGCCTGGTATCTGCTGGGGAAAGAGTATGAGCAGAGCGGCCAGGAAGGCAAAGCGAATTATTGTTACATACAAGCAGGAAATGTTTATGAAGCTTTTGAATCCAGCAAGACACCGGACGAGGTGTGGAAAGAATATGCAGCGGAGCTGCTGGCTGCTTCAAAGCGCAAAGCTGCAAGCCGGACCCGGTGGCGCAGGGCGCTTGCAGCCTTGATGCTTCTGCTGCTCGTATTATCGGCCCCGCTGTGGACGGAGGCTCCTGGAGTTGGACAAGCGGCGGACGGAGGCGGGCAGGAAGATTCTGTAATAGCCTCGGCTGCCGCTCCATCCGGCAAAGGGAATCAAGGGACGGCCAAGCAGAAGAAGGGGCCGTTATTTACAGCTGCGGCGGCAGGAAGCGCGGAGCAGCGGGCAGAGGCGCTGGCCGGCCTGCTCCAAACAGGCAGCAAGCAAACAGGCAGTCAGCTGGAGACTCAGACGGTCATGCTTGGTATGGAAAGCTTGGATGGCTGGCTGCTGTGGAAGCGGGATCTGCCGCTTGAATACAGCGTCCTGCAGGACGCCGGTTCCGGTAAAACCTCCATTCAGGCGCTGAATCCGGCTTCCTGCGGCTGTGAACCGCCTGAGGATTCCTCCTCTGTTCTCAAAAGCCAGGCTGCAGAGTGGACAGGCGAACAGGAGCTGCTGGCGGTTTTGTCCTCTGCGATTGAGCAGTTCAAGGAGGCTGAGGGCCGTTATCCGGGTAAGCTTGGCGAACTAAACCAGCCTTATCCGAACAACTGGATTGCCGGAGATGCTCCGGAGGCAGGGCCGGCCTTTCAAACCGCGCTGGCTCAGGCCAAGAGTCAGACCGGACAGTCCGCCGCTTCGAAGGCGGAGACCGGGGCATCTGTAACTGCCGGAGAGCAGACTGCGGCTCCGGGAGAGCCTTTTTTTCAGCAGCCGCTTGAAATCAAGATCGACAAGAGCAGGCATTTGCTTGCCCTGGTGAGCGGGAAAGTGGTGCTTCGCACGTATCAGGTAGGACTGGGCGGGGACAGGACGCCGGAAGGAACCTTCCGGATCACGGAGAAGGTCATGCATCCAAACGGTCATGATGACGGGGAGTTCGGCAGCCGGGGAATGGCATTGTCTGGCGGTAACTACGCGATTCACGGTACGAACGAGCCGGACAGCATCGGGAAGGATGAGTCCAAAGGCTGCATTCGGATGGCGAAGGCTGATGTGGAGGAATTATTCGATATGGTTCCGAAAGGCACTTCTGTCACAATTGGAAAGGGGATTCTGCCGGATTTGAAGCCTGGAACGGCCAAAAGGTTTGAATTTCCGGACCGTCAGGACCAGCGTAATCCCCGTAAAACCTATCATTGGCTTGATTAATCAGGAGTTTACCAGAATAAGAATCACCGCAAAGAAGACGACGATGGCCCCCAGAATGGAGCCGAGCCAGATCAGCGCCTTTTTATTGACCTCTTCCTTTTTCTGATGAAGGGTTGGCGGTTTTCTCTTTGTGGACATATGAAGCACTTCCTTCCATAAATGTAGCTTCTGATGCAGCATCCGCTGCCTGGGTTTTACACTTCCATTGTAACGGCTTTCAGACTTTTTTTCCATGAGAGGTTAAGAGGATAGGAAGGGAATTCACTGCCAATAACTTTCCTTTTGCAGCCGAAAACGCTAAACTGAGAATAGGATACTCATGCGCCTGCGGCGTACTGTTATAGAACGGAGTGAAGTGCAGTGCTTTATCGGAATATAGGAAAACCGGTTTTTTTCAGGCTGGATCCGGAAAAGGCCCATCATCTCGTAATCGGAGGATTACATAAGGTTTCTGCCATGCCGGGAGGAGTACCTTTGCTTAAGTCCCTGTTCGGCATTAAAGAAGCGCCGGAGCTGTCAGTTGACCTGTTCGGCCTTCATTTCCCATCTCCGGTCGGTCTGGCTGCCGGGCTTGATAAGAATGCGGAAGCCGTTGAAGGTTTCTCTTCGATCGGATTCGGATTTATGGAAGTGGGAACGGTTACTCCGAAGGGGCAGCCGGGAAATGAGCAGCCGCGTTTGTTCAGGCTTCCTCCAGATGAGGCGCTGATCAACCGGATGGGCTTCAATAATTATGGGGCCGAGGCGATGGCGGACAAGCTTGCTGCCCTGCAGAGCCGTCCGATTCCCATTGCCGTAAATATCGGGAAAAATAAAACAACACCAAATGAAGAAGCGTATAATGATTATAGAAAGTGCATTCAGGCTCTGTATCCTCAGGCGGATTTCTTTGTCGTGAATATCAGCTCACCCAACACGCCGGATTTGAGGAACCTGCAGCATGGAAGCGAGCTTGCCGAACTGCTGAAGCAGGTAGTGGGGGAGATGGAATCGCAGAACAGCCGCCATGGGGCGGCCAAAGCGGTGCTCGTCAAAATTGCGCCGGATGTGACGGACGAAGAGCTGGAGTTTATGGTAGATACGATTTCAGCCAGCGGTGTATCCGGCATTATCGCAACGAATACAACGGTTTCCCGGGAAGGGCTGCAGCATCCGCATGCGAGGGAGACCGGAGGCTTAAGCGGCAAACCGCTGCAGGAGCGGTCAACTGAAATCGTAGGACGGATCTACCGCCAGACTGGCGGCAGACTTCCGATCATCGGCTCCGGCGGGATCTTCTCAAGTGAGGATGCGTACCGGAAGATCCGGGCAGGGGCAAGTCTGGTTGAGATCTATACGGCTCTTATCTATGAAGGGCCTGAAATTAATCGGAGACTTCACCGCGGGTTACGGGATCTTCTGCTGCGGGACGGATTCAAGCATATTTCCGAAGCGGTGGGTGCCGACCACCGATAACAGGCGGTACTGACAGGAGGAACAGACATGGACGGTAGAGATTGGGGCACCTTTCTCCTCCCCTATGAACAAACTGTGGAGGAACTGAAGGTTAAATTTAAGACGATGCGGTCGGAGCTGAAGAAACGTGAAGAGTATGCTCCGATTGAATTTGTGACTGGACGGGTCAAGAAAATTTCAAGCATTCTGGATAAAGCGAAACGGCTGAATGTGGCCATGGAAAATCTCGAAACCGGAATCGAAGATATAGCCGGGATCCGGATTATGTGCCAATTCGTGGAGGATATCCGGCGGGTTGCCCAATATATCCGCAATCGCAAGGACTTAAAGGTGCTCTATGAGAAGGATTATATTACGAATTATAAAGATAGCGGATACCGCAGCTTTCATATGATTGTAGAATATCCGGTTCAAACGGCCTTCGGCCAAAAGCTGGTGCTCGCAGAAATTCAAATCCGGACGCTGGCGATGAACTTCTGGGCAACCATCGAGCATTCCTTGAATTATAAATACCGTGACAGCCTGCCGTCAGAGATGCGTCTGCGGCTTAAGAAAGCCGCTGAGGCTGCCTTCGTCCTGGACAATGAAATGTCCAGCATCCGCGAAGAGATTCTGATAGCGCAGCGGACTTTTGAGGATGACGCCAATCTCGTGTCTGACACTTTGAAAATAATTCACCAGCTGTACTTCTACCATAAAGTCGGCGAGGCTATTGAAGCACAGGGGAAATTCAACCAAATATGGGAAAATCGTGATCTGGACGCCATGAAGGAGCTGCTGGATCATGTGAAAGCCATAATTAGTGCAGCCAAGAAAGACATCGATCCGGAGCCCGATCATGCCGTATGACGAGCTGTATCTGGCGTTCCTGGTCTATTTTAACCGGGACCGGGATTACTTTGAATGCCACGAAGTCATGGAAGAGCTCTGGCTCTCCAAAGACAGCGACCCCTTATATAAAGGACTTCTTCAGGTTGCCGTAGGGCTCTTTCATGTGCGTGACGACAATCTTGCAGGCAGCCTTAAGATGCTGCGTTCGGCGGCGTCCAAACTTGCCGTTTACCCGCCGGACAGCTTGGGAATCAACCTGGGTAAGCTCCGGGACGAGGTTGAGCAGTACATCGCTAAATTATCACATGATGAAGAGCGTCCTTTTGATTATTATGATTTGACCATTGATATTGTAGAGCCGGGCCTTGCTCAAGCAGTGGCGGAGGCCTCTCTGCAGGTGAAGAAGAATATTCCGCTGCAGCTAAGACGCCAGCGAGGCCCGAAGCATGAGCTTCGGGGACTTCTCAAAGACAACCGTTAAGAAGGCTCTGACCTCCATCGGTTTGGGCGTTGATCGACTTCAAGATTTATGTCCCCGCAGGGTTCGGACGGGCATTAAACAAGCCTGGATCCGCCTTGCGGGGATATTTTGTCGAGAAAGAGTTCTTGGAGCGGCACGCCGAATTATTGATATTCGAATTATTGATATTGAAAGGGTGTCCGTATGAGTGTTACGCTGCCTCCATTATTTTTGGAGCGGATGCAGTCTCTGCTGGGTGATGAATACCCGGATTTTGCTGCTTCCTATGATCATCCCCGGTATGCGGGTATCCGGATTAATACGCTGAAAATAAGCCCGGATGCGTTTAAGTCTGTCTCTCCCTTCCCGCTTCAGCCCGTTCCCTGGTGCAGTACTGGTTACTACACGGAGGAAGGGCAGAAGCCAGGCAAACATCCCTATTACCATGCGGGTTTATACTACATCCAGGAACCGAGTGCGATGGCGCCGGCCGAGGCGCTGAATGTGCAGCCGGGTGACCGGGTGCTTGATCTGTGTGCCGCACCTGGCGGCAAATCTACCCAGCTGGCGGCTAAATTGCAGGGAAGCGGCGTTCTCGTTACGAACGACATCAGCGATCAGCGGACGAAGGCACTCGCGAAAAATATCGAGCTCTACGGCATTAAGAATGCCGTTGTGCTGAACGAAACCCCGGAGCGCATTCGGGAGGCTTTTCCCGGTTACTTCAATAAAATCCTGATTGACGCTCCCTGCTCGGGAGAAGGGATGTTCCGCAAGGATGAAGCGATGGCCCGCCAGTGGGAGACGCATTCCGTCGAGGTGTGCTCAGCGATGCAGCGGGACATTTTAATGGCTGCTGCGGGCATGCTTGCTCCCGGAGGCACCATTGTATATTCGACCTGCACCTTTGCGCCGGAGGAGAATGAAGCGCAGATCGCGGAATTTCTGACCCGCTGTCCGGAGTTTGAGGTGGTATCGCTTCCTCCGGAATGGGGGATTGCCAAAGGCCATCCACATTGGCTGACTGCCGAGTTTATTGAGCCTGAGAGCATGGCTTTTACCTCGGAAGCGGCTGCCCGAACAGCGGACACCGGCCGGCTGTGGCCGCATCTTATCGAAGGTGAAGGCCATTTCGTGGCGGTGCTCCGCCATACTGGCCAAGCGGGCTCGGATAGGCACCACGCGTCACCTGAACGGGTGCTAAACGCTTCTGCTGCTGAGGATAAGGCAGATTCCGCTGCCGGCAGGACAGTTGAAGACAAGGCCGCCAGGCTGCATAAAGGGAAAGGCAAGACCCAGGGCCCGGAGAAGCGCGACAAGCGTTCTTCCGGCAAGCGCGCCGGCACGGATTCCGGAGAGCTGCTGACTGTCTGGGAGCAGTTCGCGGAGCAGCATTTAACGGAAGATGCGGTTCCATCCGCAGCATTCCCGGTCTTTTTCGGGACAAATCTGTATTTATCCCCGGTGGAGCCGGAACGCTTAAATGGGCTGAAAACCGTCAGACCCGGCTGGTATGCGGGAACTGTCAAGAACGGGCGCTTTGTGCCGGGACAGCCGCTTGCATCTGCACTCAAGCCGGAGCAGTGTCTGCGCAGTGTGAACTTAGCTTTGGACGATCATGAAGCCGTCAAGTATCTGAAGGGGGAGACGCTTCAGCTTTCTGCTGAACGTTTATCCTGCGTGAATGCTGCACCGCCAAAAGGCTACGTGTTGGTCTGTGTCAACGGTTATTCACTCGGCTGGGGCAAGTGGCAGGACGGCATGCTAAAGAATGAATACCCGCCGGGCTGGAGGTGGACATAACGATGGAAACAGGCAAACAGACACTGAGACTCGACAAAATTCTGAGCCATATGGGCATCGCTACACGCTCTGAACTCAAAAAAATGGTCAAGCAGGGACGCATAACCGTAGACGGCACGAAAGTGAAAGACAGCGGCCTGCAGGTGAATCCTGCGCGCTGTGTGATTGAAGTAGACGGGGAAGAAGTTGTATACCGGGAATTCATTTACATCATGCTTCACAAGCCTGCCGGCGTCGTGTCGGCGACCGAGGACAACCGGGATCGAACGGTGATTGATCTGCTCCCGGGCAAATTTAAGGTCTTTGCTCCCTTTCCGGTAGGGCGGCTGGATAAAGACACGGAAGGACTTCTGCTGCTGACGAATGACGGTGCGCTTTCCCACGAGCTGCTGTCTCCGCGCAAGCATGTGCCCAAAACCTATGAAGCGAAAGTGCTGGGCGCAATCGGCGGCAGCCACGCGGAGCAGTTTCGTGCAGGCGTAGAGCTTGACGATGGCTATGTGACCAAACCGGCTGAGCTTGAGATTCTGAAGCAGTACGAAGAGAACGGTCAAATATACAGCGAGATTTCGCTGACGATTGTAGAGGGCAAATTTCACCAGGTGAAGAGAATGTTCGAGGCGGCCGGCTCTAAAGTTCTCTATTTAAAAAGAGTCCGCATGGGAACGCTCGAGCTCGACCCCCTGCTTCCAAAGGGCGCTTACCGGGAACTGACGGAAGAGGAGCTGAGCCGGCTCCAAACGATTCATCAGAATCTATCCTAGATATAGATCAAAGAGGAGGAGTTGAAGAGATGAAATACCAACTGATTGCGCTGGACGTAGACGGGACGCTGCTGATGGATGATCATACGTTAACGCCGGGAACTGCGGAGATCATCCGGGCCGCAGCGGCGGAAGGGGCTGAAATCGTCTTGTGTACGGGGCGTGCGCCTCAAAGCTCCATTCCTTTAATGAAGGAAATTGGACTGGAAGGCTCCATTATTACCCATAACGGGGCCGCGACAGTCGGCTTCAAAGGGGATGCATATTCGGTCATCCATGAATTTCCGCTGGATGCCAAGGGCCTTCAGCCTTATTTTGACTACTGCCGGGAACACGGTGTGCATTTTGACGTCAACACGACGTTTGAGCTGTATGTGGAAGGCGCGGATCAGCTGGACCAGGAAGTGCTGGATATGTACAAGCAGTATCTGATTGTTCCGAAAAATCTGCCGGACTGGGCCGGATTTAACGAGCCGGTAGTCAAAGTAACGGCAGCAGGCACTAAAGAAGCGATGGATAAAGTGCAGGCAGACTGGAGCCTGTGGGATCAGCAGTTTAATATGCTGCGCAGCGGGGACTATTTTGTGGATCTGATGCACAAGGAGTCCTCGAAGGGCGCGGCCCTGAAGCAGCTGGCGGAGAAACGCGGCATCGCCCGTGAACAGGTCATGGCAATCGGCAATTTCTACAACGATATTTCCATGCTGACCTATGCGGGTCTTGGAATCGCGATGGACAATTCCCCGCTGGAGGTCAAAGCCGCCGCAAATGACGTGACGCTGAGCAACAATGAGGAAGGCGTCAAGGCCGCATTGGAAAAATACTGCCTGAACCCTAAAGGCGCGGTTCTGTAAAAAAAGCGAAAAAGCAAAGGAACACGGGATTGAAGCCCGTTTCCTTTGCTTTTTTGCTGCTTATGCTTGTTAATGCAGCATGCAGGATTGCTGCATTTTATACCGCTGATCCGCCTGTTAGCCGCAGTCCTTTGGGGTAATGGTTCTTGAGCTGTCCGCCGCTGCATTTCCCGAATCCGACGGGATAGCCGTCCAAAGTGACCAGCGTCCAGCCGCGGAGCTCGGCGCTGACTGTGAGCGTCTCGCCTTTCAAATAAGCATAGGCTTCCGGGGAGTCTGCCTTTAAATCGACGGAGACAGCCGCATCTGCGGCTGTTAGCGCAAGGGCCAGCGCATGATCCGGCTCAAACCGGCCTTTGCGGAAGACGCCAAGCCTCAGCCCGGCGCGCGGGATTCTCAGGCCTTCGAGCATTTCCGGGCTCAGAAGCCATTCTCTGCTCTGCGGCAGCAGATAAAGCGCTTCGCCAAAGGCCGTCATTCTCTCAGGTTCTGCCGTGAAGCCGGGCGTATTCTCCTTCATCCAGTCGAGGCAGGTTTGCTTCGCTTGAAGGCCTTCGCTGCCGCCCTTTGCATGTCCCCTCGATTTACCCTTACGGGAGGGTTTGGCTTCCCTTGAACGGATGCCGGCATTCCTGCCGGATTCGTCACGCTCCTGCACGGCCGCAGCTTCGCTGCCTGGCTTGCGGCGGAGCAGCGCCACATAGTGGCCTTCACCGGCCTGCAGGTGGGGCCAGATTCTTTTCTCCTCAACAAGCTCCATAAACGGATATTCCTGCTGCAGCCAGCGCATGTTGTCCTCATTCTCCATACGGTTAAAGGTGCAGGTGGAGTATGCCATTACGCCCCCGGGCTTCAGCATCTTGACAGCCTCGTGCAGAATGTCGCGCTGTCTTGCTGCGCAAAGCTCAACGGCTTCCGGGGACCATTCTTCCACGGCTCTCTCATCCTTGCGGAACATCCCTTCCCCCGAGCACGGGGCGTCCAGCATGATCCGGTCAAACGCATGCGGGAACCGGGCTGACAGGTCGTCCGGGGCAGCATTTGTCACCAGGGCGTTCCGGATGCCGCAGCGTTCGATGTTTTCGGAGAGGATTTTGGCCCGGGCCGGATGAATTTCGTTGGAGACCAGCAGTCCCTGACCCTGCATTCTGGCTGCGATCTGCGTGGATTTGCCGCCGGGGGCTGCTGCCAGATCCAGAATGGTCTCGCCCGGCTGCGGATCAAGCAGGCAGACGGCGGACATTGCCGAAGGCTCTTGAATATAATAGAGACCAGCGGCATGGTACGGATGTTTGCCGGGGCGCTTATCCTCGCTGTAAGAATAGCCTTCCGGACACCAGGGAACGGGTTTGAGCTCGAACTGTTCTTTAAGCGCATTCATAGAGGAGGAAGCGGCCGCAATTTTAAGCGTATTGATCCGTAGTCCGTAGAGCCGCTCGTCCGTATAAGTATCAAGTAATCGCTCCGCTTCTTCCTTGCCAAGCATATCAATCATTTGGCTGCGGTAAGCGGGAGGCAGGGAAACAGATGGCATGAAACAACAATTCCTTTCCTAATCTAAAGCTTTTGAAGATTTAATAATAGCAGATCAAGTTGTCTTTCAGCAGTTTAACATAATGTTGTCTGTTCACAAAAGGGGACATGACGAAGACCCGCCGGCATGGCATAATGAAGAATAGCAAGGCTTTGAGGAGACAGCAGGATCCGGCTATTTAAGAGGATCCGCGAGGTTTAGAATTCTGAATGTGAAAGGGGGACATCCCATGAAGCTGCTGCAAGCCTTATTTTTCCCTCCGGAGCAGCCAGGCGGGGTATCATCCATGATTCCTTATTTGCAGGAGCGGTTCACGCCCCCAAGATGGGAAATGGACCTGTTCTCCATTCCGAAGCGAGTGCGGATGAAGGGCAGCGGTGAAGTTGTTTTTCAGACCTTCGATTGGAGAGAATATGCTTCCAGTCCGATCGTGCAAAAATATGTCCAAACCTATCTGGATTACATATGGTGGACGAAGCTGCGCGTCGATAAGCGCTACGATGTTATCCATGCCCATCATCCGATTGTAGGGATGGCCATGAAAGACGTGTTCCCGGATGTCCCTGTAATCCAAACGGTGCATTCCAGTTATGAACGCGAGCTGATCTTGAACGGGCGGATTCAGGAGAACGGGCCGGAACACCGGTTTCTTGTTTCGCTGTACCGCGAATTGGAGCAGCGGACGGACCGGCTGGTCACCGTTTCCAACTCTTTCCGCGACTATCTGGCTCCTTATGTGGATCGTCCGCAGAATATAACGGTCATTCCTAACGGCTATGATGAGAAGCGCTTTAAACCGGTTGCCCATGAAAATGAAGTGGCCCAGCTGGTCACCGTCTGCCGCCTGGTCCCGGCCAAAGGGCTGGATATCCTGCTCCGCGCTTGTGCAGAGCTGAAGCAGAAAGGGCTTCCATTTGTGCTGCACCTGATTGGCGACGGCCCAAGCCGGAAGGATCTCGAGGAGATGGCACAGTCTATTGGGATTTACGAGGAGACGATCTTTTACGGCTATACGCTGCATCCGGAAGAATTTATGCCGTTCTTTGATATTTTTGTTCTTCCGTCAAGAGCAGAGGCTTTCGGTTCGGTGTTTGCGGAAGCGGCACTGTGCTGTCTGGCTTTGGTAGGAAGCGAGGTTGGCGGTATTCCGGAGCAGATTGAGAATGGCGTAAACGGCATGCTCGTGCCGCCGGAGAACCCGGCTGCCCTGGCTGCCGTTTTGGAACAGCTCATCAGCGATCCGGATTACCGGTATACGCTGGCCCGCTCTGCTTCCGAGAAGGCCAAGTCGAAATATTCGCTTAACCGTGCTGTGCATGAGCTGAAGAAGATGTACCTGGAAATCAAAGCATAGAGCCGGCTGGCTGAAGCAGGCACCTGTCGGGTGCCCGGCTTTGGCTGCCGGCTTTTATTTTTGCGGGGGAGATTATTAAGGATGATCTATTCATGAAGCAGGCTGTCATCTTATAATTTCAGGCTTCCGGTACAGGACAAGCATGACCGCCCAGACAAGGCTGAGAGCGCCGAACAAAGGATAGAGCACAGACAGCAGGGAACTGAACCCGATTTGGCTGGTCAAATAACAGATCGATAAAATGATGAGCGACAGCCAGCGTTCCGGAATGTTCCAGAACGTGCGGATCTGCAGCGTCACCCCGTAAATATCCGCCACAAACGTGCTGAAGATTTCCATGAAGATCAGCAGCACATAGATGAGCTGGACGGCTGTACCGAGCTGAAAGGCGATATTCCCCATCGGAATTTCGAACTGGACAATCCCCGGCATATGCGCAGATAGGGCAAAGTGACCGGCCATCAGCATAAACCCGATACCGAGCCCGCCTGCTACGCCGCCCCACACAAGGACTTTGCGGTTTTCGATTTTACTTCCGACCGGTACGAGGACCGCTTGAGCCATGGCCAGATTAAAAGCGCTGTAGATAAAAGGGGAAGCCCAGGTTTGCAGCAGGCTGCTGTCCGTATTCAGACTTAAGAAACGCTCAGAGCCCGGAGTGCCGATTGTAGCGCTGATAATGATGACCGACAGGGTAATCATCAGCGGCACCACAATGGAATTAAGCTGCAGAATCGCATCCATGCCTTTGTTAAGCAGCAGGAAAGTCCCGATCAGGGTGATCCATAATCCCAGCTGGTAGGAGAGGCCAAGGTGCTCCATGAATACAGAGCCGGCTCCGGCCAGCATGACACTGTTTACGCCGATCAGAACGATCAGTGTGAACAGACTGATCCACCAGCCTGTCCTGCGGCCGAACAGCTTCCGGTTCAGATCCTCGTACGAGACGGCCCCTATGTCATGGGCGAGCAGCATCATCTTGGTTCCAAGCCAGACAAACAACAGTGTCGACAACCCAATCGTCAGCGCCCCCCACTTCCCATACTGGGTGAAGAACTGCAAAATTTCCCGTCCGGTAGCAAAGCCGGCACCGACAATAGTTCCGATATAAGTAAAAGCAACCTGCAATACTTTAGCGGCGTTCCTCATGGTCAATCCTCCTCAATCCGAGCTGGCCGTCAGGGCACAGGAAGGCATGTTAGTACAAGTTATGTTCGAGCCGCTTCGGACATGACTGCTGCCGGCAAAGATGAAAAATATGGGTTGATGGCGCCTGTGCATTATGGTATTTTACAGAAAAGCATCGGCATAGATGTAGGAGGATTAGAATATGGAACTGATTAAACAGAAAATTGTCGAACAAGGAGTTGTCGTTTCGGATCAGGTGCTCCTGCTGGACGCAATCCTGAATGAACAGGTTGACCCGGCGCTCACCATGGAAATGGGCAAAGCGTTTGCCGCATTATTTAAGGAAGAGGGAGTTACCCGGGTAGTGACTGTGGAATCCTCCGGAATTGCCGTTGCCTTTGCTGCAGCTTATGAACTGGGTGTCCCGCTGGTATTCGCCCGGCGCAAGAAGACGCTGCTGGCTGATCCGGACAGCTATGTGGAACGGGTGCCTTCTTTTACAAAAGGGATCGTGACCGATCTGGTGTTATCCCGGAAGTTCCTTAAACCGGAAGATCATGTCCTCTTTATTGATGATATTATTGCAAACGGCGATGCTGCTAAAGGGCTGATTAAGATTATCGAGCGCTCCGGTGCGAGCCTGGCCGGAATCGGGCTTGTGGTGGAGAAGTGCTTCCAGCAGGGAGCAAGGGCTCTTCGTGAGCAGGGAATCCGCGTAGAATCTTTGGCCAAAATCGCCTCACTGGAAGGCGGGTCTATACAATTCGCCGAATAAAGAATCTGACCGGACCGGGATGGGCCGCAGACCAATTTTTGCTCTATCCTTTGCAGGTCAAGCTTTTTTCGATATAATAATGAATAGCTAGAGAGGGGAGGCAACAACAATGGGGAAAGAACCAAATGCCGAGTTTTTTGTTGAAAAGTTACTAGCCGCCAAAGTTACGTTCGAAAGAGCGTTGGATTGCAAACATACCGAATTCGATGATCTTTATCCCTATATGCTAGAACATCCTCAATTTTTCTGGTACAAACGTTATGTGAGCTGGTCTGCGCTTCTGACCATTGCCGGCTTGTGCGAAGAGCTGTCTTTCAATTGGAGAGAGCACTTTACGCCTCAGCAGGTAGGATACATCGAACAGCGGGTTATGTCTGCCAAAGTGCTCGACTTCTGGTTTGAGAAGAACGACAGCAAAGAACATGCGCAGGCTGACCAGAAATAATTCCAGCGGACGTCAGAGACGAAGCAGCTGCTTCTTGTCATCCAAGACCTAAATGGCCTTTCCATTTAGGTCTTTTTTTGGCCGATAAACGGACTGCAGCGATGTTGTCTGACACTTGAGAAGGAAGGAGGAAGGCAGAACAATGATCAGCGACGAACAGTTGAATGCATACAGGCTGTCCGGTGAACGGATCCGGGTGGTTAGGGATGCCATGGAAAGCAATGATATTAACGGAGTCGTGGTTGCCTGGGATGCAGCCCATGTTCTGATCCGCAAGCGCAACCGGAAAATTGTCAAGCTTGACCGGAGCTACAGCTACAGCCCTTACGACGAGCCGCGCGATTCTTCTTCGCCGGGACAGAAGGAATAATAACAGCACGAATAATAACAGCACGAATAAAAAATGTACAATCCTGGACATCGTATTAAAGATCGCCTTGCGGTGCAGGCATTCTATACGAAGGGATGAACATTTATGAATATGAACGAGGATAAAGTATCGGCATATAAGAAAGAAATTGAGCATTTTGGACAATTCCTGCCGGACTCTGCTCAGGCCTATCATCAGTTTACCGGACAAGCCTTTCAATCCGGGAACCTTGATGAGAAGACCAAACATTTGATTGCGCTTGGTGTCGGTTTATTTGCCAATAATGAAGTGTGCACCTTCTATCACACCAATGAAGCGAAGTCGAAGGGAGCTTCCGATTTGGAGATTCTGGAAGCGACGGCTGCTGCATCTGCAGCGGCGGCAGGCCATATTTTATCCCAGAGCGCGATGCGGGTTCAGCAGGCGCTGCAGTAAGAGTAAAGCCTTGCGGGGCAGGCCTTCGCTGTCATTCAGACAGGAAGGCTAATTTTTTTTAATCAAAATGCTTGCAAGCCTGCTGTGTATATGGTATATTACTACTTGTCGCTATGAAAGGACATTAAATTATGCGGTTGTGGCGGAATTGGCAGACGCGCACGGTTCAGGTCCGTGTGGGCTAACCCCCCGTGGAGGTTCGAGTCCTCTCAACCGCATCTTTGTATGACAAGAAGGCTTCCGATCCGCCGCCGTAGGGCAGCAGGCCGGAAGCCTTTTTTTTGTGTCTTTTCTTGCTCTTCCGATGCGTTCAGTCTCCTGTTCAGGACATCATCTCGATAAACCGCGCAGCCGCATTGGATAGCGGCAGGCTGTGCTTGATAATGATGCCTACTTGGGATGGCGGAAGCTCTACATCCAATTTGATTTCAAATAAAGACCCCTCACTCAGCTCCTTCGAAATGAACTCCCTGGTGACGTACGAAATGCCGAGTCCTCTGCGCGCAAATTCAATCAGCAGGTCAACACTGCCGACTTCAATCTCGGGTTTCAGGTTATAGCCGTATCGCTCAAACAGCTCCGTAATGGCCATTCTTACCCGGCTGTTCCGTGAAAATAATATGATGGGCTGCTGCAGCAGCTCCTCCAGCGACAATACTTTATTTTTTAATTCCCTGAATTGTTCCCCCGCCACAAAGCAGTCGTTCAGCTGAAAGGTTTCTCTTACTTGCAGCTGCGGATCTACGATCGGCATACGCACGACGCCGAAGTCGATTTTTCCTTCCTTCAGGACGGAGATGGTTTCGGGTGTCGTTCCATGATTCAGATGGAGCCTGATGCCGGGATATTTGCGGTGGAACGATTCCAGATAAGGCAGCAGGTAATGCTTGAACAGGGAATCGCTGCCGCCGATTCGCAGCTCTCCGCTTTCCAAATTTTTGAGGGCCGCCATTTTTTCTTCGGCAATAGAGATCAAAATCTGCGATTGTTCGATATAGGAGTACAGCATGGAGCCTTCCTGCGTCAGCACAACCCCTCTAGCGTTCCGGTGAAACAGGGGAATCCCAAAGCTGTCCTCCAGCTGTTTGATCGCATGGCTGACGCTGGGCTGCGTTAGATACAGCACCTTTGCCGCCTGTGAGAGGCTGCCCGTTTTAGCGGCCCAATAGAACACTTTATACAATTCATAATTATTATTCATAGATATGGTCTATATCTCCTCCGAAATATATTAATTACTTATATAGCAGCTAAAAGTATTATAGTGGAACTACAAAATAGAAACAAAGGAGAGCGGTAGAGAATGGAGCCGGTTACATTTATTTTATTTGGAGCAACAGGCGATTTAGCCAAACGAAAAATCTACCCTGCATTATATAATTTATTTCTTGATCATAAATTGCCTCGTTCTTTCTCACTGGTAGGTCTGGGAAGAAGGGAATTAAATGACGAATCGTTCCGGAGTAATGTCGAGCAGTCTCTGCATGAATTCTCGAGACGCAAGGTACAGGATGCTGGGCTTCAGGCTTTTTTGCAGGCTTTCCGGTACAGTGTTCTAAATATCGGCCATCCGGAGGATTACACGAAGCTGCGGACATTGGTTGAAGAACGCGAGCAGGCCTTGCAGCTGCCGGCTAACCGGTTATTTTACCTGTCGGTTGGGCCTGAATTTTTTGAACCCATTGCTGCCAATATTCATCAGAGCGGCCTCGGTTCTGCTGCAGGTTGGAAGCGGCTTGTCATCGAGAAGCCTTTCGGCCATGATCTGCAGTCGGCAAGAGAACTGAACGAATATTTGAGTCATTTCTTTACGGAGGATGAAATTTACCGCATTGACCATTACCTGGGCAAACCGATGGTACAGGGCCTGGAAGCATTGTGGCAGTCTAATCCGGCGGTTCAGGGACTTCTGAAGAAACAATATATCGCTAACGTACAGATTACGGCAGGGGAGACTGTCGGGGTAGAGGAGCGGGCCGGATATTATGACCATGTGGGCGCATTAAGGGACATGTTTCAGAATCACCTGCTGCAGCTGCTGATGATGACGGCGACCCAGCTTGCTAGCAAGAGCACTCCGGATCAGATCCGGCTGAAGAAGAAGCTGGTGATGGAAGCTCTGGAACCTCTCCGCAAACAGGATGTCGGCATGAATGTGATCCGCGGGCAATATACGGCCGGCAGCCTGCAGGGCCAACAGGTTCCTGGTTACCGCGATGAGCCGGGAGTAGCCTTACACTCCGCTAATGAAACGTATGTAGCTGTTCGGATGCAGATTAATGATTTCTTCTGGCGTGGCGTTCCATTCTACATTCGCACCGGGAAACGCATGAAAGAGAAAGCGACCCGTATTGTCATTCAGTTTAAAGAGCCATTAGCGCAGCCGGCTGATGATTTGGATGCCAAGGCAGAGCCGAATCTGCTGATTATTGAGCTGGGCCCGAAAGAACGTATCTCCATTCAGCTGAACATGATGGATCTGGCGCACAAAGGAGAGATCAAGCCCGTGCAGGTTGAGCTGCAGCCAAGCCAATCCGGACTTCCGGAAGCTTATGAGAATCTGATCCATGATGCCTTAAACGGAGATCCGACCTATTTCGCACACTGGGATGAGGTGGAGCTGTCATGGAAATGGGTGCAGCCGATCCTGGAGGCCTTCCAGGAGAATTTGATTCCGCTCCATTCTTATGCGGCAGGCTCCTATGGTCCGGACGAAGCACATTTCCTGCTGGCCGAAGACGGCTTCAATTGGTGGCTTGATGAACAGCCGGATGAGGATTTGAGCAGCAGCCAGCGGGAATATGCGGAAAGTGTCAGCCGGTAATTCTTCCGGCACCGGAGCTGGATCACTGAACCGTTTGGCCCGTCAAAAATGGTTCATCAGGAATATTTTACAAACCTCTCTAATGGTGAGATAATTCTATTGGTTTTCATCATTAGGAGGGGATTTATAAATGAAGAGAGTGAAGAGTGCATTTAAGTGGCTGATCCCAGCTGCAGCCCTGCTGCTGGTTCTGGCCGGATGTCAGCCCGTAAGCGGGCTTGACGTGAACAAAGTGCTGCTGGGAAGCTCAGATGTCCAATCATCCGAGTCCAGTCTGAACGTTTCAATGAATATGAAACCGTCGGCTGCAGCAACAGAGGAAGACAAGGAGATTATTGATCTTATTAATTCATTCTCACTAAAGCTGGATGATATCAAAGCACAGGACAGTTCGACTCTGTCCGCAAGCGGGGAACTGGACAGCAGCAAGCTGAACATTCCGTTCCAGCTGTCAATCAACAAGGATGCAATGGCGGTTAAAGTTGAAGGCGCCAAGGAGCCATTTTACCTTCCGCTGACTGTGGATGGGAGTCTCGGCAGCTCTGCCGGCAGCGGTCTGGGCCTGGATCCGGATAAGTCGCTTGCGCTGAGCAAAGAAATCCAATCCTTCCTGGTGAACCATCTGCCGAATCCTTCGGTCATTAATGTATCCAAGGTCAATGAAACGGTTCATGGAGAGCAGCTGAGCCTGACCAAGCTTCATGCCGAAATTTCCGGTGATGAGCTGACTGGCTTGCTGAAGACGTTCCTGCAGTCCGTGTCGGATGATCATGACGGGCTGAAGGCTCTGGTAAGCGGTCTTTATGATAATCTTCTGCCGGTGCTCAAAGAGCAGGGGATTACCAGCCTGAAAGATCTTGATTCCTCATTTGGCGATGTTTCCCTGAACGATAAAGACGCCGCCGTTACTGAGGTTTATACAAAGCTTCAGCAAGCTCTTGATCTAGTCGTCCTGAGCTATGATAAAGTTGTGAACCAGGCGCTTGAAGAAGAGCCGGATGCTGCGGCTTTGTTAAGCACAGGAACCAAGCTTTCTACGGACATTTACGTGGACGGCGATTACAAAGCCCGCAAGCAGAATGTTGAGGTCAGCATTTCCCTGCCGGATATGGGCGAGGAGCTTCCTTTGTCCAGCCTGGGCTTCAAAGTGGAGAGCGAACAGTGGAACGTGAATGGCGCGGTACAAGCGGATCTGCTCGATACAGCTAATGCGATCGACATCACGGATGAAACCCTGACTCCGGGAACGATCCTCAGAAACTTTGACCCGCAGTCGGAAATTTACGGCGTATTGAAGAATGACCTTGGCATCACGCAAAAATACATTACAATCGACCCCGAATACGACGATACGATTGTTAAACAAAACACAACCATGATTCCGCTGAGATACTTGGCTGAATATCTGGATGCAACCGTCAAGACTCAAGATGGCAAAATCGTTGTAACAGACGACCTCAGCAGCGGACAGCTGATTTTTACCCCGGGCTCCCCATATGCTGCGATAAATGGCTCAGTTGTTAAACTGCCGCAGCCTGTATTTATTGACAAATACGGTCGTGCCTACGCACCGCTTCGCGTCCTTGCAGAAGGCCTGCAGGCGCATGTGGGCAAGGACAGTGACGGTTCCTACTACGTTACCCGTGATTAGTCCTGCAATAATGCAATAATGTAATAATGCTCTAAGAAGGCGGCACAAACCTTGAACCAAGCAGGTTCAGGTTTGTGCCGTTTTATATTGACCATCCCCGGCTATAGGAGCATAATGATACCTGAAAAGTGGTGAGGTCTGTTCACATGCTGCAGCTCATTGCGGCAAATCCAATAGTAAAAGATGTGATCGAATGTCCCAAGCTCTTGTCAAACTCAGACCGTCCGCTTTATTGACGAAATACTTCTCAGGACAATCGATCAGCTATCCGCAGATGATCGCTCTATTTGTGCCCCTGCTGGTGGATCAGGCCTTTATTGTGGGTCTCAACCTCATCAATACGGCCATGATCAGTTCTTCCGGGGTGGCAGCGGTCAGTGCGGTCAATATGGTCGATTCACTGAATATTTTTCTGATCAGCGTCTTTGTCGCAGTGGCTACAGGCGGTACCGTCGTGGTCGCCCAGTATAAAGGCAGCGGCAATAACTCCATGGTTTCCAAGTCGGCTGCCGGTACGATTTCTTCCGTATCGGTTTTATCTGTTGGTATAGGACTTCTGCTGGCGGTATTCCATATGCCTGCCTTAAATATTTTGTTTGGTTCGGCTGCTCCGGATGTATTCGATAACGCACGGGTTTACCTCATTGGCAGCAGTGTATCTTATTTGGGGATCGGAATTGTTGAAGCGGTTTGCGGAGCGCTGAGGGGGATCGGAAGGAGCCGGGCTTCCCTTTTTTTGTCCCTGATCATGAATTTGTCCTATGTACTTTTGAATATTCTGTTTATTAATGGGATGCACATGGGTGTGATGGGGCTCTCTGTTGCGCTTAACGTCTCCAGGTATTTGGCGGCGATTTGTTCCATTTATTATTTGATTAAAGTGGATACGAACCTGCATCTTAAGATCAAGGATATGATCCATGTCAATTGGACCATGTTTAAGAAGATTATGTTCATCGGTATGCCGTTTGCCGCGGAACAGATGTTTTTTAACGGTGGTAAAATCCTCACCCAAATCTTTATCGTTGGTCTTGGCACCAACGCGATTGCGGTCAATGCCATTTGTGCTACGCTGGCGAACGTTGTTCAGATTCCTGCGAATGCCTTGTCTTTAACGGTAATAACAGTAGTCGGCCAGTGTATTGGCAGCAGGAGCATTGAGGATGCCCGGAAGTTTACGAAATCGTTCCTGTGGCTGTCCTCTTTATCCTTTATCTTCACCGGGGCGATCGTGCTGTCCCTGTTTAATCCATTGGTCGCGATGTTTCATCCGCCCGGAGAAATTATTGACGATATTTTTGCAGTTATGCTGATGAATACGCTGGTCCAGATTCCGCTTTGGTCGTTAAGCTTTATAACGCCATCGGCGCTTCGTGCGGCGGGGGATTCCAAGTTCACCTCGATGGTATCCATGCTGTCGATGTGGCTCTTCAGGGTTGTCCTGGGCTACATTTTGGGAGTTCTTTCCCCTCTAGGAATTTTGGGCGTCTGGCTGGCTATGGATCTGGAGTGGGGCATCCGGGGCTTCATATTCCTGCGGCGCTTTTCGGGCGAGAAGTGGTACCAGCATAAGCTTATCGACTGATATTGGTCATTCTTCAGCAATTTACCTGTACTAAATCTTTCCCCAAACATAAACAATACCTGTACAAGCAGGATTTTGCAGGAGGGGGAGAGTAATGCGTACCATCAGAGTGAACAATTTTGCGCGGCTGAACCATGACCATCTGTTGATTAGGCTGTTAAAAAGGCTGGCGTACAGAGCCGGCTGCTTGTCGGCAGCGTCCTTCCTGTTCTTGAACGCCCCGTGCTATGCGTCCTTCTCCGGCCAGGGATCGGACGCGTACGGGCTGGTCCGCACCCAGGCTCCAGTCTCTACTGACCGGGCTAAGCAGTCCTATGAGGCGCCTCACAAGAAACTGGCGATCGTCATTGATGACTTTGGCAACGATATGGAAGGAACGTCCGAGATTCTGGCCATGCCGGTCAAGCTTACCATTGCAGTTATGCCTTTCTTGCGAACGACGGAGCGGGATGCCCGGCTGGCTCATGAGAGAGGCTTTGACGTACTGGTTCACCTGCCGATGGAACCGAATCAGGGCAAGCCGGAATGGCTGGGTCCAGGCGCCATTATGAGCTCTTTGAGCGATAGTGAAATCCGCCAAAGAGTAGAGCAGGCCATAGACAATGTTCCCTATGCGGTAGGCATAAACAACCATATGGGATCCAAAATAACCGCCGACCCCCGCATTATGTCCATCATTCTGGATGTTTGCCGGGAGCGCGGTTTGTTTTTTCTGGACAGCCGGACCAATTACAGAACCATAGTCGGGAAGCTGTGCAGAGAGAAAGGCATGCCCGATATCGGCAACCAGTTCTTTCTCGATGATCAGTACAATCTTCCGCATATCAGCAGTCAGATGAACAAAGTTATTGCATGGATGAAAGAGCACGACAGCTGCGTTATCATTGGCCATGTCGGCGTCCCGGGCACCAAAACGGCAAGTGTCATTCGCTCCTCCATTGGTAAGATGGGGCCGGAGGTCGAATATGTGACGCTTAGTCAGTTCGTGCGGCAGCAGAACGGTGAAGAGCTTTTTCGCGGCATGCTGCCTTGATTCAGGATTCCATGAAATAGCGGGCGATTCCGGCCATGACGGCTTGGGCGACCCGCTTTTGTCCTTGAGGCGAATTTAGAAAATTTCGGTCTTCAGCATTACTGATAAACCCGGTTTCTACAATGACGGCCGGTACTTTGGTGCGGTTAAGCAAATAATACGTTTTGCCGGACTGGGGCTTCCAGGAGCTCTGGTATACCGTATTTAAAGCTTCCTGGATGCATGCTGCAAGCAGGGCGCTGCGCCCTTCATTTTGATGAAGAACGATCGGCCCCTTGCTGGCGCTGTTCTTAGACCAGTTCACATGCAGGCTGATGACAACGGAGGTATTGACTTCTTCGCTCATCTGCTCCCTTTGGCTCAAATCCTTCATATGCCTGGAGCGGCTTGCATGCCACCGGTTCTCGTCACTCAGCGCATAATCTCCGTTCCGGTTAAGGATCGCGCGGTACCCTTCGCTCCGGAGCAGCAGGTAAAGACGCTGTGCAATCTCCAGATTAATATGTTTCTCCAGAATATCGCCGTATGAAGTGCCGCCGTCCACTCCGCCGTGCCCGGCATCAATCAGAATGACCGGTTTGGGAAAAGCGTGATGCGCAGGCTTCTCATCTGCTTTCGCATCTGCAATCCTGTCTGCCTTCTCATGGGCTTGAACCGTCAGGCCGTTAAGAGACAAAACCAGGAGGGGCACAATCAGAAGTATGCTGACCAGTCTCGGCCGATGTACTTTTTTTAGAAATACTTTTTGCAGAAATACTTTTTGTAGAAATATTTTTTGCTGAATTATTTTCTGTTGAATTCGCTTTTGAATACCCAGCATTTTAAGTCATCCTTTACCCAGGTTTAATTTACCTTTAGAGTAAGCAAACGGCTTTAAGCTTATTCATCAAACCAGGTTTAAGCCCAATATTTCTGAACAGAATAAGAGTATAGCGATGACGATATTTAATCTGCAGAGGCACTGAAAAATAAATCATTGGAGGCACTGAAATGGCCAAAGGGGATGAATTGGTCAGATTTATAACGGAGAGAGTAGTCGATTATGTCGAAACGCCAAAGGAAATACGCAAGGAACGCAAACAGGTCAAAACCAAGGAGCCTTGGAGCAGCAGATGGTTTGGCATGATTCCTGCATCTTTGTCCATGCTGGGCAGGGATATGGTGAAGCGAGGGCGCAGGACCCAGTCTCGTGAAAAATAGTCTCGTCCACCGTCAAACTCCCGTTTTCCGGTTACCGTTTAAGAAGCAGAAAGAGCTGTATTCATAGAGGCATAGACGCCTGCCATGAACACAGCTCTTTATTTTTTTATGAAAATGCACTGCAGGCAATCGGGATAAAGTCAGGATTATCTGCCTGTCCAGGCTTTGAATTCACCGGTTTCGGATAAGGCATTGAACAAGATATAGCGGGTACGGTTTTCCGTCCGGCTGATTAAATAGATGATTGGCTCGTCAATTGAAGGAACGGGATATCCGTCGGTTTCATACCACTGCTGATAACCTGAGATGGGAAGAGACTGAGCATAAGTGCGGGCAGGACCGGAAGTAAAATAAACCCATTCTCCAGGATCAGCATCCATATGATTGAATTGTGCCGGCGTAAGCGTTACGGATTCACTAGTCATCCACAGCAGATTGTCATCCGGCCGGAACGGCGTACCGGACTGCACCGGATCAAGAGGCAGAGCGACCTTCTGACCGGCTTGTTCGCCTGAGCTGCCCGAGCTGTCTGAGCTGTCCGAACTGTCCGAACTGCCGGAAGTGCCTGCCGCTTCATTTAAAATATTCAAAGGCAGCCCGGAGCTGCGCGCAAGCCAATCCGCATCCGTGTCCGGAAGCGTTTCGCCGTTTGCTGCTTCCAGATAAACGCTCTGGCCATCGGGTTTGGTGACGCTCCACTGGGTGAGTGCCGGGCCCCCGTACAGCAGTCCCAGCTTGTCCCCCGGGTCGATATGAAGCCTGCCCGGATTATACAAAGGATCGGAACCGGTACCGTACTCCACCAAAGCCAGCCCGCCGTCCGGTTTAGCGCCAATAATAAGATAACCTACAGGCTCATGCCCGGAGCTGACCAGAGAGACGAGCCAGCCGTGTGTGCCGGGACCAAGCGGGTTATAGGCGGCTATGCTGTCTTTCCACTTCGAGAAGGATTCCTGGGAGGAGAGGAAGCGGATCACCTGACCGGCGAACTGCTGGACCTCCGCTGGAGCGGAAGGCTGTCCGGCTGCATTTTCCTCTAGAGTGGAAGAAGCAATGGCCTCTGCTGCCGGCGGAACTGCGATTTCCCCGGCCAGAGGGAATACGAATAGGGCGCTTAACAGGAGTTTGGTGACTTTTTTCGATACCTTGAAGTTCTTCAATCCTCTTCACCTGCGCTTTAAGTAATTTGGGCCTGTCCATGCTGCTGTTTCTTCTATTGTAGAGAGACTGTGTGAAAAAGGATGTTGTTCCCTGTCGCCGCCAGCCTCCTGGAATGCTTCTAATTTTGAGGTCTTTTAGCGACAACCGTCAGGTTCTTGGCAGGGTGCCGGAACGCAGATGATAGATGCCGCAGTTTATGGCGGATACCTGAATCCGGGGATCGAACTGCCAGCGGATTTCCTGCTTTCTGGCCTCATACTGCTGCCTTGCGCCGTCTCTTGCTTCCTCGTTCTCATCCACCAGCAGCTGGCTGTAATATCCGTCAAGGATCGCCAATTCTTCTTCCAGCCGCTGCCTGGCTTCTGCCGCCCAGCTGTCGTCCAGCTGTCTAAGAGAGCCCAGCAGTTCCTCTTCGAGCCGGTGTTTTCCTTCCTCGACCGAGAGGACGGTGGGAATGATGCTGATGTTCTCCGGTATGCGGTGAATCAAATTCACTTTACATATCCTTTCACCAAAAAGGGTGTCCAGTGCACCATTCATCAATGAAATACCGTAAAAATAAAGCTCTTCCCGCTTCATGTCACAAGCGAACTCGGCCTTAAAGCAGACGCCCAGCCACCGTTCATAAGCGGCAGGAAGGAGAGTTGTTCGCTGTTTGTGCCCCGGATCCTCAAATACATACACATAACTGCCGCCGCGCCTCGCTGCTTCAAACAGCTGCTGCAGCCTTGGACTGCCGAAAGTAAGCTCTTCCCGCTGAACCCGTCCCGGTCCCAGGATCGGCAGGGGACGAATGGCGCCGAAATGCCGGCTCATGACGGAGTCTACCTCTGGAGATGCCGCCGGGTGGGCGGAATCATACTGCTCTTGATCGAATACAAATGTAAAGGACATCGTTTCCGGTTCCACCCCGCAGCGGTCTACGTATGCCCAGTAATAAGGACGGTTTGTAAGCTCGCGGTCGGCTTGAGGGGACAGCTTGACCGTCACATGATGGTCGGATTGTTCCCGGATATCGCAGTCCGTTGCCTTGAGGTAAGAGCGGACAAACTGGCTGATCTGTTGGGCTGACATCGTCATAACTCATATCCCTCCGAGCGATTTTTGAACGGGTGTTCCCGGCTGCTCCATTTGAGCTTCTTGAGTCTCATTGTCCAGTTCCTGTTTGATGGCCAGCATGGATGAGGCGAGGGAATCGACGCCGTGCCTGATCTGCTCTTCATTGTCCGCTTCAAGCAAAATCTTGTAGATGCTTTTCTCCAGAGAACCCTGCTTCTCCATCCGCTCCAGAATAACGTCCAGTCCGCCGATGACCATCTCAAACATATTGATCTTCTCATGCAGGAGATTCAAAATATGCTCCTCGATCGTCCCATTGGTCGACAGATTATAGATCCGGACATCGTTCTTCTGCCCGAGGCGATGGACACGGCCGATTCGCTGTTCAACCCGCATCGGGTTCCACGGCAGATCGAAATTAATCATATGATGGCAGAACTGCAGGTTAATGCCTTCTCCTCCGGCTTCAGTAGCGATCATGACCTGGGCGCGTCCGCGGAACAGATCCATCATCCAGTCTTTTTTGCCCCGGTTCATATTGCCGCTGTATGGAACCGCTGTCATTCCGCGGTCACGGAAATATTTAAGCAGAGATTCCTGAGTCGCGCGGTATTCGGTAAAAATGATCACTTTTTCTCCCGGATCAATACTTTGAATCAGTTCGAACGTTTTTTCGGCTTTCGTATTGGCTTTGATGTTCTTAATAACATGAACAAGCTCCCAGATTTTGTCGCGGACCGGGGAATCCGGAGCCAGCTTTTTCGATAAATTGACAAGCGTAACGAACACGGCATCGCGGCTGCTGCATACCTCGCGCTGAAGCGTAATCATCGAGAACAGGCTGGTTAAATCGCCGCCCGCCGCAGTGTACTGGTCCTTAACGAATGCCGTGACACCGTCGTAGAGCGCTTTCTCTTCCTCCGACAGCTCGAGAGGGACATTGCGGACAATCCGCTTCGTAAAATCCAGCTGCCCGTCGCTTCTCCGGTTGCGGATCATGACCTTTGACAGCTCGTCTCGCAGAACCTCCTCGTTTTTCGGTTTGCGCTTGTCGACTACGAAATTAGCTGCAAAATCGTTCTGCTTGCCCAGCTGCCCCGGCTTTAGCAGGGTGATGAGATTAAACAGTTCATTTAGATTGTTTTGAACAGGTGTTGCGGTAAGCAGCAGACAATATTTTTTACGAAGCCCCAGCATGAATTGGTAGTTGGTGGTCTTCTTGTTCTTCAGCTTGTGCGCTTCGTCTACAATAACCAGATCGTATACCCCGCTGTGCAGGATGTCCTTATGCGGATCCCGCTTAGCCGTATCCATGGAAGCAACGACGATGTCGGACTGCCAGGAATACTCTTTCTTCTGGGCAATGGCAGGAATGCCGAATTTTTGATTCAGCTCCCTGACCCATTGCAGGACAAGAGAAGCAGGGACAAGGATGAGCACCTTACGGACAAGTCCCCGGATGAGATATTCCTTCAGAATCAGGCCGGCTTCAATCGTTTTGCCCAGACCGACTTCATCAGCCAGTATCGCCCGTCCGCGCATTTCGAACAACACTTTCCGGGCCGTATCGATTTGATGCGGCATTGGCTGCACGGCAGATAAATGCTTGAGACACTGCATTTCTTCAAAATTGGTGACAAGGCCTGCTTCCTCGGCCTCCAAAGAGAGCCGCAGCAGCCTGATATCGTCCCACGGGCCTCCTTTGTCCAGACGGCTCTGCAGATTCTCGTGCCAGCTTTGATCAAAAGAAATGGGCACACCGCTGCTCTGTACCGGGATGTCTTCAGGGCTCATGTCCAAACAACCTCCTTTGTCGGCAAGAAAAGAAACTTTGTAGAAGGTAGTATGGACGAATTGAGAGAACTTCATAACTGACAAGCTCTCTTGAAATTACCCGGCAAGCAGGAGGTGACCGCGGATTTGCGGAATAATCTTATAGATCAAGCAGCAGGAAAGTCATACTGAATAAGCCGGCCTGCTTGCTTTGGATTCTTTTTCCTGAGAAAAGCTACATAATTACTGTACTTCGACCGACAATAATTAAGAAAAGTATATGAAAAAAGGAAGAGGATTATATGCAGAAGCTGATTCGCAAGCTTGTTTTCTTCGTTGCGCTGGCGGCCTTGACTGCGCTTCCCATTGAAGGCGCAACCTCCGAGGTTCCCAACTACATGAAAAATAAAAGCTATATTATGCAGATGGCCAACCAATCTCATTACAAGGTTAAGCATGCCGATATTGTTATGCTTGGCGACTCGATCACCTTTAATGTGCAGTGGAACGAACTGCTGGGCCGTAACGTGGCGAACCGGGGGATTGGCGGCGATTTTACAGCGGGGATGCTGAACCGTCTTGATTATGTAACGGATCTTACGCCTTACATGGTATTTATTATGGCCGGAATCAATGATCTTAATGTCGGCGGGGTGACGGCGGAAGAAGCCTTCAGCAATTACACGCGGATTTTGGAACGGCTGGAGGAAGAGCAAATTACTCCGGCAATTACTTTGACCTTATATGTAGGTAAAGAAGTGAAGAACTACAAAGCAGTCAACCAGCGTGTACAAAAGTTAAACAGCTACTTAATTACCTACGCCAATGCACATAAGATTTCTTATATTGACCTAAATCCAATTCTTTCTCCTGATGGATACTTGCTTTCTAATTATTCGATTGACGGGATTCACATCAATGGCGATGGGTATCTGATTTGGGGAAATAAAATAAATGAACTTATTGATCAGGTTTTAGATTCTTCAGATCATGCATCTTCATGAATCATACAGTTACAATTGCCTCCGGCCTTCCAGCCGGGGGTTTTATTTTTATAACTTAATGTCCTTTGGCTTATTATCAGCTTTCGTTCATGTTATGGCCTCATCTTCTTTTCAGGTGAACATCTCGCCATTTTCCAGAGAGTGTAGCAGCTGTTCTGAGGCAAATTGCTAAGCACAGGAGTCTGCCTGTTTGGATTAGTAGAATAAACAATTATGAAAAATAGAACTGGAATATTTTACTTGTTGATCTACTGTTAAGATTCATGTTATATTCTTATTCCAGCCGCTTGAAACATTCTTTCAGGTGAGGCTGGCGGTAACAGCATTTTAAAGCAGGCTTTTGAAGAATGAAAAAAACCTCAAAAAAAGTGCTTGCCAAGTTGATTTAAATGTGATAAGATATAAGAGTTGCTGGTGAGAATGAAATATCGGTGACAGTGAAAAACTTGATCTTTGAAAACTGAACAACGAGTGAGAAATAAACAACGAGTAACAACTCGTCAGATTCAAAATGAGCTACAAACTTTACTTTTATGGAGAGTTTGATCCTGGCTCAGGACGAACGCTGGCGG
>NZ_VAWG01000012.1 GCF_005869875.1 Paenibacillus pinistramenti
GGCGCCCGCTTCCGCCATGCGGAAAGCGGGCGGGGGGCGGCGGCGTTCCCGGGCATCCGCGGGAACGCCGCGCGCGAAGCTGCCGCCGCGGGCAGCCCCGGCGGCAGGAGCGCCGCTGCCGGAGCTGCGGCAGCGGGCTCCCCGGCACGGCTGCGCGACGTGCCGGCCTGGCTCTGCACGGCCCAGGGCTGCAGCGCCTGGGTCCGCATCGTCAGCGAGCGCGAAGCGAAGCTGACGGAGCGGCTCTGCCCGCTGTGCGGCTCCGCCATGCGCAGAGGAACACGCAGCGTTCCGCGGTAGTTTCAGGCACCGCCGCGGACAAACGCGGACGAATTAAGAAAATCGCAAATCATAAAGAGAAACCCGACGGGCGCAAAGCCGCGGGTTTCTCTAAATTTGTGGAGAATGAAATGGCGTCTGAGTTAAAGTGTATTCTTTGTTATTTACAGTCGCTTTAAATTGGTCGAGAGTCATCTTAATGGTTAAGCCGGTTTAGGCTGCTGTAATATTTTTAGTCTTAGATCCCAGTCCACTTTCATGCCCAGCGATTCGAAAATCTGACGACAAGGAACCATAGTATTGCCGTGAATTATAATTGGTTTGGCATTGAAGCTTAGCGGCTCTCCATTTAAAATGACCGAACCATAAACGACGGGTGTTGCAGCATCGGCTTTCGGCAGTAAATTACCTGTTACAGTGGCAGTCAGCAGCACTATAAGCAGCAGAAATTTTGACTTCAATATTTACTCCTCCACACCCCCTTCATTTACCCATCACCCATCTATGCTAATATAAAAATATGGCAGATTATTTTACATAAATTACAAATCAGAAAATTTCAGATGAATGAGAGAGGAGACGTTTGTTCATGGCAAAAATGCTTACGCGAACCGAAATTCCGGCTCAGGCGACGTGGAATCTGGAGGATCTATTTGACTCTCAGGAAGCTTTTGAAGCCGGACTGCAGGAGGCGCTTGGCTTGGCCCGGCAATTGAACCGCTTCAAAGGACGGCTTCATGAAGGCCCGGATGTCCTGCTGGATTGTCTCCAGGAGCAGGATGCGCTGCAGCAGCTCGCGATGCGGGCCGCCAGCTACGCCCGGCTGCGCCAGTCCGAGGACGGCACAAATCCGGTGAATCTGGCGAACTCCGCCAAGTCGGGCGATATCATGTCCCAGATCAGCTCGTCACTAAGCTTTATTGACTCTGAGCTGCTGGAGCTGGAAGACGGCAGGGTGGAAGCCTATCTGGCCGCTGAACCGGGGCTCGCTGGCTATGAGCGCAGTCTGAAGCGGCTCCTCGAAACCAAACCTCACCGGCTAAGCCCGGAGACGGAAAGCGTGCTGGCTTCCCTGGGCGAAGTGCTTGGAGCCCCTTACCGGCTTTATCTGCGGGCCAAGCTCTCCGATATGACCTTTGACGATCTTGGCGAAGGGGAAGACAAGCTGCCAAACTCCTTCCGCTTATATGAAAATAACTACGAAATGTCGCCGGACCCGAAGCTCCGCCGCGAAGCCTTTGCCTCCTTCTCCAAGTCGCTGCACGGCTCCCGCCATACGTTTGCTGAAGCTTATGCGACAGAGGTAAAGAAGCAGGTTGTCCTGTCCCGCCTCCGGGGCTACGGCTCCGTTACGGAAATGCTGCTCCAGCCGCAGCAGGTGACGCTGGACATGTACAACAATATCCACGATACGCTGCTGGCCGAGCTGGCTCCGCATATGCGGCGGCTTGCTGCGCTCAAGAAAAGGGAGCTCGGCCTGGACAAGATGCTGTTCTGCGACCTGAAGGCGCCGCTCGATCCGGACTACAATCCTTCCATTACCTTTGAAGAGGCCTGCTCCAATGTGCAGGAAGCCTTGGCGGTGCTTGGGCCGGAATACGGCGAAATCGTCGAATCGGCGTTCAACAACCGCTGGGTGGATTACGCCGACAACATCGGCAAATCCACCGGCGCTTTCTGCTCCTCCATTTACGGCGTGCATTCCTACATTCTGATTACATGGGCAGGCAATATGCGCGGCGCCTTTACGCTCGCCCATGAGGTCGGCCATGCCGGGCACCTGATGCTCGCAGCCAAAAACCAGTCCTTGGCGAACTACCGCCCGTCGATGTATTTTATCGAAGCGCCGTCGACCATGAACGAGCTGCTGCTGGCCGATCATCTGATGTCCAAATCGCAGGACAAGCGGATGCGCCGCTGGATCATCTCCCAGCTGCTGAATACGTACTACCACAACTTTGTGACGCATCTGCTTGAGGCCGAGCTGCAGCGCCGGGTCTACCGCCATGCCGAAGCCGGCCAGCCGATTACGGCGGACCTGCTGTCGCAGTTTAAGGGCAGCGTGCTGTCCGATTTCTGGGGTGACGAGCTTGAGCTGGATGAAGGCGCCAAACTGACGTGGATGCGGCAGCCGCATTACTACATGGGGCTTTACCCGTATACCTACGCTGCGGGCCTGACCGCTTCAACCGCGGCCGCCCAGCTGATCCGCGAAGAAGGCCAGCCTGCGGTAGACCGCTGGCTTGAGGTGCTGAAGGCGGGCGGCAGCCGCACGCCGCTGGAGCTGATGGCGATGGCCGGCGTCGACATGACGGGCAGGGAGCCGATTTCAAAAGCCGCTGCTTATGTAGGCTCGCTAGTCTCGGAGCTTGAATCGTTATATGAACCTTCCGCTAACCTGTAGCGTTTAGGGTGAAAATAAATAAGGGCGCTGAGCCGGATTACGATCCGGTACAGCCCCCTTTTTTTACAACATATTATCACTAACCACTAACCACTAACCACTAACCACTAACCACTAACCACTAACCGAGCCGGCTTTGCTCCCCGTTTGGTTCCGAAGCCTCTTCCTCCTCAACAAAGCACTCACAAGGCACCGTGAAATAAAAAGTGGAGCCTGCGCCCGCTTCGCTCTCAACGCCGATCGTGCCGCCCATCAGCTCGACCAGCTTCCTGCAGATGGCCAGCCCCAGTCCCGTTCCGCCATACTTGCGGTTCAGAGCCGGATGCAGCTGCGAGAACAGCTGAAACAGCTGATTCTGCCGCTCGTAAGGAATCCCGATCCCGGTATCCTTCACCTTGAAGGTGAGGGCCGTCCGCCGCTCGCAAGCATCCGGCTCGGCCTCAAGCGTCACCGTCACTCCGCCCTGGTCGGTAAATTTGACTGCATTACTGATCAGATTGACCAGCACCTGCCGGAGGCGCACAGCGTCCCCGATGACAATATCCGGAATTTGCTCAGGCTCAAGAAGCAGACCGCGCAGGTAGATGCCCTTCTCTTTGGCTCTGGCGGAGAACAGCTCGATGACGCCTCCCAGAAGCGCCTGCAGATGGATCGGCTCGCTGGCCAGAGTCATTTTGCCGGTTTCGATTTTGCTGAAGTCGAGAATCTCGTTCAGGATATGCAGCAGCGCATCGCTGCTCTCCTTCAGAATGTCGGTGAAGCTCCGCTGCTCCTCATCCAGCTCTGTCGTCTGCAGCAGATCGATCATGCCGACAATTCCGTTCATCGGGGTCCGCAGCTCATGGCTCATCATCGCGAGAAACTGGGATTTGGCCTGGTCCGCCCGCTCCGCCGATTCTTTGGCGCTGATAATCTCCTTCTCGTCCGTCACATCGCGGAAGACGAACACCGCCCCCTTACGCTCGCCTTTGTCCCAAATAGGAGTTACCTGATAATCGGCAAAGAAGCTTGTCTCATCCCTTTTCCAAAATACAGCGTCCTTCTTGGAGTAAAGGATTCCGGCCCGGACCGCCTGGAGAACCGGCGATTCCTGCACGGTATAATAGCCGCCGTCCTCCCGGGTCTCCCGGATGAGCCTGTTGCACGGAATTCCGATCATGGCCAGCGCTTCATAACCGAGCATGCTTGCTCCTGCAGGGTTTACGAAGACGACTTTCCCCTCATTATCAAGCCCGACAATGCCTTCAGACACCGTATTCAGCAGAAGCCTGTGCTCCCGGCTCAGCCGTTCAATTTGCTCGATGTAGCGCGTCCGTTCGGTAATATCATTCGTAATTCCGTATACCCCGACAACCTCATCATCTACGATAATTGGAATATTCACCGTATTGATCTCTACCGGATACCCGTCTTTATGGAGAATGGTGAGATCATAGCTCTGCGGCTTGCCTTCCTTGGCCAGGTTGAAATGATAAAGCGTCCTCTCCAGGTCCTTCTCTGCTACAATCGGGCCGAAATACATTCCGACAAGCTCGTCCAGCGTATAACCGGTCAGCTTCTCCAGATTGGCATTGGCCGTTAAATAGTCCCCTTCCATATTCATGGAATAAACAGCCGAAGGGTTATATTCAAACAACGAGCGGTAGCGCTGCTCACTCTCCTTGAGCTTGAACTCTATGGCTTTACGCTCTGTGATGTCCCGGGCTATGGAGATGATCTCAAGCATTCTGCCGTTGTCTTCCGTAACCACCTTGCTGTTCGCTTCAAACCATATATGGCGGCCGTCCTTGTGGATAAACCGGTAAGTGACGGTCGGAACCGGCTGTCTGTTCTCATGGCTGGCTCTGCACGCTTCAATATGACGGCGGAAGGATTCCACATCCTCCGGATGAAGATAGTCGTAGGGATTCGTTCCCTCCAGCTCTTCCGGCCGGTAGCCGATCAGATTGTAGCAGGCCGGGGAGCAGTACAGGTAGGCGTGGTCCTCCAGGGTGCTGAGCGAAATAAAATCCTGCGAGTTCTCCGTAATCAGCCGGTATTTCCGTTCGCTCTCCATCAGCTGCTGCTCGATGGCGACCCGGTCCGTAATGTCCTGTACCATGCCGATCATTTCAAACGGCCTGCCGTCCTCCGTCCGCGATACCTCCCACTGGGCCCGGATGGTCCGAATATCACCATTCAGCAGCTGAATCCGGTAGGTGACCGTATCATTGATCCCTCCGACTGCCCGCTCTACGGCTGTCTGGAGCTGTTCCTTGTCTTCTTCAAGTACAAGCTGCATAAGGGAGGCCGGATCCTTCTCTTCCGGAGGCATCACATTATCATAAATGCGCCGCATCTCCGCGCTGTAAGCGAGGCTCCCCTTTACCAGATCCCATCTCCAGGAACCGACCTGGGCAATTTGCTGCGCTTTGGCCAGCGTCTGCTCGTCATTCATCCGTTTGGTTATATTCCGTCCGATGGCAAGCACGCTCTGCACCTGCCCGCTTTGATCCCTGATCACTTGAAACGAGGTTTCGAACCAGAGGTAATGGCCTTCCTTATGCCGGATTCTTCTTATAAAAATATCCCTCTCGGAATAGAGCTTGCCCGGCTCTTCCATTTCCCTGGCATCCTCAGGATGATAGAAAGAAATGCGCGGCCTGCCGATCATTTCCGAGGGGGTGTAGCCCAGCAGCGAATCCGCTGAAGGCGAGACATAATGAAGAATCCCCTCAGCCGAGCTCATGGTAATGAGATCCTGCCCATTTTTGGTGATCAGGGCAAATAACTCTTCGCTTTCAATATCCTTCTCTTGGGAATGAGGCTGCAGCACGGTATCCTCTACACAGCAGACCAGTGCTTCCTCCTCCAAGCCTTCCTGTTCCTCCAGCAGGGACCAGATCAATCTTCTTGACACAGAGCTTCCATTACCGGACGTAAACGTCACCTGCTGAATATATCCAGGCGGCTGATGCTGTTTCACTTGTCTGCTCACTTCGTTCAAATCAATGGCACCTAAGCCCTCAAGATGCTTAAATGGAACTCCAGTCAGCTCTTGATCACTGCAGCCAAACAACCGGCTGAACGCCTTATTTCCTCCTAGCACAGTGCCTTGGGCCGGTACCACCACAGCCATGCCGATCGGTGCATATTTGAATAACTGTTCCCCTAATCGATTTGCCGATGCATAGCTCATAATGACGCCCCCTATGAAGCTGCTTTCCAATAGTAAGATCATAATTATAGTAAGATCATATTAAATAATAGTGAACCCCTGCAACAGCAATATAGCCTGGCAGAAATTCATAACAGATGCAGCCAATCTGCCGGGTCAAGTCCACACCTCTAATGTTACTCTTCTATTCACCTGCCGCCAACAAACCTAAACGCCTGGAATGCAAAAAAACTGCCCGGGCGGGCAGTTCATTCAGGCCGCTGTATGGGCCACCATATATTTAGGAAGAAATTCTCCGCCGCTCTTCACCGCTTCGGCAGTTCCGTGAGCGCTTTGAAGGTATAGCCCTGCTTCCTGGTATCGTCGATAATCCGGCCAAGGGCTTCGGCATTATCCCTGGACACCGAATGCAGCAGCAGCACTTCGCCCGGGTGGAGCTGGGCCATCACCTTCCGGTAGGCGTAATCGGCGCCTTTCTGGTCGTTTGTATCCCAGTCCTTATACGCGGCCGACCAGAACACACTCCGATATCCGGCAGCGTTCGAGGTTCGCAGCACCCGGTCGCTGAAGATCCCGCGCGGCGGGCGGACAAACTCCATCTTCTGCCCCCCGGTGAGCTCGGCAACCGCAGCACGGACCCGCTCCAGCTCCGTTCTGATCTGACTGTCCGAAATGGAGGACATATCCGGATGGCTCCAGGAATGATTGCCGATCAGATGGCCTTCTGCTGCCATGCGCTTCACAAGCTCGGGCTGGTCCTTCACATAATGACCGGTAACAAAGAAGACGGCCGGAACCTGCTTGGCCTTGAGCGTATCCAGAATCGGCTTGGTGTAGCCGTTCTCGTAGCCGTTGTCAAACGTCAGGTAAATCTCCTTCTGGTTCGTATCCCCCAGGAACACCGCCTGGTTCCGGTCAATAATCTCCTTGAAGCCCTCCTCGTTGATGGAAGGAAGTTGCCCGTTCTCGGCTCGTTTAAAGCCGAAATGGAATGTTCTGTCGGACGGCGGGGCCGAAGCCGAAGTTGAGGCCGAGGCCAAAGCTCCCTTTTGCGGAAAAATCATGCCAAAGCCCACCAGCAGGGCTGCTAATGCAAGCATCCAGCGCTTCATCATGTTGTCTCCTTTCGCCATTCTTGGTCAGCCTTTAATTTCTGCCGGAACAGACGAATTTATACACAAGCACAGATGAGCGTCCTTCAGCCGGTCACTTCTTCTCCTGCTGCAGCACGGTGCGGGCAAGCCGGATCCATTCCCTGGCGGCAAAGGATAAGTAGCGGTCCTTCTTCCAGATGATGCCGAGATTCCACGGAATGACCGGAACGGTCATAGGCACAATCCGGACGCGGTCCGGGTCCATCTCCCGGCAGATTGTCTCCGGCAGCAGCGCGATGCCAAGGCCGGCCGCTACCATTTGGCTGATCAGATCCCATTGGGAGCTTTCGTAGATAATTTTAGGCTGAAACCCGGCCCCCTGGCACTCTTTGATGATCCGGTCATGAAGAGCAAAGTCCTCCCTGAAGATCAGAAAATACTCCTCCTGAAGCTCTTCCAGCGAGATCTCGCTGCTTTGCGCCAGCCGGTGGGACGGCGGAAGCAGCAAATTCAGCTTCTCCTCCACAAAGGGAAACACCTCAAATCCCCCCTCCGTAGTCGGCAGCACGACGACCCCCAGATCGAGGGAACCCTCCTCTACATCAATCTCCACCTTCTTGGAGCCGTCCTCAAACAGGCGGATGGTAATGTCGGGATAGCTGGAATGAAACTGGCCCATAACTTTTGGGAAAAAGCTCGAGCCTACCATCGGAGGCAGGCCGATGCGGATGTGACCCCGCTTTAAATTGCGCAGATCGTCCAGCTCACCGGACAAGCTCTGGAAGGAATTCAGGATTTCCTGAGCCCGGTCCACAATAATGCGCCCCGCGTCGGTGAGCGTTATGCTCCGGCCTTCTCTCGCGAACAGCACAATGCCAAGCTCTTCCTCCATCTGGCGGATGGTCTTGCTGATCGTAGGCTGTGTGATAAACAGAGCCTCAGCCGCTTTTGTGAAACTGCGGAGTCTTGCCACTTCAACCAAATACTGCAGCTGACGGATATCCACGTGATCAACCTCATTTTCCATAACCAAAAGGCATGTTAAGTATTCTATATATGAATTTTACCTATGAAAGAGTCTGATGTAAAATTTCAGTAAACAGATTGCACCGTCCATACGATTTCACAATCCATCCTATTTAACGAAAGGAGCAGAGGCCGCTGTGTCCAAACTCAAAGCCCTGTTCATCGGAATCCTTCAGGTTGTCGTGTTGTTTCTGATCTCCATGGCGATGAACAAATTGACGGAACTGCTCCACCTGAAAATCCCAGGCAGTATTCTCGGCATTGTTCTCGTCTTTATATTGCTGAAGACCAAAGTCATTAAACTCGAATGGATCGAACGCGGCGCCAACTGGCTGCTTGCCGAACTGCTGCTGTTCTTTATTCCTTCTGCTGTCGGAGTTATGCAGTACATACCAATGCTGGAGAATGAAGGGCTGCAAATTCTGGTGGTCGTTATCCTCAGCACGGTCATTGTCATGCTGTGCTCAGGCATTGTTGCTTCCCGGATTACCAAACGAAAGGAGAAGAAATCCGCATGATTCTAGGCTTGATCTGCCTGCTGTTTACTCTCGCTGTCTACTGGGTCTGCAAGAAGGTGTACAAGAGCAAACCCCGGGTTTATTTCTCTCCGCTGCTCGTCACACCAATTATACTGGTCGTTTGTCTGCTGCTGGCCAAGGTTTCTTATACTTCCTACAGCCAGGGAGGCAAGCTGCTGAGCGATTTTCTGCAGCCGGCCACTATCGCCTTTGCAGTTCCATTGTATAAATATTTTAATGTGCTCAAGAAGTATATGGTCGAGATTGTTGTAAGTGTTCTGAGCGGCTCGGTGGCCGCGATGATCTCATCTGCATTTCTCGCGAAATGGATGCACCTTGACGCTTCCCTGATCAACAGCCTCGTTCCCCGTTCGGTGACTACGCCGATTGCGATGAACGTTTCACAGGTGATCGGCGGCATTCCGAGCATAACCGCCATCTTTGTCATTATTACCGGTATTCTGGGCACCATGATCGGCCCGGTTATCCTGAAGCTGTTCCGGATTGAGAACGAGATCGCAAGAGGCGTTCTGCTGGGCACAAGCGCTCACGGGACCGGGACCTCCAAAGCCTTTGAGCTCAGCTCGCTTACCGGCACCATATCGAGTATTTCCATGATTTTGGCGGGGCTGATTACGCTTGGCATCGCTCCGCTCTTTATCTCGCTGATGCTGCATTAGAAGAAGCACCGGCGGGGAATTAGACTGGTTTTCCTCTCATTTTCCATATATCTTTTTTCCAAGCTGGCCGCCTTTCATAAGGCGGTCCTTTTTTTGGCACACTATCTTAAGGAAAGCTTAATGTTTTTTTCAGCTTCTATTCAGCATAACTTCTGCATTTATTCAGATTTTATGTCGATAATAGAGTTTGCTTCAAGCCGGAGATTTAGTATAGTAGGAGGGTCTGGTTTACATTTACAGGAACTCCTTCACTTCCGCGGAAGGATGGAACGCTTCAAGCTTTACCCGGGAAAGAAATCAGAAAGAGGGGTTTGATCGTGCTTTTCAACTCGTATGAATTTATCTTTGTCTTCCTGCCTGTTACCGTTATTGTTTATTTTCTGCTTAACAGGTTCAGGCTCGTATTCTTGAGCAAATTATGGCTGGCGCTCAGCTCCCTGTTCTTCTACTGCTGGTGGGACGTCCGCTATCTGCCGCTTCTTCTGGGCTCAATTGCCTTCAACTATATTATGGGGAGAACGATCGGCAATCTGGGACAGCCCGGCGCCAAACCCCGCAAGATCGCGCTGGCTTCAGCCATTACGGTTAACGTGCTGCTGCTGGGGTACTACAAATACGCCGACTTCTTCCTGACCAATGTGAATTCCCTGCTGAATCAGAACTTTAACCTGCTGAATATCGTCCTGCCGCTCGGCATCAGCTTCTTCACCTTCACCCAGATCGCTTATCTGGTTGATGCCTACCGCGGCACGGCTAAAGAGTACAATATTGTAAGCTATGTTCTGTTTGTTACGTTCTACCCGCACCTGATTGCGGGGCCGATCCTGCATCACAAGGAAATGATGCCCCAGTTCGACCGTCTGCGCGGCAAACGCCTTGATTACAGCAACGTTGCCAAGGGTCTGTTCCTGTTCAGTATCGGCTTGTTCAAGAAAGTGGTCATCGCCGATTCTTTCTCTCCGATTGCCGCAAACGGCTTTGACACACTGACCCAATTGAACTTCGTACAGGCCTGGACCACGTCTTTATCCTATACGCTTCAGCTGTACTACGATTTCAGCGGTTATTGCGATATGGCGATCGGGATCGCGCTGCTGTTCAATATCAAGCTGCCGATAAACTTTAATTCCCCTTATAAATCTGTCAGCATTCAGGACTTCTGGCGGCGCTGGCATATGACGCTCAGCCGTTTCCTGCGGGACTACATATACATACCGCTGGGCGGAAGCCGCAGAGGGACAACCCGTACCCATATCAACTCCATGCTGACCATGCTGATCGGCGGCTTGTGGCACGGGGCCGGCTGGACCTTTGTATTCTGGGGCTTTCTCCACGGATTTGCACAGTTTATCCACCGGATCTGGCAGAAGGCCGGCATCAAGATGCCGAAATGGGTCGCCTGGTTCATCACCTTCCAGTTTATCAACTTCGCCTGGGTATTCTTCCGGGCTACAAGCTGGGACGATGCCATCAAAGTGCTGAAAGGAATGCTCGGACTGAACGGAATCGGCCTTGCATCGCTGGACAAGACTGCTGTATTCTGGGTAGCTGTCTTCATTCTGGTAGCTCTCCTGTTCAAAAATTCCATGCAGCTGATGGAACGCTTCAAGCCGGGCTGGAAGAGCGCCGTGTTCGCCGGCTTCCTGTTCGTGTTCGCCATCGTTTATTTCAACAAAATCAGTGAATTCCTGTACTTCAGCTTCTAAACTCCGGCCCGTCCGGTATGTAAGGAGATTTTTAGAGTGAGATATAAACAGTCCAAACATAAAAAATTTCTGTTTCAGCTGCTGGCAAGCGTCATCGTCTTTGCCCTGCTGGTCGGCTCCTTCGTGGTAATTGTCGACCCGCTGCAGTTCTACCGCAAAGCCACTTTCTATACGCCAAAATACTCCTGGCAGGAGCGCTATCAGAACCCGGGGCTTGCCCGCAGCTACACCTACGATACGATCGTGCTGGGCAGCTCGATGACGGAGAATTTCCTGCCGTCCGAGGTTGGAGAGAAGCTGGGCGGCTCCGTGCTGAAGCTGTCCATCGAGGGCTCCACGGCGAAAGAGCAGTATCTGACGGCCAAAGTCGCGTTTGGAACCGGGCAGGTCAAGCAGGTGCTGTGGGGGCTTGATTACTTCGCATTCCGGGGCAATCATGTCACCGATCAGGGGGATTTCCCTTATTATTTGTACGACAATAATGTGCTGAACGATTATAAGTATATTTTTAATGAATCCAATATCAAAAGCGCCATTCTTGCCCTCAAGGACTCCAAAGAACGGGCGGCAACCCATCCTTCGCTGGAGAAGCTGTACAATTGGGACAGCAGCGTGACCTACGGCAGCAAGCTTGTCATCAAGAACTGGGAGTCTGCGCGGAATAATGAAACGGCATACGGCAACAATGAAGATCCGCTGGAATCCGTTGAACAAAGCTTTGACGACAATGTGCTCCAGCTGGTGAAGGATCATCCGGAAACGACCTTCTACTTCTACTATCCGCCTTATTCCGTTCTGCGGCAGCAGGTCTGGTACATGACCAATCCGGAGCGGTATGAGAATCAGCTGGAAATGAAGCGTTATATGTATGAGCAGCTCAGCAAATACGACAACGTCAGCATCTACGAGTTCCAGACCGACAAGGAAATTACGTATAATCTGGATAATTACAAGGACCTCTCCCACCATTCGGGGGCGATTAATTCGCTGATTGTGGACGAGATTTCCAAGGGTATGCATCAGGTTACGGCAGACAATCTGGAGGAAGAAATCCATAACCTGAAACGGCAGGCGGAGAATGTCGTGGTCAACAAGGAAGCGGGGACGGTCTATTCCCTCGATCTGAAAATCAACGGCGAGGAGCAGAGCTTCGGATTCATCCCGCCTTCTTCTGACGATACCCTGATGGCGCCGGTCAAGAAATTCGCCGAGCTGCTTGGGGCAAGCTTCGATTATGACCAGTCAACCAAGAAAATTACGATGAGAAAAGGCGACTATACCGCCATATTAACGGAAGGCTCGGATGAAGCCGAGGTGAACGGTCAAACCGTCAAGCTCGCAGCCTCCGTCGGCAAAATCGACGGCACGATGGCCGCGCCGCTTGAATCGGTGCCGGCCCTGTTCGGAGGCACCGTCCAAATCGGCGAGCTGTCCAATTATATGCGCAGCGTGGACATTACGATGTCTGAATAAGCAAGAGTAAGCAGGAATAAACAGGATTTAGTATGAAGCAGCCTGCGTAAGTGTGCGCCAGTCTGGCAGACAGGCCGGGCGGTTAGTTCGGGCAAACAGTCCGGACAGCCAGTTCGGGCAGCCAGTTCAGGCAGCAGCAACGGAAAATAGCCGTGCAAGGATAATCTCCTTGGCACGGCCATTTTTTTATGCTTTGGCATGCTGCCCGCCGCATGCTTAGTACAACGCCGGGTCTCCAAGGCTTCCGGGTCAGCGCGCCCGGATCACCCGGCTCTCTTACTCTTTGCGGCCAAGGGCCCGCAGCGCGTCGCGGTAGGCTTCGTCAGCGCTCTTGCCCGGCGCTGCTTCATCCTGGCGGTCCCTGCGGGACTCCGGCAGGCCGCCGTTCTCCTCCGCGGCAAACCGCCGCAGCGCGTCGCGGTATTGGGCGTCCAGACTGCCCCGGCGGGCCGCCTTCAAGTCCTCCGCTGCCGTCGCGGCAGTCGGCTCATCCAGATGGATGGCGCCTGCCGCTGCGGCATTTTCCAGCGAGGCCGGATCGAAGGAGTCCGGGTTCAGGCCCGGCTCAGCCCGAACCACGGCTTCCGGCCGCTCGAGCGCCTCCTCCGCCGGCGAGGAAGGGCCGCGGCTCGCAACTGCCCGGACTGCCTCGTCTGCTCCGGCGGCCACGCCTTCTCCGCCTACGCCGCCTGCCTCGCCTTTTTCGCCTGCTTCGCCTGCCCTGCCTGTTCCTCCTGCTCTGCCGAGCCCCTCAGTCCCTCCGGTCTCCGCGGCCGGTCCGCTGCCCGCACGCAGTCTTGCTCCGCCGCCTTGAGCGTCCGAAGCGGAAGCGGGTTGTTTGCCGGCCTGGCTGCTTCTTCTCGCATTCGCTATGTTATAGATGATCAGGAACAGAATACCTGCCACAACAAGGATGACAACTCCGAATATCATCTCTAGCTCCCTCCCTGCCCCTTACCCCGCAGCAAGGTTCCCGTGATCTCGGCTACTCTGGCTCCAAGGGCGCGGCCCAGCTTGATATCCTGCTCGCTGAGCCCAACCAGCGGGTTCCCCGCCGAGTCCGTATCTTCAACCGGGCAGGTAATCCCCACGCCGTAATAGGAGCCGTAAAGCGCGTTCTCCCGGAGGGTGCCCGGCATGCCTGTAATGATCATGCCTTGGTGCAGCATGGGCACAATCAGGTTGAGCAGCGTGGTCTCCAGGCCGCCGTGCACGGTTGCCGTGGTGCAGAATACAGCTCCGACCTTGTTGACCAGCCCGCCGGTTGCCCACAGGTAACCCAGCTTGTCGATCCATTCCTTCAGTCCGTCGCTGATGCTGCCGAAATGACCCGGGCAGCCCCAGATTATGGCGTCCATTCCGCCCAGATCGTGAACGGAGGCCTCGCTGACGTGATGGAGCTCCACGACCGCTCCCGCCCCTTCAGCTCCCTTCGCAATCGCCTTGGCCAGCAGCTCCGTGTGGCCGCTGTCGCTGTCATACACTACATAGATGTTCATCTGCATCTCCCCTTGTTACTGGTGTCTGACCATGGTTTCTGAATCTTTGGGTTCTGAATCTTTTTCCGGCCAGCACAATCGTCTGTTCCCAAAAATAAGCTTTCCCTTCATGGTGTCCAAACCGGCTGTAAATATGAAATGACTTTGAAATGACAATAAAGGGATAAGTTCGCCCCCTTTCGGAGAAACTCTCGACAATAGTCCAACACCGAAATGAGACAAGGGAGATGAGCTGCAGCCATGAGTGCAAAAGCCATATTGATCAATGTAATCGTAATCGTCGTTATATTGGTCGGAGCAGGCGCGGGGATTTATTACTATAATCAGGCCTCCAGCTATGTAAAGACAGACAACGCCCAGGTGGCCGGCCAGGCGATTAATCTGGTATCCCCGGCGGCGGGTCAGCTCCGGCAGTGGACAGGTACAGTCGGCAAAGAGTTTACCGCGGGGCAAAAGCTCGGCTCTGTCTCCGGGAGCGGGACAGCTGTTGATGTAACCATGCCTTCTGCCGGCACCGTTGTGCAGAGCACCGCTTCCGAAGGGGGACTCGTATCGGCCGGGACTGTGCTTGGCCGCGCGTATGACTTCAATAATCTTTGGATTACGGCGAATATTGAGGAGACAAGAATCAGCGATATCAAGGTCGGCCAGACGGTTGATGTGTATGTCGATGCTTATCCGGGCACTACCCTGACGGGACGGGTAGACACAATAGGCCTGGCTACCGCAGCCACCTTCTCGCTGCTTCCGACTTCCAACAGCAGCGCCAACTACACGAAAGTCACTCAGGTCATTCCGGTCGTCATTACCATTGAAGGCTACAAAGGACTTGGAATCGTTCCGGGGATGAATGCCTCTGTCCGCGTGCACATATAGGTGATGCCATGAATCAGATCTCCATGGGCAAGACCCTGTCCGTTCTGATGCTGGGAGCGTTCATCTCCATTCTGAACCAGACGCTCCTGAATGTGGCCATTCCCCACCTGATGGCCGACTTTAACGTGTCGGCGACAACCGTCCAGTGGCTGTCGACCGCCTACATGCTTGTGAATGGGGTGCTCATCCCGATCACGGCCTTCCTGATCGAGTCCTTCGGCACGCGGATACTCTTCATCACCTCCATGCTGCTGTTCGGCATAGGCTCGGTCATCTGCGCCGCCAGTCCCTCGTTCAGCATCATGCTGGTCGGCCGGATTATTCAGGCCAGCGGCGCCGGCATCATTATGCCGCTCGTTATGAATGTGTTCCTGACCGTATTCCCGCCGGAAAAACGCGGCGCCGCCATGGGAACCATGGGCATCGCCATGATGTTCGCCCCGGCCGTCGGCCCGACCTTGTCCGGCTGGATCGTGGAGCATTATACCTGGCGCATCCTGTTCATTATGGTCATTCCGCTGACGCTCATGGACATCCTGCTTGCCTTTGCCTGGCTGCGGAACGTATCCAAGCTGTCTTCACCGAAGTTCGACGCTTACGGCGCCATCTTCTCAACCATCGGCTTTGGCGCCCTGCTCTACGGCTTCAGCTCCGCCGGCAGCGACGGCTGGACCAGCGGCACGGTGGTGATCTCGCTGGCGGTTGGGGTGCTGTTCATTATATTGTTCGTACTCCGCGAACTGGGCATGGACAAACCGATGCTGGAATTCCGGGTGTTCAAGTACGACATCTTCACGATCTCCACGCTGGTGGGCGCATCGGTCAATATGGTCATGTTCGGAGGCATGCTGCTGCTGCCGCTTTACCTCCAGAACATCCGCAGCTTCACCCCGCTGCAGTCCGGCCTGCTGCTCCTGCCCGGAGCGATCCTGATGGGCATCATGTCCCCGATCTCCGGCCGCATATTCGACCGGATCGGCGCAAGACCGCTTGCCATTATCGGCCTGCTGATTACCGCAGTTACCACCTACGAATTCAGCAAGCTGACCGCCGAAACGACCTACGGGTCGATCATGACGCTGTATACCGTCCGCAGCTTCGGCATGTCCCTGCTGATGATGTCCGTCCAGACGGAAGGGCTCAACCAGTTGCCCAGACATCTGGGCAGCCATGGCACCGCAATGTCGAATACCGTGCGGCAGATTGCGGGTTCCATCGGGACCGCTCTGCTCGTCACCATTATGACCACCCGCTCCACCGTACATTTGGCTAATTACAGCAACACTCTGACGACCAATAATCCTTCAGCCGTCCAGAATGTGAGTCAGCTCGGGCAAACCTTGTCCGTCATGGGGGGACTGCCGCCGGAAACGGCCCAGGCTCTGGCTGTCCAGACGATCTACGGCCTGGCCCAGCGCGATTCGTCGATCAGCGGAATCAATGATGCGTTTATTGTCGCCACCTGGCTCGCTATTGTCGGGCTGTTCTTCTCGCTGTTCCTGCGCCGGAGCGTAAGATGGTCTCCGCCGCCTGCGCGCCCGAAGGAGGTCCGTCCGGAGCCTGCGCCGGAGGTGTGACAGCACAGCAGCCCCGATTTGCAGAGTCGCTGATTGGCTGATCCGAATTTGATTGCCTCTTCGCCGACTTGCGGTTTCGCTGAATCGCGTTTCACAGAATCGCTGATTATTGACCTACAGCTTTAGCCGGCGCAGGCGTGCGCCGGTTCTTTTTTTTCATATCATCAACAGGGCCTGATTCTTATCCGGAATAAACTGTGCTTGCAGAGACCACAGAATGAAGCTATACTATGCTCAGTGCAGCAGGCACCAGGGAGAGGAATGACGATGTTTAACGCCGACCTATGTAAATCGCCGAATTTCAAATGGTTTGGCCTTGCCCTTCAAGCGCTTGTGGTTCTGTCCAGACATGACGATGAACCCTGCCCCAGCCATGCTATTGCCAAATATGTCAAATCGGAAGCGACCCTGCTCCGGCGGATCTTGTCCCAGTTAGCCCTGGGCGGCATCCTGGAGACCCGTGAGGGCCGGGTTGGCGGCTACCGCCTGAACCGTCCCCCTGGCGAGATTACGCTTGCGGAGGTCTATTTGGCCATGGAAGCCAAAGACTTATGCTGGAGCGGCATGCTGGAGGCTGTCGGCCCCCATGAATTCGGTAAGGAAATCAAAGGCCCGTTTGAGCAGATCATCGGCAGAATCAACAACAGCACGCTCGAAGTGCTTAGCGAATACACCATTGAGGACCTGTCCCGGTCCTGTGAGATTCCAACCGGGCTCTGAAGTGTTTGTTGATAATGGCATTCACAAGGAGCGGGTTGGCCCGCTTATGTTCTAAACTGTGGTCAAATCGAGCACAGTATACTTTTTTAAAAAATAAATGGAGGATGATCCTATGAGTAAACCGCTTCAAGCAGCCCAAGAGTTCGCAGCCGTTCTGAAAGAAAGAAGATCCGTACGCCACTATGACCCGACCGTCAAAATTTCCCGTGAAGAAATCAAGCAAATGTTCGAACTTGCGCTGACCGCTCCTTCTTCTTCCAACATGCAGCCATGGCGCTTTCTGATTATCGACGATCAGGGCTTGAAGGAGAAGCTTCTGCCGATCTCCTACAACCAGCAGCACGTTCTGGAAGCTTCTGCGGTTATCGCCGTTCTGATCGATATGAAATTTTATGAAAAAGCTTCTGAAATCTACCACAGCACAGCCAATCTGGGTGTCATGAGCGAAGAGCTCCGCGACAAAATGATCCAAAGCTCCTTGAAGCTCTACGGCAGCCTGCCTGAGGAAGCTCTGCGCCGTGTCGGCACATTTGACGCCGGCCTCGTCTCCATGCAGCTGATGCTGGCCGCCCGTTCCATGGGCTATGACACTGTTCCGATGGGCGGCTATAACGCCGAGCAGTTCAAAGCAGCTTTCGATGTGCCAGCCACCTATGAGCCGGCCCTGCTGATCGCTGTCGGTAAAGCTTCTGAAGCCGGCCATCCAACCTCCCGCCTTACGTTTGAAGAAGTGACCAACTGGAACTCTTTTAATTAATCTTATTTCTTCCTCTTAGGCCTGAACTGTCCTATGCAGCCTGCTGTGCAGCTGCTGGGGCAGTTTTTTTGCGTATGGATTACCGGATTTAGATTTAATGTAATTTATTGGTATATTTTATTGATCTTTCCGTAGAGCCTGTGTATACTTGGAGCCGTTGCAAGGGAACTTTTAGGAGGGTTTAAGATGAGCATGGATTACAACATGGTAAGAAAAAGTCAGCTGGACACCCGGGAGCTTCTGCTTCTCGAGTCCGAGGTGAAGAGACGGGGAAAAAGCATGGTCGTTGCATACCTGCTGTGGTACTTCCTCGGTCATTTCGGTGGACCGCGTTTCTACACTGGACGCAAAGGAACAGCAATTTTGCAGCTGATTCTCTCCATTACCATTGTCGGCCTTATTGTAACCGCTATCTGGTGGATTGTGGATGCTTTTCTAGTCCATACCTGGATCAAAGAGCATAATGCCAGACTGGAAAACCAGATTATCGATCAAATTGAATGGGAACGCGGCAGCAACGTTCCTCCTTTCCAGCCTTAATCATGTACGTTTCTAAACAGGAGCTGACTACGAATGAGCTGCTTGTCCTGAGCTCAGAACTGCGACGTCATGAGAAGTCGCTGGCAATCGCCTACTTGATGCTGCTGGGCGGCCATTTGGGCGTACACCGCTTTTACTTGAAAAGGACAGGAACCGCAATTACCCAACTGGTATTATTCTTAGGTGCTATCCTGCTGTATTTCGGGTTCGCTGTATTGGAAGTTCTTTTTCCTGAAAGCCTGATTCCGCTCATTCCGTTATGTCTGGTGTTCCTGTGCGGAGGGACCCTCGCAGTTTGGATGCTCGTGGACCTCTTTCTCATTCCCCACATGGTCCGCGAGTGGAACGAAAGGACGGAGCATCAACTGATGCACCAGCTGGTTGCCCTGCGCCGTCCGCCGCAAAATCTGAATTGAACCGCCGTAGGAAGCCTTTCTGCAGATAAACTGCTGGAAGGCTTTTTCCGCTTCCTTCCTAATATTCTGCCGCCGGACAAGCATACAAACTCCTGCAATAGGGTAAACATGAAGTAGATAAACCTGCTGGACCCATTTATTCTACATTTAAGGAGAGATCGGGCATGAAAGTAATCATTACACAGAGCGAAGCGGTGGATAAAGGGATTTGGCCACAGGTCATGCAGTGGTTCGGCATCGGCAACGAAGATGACACCTGGCCGACGGAGGAATTTATTCTGTCAGAAGAGCAGGCCAAACAGGCCGGATTGCTCAAATAAATCTCCTAAAATCAATTGACAACGATAGTGATAATCATTATCATCTAATACAACTAGACAACTATCTTGCTAATTTTTGGGGGTTAAAGAATGTTTGAAGTTTCGAAGAAAAAGACCGGCAGAGCCGGATTCGTACTACTCACTATGCTCGTATTCATGCTTGTCCTGTCCGCCTGCGGCGGCAACGCTGCGAACAACAGCAGCTCGAACAACGCGGCCGGCTCCTCAGAGCCAAGCGCCTCTGCTGCTGACACAGCTTCTGCTGCACCAAGCGAAGCAGCGGAGCGTACCGTTAAAGATGCAATGGGCCACGATGTGACCATCCCTGCGAACCCGCAGAAGGTGCTCGCTTCCTACCTGGAAGACCATCTCGCCGCACTCGGCGTAAAGCCGGTAGCCCAGTGGTCTGTAGCTGACGGCAAGAGCATTCAGGATTATCTGCAGTCCTCCTTGTCCGGCGTTCCTACCATCGCCTATGATCTGCCGCCTGAGCAGGTTGCAAGCTTCGCTCCGGATTTGATCCTTATCGGCTCCGAGTCTTCTGTTGAGAAAGGATTGTACGAGCAGTACAGTGCAATCGCACCGACTTATGTGCTTGGCGATGCTGTAGCCGGCGACTGGCGCAAAGCGCTGACCACGATCGGCGATCTGCTCGGCAAACAGGAGGAAGCGGAGAAGGTCCTCGCCGACTATGATCAGAAAGCCACGGATACGAAAGCCCAGCTGGAGTCAGCCGGTATCAGCGGGCAATCCGCTGCCGTACTGTGGATCACGCAGAAGAATGTTTATATGGTTAAAAATAACGTAGCCAGCGGCGATGTGCTGTACAAGGATCTCGGGTTTGCCGAGCCAAGCCTTGTATCTGACATTTCCAAGACAGCTCAATCCGACTGGAACCAGGTTCCGATGGAGCAGCTCTCCAAGCTGGACGCTGATCACATCTTCGTGATGAACAGCGACGGAGCGGACTCCGAGACGATCAAGAGCGGCATCTGGCAGGGCCTGAAAGCTGTGAAGAACGGCAATGTACACGAAATCAGCTCCGATGGAGGCTGGATGTACAAAGGTGCCCTCGCCGGCGAGCAGGTCATGGATGAAGTGGTTAAGAATCTCGTAAAATAAGAGCTGGATGAATCGATTGATCGATCCAGAACTATACCGATATAAGAAAAGCTGCCGTTCCGGGTTCCGGGCGGCAGCTTTTTGTTGTTTATGTTCTTTGTTCGTGTTCTTTGTTTATGTTCTTTGTTTATGCTCTATTCTTTGTTTCTTATCTATTCCACCTGCTGTTTAATCTCCCGGCCGCTGGATGCTGGATGCACCAGAGACTTAGTCGGATCGGAAACTTATTCGGATCGGAGACTTATTCGGATCAAAGACTTATTCCGGGCGGTCCAGAAGGTACAAATTCCGGTATCTTTCGCTGCTCTCCATCAGCTCCTCATGGGTGCCGCGCATGACAATCTTACCTTCGTCCATAAAAATAATTTCATCCATCTGTTTGGCAGCGATCAGGTGATGGGTGACCCAGATCAGGGTTTTGCCTGCGGCTGCGGCAAAAATAGTCGCCATCAGCTCGCGCTCTGTGCGCGGATCAAGCCCGATCGTCGGCTCATCCAAAATGACCGCCGGCGTATCCTGGAGCAGGATCCGGGCCAGCGCCACCCGCTGGCGCTCCCCTCCAGAGAACCGCTGCCCGGTTTCGTGCATCATCGTATCATAGCCGGAAGGCAGCGTCTCAATCAAAGCTCCGAGCTGAGCAGCCTCGGCCGCTCTCCGGACCTCCTCATCGGATGCTTCAAGGCGGCCGAGCCGGATATTATTGCCGACCGTTGTATCAAACAGGTAAGGGCTTTGATTCAGCACGGACACCAGCTCGGGCATGCGGTCTGCCAGCAGCTCCGCAGCTGCCCCGTTCAGCGTAACCTGCCCGGCATCCGGTTTCAGTGCCCCTTGAATTAGCTTAAGCAGCGTCGACTTGCCGGCACCGCTCCGGCCGATGACGGCGATCCGCGAGCCCTGCGGCAGATCCAGGTCTATGCCGCTCAAGGATGGAGCGGCATATGCAGCTTCCGTTTGGGCGGAAGCTTCGCCGGCGGCCGCCTGCTGGCCGTCCGCGCCGGGCTCCGTCGGGCTCGGCCCTGTCTGCCCGCGCTGGTAGGCGAAAGATACGCCGCTGAGCTTGATGTGAATGCTGCTTGTCTGCAGCTCGGCAGCAGGCCCTCTTTTTTCATTCAGCCGGGCTTGTACTTGTCCCTGTTCTTTACCTTGTTCCGGGCCTCGTTCAGTATTCAATGTAACGCGGTCCAGCCGCTCAAGCGAATCCTGATACTGCGGCACACGCTCTGCCGCCTCGGATACCGGCAGGAAGGCATCCATCAGCGGGAACACCACCAAGACAAATGCGGCGATCAGCGTGACGTCAATCCGGCCTCCGGCGTAGGCTTTGCCTGTCCAATACAGCGCGGTGAGAACGGCCAAGCCTGTAATCAGCTGACCCATTAACGTGCGCCAGCGCGCCCAAGCGCGCAGGCTGCGCTCCAGCCGCAGAACCTCTGCCTCATCCCGGGTGTAGGAAGCTGCAAATCGGCTCGAACGGCCGCTGATGACCCAGTCGCTGATGCCCATGACGGCATCGGTCAGCTGCTGGTACAGCCCGCTGCGCTGCTGCTTCAGCAGCCGGTGCTGCCGGCGGGTCAGCCGGTAGGACAAATACGGCAGAATCACCGCCAGGATCAGGATGTAAAGAGCGGCAAGCAGCGCCAGCTCCCAGCTGAATCTCCCGGCAAAGATGACGGCCAGCACGTACACCACCAGTGCCGAAGCCGCTGGAAAAACCGTCCGGATATACACGTTCTGCAGATTCTCTATATCTTCTGCAAGCACGCCGAGCAGGTCGCCCGTCTGGTGCCGGGACCGCAGGAACAAGGCCTGCGGCTCCAGCAGGCGGTACAGCTTCACCCGCATCTTGGACAAGATGCGCAGCACGGCATCGTGGCCGGTCAAACGCTCCACATAATGCAGGACCGCCCGGGCGATCCCGAAGGTGCGCACCCCGACGATCGGGACGTAGACCAGCAGAATATTTTCCGGCCGCAGCGCCGCTTTGGAGATCAGGAAGCCCGAGGTGAACATCAGCAGGCCTGTGGAGAGAAGGGTCAAAATGCTGAGCAGCACGATCAGCGTGAACCGCCATTTATAGCTGCGAAAATAAGGTTTAATCCACATCTCCAGCATTACATTTCCTCCCTTTCCGCTTCCACGATCCGCCTGTAAACGCCGCCCCTGGCCATCAGCTCGTCATGAGTTCCCGTCTCGGCAATACGCCCCTGCTCCAGCACAATAATTTGATCCATTTCTCTCATCCAATGCAGGCGGTGCGTGGCCAGAATGACCAGTTTCCCTTCAAAAAAAGGCAGCATCGTCTGCTTCAGCTCATACTCGGTTTCAATGTCCAGATGAGCAGTCGGCTCATCCAGCAGCAGCACCGGCCGGTCGCACAGGAACGACCGGGCCAGCGCCACGCGCTGCTCCTGCCCGCCGCTTAGCGGCTGGCCGCCACCGCCTATCGGCGTGTCCAGCCCTTCCGGCAGGCGGGCTGCCAGACCGGCCAGGCCGGCAGCCGCGGCCGCGCGTTCAATGCCTGCACGCGAAGCTTCAGGCATGTAGAAGGCAATGTTCTCCGCGAGTGTTCCGGAGAACAGGTAAGGGCGCTGCGGAATATAGGTGATCTGATTCCGCCACGCGCTTCCGGCCAGCGACCTGACGGGCTGGCCGCTCAGCTCAAAGGAGCCGCTGCTCGGCTCCAGAAAGCCGCCGAGCACGTCGATCAGCGTCGACTTGCCGGCGCCGCTTTCGCCGATGACGCCGATCCGGCCGGCCCCGGGCAGCGTCAGCGTAATCTCGCTGAGCGAGCTGCGGCCGGCCTCCTCATGCGTCACAGTCACCGCCTTCAGGCGCAGCGTGCTTGCCGCTGTCCTGCGCTGCCCCGCTGCGTGGGCCGCTTCTGCGGCAGCTGCGGTATCGGCGCTGGCGGTATCTGCACCGGCGGTATCGCCGGTGCGGGCCGCAGCGGTCTCCCCTGCTGCGGCAGCTTCTGCGGCGGCCGCTGCCTTCGCGCCGGCTGCGGCTTCCGGCGCACCAGGCCGCGCCGCATCATGCAGGCCGGCCACATGCGCCTCAGCTGCGCCGGTGCCAGCAGCCGCGGCATCCTGCCCAGCCGCCTCCGCGATCAGGGCGCGGATGGTCGCTCCGGCTTCCTTGCCGTCCATCGTGGCATGGAAGTCCGCCCCGACCATCCGGACCGGCAGGAAGTATTCCGGTGCGAGGATCAGCACCGTAAGCGCCGGCAGCAGGGTCAGATGGCCGTTCACCAGCCGCAGACCAAGGCTGACCGCAACCGATGCTACAGACAGCATCGTGAAGAAGTCGAGCGCGAAGGAGGAGAGAAACGCAGTCCGCAGCGTCTTCATCGTTGCGGAGCGGTATTTTTCGCTGACCTTGGCAATGGAGTCTGCGTGAGATTTGCTGCGCCCCAGGTATTTCAGTGTCTCAAGCCCGCGCAGCGAGTCCACAAAATGATTGGACAAGATGCGGTAGCTCTTCATCTGGCTCTCCGTCTGCCGTTTTGCTGCAAGCCCGACCAGGATCATAAAGATGATCAGAATCGGCAGCGTCAGTGTCAGGATCAGGCCGGATGCCGCGTCTTTCGTGTAGACAAACAGCAGAATGAGGCCCGGCGTCATGCCGGTTGCCAGCATGCGCGGCAGGAACAGCTCCAAATAGGTCTTGTATTTGGAGACGCCGTCCAGCGCAAGCGTGACGAGCTTGCCCGTGCCTTCCCGCGCAGCCTTGCGCGGACCCAGGTGGAACAGCGCCTCGAGCATTTCTTTGCGAAGTGTTGTTCCCGTCGTCTCTGCAAACCGGAACGCCAGCTTCTGCTGCAGCAGAGTCATCACTTGACGGACCGTAAAAGCAAGCAGGAACAACACGATTGTTCCGTATTGTTCCTGCAATTTCTCTCCGCCGAACAGGCCCGTGACCGCCTCCGCCAGCCATTTGGCCTGGAGAATGACGGCCGCGCTGTGAATCAGCGTCAGCACTGCCATCACCGCCATCACAGCTTTGAAGCCTTTTAGCTTTAGCAAGTCTTTGTCCATGTTCGCCCAATCCCTTTTTGATTTTGTTCGCTGAATCAGAAAGTTTGCTCTCTGGAGCCGTCCCAATGTCGAATGTCCTTACAACCGCTGTTGCCTTCGGAGCAGCTTTCATTCGCCCTCTCCACCGAGAGAGACTATAACAAACTTTAAAAGTTCAGCTCACTCTTTTTATTTTTAATACTCCAAATGCGATTTCTCATGCACCCGCTTGTGGAAGATGAAATAACTCCAGATCTGATAGCCGAGCACAAAAGGCAGCAGCGATAAGGCGACGATAGTCATTACTTTCAGCGAGTAATGGCCGGATGCCGCGTTGTGGATCGTCAGGTTAAACGCCGAATCGACGGAGCTGATCATCACATTCGGGAACAGTCCGGCGAATACGCCGATGATCGCCAGAGCAATAACGGCCCCGGTCATGCCGAACGCCCATCCGTCTCTCTTATGAGAGAGGAAATAGCCGGCCAGCAGGAAGGCCGCAAGGCCAAGCAGCGCAAGCACGCTCAGCACGGTGCCGTGAGCCTCGAAAATGTCGGTTGCAAAATAAGTCGCTACTCCGGTTAAGGCCAGCAGGGCCGCGAGCGGGTAGAGCATCTGCTTCGCCAGTCTGCGGGCTCTGGCCTGGATTTCGCCCTCCGTGCGGAGGACGGTAAAGAGCAGGCCATGCACGAAGCACAGCACCGTAACGGTAACGCCGCCAACCAGCGTATACCCGTTCACCATATCGAACAATCCGGCCTTCATCTCCATTTGGCCGTCAATCGGCAGGCCTTTCATGAAGCCTGAGAAGACGACGCCAAGCAGGAACGGCGGCAGCAGGCTGCCGATGAAGATGCAGATGTCCCAAGTCTTTTTCCAGCGGTTATCCTGCACCTTGCCTCTGAATTCAAAAGCGACGCCTCTGGCGATCAGTGCCAGCAGGAGCACAACGAGCGGGGTATAATACCCGCTGAACATCGTGGCGTACCAGTTCGGGAAGGCCGCGAAGATCGCGCCGCCCGCAGTCAGCAGCCACACCTCGTTGCCGTCCCAGAACGGACCGATCGAGTTGATCAGCACGCGGCGTTCGGTATCATTTTTCGCGAGAATGCCTGTAGCCATGCCGACCCCGAAATCGAAGCCTTCGAGGAAGAAGAAGCCGATAAACAGCACCGCCACAAGAATAAACCAAAGCTCATTAAGAGACAGCATGGTAACCCTCCTTGCCAAAAGGATCTGTGGAATGTTCATTGTCGGAAGCATCCGTCTTGTAAGGCCCCTGCTTGATGACCTTCAGCCAAAGGAAGACCATCACCACAGCGAGCGCTGCATATACGGTGCAGAAAGCAATAATCGAGAACAGCACCTGCCCTGCGGTTACGCTAGGTGATACGGAATCTGCCGTGGTCATAAGCCCGAATACGGTCCATGGCTGACGGCCCATTTCGGTCATAATCCAGCCGGAGGTGTTCGCGATATAAGGCAGGGAAATACCAAACAGCATAAGACGGAGATAGCCTTTGTTTGGCCGGTCCATCTTCTTGCGCATCCACAGATACAAGCCGTAAGCAGAGAACAAGATCATCAGGGAACCTGCTGCAACCATGATCCGGAAGCTCCAGAAGGTTGTGCGTACAGGCGGGATGTAGTTGCCTTCGCCGTATTTTTGCGTATACTCGGCCTGCAGTTCATTCATTCCCTTAACTTCCCCTGAGAACTTGCTGTAGGAGAGGAAGCTCAGCAGGTAAGGAATCTTGATCTCGTATTTATTCTCTTTGTTCGTTGGATCAATAAACGCCGCGACAGTCCACGGAGCGGGATCGCCGCTTTCCCCCCAGAGACCCTCGGAAGCCGCCATCTTCATCGGCTGGGTCTCAACCAGGTACTGGGCCTGCTGGTGACCGAAGATCGCAGTCAGGAAGGATGAGCAGAGCGCCACAACCAGCGCAATTTTAAAAGAAGATTTAAAGAACGAATAGTCAATCTTCTTGAGCATTTTGTAGGCGCTGATGCCGCAGATCAGGAAGGAGCCTGTAGCAAGCGCCCCCAGCACGGTATGCGGGAACTCGACCCACAGCTGGCCGTTCGCAAGCAGGGCAAAGAAGTCGGTCATTTCAGCCCGGCCGTTGTTGATCTGATAGCCAACCGGATGCTGCATGAACGAGTTTGCCGCCAGAATCCAGAGTGCAGACAGCGTGGTGCCGAAGCAGACGAGCCAGATGCTCAGCAGGTGGACTTTCTTGGACAGCCGGTCCCAGCCGAAGATCCAGATGCCGATAAAGGTCGACTCCAGGAAAAAGGCGGCCAGCGCTTCAATCGCAAGCGGCGCACCGAACACGTCCCCGACAAACCGGGAATAATCCGACCAGTTCATGCCGAACTGGAATTCCTGCAGAATTCCGGTAACAACCCCGACTGCGAAGTTGATGAGGAATAATTTGCCCCAGAACTTCGCCATTTTTTTGTACTCTTCTTTGCCTTTGACGACATACATCGTCTCCATGACCGCGATCATAAACACCATGCCGATCGATACGGGCACGAAGAAGAAGTGGAAGATCGTCGTCGCAGCATACTGGATGCGTGCAAGCATTAACGGATCCATTGATCGAACTCTCCTTTATAAATAGTTGGAATTGTAAAAAGCCTCTTTTGCCGCTAACAAATTTCTGCTCTTATCATGGCAGTAAGCACCATCTCTTTTTTGTGATAAACATCACATATATGGTCGTAAATTTATAAAATTTGTGACTAGAATCACAACTTTCTTCAGATTTGCACACAATTCAGGCATAACCAGTGGTAAAATAACCGCCTTTTTATCGCAAAGCTCATTGACAGACTCGTTTTGTGACTTGCCTCACAACGTTCAATTTTTAGGGCTGTTTATAGCCCGAACGGGCTATGCGGAGGACCTGGGGCCAGGAGTAAAATAAGGATATAGATTACGAAAAAGGAGTGGAATTCATCATGATGGCTCTCTTGACTGTAATGGCAGCATTAAGTTTCGTGTCCATGGGTTTGTTCTGCATAAAGATCTTCAAAGAAGAAGACCAGCTTGAACAGCAGGCTCATTAATTCTTTCATTAATGCTTATATAAAATAAACCGCCGCCTTTCCTCAGGGAAAGCACGGCGGTTTTATTATTTTTCCGAAGATTTAGCAGCAGCTTCTTCGCTTCAGGTCTAGAGCTCGACAGCTGTCAATTGGAAGGTCGTCACATCGACCAGGCCGCGGTTGGAAATGCGCAGATCCGGAATGACCGGCAGCGCAATCAGCGAAAAAGTCATAAACGGCGCGTGGACCGGACAGCCCAGCTCTTTCCATGCGGCCTCCAGGCCGCGGACCTCCTCGACCACCTGCTCCAGCGGCTTGTCGGACATAAGGCCGGCAACCGGCATCTCCACCAGGCCAAGCACCCTGCCGTCCTTGACGGCAATCATGCCGCCGCCGCACTCCGCCAGCTTGTTGGCGGCCAACGCCATGTCGGCTTCATTGGTGCCCATGACCAGCAGGTTGTGGCTGTCATGCGCGACCGTCGAAGCGACGGCGCCTGCCTTCAGCTGAAAGCCGCTGGCGAAGGCGAGCGAAAGGCCGCCTGTTCCTTTGTGGCGCTCAATGCAGGCGAGCAGCAGAACATCCTGCTCCACATCGGGCTGGATGATGCCGTCCTTCACAGGCAGCTCGGCGGTGCCGCCTGCCGTCCGGGCCGAATTTTCAATAATCCGGATCACCTGGACACGGGTGGTGGACTCGGCCTGGGTGCTGGCGCTGACGCCGGCGGAGGTGCCTGCGGCTCCTTCAGCGGAGGCGCTGGCGGCCCCGTTTGGCCGGGCGGACGCTTCGGCGGAAGCGGCGGTCTCCAGTGAGGCCGCCCGCTTGCTCCGCAGCCGGAAGTCCTCGGCCTTGAGCGGACGTGCCAGCTTCACCGACTTGCGGGCCTTCTCCGGATACTCGTAGACCGGGAAAGGCACCACGATGCGGCCCTGCTCTGCCACGACCGTCCCGTCCGCGATGACGGCGGAAGGCACCATCTGCTGCAGATCGTCGATCAGCAGAATGTCAGCGCATTTTCCTGGCGTGATGGCCCCGAGGTCCCGCTCTTTATTGAAGTATCTGGCCGTATTGATCGTCGCCATCTGAATCGCCGTTACAGGGCTGACGCCCTCCTCGATCGCCCGGCGCACCACATGATTGATATGCCCCTTCTCGACCAGCGTCTGCGGATACACATCATCCGTTACCAGCGTAATGTTATGCGTAGGCGCATGATCCTCGGTCACCACCTTGATGACCTCCTTCACGTCCTGCCAGGCCGAGCCTTCGCGGATCATGAGATTCATCCCCAGGCGGACTCGGGCCAGTCCCTGCTCACGGGTGACCGTTTCGTGGTCCGAGGTAACCCCGGAAGCAATGTAGGCCTGCAGCATGAGCGGATCATCGCTTGGAAAATGTCCGGTGACCGTTTTGCCGGCCCGGATCGTCGCTTCGATCTCGCCTTTCATTTTCGGATCATTGTACACGACGCCCGGGAAATTCATCACCTCGCCCAAGCCCGCGACTCCTTCCCACTTCAGCCCGGCTTCAATGTCCGCCACTTCCAGCTCGGCGCCTGCATCCTCCAGACCCTCGGCCGCCGGGACGCAAGAGGGGTATGTGGTGAATACTTTTAGAGGCAGCTGCTGTCCTTCCTCATGCATCCAGGCGACCCCTTCATTGCCAAACACATTGGCAATTTCATGCGGGTCCATGAATACCGCCGTCGTCCCTTTTGCCAAAGCCGCCTTGGCGAACTCCGTCACCGTCATCATTGTGCTCTCCACGTGCATATGCCCATCCAGCAGGCCCGGCACCAAATAGCGTCCGGCTGCATCCAGCACCTTCGTGTCCGGACCGATGGCATGCTCCGCTTTGCCGACAAACGCGATCCGCCCCTCTGCAATGGCAACATCTGTATGCTCGATCAATTCGCCGGAATAAACATTAACCAAAGTCCCGTTCTGAATGACCAGCTCGGCCTTCGCCTGGCCCAATGCGACCTTCGCCAATGTCCCGCTGACTTCGTACAGCTCCCGTCTGCTTGTTCTCTCCATGATCTATCCCCGTTTCTCTCTTGTATTTTGAAAAATTATATAGCAAACGGCTGAATTGTCAACTGCCGAGCGTCAACTTCGGGAGGGGCAGGTGAAAGCAAGCTTTTTCTTTTACCTTATGACGCCCCGCATCGGATTATAAGTTATATTTTCTGACATCGCAGCAGGCAAGCAGGCAATAAAAACAGTCTCCCGAAGCTGCTGGACACAGCGGGGAGACTGTTTTGCCATACAATCTATATGAACCTTCCCTGCGTTTAACAGGGATGGGGAGAGAGGCTCTGCCCGATTAACGCTGCATATTGGCAGGCATAAATCCGCCGATGTCCACGCCCAGCGCCTTGGCGAGTCTCATGCCGTAGTCGGCGTCGGCACGGAAGAAGTTGCAGATCGCGCGCAGCTGGATTTTTTCATTCGTCTGCTTCAGGTCACCCGCAATGTTGCTGATCAGATGCTCCTTCTCCACCTCGGTGTAACTGCGGTACAGCTCTCCAGCCTGTGTAAAATCATCGGTCTTCTCGATACGCTCCCGGCCGGCCTGCCCGCTGAGCGGCATCACGCTGTCCCGGTATGCAGGGTCCTCTTTGGTGCTCTCCGTATAGCTGTTCGGCTCAAAGTTGACCGGTGACGGATTCTGATTCACATTCATCATGCCGTCGCGCTGATGGTTGCGGACCGGCGCATAAGGACAGTTAACCGGAATCTGCATATAGTTGGCGCCAAGACGGTAACGCTGCGTATCCGGGTAGGAGAACAGACGGCCCTGCAGCAGCTTATCCTCGGACGGCTCGATGCCCGGCACGGTAGCGCTTGGCGAGAAGGCGGACTGCTCCACTTCGGCGAAGAAGTTCTGCGGATTGCGGTTCAGTGTCATGGTACCCACCTTCAGCAGCGGATAGTGCTCCTCCGGCCATACCTTTGTCGGATCGAGCGGGTCATAGCTCCAGATATCCAGGTCTTCTACCGGCATAAGCTGCACATGCAGCTCCCACTGCGGGAACTCGCCAGCGGCAATATGTTCATGCAGGTCGCGCGTCGCATGGTTGAAATCCCGGCCCTGCACCTCTATAACTTCCTCGGCAGACAGATTGCGGACGCCCTGCTTGGATTTCCAGGTGTATTTAACATAGGTCACTTTCCCTGCGCTGTTCACCCACTTGAAGGAGTGGACGCCGAAGCCGTCCATTTCGCGGTAGTTCGCCGGGGTGCCATGGTCGGAGAAGACCCAGGTCATCATATGCGTCGATTCAGGCGACAGTGTCATGAAATCCCAATACCGCCCAGGCTCCTGCACATTGGTGGCCGGCGACGGCTTCAGCGAGTGCACCATATCCGGGAATTTCATCGCATCGCGGATGAAGAACACCGGCAGGTGGTTGCCTACGATGTCATAGTTGCCTTCCTCTGTGTAAAATTTAACGGCAAACCCGCGCGGATCGCGCGCCGTTTCCGGTGAACCCGCAGCATTGATTACAGTGGAAAATCTTACAAATACCGGCGTCTCCTGCCCTGCCTGCTGCAGAAAATGCGCTCTCGTATGCTCGCTCATGCCCGCTTCCGTTACGAACACGCCGTGAGCACCGGCTCCGCGGGCGTGTACCACGCGCTCCGGAATGCGCTCCCGGTCAAAGTGGGCCAGCTTCTCCAGCAGATGGTAATCTTCCAGCAACGCCGGTCCGCGTCTGCCCGCCGTTCTTGAATTTTGGTTGTCACCTACGGGAGCACCCTGGTTTGTCGTTAATCTTTCGTTCATCTATTCAGCACCTCGTTCTCTATATTTAGACTTGATCTAAATTTGATTCTAACAGCATTAACGCTCTGCATCATGAAGAACGAATGAAAGAAACATGAATGATTCAGCAGCCAAAATGAAGTTAAATGAAGAAAGATGAAGATGACGGCAAAGATGGCGGGCACGGATTCATAATTTTTCCGGGCAGGGACATAGTAAAGGGTGACTCTTGTGAGGGAAAGGAGGAGGCAACTTGGAAAGTACACACGAATTCGTAGCGAAGCTGCAGGAGAATCAGAAGAAGCAGGAACGCAACAAGAAGCGGGGGCAGGGCACCCCTAATGCCGTCTTGCCGACCAAACGGCACGGCACGAATAAATAAGCAGGTATTACTGGACCTGGGCAATTCGCGCACCTTCATAAAATAGGAAAAACCAGGAGGAAGGACGGTGTCCTGCTCCTGGTTTTGCGTTATTTTTCCGGGTGAATTCAGCTTACAGACCGCCGTTTGGCTCCGGGCAGCTCTTCTAAACCTGCTGAACCTTGACCAGATTGGTTGTACCGGCCTGCATGACTGGAAGGCCCGCTGACAGGACAATCGTGTCGCCTTTATGGATGTACCCGGTATTGAGCGCATTCCGAATGGAGGATTCAAACATTTCATCCGTTGTCGCGACCTTATCGCCGAGCACCGGAATCACACCCGAGAGCAGGCAGATCTTCGGCAGAACCTCCTTCTGCGGCGTTACAGCGATGATCGGCGCTTTAGGACGGTATTTGGACACCATCCGGGCGGTAAAGCCGCTTTCGGTCGAGACGATGATTGCCTCGGCTTTCAGCTCCAAAGAGGCATTAACGGCGCTCTGGCTGATCACTTCCGTAATGTCAGACGGATGCTGCAGTCTTTTCCGGTCAAACTGCTCCTCATAATTCAGGATACTTTCCGCTTTCCTCGCTACTGTTGCCATCGTCTGCACGGATTTAACCGGGTATTTGCCCGCAGCCGACTCGCCGGACAGCATGACGACATCCGCCCCCTGAATGACGGCATTAAAGACGTCACCTACCTCTGCGCGGGTTGGACGCGGATTGACCTGCATCGACTCCAGCATATGCGTGGCCACGATCACCGGCTTGCCTGCAAAATTACACTTCTCGATGATTTCCTTCTGCAGCATAGGCACGTCTTCTACCGGAACCTCAACGCCCAGATCACCGCGGGCAACCATAATTCCGTCCGACGCTTCGATGATGTCGTCCAGATCCTCGACGCCTTCGCCATTTTCAATCTTCGAAATAATCTGAACGTGCTCCGACCCGTGCTCCTGCAGAATCCGGCGGATTTGACGGATATCATCGCCCTTGCGGACAAAGGAAGCCGCAATCATCTCAATGCCCTGCTCCAGCCCGAATTTGATATGGCGGATGTCCCGCTCCGTTACGCCTGGAAGCGTCGTTTTGACACCCGGCAGGTTGACGCCTTTTGTCGGCTTCAGCTGGCCGCCGCTGATGACTTTGCAGTACATCTCCGTACCGTCCACTTTGACGACATGAAGCTCGATCAGCCCGTCATTAATCAGCACTCGGTCACCCGGCTTCACAACGTTTGGCATGTCGGGATAGTTGACGGAGACCCTGCTTGCGTCGCCCTGCACCGTTTCCGTGGTCAATGTGAAGGCAGCGCCCTGCTCCAGCATGACCGAAGCTTCCTTCAGCTTGCCGATCCGGATTTCGGGGCCTTTAATGTCCATCATCACCGGAATGAAGGTGCCCAGCTCTTCTGCAGCCTTGCGGAGACCCGCAATCCGCTTGGCATGATCCTCCATCTCACCATGCGCCATATTCAGCCGCCCAACCGTCATTCCGGATTGAATCATTTGCTTCAGCACGTTCAAGTCATCACACGCCGGACCCAGCGTACATATGATTTTCGTCTTCTGCACCAGATTTAGCCTCCTTTGGTTAGCTTAAGAATGCTCACGATATCCTTTACCCGAATATCCGGGTTCCAAAAAAAGCCCCCGCTGCCGGGGGCTGACGGTCAGCGAGGGAACGGGATTTCCCCTTTCAAATCTTCTTCCTCTCCTCTGCTCGAGTTCAAATATTCATTCGGCACATGATCGCCGTCCTGGCTGTGGTTCTTGAACTGGGCCAGCCTTCCCGCGCGGCGCTCTCCCCGGCCTCCGGCCGTATCGCTCTGTCCGTTACTGCTCGCAATCTGGCGCTCGTGCTTCTGGTGTTTATCCTTGGTCATGACTGCTGTCTCCTCCTTATCCAATTACAAATCCAATGAAGTGATTTAAGACCATCACTGATGAAGTTCAGGAGTAGTATGCCTTACCCTGCGTTCCCGCATTCGTTGACTTTGCATCCCGGGAATCCTGATTCTCATTTGAAGCTTCCCCCGCAGTCTGAGTCTGCTCCCGCTCCCCGCCGTCAGGCTGGACCGCGCCTGGCTTTCCACTGCCTGCAGGAAACCGGATCACCGATACAATGAGCAGCAGCAGTGGAATCAGGAAGGAATTAAGCGGCAGAATCGTCCCTACCCACAAATAATTCAGGACAAGACGGTTGGGCACATTCATTCGGATGATCAGCATGGCCAGGATAAAGGTAGTCACCGCCGGAAGCCAGATGAAGGATCTCCATTTGCCGGTTTTGCCGACCCACTGGGCCGTTCCGTAGCTGGCGACAAATACGTACACGGACATTTTTATGAATATGCTTACCAGCCAGACCGCCATGATAAACACATCCATGTTCTGGATAAATTCCATGAGATAGACCAGCTTCACCATATCAAAGAACGGATATTTCAATTTCGAAGCAATGTGCCAGCCAAACGTCATGATGACCCAAAGAATGCCTATCGTTATAAAAAGAGCTGCCAGCAGAACGCCGGATACCGCCGCCCGCTGCGTCCCCCTGCCGGGTTTGTCCACAAAGGCTGCCAGCATCATCACATTAACGGATTCTCCGAGCAGCGCGGCCGGAACCAGCGAGCCCTTTAGAATGGGCCCGGCTCCCGTTAAGGCATAGACGGGAAAGAGAGCCTTCCAGTCCAAATTGTTAATCGTAACCCCAAAAGTGATCAGCAGGATCACCAGCAGAATCGGGCTCCAGACCTGGGTGCAGCGCGCAATCGCCTCAATTCCTCCATGGTAAACGGCATACACGATGACCAGCAGCATAGGGCCGACCACCATCCAGACAGGCGTCATGAACAGCACATTTATGTGTACAAAGGTATACTGATCGCGCATAATCAGCGGAATCACGATATACCACTGAAACAGATAGGGAAGCAGGATGAGCTTGCCGAGCCATTTTCCCAGAATCACCCCGCTGAATTCGACAAGCGTCTGCCCGGGATGCCGGAGGGCAAGCCTTGTGCCCAGGTAGGAAGCAGCCACGCCAATCAGGCCGGAGATCATCGACGACATCCAGGCATCCTGGTGCCCGTCCTGAATCACCAGGCTGATGGCGATCAGCAGATTGATTCCTACGTTCAGCATCATAATCATCCAGAACAGCTGCTGGTTGCTGATTCTCATTGGCTATCCTCACGGCTCCTTTCAGGCACAAGGGAATCCAGATCAAGCCCTGTCCCTCTAACATTTAAGTCAACCCGCACCTTGATCTCAGCCTTCTTAAAGGTGTTCTCCCAATTCGGCTCCAGCCTTCTCCACTTGTACGGGTGAAACATCCGGATCGAATCGCCTAATCCAAAGATATCAAGGCCGTATCCGGTCTGAATCTTCTTGATGGACTGCTCTGCGCGCGACTGCAGGATTTTCTCGAACTGCTGTTCCAGATCTTTTACCGCCTGTTCATCGGCCAGCGCAAGCGCAGTGTTATTCTCAATGACTTCCCCCTTGGCTTTCAGCAAAATATTGAAAGAAACCCCATCCTCATTAAACTCCGGTGTCACTTTGGATTTCAGATGCGTCAGCCGGATGCTGACCGTGTCTTCTTTGCCGCCGATGCTCTCGGTCTGATCCCTGTGCTTCAGCCGGTTAGTCACCCACAGCCTTACCCAGAAATCATCCATTTCCATATAGCCGACAAGCTTGAGCTCCTCGTTAAAGATCCCGATTCCTTCAATCTCCAGGGTTGGCTGCGGAGGGCTGTCGTTATCCGTCTTCTTGACCGGCTCAACCTCGGGATCCACCAGCTTCAGAGACGGCATGACCCCGCAGTTATCCTTGTTAATCAAGATAAAGAAGTCCAGGAGCGAGCGGCTGATCGGCGCCCCGACCTTCTCCTGAATCTTCTGCACGGCAATCGAAGGGTTGGTTTCAAGCTTGTAGAACAGAGACATCGCCTGCTGCGCGGTGCCTCCTTTGACGACATAAATGTTGCTGCGGGGGCGGACATCCGGGCTTCGTGCATACTGGTCCATGAGGTGGCTTAAACCATGCCTGGCCAGGCTTTCCCCGATAAAAATATTACGCCGGTGCCCGGAAAAGGCTACGCGCGAAAGCTTCTTCTGCATATTCTGCTTGGCATCGGTCAGATCCTTGCCCACCGCCGTTTCCGTCAGGAAGCCGGGCGTTCCGCCATTCCCGCCCTTTGAGCCGGCGGCTAACGGCACGACAATATTCGCTGTCATCATATACCTCCCGTCCTCCAGCAGATCCACCCCTGTGCCCAGCAGGATGGCCCGGTCATTCAGCTCCAGCCGGTCCCAGCATCCTGTAAGCAGGAGCATACACAGAAGAACGGGCGCTAATTTCCTCCACATGTCTGTCCTCCTCCCCGTCTGAATTCAGGATGCTGCCTATGCTGCCTACCCGAGCGGCGAACGCCTGCGGTTGCGGCCGGACAAGAGGCCCATCCGCTTGTTCATTTTCCATTTGGGCGCCCGGATCAGAATGTCCTTCAAATTTGATGCTTCCAGCGGAGACGCCGGAGCCAGGTACGGAATACCAAACGGTTTAAGCGTCGCCAAATGGACGGTAAGCAGTATCATGAACAGCATAATCCCGTAAAATCCGATAAAGCCTGAAATGAACAGCAGCGGAAAACGCAGCATCCGGAATGAAGTCCCCATGTTGTACATCGGGAACGCGAAGGAGGCAATGCCCGTAAGAGACACGATAATGACCATCGAGGAAGACACAATTCCCGCCTCCACGACAGCCTGCCCGATTACGAGCGCACCTGCGATACTCACCGCCGGACCGACCTGCTGCGGCAGCCGGATGCCCGCTTCGCGCAGCCCTTCGAAGATCAGCTCCATCAGCAGCGCTTCAATCACAGCCGGAAAAGGCACCCCTTCCCGCGCCGAGGCGATGCTGATCAGAAGCGGCGTCGGTATGACCTCGGGATGAAACGTAGTCAGCGCCACATACAGCGACGGAAGAAGCAGCGAGATATGGATGAAAATATACCGGACCCATCTTACCGCCGTCCCGTACATGGACCTTTCCGTGTAATCGTCAGCGGCCTGCAGGCCGGACCAGTAGGTCATCGGGACGACCAGGACGATCGGTGAATTGTTGACCACAACCACCACCTTGCCTTCCAGCAGACTGGAAGCGGCGACATCAGGCCTTTCTGTGTTCTGCACCTGCGGGAAAGGGGAGTAGACCTTATCCTCGAGGTACTCCTCAATATTTTGCGAATAGAGAATGCCGTCCACATCGATGTCCTTGATCCGCCCTTTGACTTCCTCCACCATCGATTCCTGGACGATTCCATCCATGTACATAAGCGCAATGTCCGTATGGGTGAAGGTGCCGACCGTCAGGGCTTCCGTCTTGAGCCGCGGTGTAACGATCCGCCGCCGGATCAGCGAGGTGTTCGTTCTCAGCGATTCGGTAAAGCCGTCCCGGGGACCGCGCACCACCTTCTCCGAAGTAGGCTCGCTTATCGAGCGCTGCTCCATTTTGACCAGGTTAACCAGCAAAACCTCCGGGCTTCCATCGGCCAAAACAGCTGTCTCCCCCTTCAAAATCTGCCCGATAACCACCCCGAACTGCGTCTCTCTGCTGACCTGCAGCGCAGAAACCAGGCGCCCCTCCAGCTGCGCGGCATCGCTCTCGGCATGAGCCGCTTTATTACCGGCTTCATTGCCCGCTTCATTAACAAAGCGGTCTGCTCCCTGGTTAGCGCCCTCCATCAGCGGCCGCAAAACGGCTTCCTCCACCTGCTGGGTATCGCACATGCCGTCCAAATAAATCGCCGCAGCTTTTGTGCCGGATGGCATGATGACAAACCGGCGGAAAACAATGTCCGAGCACTTCGCAAAGCTGGCCTCAAACCGCTTCAGATTGTCTTCCAAGCCGGGCTGAAGCGGAGCTTCCGAGCCGCCTCCGGGGGCGCTTTTGGGATCACAAGCGGGGTCGGCAGCGGGATCGGCAGCGCCAGCGTTTTGGCCGGTATCCTGGCCTGCATGTTGGCCCGCATCCCCGGCTGCATCCTGGCCTGCATCCCGGCCTGAAATTTGGCCTGCCAAATGACCGGACTGCGCATCCCCCCTCGCCTGTTCAGGCAGCTGCGGGCTGCCGGGCTCCTGCTTCCCGCGGGCGGCGCTTTTCGCCGAATGAGACTCTGACCTGCGGCCCTGATCACCGTCGCCTTCAGCCTCTTGGGCGCCCATCTCCGGCACCTCGGATTCTGGCTCCGGTTCTGCCTCGCCCGAATCTAACTCGCCCGCCTCCACCCCGGATTCTCCCCGGTCCAGCTCCTGCGGTTCAGGCTGCTCTTCTCCAATTCGGGCAGGCTCCACGGCCTTTTTCAGCTCCTTTTTGGACTCCTGTTTGGGCTCCTTTTTCGGCTTGTCGTTTCCTTTAGCCTGCTCTTTGCCTTCAAACCACGACACGTTTCTCACCTCTTTGTGTTGGTATTTGCCATAAATGGCCAAAATATGCACCCGCAAGAAGAAACGGGCCGTTCTCTACTCCGGGCTCCCCAAACAAAAAAAAGAACACGGCGAGGGCCAATCCCTCATCCGTGTCCTAATATTTTAATAAAATGCTGTTAAGCTGATTAATGCGTAAAGAATCCGATTTGTATAAAGAAGAGCACCGCGAACAGGTAAAAAATCGGATGGACATCCTTGCGTTTGCCGCGGATCAATTTCAGCACCGGATACACGATAAAGCCGATCCCGATGCCTGTAGCAATGCTGTTGGTAAGAGGCATAAGAATGACGATCAGGAAAGCAGGGAATGCCTCCTCCAGATCGCGCCAGTCAATCTGCCGCAGCCCGTTCATCATCAGGAAGCCGACGATAATCAGGGCCGGCGAAGTAATCGCCGGAATGCCGGCAAGCACCTCCACCGTAGGGGAGAAGAACAGCGTGATCGCCAGCAGCACACTAACTGTTATCGCAGTCAGCCCGGTGCGCCCTCCGGCAGCAACGCCTGAGCTCGATTCCACATAGGCCGAAGTCGGGCTTGTCCCGAGCAAAGAGCCGACGGTGGTCCCGACCGCATCCGCCAGCAGCGCGCCGCGGGCACGGGGGAATTTATTGTCCTTCATCAGACCCGCCTGCTCGGCAACGCCCAGCATCGTTCCGGTCGTGTCGAACAGCGTAATCAGCAGGAAGGTGAAGATAACGGCATACATTCCGTTTGAGAATACGCCTCCGATATCCAGCTGCATAGCCGTAGAAGCGAACCCGCTCGGCAGGGAAACGATAGAAGCAGGCGCATGCAGCAGGCCGAATATCCAGGCGAGCAAGGACGTAATCAGCATGCCGATAAACAGAAAGCCTTTTACATTATAAGCCATCAGAACCAGGGAAACCGCAAGTCCGATGATCGTAAGCAGCGTCATAGGCTCGGAGAGATGGCCCAGCGTAACAAGCGTGGATTCTGATGCGATAACAATTTTCGAGTTCTGCAAACCAAGAAAAGCAATAAACAAGCCGATCCCGGCCGTAATGGCATGCTTCAGACTGCTCGGAATCGCATCAAGCAGCATATAGCGGAAGCTGGTAAGCGACAATAATATGAAAATGATACCGGCAACGAATACGGCGCCAAGTGCCGTCTGCCAATTGACATCCCCGCCGCCGACAACTGTAAAGGCGAAATAAGCGTTCAGGCCCATCCCCGGAGCAATGACAATCGGATAATTGGCGACAAGCCCCATGATCAGAGTTGCAGCTATACTGGCCAGCACCGTCGCGATGAACACCCCATGAAAATCCATGCCTGCCTTGCTCAGAACTCCCGGATTGACAATAACAATGTACACCATCGTCAAGAACGTCGTAATTCCGGCCATAATTTCCGTCGACACCGTAGTGCCTCTTTCCTTCAACTTAAACCAGTTATCCAAGCTGTGCCACCCCATCCGTAAAATTCTAATTTTGCCCATGCTTAGCCCGGGACAAGTCCGTACCTGCCTTATTATGGTTAATCAGCACAAAAAAAACCTAACCAGCGAATAATAAGGTATACTTCTCCCTTTTATTCGTAGTTAGGAATTTACGGTTCCTTGTAGAAACACCCGGCCCTTATTGCCGGGAATATACGAACTTTCTCATGGATAATCTGAAGCCAAGCATTAGAATATACGAATGAATTATTTAAGTCAAGCCTATTTTTCTCTTTTTCCACTACAAAACACGAACATTACCCTAAATCAGCCGGTAAAATCATCGGAAAAATCCTCAAGTTCAGCTAATAGAGTCGAGCTGAATCTGCGCCTGCCTGCCGCTCATTTGAATGCCGGTAACGGGCCGGCCTGAGGCCGCTAAATCCTTAATAAGCCGCTCGAGCAGCGCTTTAGCCTGCGCATTCTGTTTCCCCGGGATTTTTACCGTCAGCAGCACCGAATCTCCGCCCTGCAGCAGCTTCTCCGCCTGCCTGCTCTTCGTATCATAGTCATGCTCTTCAATTTCGGGGTTGAGCCGGATTTCCTTCACTTTCGCCGGGCCCGCCTTCTTCCTGGCCTGATCGCGCTCCTCGCGGGCTTTGCCGGACCCGACCAGCCGGCACGGCGGGGGACTTGCCATAAGTGAATCGCAGACGAGATCCACCTTGTATTTCTTGGCTAGAGCCAGAGCCTCGGCAGTCGGCACTACGCCCAGATCTTCTCCGTCAAGCCCAGTCAGCCGGACCTCGGAGGCTTTGATTTTTTCATTCTTGATCATTTGTAACGCTCACGGCCTTTCCGCTATAATAGCATTTGATTTTATAGAACTTTATTAACTTTATTAATGAACCTTTGACAAGCGAAAGGAAGAGAGCCCAGATGGATCCTAAAGAAAATGAACAGCGGATAATCGACAGCTACCGCCAGGACGAGCATATGATGATTCTGGTCTTTGCCCAGTGGTGCGTCAACCACGATCTCGATCCCGCGGAGGTTTACCGCAGAGCCTATCCGGATCAGGCAGGCAGCCCGGTGCTGGAGCAAATGGCGGGCCTTACTGTACCAAAGGAGGAGTCCGGCGAAATTGCCGACGAGACGCTGCTGGGCGTACTGTCGCTGTTCGGCAACGAAGACCTCGCCTTTGTGGTGACCGAAGAGATCGCTAGACGGCCGAAATAAACCGCGGGGCCCCGCCTGTCGTCCGGTTTCTGATTGACGGCGCCCCCAGCTCAGATCCTCTATCCCTGAAGCGCTTTGCGCACACTCAGAATATATTTGGACTGGTCAAGCGGGTTTACTCCTCTCCGCTGGCGTTCAGCAGTGAAGCCCTCCGGGCATTCCTCATATCCGGCGAAAAAGGTCACCATCGCGCCGCGCCCCTTCGTAAGCGAGCTGAGCTGCGCCGCATAGTCCATCGATTCCGCCAGCGGCACTTTGCCGGTGATCGTCATCCGGTCCCCCTGCAGGACCGGCGCTTCAAACACGCCCCTCATCTGGACGAGGTCGTTCATGACCCGTCCCGCGTTCTCCTCGGGAACATGGATGCGGAAATTCAATACCGGCTCCAGCAGCCGGGTTCCGGTATTCGCCAGCCCGTCCATAATGCCCATAGGCGTAGCCACTGCAAAATCCAGCGGATGGGTGTGCCACACATGGTGCTGCCCTTCCGTCAGCGTCACCTTGAGATCTACAACCTCCCAGCCATACAGCCCCTGCGACAAAGCCTCAGGCACCCGGCGCTGAACTTCATTCTGGTACTGCAGCAGCAGGTCCTCGGTGCGGACCCTGGCTTCGTACTGAAGCCCGCTGCCCCGCGGCCCGGGTTCAATAGCAAAGCGGAGAATCGCCCAGCACGGCTTCGGCATCAGATAAGCGACATAGCCTTCCCCGGCTTGCTTCGGCGTTTCCTTGTAAATGACCGACGGCTTGCCAAACCGGACATCAAGCCCGTACCGGCTCGCCAGAACGCTGGTCAGCATTTCGAGCTGAATCGGCCCCATCACTTTAATATGCAGCTCCCGTTCATCCTGCATCCACTGCACATCCAGCAGCGGATCCTCATCCGACAGCTCCTGCAGAGCCTGAACCGTCTTCGGATAATCGGCTTCACTTGCCCAGTGGGCCTGGACGGTCAGCAGAGGAACGGCAAGCCTGGCTTCCTCGGGAATGCGGTCCGGACTGCCCAGCACGTCCCCGATCCGGACGGAGGCCAGCCCGCAGACTGCTGCGATATCTCCCGCTTCGAGCACGCCGAGGTCCTCGGATCTGCTCCCGTCGACTTTGCGGATCTGCGTGACCTTCTCGTCCAGATTCTGCGTCACATTCCGTACCAGATCCCGGTTGCGGATCATGCCGGAGTACAGCCGGACAAAAGCCATTTTGCCCATGGTTTTGTCCCGTTCAATTTTAAAGACAATTCCGGATAATGCCTCTGTGCTCTCCCCGCCTGGCCCGGGCAGGAAATCCACGACGGCATCCATCAGCTCCTTCACGCCGATCCCTTTGCCTGAAGCGCCGAACAGCACCGGGAACATCCGGCAGGCGCGGGCCATCGCAATAGCAGCGGCCTTCCACTCTGCGGGGGAGACCGGCTCTTCAGCCAGATAACGCTGGAACAGCGCCTCATCCCGTTCGGCCAGCGATTCCAGCAGCTCCGTTCCGGCAGCGCTTTCAGTTTCCGAAGCCTCTGTTCCTTCCCCGCCAAGCAGCGAAACCACGCCTGCAAAATCCTGCTCCCGCCCCAGCGGCTCCTGAACCGGCAGCGCATCCGGCGATAAATATTTGCGGATATCCGCCATCAGAGCCGTTTCGTCGACTCCGGTGCGGTCCATTTTGTTGACATAGATGATCGTAGGAATCTTGAGCTTTCTCAGCGCTCCCCAGATCAGCTCGGTCTGCGCCTGTATGCCCTCGGCCGCCGAAACGATGAGCACGGCCCCGTCCATCACGCGCATGGACCGTTCCACCTCAGACAGAAAATCGACGTGTCCGGGCGTATCGACCAGGTTCACCATCGTATTTTTCCACATAAAAGACGTTGTTGCCGCGCGCACCGAAATGCCGCGTTCCTTCTCAATGTCCAGCCAGTCCGTCACGGCTGTCCCCGAATCCACGCTGCCGAGCTCACGCGTCCTGCCGCTTAAGAACAGGAAGTGCTCGGTGGTCGTTGTTTTTCCGGCATCCACATGGGCAAAAATCCCCACATTTCTCCGGGCTGCCCCCTTCGGGTCTGCGGCTGTATATTTTGTACCTGCTTTCGTTGTGCCTGTTGTCGTTTGATTCATGGCAGTCTTCTCCTGCATTTGTCATCAAGTATGGTAAAAGCGAGTTTATTATACCAGATCGGCGCGTTAGAAATGGGGTTTGTATCCTTTTCTCTATAAATGGAAAAGGGCCGCCCTACAGGGCAGCCCTAACTTGCAATGACCTCATCCTTAAAGACAAGGTTTGGTCTTAGCAGTTATTCAGAAGATTCAAATCAAGATCCAGCACAGATGAAGAATCCTCCCAATCCTTCAGCAGACCAAGCTTAAGGTCAAGCAGGGACTCGCCATCCTCATCCTTCAACAGGCTGAGACGAGCGTCCAGCACGGATTGGTTGTCCTTTTCGTCCTTCAGCACGTTCAGATTCGAATCCAATACAGACTCGTTGTCTTCTTCGTCTTTCAGAACGTTAAGCTTCGAATCCAACACAGACTCTTTGTCCTCTCCGTCTTTCAGAACGTTAAGATTCGAATCCAACACGGACTCGTTATCTTCTCCGTCTTTCAGAACGTTCAGATTCGAATCCAACACAGATTCGTTGTCTTCTTCGTCTTTCAGAACGTTCAGATTCGAATCCAATACTGACTCGTTATCTTCGCCGTCTTTCAGAACGTTGAGCTTCGAATCCAGCACAGACTCGTTGTCTTCTTCGTCTTTCAGAACGTTAAGCTTAGAATCCAGCACAGACTCGTTATCTTCTCCGTCTTTCAGAACGTTAAGTTTCGAATCTAACACAGATTCGTTATCCTCTTCATCCTTTAAAACATTGAGCTTAGAATCCAGTACAGACTCGTTATCTTCTCCGTCTTTCAGAACGTTAAGCTTCGAATCCAGCACAGACTCGTTGTCCTCTCCGTCTTTCAAAACGTTGAGCTTCGAATCCAGCACTGACTCGTTATCTTCTCCGTCTTTCAGAACGTTAAGCTTCGAATCCAGTACAGACTCGTTGTCCTCTCCGTCTTTCAGAACGTTCAGATTCGAATCCAACACAGATTCGTTGTCCTCTTCGTCTTTCAGAACGTTAAGATTCGAATCCAACACAGACTCGTTATCCTCTTCGTCTTTCAGAACGTTAAGCTTGGAATCCAGTACAGACTCGTTATCCTCTCCGTCTTTCAGAACGTTCAGATTCGAATCCAGCACAGATTCGTTGTCCTCTCCATCCTTCAGCACAGAACCGCTCAAATCTAACGCGGATTGGTTATCCCGCCCGCTGCTTTGCTGCGTCCCTCCACTCTGGCTCTGGTCGTTCAGCACCTTCAATTTGCCGTTCAGCACACTGCTGCTGCTGCTGTCATCCTGCAGCACGTTCAGGTGAAGGTTCACAAGGCTGCTCCCGCTTCCCGCCTGCTCCTGGCTGGCTGAAGCATGGACATCCTTCTGGGACAAACCCACAGCAAAAACAAAAGACGATGCAATCATAAATCCGGTTAGTTTTTTATTCATTAGTCAAGCACTCCTTTTTCTTGTTTTGGGCTTAGTGTCAAGCGGCCTCAAAGAATAGGAATGCCTTCGGCGGCATAGATGGAGGAGCATTCGAATACTGGTCCTTCATGAAAAATCCTGCCCCATGCAGGTTTATCCCCTGCGTCTTGGCGAGAACAAACCCTTCGTTTAAGACGGCGGTCCAATAACCGCCGCTGTTGAACGACGGGCCTCCGCTGCCCGAGCTTGCGCCGCCGTTTGCGCCGCTGCCCGGCTGGCCGGCTGCCAAGTAGGCTGAATCCGCCCAAGGCGACGGCTGATTCAAAGGAAGCTGCGTCGGCTTGGCCTTTTGTCCAGCCCCGGCAGAAAGAACGGCTGCGCTCCGGTCCGCATCCTGTTTGCCGGCAGCTGCCTCAACGTTCAGGCCGGCGCTTTCCTCCGCTGCAGCCGACTCTCCAACCACAGCTCCCGTCTGCAGACTCTGCTCTGACGAAGACTCCGCTGTCTGTCCGTCAGAAGTGACGGCTTGGGTTGGGAACTCCAGCGAGAAGTCAGGCTGAACTTCTGATTCATCTGACAATTCCGCTGAAATTGCCGGCTCTGCCGCGGCATCTGCCGGCCTTTTGCCGGAATCTGTACCGCGGTCCCCAAGGTCCGTCATTGCTGACGGACTTCCCGTCCCCGGCTTAACGGTTGAACCCGTCTCGTCCGGAATGCCCGGCAATGCCGGCCCGTCCGGCTCCACATCAATCTGCACATCCGGCATGTCCTCTGCAAGAACGCTGACGGTGTCTGTCACGGCATCAACCGTGCTGCCCACCGTATCAGCCGCTGCCTGGACCGTATCTCCGGCCGCTTCCAGCGCTCCGTCTGCCGTTTCACCTACGGTTTCCAGCAGCGGATCAAGAACGGGCTTAAGGGATTCCGCCGTCTTGGGAGCAGCCGTGCTCACGACGTCCTCAACCGTCTGCTGAACGGCCTGCCCGGCAGCCTCCACTACGGGCTGCGCAGTATCCTGAATAACAGTCTCTTCCACCAAACGGGAGACTGCATTCCCCGTTTCTTGAACCGTCGTATCCACAGTTTCTGTGAGCGGTTGCAATAAGGCGCCTGCGGAGATTCCGGCGTGAACGGACAAGCTGCCGCCTGCCTGCTCTGCTTGTTCGGCTTGCTCTGCTTGCTCGGTCTGATCCGCAGCCGAGGACAAAATCCCGGTTACACTGGATACAATTGAACCAACCGGCCCGCCTGTTGAAGGCTTTTCGTCTTTAGCGTAAGAGTGATTTCCCAGGGCGAACGAAACGGCCAATACCGCCGCACTGATCACCCATCTGTCTTTTCTCATCTGTTCACCTCCTTTCGCCGAGACGATTGTCGGTAGGGTATAGTTACCCCTTTTCCGAAAAAGCAAACAGTCCCGGCAAACAGAAAGCAATTTTGCCCATGAAAAAAGCCGCCCCGAAGGACGGCTTCAAACCCATAAACCTATGTGATTAGTACGCCAAAGCGGACAAGCCTTTGATGCGGGCCAGGTAACGGATGTTACTTGCCTCTTTCATCAGGGAAGCCGGCATACCTTTCAGCTTAGTAGCGCTTCCGCCAACCATTGCGATGCCGTCTTTGCGGCCCAGGCTGCCCAGCGTACCGGAGCTTACATAATGGAAGGATTCCATTGTGCCGCCTTTAAAGAGCACGGACAGGTTGTAACCGATCGTTTCGCCCATGTGCCAAGCGATTTGCGCTGTTGGCGGATACGGACGTTCTGCGCCTGGAGCGAATACAACTGCACTGTCGCCAGCAACAAAAATATCTTTATGGGACGTGGATTGCAGAGATTCTGTTACAGTTGCGCGTCCACGGTTCACTTCGATGCCGCTGTCAGCCACAAGTGCGTTGCCTTGTACGCCGCCGGTCCAAATTACAGTGCTTGCTTCAAAGGAGCTTCCGTCTTTCAGGAATACTTTGTTGTCCTTCAATTCAGTGATTGGCACGCCAGTCACGAATTTTACGCCGCGAGCCTCAAGGCTCTTCGTAGCGCGTTCAACCAGATCGGCAGGGAAACCAGCCAGAATCGTCGGGCCAGCTTCTACGCAGTACAGGCTGACATCATTGAAATCAATGCCTCTTTCGCGGCAAAGCTCTGGAAGCTCATCCGCAAATTCGCCGACCAGCTCAACACCAGTCAAACCGCCGCCGCCAACCACAAAGGTAGCGTCCGCTTTGTTTTTGGAGACTTTATAAGCATCAAGACGAGCTTTAACCGTTTCATATACACGATGAGCTTCGTCTACGGATTTCAGCGTTAAGCTGTTTTCCTTCAATCCAGGAATTCCGAAGTACGCAGTTTCGCTGCCAAGAGCGATAACAAGGGCGTCATATTTGTATGTAGCGCCGCTCACGAGTTTAACCTGCTTCTCATCCGGAGAAATTTTCTCAACAGTGTCTACAACCAGCTTCACGTTTTTGCCGCTGAGCAGCTTCTCAAGCGGAAGTGCTACAGCTTTCTCATCAAGATTGCCGGCAGCCAAACGGTGCAGCTCAGTAATAATTTGGTGTGTTGGGTATTTGTTTACGACTGTGATGGTTGCTTCTTCAGCACTCAGGTATTCACGCGCAGTCAGCGCGCTCAGAAGTCCACCGTATCCGCCGCCCAAAATCAAAATTTGCTTCGACATTTCCATCCTCCGTTCGTTATGCGATTCCAAAAATTCAAGTGCTCTCTTACTTCTTCTTCTCGTTTGTTACATCCAGGTAAGCCTGTGCAAACTTGAGGGCATGTTGGATGTTAGGGTCCTTCAGCATTTTCAGCAGGCCGAATACGCTGACATTGGAGTTGTCTTTCTTCGCGCGGTCGCTGGCTTCCATAGCGGTTGCAGCCGCATTTTTGGCCATGCCTACCACTGGGCCTACAACGCCTGTGAAACCTGCTTTGATATCTTCAATAAACACTTTGTCTGTAGCCAGGCTTTGCATTACTTCGTAAGCTTGAGTCATGGTATTCACCATCTCAGTCAGCTTTGGCAGATTGTCCACAAGGGTAGTTAGAGACTGCTGTACCTCAGGCTTGAGCAGTTGATCCACAAGATCCTTCGTGCTTGCAGCAGCCGCCGTTTCTTGCGTTCCTTGTGTTTCCGATTGATTCAAAGTTTGTGACATTTGGAACGTCCTCCTTTACGCTTAGTTACAGTCCGTCAATATTCGGGCATGCGGATGCCTTCAAAACAGAAACAGCCGGGCAGACCGCCGTTTTGAACCTCATCAGCCAGTGCATTGCGTTCGCTCGACCACCCGTCAACATTTACCCGCAAAAAAGAGCCCCTGTTCTCTGCGCCGTGCAGGAACCGGGTCCGCACAATCAGCACATGTTCTCAACAGGTTAATGACGAAATGGTGAAATCACACTTGAGCCGAAACGAACTCTCTACCCCTATATTACACCTTTTAAATATCAGTTTGAAATATATTTTTGATTTTTTCTTAATTTTGCTTTCATTTTGTGTTTTTTCTGGTTGCTTTATTCGATAAGTTCAGACTTAAACCGTCAAAATCGGTTATAATATTTTTACCAACAGCTTGGATCGTGCCAGAAATTGAGCAAGGATGCGCTCAGAGCCCTTCATTTACATTTCATCAAATTAGGTATTGTAAAATATAATTTTGTACTGTTATAATTGTGTCAATCCTTAATAAGGAAATCAATTCTACATTTACAGTCAGGAGGCTGCTGCCCTATGGATAGAATCACAAGTGAAGACCAATATAAAAGCCTGATTCATTCAGACGGATACACCGTCATTAAATTTGATGCAACCTGGTGCCCGGACTGCAAGAACCTGGACCGCTTCATCGGCTCTATTATTGAAGAGAACAGCGACAAGCAGTTCTACGCCCTGGATGTTGAGCAGCTTGAGCAGGTTGCCCAGGAGAATGAAGTCCGCGGCATTCCGAGCCTGCTTGTCTACAAAGACGGCCAGAAGATCGCCCACCTGCACAGCAAATATGCCAAGACGCCCGGCCAAATCCGCGAGTATCTGAGCACACTGGTTTCGCAGGTATAATCCTGAATCTGTAACTTTATACTTCAGATCCAGCTCTGCCTAGGCAGGTCCCGATAAGGGGCCTGCTTTTTTATTGATTGCACGGGAAACTTTTACAAAAAAGGGGTTGTCAACTCCGCCGCACGGGATTACAATAAAAACAAATTTATTTGTACGTACAACTCAAAATCATATTTGCTGTTTACTCGGAATAGTATGTACAAGTTAATGGACAGAAGATGGCAACTTCAATAACAGGAAGCGTCCCACCTATGATTATGAAAGCGGATTCAATTTAGTCGCTGCCGGAGTACTGTGTATGCTGCAGGGTTCATTATTTTCCGAATCGGAATCAAGGAGGAATTATGATGATGATCCATTTGCTGGACGATATCCCCTTGGACTTTATGGCGCTTGATAGAGGCGCACTCGGCAAGCTGGCTCCTTATGTGAAAAAGGCCGGCTATAAACGCCCCCTGATCGCGGCTGACCGCAACACCTATGAAGCCGCCGGCAGGACGGTGGAGGCCGAGCTCGGCAGGGCCGGCTGCGCGGCCAGTCTGTGCCTGCTTCAGCCAGGCAGCACAGGCGACTGCATCGCCGACGAGAAAGGCCTCGTCGAGTTGCTGCTCGCTGTCACGCCCGGCAAAACCGACTGCCTGCTGGCCGTAGGCTCCGGCACGATTCACGACATAGTCCGGTTTGCCTCAAGCAAGACCGGCATTCCGTTCCTGTCCGTCCCTACGGCGCCGTCCGTCGACGGCTTCACCTCCAAAGGCGCGCCGCTCATCATCCGCGGCGTGAAGCAGACGGTCAGCGCTGCCGCGCCGAAGGCGCTGTTCGCTGACCTGGACGTTCTGACCCGCGCCCCGCAGGAGCTCGTCGCGGCCGGGTTCGGTGATATGCTCGGCAAATTCACCTCCCTGTTTGACTGGAAGTTCTCCAGCCTGACCGGCGGAGAATCCTATGACGACAAGGCCGCGCGGATTACCGAAGAAGCGCTGCAGGCCTGCGTCGCCCACGCGGCCGAGATCGGCCGCCGCACGGAGCTGGGCATCCGCGTCCTGATGAGCGCCCTGATCGAATCCGGCGCGGCCATGCTGCTGTTCGGCCAGTCCCACCCCGCCTCGGGCGCGGAGCACCATCTCTCCCACTATTGGGAGATGGCTTATCTGGAGCGCGGCCGCAAAGCGCTCCTGCACGGCGCCAAGGTCGGCGTCGCCTGCGCCGAGATCTCGCAGCTGTACCACGACGCCGTGGACCGGGCGCAGTACCCGGTCCGCGAGCCGGAGCAGCTGCTCCGCCACGGCGCGCAGGTCCGCGAATGGCTGGCCGCCGTGCCTGCCGCGCCGGAGATCCGCCGGCTGCTGGAGCTGGCCGGCGGCCCTTCCACCCGCGCGGAGCTCGGCGTGGACGACGAGCTGTTCGCGGACAGCCTGCGCGAGGCGCATAAGCTGCGCGACCGCCGCACGCTGCTTCGCGCGTTGAACGAAGCTTAGGCGTCAAGCAGGAGTCTGCCCCCTGCCTTGTAGAAGGTATATCTGCAGATGCAGCAGCACAAAAAAAGCCCCGCCTTCCCAGGCGGGACTTCCTTCTCCTTCAACTTCAGATTAACATTCAGATTCAAATTCAGATTAGCAGCAGGCTGTATTAGGCCATACCCGGCGGTTTAACATCATACAAGAGCCGGGCCATCAAATCCTGGGCATAGTTGCCAAAATGTTTGCCGTAGATCGTCATCCCTCTTTTGTTAGCCGATTGCTCCGTGACCGCCAAACGGAAGATCATTTCGCTCTTATAGTTCAAGCCGATCTGATCCAGCGTCACATCCGAAATCCGGCAGCCGTCGATGAAGCTGCCCTCCTGGTTGATGCGGATGAGCTTGAGCATCCCGTACTGGTTCAAATGGGGAGGCCACCAGTCCGGATTAAAGGTGCCGCGCGCATCCCCGAAATCACCGGGGCTGGTCCAGTAACCCAGCTCGATTCCGTTCAGGTAGAAATAAATATCCGACGGATAGTTCTCGTTGTAGCCCGGAGCTTCGGACCCCAGTTCCAGACAGAACTGGATCTCCCGGAACGTCTGATTCGGTTTCAGATAATTCGGGATCCGGTATTCAATGAACCCTTCCGTCAGCCACAGGATTTCAGCATCAATCCGCTGGGGATCTGCGAAATAACGGGGATCGTCAAAATCGCCGATAATACTGTCTTTCGTCGCAAGCCCGCAGGTTGGCACCGCCTGATAATTGCTGTAATGCCCGACCTGAATTTCCACTTCGTACAGATTTTCCAATTCCTTGCTGCGCAGATCAACCATCAGCTTATCTTTATTCAGATAACACATCTTCTGGATGCCATGTTTGCCGACAGACGTATTGATCTCAATCAGGCCGCTGTCCTCCAGCTTCTTGATATGCATCGTAATGGCACCGTTGCTGAGGTTAAGCCTGCCGGCAATCTCATTCAGATTCAGAGACTGATTGGAGGCAAGCAGCTCCAGAATTTGAATCCGGATCTCCGAGCTTAAAGCTTTGAAGATATCAATACCGCTCATTAAGTCTTTAATATAAATCATCGCTGGACCTTCTTCCGCTGGGGTGCTGATTTGTTTTATATAATTATAAACTAAACCACAAAGAAAGCAATGAAATATGCCTCATTCCGTTAAACTACTTGAAAAAATAAACCTCAATCCTTAAGTTTACCACCTGCAAACTCCGCTATTTCCAACCCTTTTTCCTATTTCAGCTTTGTAAATAAGTCTGCACTCCCTTTTCATTTAAATTAATTTAAAAAGATTTAGAAAAATTAGTTTACTTCCTGAATTTCCTATGTTATTTTATATCTGTAAGCGGATTCATACTAAAATATGCTGATCAATTCACAAAGATCTAAACTAAATGAGTGGAAGGTGGCAGCTATGGTCGCAAGTGTTCAAAAAGCACGGATTATCGTTGACAAAGCTTTCCGGATCGCTGAGGTCGACAAGCGCATTTACGGCTCTTTCATCGAGCACCTTGGCAGAGCCGTATACGGTGGAATTTACGAGCAGGGTCATCCAACCTCTGATAAGAACGGCTTTCGCAGCGATGTCAAAGAGCTGATTCAGGAGCTGGGCGTACCGATTATCCGTTATCCCGGAGGCAACTTCGTATCCGGCTACAACTGGGAGGACGGTGTCGGCCCTGTAGAGGAGAGACCACGCAGGCTAGAGCTGGCCTGGAGAACGGTCGAGCCCAACTGGGTAGGCACAAATGAATTTACCGCCTGGGCAAGGGAGATCGGCTCCGATGTCATGATGGCCGTAAATTTGGGCACCCGCGGCGTGGATGACGCAAGAAATCTGATCGAGTACTGCAATCATCCCGGCGGCAGCTACTGGAGCGACCTGCGCAGGAAGCACGGCTATGAGCAGCCGCACCGCATCAAGACCTGGTGCCTCGGCAACGAGATGGATGGTCCTTGGCAGATCGGGCAGAAGACGCCTCAGGAATATGGCCGAATCGCCTATGAAACGGCGAAAGCCATGCGCCTTGTCGATCCTGACATTGAGCTGGTCTCCTGCGGAAGCTCCAGCACCGGAATGCCAACCTTTCCGGAATGGGAGGCTGTCACTCTCGATCATACGTACGATGTGGCTGACTTCGTCTCCCTGCATCAGTACTACGGCAACCGTGACAACGACACCGCCAACTATCTGGCCCGGTCCATGGATATGGATCATTTCATTCATACAGTCATCTCCACCTGCGATTACATCAAAGCCAAGAAGCGCAGCAAGAAGACGATGTATCTCAGCTTCGACGAATGGAACGTCTGGTACCATTCCAACGATGCCGACAGCAAAATCGATCCATGGAGCATCGCGCCGCCGCAGCTGGAGGATCATTACAACTTTGAAGATGCCCTCCTTGTCGGCAGCATGCTGATTACGTTCCTGAAGCACGCGGACCGGGTCAAGATGGCCTGCATGGCCCAGCTCGTCAATGTCATCGCTCCGATTATGACGGAGAATGGCGGCCGGGTATGGAAGCAGACGATCTACTACCCTTACCTCCATGCTTCCCGCTTTGGACGCGGCGTCTCCCTGAAGCCGATTGTCGACTCTCCGGTCTATGACGCCAAAGATTATACGGACGTCCCTTACGTGGACAGCGCCGTCGTCTACGATGAAGAGAACGAAAGCCTGACGATCTTTGCCGTGAACCGCCATCTGGAAGAAGACATTGAGTTGACCTGCGATGTCCGCAGCTTCGAAGGCTACAAGGTAGCCGAGCACATCGTACTGCACAGCGATGATCTCAAAGCCGTAAATACGGCTGACCATGAAGCGGTTAAACCGCAGTCAAACGGCGATTCTTCCCTGAATGACGGCTATGTCGAAACGATGCTGTCCAAAGCCTCCTGGAACGTCATCCGTTTGACGAAGGCCTAATCCGCCGGGGCGAAAGCCTGATGACCTGAACTTGTGCTTTACGGCTTTGTTATTCAGGGAGGCCTGCTGCCCTGGATGACAAAGCCCCATTATAGAAATAAGTCCAACACCCCACATCCATGTAAGCGCTTAAGAAAGCGGACTGCAATTTGGTTTGACAGAGATTTTGCTCAACAAACATCTTGTTCAAAATTATGGGGAGGGTCAAAAGATGAAAATGAAAAAATGGTTTATCCTGCTCAGCGTGATTTCGCTCGTCCTGTTTATGAGCGGCTGCGGCAAATCGTCAAACAGCTCCGGCGGTACAAAATCCGTTCTTGACGGCGGTGCAGGAGAGACGGCAACCGAGCTTTCGTACTGGACTTTTGTTGAGCTTCATGGCCAGCACTTTGAGAAAATGCTGACGAAATGGAATGCAGCCAACCCGGACCGCCAGATCAAGCTGAATGTAACGGTCATGCCTTATGACGACATGCACAACAAGCTGTCCATCGCGCTGCAGACTGGAACAGGCGCGCCGGATATCGCGGATATCGAGCTTGGCAAATTCCCTGACTTCCTGAAAGGCACGCCTCAGCTGGAGTCGCTGAACGATGTCATTGATCCATACAGAGATACCATCGTTAAATCCCGGATCGACTTGTACAGCAAGGATGGCGTGAACTACGGGATTCCGACTCACGTTGGTGCAGCTGTAGCCTTCTATAATACGGATATTCTCAAGGAAGCCGGCGTTGACTACACTACAATCAAAACTTGGGATGATTACAAAAAAGCCGGTGAGCTGGTTTATGAAAAAACCGGCAAACATATGGGTACTGCGGACACAAGCGCAACCTGGCAGGCTTCCATGCTGCTGGCTCAGCAGGGATCTGACTTCACTGACGCCGACGGCAACCCTCAGGTTAACTCTCCTGAAATGGTCAAGGCATTGACGCTTCTTAAAGACCTTCAGGACAGCAATGTCCTTGCTACGGTTGCAGGCGGCCAGCCGGATACGGAAGAAGCTTACGGCGAATTCAACTCCGGTAATTATGCTTCAGCGTTCATGCCTTTCTGGATGATGTCCCGCTTCACGAACTACATGTCTGACCTGTCCGGCAAAGTAGCTATCGCTCCGATCCCGGTTATCGAAGAAGGCATGCCAAGATCCTATGGCGGCGGCGGTACAGGTACAGTAGTCACCAAGACAGCCAAAGATGTGCAGCTTGCCAAAGATTTCCTCGCTTTCGCCAAACTGTCTGAGGACGCCAATATCGAAATCTGGAATACACTCGGCTTTGACCCGGTTAATATGAACGTTTGGACTATGGAAGATGTAACTCACAATCCGGATAACCAGTTCGTTAAATACTTCCAGAACAATCCATTCGACGTACTGAACGAAATCAAGGATGAAATCAAGCTGATTAAATCCACCCCTGCTTCACCAACGATTAACAACGTACTTTGCACCGTAACCCTGAATGAAATCTTCGAGGACGGCAAAGACGTCAAGCAGGCACTGGACGATGCTCAAGCGCAAATCGAGCAGGAGCTGAAGTAATTCCTTCCTTCTTAAAAATTTGCAAACAAAGCTGCCCCTCTGCGGGGCGGCTTTGTTTAAAAAAGGAGCTGCGCAATCATGATTAAAAGATTTTTGTACTCCCAGAAGGTCGCTCCCTATGTCTTCGTGCTTCCTTTTGTGCTTGTCTTTGCGATCTTTTGGGTTTATCCCCTGATCAGCTCGTTCCAAATGAGCTTTCAGAAAATCACCCTTGGACAGGAAGCCCAGTACATAGGGTTTGATAACTATACCAAGCTGATGACAGACAAAACGTTCCTCAAGGCGATCGGCAACAGTGCGCTTTATATGGTTCTAACGCTCGTTATTCTTATTCCTTTTCCGATGCTGTTTGCAGTTTTAATCAATAACCGGCTGATGTGGGGACGCGAATTTTTCAAATCGTCCTTCTTCTTCCCTGCCCTGACTTCCGTCGTCGTAGCCGGTACGATCTTCCGTCTGATGTTTGGCGAAATGGATGGCTCGTTGATGAACAGCATTTTAGCCCTTTTTGGCGTAGGACCCATGAAGTTTCTGAAGGAGCACACTACCGGTATGATCGCCCTGCTGGCACTGGCCACCTGGAGATGGACCGGAGTGAACATGCTCTATTTCTTGTCTGGCCTTAAAAATATCCCCGACGACTACTACGAAGCGGCTTCCATTGACGGCGCCTCCAGCTTCCAGAAATTCATGAAGATTACTGTACCTCTGCTGAAGCCAACTTCCATTTATGTGCTGACCATCAGTATCTACGCCGGTCTGGCCATGTTTATTGAAAGTATGATGCTTTGGAACGGCAACAACTCCCCGAAAAATATCGGGCTTACGATTGTCGGTTATCTGTACCGTCAAGGCATTGAGAAGAACAACCTCGGCTACGCCGCTGCAGTCGGTATCGTCCTGCTGCTGATCACGATGATTATCAATCTGACGCAGCTTGCGTTTACAGGCCTGTTCAAGAAGGAGGATTAGTGCGATGACCAAAAGCAGAGAAAAGGCCGTTCGGATCTGTCTGTTTATCTTCTTTGTTATTATCAGTTTCTTTATTCTGGTGCCCTTCTATGCCGTCACCATCTCGGCCTTCAAACCCGGCGAGGAGCTGGTCCGGTACGGACTTAACCTGAAATTTGATTTAAATGTCATGAGCTTTGACAACTTCGTTTATTTGTTCACCGGCGACCATGCTTACTTCACCTGGTTCTTCAACTCGCTGATCCTGACCATCGTTCAGGTTGTCCTGACGCTGCTGATCAGCGCGACGGTAGCGTACGGCTTCTCGGCTTATGACTTTCGCGGGAAGAACTTCCTCTTCATCTGCGTGCTGCTGATCATGATGGTGCCGTTTGAGATTCTGCTGCTGCCTTTATACAAGCTCATCTTTAACATGAATCTGATGAATACCTATTCCGCTATTATTCTGCCCGGCATCGCCAGTGCGGCGACCATCTTCTTCTTCCGGCAATATTTATCCGGCATTCCGAAAGAGCTCATCGCAGCGGGCCGTGTCGACGGTGCCACCGAATACGGCATCTATGTCCGGCTGATCCTGCCGATTATGAAGCCTTCCTTCGCCGCCATGGCGATCCTCAACGGGATGAACAGCTGGAACAACTTCCTCTGGCCGTTTATGGTGCTGAGCAACGAGAACAAGTACACCCTGCCGATCGGTCTCAAGACGCTGCTTACGCCTTACGGCAACAACTATGACCTGCTGATTGTCGGCTCGTTCTTCTCCATTCTGCCGATCTTCGTTCTGTTTATTGCCTTCCAGAAATACTTCATCGACGGTATGACCGCAGGAGCTGTGAAAGGCTGATCCGGGAACCTATTTAAACAACCTTTAACTATACAAAACAGGAGTGATTGAACATGGCCATTACTGCAAAAATAGATATCCAAAACGCTAAAGGTACAATCAGCCGGTACTTGTACGGACAATTCGCGGAGCATTTGGGCCGCTGTATTTATGAGGGCCTCTGGGTCGGCGAGGATTCGCCGATTCCGAACACGGACGGCATCCGCAATGACGTCCTGGCCGCTTTAAAGAAGCTGAATATCCCCGTGCTGCGCTGGCCGGGCGGCTGCTTTGCAGATGAATATCACTGGATGGACGGCATCGGGCCAAAGGAACAGCGGGCGCGGATGATCAATAACCATTGGGGCGGTGTGGAGGAGAACAACCACTTCGGCACCCATGAATTTTACCGGCTGTGCGAGCTGCTGGGAACCGAAGTGTATATCAACGGCAATGTCGGCAGCGGCACGGTTCAGGAGATGCAGCAGTGGGTCGAATACATCACTTTTGAAGGCGAATCTCCGATGGCGAACCTGCGCAAATCAAACGGCCGCGACGAGCCCTGGAAGCTGGAATTCTTCGGCGTCGGCAACGAGAACTGGGGCTGCGGCGGCAACATGCGGCCGGAGTATTACGCCGACCTGTACCGCCGCTACGCTACCTATGTGCGCAACTACGGTAACAATAAGGTCTACAAGATTGCCTGCGGCGCCAACACGGACGATTACCACTGGACCGAGGTGCTGATGCGCGAAGCGGCCGGCCATATGGATGGACTCAGCCTGCACTACTACACCATTCCATCCGGCGACTGGTTCACCAGCAAAGGCTCGGCGACTGATTTCTCCGAGGCCGACTGGTTCGCAACGCTGCGCAATACGCTGAAGATGGAAGAGCTGATCGTCAAGCATTCCGCCATCATGGACAAATACGACCCGGACCGCCGCGTCGGCATGATTATTGACGAATGGGGCATCTGGTGTGACGTGGAGCCTGGCACAAATCCAGGGTTCCTGTATCAGCAGAATACACTGCGTGACGCCCTGATCGCCGGCATCAACCTGAACCTGTTCCACAAATACAGCAGCCGGGTGAAGATGGCGAACATTGCCCAAATGGTGAACGTGCTGCAGGCCATGGTTCTGACCGAAGGCGACAAAATGCTCCTCACGCCAACTTACCATGTCTTTGAAATGTTCAAGGTGCATCACGACAACGAGCTGGTCGAGCTGGAGTTCGAAAGCCCTGCTTACCGGTACGGAGCCGAATCCATTCCGCAGATCAGCCTCTCCGCTTCCAAAGACAGCGAAGGCAAGGTCTACCTGTCCGCCTGCAATCTCCATCACGATCAGCCTGTCAGCCTGCAGATTCAGGTAGACGGACTTGCCGGAGACGGCGTCAAGGCGTCAGGACGCGTGCTGAGCCACACCTCCCTGAACGCGCACAACACGTTTGACCAGCCGGAGCTGGTGGCGCCGGTTACACTTGGCGGCGTATCGCTGGAGGGCGGCGTGCTGAGCTTTGATCTGCCGGCCGCCTCCGTAGCTGTGCTGGAACTGGCATGAGCCGGCAGGCGGGCTTAGCCGGCGGTGCCCCCGCCGGCTGCAAGGGCTGCTCCGGCACGGCCAGTGTGCACGTGCCGCCGGAGAAGCTGGAACGGCTCATCCAGATGGCCGTTCAGAACCGCCCAGCCGCCAGCGATGATGAATACGCGCGGCGGCTGGCGGTCTGCTCCGGCTGCCAGGGCCTCCAGTACGGCACGACGTGCCGGTACTGCGGCTGCCTGGTAGCCGTCCGGGCCAGTCAGCGGGATGCCGGCTGCCCGTATCCCCTGCAGTCCCGCTGGGAATCCGCGGGACCCCAGGATGCTGTTACTTCCTAAACCTCAAGAGACAAGGAGACAATGACATGAATGATAATCAGCCCTATGTGAACCCGCTGGTGGAGCAGCGGGCAGATCCCTGGATTTATAAGCATTCAGACGGACTTTATTATTTCTCCGCATCTGTTCCCGAATATGACCGGATTGAAATCCGCAGATCGGCCACGCTGCAGGGCTTGGCTGAAGCGGAGCCGCTGACCGTTTGGCACAAGCATGAGCGCGGCCCGCTGAGCGCCAATATTTGGGCGCCTGAGATCCATTTTACACAGGGAAAATGGTACATCTATTTCGCGGCAGCCCGGACGGCGGAGACGCAGGAAGGGTTATTTGATCACCGGATGTATGTGCTGGAGAACGCCTCTGCCGACCCTTTTGAAGGCGAATGGGTGGAGAAGGGCCAGGTGGTCACAGCCTGGGAGAGCTTCGCGCTGGACGCGACAACCTTTGAACATAACGGCAAGCTGTATTATGTATGGGCCCAGAAGGACCCCGCTATCCCTGGCAACTCCAATTTGTACATCTCCGAAATGAGCAATCCCTGGACGCTGACCGGTCCGCAGTCCATGATCTCTACACCGGAATATGACTGGGAGATTATTGGGTTCAAGGTCAACGAAGGACCGGCGGTGCTGCACCGCGGCGGCCGCATCCTGATCAGCTATTCGGCCAGCGCCACGGATCATCATTACTGCATGGGCCTGCTGTATGCGGATGACGACGCCGATCTGCTGGACCCCGCCTCCTGGACAAAATCACCGCTGCCGGTGTTCGCCACCAGCGAAGAGAACGGGCAGTACGGACCGGGGCATAACAGCTTTACCGTGTCCGAAGACGGCCGGGACGTGCTCATATACCATGCCCGGAACTACAAGGAAATTACAGGCGATCCGCTCTACGATCCAAACCGCCATACGCGGGCCCAGCTGTTTGGCTGGCAGCCGAACGGTCTGCCGGATTTCGGCGTCCCGGTGCCTGACGGCAAGGACAGCAAATCCCAGACAGCGAGCCGCTGACGATCCTTACTCAAACGGCGCCAGTCCGCTCAAACCGCCTCTGCCTGGCTGCTTGGCAGCCCGGACGGCTGACCCGGGTTATTCTCCTCTTTTCCCAAAAAATCATGTTTGTAATTCCCTCGAACGGGTAACTATAAACAAAGTAGAAAACATCAAGTTCTAAGGAGGCGTTAACCATGGGTCAACCGAATGAGGAAGAAATCCGCAACAAGAAGAATGAGGATGGCGATTCCCTCGCCGAGCAGAAGAAGATTGACAATGGCGTTGATATCGAGCCTGAGGCAGATGAATGGGTAGCGAAACCGGTAGGCAGTATCGAATCCGATACCACTTCCAACAAATAAGAGCTCAAAAGCGGCCGTCCCGTCAAGGGGCGGCCTTTTTAGCGCGGTATCTATTTTCAAAAAATAAAGCCGCCTTCCCAAACGAAGACGGCCGAGGCCTGGCTGAGGCCTGCTGCATTTTTCCCTCTATTTGCTGTTATTCAAGGAATGTACTGTTGAACGATTTTGACCACTTTGCCGTCCTGAACGGTAATATGATAAGGGAAATCGGCTGGATCAATCAAACCGCCTTTATTGAAGACGTTGGTGAATTGGCTGAGGCTAAGGGCTTCGTCCGGCTGAATATCGGCGTTCTCTCCGTCTCCATCCCGTTCATAGAGCTGCATCAGCACCGCGGCATCCGATTTGACGACGTAAATGATGTTCTCTTCCGACTTATTGACAATGTAATAATCGTCCGGTGTTCCTCCAAGCTCGGCGTATCCTTCAGGGTCTTCCTGTTTAAAAATGACGTTCGCGGCTTCTCCCTGATACCAGCCGATCGGATCCACGGTCATCCGGACCTCTCCGTTCACCTGTTTGATCGAGTGAATATAAGCGGTAAAAGTGGCAGCCGTCTCCGCCTTTGCAGCTTTGGCACTGTCTGCGTGTATCCCTTCCCCAACGGCATCTTTAGGCATGAACAACGACAACCCGGCAGCAATCAGCACAAGCAGCAGCAGCGAAGAACCCCATCTTTTCCACATGGTAAACACCCCTCCGGCGCACCCTTCCCATCTTCAGGCACGATAATTTATCATCTAATAACCGCCTGGCAAAATTTCAAACGGCTTTAGCGCTCTTTTTTTCTTGATCATATGCTCTTTTTGTGAAAAACGGGTCTCAAAACCGTTAAAAATGATTACAATCTGTTTATTTGTTGTTATAAGCGCACCATCCCAGCTTCATTTATTATGATAGGGAGGCGGCAGATATGCCTGATGCTGAACTGAGAAAGCTGCTCTTCAAAGATGACGGCGTCATTCCCAACAATCCCCGGCTGCCGGTTCTGCTGTATACCGGTGCCCTGGAAAGCAATCCGCTGGGCGCAGAAGCCCTGTTCAACAAGCATAACTGGCGGAACAGCTGGACAAACGGGGTCTATGATTATCACCATTACCACAGCAACACCCACGAGGTGCTCGGGGTTATCAGCGGCGAAGCGCTGCTGCAGCTCGGCGGTGAGCAGGGCGAACAGCTTGCGGTTCGTGCCGGGGATGTCATTGTGCTTCCGGCGGGAACCGGGCACAAGAAGATCAGCGCAAGCGAGGGCTTCCGGATTACAGGCGCTTACCCGGACGGTATGGAATATAATCTGCGCACCGGCAAACCGGGAGACCGCCCCGAGGCACTGGAGGAGATTGAAAGCGTGCCGTTGCCGGATATGGACCCCGTTTACGGGAAGCACGGCCCGCTGACACGGATTTGGGCGCTGCAGCCTAGAAGCTGCTGAGCCGAAGCTGTTAAATCGAAGCGGTTTTAGCCTAAAAAAAAGCCAAGCCGGAACCGGGGCAGCGCCCCTCTTCCAGGCTTGGCTTTTGATTTGAACGCAGTAGCAGGAGTCGGTAGTTGGTAGTTGGTTGGCTGGCTGGTTACTCCCTCTCCTCCAGGGGCCTTTGAAGCGTGGACATAAAATCGGCCACGTCGCGGTCCGCCTTGCTTTGATTGCAGGCGCTGCAGGCACAAACACAGTTGGCCGGCGTCGTATGGCCGCCTTTGGCCCGGGGCAGCAAATGGTCGATCGTCGTGCCCTCTTCACCGCAGAAATAGCAGGTGTACCGGTCCCTCTCCATAATAAATTTCTTGAATTCCCTGTTTGAAAATAACCGGCGGATCGTATGCGGATTCACGATCACCGCCGCCTGCTCCTCAACCAGCACACGCGCCAGCTCCAGCTCAACCTCCTGCTGCCAGCGGCGGCCGCTGTCGCTTCTGCCGCGCATCCGCACCTTGCCGGAGCGCATCGGCTTGAGCCGGTGCGGCTGGGGCGGCTGGTCCGGCAGCTGCGGTTGCCCCGGCGGCTGCGGCTGCTGGTGTCCCGGCGCCTGCGGCTGCCCTCGCCGCTGCTGGTGCGGGGCTTGCGGCGGCTGCACCTGCCGCTGCTCCTCCGGCCGCTGCTGCGGCGGCTCCGCTGCCGGCTTCCGCGGCGCATGTGCAGGCGCCTGCTGCTGCGGCCGGCTTAGGCCTGCTTCGGTCCTCTCCTCACCGGAGGACCGCTGCCGGCTGCGGCAGTCGCGGCAGGGGCCGCGGCGTGAGCCCGCCCCCGCCCTTCTGCCTGTCCGCCTGCGGAAATCGGTGAGCGGTTTAACCTGCAGGCAAACCGAACATTTTTTCGTTTGGGGTATTTCTGTCTGCATCATCTATTAAAGGACGGAATTCCGTTCCTGTTCACCTCATGTCTTTTTAAATAAAAGTCTTTGTTAAATAAAAGCGTCTGTTAAATAACAGTCTCTGTGTCCATATTATTACTATAACCGCAGGGCGAAAAGATTTAATAGCCCTTAAATCTGCCAATCTTTGGGTACGCCGTTAGAGAATCCTGCCTGCAGGGTAACTTTTATTATACATATCCTTGAGGAGGACGTCCGGCATGAAACGCAATCATACGATTATGCAATTTTTTGAATGGCACATCCAGGCTGATGGTACCCACTGGAACAAACTCGCCGAGCTTGCCCCCCGGCTGAAAGAGGCAGGAATAGACGCGGTATGGCTTCCGCCCGTAACCAAAGCGCAGAATCCGGAGGATACCGGTTATGCCGTATACGATTTGTATGACCTCGGAGAATTTAACCAGAAGGGCGGAGTCAGAACCAAGTACGGGACCCGGGAGCAGCTTGAGGCGGCGATCCAGGCCTGCCGCGACCATGAAATTGCCGTTTATATTGATGTGGTGATGAATCATAAAGCCGGAGCCGATGAAACGGAAAAATTCAGGGTCGTTGAGGTCAACCCCGACGACCGGACAGAGGTGATCTCCGAGCCTTTTGAGATTGAAGGCTGGACCAAATTCACCTTCCCGGGAAGAAAGGGCAAGTATTCCCCTTTTGCCTGGAATTTCGAGCACTTCAACGGCACGGATTATGACCAGAGCAGGCAGCGCAAGGGAATCTACCGCATTCTCGGCGAGAATAAGGACTGGAATCAGAATGTCGACCACGAGTTCGGCAACTACGATTATCTGATGTTCGCCAACCTGGATTATAATCATCCCGCCGTGCGTGAAGAGATGATCAAATGGGGCGAGTGGCTGCTGGATACAACCGGATGCGAAGGCATGCGGCTTGACGCGATCAAGCATATCAACCACAGCTTTATCCGCGATTTTGCTGCAGCGATGAAGGAGAAGCGCGGAGAGGACTTTTACCTGGTCGGCGAATTCTGGAATCCGGATCTTGAGGAATGCCGGAGATTTCTGGATCAGGTTGATTATCAGATTGATCTGTTCGACGTGTCGCTGCATTACAAGCTTCAGGCTGCAGCCTCTGCGGGCGGCAGCTTTGATCTGCGCACGATCTTTGACAATACGCTGGTTGCTTCTCACCCTCTAAATGCCGTTACGTTCGTGGACAATCACGACTCCCAGCCGAACGAATCGCTTGAGTCCTGGGTGCAGGACTGGTTCAAGCCGAGCGCCTACGCTCTGATCCTGCTGCGCAAAGACGGCTACCCTGTCGTCTTCTACGGGGACTATTACGGCATTGGCGGAGAGAACCCGGTTCCGGGCAAGAAGGATGCTATTGATGCGCTGCTGTACGCCCGCGCCCGTAAGGCTTACGGAGAGCAGCAGGACTATTTCGATCACCCGAATACCATCGGCTGGGTCCGCATGGGCGATCAGGAGGTGCCCGGCTCCGGCTGTGCCGTTCTCATTGCGAACGGTGACGAAGGGAGCAAGGTCATGTCAGTCGGGAGCAGCCGCGCCGGAGAGGTCTGGGTTGACCTGACCGGCAACCGTACAGACGAAATCGAGATCGGCGAAGACGGCTGCGCGGAGTTTAAGGTGAACGGAGGCAGCGTGTCTGTATGGGCGCTGCCGGACGCGCCGCCTGATTCTCAGACAGGCGGACGGCATGATGAAGGTCATGACGAAGGTACGGCAGCAAAGTAACAGCTTGCGGCAGGCCGGATGAACGAAGAGGCTAAACAAAGCGGCTAAACGAAATCCGGATGAACCAAAGATGAACTCAATCATAAGCCCGGACTATGGCGCCGTTCCTGCAGCAGGAACGGCGTCCTGCCGCCTCCCTATACCCTTCTCCCTCTTCCTGTTGTACACTAAGAGTCATAGTGTGAACGACTACGGACAAAGGCAGGTGCCTGGAGAGAGATGGAACATTTAATTAACGCTAATGTACGAGACATTCAGATCAGCGGAATCCGCCAGATTGCGAATAAAGTGGCGGAGTACCCGGGCGCCCTGTCGCTGACGATCGGGCAGCCGGATTTCCCGACGCCGGCGCATATTGTTAAGGCGGCGCAACGCGCTCTGGACGCAGGGCGGACGGTCTACACGCCGAATGCCGGTTTGCCGGAGCTGCGCGATGCGGCGGCGGATTTTATCGACCGCAAATACGGGTTGTCCTACAGCGGCAAGGATGAAGTGATCATCACAAACGGAGCCAGCGAGGCGCTCGATATTGCACTGCGGACGCTGCTGACCGAAGGCGACGAGGTCATCCTTCAGGGGCCGATCTACCCGGGCTACGAACCGCTTATCCGCTTATCGGGCGGCGTCCCCGTGCACGTCGACACCCGGGACACCGGCTTCAAAATGACCGCCGGGCTGATCTCGGCTCATCTGACACCGCGGACAAAGATCGTCGTGCTCGGCTACCCTTCCAACCCGACAGGCCGGGTCCTGACCCGCGATGAACTGCAGGAGATTGCCGCGGTGCTTGCGGACAAGGACATTTTTGTTATTTCCGACGAGATTTACAGTGAGCTCATTTATGAGGGGGAACACCACTCCATCGCTTCTATGGCGGGCATGCGGGACAAGACGGTCGTCATCAACGGCTTGTCCAAGTCCCATTCCATGACAGGATGGCGGATCGGCTTCACCCTTGCCCCGGCCGCCATTACTAAGCATATGGTGAAGGTACATCAGTACAACGTGACCTGCGCAAGCTCCGTCAGCCAGTATGCAGCTCTCGAGGCGTTGACGAACGGCTTCGATGATGCGCTGCCGATGAAGGAAGCGTACCGCGAGCGCCGCGACTACGTTTATGACCGCCTGACGGCGATGGGCCTTCCGCTGGAGAAGCCCGAAGGAGCGTTCTATCTCTTTGTCTCCATAGAAAAATACGGCCTGCCATCCATGGACTTCGCCCTCAGGCTGCTGGACGAGGCCGGTGTGGCTGTGGTGCCGGGGAGCGCTTTTTCCGAATATGGTGAGGGGTACATCCGGATTTCCTACGCTTACTCCAGAGAAGCGCTGGAGCAGGCGCTTGACCGCCTGGAGGGGTTTGTCAGGAAGCTGGAGGCCGGGCAGGAAGGCTGATCCGGGCTGCTCTCAGGCGCATAACCATCAAAGCTCATTCCTTGCGGGATGGGCTTTTTTTCATGTGAATTACCAGTCTGATAGAACTGCCCAAAAACACTTTCAGCACAGAGTTATCCTAAACGATTCAAAAAAATCCATAGAAGAGGGCCCTTTACAGGGCTCCTTCTATGGACATAGTCACAAGGGTTAGATGCGGTTAGTTGTTAGTTCAACCGGGTGCTGCGTACGGTATGGATCATTCGTTTTGAAGGAAGCCTTTCTAAACTTGCTCAGCTTGCTTAAGCCTGCTCCAGCTGATCCATCGGGCCAAAGAATTCATAATGGATGCGTTCTTCAGGCACCCCGATCTTCTTCAGGGCTGCAAATACGGTGCGCATAAACGGCACAGGCCCACAGAAGTAGAAATCCGCCTTCGGATCGACAACCTCGCGAAGCCAGGCCTCATCCACATACCCTTCTTTGTGGCAGCTCTCTCCGGCACCCGGAGTTTTGTAGACCACATAAGAAGTCATTTGCTCGTTAGCGGCGTCAAGGCTCTCAATGTGATCCTTCATGGCATGGAAGCTGCCGCACTCGGATGCGTGAATATAAGTGACCTTGCGATTTGGCTGCTCTTTAAGCAGCGTCTCCAGCATGCTGACCATAGGTGTCAGGCCAACACCTCCGCTGAGGAGCACGACAGGGATATCCAGATTCATGTCCAGGACGAACGTTCCTGCAGGCGCAGTCACTTCAAGCACACTGCCCTCCTGCACCTCGTTATGAAGGTAACTGGAGACAACGCCGGCCGGTTTGCCTTCTGCTGCATCCTCCCGCTTGACCGAAATGCGGTAAACATCTCCGCCTGGAGCGGCAGACAAGCTGTAGTGACGGATATGCGTATAAGGAGAGCCTTCAGGCTGCACGCGGATCGTGAGGTATTGGCCCGGGATAAACGAAGCGATCTTGCCGCCGTCCTGAGGTCTCAAATAGAACGAAGTAATAACCTCGCTCTCCTTCACCTTCTTCTCTACGACAAAAGGACGATAGCCGTCCCAGCCGCCGGTAGCTTCCTCTGCTTCCTTGTACATGCCGGCTTCAATCCCGATAAATGCGTTCGCGATCTCACCGTAGGCCTGGCGCCAGGCTTCCATAATTTCAGGGGTTGCCGCATCACCCAGCACTTCTTTAATGGCAGCCAGCAGGTTCTCTCCAACGATCGGATAGTGCTCAGGCTTGATCTGCAGGGCACGGTGCTTCTCGGCGATCTGTTTGACAGCCGGCAAAATATTTTCCAGACGATCAATATTGGCCGCAGCAGCATAAACGGCACCCGCGAGTGCGGTGGATTGTTTGCCCTGACGCTGATTGGCCTGGTTGAAGATGTTCAGCAGCTCCGGATGGGCTTCGAACATTCTTTTATAGAAAACAGATGTGATGGTCTTGCCATGTACTTCTAATACAGGAACTGTTGATTTTATAATGTCGATTGTTTCTTGATTCAGCATGATTCGGTATCCTTCTTTCACCAATAGATTCGTATGATTTCGCTTTTTGTAACAACAAAATCCATTCTAAAAGAAGTATTCCCGGCAATTTGTGATTTTAATCACTGAAAAATCTTATTATTCGACCTGTTCCGACTTCCAGGTGAAATAATCGGCAATCGTTGAAACCGCCAGCGCAATCGCCTCTTCCTTAGGCTCCAGCTTCGCATGATGCAGGCCGTACGGCGTATCAACGCCGAGCCAGAACATAAAGCCCGGGATCTCCGCCAGAAAATAGCCGAAGTCCTCGCCGGTCATCGCCTCGGTGCACTCGTACAGCGTCACGCCTTCGCGCCCGTTCAGCCAGCCCATGAACTCCTGGGTCAGCTGCGCTTCATTGAACACCTGGCGGTAGTTGGCGCCGTAGTCGATCTCCGCCCGGCACTCAAAGCCGGTTTCGATGCCGGCGATCAGACTTTCGATCCGGGATTTGATCTTCGTCATGGACTCCGCCGACAGGGTGCGGATCGTCCCTTCCAGGCGGGCGCGCTCCGCAATGATGTTCTGCTTCGTGCCGCCGTCGATCTTGCCGATCGTAATAACGGCTGAATCGAGCGGGTCAATGTTGCGGGAGATGATCGTCTGCAGCTGGCCGACCAGCTGGCAGGCCGCAACCACCATGTCGTTCGCTTTGTGCGGATAAGCGGCATGACCGCCGGTGCCGGTCAGGTCGATGAACAGCTCCGACGTGTTCGCGAACAAAATGCCCGGACGCGTCGCAATCGTGCCGACCGGATACTCCGGCGCTACATGCAGCGCCACGATCTGATCCGGTCTCCAGTCCGCCAGCTCTGCGCTCTCCAGCATCGGCTGCGCCCCGCCCGGCCCTTCCTCGGCCGGCTGGAAGATCACGATCAGATCATCGCTGATCGCATGCTCCGCCTCGGCAAAATAAGCGACGATCCCCAGCCCGATCGTCATGTGCAGATCATGGCCGCAGGCATGCATGTAGCCCTTGTGCGCGGAGCGGAACGCGTACCCGGTCTCTTCTTCAATCGGCAGGCCGTCCATATCTGCGCGGTAGCCGAGTTTGCGGCGGGGCGCGGCGCCGGTGCCGGTGATTTTTACAAGAATGCCGGTTCTCCAGGTCCGGAGCTCCATGCGCTCCTGCGGCAGTCCCGCTAGAACATCAAGCAGATACTTCTGTGTCTTGAACTCCTCAAAGCCCGGCTCCGGAATCTGATGCAGATCGCGGCGGATGCCGATCAGCGCTTCTTCTTTGTCTTTGACCCATTGATTCATTTGCAGCTTCCTCCTGACTTGGATAAACGGAGAGCCCGGCGGGATACGCCGAGCTCTCAGGCAGCTTTTGGGCTGATATGAAACAGAAACAGAACACCGGTTCCAGCAGCTGGACTCCGGCTTCAGCAGCAGCTTTCGGCCGCTTACAGCGTGCGGAGCTCTGCCAGAATTTCCGTCTTGGACTTCGTCTTGTCGTCCACTTGTTTAATGACACGCGCCGGCGTTCCGGCAACTACCGTAAATGGAGGAACATCCTCAGTTACGACTGCGCCTGCAGCAACAACCGCTCCTTCTCCGATCCGGACGCCTTCAAGCACAACCGCGTTAGCGCCGATCAGTACGTCGTCTTCCACGACAACAGGCTGTGCGGACGGCGGCTCGATAACGCCTGCAAGCACGGTGCCTGCACCGATGTGGCACATTTTGCCGACCTGCACGCGTCCGCCCAGAACAGCGCCCATGTCGATCATCGTGCCTTCGCCGATGGATACGCCGATGTTAATTACGGCGCCCATCATAATTACGGCGTTATCGCCGATGCTCACCATCTCACGGATGAATGCGCCCGGTTCAATGCGCGCGTTGATGTTCTTCAAGTCCAGCAGCGGAATTGCGGAGTTGCGGCGGTCATTTTCCACCACATAGTCTTCAATATCTGCCTTGCTGGCTTCAAGTACGCCTTGAATATCCGCCCAATCGCCAAAAATAACACCGCTCCCGCCGGTAACAAACGTCTTGACGTTCTCCCCGAACGATACGGCATCAAGATTTCCTTTGACATATACTTTAACCGGCGTTTTCTTCTTGCTGGTTTTGATCAGATTAATGACTTCCTGTGTGTTCATTTCAGTAGACATGAAATAACTGCAGCTCCTTTACGGCCAATTTAGGGCGCCAGGCGGTCTGTCCGACCAGGCAAAAACTATTTCATTTATAGCATAAAAGGGGGCTGTCCGCAATTGAACCTGGCCGTTATCCTCGCAATCACGGCTTCACTTTTCTCGATACCAGCCGGACCAGATCCAGCGTCAGGACGGGCAGATAAATATTCGCCGGATAGGCCAGATAGCGGGACTCCCAGTGCGGAGCGAATTTCTCCTTGTACTTGCGGAGCCCCTTAAAGCCGTACCAATGGCCGCCGTGCTGGAACACCAGACCGGCCAGCCGCTCCTCGCGCAGTGCCCGCTCCTTCTGCCCAACACGGGAGAGCGGCGCATTTCCAAGACTAAATCTCTCGTAACCGCTGTCCTTCGCCCATTCCAGCAGCCGGGTGAACAGGTAATCCATCGTACCGTTCGGCGCATGAGGCGTATGACGCATCAGATCAATGGATACCGTCTTCCCGCCGTCGTATGCAGGGGCAAGTGAGGCGAAGGCAGTCACGCGCCCGCCGCCGTCCTTGAGCAGGCCGATCGGGGACTGCTGCATATACGCAGGATCGAACCAGCCCAGCGAAAAACCTTTCTCCTGACGGCCCTTCAGCCACGCCATGGAAACCGCCCGCAGCTCCTCCAGCAGCGGCCCGCTGTGCGGCGGGGAGACGACTTCGAAGGTATAGCCTTCCCGGTCAAAGCGGTTCTTGATGCTGCGCAGATCGGCGTGCTTCTTGCCGGCAAGAGTGAATGCGTTCAAAGGAATCAGCGCCTCTTCTCCCAGCTTGAAGAACCGGCAGCCGTTCTCATGGTAGATCGGCAGATACTCCGGCGTAACCTGATAGAACACGACCAGCATGCCGTACAGGTCGGCGAAGCGCTGGAATTCGGCGATGCCGGCCGATACCAGCTCCATTTGTCCAAGAGGGTCTCCAAGCACCACCAGCTTATCCCGCACTTTGGCGTAAGGGAACAGCACCCTGCCCTCCTGCGCCCAGTAGAAGCTCTTGTCGCCCGCAAACAGCATATGGGTCAGCAGGTTCCCGCTGTTCTCCTGCAGGAAAGCCTGAACGCGGGCCAGCTCTTCGGGCGTGGCCCTGTTGGCCGGCAGCCGCCCCGGGCGAAGCGAGAAGATCAGGATGAGCAGAAGCCAGGCCCCGGCCAAGCCTACAACGGTATTAACCGCATAGGCCCGTGCGGTCATCCGGCCGATCAGCGGCTCCTTCAGATGCAAATGGCGGAAGAAGCCATTGTGGATGTGGCTGCCCAGCCAGTAATAAATAAACGCCAGCACCAGAGTGATCGCCAGCCACAGCACGACCGACCGGCGGATGACCGGCGTGCCAGCCCGGTAGAACCGGTCCCGCGATATCCAGAGCATCAGCGCGACCAGCAGCAGAAAGACCGCTTCTTCATAATCAAAAGCCTTCGTGAACGTAAATACCGCACCGGCTAAGAGCATGATCCTCGTCCAGACATAAGCCTGCCGGACTCTCAGAGTGATTCCGCGTGAAAGTATCACCAGCGCAAAGCCGATGATAACGGACAGCTGGTGGGACAGATGCATGACCGGCATTGTGAGAAGGTCCTCGGTCAGCCGGATGCGGTACAGCAGGCCCGGCGTAGCTGCAGACAGCAGCAGAACCAGCCCGCTGAGCAGGACCAGCTTGCCAAGCGCCCACACGCCGAGGTCACTGAGGAACCGGAACTGCCCCGGCCACCCCCACAGCTTCTGCCAGTAAGTCAGCGGAACCTCGAGCAGCTGCCGTTCTTCCTCTTCGCCCGGCTTCCGCCCGCCGAAGCCAAGCTCCAGAATCGCCAGGATCAAGCCGATGCACCAAGGAATGATGTAATAGAAGAACCGGAACAGGACGATGACAGCGAGGGCCCGCTCCGCCGGAAAGCCCATATGCTTCAGGCCGAGCAGAACCGTAAGGTCAAAGGCGCCGACCCCGCCCGGAGCCATGCTGAGAATGCCGCCTACCGCTGCAACCGTGTACATGCCGAGCAGCTCCCGCCAGCCCACGCCGCCGTCCAGCACATGATTAGCAATCAGGGAGAAGGTCAGGCCCGCAAACAGCCATTCAACAAAAGAAGCTCCGACGGCTTCCAAGATCGTCCGCCAGGGAAACAGCTCCTTCCCCTGCTTATGGAACCATTTGGCGAACAGCCTTGTCCGCTGCAGCGCTATAAAGAGCGGCAGATAAAGCGCAATGGCCCAGACGGCCAGGTTCATCCAGCGGTGCTCGTGCAGCAGCGTTTTGGCCTGAAACACGCCGAAGATTTCGAGCCAGGCCATAACGGACAGGCCGTTCAGCACCACCGGCGACAGGAAGACCGCCGCCGCGGTGATGGAGGAGGCCGGTACACCGCTTTTCTTATACAGCAGTGCTCTTACCCCAGCCCCGGTCAACCCGGCAAAGCCGAGCAGATTGTTAAAGGTGTTGGCGATCCAGGAATAGCGGAACGTCCTGCCGGGGCTAACCCGGAAGCGGAACTGCCGTCTGATCACAAAATCATAACAGGACATCACCGCTACGGCGGCGAGCGCCAGAACAAAAATTTCGGCAATCGCGCCTGCCGGAATTCTCCGCAGCTCTGCCAGCATCACGCCAAGGCGGACCTTCTTCAGCTCATGCTGTCCGGCCCAAATGACCAGGCCAAAGATTACGACCGGAATCAGAATCCGGACGGCCTTGGTCTTCAAGGCGGCAATGAGCAGCCGGACAAGGCGGAGACGGGCCAGTTTCTCTTTCACCCTATTCTTCCTTTCTGTTACCCTTTATGCATCTTGAACTCCAGGAACAGCTCGTTGTAATGGCCGAGCATCCGTTTGCCGAGGTTCTTGTATACCTCGAGGTGGCTGGTTACTTCCGCTGAAGGATAGAAGCGGGTATCTCCCGAAATGTCCTCCGGCAGCAGCTTCAGCGCCTCCTGGTTCGGCGTCGCATAGCCGACATATTCCGCGTTCTGGGCGGCTACGTCCGGCTCCAGCATGAAGTTGATGAACTTATGCGCGCCGTCCAGGTTCTTCGCCGTCTTTGGAATGACCATGTTGTCAAACCACAGGTTCGAGCCTTCCTGCGGAACGACATAGTCCAGCGTATCGTTCTCGTCCATAATCTCCGCAGCATCGCCGGAGAAGACCACGCCCGCGGCGGCTTCGCCGTTCGCGAGCAGCATCTTGATCTCGTCGCCCACGACCGCCTTCACGTTCGGAGACAGCTTCTCCAGCTTGCGCAGCGCTTCCTGCAGATGGTCTTCATTCGTCTCATTCAGGGAATAGCCGAGGCTGTTCAGCGACATCCCCATAATTTCACGCGCGCCGTCGGTCAGCAGCACGTTATTTTTCAGCTTCGCGTTCCAGAGATCGTTCCAGCTCTTGAATTCGATGCCCTGCGCCAGCTCAGGGTTGTAAATAATGCCGACCGTCCCCCAGAAATAAGGGACCGAATATTTATTGTCCGGATCGAAGTCAAGGTTCAGAAACCGCGGGTCGATTTTGGACAAATTCGGGATTTTGCTGTGGTCGATCGGCAGAAGGAGGTTCTCCTCCTTCATCTTGTCAATGGCATAGTCGGAAGGCACCGCAATATCAAATGTGGTCCCGCCCTGCTCGATCTTGGTGAGCATGGCTTCGTTGGAATCGAATGTTTGATAGATGACGGTGATTCCGGTTTCTTGCTCAAACCTTGTAATCAGGTCCGGGTCGATATAATCGCCCCAGTTATAGATCGTGAGCGTGTTGGAACCTGAATAGCCCTGGCTGGAATTCAGCTTCGCCGCAAGAGCCATCAGACCAAACGCAACGACCAGCACGACTGCAAATATGCGCACCAGCTGCTTCATCTAGGCACCCCCAGTCCTGCCGCAGGCTCCTTGCCGCGCTTACGGGCGCTTCCTCTGGACACAAAGTAATAGCCCACCACAAGAATCACGGTCAGCAGGAAGATCAGCGTGGACAGCGCATTGATCGAAAGAGATACGCCCGCCCGCGCCCGCGAATAAATTTCAACGGAGAGCGTAGAGTACCCGCTGCCTGTAACAAAGAAGGTCACTGCGAAATCGTCCAAGGAGTACGTCAGCGCCATAAAGAAGCCGGACAGGATCGCCGGACTGATAAACGGCAGAATGACCTTCATCAGCACGTCGCGGCGGCTTGCGCCTAGGTCGCGCGCGGCATCGACCAGCGTCGGGCTCATCTCCTGCAGGCGCGGCAGAATCATCAGCACGGCAATCGGCACGCTGAACGCGATGTGCGACAGCAGCACGGACGTAAAGCCCAGCTTGATGCCCGCAATCGTGAACAGAATCAGGAACGAAGCGCCGATGATGACGTCCGGACTGACGATCAGCACGTTGTTGAGAGACAGGATCGTATTTTTCACCCGTTTCCGCCGGATCCGGTCAATTGCCAGCGCCCCGATGATGCCGATAATCGTAGCGATCGCGGACGACAACAGCGCAATCACCAGCGTGTTAATCACAATAATAATCAGACGGGTGTCGTGGAACACCTCGGAATACCATTCCAGCGTAAACCCTTCAAAGCCGTGCATATTGCCCCCGCTGTTGAAGGAGTAGTACATCAAATAGAAGATTGGCGCATACAGCACCACAAACACGATAAACAGATAAACCTTGCCGAGCCTGTTCTTTTCGCTCATTTGCGCACCTCTCTTCCGCTGCCGAATATCGGCATCAGCACCGCCATAATCAGGATCAGGAAGACGGCTACCGTCGAGCCCATGCCCCAGTCCTGCGTGACAAGAAAATGCTGCTCAATCGCCGTGCCGAGCGTAATGACTTTATTGCCGGCGATCAGGCGGGTCAGCATAAAGAGGGACAAAGCCGGGATAAACACGGCCATGCAGCCGGAACGGACACCCGAAAGCGTCAGCGGAAAAATAACCCGCCGCAGCGTAACAAAGCTCGACGCGCCCAGATCACGGGAAGCCGCAATCAGCGTCGGATTGATGTCCTCCAGCGCATTGTAGATCGGCATGATCATAAACGGTATAAAGATGTAGACCGATACGAACACAAAGCTGAAGTCATTGAACAGAATCTGATGTCCGCCAAGCCCCATCGCCTTAAACAGCGAGTTCACCGGCCCGTATGTACCAAAAATGCCGATAAACGCATAAGCCTTCAGCAGCAGGTTGATCCATGTCGGCAAAATAATGAGCAGCAGCCACAGCTGCTTATGCTTGGTCCGGGTCAGCGCATAGGCCGCCGGATAAGCTACCAATAGTGAGAAGAGCGTGATCAGCAGCGCATACCAGAACGAGCTCAATGTCATCCGCAAATAAACAGGCGTGAAGAAATTCGCATAATTGGAAAAGGTAAAATGACCCTCGATATCAAACAGCGAGTAATACGCGACCAGAACCACCGGCAGGGCGACAAACAGCACCATCCACAGATAATAAGGGATGAGATACAATCCGCGCGAGCTACGTGACATGGCCGGATACCTCATACGATTCCAGACGTTTGTCGAATTCCTCTTCCGTTTCGCCAAATCTCATAACATGAATTGCTTCCGGTTCAAACTGCAGGCCGATCATGCTGCCCGGCTCCGCCCGTTTGGTGGAATGCACGAGCCACTCCTGACCGGATTCGTCGTAGCAGCTGATTTCGTAGTGCACGCCGCGGAACAGCTGTGTATCCACCTTCACCCGCAGTTTGCCCTGCTCCAGTGACGTGATCTCCAGGTCCTCCGGACGGATGACGATCTCCACATTTTCGTTGGGGCGCAAGCCCTGGTCCACGCACTCAAAGCGCCGGCCGTTAAATTCAACAAGATAATCCTCAATCATAACTGCAGGCACAATGTTCGATTCCCCGACAAAATCGGCTACAAACCGGTTGATCGGCTCGTCATAAATATCGTTCGGCGTGCCGCTCTGCTGGATAATGCCTTCGTTCATGACAAAAATTTCGTCCGACATCGCCAGCGCTTCCTCCTGGTCATGCGTAACGAAGATAAATGTGATGCCCAGCCGCTGCTGCAGCTCGCGCAGGACGTACTGCATTTCCGTTCTGAGCTTCAAATCGAGTGCGGATAAAGGCTCGTCCAGGAGCAGCACCTGCGGTTCATTTACGATGGCGCGCGCAATCGCGACACGCTGCCGCTGACCGCCGGACATCTCCGTAATCTGCCGTTTCTCGTAGCCCTCCAGGTTGACGAGGCGCAGCGCTTCGCTGACCTTCTTGGCAATAACGTCGTTCTTCATCTTCTTGATGCGCAGCCCGAAAGCCACGTTCTCGTATACGTTCAAATGCGGGAACAAGGCATAGTCCTGAAAAACCGTGTTCACCTGCCGCTCATTCGGCGGAATTCGGTTGATTAAAGCCCCATTCATAAAAATCGAGCCCTGCGAAGGCTCAATGAACCCCGCGATCAGACGGAGAATCGTCGTTTTGCCGCAGCCCGAAGGCCCCAGCAGCGTATAAAATTTGCCCCGTTCGATTTCAAAGCTTACTTCCTTCAGCACGGGTTCATCATCATCGTATTGCTTGCTCACCCGTTCGAAGCGGATAATGGCGTTCTCTCCCATAACAGCCTCCTTTGTCAACTTGATCATTTCTATATTTTACCCAACATTCGCCAGGAAAGATACAGCATTATACAGGCTTCGACCCGGCTGCAGCAGTGCAGAACCTGCTTCTTTGCTAAATGCAATTATAAGCGCAATAATAGAAGATATTCAGGTTTCGAAGGGAGCTGTCTCGCTTGAGAACAGAAATGGTAGAACGTTTTATTTCCTATGTTAAGGTGGATACCCAATCCAATGATGAAAGTGAAACTTGTCCCTCCACGCCGGGGCAGCTGACGCTGGCCCGCCAGCTGGTCGAAGAGCTGAAGAGCATCGGCATGTCTGAAGTGACCATGGATGAGAACGGCTACGTCATGGCGACGCTGCCGTCCAACACGGATAAAGAAGTGCCGGTTATCGGGTTTCTGGCGCATGTCGATACGGCGACGGATTTTACCGGCAAGGGCGTAAATCCGCAAATACTTGAAAATTTCGACGGCAATGACATCGTCCTAAATAAAGAGCTCGGTGTTGTGCTGTCCGCCAAGGACTTCCCGGAGCTTCCCGGCTACAAAGGCCACACGCTGATTACAACGGACGGCACGACCCTGCTTGGCGCGGACAACAAAGCCGGTGTGGCTGAGATTATGACGGCCATGGACTATCTGATCAAGCATCCGGAGATCAAGCACGGCAAAATCCGCGTGGCGTTTACCCCGGACGAGGAAATCGGGCGCGGCCCGCACAAATTTGACGTAGCGGCCTTCGGCGCGAAATACGCCTACACGATGGACGGCGGTCCGCTCGGCGAGCTGGAATACGAAAGCTTCAACGCCGCCGGCGCCAAGGTTACGATCAAAGGCACCAACGTACATCCGGGCACCGCGAAGAACAAAATGGTCAACTCGATCAAAATTGCGATGGAGCTCCAGCAGCAGCTGCCGGCTGAACAAGCTCCCGAGCTTACAGAGGGTTATGAAGGCTTCTATCATCTGCTCGGCATATCCGGCGATGTGGAGCAGACCAGGCTGCAGTACATCATCCGCGACTTCGACCGGACAGAGTTCGAGAACAAGAAGGCCAATCTGACCCGGATCGTAGAGGAACTGCAGGCCAAATACGGCTCCGAACGCATCCATCTGGAGATGAACGACCAGTACTACAACATGCGGGACAAAATCGAGCCGGTTAAAGGCATCGTTGACGCAGCTTATGAAGCGATGGAATCTCTCGGCATCAAGCCGATTGTCAAGCCGATCCGCGGCGGCACCGACGGCTCCCAGCTTTCTTATATGGGGCTGCCTACCCCGAATATTTTCACCGGCGGCGAGAACTACCACGGGAAGTTTGAATACATTTCCGTAGATAATATGGAACAAGCCGTCAAAGTCATGCTGGAAGTTATTCAGCGCTTTGAGCAGAACCCAAATATTTAAGACAACATTCCGGGATCATCACAAATTTCTTCGGGGCTCCTTACAGCCTGTCTCCGCTGCATTTAGCGGTTGACAGGCTTTTTTGTATCGGGTGTTCTGGCCGTAACAAACAGGCTGATGCCTGATGCTTGGCGGTGATTTCACTGGCGCAGGCAACTTCACAGTGTTTATAATGATTCATAATGTCCACCTGTAAGAAAGGAGCGTAGGAAATGAATACCTTAAAGTATGAACATGACTTTCTGCAACAAACGCTGTTTGACATCGCGGAAGTCCGCTCCAGCACTTCGTGTCCTTCTTGGGCCGCTGCGTCCGCTCCGCTTAAGCATCACACGCTCCTTTACGTCTCCGCTGCTGGCCGGACCGAGCTGCTCCCTGACAGCAGACTTCTTTCTTATAACGATGGAACTTTGTACTTATTTGTGCCAGGATCAACGGTAAAACTGCCCTCTTTTCCAAATAAAGCGTTTGAATATCATTGGATTGTTTTTGATCTGTTCCGGCTTTCAGGAAGCTCCCTTTCTTTCCGTTCTTACGAACGTGTTCTGGATTTTCCCGGGGCCAGGCAGCACAGGATGAGCAAAAAACATTTTAAACGGCTCTTTCATTCTTTGAAGCTGAGTAAGGGGGCGCCGGCAGAAGGCCGCAGCCAGTTTCAAGCCCAGCAGCAGCTGTATAATCTGCTCGATTTCCTGCTTACGGTGGAAAATGAAGCTGAAGCCGACCTCGAGGATACTTTAGCCAAACTAAAATCGTCCGTTCTCTTTATGCAGCAGCACTATCAGCAAGACATTCGCATAGACAAGCTGGCCGAGCTGGTCCAGCTCCATCCAAGTTACTATGCCCAGCTGTTCAAACAGACTCTGGATCAAACACCCGTCGAATACCTGACACGTCTGCGCATTAACAAAGCTAAGGAATTGCTGCTGCAAACCGATAAGTCAGTCCGGGAGATTGCTTATGAAGCCGGGTATAATGACGAGTTTTACTTTAGCAGGAGGTTTAAAAGAACGACGGGCCTCGCTCCTACCGTGTATGTTAAAAAGAGAGATTTCCGGATCGTTTCCCTCTCTGCGCCTTATACCGACCACCTCTTTACCCTCGGCATTCATGCCGCCGCGGCACAGTCGCATCCCGGTCTCCCTTTGGATACGGTGGATTTGGACTTGCCGGAGCATGCCTCCGACCCTTGGGAAATACGGCGTAAAATCTTTACGGAGCTGCAGCCGGAGCTGATCCTGTGCAAGGATAATGTGAAGACCAAAGCCATGGAGCACGTCAACGATCTTGCACCGATTATCTCAATTCCTTGGGCATCCAAAGATCTTTACACTCACCTTTCGGAGATTGCGGAACTGACCGGAAGAGAGACGGAAGCCCTGCGGTGGCGTGATCGCCATGAACAGCGGGCTGAAGAGCTCCGCAAGCAGTTGGAACCGCGCATAGGCAGGGCTTCAGTAGCGATCTGTGTCGTCCGGTCAACCGGACTGCGCATGTACGGGCTGCGCAACATCGGGCATGTGTTCTACCGTTCGCTTAAGCTCACACCCCCCGAGCGGATTGTCCGGCTGTCAGAGCCTTATCCAGCGGGTACTCATTTCAATTGGACTGCGCTCCCGAAGGATGACATTCTTTCTTATGAAGCGGATTATTTGCTGATTGCCGTCTCTGCCCCGCAGGAAAAGCTGCAAATGCAGCAGTTATTCCGCGAGAACGCTGCTTGGGCCAGTCATCCGGCCGTTAAATCCGGCCGCGTTAAATTTATCTCCTGGCCGGAATGGAAGGTCTATGCCCCGTACGCAGTGGACCGGCAGCTGGAACAGGCGGTTCAGTTATTGTTGCAGTCTTAGTCTTCTGTAGTCCTAGTCTTTCGCAGCTCGCCCATCTTGGATTTGTCCATGTCTTTGATCTTGAATAATGTCATGTACGGTATTCAAGGGGGCGCTATAATTATTAAATGATAATGATTATCAATCTTAATTGGAGAACGTTTATGCGCTATTCACACCATCGTTCAGCAAAAGAATATGTCCGCATGTCAGGAATTCCAATGGCAGCACTTCTATTGCTGTTATCCCTTTTCCTTGCTGTTTCTTATGGCGCTAAAAGTTTATTCCTTCCGGAAGTCTGGTCGGCCATATTCCAGTTCAATTCCGCCGAAGAAGCGCACCAGATTGTCCGCAATCTCCGCCTGCCGAGAGCGCTGGGCGCCGCTTTCACAGGTATGGCTTTTGGTGCTGCCGGTGCGCTCATGCAGGGGGTGACCCGCAATCCGCTCGCCGATACCGGCGTTTTAGGTATTAATGCAGGAGCCGCTTTCGTCGTAGCGCTGGCTTTTGCCTTTCTGCCCGGCTTGTCCTACTTGAATCTGATTCTGCTCTCTTTTGCCGGAGCTGGACTAGCCGCCTTATTTATCGTACTGCTAGGCTCGGCTACACCCGGAGGAATGTCATCTCTAAAACTGACGGTTGCCGGAGCCGTAGCTGCAGCTTTGCTCCATTCTCTCAGCACAGGGGTCGCCATCTATTACGGGTTAAGTCAGGACCTCGCCTATTGGTATGCCGGTGGAGTAGCAGGAGTAAGATGGGCTCACCTGAAGCTGCTTGTTCCCATTGTTGTAGTGACTATAGTTTGGGCAGCCTCAATGGGGCGATCGGTCACCTTCCTTTCACTGGGCGATGAATCCGCGGTTAATCTTGGTGTTCGTGCCGTCCGGGTTCGTGTGCTGGCCATGATAGCCGCTGTCCTGCTTGCCGGGACTTCCGTATCTGTAGTGGGCGCAGTAGGATTTATCGGTTTAGTAGTACCACATGTAGCCAGAAGAGTGGTCGGCGTCGATTACCGGCTGATCATCCCGATGTCTGCCCTGCTCGGAGGCGTCCTGCTGGAGTTTGCGGACATTGCTTCACGGATGGTCAGCCCGCCAAGAGAATTTGCAATTGGATCAATGGTGGCGCTGGTCGGGGTTCCTTTCTTCTTGTATCTGGCCCGTAAAGAGGGGAGGTCGCTCTAGTGAAGCAGCTTCCAAATGTAAACCGAGGAGCAAGAGCCCGGCTGTATGGCCTGCTTCTGCTTCTGGCCGTAATCCTTGTATTCATAATCAGTATGAATACCGGGACGCTGCGTCTCTCTCCCCGCCAGCTCGGGCTTACCTTGTTTGGATTCGGCTCACAGCAGGACCATCTTGTGCTGTTTACCTACCGGCTTCCCCGCATTATAGTGACGCTGTTGGCCGGGGCAGGACTTGGTGTAGCTGGAGCCGTGCTTCAGGGGGTATCCCGGAATGCGCTGGCCGACCCGGGCATTTTGGGTCTTCACGCCGGAGCAGCCTTCGGACTGATGATCTTTGTCTCTTTCTTCCGTTCGCTTGAAGGACCTGTCGCTTTGCTGATTCCGCTCTTTACCTTTGCAGGAGGAATCTTGATCGCTGCCGTTATTTTTATTCTCGCTTATGACCGTCATAAAGGACTCATCCCCATGCGGCTTATTTTAGTGGGGATAGCCATTGAGGCGGGGTTCAGCGCGGTTACCCTGTTTCTGGCTCTGCGGCTTGATCCCGATACCTATGCTTTTGCCGCTTCCTGGCTGGCCGGAAGTGTTTGGGGGAGAGACTGGATCAGCGTACTCTCCCTGCTTCCATGGATTGTCCTGCTGATTCCTTATGTATGGACAAGATCCAAACTGCTTGATGTATTTGCACTGGGAGACGAAACCGCTGTAAGTATCGGCAACAGGGTGACCCCCAACCGCTTAATCCTGCTGTGCGCGGCTGTGGCTTTGTCCTGTGCCAGCGTATCAATGGCGGGCGGCATCGGCTTTATTGGTCTTCTGGCCCCCCATATCGCAAGAAGACTGGGCGGGCCGATGCACCGGCATTCGCTGCCGCTGTCAGCTTTGGCAGGCATGTTTATATTAACCGCTGCCGACACGGTGGGCCGCTCCGTTTTTGCACCAAACGCGGTTCCAGCGGGAGTGGTGGTCGCCGTCATTGGCGCCCCGCTGTTCTTCTATTTGCTGATGAAGAGCAAGAACTAACAAATAAAGAACAAACTATAGATGGTTCCTGGAGGGAAAATTCATGCTTAAATTTAAACGGCTAATCCCGTTATTGGTTCTTGCACTTGTACTAATTCTGTCCGCTTGCGGAAATTCCGCTTCAAACGAAGGAAATCCCGCTGCCTCAACCGGAACGGACCTCAGCAGCAATTCAAGCAGCAATTCAAGCTCGGCTGATTCATCCGGCTCCTCAACGTCAAATTCTTCGAATACGGATGCCAGCCTATCCTCAACTTCTGACAAAGCCGATCAAATTCTGGCCAGCAACCCGAATGCCAGAATAGCGTCCATTTCCATTCATATTACAAACGATCTTCTGGCGATCGGTATTACGCCTGTAGGTTCAGTAATCGGGGGGGACGTTAAGGATTTCCTTCCCCATGTGAAGGATTTGCTGCAGGATGCCGACAAATACGGCACAGTCACTGATCCGGACATGGAGGCCATTCTAGCCTCCAAGCCTGACGTTATTTTTCTGGATGAAAATTATTCTGGCAAAGATATCGCCAAATTCGAGCAGATCGCCCCTACTCTTACCATAAATACAGCCGAAGGCACATGGCAGGAGCAGCTGACCGAAATCGCCAAACATGCCGGCCGTGCGCAGCAGGCAGAGGAGTTTATTCAAAATTATACTAGCAAGGCAGAAAAGGTAAGCCAGCTTATTCACGCCGAGCTCGGCGACAACGCCAAAGTCATGGCGATCCGTTCTACCGCCAAAGAGCTTCGTGTGATGGGCATGGGCCATCCGCTAGGTCCGATTATGTTTGATGAATTAAAGCTGGTTCCGGCAAATGGAGTCGAGAAGATCAACAAAGCTTACGAAACGGTCTCCCAAGAGGTCCTTCCCGATTATGACGCCGATGCCATATTTGTTATTATCAGCACCGGAAGCACAGCCAAAGCCAACTTTGAAGCCCTTGAATCCAATCCGCTTTGGGAGAACCTTAAAGCCGTCAAAAATAATCACGTCTACATCCTGGACGGTCAAAAATGGCTGGACTATTCGGCTTTAGGGCAGGATATGGCACTTGATGATGCTGAAAAGCTGTTTAGCAGCGCCAAATAAAAAGTAGTCCGCGAATGTGTTCCCTATAAGAAGGAGCTAATTTAGCATGAAAAAACCTGAAGCTATCCGCTCAGGTTTTTTCATTTTTCTAGAAGAGTGCCCCGCCCTTTGGACAACCTCATGAAAATTTTAGGGAATTTCATCATTTTACATTCAAGTTGCTGTATTTACATAAAAACTATGCTAATATACGTTTGTTTATTAAGCATTTGATAGGGTCGTCCGTTGGAATAGAGGATTTTCTGACAGCATGTTTCAGGCAAAATTTTAATTGAGAAGGTGTCCATTTGGAAAGCACGGTCGTGGATAGTCAGTCAGCCGCCGAGAAGAAGAAATTTAATATGTTCCGTTTGACCTGGCCTATATTTCTAGAGCTTCTGCTGTTTACCCTGATGGGCAGCGTGGATACGTTTATGATCAGCTCGGTATCCGACGATGCCGTTGCCGGCGTCGGCGCTGCCAATCAAATTATTTGGATCGCCATTCTCGTTCTGGAGGTAATCGGGAATGGAGCCGCTATCGTAGTGGCCCAGTACCTAGGTTCGAAAAAGACCGTCGAGGCCGCCCAGGTCACGGCCAATGCCATCACGATCAATCTGGCCGTCGGCCTGGTCCTCAGCGCCGTCTTCCTGCTGTCTGGCGGCCACATGCTGAAGCTGATGCATGTAAATGGCGCCATTCTGGATTACGCGTCCGATTATATTCAGATCGTTGGCGGGGGGATTTTTCTGCAGGCCCTGATCAACGCGCTGTCTGCCACCATCCGGACACACGGATTTACGAAGCAGACGATGATTGTCTCGCTGCTCATGAACGTCTTTCACGTGGCGGGCAACTATGTCCTGATTTACGGCCATTTCGGCTTCCCGGCCATGGGAGTTCAGGGGGCGGCGATCTCCACCGTATTCAGCCGCTTTGTCTGCCTGATCATCTTCTTCTGGCTGCTCTACCGGGTCATGGAGGTCCGGGTGCGGTTTCATTATTACTTGAATCTGTCTAAGCTGTATATCGCCAAAATTTTAAAAATCGGCATCCCTTCCGCCTTTGAAAGCATCGTGTATCAGATGTGCCAGCTGACTTTTACGATGTACGTCACCTATCTCGGAGCGGAAGCAATGGCTACGCGCCAATACGCCGTAAATATTTCTTCCTATATCTATTTGTTCAGCATGGCGATCGGAATGGGCACCGCCATCATCGTCGGCCACTATGTCGGATCCAGACGCCAGCAGGACGCCTATACAAAAGTGTTCCAGAGCGTCAAATGGGCGCTGGCCGCCACCATTATCGTTGATTTGATCATCATCGCTTTCCGTATCCCTCTGTTCCACCTGTTCACGGATGACCAGGCGATTATTAAGCTGGGCGCCCAGGTGCTGCTGCTCAGCATCGTGCTGGAGACCGGCCGAACGGTGAATATCGTCATTATCAACTCCCTGCGGGCCTCGGGTGACGCAAAGTTTCCGGTGTACATGGGACTGATCTCCATGGTGTGCATGTCGCTGCCGCTCGGCTACCTGCTGGTGTTCCAGCTCCATCTCGGATTAGCCGGCATTTGGCTGGCAATCGCAGCCGACGAATGGACGCGGGCCGTCATTATGTACTTCCGCTGGCGCAGCCGGGCATGGGAAAATTATTCGCTCGTCGACCACGACTCTCCTGCGGACCAAACCCAGCATGCCGCTCCGGCTACCGGTTAATGGAATTACGCGGGTCAAGCAGGCTGCTCAAACCGTCTGCCGCGCTCCGGCAAAGAAGAGGGTGTCCCCGTCATTATATGACAATGGGGACACCCTCTTCGCTCTACCCTGTACTTATGGCTCGATTATAGTGATAACTGATATGGGCTTCTGATTATCAAAAAAAGGGCTATGGAACAAGCTTTTTCCACTGTATAATGTATATACTATAGCATATACATTTGGAGGTCCACAGGTGTTTACTGATGAAGAGGATCTTTTCATTTAGGATGATCACAATATCGATCATATAGCCCGGCACGATGTTCTCCCCGAGGAAGCCGAGGAAGCATTCTGGGATGAAGAACGAATTCCGTTTCATGCCCATAGCGGCCACCGGGGTATTATCGGAGCCACCGATGAAGGACGGCGCTTAGTTGTCATTTTTGTCAAAAAGGAAGGATCCCGCATCCGGGTGGATTACGGCTCGCAATGCCGAACCCGCTGAAAAACGACTCTATAACAAAAGGAGGTCATTATGATGAAGCAAATTACATCCAGAGATGAAATACCAGCGAATATGACCGAACAGGAAGCCGCCGAGTTCTGGGATACTCATACGATGAGCAGCGAACTGCTTGAAGCCTCTTTAAGTGAGGATGATTTACCGCGCCGGAATAACCGCACTAAAACCATCTCCATCCGCCTGGAGCATGACTTACTCAAACGCATCCAGGAACTCGCATCGGAAAAACAAATGGGATATCAGACGCTCATGAAGCAGTTTTTAATCGAACGTGTATATGAAGAAGAGAAATCGGCCCGTTAAACAAAATTTTCAAAATCCCCCAAACAAGAAATGAACAAAAGATCCCTCTTCTTCACGGTAATAGCCGGTGGTACTTCAATTTTACCCAAGAGGGGTTTCTTTTTGTTTAGGATAAAGAAGAGGGTGTCCCCGTCATTTGTATGACACTGGGGACACCCTCTTCTACCCGTCTGTTCATGCTTATTTATGCAACCTGGCTATCGGTCTACCGGACGCCCGCTCCGGCCCCGGCAGGCTCGCGGTGCCGTTCCGCACGGTTGCGGCCGAGCCTCTTAGCGTTGTACAGCGCTCTGTCGCTAAGCTGATAAAGCATTGAAGCGTTAAGGTGCCTGCTGGCCGGTATCGTGACGATTCCCAGGCTGATCGTATAAGGAATCCGGCTTTCCAACGCGCTCTGGAGCGCTATGTGTGTTCGCAGCTGCTCAGCCAGGCTGTCCGATTCCACGGCGCTGAGCCCCGGCAGCAGAACGGCGAACTCATCGCCGCCGTACCTTCCAAAGATGCCCCTGCCCTGCACCAGCCGCTGGACGGCGGCCGTCATTTCCTGCAGCACGCGGTCTCCCGTTTCATGCCCGTAGGTATCATTAATCCGCTTATAATGGTCTATATCAAACAGGATAAAGGAAACCGGCTCCTGGCTCTTGGTCAAGCTTTCAATGCTCTTCTGCGTTCTTTCAATAAAAGTCCGGCGGTTGAGCGCACCGGTCAAATCATCGTAGCTGGCAAGTCTCACCAGCTTGTCATCCGCCTGCTCCTTCGAGAGCAGAATAAACCCGATATTGCCGACCAGCATCATGAAGAAGATGGAAAAATAAGTGACAAGCTGATACGGACTCGGCCCGGACACCATACTCATTTCGCTTGTCATCCAGACTGCGAGAACAGACCTGGCCAGCAGGAGAATTCCTACCAGGCCGTACATGACACTCAGCGTCTTCTTCAGCGCAGAGGCTCCTTTATCCTTTGCCAGCTTGACGGCCGGATAAGCGATGTACATCGCGGTCACCAGGGAAGCGAAGCTGATCCGCAGCCACTCGGCATTGTAAGCGGCGTAAATGATCAAATAGCCGCCTATACCTGCAGCCGTAAGCAGGGCCATAAACCGGGCTACCCTCCGGTTCATTCCGTCTATGGCGAGCAGCAGAGCGCTAATCTCCAGGCAGCTGGCCGCGAACAGGATCAAGTTGGGCAGCACCACCCCGATGACATCCGGCAGTCCCAGCCGGAAAGCGGACAAGGCCCAGATCAGCACCTGCAGCCATTTGGAGATGCTGAACAAGCGGATAACCGCGTCCTGCATAAATTTGATGCGGTATGCGGTAATTAGAATCATGGTGCATAAATGTCCTAAAGCAACCAGAATAAAGACGGTTTTCATATCCAAAGCAACAACCATAACAGACAGCATCCTATCCTATTGTGAATAATTGAGTTCTCTATGTATGAAGAGCGGCAACGGATGACTGACTAAAGAGGCCGAATATCTTACCATATTATACATGTATCCCCACCGGCAGGGTAGCCTAAAAAAGAAATGCCGCCCCCTTGAAAGAACGTATGTTTCTATATACGATTAGGAAGGATTGTTTTTCAGACAGGCTGCATTAACCAAAGCGAAAGGAGTGTTCCTAAATGTCAGGAGAAAGGACAGCAGGAGAAACCGCACGAAGGGCTGGGGCGCTTGGCAAGTACCGGACGATTCTGGGCAGGTACGTGCTGCCTCAGCGGAAATTAATGCTTGGACTCACCCTGCTATTATTCATGTCAATCGGCCTGCAGCTGGTCAACCCGCAGATTATCCGCTATTTCATTGATAATGCCCAGGGCTCAGGCAGTCTGCGGCCGCTGTATACGGCAGCTATTTTATTTATCGGCTTCTCGGTCGTTCAGCAGATCGTATCTGTGAGCGCCGCTTATTTGAGTGAAAATCTTGGCTGGAAGACCACCAACAAGCTGCGCGCCGATTTGGCGGAGCACTGCTTGTCTCTGGACATGTCCTTCCACAAAACCCAGACCTCGGGCTCCCTGATCGAGCGAGTCGACGGGGATGTCAACGCGCTGGCCAACTTCTTCTCCAGCTTTATCATTCACATGGCCGGCAACGCGATGCTGATGCTCGGCATTCTGATCCTGCTGTTCCGGGAAAATCTCTGGGTCGGCCTGGTCATGACCGCCTTTGTAATCGGAGCCATACTCCTGATCCAGTGGATCCGGAAATTCACCGTTCCGGTATGGACCAAGTGGCGGGCGCTGAGCGCGGAATTTTACGGATTTATCGGCGAGCATCTGGAAGGCACCGAAGACACACGCGCCAATGGCGCAGCGGGGTATGTAATGAACCGCTATTACGGTTTAACCCGGCGGATGCTGCCGGTACGGATCAGAGCCTTCTTCGGCTTCTTCCTTATGTGGGGCACGACGATCTTCGTGTTCGCAGTCGGCAACGCCGCAGCCTTTATCGTCTGCGCGGTGCTGTGGCGGCACGGAGCGCTGTCCATCGGCGGCATTTATATGGTGTTCTATTATACGGAGCTGCTTGCCAAGCCTATTGAACAAATCCGGACCCAGCTGGAAGATCTGCAAAAAGCCGATGCCAGCCTTGTCCGCGTCCAAAATCTGCTCGAAACAGAGCCCCTGATCAAGGACGGCCCCGGCGCGCCGCTGCCAAAAGGCCCGCTTGGCGTACATATCCAGAATCTCAGCTTCGCCTATGAGCCGGAGGAGGCTCCGACCCTGCAGCAGCTGGATTTCAGGCTGGAGCCCGGGCAGACGCTGGGGCTTCTGGGACGTACAGGCAGCGGAAAGTCGACGCTTGCCCGGCTGCTGCTCCGCTTCTACGATCCGCAGCACGGCGCGGTCAGACTCGGCGGCACGGACATCCGCCAGTGCAGGCTGCACGAGCTGCGGAGCTCGGTAGCGATGGTGACCCAGAACATCGAGATTATGGAGGGGACCGTCCGCGACAACCTGACCCTGTTTGACGACCGGATTCCGGATGAACGGATCATGGCCGTTCTGGTGGAGGTCGGTCTGGGCGAATGGTTCAGAGGCATGGCGGACGGACTGGATACGCAGCTCGCCTCGGGCGGCGGCAGCTTGTCCGCCGGCGAAGCCCAGCTGCTGGCCTTTGCCCGGGTGTTCCTGACTGACCCGGGACTGGTTATTTTGGATGAGGCGTCATCGCGGCTTGATCCCCTGACTGAAAGCCGGATCGAAGCGGCCATTACTAAACTGCTGCAGGAGCGTACCTGCATCATTATTGCCCACAGGCTGTCCACGGTGCAGCGTGCGGACCGGATTCTTATTCTGGAGGACGGCCGCATACTGGAAGAAGGTCCGCGCCGAGAGCTGGCGGACAATCCCGATTCCCGCTTCAGCCGGATGCTGGCCGTCGGACTTGAGGAGGTGCTGGCGTGAAGGCGAGACAATTTTTCACAAGGCTGCTGACGCTTCATCCGGTTCTATACCTGGCTAACCTTGTGGCCTGGACACTGGTGCATATGTCCCTGCTGATTCCGGGCCTTATTACGAAACGGTACTTCGACCAGCTGGAAAATCACGGCCACTACGGCTACGCCGTCTGGGGCCTTGCCGCCCTGCTGATCGGCGCCGCCCTCGGCCGGATGGGCGTGATCGCCATCGGCTTCCTGACGGACGTGCATTACCGCTTCCGCATCAGCATGCTGCTGCGCCGCAACATGCTCGCGCATGTGCTGAATGAGCCCGGCGCGAGAGCGATTCCCTGCTCGCCGGGCGAAGCGATCAGCAACTTCCGCGACGATATTGATCAGACGGAAGAAGCCGTCAGCTGGTCGGTCGATTCACTCGGGCTGGTCGGGTTCGCCATCGTTGCGGGCTATATTTTGACCTCGATCGACGCCCAGATGACCCTGTTTGTGTTTGTGCCGCTCGTGCTCGTCGTGGCCGCCGCGCAAATCGCTACGGCCCGGATTCAGAAGTACCGCGCGGCCAGCCGCGAAGCGACCGCCAGGGTGACCAGCTCGATCAGCGAAATGTTCGCTAATGTGCAGGCCATTCAGGTGGCCGGGGCCGAATCCCGCGTTGTGCGCCGCTTTGTGGAGCTTAGCGACGAGCGCCGTCAGACAATGGTGAAGGATAAGCTCCTTACGGAGACTCTGTCCTCGGTGTTCACCAATTCGGTCAATTTAGGGACCGGAGCCATCCTGCTGCTGGCCGGCTACAAAATGCGCAGCGGCAGTTTCACCGTCGGCGATTTGTCGCTGTTCGTCTATTATTTAACGTTCGTGACCCAGCTGATCTCCAATCTGGGCAACTTCATGACCTACTACAAGCAAATGACCGTCAGCTTCGGGCGGCTGAAAAATATGCTGCAGGGCGCCTCCGCCTCCCTGCTGACAGCTGCCGCTTACACCGGCGTCGGCAAGCCGGGCCGGGATTGGGACCGGCAGGAGCAGCGCCGCAAGCGGGAGCAAGCTGCGGCAGGTGCTGGCACCGCCGGCGGGGCAAGTGATAGCCCCCGCATCGGGGTGCGTAACTCGGCAGGTGCTGAAGCGCGGCATGGAGCCGTTGCCGTTCAAACCACTCAAGCGTCGGCAGGTTCAACGCCTGGCGCCGCCGCCAAGACCGAGCCCCTTCACCGGCTTGAAGTCCGGGGCCTGTCCTACCTGTACCCCGAAACAGGACGCGGCATTCAGGGGATTGACCTTGAGCTGCAGCGCGGGTCCTTTACCGTCGTAACCGGCATGATCGGCTCCGGCAAGACGACGCTGCTGCGCGCCCTGCTCGGCCTGCTGCCGGCCGATGCCGGCGAGATCCGCTGGAACGGCCAGCGGGTGGCCTCACCGGCCGATTTCTTCGTGCCGCCGCACAGCGCTTATACGGCGCAGATTCCGCGGCTGTACAGCGATAAGCTGCGCGACAACATCCTGCTCGGCCTGCCGCCTGAGCAGAGCGACCTGACCGGCGCGCTGCACGCCGCCGTCATGGAGGAGGACGTCGCCCGGCTGGAGCACGGGCTCGACACCGTCGTCGGGCCGCGCGGCGTCAAGCTGTCCGGCGGCCAGGCGCAGCGCACCGCGGCCGCGCGGATGCTGGTCCGCGACGCCGAGCTCTATGTCTTCGACGACCTGTCCAGCGCGCTGGACGTCGAGACGGAGCGCCGGCTGTGGGAGCGCCTGTTCCGCCAGCGCGGCGAGGCGACCTGCCTCGTGGTTTCGCACCGCAAAACCGCGCTGGCCCACGCCGACCGCATCATCGTGCTGAAGAACGGCACGATCGAGGCCTCCGGCACAGCCGAGGAGCTGCTGGCGTTAAGCGAGAGCTTCCGCCAGCTGTGGTACGGGGAAGAAGCCGGCGATGATTCTGCCGGCTGATGCGCCGGCCGTTAGAGCTGAGAACCAGCGATAAACGCGCTCCACAAGAAAGGGCTGCCACAAGGCAGCCCTGAATTATTTTTACGATAATACAGTCTTAGCATATTCCTTCGCGGCAGCTTCCAAAGCTTCATCGGAAATCGCCATCGCACCATTCACAATAAAATAGGGAAGCAGCTTCGTACCAATCAGGTTGCTTGTCGCTTCTAGTGGTCTTAACAATTCCTCCATGGTGAATTTATTCATGCCCCCGTGCTGATAGCTTTCTTTAGGACTGCCTGTGGTGAGGGCAAGGAGCAGCTCTTTGCCGTGCAGCTTTACACCGCCGCTTCCATATGCCCAGCCGTAGGTAAGAACAAGATCCTCCCATTTCTTAAGAAGCGGTGGTGTGCTGTACCAGTAGAACGGAAATTGAAAGACAATGCGGTCATGCTCCAGGAGCAGCTGCTGCTCCCGCTCAACATCGATCTGCTCAGTCGGATACGCTTCGTACAGATTATGAATGGTAACGTCCGATTTGCCTTCCAATTCTTGAACCAAACGCTTATTTGCACGGGACTGCTCAAAATTCGGATGTACAACCATAACTAAAGTTTTCATCGTTCAGCCTTCTTTCTTTGAAGTAATTTAAACTGAAACCGAATTGGTTACTGTAATCAGTTTAGTTTTAGTAAGACGAAACGTCAAGTTATTTTTTAAAAAAAGAGTTTGACGACAGGTGAATTCTCCTTTTGCAGCGGCGCATGATATACTGGATCAAAGAGTATTTATCAAAGTGAGGTAATTACTATGTCTGTGGGCTGGTTTCCTATAGCCGTGCATGCATTGGCTTTACTATCAACCTCTGAAGAAGGATATTCAAGCGCCTACATTGCGTCAAGCGTGAATACTCACTCTGTCTTTCTGCGAAGGGTCCTGGCGAAGCTCGTCAAAAGCGGGCTGCTCGAAACCAAAGAAGGCAGCGGCGGCGGATATCGTTTGGTGAAGCCCGCACATGAAATTACGCTTGCAGAGGTGTACCGTTCGCTTGAAGGCGACTCCTTTATTTCCTTGAGCCCCGCTGAACCGAATGAAAATTGTCCGGTAGGTTCCGGAATTCGGCCTGCCTTTCAAGAGGTTATTAGTAACGTTGACCGTTTGGTCCTGCAGCAGCTGGAGGATATAACAATTGATCAGGTTGCAGAAAGCGCGATCCTGCACGGGAAACAAAAGAACGCTAATAAACAATAAAACGGAATCTAACTCGAGGTTAGGTTCCGTTTTATTGTTTGTGGATCGGTTCAGGAAAAGAAATCCGAAATAAAATAGCCATTCTACATAAGACGACAACTTCTATTATTGAATGAATTTGGCAAGAAAGGTATACTTTTTATAGTACTTTTTACATAGGACAATCGTCCAGATAACATCGGATGTCACACAGTCTTTAATTGAGGAAAGGAGTTTCACCCTTATTATGCCCATTCAGGTTATAGTCGTCGATCCTTATCAGCTGGTCAGAAGGGGAATCACCTCGATTTTGGAAGGGGAACCAAACGTTAACGTATGCGGAGAAGCGGCCGACCGGAGAGAGGCCTTGAACCTCATCCAGATCCACAAGCCCCATATTTGCATTATGAATAACCGGATTAATCAGCAGAATGGTCTCGATGTGATTGAGAAGCTGAAGAAGGACGGGGCGGGTTGCCGGTTCATTTATTTGACATCAAACATGAAGCCTTCCGAGCTCCAGCAGGCGCTTATGCTGGGAATTGAAGGGATTATTCCGAAGGAAGCCCTGCCGGAAGAGCTGCTGTTTGCGGTCGGTATGATCGGACGGGGCCGCAAATATTTTGACTATGACTTCATGGAATCCAAGCTTCTGGAAGGCTTCCAGAAGAACGACTGCCATTTGACGCCTAAAGAGCAGGAAGTGCTGCAGATGCTGAGCGAGGGTTTGTCCAACAAGGAAATCGCCTCCCGCCTGTATATTACTGACTACACGGTCAAGAAGCATGTCAGCCAAATTTTGTCCAAGCTTGATCTGCCTGACCGGACCAAAGCCGCCTTGTATTATCACAATCAGGGTCTGCGGGAGAACGTCACTGTGTAGATAGCAGACTAACCAGCAGGCCAAACCTGCGCTTCATTATTTTAAAAAGTTTAAAAAAACGGGCCAGCCGGCTATCCGGTCTGGCCCTCTTTCCTGATGCTGCAGTAGATTGGGTTACTGCTTTAAAGGTTTGGCAATAGCGGACCAAGGGATCAGCTTCATAATTGTGTAGCCTTTGATTTCGCTTGTCTGGACAAGCCCGAGCTCGCTGCTTCTGCTGTCAAGGCTTTCGCCCGGCGTACGGTTGTCGCCCATGACGAACACTTCGTGTTTGCCGACAAGCACCTCCGGCATATCGTCAGGCATGCCCGAGGTATAGAGCTCAGGCAGCGCTTCGCCGTTCTTGTACACTACCCCGCCCTGAATGACAATGCGGTCACCTTCCACCCCGATCACTCTTTTGATTAACTCATAAGAGAGCTTGTGGCTCTTGACGATCACGACATCCCCATATTCGGGCTTGCCCGTATAGACAGATAATTTATTGATGAGCAGAATATCGCTGCTGTTTAGAGTAGGCTGCATGGAATGGCCGGATACCCGGCTCAAACCCACCACGTGCGTGATGAGGAAATAGATGATGCCCAGGTAGATGACGAATCTGACCCAGCCCCATACCTCTGATTTCTTGCTCGCCCGGGTCTGTTCCGGTCCCGTGATGGTTCCGGCTGCGCCGGCTGTTGCCTTTTCCATGTTGATCACCCTTCTTGTTGTTTATTGGACTTGTTCATTGAACTGCTATTTAAGGCAGCTCAGGCAGCGGGCTGATGGGCGCCGGCATTGGATTAGGATCAGGGAGAGGCGTCTTGGACGGACTCGCCTGGTCTGAAGGCGCTGGCGCCGGTGCTGAATTAGAACCCGGTGCTGAATCAGAACCCGATGCCGAGTCTGATGCTTCTGTTGGTGCCGGTGTTGGTGCCGGCTCCGGCGTTGGCTGCGGTTCAGGAGAAGCAGACGGATCAGCCTGCTCCGCTGGTGCAGGAGCCGGTGTTGGCGCCGGTGATGCATTCGGGTCTGGCGATGCAGATGGGTCCGCCTGCTCTGCCGGTGCCGGCTGAGCTGCTTCGTCCTGCGGCTCACCGGACGCAGCCGGTGCCGCAGGTTCAGGAGCCGCCGAAGGCTCCGGTACGGCCGGCGGTTCATAGCTCAGATGCGGCGGCACGTAGCTGTCATCCAAATCCTCCATGGCAGCGATGGCGCTGTCCATGATGATTTTTAGCTTGGCTTCCATTTGGGCCTTCTCCTCACTGCTGGAATAGTCTCTGCTGTTGATCAGCTTGTCGACATAAGCCTTAATCGCCGCGATACGCTCGTTCTTCTGCTCTTCGGCATAGCTTTGAAGCTCTGCCGCCTGCTGATCCAGTTTTAAACGTAATTCTTTCTGCAAACGCTCCTTCTGCTGCTCCGTTTCGGAATGAATCGCCAAATCCAGGTCCGAAATCGCGCTGCGGGCCGTCTGATTCGCCCAAGCCTTCATTTTGCCCTTAAGATCGGTGTCGGCAAAGGATAAGCTGGTCGTGACGGCGATCAAAGCGCTTAGAGAAACAATTCCGATCAAAACCCGCTGTTTATTTCTTTTACGATTCGACAAAGTGGCTGTCCGCGCTTTTCTCAACTTCAAGGCCTCCCTCATTTAAATTCATGTGTGCCCGCCTCCGGATTCCAAGAAATACCGGAGCCTCCTTCCCAGAAGAAGGCCCCGGTGCTGCATCTGTTAAAGGATGTATTATTTGTTGATGGAAGCTGCAATAACGTCCAGAGCATCAGTTGCAGTTTTCTGTGCAGTAGCAGCTGCTGTGTCTACATCAGCTTTCTTAGCTTTTACAAGATCATCAGCATATTGGGTAAGCTGTGTTCTCAAAGCTTCGATTTGCCCGTTAATGTGTTCACGGATAGCTTGATCAGCCGTTGCGGCTTGTTCGTTCACAAGGGTTTGAATGGCAGCTTTAGTGTCAGTGATCTTCTTGGTCAACTCATCAGTTGCAGATGTTTGGGCTTGACCGACTTGTGTGTTCACGGCCGCTACGCTTTGAGTGCCTTGAGTGTTCAGGGCTTTGTCCAGATCCCTCTTGGCATAGTCAGCAGCCTGTTTCGCACCTGCGTCAACAGTGTTATTCGTTGTTCCTACGAATTTAGTGAAGTCACCTGCAACGTCGATTTTGTTTGCAGCGCCTTCAATTTGAGATACATAAGTATCCTTTTGGCTGTTTACAGCATCTACAGCAGCTTTGCCTTGTGCTGTGGCTTCATCTTTAACAGCTTGTGTGGAGCCGTTCTTCAGCGTGTTATATTCGGTGTTATATGCGTTCAGCTGTTTGGCATAGTCGGTGGCAACTTTAGTACCAACTTGGGAAGAGGTCTTGGAGAACAGGCTGCTGTACCAGTTTGTGAACTGCTCGCCTGCATCGACACCTGCAAATACAGTGCTCATACCTGCTACCAAACTAACGCCAACTACACCTGCTGCAATTTTGCTCTTCAAAGATTTCAATACCATTTGTCATCTTCTCCTCTTCAATGTTTTATAGTTTGTTTAGGGTAGACTGCGGGAGGTCCGGCTGTTTCCGGCTGTTCCAGAAGGCTGTCGAGCACACTGCCGGCTTCAAGCTCCAGCTGCTCGTCCAATTGTCCGGTCACCTGGCCGGTGTAATTGGCAAACTGCCTGCTGACAGCTCCGTTTCTTCCAAGCAGCTCAGCCCGGGCAGCATCGACCTGCCTGCTGTAGGCTTCCTTCTGCTGATTGAGCTTGCCGCGAATTTGATCCAGCCGCTGGCGCTGATAGTCAAGCAGTTCGGAACGTCCGTCCCTCTGCCCGGCTGCGCTGACTTGCTGTGCCGTCTGATCAAGCTTGGTTTCGCCCTGCTTCAGCTGCTTCTGTGCGATGACCTTAACTGCCTGGTTATAGCTCTTCTGGTACCAGGTTTGCAGCGAATCGCCTGCCTTTGGGGACGCATATGCGATTCCGGTCGTCAGTGCAGCTGTCAGCATCAGCGCCGCGCCTGCACACTGCAGCTTGGTCAACATCAGTCCGCCAGCCTCCTCTCTTGCCCGGTTTATCGTGGGCAGCCCTTGCTTGTAAACCAAGTATAGCTGGAAAGGACTGGGTGATACTTCACCATTTGGTTTAATTTGCATGGTTCTTCCTAGAACCAACTTGGATGCCGCCAGGGTGGCAGCAGGGAACCCGCCTGGACGCTGCTGTTCTACCGCCGGGGGTAGGCCTGTTTCTTCAAGGAACCACCTCCCCTAATCCCAAAGTACCACCTCCCAAATCAGGTAAATTTCAGCCTATTCGCCAAAAAAACAAGCGCCGACGGGCATGTCGGCGCTTGATTGAAGTTCTACTACCTTCGCTGCAGCTCCATGAAGGCAGGGTGAAGATGATTCACCCGAAGCCTGAGGCTGGGAAGGCGGCGGTATTCTTTTTTATTAGGGATTACACATTATATTCGAGCTGCTTATGGTGCCGGCGTATTCGCCGTTTCTGCTTCGTAATAAGCCGTAAAAGAAACATTCGCCGTCAGGATACTGCCCGGCTGCTGGGCGGTCACGATTTCATACGGCTGCTGAAAAGCAAACGAATCTACGCTAACCAGCCGGGGCAGCGTGTTCAGCTGTTTCAGCCAGTCATGGATTTCCGTATAGCCGCCTTCAATGATGCCCGACATTTTGATCTCCTTAAGGCCGGTGATGGATGTCCCGGACAGTCCGGTCCAGGTGGCGGTATCCGCCGGATCCGCAAGCGTGAAGCTGATATCCTTCAGCCTGGCGTGGGAATCATCGCCGATTCTTTGGAGCTCGTTAATCAGACTTTCGCTGTCATCGCCTTTGGGAATGGCCTGAAGAGCCGCTTCTTCCGCCGGGTCTGGCGAAGCTGCCGCTTGCTGCAGTTCGGCTATTTTATTCTCATACAGGGTACGCTCCTCCTGCAGCTGAGCGATCTGGTTGTCCTGATCCGTCACCTTGTGACTCGCCGGCCGGATGGCAAACAGGTAGAAGCCAAACAGAACCAGGAACATCACGAGCAGGCCGAGAACGATGCTTGAGCGGTATTTATTGACCTGTTCCATTACTTTCCCCCTCCCCGTCTGCGGTTTGCTGATTCTGGGCCACAGCAGGTGCATTCATAGAAACCTGATAAACAGCGGAATAACTGCTGACATTGGTGATCAGAGCAGCAGAGGTCTGCGCGGACCCTTCTGTTAATTTGGTAATTGCAGCTGACACCGCAAAGGACATCCCCCGGAGTGCTGTCAGGTAACTTGCACTGTCTTCCATAGCCGTAAAATCGACGGTCAACATCAGGTCGCCATGAAAAGTATAGTTGATGTCCCGGATAACCGCGCCGGCGGGAAGCCTGGACTTCAGCTCATCCAGCACTGCGGCTGCATCAGCACGCTGCCCGGACAAGATCGTGATAATTCCCTGCCGGTCCAGATTTGCCATACCGGACTGCTGTTTATTCAGCTCGGCCAGCTGCAGCTGCAATTCGGTATTGTGGTCCTGCAGCGTACCGATTTTGTCCGCCTGGTCGCGAATCTCTCCGTGCAGAGACGAATTCAAGAAACCGGATCCAATGAAGCCGAGTACCCAAACGACAGCCAATGCTCCTGCAATATAAGGAAAAATAACCGTCTCCCGGTCCTCACGCGGCAGCAGATCCATCGTATCCGGGCCCCGCCCTTTGCCTTTGAGCGCTGCCCCCGCCGCAACCCGGTAATCGTTCAGGTTATAACTGACCTTTACGCCTCCGGCAAGCTGGTCGATGTTAAGCGAGGTAATTGCCAGCTCCGGCAAAGCCGTAAGCAGTTCCTCCTGCAGCTGGTGCCGCAGCTCCGGTGTACCGGTAATGAGCACCTCGGTGATCCGTGTAGAGCCGTCGTGCAAGCTGTACTGGTAGAAGCTGAGCATCCGTGAAATTTCCGCCGTGATTTCGACGATTTGTTCCGGAGTCAGATGATCTTCAGAAGTAGCCGCCGCCTGGGATTCGGACAGCAAAGGCAGGGAGGCTTCCGCAAGCTGCGGTTTCCCGTGATCGAGTTCAATCAAGTCAAGCGTCCGCATAAACACGAGGTGCCCGCTGCGGAACATATCAATATCAACCAAAGACTGCTCCAGATGGATCAGCATCGTTTCATCGAAGGAATGGTTATAACTGGTCATAATACTGCGTGCCAGTGCAGTTGCGGTTACCTCGACGCTGCGGATCTTAAATCCGGCCTCCTCCAGAACGTCGACGTAATCCTGTACCACCTTGCGCGGTGCGGCAAGCAGAATGATCTGGCTTTCTTCTTCGGTTTGCCCTGTGATGACATAGTCATAAACCGGGTTCTCAAACGGCAGATGAAGGCTGGTCTCCACCTCGAGCTTCACAAGCTGGTCGATTTGTTTATCCACTATGGCAGGGATGGTCATTTTGCGGATAATCATTTGCGAAGGCGGGATCGACAAATCCACGGTACCTCCGCGTAAGCCTTCTCTTTTCACCCAACTCTTGAGTTCGGCAGTCAGGGCTTCCTTATCTGCAACCTGATTCTCCACAATCAAACCGGCCGGGAGGGGCAGGAATTTCTTCCCAGGGACCTGTTTCGGGTTCTTATTCTTGAAGTAAATGTAGTGGACGCCCGTCTGTTCAATGGAGACGCCCGCATGTTTATGCCCAAATCCTAACATAAATTGATGTTCCTCCTAACGGATGAGCGCGAGATAACCGCCGATAAGATGGGAGCCGTATGAAAAAGCAAGCAAAGCCCCGGCCGCAAGCCATGGCCCGAACGGTACCGGCTGCCCGCGTTTGACCTTGCCCAGCAGCAGCAGAAGGCCGTAAACACAGCTGCCCAAAGCGCAGGCCAGCAGAAAAGCAAGCACGGTGTCCTTAAACCCGATCACCCAGCCGAGAAGAGCAAACAGCTTGGCGTCGCCCATTCCCATGCCGCCAAACAAAGCCAGCACGAAGATGACAACGCCTCCGCAGATGGCGCCCAGCAGGTGGCTCCACAGCGGCCCGTTCGGTGCAAGCAGCACCAGCAGCACAAGCGGCGGCAGAAAGAACAGCAGCACCTGGTTGGGAATGCGCATGTATTTGAGATCGGACACCGTGATGATAACCGACAAGCTGACCAGCAGCAGGCCGGTCAGTCCTTTAAAGCTAATGCCAAACTCGAGGTAGATCCACAGAAACAACAGGCCCGTCGCCAGCTCGCCAAGCGGGTACAGCAGGGAGACCTTGCTCCCGCAGTGCCGGCATTTGCCCCGGGCCAGCAGCAGGCTGAGCACCGGAATCAGATCGCGCCCGGCCAGCCTTGTTCCGCAGGAAGGGCAATGCGAGGGAGGCGACACCAGCGACTCCTTCACCGGCACCCGCAAGCCCACCACATTGTAGAACGAGCCGAGCACCAGGCCGATCAGCGTGATATAAACGGCAATCACAATCGTCATAGGTCATCGGTTCCAGTCGTTAAATTTTAAAAAAGGAATCGGAAATCCGATTCCTTTTGGGATAAATAAAACTTATGAACCAGAGGGAGCAACAGAAGCAGATGCAGTTGGTGCCGTAGCTCCCAGGACTTGTTTGCTGGTATAGTCTTTTTCTGCATCACCCGTAGTAGTTGTAACCAACGTTACACCATCGAATCCATCGGCATCAAACTTAACTACTGTATTATCGGGACTCAACTCATGTTTGTTGCTAGGAAGATACAGGTCATTATCCAAATATCCGCCATCTTGCAAAACGGAAAGCTTAATGTTTTCGGTAGGTGTCGTTCCATTTGCTTCATTAACGATATAGATCCGCGCAGCATCATAAATTTGTTTAGCAGTCGAAACGTCAGCATCCTTTTTAGACTTATCAAGAATATTCGAAATCATCGGAATCGCAATAACCGCGATGATCCCGATAATGACGATAACCGCCAATAACTCGATCAGCGTAAAGCCTTTTTCATTATTCTCTTTCTTGCCCATTACTTCTCTCAACTTCTGTGCTAACTTCTCAAACATCTTGTTTCCCCCTTAGGAATGATATGGAACAGAACGAAACCATCTTTGGTTACGAGTTGCACTGCATAAAACTTTCCGGCATGTAAGACGTATTCATTTATCGTTCCGTTCTCCGGTCAACCGGCCCGTAAATTTCCCACGGCCAGCCTGCCTGGCGTCACCCCTTTCAAAGATTAACAATTGCTGTATTTACATCTGGTTATAAAGGCTGAACATCGGCAGCATAATCGCGGCTACAATCACTCCGACAATACCGGCCAAAAAAGCGATCAGCAATGGCTCCAGCAGCGATTTCAACCGGTCGACGGTGTTCTCCACGTCCATTTCGTAGAAATCGGCGACTTTGGAGAGCATCTGGTCCAGTGCGCCCGTCTCCTCGCCGATGGAGATCATCTGCGTGACAAGAGGCGGGAATACCCAGGCCTTCTTCAGCGGCTCGGAAAGGGGTTTGCCCTGTCTCAGCGAATCGCCCGCGCTCCTGATGGCCTGTCCGATTACCCGGTTGCCCGCTACCTCCTCTACAATCGTCAACGCTTGCAGAATCGGCACGGAGCTGGCATAAAGAGACGAGAATGTACGCGTAAACTGCGCGATCGAGCCCTTCTGATTCAGTTTGCCGAAGATCGGCACTTTGAGCTTGGCGTAATCCAGTGCGTAAGCGCCGCGTTCGGTCCGTTTCGTAATCTGGTAAGCGGCTATGAGCACAACCAGCACAAGAAGCCAGATGTACCATTGATGTTTAATACTGTTGCTGAGTCCCAGCACCATCCGGGTAATGGCCGGCAGCTGGGCGTTCATGGAGGCAAACATGCTGATAAACTGCGGCACAATCGCGTATAGCAGGTACACAACCGACACGATGGCCAGAAGGGCCACGGTAATCGGATAAGTTAAAGCGGACTTAATCTTCTCAGTCGTCGTATGCCGTTTCTCGAAAAAGACAGCCAGCCGCTCCAGCGTCCCTTCCAGGTCGCCGGATTCCTCACCCGCCCGGACCATGCTGATAAACAGCGGCGGAAAAATTTTGCGGTGATCCTGAATCGCCTGCGACAACGAAATCCCGCGCAGCAGGCTTGCATTTACCTCCTGGAGCGCTTTGCTCAGCGGCTTGCTCTCCGTTTGTTCGGCCAGAATCCGGGTCGCGTCCACGATGGACACCCCGGCACGCATCAGCGTGGCGAACTGGCGGCAATAAATGATGAAATGCAGGGTCTTGACCGGGTTGCCGATATAAATTTCCGTCGCCAGAAAGGAAGTTTTTCGTTCCGAGAGCGAGAAGACGGTCAGCCCTCTTTTGCGGAGCTCCTCCATCGCCGTTGATTTATCGGTTGCGGTCAGCTTGCCTTTCAGCGGTTTGCCGGCGGCGGTGCGCACCTGGTATTCGTACAGTGGCATCAGCCGCCCACCTCCGTCAGATAAGCTTTAGCCGCTTCGGGATGAATCTGGCCGCGCTGCATTTGTTCGCGGAGGTTCATTTCCAGCGTGTGCATGCCCAGGGCGCGTCCGGTCTGCATGACATTCTTGATCTGATGCGTCTTCTCGGTGCGGATCAGATTGGCAACTGCCGGCGTATTGATCAGCAGCTCGGTGATGCAGACGCGGCCTTTTCCGCCGGCGCGCGGCATCAGGCGCTGCGACAGGACGGCCAGCAGCACGGAGGCAAGCTGCGAGCGGATTTGGCCCTGCTGATGGCCCGGAAACGTATCGATAATCCGGTCAATCGTCTGCGGCGCATCGGTGGTATGCAGCGTCGCCATCACAAGGTGGCCGGTTTCCGCTGCCGTAACTGCGGCGGAAATGGTCTCCAGGTCGCGCATTTCGCCGACCAGAATGACGTCCGGGTCCTGGCGCAAGGCGGCGCGCAGGCCGCTGGCAAAGCTGCCGGTATCGCTGCCGACCTCCCGCTGGTCGATCAGGCAGGTGCCGTGCGGATGCAGAAATTCGATCGGGTCCTCCAGGGTGACGATATGCTTGCTTTCCGTCCGGTTAATATATTGCAGCATCGCGGCCAAGGTGGAAGACTTGCCGCTGCCCGTCGGGCCGGTAACGAGGATAAGCCCCTGCGGCTTCATCGACAGGCTGCTAAGCACAGGCGGCAGGGACAGCTGCTCCAGCGTCGGCACCTGCAGCGGTATGGACCGCGCTGCGATGCTGATTTCTCCGCGCTGCCGGTAAACGTTGACGCGGAAGCGTCCGCCGCCGCTCATAGGGTAGGAGAAGTCGTATTCACCGGCACTGCTGAATTTCGCTTTTCCTTCCTGGCTGAGCAGCTTGTCCGCCATCGCTGCGGCTTCTTCGGAATTGACAGGAGCACCATCGAGGGCAAGGAGTTTGCCGTCAACCCGCAGCACCGGCGGAGAACCTGTCGAGATGTGCAGATCGGAGGCGCCGGAAGAGATGGCTGTTTGCAGCAGTTGTACGATGTCACGATGAATTTCTGGCATCTTGTTAAGCTCCTCTCAAATTCTTAATGCAGCACGGTTTCCCGCATGACTTCCTGCAGGGTGGTAATCCCCTTGGATACCTTAATAAATCCGTCTTCCATCAGCTGCAGCATGCCCTGCGCTTTTGCTGCTTCGCGCAGCTCGTCGATCGAGGCGGTTTCCGTAATCAGCCTGCGCATCGAGTCATCAATGGTGAGCACCTCGTGAATGGCGATCCGCCCCCGGTAGCCGGTATTGCTGCAGCTGCCGCAGCCCCGTCCGCGGTACACGACATTGCTTGGCAGGCCATGCCTGCGCAGCATAATCGCTTCCTGTTCGGTGGGTTTGTGTTCTTCCCGGCAGTCCGGGCAGATTTTGCGTACCAGCCGCTGGGCCACTACACCAAGCAGGGAGGAAGCGATCAGGTAAGGTTCGACGCCCATATCCCGCAGACGGGAAAGAGAGCTGACCGCATCGTTGGTATGCAGGGTGGAAAGCACCAAATGGCCGGTCAGCGAAGCCCGGACCGCAATTTCTGCGGTTTCTGTATCGCGGATCTCCCCGACCATGACGATGTTAGGGTCCTGACGGAGAATGGAGCGGAGCCCTGCTGCAAACGTCAGACCTACCGCCGCATTAACATGCACCTGGTTGATACCCTCCAGCTGATATTCCACCGGGTCTTCAATAGTGATGATATTGGCGCTTTCTGTATTCAGCTGGCTTAAAGCGGCATACAGCGTGGTAGTCTTCCCGCTGCCTGTCGGTCCGGTAATCAGAATGATGCCGTACGGTTTATTGATCATTTCGCGGAAAGCCTCCGCGTTATTGTCGCTGAAGCCAAGCGAATCAACCGATTTCACGCCGGTGCTGAGGTCAAGCAGCCGGAGTACGATTTTTTCCCCGTGCATGGTAGGCAAGGAAGAGACGCGGATATCGACCATTTTGTAGTCGAACTGCATCTTGATCCGTCCATCCTGGGGGAGCCGGCGTTCGGCGATGTTGAGCTTGGCCATGATTTTTAGCCGTGCCGTTATGAAGCCCTGCATTTGTTTCGGTATAATACGCTCCGTCCGGAGTGTACCATCGATCCGGTAGCGGATGGATAACTGATTCTCACCCGGGTCAACGTGAATATCGGAGGCCCGCAGCGAAACCGCCTGCTGGATCATTTGATTAACCAGCCGTACGATCGGCGAGTCTTCGTCCGTAATTTCCGTTTCTTCGATTTCTTCGACGGAAGGCAGCTCCACAAGCATCTGACTCACGGAGTCACGCATCCCGTAATGGCGGGCGATCGCCCGGGTCAGTTCATCACGGCTGGAAATAGCGGGTTCAATGCGGAAGCCGGTGGTCATACGCAAATCTTCAATGGCGAAATAATCAAGCGGGTCGGCCATTGCGACCATCAGCTTGCCGCCTTCCTTCATAAACGGAAGCACCTGGTAACGTTTCGCCATACTTTCAGGAATAATTTGGGTGATTGCCGGATCAATCTGGTATTTAAAAAGGCTGACATGGGGAATTCCGAGCTGGAATTCGAGCACTTCAATAAGCTGCTGCTCGGTGACGTAACCTTGCGAAATAAGCAGGTCGCCCAGCTTGCGTTTGGTTTTGCGCTGTTCGGTGAGCGCTTCTTCCAGCTGGTCCTGCGATATAATTCCATTTTCAACGAGCAGATCTCCGAGTCTTTTCTTCACGATAGCCATGTTGCGATTCACTCCGGCGTCATTATTTTGTGGGTCCTTAACAGCAATCAAACCGACGGGGGATTCTACAAATAATGAGTGTAAAAAAATAGAATTATTGGTAGGTTAGTAGTCCTTTGAATCGAGAAATTCCGCGTATCTTTTCATTGCCTATCTAGTATATATGTCCTAGAATGATATATAGCATATGAGGAAAGTTTACACAACGAAAACTCGCGTATTATGCGGTTTTTTTACAATAAGTTGCCAGATTTGACAAAGATGGCTGACTGCCATCCGACTGAAAAGAGGGAGATCGCCTTGGGACGTAATAAACGGGTTTTGTTCATTTCAGGCTTTGCTCTTGTGTTGCTGCTGGTTATTCCTCTCTTAAAAATGATAACGAATGCATTAGCCGACCAAAGCACAAACCCACCTGATGCTCTGGTATTAACACGGAGCATTGCGGATCTTTCCGGGACCGACATTTCAGGCAAATCCATAAGCAAGGGACAACAATTTTATTTGAATTATTCCATTACCCCGCAAGATTTTAGTTTAATTGCAGATACGCAGCAGGTGAGCATTTCTGATATCGTCTTCAATGAACAGATTCCTTCCGGTGTGTCGGTCGTAACGCTGCCTAGCGGATTCACTAATCAGGGTAACAACTTCATTACTGCAAATTTGGGAACGATCCGATTTAAACTCGATTCCTCAAAAAGTAAGTATACGGCTGATTTGGCCTCCAACAGTAAATTTGCAAGTGGCAAGTATACTTTTTCGATTCTGGTTACATCGCAGACTAAAGCTACTTATACCTTTGATAAAGCAACACTTAATTACAGTGATGTGCAGCCTTTAAATGGAACCGGTTCCCCGAATGGACTTATTGGTGATTACTCGCTGGTTATTTTAAATGACGGGAGTATCACGGGCGGTTCCTCTATTTATGGAAATATGGCTTTTGGGGGCAATCTGTCATTAACAAATAAATCAGGCGGTTTGTATATTCCGGGAAATATATTGATAGGTAAAAATTTCACCTATTTGAGTCAGGGAAGTATCCAAATCGGAGGGAATGTCATTTATGGAGACAGCTTTGTTTATGATCAGCAAAGCCGTTCTGCAATAAGCGGAACAGTAACTCAAGCTAAACCTGTCGATTTCTCTGCGGTCAGCAATTACTGGACAAATAAGTCCGCGGCGCTGGCTGCATTGACACCAAATGGTACTTCTATACCCATGCAGTACAACGCGGATCAACTGGCTTTAACGGCTTCAAGTTCAAACCTCTCAACTTATATCTTTACCATCACGGAAGCACAGATCAAAGCAACCAATGGTATTTTAATTACGGCACCAGTGAATGCCACGATCATCATGAATATCCTGGGGGAATTTAGTAGCGCCAGCTCTCCATTAACTATGAACAAATGGGTGGTATTAAACAATAGCAGCGTTCAATCTGCCCAAGCAACCAAAATTATTTATAATTTTCCGCAAGCCCAGAATATTAAGTTTACTCAAGGGATGATCGGCACCATTATTGCTCCTAAAGCAAATGTAAGTATTACAAATGGAGACTATGTCGGTTCGCTTCTCGTAAACTCATGGCTTTCGGGGAGTTATTCCATGTCGCTCACTTCCAAACCTTTTACCGGGACTATTCCGGGAACTAAAAATTTTGGTGCTGTCAGCATCACTTTAACGGATGTCGACACCACCCCGCGCACCCTGTCGATTGGCGGTAACGACGTGGCTGCTGTCAGCGAGAAAGTGGCGCTGACGACTGATTATAGCCCGAAGACAGACACGGGAATTATCTACACGTGGACGGTTACGGATAACGGGACAAGCAAGGATGTTACTTCCAGCGTACTGGCTGCTTCCTCCGGCACATCTACCAATACGTTCTCGGCTTCCTACGCGGGAGATTTTACGGTTAAAGCGGCAGCTAAGAATGCAAACAACCTGGTCACTACAGCCACCAAAATAATTTCAGTCCGGAAGCTGGAGATCAGCGGCCCGGATACGATTTTTATTGGAAAAACAAAGGACTACCAGCTGACGATGGGCAATATTCCTTCCGGTTCAGCGGTAACCTGGTCTCTGACTGGTAACAGCGGACAAACGGACACGCTAATCCGCGCGAGCGGTGATACGAACTATACGCATTACACTTTAACAGCGGGCAGCCAGCCTCATAGTGTTGTCATATCGGTAACGGCCGGGGGCATTACCGCAACCAAGATGATAAGCATCGTTCCATACAGTCTGACCGGGCTGCAGGCTGTCAGCGAAATTGAGATTAACGTAGGACAAGCCTACAACCTGAATGATCTGTTGTACCCGATTCCGAACGAGATGGACCGTAAGGACTTCATCAACGATCTTTCCTGGGTCAGCGGTACACCGGGGATAGCCGATTTCGACAAACCTCTGACGGACCCGGCAAGAAGAGGGGTCATTACGGGTCTGCAAAAAGGGGAGACGATCGTAACCGTGACCTACACCCCTTCCGGCAAAACAACTTCGATTACGGCACAAATTAAAGTGAAGGTGCTGGCCCCGAAGAACGGCGACCTTTACTAGAATCTGAGATTCAGACCGGCACAGCAAACAGGGCTGCCCTTTCATCCATAAGATGAGAGGCAGCCCTTTCTATTTTGGATGAACCCTTTGGTCTGAATCGCGCGCTTGAACCGCGCCGAGGTTATTGATTACCCACCAGCTCCACCGGGCTTACGCTCATGCTGACGGTTTTGACTCTTGGCAGACTGGCCTGCTGGTCGGTATAGATGGCGTTATTATATTCCACGATGAACCTCGGATCCATCCCCGTCGCCTGCGGCTGCTGAAAAACGAAACCGCTCCCTGCAGCTGCAGGCGGCTGTACATTACCGACTACCGCATTGACGGTCAAATCCCCTTTGGCAAAGAAACCGCCGTTCAGCTTGAATATGGAACCTACCCCATACAGCTCCCCGCTGGAATCCGTATAGAAAAAGGCCTTCATCTCCTGCGCCGTGTTGGAAAAGGACTCAATGCGGGTCAGCAGAATCTCTTGTTTGGAAATGACAATCAGTTCCTTGCCGTTTAACCCCTGAATGGCTGCATCTTCTGCCGTTGTTTTGCCCAATACAAACACGGTGGAATCAAAAGCGACGCTGCCTCTGATCGTCAAATTGCCGGTAACGAGCAGATTCCCTTTGATAGACAAGAAATCATCAGTGTTGTAGTTATCAATGGTCAAATTACCGGCCACCACCAGCCACGCTGGAGAGGAGCCCGAAGAGCCGCCAGCAGAGGCGGTTCCCGTCTTGGCTTGATCCGAGAACATAATCCTTTGATAGTCCATGTTGTCGATCGTCAGATCCTCATCAAATACTGCCGAGTTTGAAAAAGGAACCGCTGAACTGCCCAGCTGGGTGTCCAACGTGTCCTTGTAAACTTTCACCGCGTCCTGATAACGTTGTTCTTTAGCGGCGATCGTAATCGCGTCATCATCTGCGCTGATGGATTCTTTAACCGGCAGGGCCGGCTTTTTCAGATGGCGGATGGAGGAGTTCTTGACGAGCCAATCGTTCAGGGAATTGGCCGCATATTGGTCCCGCAGCTCCTCCCGGATATTCTCTGCCTGAATGGTGGTTGAAGGATTCACCGCTTCTACGAGCTTGTCCCAAAACGATTCTTCCACGTTAATCTGCACAAATTTCTTCTCTTCCTTGATTTTAACCTTATCGGGCGTAACGCCCAGGATTTCATCGGTCTTGGCGTCACCCTGCTGCAAAGGAATTAAAGGCGACGAGCCGGACGGAGCGGCAAGCCCGTTTGCGTATTGAATGCCGCCCCAGGACTGCACATGCACCTCGCCGGCCGAAATGCCAAACGGCTGTACAGTCGGAAATAAGGTTCCGGTATGAAAAGAAGTACCTTTATAGCTGTATTCCGCCTGATTGGTCACGACAAGCCGGTCTCCCGCATAAATATTTCCCTTAAGCAGGGGCGCTCCGTTTAACCGGAGCTGCTGTTCCGAGCCAAACGCATATTTCAAAAAGTCCGGATAGGTGTCCAGCGTAATCCGCTGCTTCAGCTTGCGGCTCACGCCGTTTACGACGGCGGATGTAGTCACGTCAATATAATATTTGCGGGACGGCTGGCTGACGCTCGTAACCGCTTCTTTGCCGGAGTATTTGATCTCCTGAATTTCTCCGTTGGCGTTGTTGCCGATTGTCCCGAGTTCAGTCGTTACGTTCAGATTGTTCAGGTTGATTGTGCTAAGGAGCTCCTCCAGCCTGTCGGGATTGATATCCGTCATTCCGGCCAGCTTGGATTCAATGTAAGCCGTAGCTTCATCCAGCCCTTTTTGCGCCAGATGAAGGCTTTGGACATCACTTTCACGGGTTTCCGTACGCTGCGCCCCGCTGAGGGTTGCGCCCAAGATGGCGAGGCCCAAAATGGTGAGCAGCAGCGCCACAAACATTACGAGGACAAGCGCTGAGCCCTGTTCGCTGCGTAATGCCTTGTTCAAGTTGACTTGTTGCTTGTGCCGATGAACGCTTGCCCGCCTTTTGTTCACAAGACAGCCCTCCTAGAAACCGAATCTGCTTTCTAAAGATAAGGTGAAATCCTTGCCGCCGGTCTCTTTCAGCAGGTTTAACTTAATATGAATCAGCCCGCTGTCACAGGCTCCGGTGTTGCTGCATTGCAAGGTGATGCCGGAATCTGCGGTAAGGCTTGCCGTGATATCCGTTCTTAAGTCGGCGGCCGCAGCAGATGAATTTCCGGACGAGCCGGATGAATCTGAAGATCCTGATGAGCCGGACGAGCCGGAAGGCGCGCCGATCGACATTTTTCCATTTGTGATGCGGATTTCTTCCTCATTGACGCCGGATGTACTGCCGCTGCGCTGGAGTAAAATGCCGTCCGCCGTCTGGGTAACCGTTTCAGGTGCAAAGGTATACAGCTCCGTAATGACTGCTGACATCAGCAGGTCGCCTTCATCGCGCAGTGTGTTCTCCGTAGAGACCGCATGGTAGCTGCGGAGGCCAAACATCATCACCGCATAGACGAGCCCGGAGACAAGCGCCAGAAGTGTGATTGCCGCAATCATTTCCACTAAAGTCAGCCCCTGTTCCCGGCGCAGGAGGTCAGCGAATTTTCTCATCGGTTATATATCCCTCCACAACCGTCTGTTTGGCTCCGGACGTATCGCTTGTATCGCGGACAACGACCTGGACCGGCAATAAATAAGGAGCAATATCTTTATCAATGGCCGACTGACCGGCTTGATCCTGTTCAGAATTGGCTGTGCCATTTAACATTCTATTATAGGTATCTCTCTGGAACTGAATGCTGATCTCATAGTGAATCTGGTTAATGGTTGGAAAAAGCACGGCTTTGAGTACACTCGTGTCGTCCACCAAATTTGCATATTCGGAGCAAAGGGCGGCTTCATTCCCGTCAGCAGAAGGCTTGCAGGCAATTTCGCTGTGATCATTTGACTTGTCCTCAGCTTCAGCTGCTTTAAAGTAGGTCTCCCATTTATCAAAATCCTGCTTCTCGGCGTAAAATAACGCGTTTCGGGCCAGGTTCACCATAATCGTCTTGTTCTGGTTGGCCTTTGAATAAGAGAGGGCATGGGTGAAGAAAGAAGTGAGCACCAGTGACACGATAGCTAAAATCACGATGGAGGCCAGCACCTCTATCAAAGTAAATCCCTGCTCCAAAGGTTGTCCGCTGCGCCGGAAAGCCGGCTTGTCCGTGTGTTTCTTCCAAGGCATCTGCTTCGCTCCCCTAACGCGCCGTAATCTTTGCAGCCGCTCTCTGTACTTGGGTATATCGTCCCGTCATAGAAAGTCAGTATTTAAACCTTTATGCCTAAAATCATTATATTCTGTCAGCTCCTTTTCCAGCAATCCTCTCCGCAGAAATTGTCTTTGTCCGCCCCGCATGCTATCGTAAACGTGGAAAGGGTTTCTTTTTATATCAGCCGGAGGTGGTCGATTTGAAAGCGCTTTTTATCGGGGGAACAGGGATTATCAGTTCGGCAATCACGAGACAGCTGCTGGAGCAGGGCTGTGAGCTATATTTGCTCAATAGAGGCAGCCGGAACGGGGAATTACCGGAGGGGGCCCATATCCTGCAGGCAGACATTAATGATGAGCAGCATGTCGCCGAGCTGGTTCAGGACTTGCAGTTTGATGTCGTTGCGGACTTTATTGCTTTTGAAACCCCGCATTTGGAGCGGGATTACCGTTTGTTTAAGGGAAAAACAAAGCAGTTTATCTTCATCAGCTCGGCATCCGCCTATCAAAAACCGCTCAGCGACTACCGGATTACGGAGGGAACACCGCTCTCCAATCCTTACTGGCAGTATTCCCGCAATAAAATTGCCTGCGAGGATTACCTGATGAAGCTGTACCGGGAAGAAGGGTTCCCGGTTACTATTGTCCGGCCGAGCCACACGTATGATGAACGCTCCATTCCGCTTGGCGTTCACGGCAGCAAAGGCTCCTGGCAGGTTGCGAAACGGATGCTGGAGCATAAACCGGTCATCATTCACGGGGACGGGACCTCGCTCTGGACGTTGACGCATAACCGGGATTTTGCCAAAGGGTTTATCGGGCTGATGGGCAACCTCCATGCCATCGGCGAATCCGTACATATTACTTCGGATGAATCCGTGACCTGGAATCAAATCTATCAAACGATCGCGGATGCTTTGGGCGTCGAGCTGAAGGCCGTCCATGTATCTTCCGAATTTCTTGCCGCGTGCAGTACGGAAGATTACCTCGGCGGGTTGATCGGCGACAAAGCGAATACCGTTGTATTTGATAATTCGAAACTCAAACGGCTGGTACCCGAGTTCGTGGCGACAACGAGGGTGGACCAGGGCATCAAGCAAACGGTCGACTATATTCTCGCCCATCCGGAGTTCCAGGTGGAAGACGAAGCGTTCGACAGCTGGTGTGACAAGGTAATCGGCGCGCTGGACGAAGCGCTGGCGAAGATAAACAATTAAAACCCGGCAAGGCCGAGACAGCCCAGGTTAGACTGAGATAAACCGAGGTTATACAAGAGGTATATTCTGTGCAAATCGTAAAGGAGCTTTCCGCGGAGTTGTGCGGGGAGCTCCTTTGTTTAGATAAGGGGAAGTACAAAGACGGAAATGAGAGAGGCGGCGGCCATCCTCTTTATGCCTGGCCGGTATCAGGCGGATTTAAGCCGGTTTCAGGCCGCATTTTCAGGTCTCTTTAAGGATATACGGCTATAATGCAGAGAGTCAGTGATCATTTATGGAAAAGAGGCGCAGCATGTGACAGATGTACGACCAACATCAAAATTTCAAACAACGCTGATCGTTATATTTGCAGCATCGTTAGTGCTGTGCATTGTTTCGCTGTGGAGATACCACAGCACCCATGATTCGGCGGCCGGCAGCAGCTCCGGCTGGCCGCAGAGCGCCATGCGCGCTCCGCAGAGCGGGAGCGGCTTCATGAACGCGGCGCCGGGCCGCCAGGGGCAGGGCATTGGCGGCCTGCCGCCGGGCTCGGCGGGCGGCTGGAACCGCGGCGGCGCGGGCGGCGGCACAGACGGCCAGGCCGGCGGGGCCTTCCAGCCGGGCGCAGGCG
>NZ_VAWG01000013.1 GCF_005869875.1 Paenibacillus pinistramenti
CAAGCGTCTCGAGGGTTCGAATCCCTCTCTCTCCGCCATAGATATCTCATAGCATGGCCCGTTGGTCAAGGGGTTAAGACACCTCCCTTTCACGGAGGTAACAGGGGTTCGAATCCCCTACGGGTCACCATATTTTCGGAGGCTTAGCTCAGCTGGGAGAGCATCTGCCTTACAAGCAGAGGGTCGGGGGTTCGATCCCCTCAGCCTCCACCATTATTTAAATGAATATTTTATTACTGACGCGGGGTGGAGCAGCCCGGTAGCTCGTCGGGCTCATAACCCGAAGGCCGCAGGTTCAAATCCTGCCCCCGCAATTTATCCCCAAAAGTGAAGAATTGCCTTGCAGCAAATTCTGATTACTTTATAGGGATCCAATGCAATACCTTAGGCTGTGGAACCGTGGTGTAGAGGCCTAACATGCCTGCCTGTCACGCAGGAGATCGCGGGTTCGAATCCCGTCGGTTCCGCCATTTTATCTTAATAAGAGCCATTAGCTCAGTTGGTAGAGCACCTGACTTTTAATCAGGGTGTCGAAGGTTCGAGTCCTTCATGGCTCACTTTTATTTCTTAATGCGGACGTGGCTCAGCGGTAGAGCATCGCCTTGCCAAGGCGAGGGTCGCGGGTTCGATTCCCGTCGTCCGCTCCATAATACGCGCCCTTAGCTCAGCTGGATAGAGCGTTTGACTACGAATCAAAAGGTCAGGAGTTCGAATCTCTTAGGGCGCGCCATTTTTTTATAATCAAACTATACTTGCCGGTGTGGCGGAATTGGCAGACGCGCGCGACTCAAAATCGTGAGGGAAACCGTGGGGGTTCGAGTCCCTTCACCGGCACCATATGTATCGGGATGTAGCTCAGCTTGGTAGAGCACCTGGTTTGGGACCAGGGGGTCGCATGTTCGAATCGTGTCATCCCGATTCCTTAAACAGCAGTCATTCATTTGAATGACTGCTGTTTTTTTTATATTCAATTTTACAATTTTCATTACGAGAATGATTTGAATAAGAAAACTAAAGGGAGGTCACACTAGGTTAAAATAACACTGGATAGAAGGGATAATCCATGAGTATCTTTAATTTAAAGAGACGAATGCGAAACCGTTGGAGAAGATGGAGAAGAGCGGTTTGGACGATAATGGCTGGCTTAGCTGTGTTTGGTGTGGCTTGTCTTGGAATGCCCATTTCCGGAGAGCTTAAGGATCTCCTTAAAGACGAGGGGCCAGTAGCTCGGGAGACACTTGCCGGATTGCAGGAATGGACGGCTGAAAGCAGCGAGGAGAACGCAAGAAACATTTTTATGAATCAGCTTCTAGCATCAAAACAAACGCGAATTGTTCACACCGGCACGGTCTATGTATGCGGTTCAGAGAACAAAATCGCCGGTATAATGAAGCCGGAGGAGATTATCAGCTTGTTGAAATCCGATCCAAACCTGGAAGGCCGGATAGACAGCAAGGGAGAGGTTTGGCTTGAAAAACATGTGGCCGAATTATCGGCAACCTGCAAAGAGAAAGGATACATCGGCTTAGATGCGACCGGAAGCCTGAGCTTGTTTGAAGGGAGACCGGAGAAGGAGAAGGTGATGAGGACCTTTTTCCAGATTGATATCAAGTCGATGGAATCTTCCCTCCCAAAAGAGATTATTCAGCAGCTTCATAACGGGATCCGGGTTCAGGATTTGGAGGAGTACAACAGTGTGATCTCAACCTTCAGCGATTATGCAATGGAGTCGGAAGGGAAAATGAAGCGTTAAGCAGAGGACTATAGTTTTAGATCCCGGAAAATGAAAATTGAGCAGAAGCGGCTGGAAGGCGTTCTAATGGAACGTCTTTATTTTTTTGTTTGGAGAGAATCATGTCCCCTACCGGATAAAGTTTGTTATAATAGATTGAATACATATGTTCGCCTCATAAGGGATTGGCGGGCATAACTTGGGAGAGATGAGATTGCGTATTTTAGGCATTGACCCGGGGATTGCGATTGTGGGTTTTGGATTTATTGACAAGCAGGGCAGCAAATGTGTGCCGGTCCAGTACGGATGCATCCAGACCGAGGCTCATACGCCTGAAGAAGAAAGGCTGCTGCACGTCTATGAAGGCATGATACAATTAATTGATAAATATAAGCCGGATGCGGTTGCTTTGGAGAAGCTGTTTTTTAACCGCAATGTCACTACAGCTATGACGGTCAGCCAGGCAAGGGGTGTTATGGTGCTTGCAGCTGTACAAAAAGGACTGCCGATTGCCGAATATACCCCTATGCAGATTAAACAGGCCATCGTAGGATACGGGAAAGCGGAGAAGAAGCAGGTGCAGGAAATGACCCGGATGTTTCTGAAGCTGCAGGAGATCCCCAAACCGGACGACGTGGCGGACGCGCTGGCGGTTGCCATTTGTCACGCTCATTCTTATACTTTAAATTCCAGGATAAATGAGGTTCTGCGCAAATGATCGATTATTTGAGAGGGCATGTGGCCCATTTTGAATCCGAATATGTAGTGCTTGATGTGCATGGGATCGGGTACAGGGTGTTCTGCCCTAATCCTTATTATTTTGCTAAATTCAAAGAGGAAGTAACCATTTATACGCACCACCATGTGCGGGAAGATGCCATTCTGTTGTTCGGGTTTGCGACTAGGGAGGAGCAGAAGCTTTTTCGCAAGCTGATTGAGGTTTCGGGCATCGGGCCCCGCGTGGCGCTCGGGATCTTGGCTGGAGGAACGCCTGACAGTGTCGTTGCTGCGATTTATCAGGAAAATATTACATTTCTGACCCGGCTGCCGGGCATCGGGAAGAAGACGGCGCAGCGCATTATTTTGGATCTGAAGGACAAACTGGACGGAATCAGCACAGGTGCGGTAGTTATCCATTCCGAGCTTGAAATTGATTTGTTTAATCCGGATCAGTCAACCTGGCAGGAGGCTAAGGACGCTCTGAAGTCGCTGGGGTATACAGATGCGGAGCTGGATAAAGTATGGCAGAGCCTGAAGGGCGATGTAACACCGGATGAGTCTGTGGACGCGGTTATGAAGAAAGCGCTGAAGCTGCTGTATGTCGGATAAGCGATTTAACGGGAAAGGAGCGGTACAGGGATGGAGGACCGGATCATTTCGGCAAATTTGATGATGGAAGATCAGGCGGTGGAGCTCAGTCTAAGACCGCGTTATTTAGCCGAATATATCGGACAAGGTCAGATTAAAGAGAATTTGAAAATATACATTGAAGCAGCAAAAATGCGCAAGGAAGCCCTGGATCATGTGCTGCTCTACGGTCCCCCTGGTCTCGGAAAAACGACGCTCGCCAATATTATTGCCAACGAGCTTGGCGTAAACCTGCGGACAACCTCGGGTCCTGCCATTGAACGGCCGGGGGATCTCGCCGCGCTGCTGACGAATCTGCAGGAGGGCGATGTTCTTTTTATTGATGAGATTCATCGTCTGCACCGAACGGTTGAGGAAGTGCTGTATCCGGCCATGGAGGATTTTGCGCTGGATATTATGATCGGCAAGGGGCCGAGCGCAAGGTCGGTCCGGCTGGATCTTCCGCCTTTTACGCTGATCGGGGCTACCACGCGGGCTGGACTGCTTTCTGCGCCGCTGCGGGACCGTTTTGGCGTCGTCAGCCGTCTGGAGTTCTATACGGTCGAAGAATTGAGCTACATCATTTCGCGGGGAGCCGATATACTGGGCATTGAAATTGTCGGGGATGCGGCGGAAGAGATTGCCCTGCGTTCCAGAGGAACGCCGCGGATTGCCAACCGGCTGCTAAAGAGAGTCCGTGATTTCGCGCAGGTGCGCGGTGACGGCATTATTACGCAGGACGCTGCGGTTGAGGCGCTGCGCATGCTGCAGGTGGACCCGAGGGGACTGGATCAGATTGACCACAAGATGCTGCGGGCCATGATTACCAGCTTCAGAGGCGGGCCGGTGGGCTTGGACACGATAGCCGCAACGATCGGCGAGGAAAGCCAGACCATTGAAGATGTCTATGAGCCTTATCTGCTGCAGATTGGTTTCTTGCAGCGTACGCCAAGAGGGCGGGTGGCCACGCCGGCAGCTTATCATCATCTGGGATTGCCTATTCCGGATCCTCTTTAAACAAGGATAAGTCCGATACAGGCAAAGAAAGTACAAGATTTTTAATCAGCAGGAAATAGAATAATTTGTAGTATGTCGATACGGAAAGTGAGGTCTCCATGAAATCTACCGGAAGATTGACCGGATTCATGAAATGGGGCAGGAGCCTGGGGGCCGGGCTTCTTGCGCTTGGTGTATTGTACATGCCGGTTAAGGCGGAAAATTTGGAAGGGCAGTCCACGGATTTGATTCGGGTAGCCATGTTTCTTGATCTTGGAAGCACTTATAAATCAACTACGCCTTCTGTAACGCTTGTCTCCTCAGGGGGCCTGAGCGCCGGACCGGGAACAGAAGGAAGCTACCAGAACTGGATTCAAGCAAGTGCGGGAGAAGCTGCAAAATTCAGCGTAAATGCCTTTCGGGTAAAAGTAATGGAAACGTCCAGCTTCAGCACGGCGGCATCAGCGGCCAAAAAGCTGCAGGCGACAGCGAATAAACCGCTTATTTTTGCTGAGGAGGCAGGTGGAGCGACGGTCTATAAGCTCTATGCCGGTATGTATGCTACGGCAGAGGACGCTACTAAAGCAGTTACGTCCATCACAACTACACTGGGGAGCCTGCTCGGTTCGCAGAAGCCGGAAGCCCGCGGCAAGCTGTATCTCTCGGCAGGACAGTTCAGCTCAGCCTATGACGCACAGACCCTGCGGGATCAAATATTGTCCCAAGGCATTGATGCCTGGGAAGTCTTAACGCCTGGAGCCGGGGACAAGCCGGCTTATTCGGTCTGGATCGGTGAGGCTGCAACTGAAGCACAGCTTGCGGCTGATAAAGCTTCGCTGTCCGCCAAACTGCCGAATGCAGCAGCAGCGGAGGTCGATGATTCGGCACCAGCGCTTGTGATCCAAACCGATGTCACTTCCGATCTCAGCAATCCGGCAGAAACGCCGCTGTTCATGCTTACGGGCAGCGGTGCGAAGCTGTGGATAGACACAGGGGACAGCGGTGTGACAGAGGTCAAGGAGAGATCGGACCGGAAATACCGGGGCGGGTTTGAGATCAGCATGGTGAACGGCCAGCTTGCCTTTGTGAACGAGCTTCCTGTGGAACAATATTTGTATTCGGTTGTGGGCGGGGAGGTCTCCTCCTCCTGGCCGATCGAGTCTTTAAAAGCACAGGCGGTTGCCGCGCGAAGCTATGCTCTTTTTCAATCTCCAACCAAGTTCAAAATAGCCGGAGTTGTAGATACAACGCTCAGTCAGGTCTATTCAGGCACAGGGACAGAAGCGGACAGCATTAGACAGGCAGTAGACAGCACGGCAGGAGAAGTGTTAATGAGCGGCGGGAAAATGATCGAGGGCGTCTTCTCCTCAAACAGCGGAGGAATGACAGCGGACCCGTCCGAGGTATGGGGCAACCCGAGCACGGTTTATGCAGCTGTTACAAGCGTAGAGGACAATGCCGCTTCGGCAGGGTCAAAGCAGTGGTATCATGTTCTCCTTAGCAGCGGCAAGAGCGGCTATGTGCGGGAAGATAATACAAAGCTGACAGGGGCTTCTACGGCTGCCGGGCTGAGCTACTTGACGGTGACGGCAAGCAGCACGAATGTCCGGCCGCTTCCGATGATTCAATCGGGCGTCGATCCGGTAGCTAAAATGAATCCGGGTGATCAGGCGGTGGTGCTGGAGAAGGTGAACGAGTCCAATTCCTATTCCTGGGTCAGGGGGCCTTTCACCTCGAGCCAGATTGCATCAAGCCTGAAGGGTAAAATTTCGGGGACGGTTCCTTCTTCTATTACGTCTCTTGAGGTCACCAAACGCGGGCCTTCGGGACGGGCAGTTGAAGTGCAGGCTAGCGGACAGGTGCTGAAGGTCAAGTATCCGGATTTGTACCGTTCGGCTTTCGGAAGCCTGCCAAGCACGTTGTTTGATATTGTAGAAACAGGAAGGTATACTGTACTGGGTGCAAATGGACAAACGGATACGGGAACAATGAGCTCGGGAACGACTGTGCTTTCGGCTTCCGGTAAAACAACGGTTTCCGGCAGCACCGGGCTTGTGGTCATGAATGGCGACAAGTCAGCCAGAGTGATTGAGAAGACGAATGGATTTCTGTTTATCGGACAGGGCAACGGACATGGCCTCGGCATGTCGCAATGGGGGGCAAAGGGAATGGCCGATGCCGGGTATGATTACCAGAGTATTTTGCAACACTATTATCAAAATGTAACTATTACAAAGGAATGACTGGACTTATGAATGTAGATTTATATGATTTTGAACTGCCGGAGCGGCTGATTGCGCAGACGCCGCTGCCTGACCGCACCGCCTCACGGCTGCTTACTTTAAATAAAAAGACCGGACATATCGAGCACCATCATTTCACCCATATTCTTGAAGAGCTGAAGCCGGGGGATACGCTAGTCCTTAACGATACCAGAGTGCTGCCGGCGCGCCTGTTTGGCACAAAGGAAGATACGGGTGCAAAGGCTGAAGTGCTGCTGCTCAAAAATTTGAGCGGGGACAAGTGGGAGACGCTGGTCAAACCGGGAAAGAAGCTGAAGAAGGGCTCTGTCATCGTATTCAGCGACGAGCTTAAAGCGGAAGTGGAAGAAGAAGGCGAAATGGGCGGACGGGTGCTTCGCTTCATTTATAAAGGCATCTTTAACGAGATTCTGGACCGGCTTGGTCAGATGCCTCTGCCGCCTTATATTAAGGAGAAGCTGGATGATAAGGAACGTTATCAGACGGTTTATGCCCGCAACGAAGGCTCGGCGGCGGCTCCGACAGCCGGCCTGCATTTTACACAGGAGCTTCTGGAGCAGATCCGGAATAAGGGTGTGACCATCGCTTTTGTAACCCTTCATGTAGGTTTGGGAACCTTCCGTCCGATGTCGGTTGACCGGGTCGAAGACCATGTCATGCATGAGGAGTATTATATTTTGCCGCAGGAAACGGCAGATATTCTGAATGAGACGAAAGCAAGAGGCGGACGCGTCGTCGCGGTCGGTACAACGTCAGCCCGAACGCTGGAGACGGTGGCGGGCAAATGCGAGGATGGCAGAATTGTCAAGTCCAGCGGCTGGACAGGCATTTTTATATACCCCGGCTATGAATATAAATTGGTTGACTGCCTGATCACGAACTTTCATCTGCCAAAGTCAACACTGGTGATGCTGGTCAGCGCCCTTGCCGGGCGGGAGCGCATTTTGGAGGCCTATCGCGAAGCCATCAAGCAGGAATACCGCTTCTTCAGCTTCGGAGATGCCATGTTTATTTATTAAAAGATTGTCAGAGGATGGTTGATGAGATTGGCAGCAGCGATTACTTATGAGCATATCAAAACGTGCAAGCAGTCCGGCGCGCGGCTTGGACGCGTACATACGCCGCACGGCGTGTTTGAAACTCCTATTTTTATGCCGGTAGGAACACTGGCAACGGTCAAGACGATGAGCCCCGAGGAGCTCAAGGAAATGGAAGCGCGGATTATTTTATCCAACACGTACCATTTGTTCCTCCGTCCTGGACATGAAATTGTCCGCGAAGCAGGCGGCCTGCACAAATTTATGAACTGGGATCGGGCGATTCTGACGGACAGCGGCGGTTTCCAGGTCTTTTCTCTCAGCGAAATGCGGAAAATTACCGAGGAAGGCGTTCATTTCCGCTCTCATCTCAATGGGGACAAGCTGTTTATCTCCCCGGAAATAGCGATGGAAATCCAGAACGCGCTGGGCTCGGATATCATGATGGCGTTTGATGAATGCGCGCCTTATCCGGCTGATCACAGCTATGTGAAGCAGTCGCTTGAACGGACGACCAGATGGGCGGAAAGATGTCTGAACAGTCATGCCAGACCGCATGATCAAGGCCTGTTTGGCATTGTTCAGGGAGGCATGTTTGAAGACCTGCGCAAGCAGAGCGCGCGGGATTTGACTTCCCTGGATTTTCCGGGTTATGCTATTGGTGGACTGAGTGTAGGTGAGCCTAAACACCTCATGTATGAAGTGCTCGATTACACGGTGCCCTTACTGCCGAGTGACAAACCCCGGTATCTGATGGGGGTTGGTTCACCGGATGCGCTGATAGAAGGTGCAATCCGCGGTGTGGATATGTTCGATTGCGTACTTCCGACCCGGATCGCCCGAAACGGAACAACGATGACCAGCCAAGGAAGACTGGTAGTCCGTAATGCTCAGTATGCCCGTGATTTCGGTCCGCTTGATCCGGAGTGCGACTGCTATACGTGCCGGAATTATTCGCGCGCTTATCTCCGTCACTTGATCAAGAGCGACGAGACTTTTGGCCTCCGGCTGACGACGTATCACAATCTGCACTTCCTCCTGAATCTGATGAAACGGGTGCGCGAAGCGATTATGGAAGACAGATTGCTGGATTTCCGGGATGAATTCTTCGAGCAGTACGGCCTTTTCGGCAATGAAAAAGGGTTTTAAAACAACATCCGTTTAGAAATTAGAGGGGGAGGAAGTAATATGTTCAGTAATTTTGCAGCAGCAGCTTCAGGAGGAAGCTCTATGCTTGGCGTCATTGTTCCATTTGTTATCATGTTCGCTGTATTCTATTTTCTCCTGATCCGTCCACAGCAGAAGAAACAGAAGAGCCGCAGCGCCATGCTTAGAGAGCTGAAAAAAGGAGACAAGATCGTAACAATTGGCGGTCTCCACGGTACAATTGTGGAATTGACCGACGATGTGGTTGTCATCCGGGTTAACGATGTAACGAAGATGACGTTTGACCGCAGTGCGATCAGCCACGGCGTACCTTCAGGTTCCAATCAATCAACGACTGCCTAAATCGTTGGTTTCAAATGTAAAAGCCGGCCGCAGCGTGAGAACGCTGCCTGCCGGCTTTTGCTATTTTTAAAACTGAATAACATTTAAGGCTGATGTACAAGCACAGGATTATTAACCCTGGCGTTAACCGTACGTGATGCCCAGTAAACGGCTAGGGTAGTGGCAAAAGCAGAAAGCATCAATCCGCCCATCATGTCTGTAAGCCAATGAATGCCCATGTAGAAGATTGTGAAGACAATGACCGCTGCGTTTGTACAAGCGATTGCAGCCCAGCGGCGGTTGCCCGATCGAACGGCAAGAATAGCCATGGAAACGGATATGGACGTATGTAAGCTCGGAAAGCAATTATCAAGGCCCGACATGGGTCTGTACACTTCTTCAAAGCGGGGGAAAGCTTCAAGCATGTAAAACGTAACATTAGCCGGCGGGTAAGACCACACCTCATTGATAGGAAAGAACAGAAAGAACGGGATGGCAATTCCGTAATTGAGGAGTACGGTGTAACAGGCAGCGAACAGGAACACCTTGTTCCGCTGTCCTGCATAAATGCCAATGGAAGCGACCAGCACGGACTGGAGCATGATGACATAGAAAAACGCTGAAACCTGGGTTACCCAATTCTGGTGGAAGAGCTGCTGAAAATGATGGACAAATTGGCCTTCCAGATGAAAAAAGACCGGCGTTAAGTCAGGACGTTCAGGCATCAAATGTTCAAGTTTGAGTTCATATTTGTTGACCAGAAGCACGCAGGCCATAGCGGCAAACAGCAGCAGAAATCGCCAGGAATGAAGCAGTTCATAAGCAAACAGATAAGCTGCAGACAAGGGATTCCGGCCCGTTCCAAAGCAGATTAATACGGCAGTCATCACTACGGTTAATGCCGATACGAAATACATGGATTCATAAAGCAAAACGGGTATAGCCTCCTCTGGTTTCAAGAAAATGATTATATTAGTTTAGCATAACTAAAGAGAGAGAGGATATCCCTGTTTTAAAGGTGAATCAGTTTTTTTTGGCATTTTTACCAAAAATTCCGCCAGCAGCCCCGATGATAAACGCGGGAATCAAATAGAGCAGATCATGTCCGCCGATCGTGGCATCAAGGGCAAGAAAGCTGATGATATTCAATACAATAGAGTAAAGCGTGCCCGTCAATGCGCCCTGATACCAGCCTTTACGATCGCTTCTTTTGCCGGAGATAAAGCTTCCCGCAAACACAGACAAGCCATGGATGACATAAGTAAGCGGGGAAAGGTTGTCCTCCTGCAGATTGGTCCATCTCAGAAGCAGGGACAGAATCAGGGCGCCAAGCATCATCCATAAATAGGCATACCATAGACCGGACAGGGTGGGACCTGCAATACGGAACGGAAGAAGACGGCGAATCTGTTGCATAAAAACCCTCCTTAAGCTGCTGATATATTAAAAATGTATGGCAAGCGTGACAAGCCTAGACCGGCTGTTTTAGCGGAACCATTTTCCCAGCACAGGCACTCTCTGCATATCCGAGCGGTCGATCAGACCTGTGGCGAAAGTAAGAATCAAATAGAGCATAAAAGCAGCCGTACAGGAGAAAATAAATTGGAAAATGGAGGATGCGGCCACGTGGACTTCATGATACAGGTAGCTGGCGCAGCCTGCCATAATGACCATGCCGCAGCTGACCTTGATAACATCCGCAAGCGGAAATTGATACTGCAGCGCACGGGAAACGGCATAACCGTGAAGCAGCGTGACAATCACGATGTTGACAATGCTGGCGATGATAGCTCCGTAAATTCCGAGCGACGGATTTGAGGCCAGGTACAGGATCAATCCGATTTTGATGATGGCTCCGATCAGCGTATTTGTCAGGGCGGTTCCGGGTTTGTCCAGTGCCTGGAGCGTAGCCTGGAGAGGCGCCTGCGCATACATAAACACAGCAAACGGGGCCATAACCTTCAGCATCCCGGCAATTTCGCCGTTATTATATAGAAGCTGGCAAAGGGGCCCGGCCAAAACGTACATGATTACTGCGAAAGGAGCTCCGGTAACAACAGCTAAGCGAAGCGATTGGTGCAGCCTTTTGTGAATGGTGCGTTTATCCCCCCGCGCCTGGGCTTCCGCTAAAGACGGCACGAGTGAAGTGGCCAAAGAGGTTGTAAGCGCTCCAGGCAGAAGCAGGACGGGGATAATCATCCCCTGCAGTGCGCCGTATTGGGCAGTGGCTGCGGCTGTCGCGACCCCGGCGATGGCGAGGCTTTGGGCGGTGGTGATGGATTCTAGAAGGTAGGAAAGCGAACCTACGAGCCTGCCTCCGGTTACAGGAACGGCAATACGAAGGATGCGGCGAAGCGTGTAAATGAACCCCGTATCCGCTTTAGCTGCCTTAGCTTCCTGTAAGGACTCAGGCTGGGCAGTCTCTTTGCCTGTCTCCTGCTTGTCTTTCTTGCGCTGTGCAAAAAACTGCCACAGTAAGGACAGCAGCGCGATTCCTTCCCCTGCGACAACTCCCAGCATGGCTCCTGCAGCTGCATAGGCTATGCCGTATGGAAGGAACAGGGAAGCAAACCAGAGCTGGCACAGAATCCGGGCTAATGTCTCCAGAATGGAGGAGCTGGCTGACGGAATCATGTTCTGTTTTCCCTGGAAATAACCCCGGAAGACGGAGGAAACCGCTACGATCACGATCATGGGGCTCATGCATACAAATGCCGGGTACACCCGTCCGTCTGTCAGCACGTTCCGCATCAGCCATGGAGCAAGCAGAAGGGAAAGTACCATAAACAATAAGCCTGCGGCACTGGAAATGATCAGGCTGGTCCGCAAAATCGCTTTGGACTTATCCGGCCTGCCCTCGGATTCGGCTTCGGCAATCAGCTTGGCGATGGCAAGCGGAATTCCGCCCGAGATGATGGTGACCAGGACAAGAAAAAATGGATAGCCAAGCTGGTACAGCCCCACTCCTTCTGCTCCGATCACCCTTGGCAGCAAGATACGGGGAATGAAACCCAAGATCCGGTTTACGATGCCTGCAGCGAGCAGAATCATAGTTCCGCGAATAAAAGATTGTTTGTTCAAATGAAGTCCCTCTTCCCTTACGTAATCCTGGGCAGTCCATCAGGTAGTTGATATATGGATATGCCTGACCTGTCCAGCTTCATGACATCTACTTTTAAGCTCATATCGTGTCAACTTCATGAAGAAGCAGGAATTCTGGGAATGGACCGCGAAAAAAATCTCATTCTCTGCACACAGAGAATGGTATAATGACAGAGAGGTTCAGATCACCTGAGAGGGGCGATAGAAGTCCATATGATGGCTGAGGAAGAAATCAACGAACAGGAACTGATGAAGGCCATTGACCAGCTCTGTCTAAGCAAAGCGGAAGAGTTTCACCTGTTTGGCTATGAACACGTAACGGCGGACGATATATGGGAATGTGTCAGCTCCAAGTACAAAAAGGGAGGAATACCGCCGATTCACCGGCTTGTCAACGATATCCTGACCTTAAAAGCAACGGCCTTTATGAATTATTTGACGCTTTCCGCCTTCCGTGGATCCCGTTTTGAATAACCGGGGTTCTTTTTTTGGCTGCGGCAGACCATAAATTGACAAGGTCCAACTTGTTTCGAACAAATTGACGCCATTTTCTTGCATCGCTATAATGGGAATATTGAGAATGAAAGGGGAACAATTTACGGGATGAAAAGAATCATCACATTCATAGCCGTAGTGGTAATTACCATTGGGGTTATGGCCGGGACAAGCCCTTGGCTGATCAGCAAAATCGAACTCGGCCTCGACCTTAAGGGTGGACTTGAGATTTTGTATCAAGCGACACCTTTGGAGAACGGCGCTAAAGTAACAAAGGAATCCCTGACACAAACGGCACTAAGTCTTGAGAAACGCTCCAACACGCTGGGGGGGACGGAGCCTGAAGTTACGACAGAAGGAACTGACCGGATCCGGATTAAAATTCCGGGTGTAGCGAACAGCGAGGAAGTCCGCAAGAAGCTCAGTGAACCGGCTACGCTTACTTTCCGCAGTAAGGATGGTACGGAGACAGACGCTAACCAATACAACAAGATTGAGCTGATTGGCAGCGACTTTGCGGAGAACGGAGCAAGCATTACGTATGACCAGTTAAACAACCCGCAAATCAGCATTAAGCTTAAGAGTAAAGATAAATTTGCAGAAGTAACCAAGCGGCTTTCGGCTAACGCTTCAGGCTCCGCTGAAAGAAAGCTTGCGATTTTCCTTGACGACCAGCTGCTCTCCGCTCCGGAAGTACAGCAGGAGCTTGACCAAGGGACAGCCGTCATTACAGGTTCTTATACGCTGGATGAAGCGAAAGACCTTAGAGATACGATCAACCTCGGTGCCCTGCCTTTGAAGCTGACCGAGAAGTATTCCCAGGTTGTAGACGCAACTTTGGGTAAATTGTCTCTGCATCAAACCCTGCTTGCAGGTACGATTGCATCTGTTGTCATTCTGCTGTTTATGATGATTATCTATCATCTGCCAGGAGTGATCGCGAGCTTCACCTTGATTTCCTATGTATGGCTGATGCTGCTCGTCTTCCATTTTGCAGGAGTAACACTCACCCTTCCGGGCATTGCGGCATTTGTACTCGGGATCGGGATGGCGGTTGACGCCAACATCATCACCGACGAACGGATCAAGGAAGAGCTTAGAAGCGGCAAGAGCATCATGTCCGCGGTTAAAGCCGGCAACAAGGTTTCGTTCCGTACGGTTATGGATGCTCACGTGACCACATTTATTGCAGGTGCGGTTATGTACTGGATGGGAACAGGTTCCGTAAGAGGCTTTGCTCTCGTCCTGATGATCGACATCGTAGTAAGTATTATTACGAACATTTTCTTCTCCCGCTATCTGCTTGTGCTTCTGGTGAAGGGAAATGTCATCAAGAAACCGGGCTTGCTTGGTGTTAAGGAGAGTGAAATCGGTGCCCTCTAATTCGAATAAAACAACGGATAACCCGAATCAAAAGACAAAATGGAATTTGGATTTTATTAAAACGAGCAAATATTTTTACACCTTTTCCATTATCTTGACGATTGTGGGGATCATCAGTCTGCTGGTGTTCCACTTGAACTATGGAGTAGATTTCCGGTCTGGCTCAAACGTGGATATTTCCTCCAAGAACTTGACGAAAGCCAAAATTCAAGCTGTATTGGATGAAGCGGCTTTAGGCAGCCGCGACGCGGTCATTACCCCAGGGGCACAGCAGAGCAGTATTCGTTTTTCGGACGTGCTGACCGAATCCGAGCAGGCCAAGCTTCAAAGCGTAGTTACGAGCAAGCTGGGCAAAGACGCATCTACCGAGATCAATACAGTAGATACGGAAATTGCTAAAGAACTGGAGCGCAATGCTTTGATCTCAGTTCTGGTAGCCAGCCTGGGGATTATCATTTACGTAACGATCCGGTTTGAATGGCGGTTTGCCATTTCGGCCATTGTAGCGCTGCTGCATGATGCGTTCATGGTTATCTCTGTATTTTCCATTTTCCGTCTGGAAGTCAATTTGACATTTATCATCGCGCTGTTGACGATCGTCGGTTATTCGATTAACGATACCGTCGTTATCTTTGACCGGATCAGGGAAAATATGAGATTCGCCAAAGTGAAGAGCCGTCAGGAGCTTCAAATGGTAATTAATAAGAGTATTTCTCAAACTATGACACGGTCGATCAATACTGTATTTACGGTGTTTATCGCTTCTCTGGGGCTGCTGATCTTCGGCAGTGAATCGATCCGGATGTTCTCGCTTGCCATGGTCATCGGCCTCTTGTTTGGCGCTTATTCTTCTATCTTTATTGCGAGCCCGCTCTGGTTTCTCCTTAAAGGTAAAAATGTCAGCACCAGCAGCAAACCGGCTAAGGCTGCAAATTAAGCCATAATCAAAGATCACAGAGCCGCGTCGCTTGACGCGGCTTTGCCCTTTTGAGGGATGCAAAAGGAAGATTGCAAGGAGGACTAACATGATGAACAGGCATTCTGTTCAAGGGGATGAAGCAGCTTGGGCGGGAGCTTTAAACAGCTTTACCCTTGCTTTGTTTAAAGGAGCTGTTGGCTGGCTTGGCGGCAGCAAGGCGCTTGTGTCCGATGCGCTGTTCTCCGCGGGAGAGGCGGTACAGGACTTGTCGAGGATGGTGCGCCGTAAGCCGGCAGAACGAAGTAACGTGACTGAAAGCTCCTCCAAAGCCAGACAAAGTGACAGCAGTCTGCTTCTGATCGTGATTTTATTCCTTATTCTTGTTTGGGGAGCTGCCCAGGCTGTTGCGGTTTCAATTAAAGCTCTCGCAGGCACGGTGTCCGGCGCCCCTCATTATACGGCGGGGATGGCAGCAATTCTCTCCATCGGAATTCGAGAAGCCGCCTTCCAGGCCAAGATTCGTCATCTCCCTGCAGGAGAGAATACAGGCAGACTGCTCTATCAGCACAGATTGTCTATGGCCACGTCACTCCTTATCCTGGCCGGCGTGATTGGAGCCATGACGGGGGAGCTGCTGGACAACAAACTGCTGCTCAGCTTTGATCCTATAGCGGCAGTTCTTGCAGGAATGATCGTCTTGTGGAGAACGGGGCAGATGCTGTATCAGGTTTCTTCCGCAAGCTCCAGCGGGCGCAGGCAGTCTCCGCAGGATTCGGGACAAATGCTGGACACCATCCAGCGGGTGTACGGAGTGATCACGGTCGAAGAGCTGGAAATGAACGATCGTGCGGCTAAGCCATTCCTATTCGTCCAAATCGGTGTGAGTCCCCGCATTTCCATGCAGGAAGCCGCAGAAATTTCAGGAAGAGTGAAGTTCTTGCTGCTGAGCAGGTTTTCTTATATTCAGGATGTTGAGGTTAGAGCTGTTCCTTATGAGCAGGGATATCCTTACAAGAGCAATTTTGAGGACAAAGACAGTGATGAAACGCTGCTGCAATAAATACGCTTCATCTATTAGAACAAACAGCAGGAGGTGGCCGAAGTGCTGCATGCCCATTATCGCTGGGATACGCTTAAGCCGGATCAAGACGCGGTTACCAGACTTGCGGAAGACTTAAAGCTTCCGGAGATGGTAGCTTCCCTGCTGGTTAGCCGGGGATTTGACACGTCAGAGAAAGCAGAGGCTTTCTTAAATGCGGACAGGCAAGGACTTCATGACCCGTTCAGCCTGCATGGAATGGACAAAGCGGTCAGCCGGATACGGCAGGCTCTGGCCGGTAAGGAACGGATTCTGATTTATGGAGATTACGATGCCGATGGGGTTTCTTCAACAGCACTGATGATCAGGCTGATGGAGCATCTGCAGGCCCATTTCGAATGGTACATCCCGCACCGCTCAAAGGAAGGATACGGTCTTCATAATCATGCGCTGGAGGCAGCGGCAGAGCGGGGAGTAACTTTGGTGGTGACGGTGGATACGGGAGTCAGCGCCGTCAAGCAGGTTGAGTTTGCCAAATCGCTTGGCATGGATGTGGTTGTAACGGATCACCACGAACCACCGGCCGTTCTGCCGGAGGCGTATGCGCTGGTGAATCCGAAGCTGCCTTTTTGCCCCTATCCGTTTAAAGGACTTGCGGGCGTCGGAGTTGCGTATAAACTCGCTTGTGCTTTATTGGATGACGTGCCTGCTCCATGGACCCAGCTGGTTGCGCTGGGCACCGTAGCGGATCTGATGCCGCTGACAGACGAGAATCGGATTCTGGTTACGGCGGGGTTAGCTTCCATGAAGGAGGAGCCGCTGACGGGATTTTCCGCGCTGCTCAAGGTTTCAGGCAGTAACGTTATCAACTCTACGGCAATCGGATTTGCCTTGGCCCCGCGGATTAATGCAAGCGGACGCCTTGCACACGCGAGAGACGCCGTTGAGCTGCTGACTGCGAGCGACTTGGACAGAGCGGAGCAGGTTGCGGAGCAGCTGGATTTGCTAAACCGGGAACGGCAGCAGATTGTAGAAGATATTGTGCAGGAAGCAGCGGCGCAGCTGGAAGAGACCCGTGCAGGCGGAACTGTTCCATCCGTTATTGTGCTGGCGGGAGAAGGCTGGAATGTCGGCGTGGTTGGTATAGTTGCTTCCAAAATTCTGGAAAAATATTATCGTCCCGTTCTTATTCTGGGAATTGATCCCGAGACCGGGATGTGCAAGGGATCTGCGCGGTCCATTCCCGGATACGACATGTACGAAGCGTTAACGGACAGTGCGGACCTGCTGGATCACTTTGGCGGGCACCCTTCAGCAGCAGGCATGTCGCTGCACCGGGATCAGCTGGATGCGCTGCGGGAACGTCTGAATCAATTTGCGCAGAAGGTTCTGACCGAGGAGCACTACGTCCCGATGCTGACCGCTGATCTGGAATGCACCTTGGAGGAGGTCAATGTCCGGTCCATCGAGCTGCTGTCGAGGCTTGAGCCCTTCGGCATGAACAACGGCAGCCCGCGGTTTCTCATCCGGGGCACGCAGATTCACGAATGCCGGCAAATGGGCAAAGACAAACGGCATTTAAAGATTACGCTCAAACAGAACGACATCATGATGGAGGCGGTAGCCTTCGGTAAAGGCGCGTGGGCCGAGCAGCTGACCGAAGGGGCAGTAATGGACCTGATCGCAGAGGCGAGCATTAATGAGTGGAACGGTTCAAGGAAAGCCCAGCTTATGCTGGTGGACGGGGCCGTCGGGCACACCCAAATTTTTGATTACCGGGGCATTAAAAATCCTTGGCATAAGGTAGACGAGCTCCTTGAGCAGCTGCGCGCCTCGGCAGACCGGAGCAAAGGGCAGGCTGCACTTGTGGCCAGAGCGGAAGCTGACCTGAGGTTATTTAGGCAATTGCGGGAACTGCCGGTTTGGGTATATGATAGGAACGCTGGTCTGATCGAGGAATCCGCCGCACAAGCGGTGCGCTGCTCACCGAAGGAAGTAACCGTGCTTCTGATCGCGGATGCTCCTGAAACCCCTGAACAGTTGAACGCCTTGATCGCAGCTTTCGGTGCGGTAGAACGCATCTACCTGCTTCATTCAGCAGGAGAAGCTTCAGAACGTGTGGAAATTCCTACACGGGAGCAATTTAAGAACGTATATGCACTTCTGCGTAAAGCAGGCGGACAGGCAGTCTCTGAAGCCAAGCTGATGGCTTGGATTGCAGGGCAAACGGGTCTGTCAGCCCGAATGGTTACAAAAACGCTGGCTATTTTTGAAGAGCTGAGCTTTATTTCTAGAGACCGGGGAATGATAATGCTGAATCCTGCTCCGGCGAAGAAACCTTTGGAATCGTCTATACGCTTTAACGAATTGAGCCGTCTGGCGGAAATGGAGCATTATCTGCTCTACGCCGGCATTTCTGAGCTGACAGAATGGATGTTAACCAGAATGAAGGGCGTGTCCTGATTCTGTGTTCTGCAGAATGACTGGAACATTTTTAGGAGGAGATTTAACAGTGAATTTCAAAGACTACATCCGGGTTATCCCCGATTTCCCGCAGCCGGGAATCAGCTTTAAAGATATTACGACCCTTCTTAATGACGGGGCCATATACCGTGAAGCGATTGAGGAAATGAGAAAGATGATCGCGCACCTTAAAATTGACCTGATTGCCGGACCGGAAGCCCGCGGCTTCGTAGTCGGCGCTCCGCTTGCATATGCGCTGGGGGTTGGATTCGTGCCGATCCGCAAGCAGGGCAAGCTTCCTTACGATACGATTGAGGTTTCTTATGATCTGGAGTACGGTACGGATACGCTTGCAATGCACAGCGACGCCGTGAAGCCTGGGCAGAACGTGCTGATTGCCGATGATTTGCTGGCAACCGGGGGAACGATCGGAACCTGTGTTGATCTTATTCGCCGGGTAGGCGGTAATGTGGTCGGCGCTGCTTTCATGATTGAACTGCAGGATTTGAATGGCCGTGAGAAGCTGCCGGACACTGAAGTATTTACGCTGACGCAATATCCATTTTAATAAGCACCCTGGACGATTTAAGTCTTCGGGTACAAAAAAGGACCGCCGTGCAGGCAGTCCTTTTTTTATCCTTATATGTGATGCCAGCTGGTCCAGCGTGTATTCAATCCGGATTTTTGGCCGGCGGTGCCTGCTCGGTGTCGTTGGAGAGGCCTGTCACCTGAAGAAGACGGAAGAACAGGCTGAGCAGAATACCGACAATCGTTGCGAGGGACATGCCTTTAAGGCTCACTGAACCAAAGGTAAGCGTTGCCCCGCTCAGGCCGGTTACCAGCACTACGGTCGTCAGCAGCAGGTTCTGCGCTTTGGAATAATCGACTTTCTGCTCGACGAGAATGCGCAGTCCCGAAGCCGCGATAACTCCGAAGAGCAGCAGGGATACGCCGCCCATAACCGGTGAAGGGATGGCCGCGATTGCGCCGGTGAAGGTTCCGGAGAAGGACAGGATGATCGCAATGATGGCGGCTCCCCCGATCACATAGATAGAATAGACGCGGGTCAGCGCCATAACGCCGATATTTTCACCGTAAGTCGTATTCGGGGTAGAACCGACGAAGCCGGACAGAATGGTAGAGATGCCATTTCCCAGCAGAGAACGGTCCAGACCGGGATCCTTGGATAGATTCTTGCCGACGATATTGCCGGTTACAAGCAGGTGCCCTACGTGCTCTACGATCACGACAAGGGAGACCGGAATGATGGTCAGGATAACGGACCAGTTGAACGTTGGAGAGGTGAATTCCGGCATTTGAATAAAGCTTGCTTCCCGGATCGCAGAAGTATCCATGAGCCCGAGCGGGAAGGCAAGCACATAACCTACAACAATCCCGATCAGAATGTGAATAATCTTCGGAAAGCCCCGGAACATGACTGCTCCCAGCAGGGTAACAGCGAGGGTGACCAGCGACAGGGTGATCACTTTGCCGTCAGGTGTCCAGGTGGCAGCGTCCTGCCCTTCCGGCGCAATAAGCCCGGCCATGCGGGCAGCTGTCGGAATCAGCTCCAGACCGATCAGCGCGACGATTGCGCCCATCGCTGCAGGCGGGAACACAACATCCAGCCAGCCTGTCCCTGCAAAACGGATAATCACCGCCACCGCCACGAATATAATCCCGGTAATGACAAAAGCGCCCAGCACCAGTGAATACCCGTCATAATTGAATCCGTACTTGGTCAGAACAGTCGTTACAGGTGCAATAAAGGCAAAGCTGGAGCCCAGATAAGCGGGTATTTTCCCTTTACAAATCAGGATGTACAGCAGGGTTCCGATTCCGTTCATCAATAAGATGGTCCCGGGATCGACATGGAACAGGTTGGGCACCAGAATCGTGCTGCCGAACATGGCAAACAGATGCTGAAGGCTCAGCAGCAGCCCCGGTGCGAAAGGCAGCTTGTCATTTACTTGAATTTCACGTTGCACAATTTCCGCTCCTTACGTTGAATTTTTCCAGATAAAAGTTGTCCTTAATCTCAATAGCTTATAGAGTTAATCGACTTTTTTCAACAAGGATTTTTATAGTTGTCCAAATTCTTTAACAAGCCTTCATCCAGAATGGTTGACGCGGCCTTATGCAAGAGGCATAATTATAGGAAATCACTATTTCAGGGACCTGATGCCGAAAGAGCTGCGAACAGGTTCCCTTTTAATATTTCTATGGACGGAATCAACCTATTTTAAGTATAAATGAACGAGGCTTAATTATGCGCCGCATTGGAGAGTTCTCAGGGTGTTCATTTATGGATAGAAAGGATACGACAACGATTCAATGGGTATACAGCGATTACTTGAAAAGGCGTCCGCCTATATCACAGAAGCCGATTTGAACGACATACGGGAAGCCTATGACTTTGCTGAACAGGCTCATCACGGCCAAGTCCGCAAATCGGGAGAGCCCTATATTCTGCATCCGCTAGCAGTAGCGGATATTGTTGTAAATATGGGCATGGATGCGCTGTCTATTATTGCGGCACTGCTGCACGACGTTGTCGAGGATACCACAGTCTCCCTGCAGGAAATTGAGGACCAATTCGGCAGCGGCTGCGCCATGCTTGTGGACGGTTTAACCAAGCTGGAACGGATTCGGTTTCAATCCAAGGAAGAGCAGCAGAATGAGAATTACCGGAAAATGTTCATTGCTATGGCTCAGGATATCCGGGTAATCGTCATAAAGCTTGCCGACCGCCTTCATAACATGCGGACTCTTAAATATCAATCGGAGGAAAGCCAGCGCCGGATCGCTTACGAAACGCTGGAGATTTTCTGCCCGATTGCCCACCGCCTCGGTATTTCCGCGATCAAGTGGGAGATGGAGGATATTGCGCTCCGTTATTTGAACCCCCAGCAGTATTACCGGATTGCCAACCTGATGCACAAGAAACGGGCGGAACGCGAAGCCTTCATCGATTCCGTTATTTCGCGTATTTCCGAGAAGCTGGATGAAATGGGCGTCGATGCCGATTTGTCGGGCCGTCCGAAGCATATCTACAGCATTTACAAGAAAATGACAGCAAAGAACAAACAGTTCAATGAAATTTATGATCTCTTTGCAATCCGTATCATCGTTGACAATATTAAGGACTGCTATGCCACGCTGGGGATTATCCACACGTTATGGAAACCGATGCCGGGCCGTTTCAAGGATTATATTGCCATGCCGAAGGAAAATATGTACCAGTCTCTTCATACGACCGTGGTAGGTCCAAACGGCGAGCCGACTGAGGTTCAGATCCGCACCTGGGAAATGCACCGGACAGCCGAGTTCGGGATCGCTGCCCACTGGGCGTATAAAGAAGGCGGAGGAGATACGTCCGGACCGGAAAGCAAGATGCCGTTCTTCAAAGAAATTCTGGAGCTTCAGCATGAGGCCCAGGATGCGTCGGAGTTTGTGGAATCCCTGAAGATGGATTTCTTCTCCGATCTAGTATTTGTCTTTACGCCCAAAGGTGAAGTGATTGAGCTGCCGATGGGCTCTGTCCCGCTCGATTTTTCTTACCGGATTCATACTGAGGTGGGCAACCGGACCATTGGCGCCAAGGTGAACGGCCGGATTGTGCCGCTTGACCATAAGCTGAAGAATGGCGACATTGTAGAGATTCTTACCTCCAAGCATTCTTATGGACCAAGCCAGGATTGGCTGAAAATCGCCCAGTCTTCGCACGCGCGGAGCAAGATCAAGCAGTGGTTCAAGAAAGAGCGACGCGAAGAAAATGTCGAAAAAGGACGAGAATTGATCGAGCGTGAATTGAAGCGCTCCGGGTTTGAGCCATCCTCCCTCATGACGGATGACAAGCTGATGGACGCTGCCCGCAAATTTGCGTTCAACGACATTGACGATATGCTGTCGGCGATCGGCTTCGGGGGGCTGACGGCCGCCCAATGCTGCACGAAGCTGACCGAGAAGCTCCGGAAGGAGCAGGAGGAAGCAGGCCAGATTGAGCTGACCTCAGACGTCAAGGAGGTTAAGGCTCCGCCGGAAGAGAAGAAGCCTCGTCCGACGAACGGTATTAAAGTGAAGGGCATCGACAATCTGCTGGTCCGCTTTGCCCGGTGCTGTAATCCGGTGCCAGGGGACGACATTATCGGCTATATTACGAGAGGCCGCGGGGTATCCGTGCACCGCAGGGACTGTCCGAACATTCCTGCCGGCGATGATGGTGAAGAAGCAGCACGCGTGATCGATGTGGAATGGGAAGAAGCCATTGAGGCGAATTACAGCGTGGACATCGAAATTACCGGACACGACCGCAGAGGCCTGCTGAACGAGGTGCTTCAGGCCGTCTCCGAGAGCAAGACGAATATTTCCGCAGTGTCCGGCCGTTCGGATAAGAACAAGCTGGCGCTGATCCACATGACCATTCTCATCCGCAACACCGACCATCTGCAGTCCGTCGTTGAGAAGATCAAGCGGGTTAAGGACGTTTATTCCGTACACCGGATTATGCAGTAAGGATTTCGGCAGTAAGGATTATACAATAAGAATTTCAGCAATTAAGGATTAAGGGAGCTTAGAAAATGCGTGTACTCATTCAGCGCTGCAAGCGTGCAAAAGTGACCGTTGAAGGCGAAATCACCGGTGAGATCGGCACAGGACTCCTGCTGCTTGTCGGCATCACTCATGACGACCAGGAATCGGATGCTGCTTATATGGCCGACAAAGTTGCCGGACTGCGCATTTTTGATGATGAAGATGGAAAAATGAACCTCAGCGTCCAGGACGTCGGAGGAAGTGTGTTATCCGTATCCCAGTTTACGTTATACGGGGATACTCGCAAGGGCCGGCGCCCAAGCTACATCTCGGCCGCTGGCGGAGACAAAGCGGAGCCGCTCTACAACCGCTTTAACGAAATGCTGCGTGACAAAGGGCTGACGGTGGAAACAGGCCGCTTTGGCGCCGACATGGACGTCGAGCTGGTCAATTGGGGACCTGTGACTCTATGGCTGGAGACCCCGCAGAAGTAACAATTCAGGCATTCGGCTAATTCTAAACCTCTATGCAAGGCTTGGCTGGTTCAGGCTTTTGCATAGAGGTTTATTGCTGCGGGCATTCTTTAGGGTGAATGAACCAGCAAAGGAGCTTGTTGCACTTGCGACAACCGGACAAGCATTACTTAAGCGCCTCGGCAGCCAGCCAGTTCCCTGGACATTTTCGCGAAGCTTCCGCAATTGCGGGACTTGCCGCGGACGAGAGGCGGGAAGTGCTCCGTGACCTCAAGCCCTGGAACAGCCATGGACGCCGCGGCAGCCGAATGTCCTGAACGAACTGAATGTCCTGAACGAACTGAATGCCTTGAATGAACGAAATGTCTTGAATGAACCGAAAGTTCCTCGAACGCTCGTATTGAACGCGGAAGCATCCTGCTGGCCAGGGTGCTTTTGCTGTATTTTGTTAGAAGTATTTATTTGCCGGGTAATAAAGAAGAGAACGTTTAACACTGCTTGAAGGGAGAAGGATTGAAATGAGCAAGGTGGCGTTTTTGCTGGCAAATGGATTTGAGGATTCCGAAATGCAGGTTCCTTATGATGAAGTCAAAAAAGCTGGGCATCAAGCAGAAATTATCGGCCTGAAAGCCGGTGAAACGGTAAAAGGAAAAAAAGGAAATGCTGAATATACAACGGATAAAGCGATTGCGGAGGTCAAAGCCGAGGACTATGACGCGGTTGTCATTCCCGGCGGCTCTTCGCCCGAAAATCTGCGGCTCGATCCGGATGTGCTGGAATTTGTGAAGCAATTAGACGCTTCGAAAAAGCCCGTGGCGGCCATTTGCCATGGCCCGCAGATTTTGGCGAGCGCCGGTCTGCTGAAGGGCAGAACGATCACCTCCTACCCGCCGCTGCAGGATGACATGGTTAATGCAGGGGCAAACTTTGTAGACCAGGAGGTTGCCGTGGACGGAAACTTTATTTCCTCACGCACGCCAAAGGATGAGCCTGCGTTTGTCCGCGAGCTGCTTCAGGTCTTGTAAGGCATTGGGTAAAACCTATTTGGGTAAAACCTATTTGGATAAGCATATTTTGAAAAGGGAGTGAATGTCATGTCCAGACATATTCAGGCTTATTTTCGAACAGAAGACGAGGCGGAAAGCGCAAGATCACATTTGGTCGGTTACCGCATGGACAATTTGGAGGTAGGAAGGCTGGAAGAGGGCATCGGCAGAGACCGTGACATCCTGATTCCGATTGTTCCGATTGGCAACACTTCAGGCATGTATACAGGCGGGGCAATGACAACAGGCGGAGCAGCCGGTGCTTATACCACGCAAGGTGCGGTTCCGGTCGTCGACCCGAATGCGGAAGAGTCGGTGGCCGAGCGCGATATCCGCGAGGACAAACCGGAAGACAATGCCCCGGGCTTCGGTGCTTATGAGACGCTGACAGACGGCGATTACGATGATCTAAACTATGTGCTGAGTGCGAGAGTGGACGATCAGAGCTACGATGAAATCGTGCAGAAGCTCCGTTCGGAAGGCGCCTATGTGGAGCGGCTCGACTGACCTGCCGTTTTCCAAACAAGTGTTTTGTAATATAACTGTAATATAAGCGCAGTTTTGCTGTAATGTTGCCTGTTTATAATAACAGCATGACCCCCTTTTTTAACATATCTGTTGACCTGCTGAATGAAGCAGGTTTTTTTCTTGTTTCTTTTTCCTGCTTCTTTCTTGACTTTGCCTCTTTAGTTCCTTAAAATCTAACAATAACAGTTACAATAACAGTTACATTCAATATGTCGAACTTCGACGAAGGGACAAAGTACTTCAACCCCACTTCCACAGAGAGGGATTCCGGAACCGCCAACAGCTTATGAGAAGCTGGCGAATGCGGTCAGGCTGGAAGAATTCCGTAGATGATTGAACGAAAGACCTCCCGGAGAACCTGCGGCGAACCAATTAGTAGCCGTACGGCGTTTAGCGGGCGTTAACCGTCTAGAGCGGCCGGTTGTCAGAATCATTCTGCATCCTGCCGGAATGTGGGTGGTACCACGGGCGACTGTATGAATAACAGTCCCTCGTCCCTGTTGCGTTGTGTCGCATCAGAGGCGGGGGATTTTTTGTTTTGCATAAAGAGTTTGTAAGCTTTGTATAAAGAGCGAGAAATTGGAGGAACTGACAATGGCTTTTCAAAAACCCACAGGCACGCAGGATCTGCTGCCGGGCACCGTGGAGAAATGGCAGTTTGTAGAAGAGAAGGCCCGCGATTTGTGCCGCAGATTTAATTACCGGGAAATCCGTACGCCGATCTTTGAGCAGACTTCCTTGTTCGAACGCGGCGTTGGCGAAACCACGGATATCGTGGAGAAGGAGATGTACACCTTTGAGGATAAAGGCGGGCGCAGCATGACGCTCCGGCCGGAAGGAACCGCGGGCGTTGTCCGTTCCTATGTGGAAAATAAGCTGTACGGCGAGCCGGATGTCAGCAAGCTGTACTATATCGGGCCCATGTTCCGGTACGAACGTCCCCAGGCAGGCCGCCAGCGGCAGTTTCACCAGTTCGGCATTGAAGCCTTCGGCGCGACAGACCCTTCGATTGATGCAGAGGTCATTTCGCTAGGCTATCAGTTCTGTCTGGAGCTTGGGCTGCAGGGCGTCAAGGTAGAGGTGAATTCCGTCGGCAATCCGGCGGTACGCGCTGCTTACCGGGAGAAGCTGCTGGAATTCCTGCTGCCGATGAAGGACAGCCTGTGCAAGGACTGCCAGTCCCGGATTCACCGCAACCCGATGCGTGTGCTGGACTGCAAAACCGACCAGGACAAGTTCACGAACGCACCATCGATTCTCGACAGCCTGGATGAGGAATGCAGCACCCATTTTGAACAGGTGAAGAAATATCTGGACGACATGGGCGTTGATTATGCGGTCAATTCCCGCCTTGTGCGCGGACTGGACTACTACACGCATACCGCCTTTGAATACAAGGCCCAGGGCATCGGCGCTATTGATACGGTCGGCGGCGGCGGCCGCTACAACGGGCTTGTAGCGGAGGTCGGCGGGCCGGATCAGCCGGGCATTGGACTTGGCATTGGCCTGGAGCGGATCCAGCTGATCCTGGAGAATCAAGGCGTTGAAGTGCCGGCGGTTAAACCGCTGGATGTCTACTTCATTGCGCTTGGAGAAGCGGCTGAGCAGGAAATTACAAAGCAGCTCTACAAGCTGCGCCAGGCCGGATTCTCCGCGGAACGCGACTATCTGGGCCGGAAGATGAAAGCGCAGATGAAATCCGCCGACCGGATGCAGGCGCGCTACACGGCGATCCTCGGTGACGACGAGCTGTCGCGCGGCGAAATCGCACTGAAGTCGATGGAGAACGGCGAGCAGCGGACAGTGAAGCTGTCGGAGCTTGCAGGCGAGCTGAAGTAACTATTTTTCAAAATAAATAAATCTAACTGAGAATAAAGGAGCTAATTGTATGTCAAGGACAAGGACACACCACTGCGGCCAAATTACGGAGGCCCATATCGGAGAAACAGTAACACTGAACGGCTGGGTGCAGACCCGCCGCGACCTCGGGGGCGTACTCTTTATCGACCTGCGCGACCGCAGCGGCATTGTGCAGATCGTTTTTAACCCGGATTATTCCGGCGAAGCCCTTTCCATTGCAGACCGTGTGCGCAGCGAATACGTGTTAGCTGTTACTGGCAAGGTGGTCAAACGCAGTCCCGAAACGGTAAACTCTAATCTGCCTACAGGCCAGCTGGAGGTGCAGATTACGGAAATCGAAGTGCTGAATGCCGCCAAGACCCCTCCATTTTTCATTGAGGACGGAATTGAGGTTGAAGAATCGCTCCGCCTGAAATACCGCTACCTGGACCTGCGCCGTCCGGAAATGCAGAACACGCTTCGTCTGCGTTCCAAGGCCTCGAAGATTTTCCGCGATTTCCTGGACGAGCAGGGATTCTTTGAAGTTGAAACACCGATCCTGACGAAGAGCTCTCCGGAAGGCGCGCGTGACTACCTCGTGCCAAGCCGGGTGCATGAAGGCGAATTTTTCGCCCTGCCGCAGTCGCCGCAGCTCTATAAGCAGCTGCTGATGGTGAGCGGGATCGAGCGTTACTTCCAAATCGCACGCTGCTTCCGCGACGAGGATCTGCGCGCTGACCGCCAGCCTGAATTTACCCAGGTCGACCTTGAGACCTCCTTCCTGAGCCAGGACGAACTGCTGGGTATGATGGAGCAGCTGATGGCGCGTCTCTTTAAAGAGACGGTCAACGTGGACATTCCTCTGCCGTTCCAGCGTTTGACTTATGCCGAAGCCATGGACAAATACGGCTCTGACAAGCCGGACCTGCGCTTTGGTCTGGAACTGATCCAGGTCAGTGACCTCGTGGCTAACAGCGGTGTTAAAGTGTTCGCCTCGGTTATTGAAAAAGGCGGCGAAGTCAAGGTGCTGAACGCCAAAGGCTGCGGCACATGGAGCCGTAAGGAGATCGACGATCTGGGACCTTTTGCAGCCCGTTACGGTGCGAAGGGCCTTGCCTGGATTCAGGTGAAGGAAGGCGAGTTCAAAGGGCCGATCGTGAAGTTCTTTACACCGGAAGAAATCGAAGCGCTGAAAGAACGCACCGGCGCTGAAGAAGGCGACCTGCTGCTCTTCTCTGCCGACAGCAAGAAGGTCGTAGCCGACGTGCTTGGTGCACTCCGCCTCAAAATTGGCAAACAGCTCGGCCTCATCAACGAAAATGAGTTTAAATTCGCTTGGGTGGTGGACTTCCCTCTGCTCGAGTGGGATGAAGAAGAGAAGCGTTATGTAGCCTTGCACCATCCGTTCACCCGTCCGCGGGAAGAGGATGTACACCTGCTCGATACAGACCCAGGCCAAATCCTGGCCCAGGCTTACGACATTGTGCTTAACGGCTATGAAGTGGGCGGGGGCTCAATGCGGATCTACAAGCGTGACGTTCAGGAAAAAATGTTCGCAGCCCTCGGCTTGTCGCCTGAGGAAGCGAAAGACAAGTTCGGCTATCTGCTCGACGCGTTTGAATACGGCACGCCTCCGCACGGCGGTATGGCCTTCGGTCTTGACCGTCTGGTGATGCTGCTGTCCGGCCGCAGCAACCTGCGGGAGACGATTGCGTTCCCTAAGACGGCCAGCGCGACCGATCTGATGATGAACGCGCCTTCCGCGGTAGATCAATCCCAGCTTGACCAGCTGCACATCAAATTGGCGCTTGCAGCGAAGAAAGCTGCTGAAGAAGCTAAAGCGTAAGCGGCCTGAGCCTGCCTCAGGATAAGGAGGAAATCACTGAAATGCGCAACCAATTCTCAAGAACGGAGCTGGCCATCGGCGCTGAAGGCATGGAAGTTATGCGCAGCAGCACGGTGGCGGTGCTGGGCGTCGGCGGCGTCGGCTCCATGGCTGTCGAAGCGCTGGCCCGCGGCGGAATCGGCCGGATTATCATGATTGATAAAGACACGGTCGATATCACCAACGTCAACCGCCAGATTCCCGCGCTCATGACGACCATTGGCCAGAAGAAAGCCGACGTCATGCTGGATCGGGTGAAGCAGATCAATCCGGACTGCGAAACGATTGCCTTGAACATGTTCTACACCGAGGAAACGTATGAGCAGCTGTTTGACTTGAACCCTGATTATGTAATTGACGCATCGGATACGATTGTTTATAAGATTCACTTGATCAAGGAATGCCTGAAGCGGAACATTCCGCTGATCTCCAGCATGGGAGCGGCGAACCGGATGGACCCGACCAAATTTCTGGTTGCAGACATTTCCAAGACGCATACGGACCCGATGGCCCGTGTGATCCGCAACAAGCTGCGGAAAGAGGAAGGCATCAAGAAAGGCGTCAAGGTCGTCTTCTCAACCGAAACGCCAGTGAAGCCGCGCCGGGAAGTAACGGAGAAGATTGTGCCGGAGAACGCGCCGGACATCCGCAAAGCAAAGCAGCCGCCTGCGAGCAACTCTTTTGTGCCGCCAGCCGTCGGTCTGATTATGGTCAGCGTGGCCGTAAGAGAGCTGCTGGAAGCGGCCGAGAAGAAGACAAACCAAGGCTAATTACAGTCAGTTATCGGAAAAATGCTTATCGCAGCCGTTTCGGGAGAACGCTCCTGGACCGGCTGCTTCTTTTTTTAATGGCTTCCATTTTGCGGGCAAATCAGCTGCGATACCTTTTTTCCCCTGCAGGTGATATAATGGTTATTCTTTGGTTCAGGAGCTATTCACCTGGCACCATTAGACCCATACCAATCTTAGGAGGTAACTGAAATGGACGATTTTCAAAGTGCCTATCAAGAGGAAAAGGAACACTTGAACCGTACGCTGGCTGCGATTGAGGCCGAACTGAAACGGCTGCAGGCGGTACCCGTATATACGGGCAGCGATTACACGGAACAGGTGCTGGAATCGGGCAGGGAGGCCGCGCGCAGAGGGCTGGCCCAGTCGGTGCAGGAGCCTTACTTCGGACGGCTTGATTTTGAGGAGAAGAACGGCACCCGGATGCCGCTGTACATAGGGAAAAATGGGGTGGCCGGCGAAGGCGACAAGCCGGCTGTGATCGACTGGCGTGCCCCGGTGGCCAGTTTGTTCTACTCTTTTACCGGGGGAGATTCAGCTTCTTATGAAGCGCCTGAAGGCCTGATTGAAGGGCTTGTCTACTTGAAGAGAAACGTGCTGATCCGCAGGCAGATTCTGGAGCGCGTGGTCGACACCTATAACCGCGAAGGCGGCGGCCCGGCCGTATCGGATGAGTTTCTGCTGTACCGGCTTGGCGAGAACAAGGATAACCGGCTGCGCGACATCGTCTCCACGATTCAGGCGGAGCAGGACCAGATTATCCGGGCGGCCCGCAATACGGCGCTGATTATCCAGGGCGTGGCGGGAAGCGGCAAGACGACGGTCGCGCTGCACCGGCTCGCTTATCTGCTTTATCAGTATAAGGAGCAGATTGCGGCGGAGCGGATGGTGATTTTTGCCCCGAACCGGATGTTTATCGATTATATTTCCGACGTGCTGCCGGAGCTCGGCGTGGGCGATATTCAGCAGAATACGTTCAGCGACTGGGCTGCAGGTGTGCTGGGGCTGGATGTAGTACCGGCAGACGGTCCGGAGGAGCTTGGAAAATGGTTTGACCAGCCGGGAGCCGGCCGGGTTGTGGATGAACTGCTGCCCGGACGATACAAAGGCTCGCTCGCCTTTCGGGATCTGCTGGAAGCGGCGGTTCAGAGGCTGGAGCAGCACAGCCTGCCTGAGGAGGATTTTTCACCTTGGGAGGGTGCGGTTCTGAAGCAGAAGGTGATCCGGCAGTGGTTTGACGAGGAGTATAAGCCTTATCCGCTTGCCCTGCGCAAGGAACGGACACTGGCCAGGATTCACCGCTGGATCGAAATGGCGCTCAAGAAATCGCCGTCTGCTGCTGCCCTTAAGGACCGGAAGAAGAAGGCTGCCCAGCGGGAGAAGGCCTATGCGAAGAAATGGCCGGACCTTTCGGCGGCTGCGGTCTATAAGGCTTTATTTGGCGCGCAAAAGCTGTCCGGAGAGCTGCAGCAGGAGCTGGACGGCCTTGCAGCAGCCATTCCAGAGCCGATACTGAAGCAGACGCGGTCTGATTTGAAGAAGAATAACATCCGCGAGGAGGACCTTGCCGGACTTCTGTATGTGTATGCCATATTGGAGGAGATCCGCGGGGGCCAGCGGTTTGACCATGTTGTCATCGATGAGGCCCAGGATTTCTCCCCGCTGCAGGTGGCGGTATTGGACAAATTCGTCAAAGGGCATTCGTTTACGATTTTGGGCGACCTGTCCCAAGGCATTCATTACTACCGGGGCATCCGCCGGTGGGAGGAAATGCAGGCCTTGTTTGCTCCCGGAGAGACGGCTTATTTTGCGCTCACGCGGAGCTACCGGTCCACGATGGAGATCATCACCTTCGCCAATGAAATCCTCAAGAGAGGGGTCGGCGCGGATCTTCTGGCGGTGCCGGTATTCCGCAGCGCCGAACCGGTGCGGGTGCTGAACATCGACCGGTCTGCCAGGGTAGAGCGGATTGCCGCTGCGCTTGAGCGCGTCATGCAGGGGCCCTACCGGACGGCGGCCCTGCTGACCCGCACGCTGCAGGAAGCGGAGGAGCTGCATAAGGAGCTGGCGGCGATGGGGCAGGAGCTGAATCTGATTGACGGCCGCAGCAGCCAGTATGCAGGCGGATTGTCTGTACTGCCGGCCTATCTGTCGAAAGGCCTCGAGTTTGACGCCGTTATTGTAACGGACGTTGATGCTGACCATTACGGCGGGCAGGATGCCAAACTGCTGTACGTGGCCTGCACGCGCGCGCTGCATGAGCTGTGGCTGCTGTCCTCCGGCGAGCTTCCGGGCTATGTGGCTGCGGATGATCCGGAGATTGCCCTGACGGTATGGCCGGATTAAGGTACAGCGAATAAGGCGGGAATTTCCGGATTCCGGGAATCCCGGAATCCCAACAAAATTTAAGCCCTGCTGCTCGATTCCGAAGCGGCAAGGGCTTAAATTTTGTTCCGTACCGTACACCAATCGGCTTCCCCGCTGTTGAACCCGTTATGAACAGGGAGAAGCCAGGTGTACGGTCTTATGAGCTGTGGAGAAGAATCGTGCTTTATTCTTCCCATCTATTTATTGATGGCTGCCGACTGCGGCAGAAGCCGCCCGTTTGGCTGAGCGCATTTTCGTAAGGATCTTGCGGATGCTGTCGATCGACAAATGGTAGGATTCTGCGAGCTCCTCCACGTCGTTCCCCGCACAGTACGAATGGTAAATTTCCTCGTTCCGGCGCGCAATCAGTTTGCGCGAGCCGCTGATTTCACCCCAGAGGGCGCGCTGCTTGCCGCATTTCGGAATGTAGACAAGCTCGCCTTGTATGTAATCCTGAAGTTCCTTCAGCAGCCTAGGGGGAAGCACATCCTTCCCATTTTTGTAGTTCACGTTTCATTTCCTCCTTAGAACATTGTCCGGCAGCTGCAGCAATTGCCTTGTTAAAAGTAGTCATGTATACGCTTCCTCCTTTCGTGAATTTGAAATGTTTGACTTGCTAAATTGGATTAAATTGCCTTTAGATACAGATCTATTATAAAGGAATTTGAATGCGGATGGTAAGAAACTTTCCCTTGAAAATAATAAGGGAGGCCGCGAAGGGCCTCCCGGGATGGGGCTCCGCTGTTAGGCGGAAACCACCTCATATGCTGTAATCAATTCGATCAACTCCTTTCCCAGCTTATTGCCCGGCCGGACACTTATTATTAACTCATATCCGCTAGGGGAAGGAAAGTGAAAGAATGTTTATAAATATTTATTGCGAAAATGGCTGCCGGGCTGCCAGCGTTCCTGCCGTGTTCGCGTTATGGTAAAATAGAGGGAGTGCCCAGGCGACTGGCTATGAATTTGTTGGGGAAGTGACGAAATAAGATGGACTTATTTTCTTATAACGATAAGCCGGAATCCGGCATGGGCCTGCTTGCGGACCGGATGCGGCCGGCAGCGCTGGAAGAATACATCGGCCAGGAGCACATCATCGGCAAAGGCAAATTGCTGCGCCGGGCGATTGAGGCGGACCAGGTCTCCTCGATTCTGCTGTACGGCCCTCCGGGCTGCGGCAAAACAACGCTTGCCCATATCATCTCCCGCCATACGCAGGGGGAATTCGTACGGCTGAACGCGGTGGACGCTTCCGTCAAGGATGTCCGCGAGGTCATTGACCGGGCGCAGGACGCCAAAGCGCTGTACGGAACCAAGACGATTCTGTTTCTGGACGAGGTCCACCGCTTCAACAGCGCCCGGCAGGATGCGCTGCTGCCGGCGGTAGAGCGCGGTACGATTATATTCATCGGCGCGACGACGGAGAACCCGTTCCACTATGTGAACGGGGCCCTGCTGAGCCGTTCGACGCTGTTCCAGCTGGAGGCCCTGACCAGCGAGCATTCGCTGGAGGCGATGCGCCGGGCGCTGGCGGACACGGAGAAGGGCCTCGGCTTTATGCAGCTGCGCGTAGACGAGGAAGCGCTGCAGCATATCGCGTCCATGGCGAACGGCGATATCCGCCGCGCCTTGAACGCGCTGGAGCTGGCGGCGCTCACGACGCCGCCGGAAGCCGACGGCACCGTCCACATTACGCTGGACGTTGCCGAGGAATCCATCCGCCGCCCGATTGTGAAGGCGGATGAGTCCACGCAGTACGATGTACTGTCTGCGTTCCACAAGAGCATCCGCGGCTCCAGCGACGCCGCGCTCTTCTGGTTTCTCTACGCGGTAGAGAAACTGGGCATGGACCCGATGGTCTTCATCCGGCGGCTGATTGCCGCCGCCAGCGAGGACATCGGGCTTGCGAACCCGCAGGCCATGGTGCAGGCGGTCAGCGCGCTGGACGCTTACCGCACTAACGGCTGGCCTGAAGCCCGCCTGAACATCGCGCAGGCGATTCTCTTTGCGGTGGAGAGCCCGAAATCGAACGCCGTCGTGATGGCGATTTCGCGGGCGATGGACGCGATGGATGAGCTGAAGTCGGCGGAGGTGCCGCTTCATCTGCGGGACGCCCATTACAAAGGCGCGGTCAAGCTCGGTCATGTCGGATACCAGTACCCGCATAATTTTCCCGGTCATTACGTCAAGCAGCAGTATTTGCCGGACAAGCTGGACGGCATGACCTTCTATAAGGCAACCGAGCAGGGCAGCGAAGCCAAAATCAAGCACAACCAGGAGCTGCGGCGCAGGCAGGACGGGGTTTGAGCCGTGGAATTAAAAAAATTAAAAAAATTAAAAAAATTAAAAAAATTAAAAAAATCCGAATCCCTTTGCCAGCTGCGGCGGAGGGATTCGGATTTTGTGTTTTTACAAAGCTTTCACAGCCGCTTCATAAGGTACCTTCTCGGCAGCTTCAATGATGCCGCCGCCCAGGCAAACTTCGCCGTCATAGAAGACGACGGCTTGTCCCGGCGTAATGGCTTTCTGCTGCACATCAAAGGCCACATGGACGGTATCGTCCTCATGGAACGTAAGGGTTACGCCCTGGTCCGGCTGGCGGTAGCGGAATTTCGCTGTGCAGCGAAGGGTGCTTCCTGCCGCCGGACGGACGCCGGCGATCCAGTTCAGGCCGCTGGCTGTTAATCCGGTGGAGTACATGCTGGGATGCTTGTCGCCCTGGACCACATACAAAATATTTCGTTCCAAGTCCTTCTCGGCCACGAACCAGGGCTGTCCGTTGCCCGATCCGCCGATGCCCAGGCCCTGGCGCTGCCCGAGCGTATAATACATCAGGCCGTCATGGCGGCCTTTCACCTCGCCGGTCTCAATATCGACCATATCGCCGGATTTGGCCGGCAGATAGTGGCTGAGGAACTCGCGGAAGTTCCGCTCGCCGATGAAGCAGACGCCGGTGCTGTCTTTCTTCTTGGCGGTATACAGCCCGGCTTCTTCCGCAATGCGGCGTACTTCCGGTTTCGGCAGGTGGCCGATCGGGAACATTGCCCGGGACAGCTGTTCCTGGTTCAGCGCGTTCAGGAAATAGGTCTGATCCTTGTTGCTGTCCACGCCGCGCAGCAGCTTGAACTTCCCGTCTTCTTCCACGACGCGGGCATAATGCCCGGTAGCGACATAATCTGCACCGAGATCAAGCGCCTTGTTCAGAAATTCCCCGAATTTGATCTCGCGGTTGCACATGACATCCGGATTCGGTGTGCGGCCCCGCTTATATTCATCGAGAAAGTAGGAAAATACTTTATCATAGTATTCTTTTTCGAAATTTACGGTGTAATAAGGGATCCCGATCTGCTCGCAGACACGGCGGACATCCTCCGCGTCCTGTTCTGCTGTACAGAAACCGAATTCGTCGGTGTCGTCCCAGTTCTTCATAAAAATTCCGATGGGCTCATAGCCCTGCTGCTTAAGCAGAAGTGCGGTGACGGATGAATCCACGCCTCCTGACATGCCTACGATTACTTTTGGTTTTGCGCTTTGCTGCATAGACTTATCAACTCCTCTGGACTTGAAGGGTCCGAATATTGATGGCTGGCCTGTAATCAGGGGGAAGTTTCCTAAATTCCGTGACTTATGTTACGATATCTTAGTGTTACGATATTTAAGTGTTTAGATATTTAAGGCTGGAATTTAGAGTGCAATAACGAGGTTTCCCCGCCAATGGCCAAATTGGTGAATTTGTCCTTTACCCTTGTAGTATAACAAATCCGAAGTTCTATTATATAAAGATCATGTGAAAATTGAAAGAGGTGCCACGTTTGAAGATTTCTACAAAAGGACGTTACGGGTTGACAATTATGATGGAGCTTGCCGCCAAATACGGTGAGGGCCCGACTTCATTAAAGAGCATTGCAGAAAGAAACCAGCTCTCCGAGCATTATCTGGAGCAGCTGATTGCCCCGCTGCGGAATGCAGGTTTGGTAAAAAGCATCCGGGGAGCTTACGGCGGCTACATCCTCGCCAAAGAAGCAGCCGAAATTACGGCGGGAGACATTATCCGCGTGCTGGAAGGGCCGATTTCACCGGTTGATTTTACCGAAGAGGACGATCCCGCTAAACGTGACCTCTGGCTGAGAATCCGTGACAGCATTGCCGAGGTGCTCGATTCAACGACTTTGGAGAGTCTGATCAACTTTGAAGATAACCAGGAGAAAGCCAACTATATGTTCTACATTTAAAAAATGTTCTACATTAAAAAATGCCCCTGCCTCTTTAGAAGGCAGCAGGCATTTTTTTATTTTCCGGTCAAAGAAGCCGAAGATAAAATGGGGCAGGATGCAACTTTTTCCAGTTTCTTACGTCTACCTAGGGTGTGAAAGCATGACATGATTCCGCTCCGGACCCAAGAGGAACCCGGTCTGGGCCCGGTTTCGAGGAGGAGAACGTTAACCATGAAGAAAGCTTGTTTAAGTGTCCTATTTGCCTCGGTTTTATTCCTATCTTCGACTTCCGTCTATGCTGCTTCAAGCCCTTCCATCAAAGTGGACGGGACAGCCGTTGTAACTGATGTGAAGCCAGAAATCAAGAACAACCGGATGATGGTGCCGCTGCGTACAGTCAGTGAAAATTTAGGGGCCCAAGTTGTCTGGTCAGGATCGGAAGTTACTCTGATCAAAGACGATATGAAGGTCACTTTGCAAGCAGGCAGCAGCTCGGCAGTCCAGAACGGCAAAACAGTGAAGCTGGATGCGAAGCCCTATGTGAAAAATAACCGCTTCTTCGTTCCCCTGCGATTCATAGCTGAAACCTTCGGCTGCGAAGTCGGTTACAGCGGCTCCGCAGTGACGATCGATTCCGAACCGTTCCTCATCGGCGGGGTGCCGGTGAAGGCTCTGCAGCAGGAATATCATATGACAATGGGCGGAATTGTGCAGCAGATCGGCGGGACTGCTTACAATGAAGCCATTTATAACCTTATTGTGAACAATAAGGGGGACAAGACCGATGCCCCTGCCAGTTACTCATGGATGTTCAATATTGATGTCCCTGGTTCGTATTACAAGAATGCCCAGTATGATTTTTTGGATGAGAAAGGGGACAGCATTAAACAGTACGATATTTATTCGTTAGTCGAGGCCTTTCCGGCCGAGGAGCTGGAGGGTTATCCGAAAGTACTGCTTTATGACGCCTCTGAGCAGCAGTGGTACTTGTTCAGCACGGCCGCCAGAGATTCCATCAATTCAATCATTGAGAAAGCGGCCTTGAATGGATTCCTGAAGATCATCAGCAATACGGTTGTTTAAACGAAAGCTGACACTATATTTCCTCTTCAATAACACTCTTACCGTTCCCAGATACTGTAATATCTTTGCTGCGGTGCATAGGGCCCTGCTTGGGCCTGATATTGCGGCGCGTAGTAGGAAGGATAGGCCTGCTCCGCCGGCTGGTTATAATACCCGGGCACCATGCCGTAGCCGGTGTATCCTTTGGAGTCAGCAGATTTGCCGCCCGCGCAGCCGTTTGGCGGACCGATCACAACGGTGTCCGTTATCGGGGCTAGGGTTTCCTTGACCATTGCCTCATTCAGACAGTAGGTGTGGGCGAAGATGCTGGCCGGAGTCAGGCGGAGCAGATCGGAGCCTCCGATAAATTCCGGAACCGGCGCGTCAAATATTGCCAGCAGATGGGTATTGTCTTCGCCGGCGACCTCGTAATGCCACCACCCCTGCGGAACGTTAGCCACCTGACCGGGTGTAATCGGCAGATTGAGCAGCTCCTTCGTAAAAGGGTTAATTAAGGAAACGACAGCCGAGCCGGAGATGCAGTATACCAGCTCGGAAGCATTTTGATGAATATGGGGTTCAATGACGTTGCCCCTGCTCAAATAAATGTCGAGCACTGAAGTATTGCCCAAAGTGTTAAGCTGCTGAATGCCCAGGGCATTAATGAGATTCCGGCTGTCTTTGGTAAAGAAATTATTATTCTTTAAATCGTAAGTAAACTGCACGTCAGGTGAAGTAAAATCCATATAAGATACCATGTGTTTCTGTCCAACCCCTCGGTATAGATTGGGCTTTTGCCCTAGGATGGGATAGAATATGCCCGGAGGAAGGCAAAGGTACCGGACCTTTCTTGCTGCTTTTCTTGCTGCTTGAGGATGCGGGGGCGTTTAGCGGACAGAAAACCGGGTAAAAATGAAAATATTCAGGATTATTTCATTGTAAGGATGACTGGAAAAGACTATACTTAGGTTTACGGTTTCAGTTTGACTTTAACTGATTAATGGGATTAATTTTAATTTTTAATTAAGTAAGGGAGCATATTTCGTTATGGCTTATATATATTTGGATCACGCGGCCTCAACGCCCGTTCATCCGCTTGCGGCCGACGCCATGCTGGAGGTAATGCGCAATCAGGTCGGTAATGCTTCAAGCACGCATGCCTTTGGCCGGGACGCCAAACGGATCGTTAACGGAGCAAGGGATCAGGTGGCGGCAGCACTTGGCTGCGGACCGGACGAGCTTATCTTTACATCAGGAGGGACAGAGAGCGACAATCTGGCCCTCTTTGGCGCGGCCTGGGCCAGCCGTGAGGCGGGTAAGGGCAGACATATCATTACCGGGGCAACCGAGCACCACGCGGTTCTGCATGCGTGCGAAAGACTGGAGGCTCAAGGCTTTGAAGTCACTTATCTGCCGGTGGACCGCTATGGACAGATCCATCCGGAGCAGGTCAAGGAAGCCATCCGGCCGGATACGGTTCTGATCAGCCTGATGTATGGCAATAATGAAGTAGGCACGCTTCACCCTGTAGCAGAGATTGGGGCTGTAGCCAAAGAACAGGGCATTTTGTTCCATGTGGACGGCGTACAGGCCTTCGGGAGCGTTCCTTTTCAGGTTAACGAGCTTCCGGTCGATCTGCTTAGCGTATCCTCGCATAAAATCAACGGGCCGCAGGGCGCAGGTGCGCTCTACGTGCGGCGCGGCACGACGCTGGTTCCGCTGCTGTATGGCGGCAATCAGGAGCGCAAGCGCCGTGCCGGAACAGAGAATATGGCCGGCCTGGCCGGCTTTGCCAAAGCGGCCGAGCTTGCCGTCTCCAGCCTGGAAGGCAGACGCGCACATTATGAAGAGCTTCGCCGGAGCCTTTTGCAGCATCTGGACCAGTCCGCTGGAGAAGGGCATTATCATGTGAACGGTCATCCGTCCGAGCACCTGCCGCATATTCTCAATATCAGCTTTCCCGAGGTGGCTACCGAGACGATGCTGATGAACCTGGATATGGAAGGAATTGCGGTGGCCAGCGGCTCTGCCTGCACCTCCGGTTCGCTTGAGCCGTCCTATGTTCTGGGGGCGATGAAGCTGCCGGAACAATTTTTGCGGTCGGCGATTCGTTTTAGTTTCGGTTTGGGTAATACTACTCAAGAAATGGAGCAAACGGCTGAAAAAGTTGGAACCATTCTTGCCCGGATTCGTAATAGAAGGTAAGGATTGCTATTTCGTTTTGCCGGGAGAGGAGGTTTGTTAAGACCAGAGGAGGTGCCCTGCCATGAAGCTGCAGGAAATGATCGGTTTGCCGGTATTTGATGTGGACAATGGCAAGGAGCTTGGCAAGGTGCTGGATATACTCCTTAGCGAAGACTGGAGAATCAGCGGCGTAATGCTGGAAGGCAAGAGCCTGTTCTCCCCCCAAATCAAAGCCGTGCTTTGGGAAGATATAATTGCTTACGGCGAAGACGCTGTAATGATTCGTAATCAACAGGCCGTCCGCAGGATGGATGCCGAACATATACAACTTACATTTGCGCTGGGAAGCGGGCGGGTGAAGGAGCTTCCTGTTCTGACCAGCGAAGGGGTCATGATTGGTCACGTCAGTGATGTTTATTTTGACCAGCAATTGGGAAATACAATAACAGGGTTTGAAATTAGTGACGGTTTTATCTCCGACCTGGTTGAGGGGCGGAAGCTGCTTCCTTTTACCGGGGATATTGTCAAAGGCGAGAACGCCGTGATGGTGCCTGCGCTGAGCGAGCAGCGGCTGGAGAACCGTTAATTTACCGGAGAGATAGGTGTTGTGATATGATGAAATGTCCAAATTGCAATTCTAAAGATATTGGGAAAATCGGCTCCCACCAGTTCTATTGCTGGGGCTGTTTTATTGAGCTTACTGTGAACGGCGAGAAGATGTCGGTCTATCAAGTAGAGGAAGACGGAACGCTGAGCTCGCTGGATGATTTATTTTTCGGCGATGAGATGGTTCAGGATTACCCCGAGCTTCATGCCCCGTCCTGAGGCTGAACCTACATACTTCGCATGCCTGCTGCCTTGCCTGACAGGCAGGCCGCTGTTTGCCGAGCAGATCCTTACGCCATGCGTAAGGGTCTGTTTTCTTTTTGACGCGTCTGCATCATTCTCCCTGAAGCCGTCTGAAGCGGTCTGAAGCCGTCCCTCCCCGGCCCGGATTATTTTGGGCAACTGCGGCATATACTGACCTATAGCCAGTCCATTGACAGGGAGGGGTTACGGACAATGGAGCCATTTTATAAAAGCAAAATGTTCCGCTATGCCTGTTGGGTGCTTCTGACGCTCATTATTCTATATTTTATTTGGCTGCTGCGGCCGTTATTCGGACTAGTTTACAGCTTTCTCAAGGCAGTGCTCGCCCCGTTTGTGATCGCGGTCATTATATCCTACGTGCTGAATCCGATTGTCAAAATGCTGAATGCGCGGAAAGTGCCGAGAACGATGGCGGTGCTGCTGATCTATGCCGTCTTCTTAACGAGCTTTACGGTCATTCTCATGAACATGATTCCGATGTTTATCGAGCAGCTGGGCGAGCTTGGGGAGCATTTGCCTGAGCTGACGATGCATACACAGCAAATTATGAACAAATGGGACAATCCGATGATGCCGCAGGGGATACGGATGGGGATGAACAACTGGTTCTTTCAAGCGGAGCAGCGGCTTGCTACCGGTATTTCCGGATTTATGAACAATATCGGGACGACAATCGGCGTCATGTTTAACGCCTTCATCATTCCATTCCTGATCTTCTATATGCTCAAGGATTTCGAGGTGTTCGAGCGGCTGCTGATCCGCTGCCTGCCGAAGTCGCACCGCAAGTCCATTGTCGGGCTGCTCAAGGATATTGATGAAGCGCTCGGGAACTATGTGCGGGGGCAGCTTCTCGTATGCGTCATTATCGGCGTACTGGCCTATGCGGGCTACATGATCATCGGGATGCCGTATGCGCTGCTGTTTGCGGGTGTGGTGGCGGTCTCCAATATTATCCCCTACTTAGGCCCGTTTCTCGGTGCTGCTCCGGCGGCGCTGGTGGCGACCACGATCTCATGGCGGATGGTGCTGCTGGTGGTCATCGTGAATATGGCCTGCCAGATCATTGAGAGTAATATTATTTCGCCGCAGGTAGTGGGGCGGACGCTTCATCTGCATCCGATGCTGATTATTTTCGCGCTGCTGGCCGGCGGGGAAATCGGAGGCATACCGGGGCTGATTCTGGCCGTGCCTTTTTTCGCGGTGCTCAAGGTCGTCATCCAGCATTTCTACGGATATTATATCCGGCGGAAAACGGTATAGCCGGCTCTGGCTGCCGTTCTGCTGTGTTGACAGTCAGCGCTGCGGGCTTATATACTAAAAGTGACTTTTTATGCGACTTTAAACAATAAAACGATGATGAAAAAGAGTAGGTCCTGGCGGATTCACCAGCGAGCGGTTCCTTTGCCCATACGGGCATCGGGTGGAAGAACCGGAATAGACGGCAGGGCTGAACGCTGCTTTCAGAGTGCGGACGAACTCCGCCGGGGATTCCCGTTACAGAATCAGGTAAAGGCGATCAGCTGCCTTCCGGGAACACGTCCGGGAGTGCTGATAACCAGGGTGGTACCGCGAGACAATCGTCCCTGAAGTTCAGGGGCGTTTTTTCTATTTTCAAATATAGGAGGAATTTCGTAGATGAAAGCAAGTGAAATCCGTTCCAAATGGCTGCAGTTCTTTGCATCCAAAGGACATACCATCGAACCGAGCGCTTCGCTGGTTCCGCATAACGACCCGTCCCTGCTGTGGATTAACGCCGGTATGGCGCCGCTGAAGCCTTATTTTGACGGCCGGGTGAAGCCGGAGAATCCGCGGATCGCGAACTCCCAGAAATGTATCCGCACCAACGACATCGAGAACGTCGGCAAGACCCGCCGCCACCATACGTTCTTTGAAATGCTGGGCAACTTCTCCATCGGCGATTACTTTAAGGAAGAAGTGATCACCTGGGCGTGGGAATTCCTGACCGGCAAAGACTGGATCGGCTTTGATCCGGAGCGCCTGTCCGTAACGGTATACCCAGAGGATGAAGAGGCGTACAAGCTGTGGAATGAAAAAATCGGCCTGCCTGCTGAACGCATCGTGAAGCTGGAGGACAATTTCTGGGATATCGGCGAAGGCCCTTGCGGACCTTGTACGGAGATTTTTTACGATCGCGGCGAAGCCTACGGCAATGACCCTGAAGACCCAGAACTGTACCCTGGCGGGGAAAATGAACGCTACCTCGAGGTATGGAACCTCGTGTTCTCGCAGTTCAACCATAACAAGGATGGCAGCTATACGCCGCTTCCTAACAAGAACATTGATACAGGCGCGGGCCTGGAGCGTTTCGCATCCATTCTGCAAGATGTGGACTCCAACTTTGATACCGACCTGTTTGTACCGATCATCAAGCATACGGCTGAAATCGCCAAGGTGGAATACGGCAAAGATTCTGAGCGGGACGTTGCTTTTAAAGTCATTGCCGACCATATCCGTACCGTGGCGTTTGCAGTTGCGGACGGCGTGCTGCCTTCCAACGAGGGCCGCGGCTATGTCATCCGCCGCCTGCTCCGCCGTGCGGTTCGCTACGGTAAAATGCTGGGTCTGGACCGTCCTTTCATGTTCTCCCTGGTTCCGACCGTGGGACAGATTATGGGCGAGTTCTACCCGGATGTGGTGTCCAAGCATGAATTCATCGAAAAAGTTATCCGAGGCGAGGAAGAACGGTTCCACGAAACGCTGACGGACGGACTTGCCATTCTGGAGCAGGTTTCGAAGGAAGCGAAAGCGGCCGGCAGCACGGTAATCGGCGGGGCGGATGCGTTCAAGCTCTACGACACCTACGGCTTCCCGCTTGACCTGACCGAAGATTATGCGCTGGAGCATGGCCTGACGGTTGACCGCGAAGGATTTGAAGCAGCGATGCAGAAGCAGCGCGAGATGGCGCGCGCGGCGTCCCATACCGGCGGCAGCATGAAGGTGCAGGGCGGCGTGCTGGCTGATTTTACGACTAAAACGGATTTCGTTGGATATAATGAGCTGGAGGCTTCATCCAAGATTTTGGCCATTATTTCGGGCGATTCCTTTGTGGACATTCTGTCCGAAGGACAAACCGGCCAGGTGATTCTGCAGGCGACTCCATTCTACGCCGAGAGCGGCGGCCAGGTCAGCGACCAGGGCTGGATTCGCAGCGAAAGCGGCACCGCTGTTGTGAACGGGCTGTTCAAGGCTCCTCATGGCCAGCATGTGCATGAAATTACTGTAGAAACGGGCGAGCTTCGCACAGGCGCGACGGTCACTGCTGAAGTGGACCGCACCAAGCGTTCGGATATTGTGAAGAACCATACGGCGACACACCTGCTGCATAAAGCGCTGAAAGAAGTGCTCGGGGCTCACGTTAACCAGGCAGGCTCCCTTGTTGAGCCGCAGCGTCTGCGCTTTGACTTCTCGCATCTAGGCAGCATTTCACCGGAAGAGCTGGCGGACATCGAGCGCCGCGTTAACGAGCAGATCTGGAACAGCCTGAAGGTGACGATTGAGCTGAAGCCGATTGATGAAGCGAAAGCGATGGGCGCAATGGCGCTGTTTGGTGAAAAATACGGCGATATCGTCCGCGTCGTGCAGGTTGGCGGCTACAGCCTTGAGCTGTGCGGCGGCTGCCATGTGCAGAACACGTCCGAAATCGGCATGTTCAAGCTGGTCAGCGAAAGCGGCATTGGCTCCGGTGTGCGCCGGATCGAAGCCGTAACAGGGCGTAATGCTTATCTCTATATGGACGAGCAGCTGGACGTGCTGAAGAATGCAGCCGCTCTGCTGAAATCGAATATTAACGAAGTGCCGAAGCGGATCGACGCCCTTCATCAGCAGGTGAAAGACCTGTCCCGCGAGAACGAATCGCTGCAGGGCAAGCTGAGCGCCATTGAAGCCGGGCAGCTGACAGACCGTGTCGTTGAAGTGGGCGGCACGAAGCTGCTTGCCGAACGGGTGCAGGCCGGCAGCATGGACGCGCTCCGCACGCTGGCTGACGAACTGAAAGTCAAAGTTCCGGATGCGGTGCTCGTGCTTGGCGCAGCAGCAGACGACAAGGTGAACTTTGTCGTAGCGGTGCCGCCTGCGGATGTGAAGCGCGGCCTTCATGCCGGCAAGCTTGTGAAAGAGATTGCCGTGCTTTGCGGCGGCGGCGGGGGCGGACGGCCGGATATGGCGCAAGCCGGCGGCAAAGATGCCTCCAAGCTGGACGACGCCTTGAAGCTGGCCGGTGAGCTCGTAGCGGCTCAGGCTTAAACGGAATTTTTTATCGGGGCTTCCAAATGACGGGATATTTTCTAGTTTCCTATTTCCTTCCGGAAGCCCCGATATGTTATAGTAAGAGATATAAGCTTAAGCTCGAAATTGCGGGAGAAGCTTAGTTTAAGGCACAGGGAGATTCGAATCTGCTGTGGCCGAGAATTGAGGTGGCATCATGGACTCCATGGATAAAACTGTCAAGTTTAACGTCACCGGCGATGAGCAGGAGGCGTCAGCACAGGAAATCCTTCTTACGGTGTACGGTGCGCTGCAGGAGAAGGAATACAATCCAATTAATCAGATTGTCGGATATTTGCTGTCAGGAGACCCGGCTTATATCCCGCGGCATAATAATGCCAGAAGTCTTGTACGCAAGAAAGAAAGAGATGAGCTGATCGAAGAGCTGGTTCGCTTCTACATGAAGCATAACCGTTAATCCGCCTTCGTTGGCCGTCTGTCGACAGGAGTTATGTGATGAGAATTTTGGGGCTCGATTATGGCGACCGCAGGATCGGCGTGGCTGTAAGCGATGAGCTGGGCTGGACGGCCCAGGGCATTGATACGCTGGAGAAACGCCGGGATGACGGGGAAATCACCAGAATCGCCGAGCTGGTCAAGCAATACGAAGTCGGAGAGATCGTGGTAGGACTGCCTAAGAACATGAATGGCACGATCGGACCCCGCGGCGAAATCTGTCAGGAATTCGCGGAGAAATTGCGTGGTCAATTGGAATTGCCGGTTCACCTTTGGGATGAGCGGCTTACGACGGTATCAGCGCATCGGACGCTGCTTGAAGCGGATGTAAGCCGGGGCAAACGCAAACAGGTCGTGGACAAAATGGCTGCGGCGCTTATTTTGCAAAATTATTTGGACTCAAAGACTATAAGGTGAGGGTGATGAAGGATGGCAAACCAAATGATCAACAATGAAGAAGAACCGGAAATTATTTATATTCCAGATGATGAAGGCAATGAAGAAGAGTTTGAAGTCATCATGAAGTTCGAAGTGGACGGTTCTGATGCCAAATATATGATGGTGGTTCCTTTGGAATCCGACGACGATGAAAGCGATGAGGTTTATGCTTTCCGTTATGAGGAAGACGGGGACGACCTGAAACTCTATACAATCGACAGTGATGAAGAGTGGGAAATCGTCGAAGAAACCTTCAATACACTGATGGATGAATTCGGCGGTGACGAAGACTGATGCCGGGTTTCAATAAAGAAGAAGTGGTTTGGACCAGCCGGATCCGCGATGCGTTTGGTCCGGTCGTTGAGCTCCAGGATGAAAATGGAGAAACGACGTATTACCAGGTGGAGAAGGAATTTGACGTGTCCGGCGGCTCTTATGCCGTGCTTCGTCCAGATGTGCCGGGGCGGACGGAAGAAGAACCCGAAATTCTTAAAGTTGTCACTGGAGCGGACGGAGAGCTGTCTCTGGAAACCATTGACGACGATGATGAATGGGAAGATATTTCCGAGCTGTACGACGAGCTGACCTTTTCCGAATAGAGGGAAAAGAACCTGCGCCGGATAGACTTGTGAATTGCAGACTTGCTTGAATCGCAGAAGTGCTTGAATCTGTATAGATTGAACTCAAGAAGGGCGGAGCTTCCGCTCTTTTTGGCTGTAAAGGAGCTGGCTAAGTGAAGAAGGCAGTACGTCTTGTTTTGGCGGCGGTTCTGATCGTAATTATTGCCGCCGCTGCAGCAGGGGGATATGTATATTGGGGGCTTCAGCCGCCCGCAAAGTCAGACCAGGCTGTTAAATTTACAATTGAGCCCGGCACAGGCACCGGTCAGATTGCTGAGCTTTTGCAGGAGCAGGGTCTCATCCGCAGCGGTCTGCTGTTTAAGCTTCACTTGAAGTTTAAGTCTGAAGGCAGCAAGTTTCAGGCCGGAACCTATGAAATGACACCGGGAATGACGGCCGATCAGATTATACAGAAGCTGAATGACGGAGATGTGGCCGCCGAAGAGATGATTCGGTTCACCATTCCGGAAGGCTATACGGTCAAACAAATGGCGGACAAGCTTCAGGACGAAGGACTCGTGAACAGCGATGCTTTCCTCAAGCTGGCTGAGAATCCCGCCGGGATCGACGATCCGCTGCTCAGTGAAATTCCGGACAATTCGAAGCTGCTGTACAGGCTGGAGGGTTATTTGTTCCCGGAAACCTACGAGCTCAAGAAGGGCAGCACAGAAGCCGATATTATCCGGCGTATGCTTGAAGAAACGTCGGTCAAGCTGGATCAGATTCCTGACTTTGACACCAAGCTTGCAGCAAGCGGTTATTCGCTTAATCAGATTATGACGATCGCATCCCTGGTGGAGCGCGAGGTGGCAGTGGACAAGGAGCGTCCGATCGTTGCCGGTGTCATTTACAATAGACTTAAAGCCGGAATGAAGCTCGAGATTGATGCAACCGTCCAGTATCTGCTTGGCAAAACCAAGGAGCGGCTGCTGAATTCCGATCTCCGCAAGGTTGACAGTCCTTATAACTCTTATCTTTATGAGGGGCTTCCTCCCGGCCCGATTGCAGCGCCGAGTTTAAAGTCCATTGAAGCGGCTCTGGAGCCGGAGAAGTCGGATTATCTCTTCTATGTCACGAAGAAGGACGGCAGTCAGGAGCATTTGTTTGCCGCTACGTACAAGGAGCATTTAGCAAATATTGAGAAAAGTGAGGCTTCGGCCAAATAAGACAGAGGTGTGAGATATAATGAAAGCAGATAAACCGGAACTTCTTGTGCCGGCAGGATCGGTGGAAGAAGCGGTCTCTTTTATCAAGGCCGGGGCAGATGCGGTGCTGGTAGGTGAAGACAAATACGGCATGCGTCTGCCGGGTGAGTGCAGCCTGGACGACATCCGCAGAATTGCGGAGTTTGCGCATGCTCATCAGGCCAAAGTATATGTAAGCATAAACAACCTGGTAAGCAATGAATTACTGGCAGAGCTTGAACCCTATATTCAGGGGCTGCAGGAAGCCGGCGCGGATGCCGTGCAGTTCGGGGATCCCGCTGTGCTGCGGGCCGCGCAGAAGGCTGCACCGGAAATGGCGCTTCACTGGAACGCGGAGATGACTTCGACGAATTATGCTACAGCAAACTATTGGGGCAGCAAAGGGGCGTCCCGCGTCGTGGCTGCCCGGGAGCTGAATATGGATGAAATTACGGGCATGATTCCGAACCTTCAGATCGAAGCCGAAGTTCAGGTTCATGGAATAACCAATATTTATCATTCCAAGCGGGCGCTTGTAGCCAGCTACATGAACCATCAGGGGCGTCCTGTGGAAGGAAACAATCTAGGCAAGGACCGCGGGTTGTTCCTGATTGAAGCAGAGCGCCAGGATGAGAAGTATCCGATCTATGAAGATGCTAACGGAACGCATATTATGAGCTCCGATGATATCTGCATTCTGGAGGATCTCCATCTGCTGATGGAGGCTGGGGTTCACAGCTTCAAAATTGAATCCCTGCTCAAGCCGACAGCCTATACCATTGCTGTGATCAAGGTTTACCGGCAGGCCATTGATGCGTATGCTGCAGATCCGGAGTGCTATGCCTTCCAGGAGAGCTGGATGGAGCAGATCCGCCGCCTGCAGGACCCGGAACGTGAGTTGTCCTTCGGATTTTACTATAAAGAACAAGTTTATTAATCTACATCAAGTGAGGTGAGCGTAACCATGTCAACTCTAGAACATCATAAACCTAAATATACAGGAAAAAGATACCGGCTGGACAAACCGGAGCTGCTGGCTCCTGCCGGCAACCTGGAGAAGCTGAAATTTGCGATTCATTACGGAGCAGATGCCGTTTATATCGGCGGGCAGAAATACGGCCTGCGCTCCAATGCGGATAACTTCAGCTTCGAGGAAATGCGTGAAGGCGTGGAATTCGCCAAGAAGTATGGAGCGAAGGTATTTGTTGCGACCAATATTTACGCGCATAACGAGGACCTGGAAGGCATTGAAGAATATTTGCGCAATCTGTACGAAGCCGGAATTTCCGCCATCATCGCGGCCGACCCGATCATTGTCGATACCGCCAAGCGGGTGGTGCCAAACCTGGAAGTCCATTTGAGCACCCAGCAGTCGACGATCAACTGGCAGGCTGTTCAATACTGGAAAGAGGAAGGTCTTCCGCGTGTCGTTCTGGGGCGTGAAGCCAGCCTTGAGGAAATCGCTGAGATCAAGAAGCATGTGGATATCGAAATCGAAGCCTTTATTCATGGCGCGATGTGTTCTTCCTACTCGGGACGCTGCGTGCTCTCCAACCACTTTACAGACCGGGATTCCAACCGCGGGGGCTGCTGCCAGTCCTGCCGCTGGAAGTATGATCTGTTTGAGGATGCCCGGGAGCAAACCTGGATTTCCGAGGAGGAAGCGGCCGAGGACCGTGTGCTGCAGCAGTTCCAGCTCGGAACGACACAAGTTCCGTTATTTGCGGAAGAGGACAACGCTTTTACAATGGGATCCAAAGACTTGTGCATGATTCAAAATGTCCCGGATTTGATTGATGTCGGCGTGGACAGCTTTAAAATTGAAGGCCGGATGAAATCCATCCATTACGTGGCCACGGTCGTTAACGCCTACAGACGGGCGATTGACGCCTATATGGCCGACCCGGACAACTACGTGCTGAAGCCGGAATGGGTGGAAGAGATCAACAAAGCGGCGAACCGTCCGCTGAATACCGGATTTTTCTATGACACGCCGGATCATGAGGATCACATCTACGAGCCTGAGGAGAAAGCTGCGCCTTATGACTTTGCGGGCCTTGTGATGGCCTACGATGCCGAGACAGGCATGGCGACTGTCCAGCAGCGCAACCATTTTAAACCGGGCCAGGAAGTGGAATTTTTCGGACCGGGCGATACCTTCTTCAAGCAGGTTGTGGGAACCCTGTATGATGAAGACGGCAGCGAAATTGATGCGGCGCGTCATCCGCTGCAGCTGGTCAAATTTAAGGTGGATCAGCCGGTCCAATATTTTGACATGATGAGAAAGAAGAAATAGGCCTATTTGCTCTTACGCCTGTTCATTATTCAGCCCTTTGTCTCAGACAGAGGGCTTTTTTGTCGTTTTTTAACAAAAAAATTCGAACATGAAGCGTTATATTTTTACAAAAGTCTTAACATTTCAAATGATCTGCCGAAATATAGAGTAGGACTAAAATAATAGAGAAGAAACGGGTGAAAGGGATGGCCAAATTTCCAAAAGTGCTGAAGAAGGAAAACAATAAGGGGGAAAAGCAGCCGAAGGCAGACCAAAAGGGGAAAGATTTTTTTTCGCGCGCATTTAAGAAATCGGTTTCATACACGAAGAATGTTAAAATTAAACAATTCGATCCTACCAGATCTGTAGGTGTACGTCTGTTTCTTATCTTTTTTGTGGCAATCATGATCTTTGTGCTGTCACTGGGTTTCCTGTCTTATCAAACGGCTAAAACAATTGTCCAAAAGAACGCTAAGCTGTCCAACCAGCAGACCGTTATTCAAACGGCCGAGAAGCTGGATATTATTATGAACCGCTATCAGGAGAGTGTGCAGCAGATCTTCTTCGACCAGGAACTGCAGAACAGCCTCGGAAGCTTAAGCTCAAGCGAGCTTTCCGGTTATGACAAGTTTACGTTAGTGAAAGACGTCAATTCGAAAGTAAGCAGCTTGACTTACTCGATTCAAGGCGCATCAGCGCTCTATATCTTCCCGATGGACGGAAGCTTTGATCCCGTCACTGCCGGCAGTCCGGATACGGAGCTTACTTCTAATCTGAAGAACGAGAAATGGTACAGTACGGTCTCCGCAGCGAATACTACTGCCTGGCAGGCTGTTGCGAGCAACGGAAGCGGTGTATACCGTTTTGTTCAGTCTATTAAGGCATTAAGCGGTTCTGACCGCTATATCGTAGTGCTTGATATTAATATGAGCACCTTGAACGAGCAGCTTGAGAAAGTATCGCTTGGATCAGGTTCCAAAGTGGAGCTGATTGATGAAACCGGGCAGATTGTCACAGCTAATGTGGATCTTTCCAAGGAAAAATTGACGGCGATCGAAGCCGTAACCAAGAGCACCAAAGACACAGACAGCCTGACAACGAAAGATCAAAACGGCAATTCGGTGCTGGCTGTCTTTGATAAGCTGAGCACCTCAGGCTGGAAATTGGCAGGCGTGATTCCGGTCAAGAACCTGGTGGAGGACGCGAAGAGCATCCTGGTTACCACCTTCATTGCTGCAGCAGTCGTTGCATTGATTGCGGTTCTGCTGGGCATCTGGATGGTCCGCATGATTGGACGGCCTTTGTCCATGATGAACCGGCTGATGCAGCAGGGGGCAAGCGGTCAGCTGAACGTGCGCATGCAGCATAACAGCAGGGATGAAATCGGCCAGCTTTCGGCCAGCTTCAATCAGATGATGGAGGAAATTACCGGGCTGGTTACACAGGCTAACCACTCTGCTGCGGATGTTCTAAGCACGGCGTCCGAGCTTGCGGAAGCCTCCAAGAAGACGGCGCTGTCCGCGCGTGAAATTGCCATTGCGACAGAGGAAATTGCCAAAGGCGCAGGAAGTCTGGCTACAGAAGCAGAACGCGGCAGTGACTTGACGGAAAATATCGGTTCACAGGTTGCTGCGGTTATCGCATCCAACCGGGAAATGGAGCAATCCGCGCGTGAGGTGGAACAGGCTAGTGACCGTGGTACCAAATATCTGCACGGCCTCACAGAGAAGACCAATGCTACCGGTGCGATGACACGGGCTTTGGGCGACCGGATTCATTCGCTGCATGCCAGCACGGCATCCGTACTGAAGGTGCTTGATGTGATGCAGAATATTACTCAGCAGACTAATATCTTGTCCTTGAATGCTACGATTGAAGCAGCCCGTGCGGGTGCGGCAGGACGAGGCTTTATGGTTGTTGCGGATGAAATCCGCCAGCTCGCCGAGCAGTCCAGACAGTCCATTGCGATGGTTGGTCAGATTACCGATGAAATTCAGAAGGAAATGAACGAAACGCTTAAGGCGCTTGAAGAAGTAAATCCGGTCTTTGAACAGCAGATTCAATCGGTTAAGGAAACCGGAGATATCTTCGTCTCCGTACAGGAGCAGATGGAGCAGTTCGTGGCCAAATTGGATGCGGTTACGACATCCATTGAAGGCCTGAACCAGTCCCAGCATATCTTGGCGGAGGCTATGACCAATGTCAGTGCTGTAGCGGAAGAATCCTCCGCAACCTCGGAGGAGGTTGCCTCCCTGTCCAGTGAACAGCAGCTGGTAGGCGATCAGCTGGTGAATTTGTCCGGCCAGCTTGAGAAGGTTTCGGATCAATTGAAAGAGTCGCTGTCCAGATTTAAAGTTTAATTTAGAAACGAAGAACTGAAAGGCTGCCCCGGCTGCCCGTCTGAGAAACGGGCCGGGGCGGCTTTTTTTTGTTCAGCAAAGGTAATATCCCCCTTACAAAGGTGTGAGATGGTCCGGCAAAGGAAATACTTTGTCGAAAAGGGGGAATTACAGATGAATCTCACCATGAAGAAGCGGATATTTATATGCTTGCTGCTGCTCTCTTCCGCCATCGCCGTCATGCACGTCCGGCTGGCGTGGCTGCAGCTGCTGGACGGAGTTCCCAAGGCGGCTTCCGCCCATGGCAGAGTGACATCTGAAATGGCGGTCAGGCAGCGGGAGAGCCGGATCGAGCTGGACTCGGGCCGCGGGCGTTTCGTCGATGCCGCCGGACTGCCATTAACCAATGAAGTGGTCATGACCCCGGTCCTGTTCCCTGTGCGAAGCCGGGAGGAGAGCGGTCAGCTGCTGATTCAAAATAAAGAGCTCCAGTCACTGGCACAGCTGTTGAAGACGACCCCTGATCATCTGCAGGAGATTCACAGCAGGCTGCAGCATCCGGTTTATTGGACAGAGCAGACTGAAGCTGGTGTACACATACAGGACAGCCCGCTTCATTTGAGTGCAGATCAAGTAACCAGGATTGAGGGTCTGAAGATTTCGTGGATCAAGGTGCTGCCCCTGGTCCAGCGCTACGCATATGAGCCCTCAGGCAAACAGTGGCTGGGCTTTCTGGCTGAGCAGCCGGAGCTTGTGGAAGCAGCGAACAAGAAGAGCGCAGATAAGGGCCAGAAGCGGGAGGAAGCCCTATCCGTTACAGCCAAGCTGGGGGCGGCGGGTCTGGAGAAGACTTTTGACCGGATAATTCGCGGCGAAGGAGCAACAGGCATATCCTACCGGATGGATGCCGGACACCAGCCGATGTCCAAAGACGATCTTCGTATTCATACCTCGGGCAACCCTTATTATCCGCTTACCGTGCAAACCACGATTGATCTGCCGCTTCAGAACCGGATTGAGCGTCTTGCCGCCGCAAAAGGGGTAAAAGAAGGGGCGGTTGTCATACTGGACGCAGTGAACGGAGATATTAAGGCAATGGTGTCGCTGCCTTTTTATAATCCGAATCAGGTGGATCCGCAGAACTTAGCGGCATGGAGCAACCGGGCAGTGAAGGAAGCGGTCCCCGGTTCGATCTTTAAGACGGTTACCGCAGCCGCAGCGCTTGAAGCCGGAATTACGGCGCCGAATGAAGCTTTTATGTGCCTCGGCAGCTACGGGAAATACGGCCTGTCCTGCTGGAAAAAGGGAGGGCACGGCCATATCACATTGGCACAGGCCTTTGCGGAATCCTGCAATACCGTATTCGGCCAGCTGGGCGAACGGCTGCCGCCTGCCATGCTGCAGCAGACAGCAGATGCGTTGGGGCTTGGACGCACAATCGGGTGGCAGGCGGCTGACTTTATGAACAGCGGTCCGCTCCGGCAGATTGATCAGGAGGAGAGCGGCACGGTATTTGGCGGTGAAGCCCATCCTGAGGATGGAGGCGTGCGCGCACAGACCGCGATTGGACAACGGAGCGCCCGGATGAGCCCGCTTCAGGCCGCGAACCTGGTTGTGACGCTGCTGCATGGAGGAGCGGTGCAGGCCCCGCGGCTTGTCAGCGGTATTTTCTACGCGAACGGTACGGAGATGATTCATTTTAAACCTCACAAATCCCCGGGCCAATCCGGTCAAATTTCTGCGAATACAGCAGCTGCAATTACAGAGTGGATGCGCAGCGTTGTCACAGACGGAACCGGGCGCAGGCTCAGCCATTCCAAATGGCATCTGGCCGGGAAATCCGGCACGGCTCAGGTTACGAGAAACGGGAGGGCGCTAAACGACCAATGGTTTATTGGCTACGGCCCGTACGAGTCACCGCAATATGCGGCTGCTGTTCTGGTGCAGAGCCGGGAGCCGGGATCTGTTCACCTCGCTACCGAATTGTTTGGAGAGATCATGGATGAATTGGCCGAAATGAAAGACCAGGCAGGCGGTCAGAGGGGCAAGAGCCTGTCTTAAAAAAATCAGGCCTAAAATAGAAGAATTTATGATAAAATAGAGAAGATGTTCAAACAAGTCTGTTGATTTGAGCAAGCAAAAGTCAATGAATAGAGAGAAATGGGGAATATGGCATGGAGACTTTGCTGCTGGGTTTATTTTACATTTTCTCGTTGTATGCCTTTATTCCTGGGCTGATCAGCCGTCTGTTCGGTTTCCGAGTATTTAAGAAGGGCATCGCAGAACACGAAATTTCCTTAACGTTTGACGACGGGCCTGATCCGGTCTATACGCCTCAGCTGCTGGATCTGCTGAAACGCTACAACGCGAAAGCCACCTTTTTTGTAGTGGGCTCAAGTGCCGAGAAACATCCTGAGCTGATCAAACGGATTTATGAGGAAGGTCACCTGCTTGGCATCCACAACTACAAGCATAAGACGAATTGGCTGATGAGGCCAAAAACGGTGACTAAACATATTGAAATGACCGCCAAGGTCATTAAAGAGGCAACCGGACAGGATGCGCATTACTACAGACCGCCTTGGGGGATTGTCAATTTATTCGACTATACAAAGCAGCGCAACAATCTGCAACTTGTTCTATGGTCAGCCATCTTCAAGGATTGGCGGGTAAATGTCGGTGCTGACCGGTTAACCCAGAAGATGCTGAAGAAGCTGCGCGGCGGTGAAGTCTTTCTGCTGCATGACTGCGGAACCACTTTTGGCGCCAACCCCACTGCGCCCCATGAAATGCTGACCGCTCTTGAACGTGTACTGGACGAGGCCGAGCGAAGAGGAATCCGCAGTATTACGATACAGGATATGATTCAGCATACGGCCCAAGCCAAGAATGAAGCGATTGCGGCATTACAACAGCCGGGTTCAAGCCAGCCGCAAGCCGTGCGAAAGGGAGGAAGTTCAGTGCCAGTGCTGCCTTGGTATAAACGGTTGATCGTCAGCCTTTGGCTGCTGTGGGAGAAGGTATTCCATGTGATGTTCCACTTACAAACAACGGATAACCCTGACCCAATGTTTCACTTCCGGAAAATAAAATATTCGGGAGCGCCGATCGAATTAACGACAGGAGACACGCTGGTCAAAGGCGATTCTGTACTGGAGCTGCACTTTGATAATAAAAAGCTGTTCCAGCTGGGCTCCAAAGCCAAGTCCTCCGTTCAGCTGGCAATCCAGCTGGTGCGTATGACGGAGAAGGCCCTGCCAGAGCTGGCCGAATACATCCAGAATCATCCTGATCTGCGGGAGGCGAAGGCGCTGTACGGTATCACGATGATTAACCGCGGGCCGGAGCAGTTCGGTTTTTCAATTACAGATCTGCCCAAAGGCCTCTTTGCCACTTCAACCACATTCTACTTAAAGCTGCTGATGAGCGTCATCCACCCGAACGGGCGGGAGCGGGTCAAGGCCCACCAGGAACAAATGGTTCCTAAAATTCTGGTGATTCCGACTCAAACTTTAATCAGCCGTTTCTCGCAGCAGGGCGGGACGGTTCAGGGATCAAAACGTAAGCCGGTAACGGCTGCTGCCAAATCAGAAGAAGAGCTGGACGGAAAGAACGATGCGGAGCTAAAGGCAAGCTTGCCGGTTTAGAAGCAGAAATCTGATTAGTGCAGAATTGCAGGACTTATTTTGCAGCTCATTCTAGTTCAATTATCAGGATTCATGATCGGATTTCCACATTTGAGAGCCCCTTTGGGGTTCTCTTTTTTTTTATTTTTGGCTGCTTTGTTCGGAAAAATAAAACAGGCCGATCACTAGGATCAGCCTGTCTGTATTTTAAAAGTGCGGAATCATTATCTCAACAGAGAATATGATTAGTTAAATTTTCATAACGCCGCCGGAGCTGGCATTTGTTACGAGCTTGGAATAACGCGCGAGGTAGCCGGTCTTCACTTTAGGCTCGAATTCTTTCCAGTTGGCGCGGCGCTTTGCGAATTCTTCATCGCTGATGTGCAGCTCGATTTTGCGGTTGTTCAGGTCGAGCTCGATAATATCGCCATCCTCAACAAAAGCGATTGGACCGCCTTCTGCCGCTTCCGGAGAAATATGCCCGATGCTGATGCCGCGGGATGCGCCGGAGAAACGTCCGTCCGTAATCAGGCCAACTTTGGCGCCAAGGCCCATGCCTGCAATCTGGGAGGTTGGTGCGAGCATTTCCGGCATGCCTGGTCCGCCTTTCGGACCTTCGTAGCGGATGACAACGACATTGCCTTCTTTAACCTTGCCGTTCGCGATGCCTTCGAGCGCTTCATCCTGGGAATCGAAGCAGATGGCAGGACCTTTATGGTAGCCGCCTACGGAAGGATCAACCGCACCTACTTTGATTACGGAGCCTTCAGGAGCCAGGTTGCCGTACAGGATGGCAAGTCCGCCGCGTTCCGAGTAAGGGTTGTCGATCGCATGAATGACTTCATGATCGCGGATTTCAACGCCTTCAACGTTCTCGCGCAGTGTTTTGCCGGTAACGGTCATGCAGTCGGGATGCAGCGCACCCGGTTTCTTGAGCAGCTCGTTAAGCACCGCGCTCACACCGCCGGCACGGTCCACGTCTTCAATAAAGTAGTTGGAAGCCGGAGCCAGCTTGCTGATATGCGGCACACGGTTGGCAACCTCGTTAATCCGCTCAATCGAATAGTCGATGCCTGCTTCTTGTGCCAGCGCGAGCGTATGCAGAACTGTGTTGGTCGAACCGCCCATCGCCATATCCAGCGCAAAAGCGTTGTCGATGGATTCTTTGGTCACGATATCGCGAGGCTTGAGGTCCATCTTCACAAGCTCCATCAGCTGCTTGGCGGACTTTCTTACGAAGTCGCGGCGTTCTTCAGCAACAGCAAGGATAGTGCCGTTCCCCGGAAGCGCCAGGCCAAGAGCCTCTGCCAGACAGTTCATGGAATTGGCTGTGAACATACCGGAGCAGGAGCCGCACGTTGGGCAGCCGAATTGTTCAAGCTCGAGCAGGTCTTTATCGTCGATTTTACCAGCCTGGTAAGCGCCGACGCCTTCAAATACGGAAGTCAGGGACAAGCGGTTGCCTTTGCTGTCTACGCCGGCCTTCATTGGTCCGCCGCTGACAAAGATCGTCGGAATGTTGACGCGCAGCGCGCCCATCAGCATGCCGGGAGTAATTTTATCGCAGTTCGGAATACAGACCATGCCGTCAAACCAGTGTGCGGAAACCACCGTCTCCAGGGAGTCAGCGATAATTTCGCGGCTCGGCAGCGAGTAACGCATGCCAATGTGACCCATCGCGATTCCGTCATCAACGCCAATGGTATTAAACTCAAATGGAACGCCGCCGGCTTCGCGGATGGCTTCCTTGACGATTTTACCAAATTCCTGCAAGTGAACATGACCGGGAACGATATCGATATAGGAGTTGCAGACCGCAATAAACGGCTTGCCGAAATCCTCTTCTTTAACCCCTGCAGCACGCAGCAGACTGCGGTGCGGTGCCCGGTCGAAACCTTTTTTGATCATGTCAGAACGCATTTTGTTAGCTCCCATGATGGCTTTTCTCCCCCCAGAACGGAATATGATTGAGCGCAAGACCTGTCGGATTATAAAGAAACAGCAGGCCCTTTGCCGGAATAAAAAAATTTAGAGGTGTAAACCGCTAAAGCTTTCTATACAGTCTATCACAACCTTTTCGGCTTTTCTACCATTTCAAGTAAGGGAAAAACGATGGAAATCTAGCGTAAAACAGTAAAGGAGGCTGATTGGAGGAGCGGCTGGGGACTATTGATGGGGAGCCGGGAGCCTTATAATGAAGCAATCCGGAAAATAGATGAACAGATCTTAGCGTTGGTTCCGTTAAGAAGGAGTATGCTGCCTAGGGGAAGCTTTATGCCGAGCCTGTCCGAATCGGCTAAACAAGCACACAAAAAGCCGCCGGCAGTCTGCCGGGGCTTATTGTGGCGGGCAATTCAAACTATTCACTGCTGAGTCAGAGTCCGCTGCTAATTGTTGTTGCCGCGGGCTTGTCCGCCCTTGCGGCCAATTTCGCGATAGAACTCTTTATCGTGGGACTCGGCAGTGGCAGAGCCGCCCTTCTGGCCAATTTCCTGGTAGAATTCACGGTCATGTGACTTGGAGGTCGCCATTCCGCCTTTAGAACCAATCTCCTGGTAAAATTCTTTACCATGGTTTTTGGCAGTTGCTTGTCCGCCAAGGCGGCCTGCTTCTTCACGGCTCATTTTTCCATTCTTACGTGCCATAAAAATCACTCCTTGGTAGTAATGGTTTTTAAATGCGCGTACTGTTATATACCACAGGTCACTTGGTTGAATCATAAAAAAATGGAAATAGAAATCCAGTTTAGTTCATGCACTAAATTTTTATCATTTGGAGATCCGGATCTCCGCCGATGTCCGGGTTTTACGGCCGGCAGCAAGCATCCAGTCCACCGGAGGCTCAATAACCGGGGAGGCCATTTTTCGCACGGCAGGCTGACACAGCATTACGGTGAGCAGAACGGCCGAGACGAGCAGAGCAAGCACGCCCCAGGCTCCGTGGATGCTGGCATACAGCGGGGAAGCGGCAGCCAAGCGGACAATGAAGCCGTGCAGCAGGAAGACGTAGAGCGTCCGGCGGCCATAGTCGGTCAAACGTCCGGTGAACAGCGGGACGAAGGACAGGAAGGCGGCAGATGACACCAGCTGCAGCGCGTACATGCCTAAACGGCCCAAGCCGTCATACCATAAATAAGAACCTAACTGGCTGTAAGTCATGCTGCCGTATAGCCAGCCTAATGGCAGGCGTTCTCCCCAAAGATAAGCGGCTGCCAATACCAGGATAGAGGCCGCTCCGGCTAGTAGGCGGATTTTTGGCGTGAACACTTTCACAATCCATTCCGCGCGAAAATGATAACCAGCCACAAAGAAGGGCAGATAAACAAACGTTCTCGATAAGCTGAACCAGGTGCCGTCTACGGCCAGATACCCGACAGCAACGCCAAGCAGCAGGGAGGCTGCAAGCTGGGCGGATTTTTTCCATTTCAGCAGGGCGGCAGTGAAGATTCTCCACAGAAAATGACTGGCCAGAAACCAGAGCAGCAGATAAGGCGCAAAGAAAGAGTGGTGGATGTTCTGCACTTTAAATACGGCAGCATCAAGCAGCGAATACAGGCTTTGGAAGATGACATACTGCAGCGCAATTTGCGCCAGCACTTTGCGGCCTGCCGGCCCGTGAAGATTCGGCTTCGCAAAATAACCGGTCACAAAGACAAACAGAGGCATATGAAAGGTGAAAATCCATACATAAAGGCCATGGAGCCCCGGCATCCGGCTGATCAGCGGCTCAATCGCATTGCCGGCAAACACGCACACAATCAGCAGAAAGCGCAGGTTAAGAAAGTAATGATCCCCGTTCCAGCTCTTCAAATTGTTCTCCATCCTAAGCGGCTCCTTTATTTCAAGCAGGCCAAAGGCAAGCTGCTGGCGATGCTTTAATTTTTAGGTAATTCTTTACAGCTAAAGCGTAAGGTATTACGAAAGCGGCACCTGTGACAATGATCACTATTGGAAGCGTTATCTGTCCTGTCAATTATGGCGAACTGTTGAATTGTGAAAATCAGGAAAGGTACAATATAGAAAATGCGATAGAAAATAGGCAAGGAGGAATGAGGCATGCCTGTCTGCAGGGTGAACGGGAAGCGGATCAACATCAGAGGAATCCTGTTTGACAAGGACGGAACGCTGCTTGATTTTGTAAGCATGTGGGGGGCCTGGGCTCACGACGTTACGGAGCTGGTTAAACAGCGGGTGGAAGAAGCGGGGGCTGAGCTGCTGGTCGAACCGGGCCGTCTGCTGGGACTTTTGCGTGATGCAAACGGTCACCTCACAGGCTATGACCCTGCCGGGCCTGCCGCAATGGCCACCGAAGAGCAGACAACCGGACTGCTGACCTGGCAGCTATATGCCGCGGGGATGCCGTGGAACGACGCTTTGCGTGAGGTGAAGGCGATCCTGCATACCGCCATGGAACAGGTAAAAAGCCGGCGGACAGCCGAGCCGATGCCGGGCCTCGTCCGTTTTGCCGAGCAGTGCCGGGAGCTAGGGATCTCCATGGGAGTCGTTACGGCTGACCGCACATCTGAAGCCTGGGAGCATTTAAGCTGGATGAAGCTGGATGCCCATTTCGGGACAGTCGTCGGAACGGACCGGGTGAAGAACGGCAAGCCGGAGCCGGATATGGTGCTGCTTGCCTGCTCAGAGCTGGACTTGGCGCCCGGTGAAGTTCTCGTCATCGGAGACAGCAACGCAGATATGCAGATGGGCAAGGCAGCCGGAGCGGCACTGGCCATCGGGTACTGCCCGGATGGAGAATCTCGCCATTTGCGGGACGCCGATATCGTGATCCGAAGCTACGAAGAGCTGAAGCTGGATGCCGGCAGCTCATTAATTATCCAAGGAGCTGAAAGAGATTGAACAATACAGCGGATTACCCGGTTAATAAACTGGCGGAATGGATTTCCGAAAGTGAAAGAATCGTATTTTTCGGCGGGGCAGGGATTTCTACAGAGAGCGGGATTCCCGACTTCCGTTCGGCAGCGGGCTTGTACCAGACGGAGACGAATTCTCCTTATTCGCCGGAGGAGATTTTGAGCCGCTCCTTTTTTGATAAACATCCGGAAGTGTTCTTTGACTTTTACCGCACAAAAATGCTCCATCCCTCTGCCCAGCCCAACGCGGCGCACCGCCTTCTGGCTAAGCTGGAGGATGCGGGGAAGCTGGATGCGATCGTGACCCAAAATATAGACGGCCTTCATCAATCCGCCGGCAGCCGGAACGTTCTGGAGCTGCACGGTTCAGTTCACCGCAACTACTGTATGAAATGCCGAACCTTCCATTCGCTTCAGGAAGTAATTGACGCACCGGGGCCCGTACCGCTGTGCAGAAACTGCGGCGGGATCGTAAAGCCCGATGTTGTCCTGTATGGGGAGAATCTGCACGACGAGACGATTGCCGGCTCCATTCAGGCGATCCGCGGGGCGGATCTGCTAATCATTGGGGGGACATCTCTGACCGTATATCCGGCGGCGCAATTCGTCGATTATTTCCGGGGAAATCGAACGGTGCTGATTAACATCGCTCAAACCGGCTATGACAGCCGTGCCGGACTGCTCATTACGGAACCGATCGGTCAGGTTTGCGAGACGGTTTCGCGCAGGTTAAGCCTTGGTTAAGGATATCCTGTGATATCCTGTGCTTGGAAGGAAAAGATTTTGCTAAAGGACCGTTAACCGTCTAATATAAAATACAAGCTCCAATGATTTTATCCAATACTTTAAAACTGTTTAGAGAGGCAGGATGACGAGATGGTATATTCACCGAACGAAGAAAGATATGAATCCATGATCTACAACCGGGTTGGCCGTTCAGGACTGAAGCTCCCGGCGATTTCGCTCGGTTTATGGCACAATTTCGGCGGCGTCAATACCTTTGAGAACGGACGTGAAATGATCCGGAGATCGTTTGATCTCGGAATTACGCATTTTGATCTGGCCAACAATTACGGTCCGCCGCCGGGCTCTGCCGAGGAAATGTTCGGGCAGGTGCTCGACAAGGATTTCAGGCCGTTTCGTGATGAACTCGTCATTTCTACTAAAGCTGGATATACGATGTGGCCCGGCCCATACGGCGACTGGGGCTCACGCAAATATTTGATTTCAAGCCTCGACCAGAGCCTCAAACGGATGGGGCTGGATTACGTGGACATCTTCTATTCCCACCGTCCGGATCCGGAGACGCCGATTGAGGAGACCATGATGGCGCTGGATCAAATTGTCCGATCCGGTAAAGCCCTTTACGTTGGCATTTCCAATTATCCGGCTGACAAGACCGCTGAGGCGGCAAAAATCCTGAAGCAGCTTGGAACACCGCTTCTAATTCATCAGCCCCGCTACTCCCTGCTGGACAGATGGATTGAGAACGGGCTTCAGGATGTGCTGGAGGAACACGGCGTTGGTACAATTGCCTTTACACCGCTTGCCCAGGGCATGCTGACAAGCAAATATTTGAATGGAATTCCGGAGGATTCCCGTGCCGCCAGTCCGACAGGCTTCCTGAAGGAATCGGCGATCACGCCGGCCGTGCAGCGCAAGATCCGGGCGCTCAATCAAATGGCTGCGGCCCGCGGACAAAGTCTGGCCCAGTTTGCTCTGGCTTGGGTTCTGCGAGAAGGGCGCGTTACTTCTGCTCTTATCGGTGCCAGCCGGCCGGGTCAAATCGAGGAAAATGTTGCAGCGCTGAACAATCTGGACTTCTCTGCAGAAGAGCTCAGCCGGATTGAAGCCATTTTAAAGACGGACGAAGAAGGCAAAGACGAGGTATAAGAGAATAGAAGGAACTGTCCGGCACGCTGTTTGCGCGGGACAGTTCCTTTTTTAAGTTCAGCGGGCTGTTCAGCTATTCATCTGTGCCACGTTTGCCCGTTAAGGAATGGCGGTAGAGGCTCGGTGCTTCTCCATAAAACCGCTTGAACTGTCTGGAGAAATAGAGCGGGTCAGTAAGGCCCACCGAGGATGCAACTTGTTCGATGGACAAGTCCGGACGGTCCCGCAGCAGATGGCGCGCCTTGTCAATCCGCAGCTTCAGCAGATAGGTGACCGGGGACATCCCGGTGCCTTTTTTAAATACCCTCGATAAATAAGCACGGTTGTACCCGAGCCCGGAACACATCTCCTCAATGGAGATCGGATAGGCATACTGGCTGGCCATATAGTGAATCATCTGTTTGACGATACGCTGGGTATGGGCTTCCCCTTCTGCGCTTCCTGCTCCGGACACAAGGGAATGCTTGGCTTCGGCCATGATCAGATACAGGTAACCGAGTGCGGCGAGTCCGGCTCCTTCGCGCTGTTCCCGGAAGGCGGACAGAATGGAGCTTAATGCGTCGGGAATCGGACCATTTTCCGTGGAGTGAATGACGGGTGAATCGTCTGAAAAACCCGCCTGCCGCGCAAGCTCCTTGGCTCCGGCCCCGCTGAAGGCGAGCCAGCGGTAGCGCCATGGGTTGCTGCCGTCGGATTCATAGCTGACGAGATGATCCGGCTCAATCATAAACCCGCTGCCGGCACGCAGGCGGTAGGTGCCTTTTTCCGTGCGGAAGACGCCCCGTCCTTCTTCAATGTAATGAAACAGGTAGAAGTCGTAGATTTTAGGCCCCAGCCGGTGCACGGGCGCGGTCTGGCTCTCTCCAGCAAACAAAACGCGGAGCACATCCTGGCCGGAAAAGTCGGGATTAGCTGCTGACATATACGTAGGCTGGTTCACGTCGTTCAATCCTTCCTTCCTAAAAAGAATCTCCCCATCTATCATACCTCCAAAAGTCACATTAATCCATGTTTAAAGCGCATTCATACATTATCTTTCTTTGTCACAATCCTTTATAATTGGTTTAGAAGTTAAGCTTAAAAAATGATGGTAAGGACGGGTGACTCATGATGAACATGCAAGAGATGAAGCAGAAATTCGAATCCGCTTTTGGAACAGACGACAAGAACATATTGGCATATCAGGCGCCGGGGCGGGTTAATCTGATCGGCGAGCACATTGACTATAACGGAGGGTACGTGCTTCCGGCGGCGCTGGAATTCGGCACAACCCTGCTGCTGCGTGAACGCGGCGATAACAAGCTGGTATTTAAATCCGCCAACTTCCCTTACTCTGCTGAAATATCCATCCAGGAGATCGGCGCTTCCAAGACCGGCGAATGGGTAGACTATCCAATCGGCGTGCTGGTGGAATTGGCCAAACTGGACTGTAAGGTGAGCAGGGGCTATGACCTCTATTTTATCGGTGAAATTCCTAACGGAGCGGGCCTTTCTTCCTCGGCATCCATTGAAGTTGTGACGGCATATGCTTTTGCATCCGTAGAAGGCAAAGACATCAATACTGTAGAAATCGCCAAGCTTTCGCAGCGTGCAGAGAATCAATACGTAGGCGTGAACAGCGGCATCATGGACCAGTTTGCGGTAGCGAACGGGGCGAAAGACCATGCCATCCTGCTCATGTGCGACACGCTTGAGTACAAGAAGGTGCCTTTCGCTATCGGCTCCTGCAAGCTGGTTATCGGCAATACGAACAAACGCAGAGGCCTGGTGGATTCCAAATATAACGAACGCCGCAGCGAATGCGACGAGGCGCTTGCCCTGCTGAAGCCGCACGTTCCGGGTCTAGACTATCTGGCCCAGCTGACACCTGCGCAGTTTGCGGAGCTGGAAGATAAGCTGCCAAGCGATGTGCTGCGCCGCCGCGCCAAACACGTAGTCGAAGAGAACGCACGCGTGCTGGCATCTGTCGAAGCCTTGCAGAAGAGCGATCTTGCCGGTTTTGGCAGCCTCATGAATCAATCCCACGATTCCCTGCGCGACTTATACGAAGTAACGGGCGCTGAGCTGGATGCCATGGTAGAGGAAGCGCGCAAGATTGAAGGAACCCTGGGCTCCCGGATGACCGGTGCGGGCTTTGGCGGCTGCACGGTTTCACTGGTACATGAAGATTCCGTAGCTTCGTTTGTCCACAATGTCGGGGAAGCTTACAAGCAGCGCACCGGGCTTGAAGCAGAGTTCTATGTTTGTGAAGTGGGAGACGGCGTACACCAATTAAAGGAGGAAGCGTAACATGGCGATTTTAGTTACCGGCGGTGCCGGATACATTGGATCTCATACGGTTGCTGAACTGCTTGATAAAGGTGAAGAGGTAGTTGTTCTCGACAATCTGCAGACAGGTCACAGAGAGGCGCTGCTCGGCGGCAAGCTGTATGAAGGCGACCTCCGTGACAAAGAGCTGCTGAAGAAGCTTTTTTCCGAGAACAAGATTGATGCGGTGATTCACTTTGCTGCGAATTCCCTGGTCGGCGAAAGCATGCAGAATCCGGTAAAATACTACGACAACAACGTTTACGGCACACTCTGTCTGCTGGAAGCGATGCAGCAGGCCGGCGTTTCCAAAATTGTCTTCTCCTCCACGGCAGCAACCTACGGCGAACCGGAGAAGGTGCCGATTGAAGAGACGGACCGCACGGCTCCTACGAATGTATACGGCGAAACCAAACTCAGCATGGAGACCATGATGAGCTGGTTCGACCGCGTGCTTGGCATCAAATATGTGGCGCTGCGTTATTTCAATGCGGCCGGCGCTCATGCCAGCGGCAAGATCGGTGAGGACCACCAGCCGGAAACGCACCTGATCCCGCTGATTCTCCAAACCGCACTTGGCCAGCGTCCATCGATCGCCGTATTCGGTGACGACTATTCGACAGAAGACGGCACCTGCGTGCGCGACTATATCCATGTCAGCGATTTGGCAGACGCGCATCTGCGCGCTGTGGACTATCTTCGCGGCGGCGGAGAGAGCAATGTGTTTAACCTGGGCAGCGGCAACGGCTTCTCGGTCAATCAGGTGATCTCCAAGGTGAAAGAAGTTACCGGCGTTGACTTTGCTGTTGAAGTGAAACCGCGCCGTGCAGGCGACCCTGCCGTACTGATCGCTTCTTCCGCTAAAGCGCGCAGCGTGCTGGGCTGGAGCCCGAAACGCGAGAACCTGGACGACATTATCGCGAGCGCCTGGCAGTGGCACCAAAATCATCCGAACGGTTATGCAGGAAAGTGAGTGTGAAAGAGATGCAGCAGAGAACAGCAGAAGCTGAACAATTGCGGCCGCAGGCGCTTGAAGCGGTTGAGCGGCTGGTGCAGTTTGCCCTTCAGCGTGAGCTGATCGGCCATTATGACATCGACTATACCCGTAACCGGCTCCTTGAACTGTTTAAGGAAGCTGAGCCTTATCTCGGCGAGCTTCGGCAGGAGACCCTGGAAGGACCGCAGGTTCTGCTGAACACCTTGATTGATTACGGGTTCGCCATCGGGCTTATTCCGGAAAATACAGACACTTACCGCGACCTGCTGGACGCGGAGATCATGGGACGCGTAACGCCCCGCCCATCCGAGGTTATTGCTTCGTTTAAGGCGGCTGAGCAGGAGCACGGCATCGAGGCGGCAACCAGCCGCTTCGTCAAGCTGTGTGAGGATGTCAACTACATCCGCATGGACCGCGTTGCCAGCAATCTTTATTGGGAGCAGTCCACGCCTTACGGCACGATGGAGATTACAATCAACCTGTCGAAGCCGGAAAAATCCCCCGCGGAGATCGCAGCCGCCAAGCTGCTTCCTCCGCCGGTCTATCCAAAGTGCCAGCTGTGCCGTGAGAACGTAGGCTACGCAGGCCGGATCAATCATCCGGCCCGCCAGAACCTGCGGGTCATTCCGCTGGCGCTGAACGGAGAGCCTTGGTTCTTCCAATACTCTCCGTACGTCTACTACAACGAGCACTGCATCGTGTTCCATCAAGATCACGTGCCGATGAAGCTGACCAAGGACACCTTCCGCAGACTGCTCGATTTTGTCCGCCAGTTCCCGCATTATTTCATCGGCTCCAATGCGGACCTGCCGATTGTCGGCGGCTCGATTCTGACGCACGACCACTTCCAGGGCGGGAAGCACAAATTCCCGCTGGAGAAATCGCCGCTTGACGCCGTGTTCCAGTCGGCGAACCATGAGGGCGTAACACTCGGCATCGTCAACTGGCCGATGAGCGTGCTCCGCCTGAACGGCCAGGATCCGGCCGTGCTGCTGGAGGCTGCTAACGACCTGTATGAGCTGTGGAAGGGCTACAGCGATGCGGAGCTTGGCATCTTTGCACACTCAGAGATTGACGGAGCAATGGTGCCGCACAATACCGTTACGCCGATCGTCAGACGGAGCGCGGACGGCGCTTACGAAATCGACGTCGTGCTGCGCAACAACCGGACCAGCGAAGAGCATCCGGAAGGCATTTACCATCCGCACCGGGAGATGCACCATATCAAGAAAGAGAATATCGGTCTGATCGAGGTTATGGGGCTTGCTATTCTGCCGGGCCGCCTGAAGCATGAGCTTGACAGCATCGCGCGCATTTTGTCCGGAGATGAGGAGCTGCGTACTGCGGCTTCTAATGGACAAGCGCCGGAGCTTGCCGCCCATGCGGAATGGATTCATTCTCTTCTGGAGCAGCATGGCTCAGCGATGAGCAAGGAGCAGGCGGATGCGCTGCTCAGAAACGAAGTCGGCACCAAATTTGCCGAAATTCTTGGCCATGCCGGCGTTTATAAGAGAACGCCAGAGGGCCAGCAGGGGCTCCGCCGCTTTGTGGAAGCCGCTGGCTACAAAGCATAGAAGCATAATTGGTATTTGATTTTGATTTTCTTTAAGGGGGACTCTCTTGACTCAAGAGGGTCCCCCTGCTTGATTTTTGCTGAGAAATGCCGCCTGATTTGTTTCTGGAATCCAGGAGCAGTATAATAGACGCGGATTTATCAAAGAACTTAGACGACAGGAGGCAGACAAAATCCATGGAAAATTTTGTGTTTAAGAATCCGACCAAACTGATTTTCGGTAAAGATACAACCGAGGCATTAAGAACAGAGCTGCCTAAATATGGTACAAAAGTGCTGCTCGTATACGGCGGCGGAAGCATCAAGCGGACAGGGCTTTATGATAAGGTCCTTGGCTGCCTTAAGGAAATCGGCGCAGAAGTAACGGAGCTGGCCGGCGTAGAGCCAAATCCCCGTTTGACTACGGTACATAAAGGTGTTGAGCTCTGCAGAACCAATCAGATCGACATCATTCTTGCGGTTGGCGGCGGCAGCGTCATCGACTGCTCCAAAGCCATTGCGGCCGGTTCGAAATATGACGGGGATGTGTGGGATATCCTGACCCGCAAAGCCTCCGTGCAGGCAGCTCTTCCGCTTGCCGTTGTCCTGACCATGGCTGCTACCGGCTCTGAAATGAACGGGGGCGCCGTGATTTCCAACATGGAGACAGAAGAGAAGCTGAGCTTCGGCAGTGAATTCACCTACCCGGTGTTCTCTATTCTGGACCCTCAAAATACGTTCTCCCTGCCTAAGGATCAAACCGTTTACGGCATGGTAGACATGATGTCCCACGTATTGGAGCACTACTTCCATCTTGAGGAGAACACCCCGGTGCAGGACGGCTTCTGTGAAACGCTGCTCCGCACGGTCATCGAGACGGCTCCTAAGCTGATCAATGACCTGGAAAATTACGAGCTGCGTGCAAGCATCATGTACGTAGGCACACTTGCCCTGAATGGCATGGTATCCATGGGCTTCCGCGGCGACTGGGCAACGCACAACATTGAGCATGCGGTTTCCGCTGTTTATGATATCCCGCACGGCGGCGGTCTGGCCATCCTGTTCCCGAACTGGATGAAGTACAATCTGAAGGTTAAACCAGAGCGGTTCAAGAAATTGGCGGTTAATGTCTTTGGTATCGATCCAGCTGGAAAAAGCGACCTCCAGGCCGGCGAGGAAGGCATCGCCGCGCTGCGCGCCTTCTGGTCCTCCATTGGAGCGCCAAGCCGCCTGGCCGATTACGACATTGACGACAGCAAGCTGGAACTGATGGCGGAGAAAACAGTCAAGTTTGGTCCGTTCGGCAATTTCGCCAAGCTGGACAAAGAGGACGTTCTCGAAATTTACCGCCTCTCTCTGTAATAGAAGCATCATCCGTTTTACTCCAAGTGTTCCGGAAATCCGGAGCACTTTTTTATTTTCCTATGCAGGAAAATATTGCAACCTTATATAAATTTAGGCGTATTACATAGTATGTAAGGCAGGCACTGCTGCAGGAGGGTGACATGGAAGGATTGTATCTGGGATGCTTGATCGGCGGTGTATTATTTACGCTTGTAAGCGTGCTGGTCGGGGATCTTCTCGGTCAATGGCTGGACGGTATGTTCGATTTCTTGTCCGTCGATTTTCTGAAGCCGGTCGTTTTGGCAGGAGGGGTTACAGGCTTTGGGGGAGCAGGTCTATTGCTGGACCGCTACACCGGGCTTGGGCAGGCCGCTGTATTGCTGCTCGCGGTGTGTATTGCTCTGGTTCTATGCTTTATGGTTTATTTTGCTTATGTGGCACCAGCGGAACGGAGCGAGAACTCAACAGCATTTTCCGAGAAGGAGCTCCCCGGGCGGATCGGGAAAGTGAGCATTCCGATTCCGGAGCAAGGATTTGGCGAGGTCATGGTAAGAGGGGCAGGAGGAAATTCCCTGCACATCGCAGCAAGCTGGGAACACAGGCCGATTCCGGCGGAGGTTCAGGTTGTGATCATTGAATCCCGTGACGGCATTGTCTATGTATCCGAGCTGGAGCTAGATGAACGAAGAGGAGAGGGTCTGAATGGATTTATCTAGTGTACCTGAGTATTTGGTCATTCCTGTTGTTGTAGTTGCCGTCCTCGTTATTCTGGGGATTGCCTTCTGGGCGCGCTACAAGACGGTCAGCCCCGACGAGGCAATGATTGTTACAGGCTCTTTTCTCGGCAGCAAGAACATTTCAGAGGACGATTCCGGACGTAAAATGAAAATTGTCCGCGGCGGCGGCGCGTTTATCTGGCCGGTTTTTCAGCAGAAGGAGATTTTATCGCTGCTGTCCCACAAGCTGGATGTCTCTACGCCGGAGGTCTATACAGAGCAGGGCGTGCCGGTTCTGGCTGACGGGGTAGCGATCATCAAGATCGGCGGTTCTGTAGAAGACGTTGCCACAGCGGCAGAGCAGTTTCTCGGCAAACCGGTCGAGGCGCTGAGAGGGGAAGCCCAGGAGGTGCTGGAAGGGCACCTGCGTTCCATCCTTGGCTCAATGACCGTGGAAGAGGTATACCGGAACCGGGACCGTTTTGCGCAAGAAGTGCAAAGTGTGGCCGCCCGGGATTTGAAGAAGATGGGTCTGCAGATCGTGTCCTTCACCATTAAAGATGTCCGTGACAAGCACGGGTACCTCGACGCGCTCGGTAAGCCGCGCATTGCAGCCGTTAAACGGGATGCGGACATTGCCGAAGCGGAAGCGATGCGGGATTCCCGGATTCAGAAAGCCCGCGCTGAGGAAGAAGGGCAAAAGGCAGAGCTCCTAAGGGATACGAACATTGCCGAAGCCAGCAAGGAGAAGGAATTGAAGGTCGCCTCGTTTAAAAGGGAACAGGATACGGCCAAAGCCGAAGCGGACCAGGCATATCACATTCAGGAAGCCCGCGCGAAGCAGACGATGGTGGAAGAGCAGATGAAGGTTGAGCTTGTGCGCAAGGAGCGGGAAATTGACCTGCAGGAGAAAGAGATTCTCGTCCGTCAGAAGCAGTATGACGCAGAAGTGAAGAAGAAAGCCGACGCCGACCGCTATGCGGTAGAGCAGGCGGCTGAAGCAGATAAAGCCCGCAAGATGCGGGAAGCCGATGCCCTGCAGTATTCCATCGAAACGCAGGCGCGGGCATCAGCGGAGCAGAAACGCCTTGAAGGCCAGGCGGTTGCCGATGCCGAACGGGCGAAAGGTACGGCTGATGCGGAAATTATCCGCCTGCGCGGTTTAGCAGAAGCCGAAGCCAAGGAGAAGCTGGCCGAAGCGTTCCAGAAGTTCGGTGAGGCTGCGATCCTCGATATCGTTGTGAAAATGCTGCCCGAACTGGCCGGGAAAGTTGCGGCGCCTCTGTCCAGCATAGATAAGCTTACCGTCGTTGATACCGGGAAAGGGGAAGGTGCGGCACGGGTCAGCAGCTACGTAACGGAGCTGATGGCAACTGCTCCTGAAATGCTGAAGGGCGTATCGGGAATTGACCTCAATTCTTTAATTCAGGGATTAACCCGCAAAAATAATGCGGCCGTATCAGCCCCTCACGTGCGTGAAGCTGCGGCTGCTGCCGATTCCTTACCAAAGGCTGATTAACTAAACTTGCTTGTAGCGCTTTAAGAAGAAGACGGTTATAATGGATTATCAGTGTATCCCGCTGAGCATCGGATGCCTGCAAGCGCATGCAGCCAATGCCGGCGGGATTTGACATGTATTTTTTTCACAGAATGAGGTGTTAAAGTGGACGGCCTTCAGGTGGCTAAAGTGCTGAACAATAATGTGATCATTGGCGAACATCCCGAGCACGGCGAGGTCGTAGTCATCGGCAAAGGCATCGGCTTTAATCGAAAGCCCAAAGAAATGATACCGCTTAAATCAGCCGAGAAGCTGTTCATTTTGAAGAATGCAGTCGAACAGGAGCAGTACAAGCAGCTGGCTCAGCAAGTCGATGAGAAGCTTATTGAGGTCTTGAATGAAATTTTGCTGTACGTCGCCAAACACAGCCAAGCTCCTCTAAATGAACATATCCATATAGCGCTTACGGACCATATCGCCTTTGCAATCAAACGGGCCGAGCAAGATATTGCCATTCATAATCCTTTTCTTTATGAGACGAAGGAAATTTATCCGGAAGAATACCATCTGGCGGAATATGCCATTAATATGATTCGTGAGAGAATGGGTGTGGATCTGGGTCAGGATGAGACCGGGTTTGTAGCCCTTCATATTCACAGCGCCTTGACGAACCAGCATATTACCGAGGTCAAGGCCCATTCCCAGCTTATTTCGGATATGATTGATATGATCGAGAATCAGCTTCATGTTTCAATAGCCCGCAATTCTTTGGATTATGCTCGGCTGCTGACGCATCTGCGGTTTGCGATTGAACGAATCCGGCGGGGCGAACGCGTCCAGGAGCTGGGCAAGCTGGAGGAAGTGCTGAAGGATGAATACCCGGAGCTCTATGATCTGGCCTGGAAGCTGACAAAAGTCATGGAGAAACGTCTGCATAAACCGGTCTATCAGGCGGAAATCAGTTATTTGACAATGCATCTTAACCGGGTTGCTCCTCATCAAGAAATTTAGATCTTGCACAATTGTGATGAGGGTGCTATACTTCAAAACGTGGCTTTAACAAGAACTTCATAACTAAGCGTGTTACTGATTCGATCAGGCATGAGTTTTACAAAGTTTGTTGGTTGTACTTTTACTTAACGGGGTAAGATAACCTTGTAAAGGTACATAAGGCATAAACTTTGTTGGCTCATGCCTTTTTTGCTGTTCTTGAAGGCCCTTTCTTCGCACGCAGAACCTTCCGGCTGGAGATATTAAAACCTGGTCGGTGGCGGGATGCTTCATCACATTTTTAGGAGGATTTTTATGTTCAAACGTTTCTTTGGCGTCTTGCAAAGAGTCGGTAAAGCGCTTATGCTTCCGGTTGCGATTCTGCCTGCAGCAGGTTTGCTGCTCGGGATCGGGAACATGCTTGTTAACCCCGATTTCCTTAAATATGTGCCTGCTCTTGACGCACATTGGATTCAAACCCTTGCTAATATCCTGATGAACTCGGGTCAGGTTGTATTTGATAATCTTTCCCTTCTGTTCGCGGTAGGGGTAGCAGTCGGCTTGGCCGGCGGCGAGGGTGTAGCAGGACTTGCGGCAATCGTAGGTTTCCTTGTTATGAACATTACGATGGGTACAGTTATGGGCGTCAACGATTATGTACTGTCGCTGAATGATCCGGCTTATGCCCGCGTGCTTGGTATCCCTACCTTGGTTACCGGGGTATTCGGCGGTATCATCATCGGTGTGCTTGCGGCAAGCATGTACAACAAATACTTTAAGATCGAGCTTCCATCATACCTCGGTTTCTTTGCCGGCAAACGTTTTGTGCCGATTATGACCGCTGTATGGGCTCTGGTGGTCGGGATCATCATGTCCTTTGTTTGGCCGCCGATCCAAGATGGCTTGAACTATGTTTCGCACAGTATGATCGATACGAACCTGACGCTGTCAGCGTTTATCTTCGGGGTAATCGAACGTTCCCTGATTCCTTTCGGTCTGCACCATATTTTCTACTCGCCGTTCTGGTTCGAGTTTGGCGAATACACAAACAAAGCGGGCGAAATTATCCGCGGCGACCAGCACATCTTTATGGCTCAGCTGCGTGACGGCGTACCATTTACTGCAGGTACCTTCCAGGTTGGTAAGTTCCCGTTCATGATGTTTGGTCTTCCAGCAGCCGCTTTGGCAATGTATCACGAAGCCAAGCCGGAGAACAAAAGAATTGTCGGCGGTCTGATGCTGTCCGGTGCGCTGACTGCGTTCCTTACAGGGATTACCGAACCGCTTGAATTCTCATTCTTGTTCGTAGCTCCGCTTCTGTTCGCGGTGCATGCGATTTTTGCCGGTTTGTCCTTTATGATCATGGAAATTCTGAATGTCAAGATTGGTATGACCTTCTCCGGCGGTTTCATCGACTTCATGCTGTTCGGGGTGATTCCAAACCGTACTCACTGGTGGTGGGTCATCATCGTAGGTCTGTGCTTCTCCGTTGTGTATTACTTCGGATTCCGTTTCGTTATCCGCAAGTTCAACCTGAAGACGCCTGGACGTGAAGATGCAGCGGCAGATGCAGGCGATGGCGCTGCTGCCGGCCCTGTTTCGACGGACGACTTGCCGCATAACATCCTGGCTGCCTTCGGCGGCGCAGGCAACATCAAACATTTGGACGCTTGTATCACTCGTCTCCGTATTGAAGTTAACGACAAAACTAATGTTAATAAAAACCGCTTGAAGCAGCTTGGTGCTTCGGGTGTGCTTGAAGTCGGCAACAACGTACAAGCCATTTTTGGCACACGTTCCGATACTATTAAATCTCAGATTGCTGACATTATGAGCGGCAAAACGCCTGCTCCGGCGCCAATGAAAGCTGAAGAGAAACCGGCTGTTTCAGAGCAGGAAGCGGCGAAAGACGGCGACGTTCTCGTTAACGAGGATATCGTTGCTCCAGCGAACGGGGAACTGATGGATATTACCAAAGTTCCGGATCCTGTGTTCTCTGAAAAAATGACAGGCGACGGATTTGCCATCCTGCCGCAGGACGGAACGATCTGCTCTCCGGTATACGGTAAAGTGTTCAACGTATTCCCGAGCAAGCATGCCATCGGCATCATGTCTGACGGCGGCAAAGAGGTTCTTGTCCACATTGGCGTCAACACCGTTAAGCTGAAAGGCCAAGGCTTTGAAGTGCTTGTCAATGAAGGCGACCTGGTGTCTGCTGGACAGCCGATCATGAAAGTAGATCTGGAATATGTGAAGGCAAATGCGCCGTCCATTATTTCACCGATTATTTTCTCGAATCTGCCTGAAGGCGCAGCAGTAACGCTGAACAAGACAGGCGCAGTGAAAACAGGCGAACCAAACATCATCACCATTAAATAACCTTCTCCTGTTTCGAAATTTGAATTTCGGTTTTAAATGGCTTACTATGATATACATGAGATATTAACTAACTTATTGAAAGTGAGAGGATTATAATGGAAAAAACATTCAGAATTATTGATGAAGATGGTATTCACGCACGTCCAGCGACAGCATTGGTAAATACAGCCAACAAATTCAAAAGCGCTGAATCTTTCGCAGAAGCTAAAGGCAAAAAAGTAACTTTGAAATCCATCCTGGGCGTATTGTCCCTGGGTCTTGAAAAAGGCGACAGCATCACCCTTTCCGCAACTGGCGAAGGTGAAGCTGATGTGATCAAAGCGCTCACTGATGTCATGGTTAACGAAGGTCTCGGAGAAGTACAATGATTAAGATTGAAGGCATTGCAGCTTCGGCAGGTGTGGCAATCGCACCTGCCTTCAAGCTGGAGCATCCGGATTTTACGGTTCAGCAGCGCAGCGTCTCCGACGTGGCTGCTGAGGTTGCCAAACTGAATGCGGCTCTCGATCAATCGAAAGCCGAGCTTGAAGCGATTAAAGAGCGCACCCTTCAAGAGCTTGGAGCCAAGAAAGCCGAAATTTTCGAAGCTCACCTGCTTATTCTGAATGACCCTGAGCTGATCAGCCCGGTTGAAGATATGATCCGCAATGATATGGTCAATGCAGAATATGCATTGAACGAAACGGCGAATCAGTTTATCTCCATGTTCGAGAACATGAAGAGCGCCTATTTGCAGGAACGTGCTGCGGATATGAAAGACGTAACCAAACGCATTCTGATTCATTTGCTCGGACTGAACTATGTGAATCCGGCAGAAATCAGTGAAGAGGTAGTTGTGATTGCTGAGGATCTGACTCCTTCCGATACGGCTCAGCTGAACCGTAAATATGTCAAAGGCTTCACGACAAATATCGGAGGACGTACTTCCCACTCCGCTATCATGGCCCGTTCCCTGGAAATTCCGGCAGTTGTGGGCACCAAGGAAGTGCTTGCCAAAGTCAACAGCGGCGATCTCGTGATCGTGGACGGTTTGGACGGTAAAGTCATTATCAATCCAACCGATGAGCTGGTGGCTGAATACCGCAGCAAGCAGGAGAAGTACCAGCTTCAAATCGAAGAGTGGAAGAAGCTCCGCGATAAAGCTTCTGTATCCGCCGACGGTGTTCATGTTGAGCTTGCCGCCAACATCGGTACGCCAAATGATGTAGCGGGTGTGCTGGACAACGGCGGTGAAGGCGTTGGTCTTTACCGGACCGAATTCCTGTACATGGGCCGCGATAAGCTGCCAACAGAAGAGATTCAATTCAATGCTTATAAGACGGTATTGGAGAAAATGGAAGGCAAGCCGGTTGTTGTCCGCACGCTGGACATCGGCGGAGACAAGGAGCTTCCATACCTGGATCTTCCTAAGGAAATGAACCCTTTCCTCGGCTTCCGCGCCGTCCGTTTGTGCCTGGAACGTACGGATATTTTCCGCACGCAGCTCCGTGCACTGCTTCGTGCCAGCGTTTACGGCAATCTTCGTATTATGTTCCCGATGATTGCGACACTTGATGAGTTCCGTCAAGCTAAAGCGCTGCTGTTTGAAGAGAAGGAGAAACTGGTTGCCGAAGGCATTGAAGTTTCCAATGAAATCCAATTGGGGATCATGGTCGAAATTCCTTCTACAGCCATCATCGCAGATCAGTTTGCGAAAGAGGTTGATTTCTTCAGCATTGGCACCAACGATTTGATTCAATACACGATGGCAGCCGACCGTATGAACGAGCGTGTTTCTTACCTGTATCAGCCTTATAACCCTGCGATCCTTCGCCTGGTTAAAATGGTCATTGATGCAGCGCACAAAGAAGGCCGCTGGGTCGGAATGTGCGGCGAAATGGCTGGAGACTCTACGGCAATTCCGCTTCTGCTCGGACTTGGACTTGATGAGTTCAGCATGAGTGCAACTTCCATTCTGCCGGCTCGTTCGCAGATTTCGAAGCTGTCGAAGGCCGCTATGACTGAGCTTGCAGCTAAAGCGCTGGCGATGCAGACGGCAGCTGAAGTTGTTGAGCTTGTCAACAGCATTGAAGCTTAGGCAGCCTGTCATTTTCCGTTTCTTTCTTTAATTGGTTTTGGCTAACCCAACACACACACTTTTAAGGCTTAATAGCCGGCCGGTTCCTTCGGGAGCCGGTTTTTTTTGTGCCGATTAAGAGATTCCTGGCAAAACGGTTAGATCCTTTTGAAAAAGGGTATTAATTAGGATAAGGCTGAGCCAGACATCCAAGAATTAGAGCGGCAGCCCAAGCGATTCAACTCTATTTTTCAATACATTCAGGAGGTCGATGGAAGATGAGTTCTGGTCATAACGTTACTTTGCATGCACAACCAAGAACAGCGCTGACAGGGGCAGGGCTTCGTCAGCTTCGGCAGTCAGGGCGTGTCCCTGGAGTCGTATACGGTTCCCAATTTGAGAGTCAGCAGCTGCATGTGGATGAGAAAGAGCTTCTCAAAGTTGCCCGTACAGGCCGTTCGGAGTTCTTCCAATTAGAGCTGGAGGGCGGCGAGACGGTTCCGGCATTGATTAAAGATATCCAGCAGGCCAAAGGCCAGGTGGTTCATGTAGACTTCCAGCACGTATCCAGAAACAAGCCGATCCGGGTCAGCATCCCGGTTCATTATCAGGGTACAGCAGCCGGCTCCAAAGAAGGAGGCATCCTTCAGACGCTGGTTACGGAGCTTGATGTGGAAGGCCTTCCGGACAACCTTCCGGCTTCAATTGATGTCGATGTGACGAACCTTAATGTCGGCGACAAATTTACCGCAGCAGAAGTAGCATTGCCGCAGGGAGTTACACTGCATCTGCCGGAGGATACGCTGCTTGCTTCCATCGTTGTGCCGCGCGGCGCCGATCTGGATGATGAGGCAGAAGCAGAAGGTGCTGGTGACACACCGGCTGCTGAAGAACCTGCTGGCGAAGGGGACGCAGAAGAGGCCAATGCTTAACCTTTGCTGAATTTGGCATGGCAGAAAGGCGGTCCGGGACTCCCGGATCCGTCCTTGCCTTAATCGGGACCCTCAGAAGATCGGGTGAAGAAGATCGGGTGGAGTAAATTAGGTAGAGAAGATCGGGTAGAGAAGATCAGGCTGATCTTCTCTATTTTTTATGCGCCGAGCTGACTTCCAGGAGGTATTCTTTTGCGGGGCCGGATGTGACAGAAGCCCATAGCCCTGCATATGATGCAACCAGAAGAATGCTGAAAGGAGAGATCGGCTTGAAGAAAGGAAAAGCTTCCAAACCCCGTTTAGGGAAAACGACGGATTCCGGCTACCGGGCCTCTTTTAATGAGCTGGAGCTGATTGATAAGGTGAAGGTCAAAACAAGGGAACAGCGGCAGGTTGTGCTGCACCAGAGCGAAACTCCGGTGCTTGAAGTACCGGAGCAGCTAGCGGAACAGCTGCCGGAGCATCTGCCGGAGGAGACGGCGGAGTCCTCCGCTGAACCTTTTTCATCAAATCCGGAAGAAGATTCGGCAGAGAAGGAGCCTTTGGAGACGCCGCCCGGCTTGGCCGACATACGGGATGAACGCCAAACGGAAGCCGAACAGAAGATTAAAGAACAGCGGAAAATTGCAAAAGGCTCCGCCTTTATTTACGGAGATGACATTGCGGATTTCTCCATTACCAGAGATAAAATTGCGCCATACGCTATTGATTCAAGCAGACTGAAGCAAAATGTGATTGATACGGCATGGATTGCCGATTTTGCAGTGACCTCCATCAAGCTGGAGGACGGAGCTGTCACTTCGCCCAAAGTGGCTAAAGGCACGCTGACCGGCGACCATTTTTTGGAAGGCTCTGTGCAGGGAAGCAAGCTGGCAAACGGTTCAATTGACGGCTCTAAAATCCAGGACGGTTCTGTCACTCCTGAAAAATTGGCTGCCAAATCGATCAGCTCCGACCACTTGGCAGATGGTGTGATTGAGAACCGGCATCTCAGCAGTGCCATTATCTCGGCGGAAATGCTGCAGGAGCAATCAGTTGACGGGTCCAAAATCTGCAGCGGCTCCATTTCGGCTGTTCATCTCATGAACGGTTCCGTCGATACCTCCAAAATTGGAGATCAGATGGTCACAACCTCCAAAATCCGGGATGAGGCTGTAACTGCGGATAAAATCAGTGAGGGTGCCATTACAGGGGACCATCTCACAGCAGGCTCGATTTCAGCCAAACATCTGCAGCCTGCAATTATTACGAAAGAGCTGATGGCTAATCGAAGCGTAGGCTCCGGCCAGCTGGAGGAAAATGTAGTTGATTCCCAGCATCTTAAAGAATCAGCTATTTTATCCCGGCACCTTACAGAAGGGTCTGTGGAAGGCCGTCATATTCAAGAGTCGGGAATTGGGGAGCAGCACATCGGGACAGGGGAAATCAGCTCGCGCCATCTGGCGGACCACAGCATTTTGCAGACGAAACTGGCGGAGCATTCTGTAGGCACACTCCAGCTCGTCGACCAAGCGGTTACTTCCTCTAAAATTGCCGATCAGAGTATTTTGGCGGTCAAACTGGGCGATGAAGCCGTTATGAAGAGACATATATCGAAATCAGCCGTGCAGAGCAGCCATCTGGCGGAGCTGTCGGTTGCTTCGCAGCATCTCCAGCCGGACAGCGTATTAGGCAAACACCTTAGTACAGCTGCGGTGAGCGAAAGAAATTTGCAGCCGGGCTCGGTTAAAGGGCAAATTATTGCGGAGAACGCTGTTCAGCATACCCATATCGCCAAGGCGGCTGTAGGAAAAAATCAACTTCAGGCCGGAAGTGTTACTGAGGACAAAATTGCAGACGGGGCGATTTCAGCACGCAAGCTGGCTCCGGAAAGCGTGGAAAGCGCAGCACTTTCTGAATTTAGTGTAACAGATTATCATTTGGCTCCGAATGCGATCCATGATTATCATCTTGCGCCAGGTGCGGTTGATTCTGCTGCCATCCGTTCCGGGGCGGTAAATGCCGACCACATTAAATCCGGGGCCGTTTCGGCGGTTCATATGGGCAAAGGGAGCGTAGGACCAGAAGCGATTCAGGACCGCTCGGTGTCGTTCCGTTCCATCCAAAATGAAGCCGTTCAGAGCAGCCATATCGGCAAGCAGCAAATTTCCTCCTATCACCTGCAGGATTACGCCATAACCTCCCTTAAGCTGTCGCCGGAAAGTGTCTCCACAGACAAAATCGGTGAAGCTGCCGTTACCGAAGGCAAAATCGCAGATAAAACGATTGTTGCGCGTCATATGGGATTAAATGCGGTAGAGGGCAGTCACATTCAGGAAAAAGCAATCACGGCCCGCCATCTGAGCAATGGCGCCGTGAAAGGTGAGCATCTCGCGGATAAGTCCATCGCTGCCCGGCACATTGAAGCGTCCTCGGTAACAAGCGAGCACCTCACAGATCAGGCGATCAGCGCCCGCCATTTAAACGAAGGCATCATCGAAGGGGAGCATCTTGCGGAAGGTTCCGTCGGAGCCCGGCACATTGAAGCGTCTGCGATAACCAGCGAGCACATCACGAATCAGGCGATTAGCGCCCGGCATCTGAACGAAGGGATTGTTGAGGGCGAGCATCTGACGGAGGACTCCGTTGGCGCCCGGCATATTGAAGCGTCGGCGATAACAAGCGAGCACATCGCGGACCAGTCGATCAGCGCCCGGCATCTGAACGAAGGCATCGTGGAAGGTGCGCATCTTGCGGATGAGTCTGTCGGCGCCCGGCATATTGAAGCGTCGGCGATAACAAGCGAGCACATCACGAATCAGGCAATCAATGCCCAGCATTTGAACGAAGGGATCATCAAAGGCGAACATCTTGCGGAAGGCTCCGTTGGAGCTCGGCACATTGAAGCGTCCGCGATAACCAGCGAGCATATCACAGATCAGGCAATCAATGCCCGGCATTTGAACGAAGGGATCATCGAAGGTGAGCATCTTATAGATGCATCCGTCACAAGCCGCCATATTGCACCTTCCTCCGTAGTAAGCCGGCACATCTCTGAAAAAGCAATCAGCGCTCGCCATCTGAATGAAGGCATCATCGAAGGCATGCATCTCGCCGAAGAATCGATCGCAGCACGTCATATTGAACCTTTTGCCATCACAAACGAGCACATCACGAATCATGCAATCAGCGCCCGCCACCTGAACGAAGGGATTATCAAGGCTAACCATCTCGCAGATGGTTCCGTGTCCTCCAGCCACATCGAGCCGTCCGCCGTAACAAGCAAGCACCTAACTAACCAGGCGATCAGTGCCCGTCACTTAAACGAAGGCATCATCGAAGGCACTCATCTCGCCGAAGGCTCCGTCGCCGGTTACCACATCCAAGCGTCCTCCGTCACCAGCGATCACATCACAAATCAAGCAATCAGCGCCCGCCACCTGAACGAAGGCATCATCGAAAGCGCACATCTGGCTGAAGGTTCCATCGCCGCTCACCACATCCAAGCGTCCTCCGTCACCAGCGAGCACATCACAAATCAAGCGATCAACGCCCGCCACCTGAACGAAGGCATCATCGAAAGCGCACATCTGGCTGAAGGCTCCGTGACAGCTCATCACATCCAAACGTCCGCCGTCACCAGCGATCACATCACAGACCAAGCAATCAGCGCTCGGCACCTGAACGAAGGCATCATCGAAGGCGCCCATCTCGCTGAAGGTTCCATCGCCGGTCACCACATCCAAGAGTCCGCCGTTACCAGCGAGCACCTTACGGATCAGTCCATCACAGCTCGGCACCTGAACGAAGGCATCATCGAAAGCGCACATCTGGCTGAAGGCTCCGTGACAGCTCATCACATCCAAGAGTCCGCCGTCACCAGCGAGCACATCACGAATCAAGCAATCAGCGCCCGCCACCTGAACGAAGGCATCATAGAAGGCGCCCATCTCGCTGAAGGTTCCATCGCCGCTCACCACATCCAAGCGTCCTCCGTCACCAGCGATCACCTTACGGATCAGTCCATAACAGCCCGCCACTTGAACGAAGGCATCATCGAAAGCGCACATCTGGCTGAAGGCTCCGTCGCCGCTCATCACATCCAAACGTCCGCCGTCACCAGCGAGCACATCACAGACCAAGCAATCAGCGCCCGCCACCTGAACGAAGGCAGCGTCCGGGGCGAGCATCTCGCAGGCGGAGCGGTCAACGCTTCCCACATTGGCAGTGCAAGTATTCAGAACAACCATATCGCATTTGAAGCTGTAGGCTCGCTGCAGCTAAAAATGGGTGCAGTTGGAATACTGCATGTTTCTGAGCAGCTGCGTTCCGAGGGCCTGGTGCCAAGCCAAGGCATTAGCGGCAGCCAAATCAAGGACCAGTCTATTGATTCGCGCCACCTGAAGAAGGATACAGTGCAGCTGCAGCATTTGGCCTTTAATCCGGTCCAGAGCCTGCAAGGTGCGGTCATCCAGCAGTTTGGCCAGAAGGAATTCTCTTTTGAAGAAGGGGAGAACACAACCGAGTTTGCCGTCTTTTTTAAACATTTGTTTTCTGATGAGAACTATGTCATCGTAGGAATGAGCAGCTCATCCTGTGTTCAGGTTTCCTTAAAGAACAGGGAATGCGACTACGCTGTGTTTGAAGCTGTTAAGCATAACGGTATGGCGCAAGAAGGCGGCTTTATCACTTGGATTGCCATCGGGGCATGCGGTGAGTAGATAATTCACACAAAGGCAGACACAGGATCAGCAGTCAATGCTGGTGCCTGTGTTTGCCTTGTTTTTTACAGACTGGTCCAAAAAGATTGCGCCTAAACCGGAAATAAGGCAGAATAGAAGAAAGCAACTTACTATAAGTACATATGAAGGAAGTGATCGTACTGAAACCGAAAAAGCAAACCAACACGTACGCGGAGCGGAAAAGAAAAGAGCAAGAACGGCTGGCAAAGGAGAGGAAGAGCCGCCTAATCTTCTTTTCTGTAATTGGGGTAGTGCTTGTTGCCGTAATTGCTGCCCTTATCTTCCGCCCTGATCATACAGTCACAGCGGATTTTGATTACAGTTCAATGCCAGTGCTTGGCGATCCTGATGCTCCTGTAAAGATTGTAGAATACGGGGATTACCAATGCCCGGCATGCCGCAATTTTAGTGTGAACATTAAGCCGGATCTTGTGAAAAATGATATTGATACCGGGAAGGCGGCAATTTATTTTCAAGACCTGATCGTGCTTGATGGCAATGGAATTGAAGATTCTAACCGGTTGGCGCTTGCTGCCCATTCGATCTACCATCAGGATAAGGATTCGTTCTGGAAGTTTAATGAAGCTGTTTACCGGGAGCAGGGGGAAGAGAAGACTGGCTGGGCGACGACGGATTTTATCGTGAATCTGGCTAAGTCTGAAAATCTGTCGATTGATTATGATCTGCTCAGATCGGACATCGAGAACAAAACCTATCAAAGTGAAGTGGATGCAAGCAATGCTCAGGCGGACAAGCTTGGCGTCCAAAGCACGCCGTCTTTCTATATCAACGGCAAGCTCTACAATGGAAACTATACTTCTTCGGATATCCAGCAGGCCATTGAATCGGCAGGCAAAGGGGAATAATAAGGATGGATCAATTCCGCAGTCAATCCTTGTTTAAGGAATATGCGTTGTATATGGCATGGATCGTGGCGATTACTGCAACAGCAGGCAGCTTGTACTTAAGCGAAATTCTGCATTACGAACCGTGCCGTTTATGCTGGTTTCAGCGTATCTTTATGTACCCTCAGGTTATACTGCTTGGAATTGCGGCTTATCGTAATGATCGGAAAATAATTCCTTATGTGCTTCCGCTCTGCATCATCGGCGGCTGCATATCCATTTATCATTACTCGGAGCAGAAAATTCCGGCACTAGCCAAGGTGCTGCCTTGCCAGGTGGGCGTTCCCTGCAGCACCTCTTATATTAATTTTTGGGGTTTTATCACAATTCCTTTATTGGCGTTAATTGCTTTTATCTTAATCAGCCTATTTCTCTGGCTGGGCAGAGCAGGCACGTCTCATGCGGAAGAGGAGCTTGAGGCCGGAGATTCCTCGGCTGCCAGCCGCAGGTAAGGCCAGCCGTTAACCGTTCTCTGCTGCCGCAGAGAACGGTTAATTTATTCCAGACCAAACTTATGAATCTGATCCCATAATCCTTCTTTAGCCAAAATCTCTTTCTGCCTGGAGCCTATGAGGTCAAAATGGGGAAACGGCTGGCGGCGGTGGATGTATCGCGGATTTAGTCCATGGTCTGTGCACCATTGCTCCAGCTTTCTCAAGTCACTGCAGCCAACCTTGGTCACAGTCTTGGCATTCGGAAAACGGTCATCCAGCCAGTAGTGAGTCAGAAAGGCGATTTCACCGGCGGCGACGCGCTGCTTCCAAACGGTCAATTGTGTTCGATCAATACCGAAAGCCATACTCCTCATCCTGTCTTAGCGGTTAAACTCCGCCGTGTAGTCGTTCTCATTATAACAATTAAAGCTTCTAAGTAAACGTTAAAACGGGCAGACTGGATTAGAAATGAAACTTTTGGGTTATAAATCCGTATGTAAAGTGGGGGTGTACACAATGAGCAGACATAAACCTTATTTGCTGATAATTTTTGTACTGATGCTAACTTTAGCTTTAACGGCTTGCGGCAGCAATTCGCCGGAGGCAAACGATACGCAGCCTGCAGCAAGCGGCTTGGAGAACGTCTCTCAGTCCGTTGAACCTTCGGCTTCTGCTTCATCAGATGAAGCGGACGGAGTACTGAAAGGAACGGGCAAATATGTTGGCCTTGGAGATACGTCCTCCATTGAGATTGAAATGGATGGACAGCCGGTCGTTTTTCAATTAGGTACAGTCGATGAATCGGTAATTAACAGCTTGAATTCCGGGGATCAAGTAACCTTCCAATATAAGGAGCAGGAGGTGGAAGGCGATCCCGGCGTTAAACTGCGGACTTTAATTCAGCTCCAGCAGGGCGCAGGACAGAGCGGTTCCGAAGGTGCAGCTGAAGCGCTGCCTGAAACCAAAGATTTGAGCGTTACCCTTGAAGGAAATACAGAAGAACGCTCAGCCAAGCTGGTTCAGACGGATGACTACGCCTTATACCTTCCGGACGGATTCTCCTTCGATAAGGAGAACAACAAGCTGTATCTGACCGCTTATCCCGAGTATTTTGCTACCATTTACAAGCTGCCTTCCGATTATAATATGGACTATTTGAAGCTGGAGGCTGATCAGGAAATGTCGGATAACGGGCGGGTAAAAGAGATTACTGGAGACGACGTTGCCGAGCCGATGCGGGATGCCAAGCTTGTCGAAATTGTCAATGGTCCCGTCAGGGTCAAGCAATACATTGTTAAAGAGCTCGACGGCCAGGATTATGTACTGCGGCTGGAGATTCCAAACGGAGAGCCTTCAGAAGGCTTCCAGCCCCTTGCCTATGCCGCTCTCAATTCTTTGATCAACAAGAAGTAAAGAAGTAAGAAGCATGGCCTGCAGAACAACTTATAAGATCACTAATAAGATTTCTAATAAGATTTCTAATAAGATTTCTAAGTCAAAACCATCTTACCCGGCAAACTGCCGCTGTAAGGTGGTTTTTCTAACGGAAAGGCAATTTAAAAGTAAACTTAGTCAAAGGATACAGCCACTTCACGCCGCTGGCCGTCAGCGTATCAGCAAGCAGGTGGGAGGCATAACCGGCTCCGGCTGTCAATGCCAGCCCTTCAACCCCCAGCTGCATCTCCATACCCCGGCTTAATAGATACCAGATCCACAGCGCCCAGACCGTATGGGTTAAACCACGATGCTTCAGCCACGGTGCAATCGCAATAAAGAGACCGAAGCCCGATACCCAAAGCATTCCCCAGGTGAAGCCTGCACAGGAAAGACCAATGCCGATCAGGCTCACAAGGGCGTTTCGAATGAACCCTTCTTTCACAATCAAAGCAGGAAATAAAGAGAACAGGGCAGCAACGAACAGCTCTACGCGAACAAGATGATATTTGAGATACAGGAAAGCCACCAGCAGGCTTAACAGAACTGCCAGTGTGATCATAGAACGATAAAGTGCTTTGGAGACTTTGCTTATGCGCGAGCTCAGCATGCTGGGGCCGTCTAAATCAGGCACAAGCGACGAAACGGCCGCAGAGGTGATGTAGAAGACGGAATCCGTCAATTCGAACGAATGGTACCCTGCTGCCGCGGCACCAATGGCGCAGCCGATGGCCAGGTGGGTAGAACCTTTCATAACTCCTCCTTCTGACTGACTTCCTGATGTTGGAAGAACATATGTTTGCTTTAACATTATAACCGTCAGCGGACGCATGGGCAAGAGCAGCCATAGGCTGCGGAGAGATTAATTTTTTTTAATTGGCTTACCATTAATTTTAGAATTGCAATATAAATAATTACATATTACAATGGAGTTGTGAAAAATTTCTGAAATTTTCATTTGTAAATTTACACAAGAGGTGAGTATAATGACAACATTAGCAAAAGTACGGTATTTGAAAGCAGCATTGCCTAAAGAGCATCATTCAGTAACTTATTTTGTTGAGCATGCTTTGGAATCCATTGACGCTCTGGTTGAACAGCAGCGAAAGTATAATGCAGCACAGGCAATCTATGGCGAGAGAATCGTCGGGTCAGAGGTGCGCGTATTTAATGAGACGGTTGCGCAAATTAAAGCGACTCTGCTCCGCACGCTGGAGAAGACTGCCGAAGACATGTCCCACAAAGGGGATAAGAACTGGCAGGCCCACTACAGAGACGGCGTAGAATAAATTCTGCCGGTATTTCTTACGGATTTCGACGGTCTTTGACCGGCGTTATTCTTCAGAATCTGTCGGCATTTTTATTGGCGGTGATTGGACTTGATCCCTTTTATAAAATGGTAAGGCGGTTTCCGGCAGCATAGCTGAGGAGCCGCCTTTTTTCATGCACAGCCTGCTGTCCCAAAACGGCATATTTTCAAAGATTTTTAGAAGTTATGCAGGTTTTCAGAAGGAATTGTTGCAGAATCGGTGAATATATCAAAAAAAGATGTTGACTAACCTGCCACTGCTAAGTATTATTACTGATATAAGTAGATTTTCCTAAATTTTGGATGTTGATTCTTGGCAGTTATTGAAGGGGGGGTTACTTGAAGCCTGCAGCCACGATACGCACAGAACTTGAACACTATCTAAAAATTACTGGAAAGTCTATTCATTTTTTTGCGGAAATTTCCGGTGTAAATGCCGGGACCTTAAGCGCCATTATCAATGGTAATCGTCCGATCGCCATGGGGCAGCTGGATAGAATTACTGCTGGAATGGGACTTGGGGAAGGTTATTTTTACGAATTGTATGTAGATGAATGTTTTGTGCATGCTGCTCCAAATTGGCGGAGGCTGAAGCCATTTCTCTATCGCTGCGCGGAATTGGACAAACTGGACTGCATCAGGCAGACCGTGCGGCAGATGACGGATAACCTGTCTTATCTTCCTGCGATTTTTGAAACGGCTGAAGAGTTCTTTCGGCAGGGGAAGAGGAAAGCAGCAGAAATTCTGTACAAGGTTGTCGCAGAGAGCGAGAAATACCAGCACTCTGAACGCCTGGCTCTTGCCCAGTACCGCTTGTTCTCGATTACAATTGGACAAGATCAGCAGATGAATCACCGGATCGCCGTTCAATTTGAGCCTTACGTGGACCGCTTGACGGAGGAACAGCAGCTGGATGCTCTTAAAGATCTGGCGAATGTATATGCTTCCTTGCGGAACTGGAACAAGGTAAATGATTTGGCAACTGAGCTTGGGTACCGGGCAGCAATACAATACGACCATATTTATGACAATAAGAAATTTGCCGAACAGCCCGTCGGTACGGAATATCCTTTATTTCTCTACATTCTCTACGCTTATTTGCTGCAGTCTGCTGCTTGCGAAGAACGCGGTGAATATGTTGAGGCCATGCGTTTCGTTTCTTTATACAGCGACATGAGCTGGGTTAAGGAATCGGACGAGCAGTCTTTGAGGATTATGGAGCAGTACCGGGGACTGGCTAAAGTCAACACCTATTTGTACGAACTAATGATGGGCAATATTACGGTTTTAAAGGATTATGTCGAATACATCTTATCCAGAGAAGAAGAAATTCTCCCTGCTCTAGTCAAAATTGTCGAAGCAGCCAACCGGTTTGATATGAATGTAGACGACACCCTGGCCTTATTTGAAAAACATATTGAATCCTATAGCGATATCAATCAGGCTCTGGGAAGCTACACTCAGCAAATGGTAGCTGACCGGTACATGAATTTGATGACGGAGCTTGCCTATTATTATCTGTACAACAAGAGGTACGACAAAGGAATGGAATGCATTCTGAACAGCTTGTCCTCAGCAGTGTTAATTCGCAGTGACGCAGGCATTATTAAATGTGCCGGATTGTTCGAGCAATTTAGGGATTATGCAACTGTTCAAGCAGAAGAAACCTATAAATCACTTATAATAAAAGGAGCGAATTATAATGAAAAGAAAATTGGCTGTTCTGTTGTTCTCCGTTAGCACTGCTGCAGTTCTGACTCTTACTACAGTGGTAACTCCTTTGACTCACGGTGTAGGCGCATTTTAATTGACAGATTGCAATAGATGAAAGAGCAGGAGAAGCGTTCCTTAAACTAAGGGACGCTTCTTCGTTTGTATTGAAATTAATTCTGACATTAATTCTTAAATTAATTTTGAAATTAATTCGATTATGCACAAACTTGAATTCACTAGATTTTGGCAATACATCCTAAAATAGACCAACGGAGGTGAATACAATGAACAAGCCAACTATTATCCAATATAGAATAGAGAAGGCTCGTTTAAGGCTGAACAAAATGGAGAAGCGCTATAGTCTGACAGATTCTAAAGTTATTAAACTGTCAATGTACCTGGATGAACTGATTAACGAATATATGCAGCTGTCGCTGGGCAAATGCAGGAACTGAAATGGCAATTCTTTAGGACGGCCGGCCGATTAGGGATGAGTGGCTGCTTCATGTATAATGGGTAAGAGTATATATGAAGGCAATTCTCTTTACTTGAGGTGCGGCAGCATGAGAAGATCGAAAGTTAAAACAACAGTGGATACAGCGTTGATTGTATCGGCAGCGGGCGTTTTGGCCTCTTTTCCCTTCCGGGAGCATGTGCTCGGAGGTATTTTGTTCTCAGGTTTTAACGCTGCAACAATAGGCGGGCTTGCGGATTCTTTTGCCGTAGGGGCTTTATTTGGCAATCCGTTAAAGATCAAATGGCCGGCGTTTATGGGAACGAGAGTCATTGAACGGAACCGCTCCAGACTGATAAATGAACTGGGTGATATGGTCCAGCATGAGTTGCTTACAACAGCCAATATTCAACAGCGGCTTGAACAATACAGTATCTCTGCGATCTTGATCGGTTATTTGAAAGAGCGCGGAGGACAACAGCATATAACAGAAATTGCGCAGCGGCTGGCGGAAGAATTAGCTTCCAGGACGGACGAGCATGAACTGGGAGAGGGTCTGCGGAAAATGATATTCCGTGATGCCGGAATTTTCCGGCTGGCGGACCTGTTCGCCGATCTTGGGGAGTGGATGATCCGAAGCGGATATGATGAACCTATTCTTCATTTTCTGCTTGATGAGCTGGTTCGGATTGTCAATACGGAGCGCTTTCGGCTGGTTATCCAGAAGCTTGCCCGATCCGCTTTGGATTCTTATGAACACGGCAAATTCCGCCGGCAGTTTGTGAATCAGGCCGCAGGGCTGGAGCCGGAGCAGGTCAGCGGGAAGATTCAGGCGAAAATCGCGGACTTTTTAACAGACATGAAGTCTCCTTCCCATCCGGAACGTGCAAAATTAAAGGCCAAGCTGCAGCAGTACATATCCAATCTCAGATCGGATCCTGACTGGAGAGCCGCCCTTGAGAAGAGTGAAGCTAAGCTTCTTAAGATAGGAGAAGAACACATTCGTCTGGACCGGCTCATTCGTGAGGAACTGGATGCGTTGCTGCGTCCTTCTCTTGGCTCTGATGAAGCACCAAACCAAGCAGCTTCGGTGCTGCAAGGCTGGATAGGGCGAAAGGTCGGCCAGGGCATCTCCAAATTGGAATCTGATTCTGAATTGCAGAAGACCATCGACCATAAGGTCAAAGGTTATTTGCTGCAATGGGTTGAGCAAAGGCACAGCCTTATTGCCAAAGTAGTTACAGACAAACTAAATACATATTCTGAAGAGGAATTAATTGAGATGGTCCGGGATAAGGCCGGCAGAGATCTCCAGTATATCCGGCTGAACGGTCTGGCGATTGGCGGCGTGATCGGCGTATTGCTTTATTTGGTCTCTTTTTTAACGGGAGGAGTGTTCCGGTGAAAATGAGAAGAAGAGCAAATATCAGCCTGCTTCTGCTGGCCCTATTATTCGCTGCTGCACTGATCTGCGCCCACTTCTATCCTGGGCAGTGGTGGCCTCAGCTGCTGCTGTATTGCGCGGAAGCAGGGCTTGTTGGCGCACTGGCGGATTTGTTTGCGATTACGGCCTTGTTCAGGCATCCTCTTGGATTGAAGATGCTGCCTCACACAGCGATCATTCCTAGAAATCGTGACAAACTGGTTGACGGTGTTGTGATTATGGTAGAAGAGCAGCTGCTGAGCAAAAAGGTGTTGAAGGAGAAAGTACAGCAGTATCATTTGGTTGATATGGCTGTTAAACTGGTGGAACGCAGCGGGGAGTCATCCAAGCTGGGGGAGCAGGTCTGGAATCTGGTTCTGTCCCTGGCCAGACAAATGAATCTGGAAGAGCTTTCGTTGAAGCTCGATAAGCAGCTGAGAAACAGTCTGCAGCATGCTGATTTGTCGCCCTATGCGGGGCGGGGGCTGCGCTGGCTGCTGGACAATACGCAATTTCAAAGCCTGCTTACCCAGCTCGTGGAGCTGGCAGCCGGCCGGCTATCTAACGAAGAACAGACCAAACAGCAGATCAAGGATATGCTGAACAAAGAGAAAGAGCAGGTGCTGAATACAGGAGGCGCTTTTGCCAGATGGTTCAAGAAAAGTCTGTTCGAAATCGCGCAGTCCTCGGACGCTTTTAACCTTGATGATGCGGCACAGGTGCTGTATGATGATCTGCAGCGATTTATGGCGGGCCTGAAGGACCCTGAGCACGAGCTGCGCAAGCTCACGACAGAAATGCTGTATAAGCTGGCCTCCGAGCTGGAGGAACGCGAAGATCTGTCAGCTGTACTGAATACCTGGAAGAATGAGCTGCTCCAGAAGGTCTCCTTGCTGCCGTCCATTCAAGCTTTGTTAACTCATATCAGAGAACAGCTCTTGAACCAGAAACCGGAAGAGCATGTACAGGGGATTACAAGTCTTCAGATTAAAGAGTTTGTAATCGGGTTTGTTCAGAGCTATTGGGATTGGTTCAGGCAAGACCGTGAAATCAAGGACTGGCTGGAAGGCTATGTGCAGCCGTTTGTGCACAATCTGATTGAAACGGAGCATTCGCTTGTAGGCCAAATCGTGCGAACGACTTTAAATACATTCACAGAAGAACGATTGGCGGAATTTGTAGAGAGCAAAGTAGAAACGGATCTGCAGCGAATCCGGCTGAACGGCGCTTTGGTGGGCGCTGCTCTGGGAGCGGCTTTTTATATCCTGCTTTATGGAGTGTATCAACCGCTGCTGCACTGGTTCGGTGCCTGACAGGAGAGGGGAAATAGCAGCATGACATTAGTTAAAGATTTAGCCAGCGGGGATGAATTTACGGGATTTTATCTTATTAAGGAACTCGAAATCAAACAGACCAACGCAACGCCCCCCAAAGACTATTTGGATCTGGTGCTGTGCGATGCAACAGGGCAGCTGCCGGCCAAGCTTTGGGACGCCTCACAAGCGGACAAAGAGACTTTTTTCCCCATGGGGCTCGTCAAGGTCAGAGGGCTTGTGCAGACCTACCGGGAGCGGCTGCAGATCAAGATTATGCAGATTCGCCCTGCGTCTGATGCGGATGGAGTCAATTTAACCGATTTTATCCGCTCGGCTCCGATCCGCCCCGTGGATCTGGTGCATACGATCAAGCAGGCAGCCTCCAGCATTCAGGATGACGAGATCCGGTCGATCGTTTCTTTCTGTGTGGGGAAAGTGGAAGAGAGGCTGATGCATTACCCGGCGGCGAAAACTCATCACCATGCCTATTTTGCAGGATTGGCTTACCATATGGTCCGGATGCTGGAGATCGGGGAGTTTCTGTGCAGACAGCGCCCTTTTCTAAATCCGGATTTCATTAAGTCGGGCATTATTCTGCATGACATCGCTAAGCCTGAGGAGATGATCGCCCAGCTGGGCATCGTGTCGGATTACAGCGTCAAAGGGAAGCTTGTCGGGCATATTTCCATGGCCTCCAACTGGATTACGGAAGCCGCGGTCCGGCTGGATATTGATCTGGACTCGGAGAAAGTGATCGCGCTGCAGCATCTGGTGCTGTCGCATCACAATTTAGGGGAATGGGGCAGCCCGGTTCAGCCGCAAATTCCGGAGGCGGTCGCACTGCATCATATTGATGCGCTGGATGCGAAGCTTCAAATGGTGGAGGATGCGCTTGATACGACGCCGGAGCATGAGCCCTGGACGCCGTTTATCCGCGGTTTGGAGAACAAAGCGGTGTACCGCGTAAAAATTTGACGTTTAGACGTGTATAAGTTAATACGAAGCTAAAACAGCACCCGAGGTGTAAGGACCGTTTGTCCTGAACCGCCGGGTGCTTTTTGGTATCTTTATCTCCACTATTCGCACGGTTTGCAGCCGGGCTCATGCTACGTAATCTGACAAGGAGATCAGCCCGGTAATTGTTATGACATTCAGAATGGTCGAAACCAAAATCGTTTGGGCGGCGAAATCCGGTTCATTTTGATACTCTTCAGCGAGAATGGAGGTGTTCACGCCAACGGGCATCCCCGATGCGATCAGCAGCGCTTGAGCCGGAATGCCCTTAAGATCAAGCAGGAGAATTAGCAAGAAGCCGACAGCCGGCGCAAACAGCAGGCGCAGCCCCACGCTCAGGTAAACATCAATCCGTTCCAGCCGAAGCGGGTATTTAACAATTTGCGCGCCAAGCGTCAGCAGGGCTACAGCCACCATAGACTTATCTCCATACAGCAGAGGCTGATAAATAAAATCCGGGACAGGCAGGTCAAGCAGATGCCAGATCAAACCAAGCACAAGCGCGTAAGGGACAGGCATTTTGAGGAACCCTTTAATCGCTTCCCGGTACAATCCGTTGCTCTTGGCGCCCTGGATGGAAATAACGCCGTAGGTAAAGGTCAGCAGGCTTTGGAAGGCCATGATGAGCGCTTGAACAGACCCTGCCATCGGATCGCCCCTGAAGGCCAGATTGTTGACCGGCAGACCATAGTTCCCCGAGTTATCTAAGATAAGACTGTTCACGAAGGCCGCCTTCATGCCTCTTGAAAATTTGCGCTGGCGCGAAACCAGGCTCCCTGCCAAATACAGAATCAGCACATAAAGGGAATAAAATAAAGCGACGCTGCCGAGCAGCGAAGGCGACATCTCCGATTCATACATGCTGATAAACACGGCAGCAGGAGTAATGAAATAAAAGTTGATCTTGGTCAAAGTGTACAGGTCAAGCCTAAAAATGTACTGCATGATCGAACCGATTCCGATCAGTACAAAGATGGGCAGGACCACCTGAAGCAAAATATCGGCAACCATGGGGCTCAATTCATCTCTTTTCTGAAAAAGGTTCTTGTTTACAAGGCTTTGTCATTATATCACGCTAATCAGGTGATGCGGCTTAACAAAATTAAAATTTTATCCAAAATTCAACTTGAAATCGCTACCAAAGCAGATTATAATGTGGTTGTTGAAACGTTTCGAATTTACAGAAGAGTCGAAAGGATCTTGCCTCGATGTTTTTATGGGGACGATTTACAAAGGGACTATTCGGACCTGATTTCGACTGCTTTTACAGCCTGATTCGATTGATTGGTCTTTGTTTAGCCATTTTACAATCGAAAATAGCGGACATTTTTTTTGAAATTAAATCGAAACGTTTCGAAGAAAGGGCATTCATTTTTTGGTTGATCAGGTTTTTCAAACTAAAAACGGGGTGAAAAGGATGAAGAAAAAAACTTGGGGCACGATGCTTGCTGCAGTATTGACTTTCTCATTGGTATTGGCAGGCTGCGGCTCAAACAATTCCAATTCCGGATCGGGAAGCAGCAAAACGCTGAAGGTCTGGTTTATGGGCACCACAGATACGGTAGAACCGCTTGCCGAAATGTATGAGAAGGAGAACCCGGGGATTAAGGTAGAGGTTCAGGCGATTCCTTGGGATTCTGCCCATGACAAGCTTCTGACAGCCGTTGCTTCGAAAAATGGACCGGACGTTGTCCAAATGGGTACTACTTGGATACCTGAGTTTGCCGCTGCAGGCGCGCTTGCCGATATGGCGCCTTACATCGAGAAATATCCGAATTTGAAAGCAGAGAACTTCTACGACGGTGCCGTGCAGACAGGTCAATTCGACGGTAAGACAGTAGGGATTCCTTGGTACGTAGAGACACGCTCCTTGTTCTACCGCACGGACCTGCTGGGTGAAGTAGGTTATCCGGAAGGGCCTAAAACCTGGGATGAGCTGAAGGACGCCTCACAGCAACTGGTGGCTAAAGGAGGTGCCGGACACTATGGCATTACCATTGACGGCAAAGACCAGATTACGGCTGCAATCTTTGCCTGGCAGAACGGCAGCGATTTTATCGACGACCAGGGCCAGCCGCATTTCAATGAACCTAAATATGTGGAAACGATCAATTACTTGAAGAGCTTCTTTGATGAAAAGCTGACGCCTTCAGGCACGGATCTGGATACCACTACAGCGTTTAAAGACGGAACAATTCCTATGTTCATCAGCGGACCTTGGATGATTCAAACAATTAAAGAGAAAGACCCTGAAATTGACGGCAAATGGACGGTAACGACCCTCCCGGCGAAAGAAAATAACGATTCTTCGATTGGCGGCTCCGATCTCTCGATCTTTAACTACAGCAATAACAAAGACGAAGCAGCCAAGTTTATTTCCTTCTTGTCGGATACGGAAGCTCAGCTGAAGTACTATGAAACGTCGAACTCGCTGCCTGCCCTCAAAACGGCATGGGATGATCAGGCTTTCAGCGATCCGATGATCGCAGCGTTCGGCAAACAGCTTGAAACGGCCCGTCCAGCTCCGCAAATCAAGGAATGGGAAACGATTGCCCAGGCCGTTATCGCATCCTTTGAGCAAATCACGGTCGGCGGTGCAGATACGCAGACCGAGATGGATAAGCTGAACGATAAAGCGAAGGAAATTCTCGGCAAATAAGAAGCAGAGAATTGGCTTGGAAGCACACAGACGGCTCAGTCCGGAGGTGTGGGCACCAGAGGATTTTCCTCGGGGTGTATGATTAGCTGCGCCGGGGCAACGCCGCAAGAAGGAGCGGGTCCCGGCTGTATGCTTTTGCTGCTGCAAAGGCAGTATTCCTTGGGAAGAAACCAAAGGGGTGAAGAGGATGAGGGAATTTGCGAAACAGTGGAACAAAAATAAATATCCATATCTGTTTATAGCTCCGGCCGTGCTGCTGCTTGTTGTATTCTCGATTGTTCCGATTATCATTGCGCTGGTCATCAGTTTTACGAATATGGACCTGATCGGTCTGGCCGACTACTCCAATATCCGCGGGGTCGGTTTTGACAACTATATCAATATTTTTAAAGATCCTGTGTTTCTGAAAGCGTTATTCAACACGCTTATTTATGTGGTTGTCGGGGTACCGCTGGTGGTTATATGCGCGATGGCGGTAGCTCTGCTGCTCAATTACGGCACAAGCTGGCTGTTTAAGACATTCCGTGTTATCTATTACATGCCTTCCATTACGAATATTGTGGCTGTTGCCGTTGTGTGGGGTTATTTATATAACGGCAGTTACGGCCTTTTTAACTATATACTGTCATGGTTCGGTCTCCCGGCGCAGCAGTGGCTGCAGGATCCGGCGCTTGCGAAATATTCCTTGATTCTGCTTGCGCTTTGGAAAGCCATCGGCCTGAACATGATTATTTTCTTGGCGGCCCTGCAGGGGATTCCGCGTTCTTATTATGAAGCAGCCGAAATTGACGGGGCTACGGGCTGGAAGAAGCTGCGTTACATTACGATTCCGCTCCTGAGCTTTGCGACTTTCTTCGTTACGATTACAACGCTGATCGGCTGGATTCAATTCTTCGAAGAACCGTTTGTGATGACAAAAGGCGGACCGCTGAACGCGACCATGTCGCTGGCGCTGTTCATTTACAATAACGGCTTTAAGCTGAGCAATTTCGGTTATGCCGCTTCGGGTTCGTTTGTCCTGTTTGTCATCATTATTCTGGCAACGATCGTGCAGTTTGCGGTGAGAAGGAAAGAAGTCGAGTATTAAGAAGGAGGAGAACCGGCATGGCCGTCAAAAAGATTGAAAAAGGCGTTATGGTAACGCTGCTGATTCTGGGCGGCATTCTGATGATGGTTCCGTTCATCTGGATGCTCGGCTCGTCATTTAAGCCGGAGAATGAATTTACGGTGATTCCGCCGACCATTATTCCGCATCACCCGACCTGGAACAATTACAGCCGGTTGTTTACGGAGATGGATTTCTTCGTGTATTTAAAGAATACACTAATTATTGTGATCTGCTCGTTTGTCGGGCTGTTTCTGAATGCACTCGCCGGTTACGCGTTTGCGAAGTTTCATTTTCCGGGGAAAAATGGATTCTTCTATCTCATTCTCGCTACCATGATGATTCCGGGGCAGGTGACGATGATTCCGACCTACCTGATTATCAACAAAATGGGATTGGTTAATACGATGGCGGGGATTGTACTGCCCGGACTGGTCGGCGCTTTCGGGATCTTCCTGTTCCGCCAGTTTATGGCGACAATTCCGACAGACTTGATTGAAGCCGCCCGGCTAGACGGGTCAGGGGAATTCCGGATTTTCTTCACCTTGATTCTTCCGGTAGTTAAACCTGTGTTTGCGGTTCAAGCGATTCTGACCTTTATCGGTGCGTGGAACAGCTTCCTCTGGCCGCTGATTATTGCCAATGATGAGAAGCTGTATACCTTATCAGTTGGCCTGTCACTGCTCAAAGGGCAGTACGGAACTGAATTCGGCTTGCAGATGGCGGGTGCGGCATTTATGGTTGTACCGATTATTATCATTTTTACTTTCTTCCAGAAGCATATTATTGAAGGATATACGATCTCAGGGATGAAATAAAAGAAGTAGACTATGCAAGGATTGGGAAGGATTGGATGAAATGGCTACGATTAAAGATGTGGCAAAATTGGCGGGAGTCGCCTTATCTACAGCTTCATACGCTTTGAGCGGGGACAGCAAGGTGAGTCCGAAGACACGGGAGAAGGTCCTGGAGGCAGCACGACAGCTCAACTATCGGAAAAATGGTTTTGCCATGGATCTAAAGCGCAGCCGTACAAATACAATTGCTTTGATTCTTACGGATCTGTCCGGTCCTTACTATTCTGAATTAATCCGCAGTGTGCAGGACGTGGCCCTATCGAACGGGTACGATCTGATTGCCTGCAGCTCCATGGGGGGCAAAGACTCGACGGCCGTCCGTTTCTTAAGGGAAAAAAGGGTTGACGGAGCTATTGTGCTGGCGCACAACATCACCGATGAAATTCTGCTGAGCTCGGCCAATGCTGCTTTCCCGATTGTGGTCATGGACCGGAATACAAACGGCGATGGATTGATCAGCGTCGTTGTTGACGGAGAACAGGGCGGATATGATGCCACCCGGTTCCTGATTGAGCAGGGCCATCGCCAGATTGCTTATATCAGCGGCCCGTCAAACTCATTTGACAACGCCCTGCGCTACCAGGGGTTTCTTCGTGCCATGCGCGAAGCTGGGCTTGAGGAGAAAGCCAAATGGAGGCTCAGCGGTAACTTTATCCGCGAAGGCGGCTATAAGGCGACCAAAATGATGATGATGCAGGGTGAACTGCCTTCGGCTATATTTTACGCTAATGATGAAATGGCGGTTGGGGGCATGAAGGCGCTGGAGGAGGGCGGAATTTCAATCCCGGAGGAGCTATCGGTTATTGGTTTTGACGATATCCAGCTTGCGGAATATGTTCATCCTCCCCTTACGACAATTCATCAGCCCATGTACGAATCCGGATCGCTGGCCGGCCATCTGCTGTTTCAAATGTTAAACGGGGAAGAAGTCAACAATGCTTATAAGCTGAAAGTGGAGCTTGTCCGGCGGAATTCGGTAAAGCAGACTTAAACGTCGCCATTCCGACTCCGCCGGTAGGCGGTGCTTGTCAGATGCTTGATCGGCGCCGCTTGCTTCATGAATGAAGAGAAATCGGAGAAGGTATGAAAAAAATTTGGAAACAAATAGAAACGTTTCGATATTTAGAAGAATACTTAGAATTAAATCCCTTTATTTTACTTTAAATTTATAGTTAGAAACGTTTCGAATACTGCCTGTATGGAGGGACAAGGATGAGGAGCCGACTAGTTACAGAATATCTAAACAAAATGACCCTTGAAGAGAAAACCGCTCAGCTGCTGCAGCTTGCCGTGCCTTTCTTCAAAGGGGCCAAGGACAGCGGGCAGATTACAGGGCCGATGAAAAGTCTGGGTATCACCGAAGCGCAGGTGGACAATGCCGGCTCTGTGCTGGGGCTGGCTGGAGCCGAGGAAGTGCTGGCTGTCCAGCAGGCTCATCTGGAGAACAACCGACTTGGCATTCCGCTGCTGATCATGGCGGATATTGTTCACGGGTTCAAGACCATTTTCCCGGTGCCGCTTGCTATCGGCTGCTCCTGGGATCTGGAGCTTGCCCGGAAAAGTGCAGAAATTGCAGCGAGAGAAGCTGCCGTCTCCGGCGTTCATGTCACCTTTGCTCCTATGGTTGATCTGGTGCGCGATCCCCGCTGGGGGCGGGTAATGGAGTCGACAGGAGAAGACCCTTGCCTCAACTCGCTTTTCGCTAAGGCTTTTGTCCAGGGTTTTCAAGGAGATGATTTGCGGAATGAGACGGACCGGGTGGCGGCGTGTGTCAAACATTTTGCTGCTTATGGACTTGCAGAAGGCGGCCGGGACTATAACACGGTTGATCTATCGGAGCTGAAGCTGCGTGAATCCTACTTGCCGGGGTATAAGGCCGCTTTAGATGCAGGGGCGGAAATGGTGATGACATCCTTTAATACGCTGGACGGTATTCCAGCCACCGGCAACCGCAAGCTGATGCGGCAGCTGCTCCGGGAAGAATGGGGATTTAACGGCGTATTAATCTCCGATTGGGGGGCAGTGAAGGAACTGATCCCGCATGGCGTGGCGGAAGATGAGCGGGAAGCGGCGCTGAAGGCGCTGCAGGCCGGAGTGGATATTGAAATGATGACCTCCTGTTATGTGCATTATCTGCCCCAGCTGGTTGCCGAAGGGCTCATCGAGGAGAAGCTGATTGATGAAGCGGTGCTCCGGATTCTGGAGCTGAAGGAGAAGCTCGGATTGTTTGAGCGTCCGGCCCGCGGCGCGGATCCCGAGCTGGAGCGGAAGCTGGTTTACAGCAGCGAGCACCGCGCCGTTTCACGCGAGCTGGCGGCGAAGTCGTGCGTGCTGCTGAAGAACGACGGGCTGCTGCCGCTTGACCGGCAGCAGCGTGTGGCGCTGATCGGCCCGTTTGCCGACAGCGGCGATATTCTCGGTCCGTGGTCCTGGACCGGATCGCAGGAGACGGCGGCGCGGCTGGGCGCCGCCATGCAGGCTGCCAGCGCTGACGCGGCATCCGTGACGATTGCCGCAGGCTGCGGCATCGACACGTTTGAGGAAGCGCTGGCGCAGGAGGCCGCCGCTGCAGCGGAAGCGGCGGACGTGATTGTGCTCGCGCTCGGCGAGGCCTCCGAGATGAGCGGGGAAGCGGGCAGCCGGGGGGATATCCGGCTGCCGCAGGCCCAGCTTGAGCTGCTTAAGCGTATGAAGCAGCTCGGCAAACCGCTGGCGGTCGTGCTCTTTAACGGACGACCGCTGGATCTGAGCGGCGTCCTGGATGAAGCCGGCGCCGTCCTTGAGGCCTGGTTCCCGGGCAGTGAAGGCGGTCTGGCTATTGCCGATCTGCTGTATGGAGCCGTGAATCCGTCCGGCAAACTCACGATGTCGTTCCCGTATTCCACCGGACAAATTCCGGTTTATTATAACCATTTCAATACCGGCCGTCCGCAGGGCGCACCGGATGCCCAGATTCGTTATGTGTCACAGTATTTGGACCTTCCGAATGAAGCGCTGCTGCCATTCGGGTACGGGCTAAGCTACACCACATTTGCTTACGGCAAACCGGAGCTGTCTTCCAATTCGTTGACATCCCAGCAGCCGCTGCAGGTGTCCGTGACGGTTACCAATACGGGCAGCATGGCAGGAACCGAAACGGTACAGCTCTATATCCGGGACATGGCGGGTGAAGTCGTACGGCCATTGAAGGAACTCAAAGCATTCCAGCAGGTGGAGCTGGCTCCTGGCGAAAGCCGGGAAGTCTCGTTTGAAATCGACGAAAGTATGCTGCGGTACCACCACAGCGACTTGTCCTTCCGCAGTGATCCCGGCGCTTTCAAGCTGTTTATCGGAACCAGCAGCCGGGACGTACAGGAGGCCGATTTCCGGCTGCTTTAAACGTTCAGCTTAGCCCTATTTCTTGTTTCTTAACTCTTAACTCTTATCTCTATACTTATTTCTATATGTAATGACTGCATGTCAGATAACGAATACTGCCACACACGGCTCTGGACCGAAAGAGAGAATAAAAGGACGTGAGAAGAATGACAACTGTAACCGAATCCAAGCTTTCACTTCGAAAGGGTGAACTCCAATTCGATTTTCTAAGCAGCGGTGACCTCCGGCAGGCCAGCGGTGGAGAATTTCTGATCAATCAATTGACGGGCAATCCGGTGGATGGGGCTGCCGGCAATTTGTTTCTCAGACTTCACGGAGAACGCGGGATTGAAGCTTATCCGCTGCTCGGTGTGCAGTCTGCAAGCCGTTTCCGCCGCCTTGGTAACAACCGGATGATCTGGTCCGGCCGGATTCAGTCCGAGGCAGCAGGTGCTGAAGGTGTGAGATACGAAGTTGTTTTTACGCTGACTGGCTATGAGGTCTGGTTCTGGGATGTGCGCGTGCAAGGCACCGGTGTTCCTGTAGATCTGATTTATGGACAGGATGTTGGCTTGGCTCATCCGGGAGCTGTCCGCGGCAATGAAGCCTATTTGTCCCAATATATCGACCACGCTGTGTTTAAGGATGAAACCGGAAATTATGCCGTTTGTTCCAGACAAAATCAGCCGCAGGGAGGCAAATTTCCCTATCTTCAGCAGGGCTCATTGACCCGTGCAGCGGGTTTCTCTACCGATGGCTTTCAATTCTTCGGCTTGTCCTACAAGGAAACCAACCTTCCGGAAAGTTTATACAAAGCCAATCTGGCCAACGAAGTTTATCAATACGAATTTGCGTACACGGCGCTGCAATCGGCCAAAAGCGAACTGAACGGGCAAAGCCGTTATGTGTTTTACGGCCTGTTCAAGGACGATCATCCGGAAGCCATTTCCGAACTGGAATTTGGAGATGTTATCAAACAGGCATGGAGAGAGGCCAAAGCGGATGAGCCTTCTCCGTTCACGGCTGAGGATTCCGGGGAGCAAGATAGAGCCGATACGGACTGGCAGCCGCTGATCTCCCGAGCTGCGGCGATCGGGGAGCCGCTGCAAACCCTCTCCATGCTGCCGGAAGAGCTTGACCGGTTGTTTCCTGAGCGGAAACAGGAGGAGTTTGAAGGCGGGCAGCTGGTGTCTTTTTTCACGGAGACTTATGAGCATGTAGTTCTGAAAGAGAAGGAGCTTCGCGTAGAGCGGCCGCACGGGCATATCCTGATGAGCGGGGATAACGCAAGGATGAATCCCGAGGTTATAACCACTAATACCTATATGTACGGTCTGTTTAACTCTCAGCTGTCCGTGGGAAATACGAATTTTAACAAAATGATGAGCAACGCGCGGAACGCTCTGAATGTTTCTAAAACATCGGGCCAGCGGCTGTATGTAGAAGTGAACGGCAAATACCGTCTGCTCACCATGCCTTCGCTGTTTGAAATGGGTTTTAACTATACCCGCTGGTATTATAAAACGACATCCGAGACCTTTATCATTACAAATTACACAACAGTGGATTCACCTGAAGTCCGTCTGCAGGTCTCTGCCGTAAGCGGCGCTGCTTACCGCTATCTGATCAGCAATCAAATTACGATGAACGTGAATGAATATGAAGTGCCCTTTCATCTGAAAAAGGATGCAGCATCCGGTGTGTTGACCTTCCGGGCGGACGAGAGTTCTTTGAGCGCCGGTGTCTATCCAAATCTGCAGTACCGGATGAGTGTGGAAGGAACGGGTTACAAACTTGGAAACGAGGAGCTTCTAGTTCAAGGGGCGGAGCCGGGCAGCGCTTCACTGGTTGTGCTGGAGCTTGCGCCCGCTTCCGAATGGACGCTGACCATGCAGGGCCTGCTGAATGGAGGAGACCTTCCGGTGCAGGAGCGTCCGGCAGCGGAGGAAATACGCAGATACAGGGAGTTTTACGCCGGGGTAATGAACGGTTTCCGTCTGAAGTCTGCTTCCGGGCAGGAAGAAGAGCTGTTTAAAGTAAACGCCCTCGCGTGGTGGTATACGCATAACATGCTTGTCCATTATTCTGTACCGCATGGATTGGAGCAGTACGGAGGTGCCGCTTGGGGGACACGCGATGTTTGCCAGGGGCCGGTTGAATATTTCATGGCTACGCATAACTATCAACAGGTTCGTGATATATTGAAGACTTTGTTTGCCCACCAATATGAAGAAGACGGCAACTGGCCGCAGTGGTTTATGTTTGATCAATATGCCTCAATACAGCAGGAAGAAAGCCACGGGGACATCATTGTCTGGCCGCTGAAGGTGGTCAGCGACTATTTGGCGGCGACCCGCGATTTTGCGATATTGGACGAGCAAATTCCATATACCCGTAAGCATGGCTTTGAGTTCACAGAGGCAGCACCGCTGCGGGAGCACTTGAAGAAGGAGATCGGCTATATCCGGGAGCATTTCCTGCACGATACGTTCCTGTCCTCTTATGGAGATGGAGATTGGGACGACACGTTACAGCCGGCTAATGCGCAGCTGAAGCAGTTTATGGTCAGCAGCTGGACGGTGGCGTTAACTTACCAGGCAGTAACCCAGCTTTCAAATATACTTAAGGATACGGATTCGGAATGGTCCGGAGAGTTGTCTAGGCTTGCTGAAGGGATTAAACGTGATTTCAACCGTTATATGCTGGATACGGAGGTCATTCCGGGTTTTCTGTATTTTGAGAATCCGGAGGAAGCCAAGCGGATGCTGCATCCGACGGATGAGGAGACAGGGATTCAATTCAGGCTGCTGCCGATGACCCGCAGTATGATCAGCGAACTGCTGTCGCCTGAGCAAATGAAAGCTCATTATGAGCTTATTCAGGAGAAGCTGCTTTGCCCTGACGGCGTGCGTCTCATGAATCGTCCGGCGCAATATGTCGGGGGCGTCAGTGTTCACTTTAAACGAGCCGAACAGGCGGCCAACTTTGGCCGTGAAATCGGTCTGCAGTATGTGCATGCGCACATCCGGTATGTGGAGGCGATGGCGAAGATCGGTAAAGCCGAGCAGGCCTGGAACGGCCTGGCTGTTATCAACCCTATTGGCATTCGGGATGTAGTCCCAAATGCACAGCGGCGCCAGAGCAACGCTTATTTCAGCAGCTCCGACGGGGAGTTCAGCACCCGGTATGAAGCGCAGGAGCGTTTTGGCGAGCTGCGGGAAGGAAAGGTGCAGGTCAAAGGAGGCTGGCGCATTTATTCCAGCGGTCCGGGAATCTATATGAACCAGCTGATCTCCAGAGTCCTTGGCATCCGGGAGGAAGGCGGCGACCTGATTGTTGATCCGGTACTGCCGGAGGGGCTCGATGGTACTGCTTTCGACTTCGAGTATGCGGGAGCCCCGGTAACCTTTGTTTACCGGATTAAGACAGGTGAGGTCAGCGGAGTAACGATTAACGGCACGCAAGCGGCCGCTGAGCGGATTCCAAATCCTTATCGGCCAGGTGGCCTGCGCATCAAACGGACGGAATTTGACCAGCACATCCGGGAGCCGGAAGGACGTGCGATGATCGAGATTCTTATGTAAAACCTGCACCAAAAGCCCTCTCCTTAGAAGCCTAAAATGCTTTGGGAGAGGGCTTTTTCTCTTATACCTATCGTCATATCTTTAACTCCTGATGCAAAATTATTTCGGCACGTATGTCCATCTCAAATCACATTCAGGTTAGGTAGGTAAGGTATATGTACCGGATTTAGATATTGTCTTTTCTGAGATGCTATACTCTATCTGATTTCAGCAAGGAACGAACCGGCTTTCTGAAAGGCGATTGAATATATGAAAGCGTCTGGATCTGCGGCACCGCGTATTGTGACCGGGTTCTGCATTTGCAGGACGGCAAATTAGGGTAAGTTTAGTATGGAAGCGTTTCAGTTTATGCTATTTTAGAGGTGGCTGTCAGAATAATGAATACCGGAGGGGACAAGGAAATGAGCATAAGAGTCGGAATGGTCAGCTTTTGGCATGTGCATGCCTGGGATTATGCCAAGCAGGCGCAGGAGCATCCGGATACCATCATAACAGCGGTTTGGGACGAAGATGCCCGGCGCGGCCGTGAGGCGGCTGAACGTCTGGGCGTTCCCTATATGGATTCGCTCGGTGAGCTGCTGAACCGTAATGACATCGACGGCGTGATCGTAGATACACCCACAAATATGCACCGCGAAGTGATGCTGGCTGCCGCGCAGGCCGGTAAACATATTTTTACGGAAAAAGTACTTGCCGCCACGCGTCAGGACGCAGACGACATTCTGCAGGAAGTGAACAAGCAGCACCTCAAGCTCACTGTTTCGCTGCCTCGCTTAAATGACGGCTATACGTTAACGATTCAGGATATTCTGGACCGGAAATGGCTGGGGAAGATTACCACTGTCCGAGTCCGTTTGTCGCATAATGGAGCAACCGCTGGCTGGCTTCCGGAGCATTTTTATAAGCTGGACCAGTGCCAAGGCGGGGCCTTAATCGATTTGGGCTGCCATCCGATGTATTTGACGAATCTGTTTCTCGGCGAGCCTGTCACGGGAGTCAGCGCTAATTTTGGGTATGTGACCGGCAGGGAAGTAGAGGATAATGCGGTCGTCACCCTTTTTACAGCTTCGGGAGCTATTGGGGTGGTGGAGGCCGGGTTTGTCAACAGCCATTCGCCTTTCTCAATTGAAGTACACGGGACTGACGGGACGCTGCTTTACGGAACGCCGGAGGCGAAGCTGCTGCTGAGAACCAGTGCAGAGGCAGAAGGTCTTGATCCGCTGCCTGAGCAGGCATGGGCAGAGCTCCCCTTGAAGCCGAACCGGGAAAGCGCCTTTGAACAGTGGATCGATCATATTCAGTCAGGTACAGCCGCCGAAACCAATATCATGATTGCCGCCCAGCTCACTTCACTAATGGAAGCCGCTAACCGTTCGGCAGCGGAGAAACAGGTGGTTTGGCTTTAGGAATTCTGTCATAATTATTGAAGATACAAATGTTTACAGTCCAAATAACTTGTCGTGCTTTAACCGTTTGTGCTTTTAACGTATCATAGGTTAATAAACAGACGTAATGAGGTGAGGATAATGGGCAGGCCCGTTCATGACTTATATAACCGCCCCTTACGAGACCTAAGGATATCCGTAACGGACCGGTGTAACTTCCGCTGCCGTTACTGCATGCCGGCTGAGATTTTCGGGCCGGATTATCCCTTTTTACCAAAGGATAAAGTGCTGAGTTTTGAAGAGATCGCCAGAACGGCAGCCATATTTGCTGAGCTTGGTGTAACCAAACTTAGAATTACCGGCGGTGAACCGCTGCTCCGCAAAGATCTTCCAGCCCTGATCCAAATGCTCAAGCCCATTCCCGGAATCAAGGATATCGCCTTGACGACAAACGGGGTGCTGCTGCCCAAATTTGCGGCAGAGCTCAAAGAGGCCGGAATAGGACGGGTTAACGTCAGCCTGGATTCTTTGAATGACAAGACCTTTCGATATATGAACGGGAACAGAAGCAGTGTCCAGGCGGTGCTGGACGGCATTGAAGCGGCGGCGGAAGCCGGATTGCAGGTTAAGGTGAACATGGTTGTGCAAAAGGGAGTCAATGACCAGGATATTCTGGACATGGCCGCCTATTTCCGCGCACGCAGGCATATTCTGCGTTTTATCGAATTTATGGATGTTGGCAACTCCAATGGCTGGAGACTTGATGATGTAGTTACGAAGCAGCAGATTCTGGAGCTGATCCATAAAGAGACACCTATAGAACCGGCAGAGCCTTTGTACAAAGGAGAAGTCGCCTCCAGATTCCGTTACACAGATACGGGAGAGGAGCTTGGCGTCATTTCTTCGGTCAGCGATGCTTTCTGCTCGAACTGCACCAGAGCCCGGATTTCGGCGGAAGGCATGCTTTATACCTGCCTGTTCGCTGCCAAAGGCTACGATCTGCGAGACAAGCTAAGATCGGACATGACAGATAAAGAGATTCTGCAGTATGCAGCTGATATTTGGCAGGGCAGAAATGACCGCTATTCGGATGAAAGACGCAACTCTACTTCCAATTCTTCCAACCCGCCTAAAGTGGAGATGTCCCATATCGGGGGTTAGACTGAACAAGCTGCCTGAACGGGCCGGCTATTAGAGCCGTATCGTTTGCGGGCGGCTTTTTTTTGCATGCTGCTGACTTTCTTTTAGTCTATAAAGCTAGCTTTGCGCATAGTCTATTTGCAAAGGAGTGAGCTTATGGAGAAGATGGTTAAACGCTATTTCGAACTGAAGCAGCAGCAGAAGGAAATTGAACAGGAATTGAGTGAACTGCGCGCCGGGATTATGGGCAGCTGCTCTGACCAGGCGCTTGAGGCATGCGACTTTGGGGCCTTTCATGTAAAAATCGTCAAGCAGGAACGAAAAGAGTACGATGATCAGCGGCTTTATCAAGCGCTGCCTGACCCGGACGTCTGGAGAATGATGTCCAAAGCCGATCCTGCAAAAATAACGAGCCTCCTCAAGCTTAAGGTGATCTCGGAGGATATTTTGAAAGATACATTTACAATTAAACGTATTGAATCCCTTTTAGTGGACAAGAAGTAAGCTTTGCAATGCTTAAAATATTTGCGTTCCATCTTTAAAGAATTATATAAAAGACCGATATAGAAGAATGCAAGATAGACTCTATTTCAAACTTCGGTTCCAGCCTTAGCAGAGAGGTGACGGCTTACATGATGACCGGCTGGCTGTATTTACTTTCTTTTCTTTGTTATCTTGTCCCTATCTTTTTTTTCTTCTATATAGCTGTTGAGGTTGGGATCCGCGACCGTACGGTGCTGAACAAGCTTGCTTCTTATCTTTTTTACTCGATCATGCTGTTGTTTTTCTCTGACTTTCTTGTGAATGTAGTTTTAGAAGCTTATATCGGGGTTATTACGGTCTGGCTGAAGCTTATTCCGACCTTTTTTCTCATGTCTTTCGCTATACATATCACCATTCGCATGACGGAACGATTCGCGGATTGGTCACGTAAACGCACGATTATCTGCAGTTACCTGCCTGTCTTTTTTTCGATTTTCTATATTGTTCCTTCTAAATTTGTATATATAACCTTTACTGAAAGAGGAGCCTGGAAAGATACACTCCTTAGTCCGGCGGCGTTTCTGATCGAGATCCTTCCGGCCTTTTATACGCTGGCTGCCTGTGTTTATTTTCTGTACTGCGGAATGCGGTATGTCAATAACAACAGCCTGCCTCAAAAGCGCAAACAAATTTACCTGATCCTGAGAGCTTTCATATGCGGCGGGGTTCTGTGCATCAGTCTGGCGTATTTTAATCATTATTTGGTTACATCAGATAGATTCGATATGCCCGAGCCTAGTACGCTTGGACTGCTTTTATTTGCGATAATGATCCGGTATGCAATGACCCGATATGAATTCCTGCCTTCCATTGAGCGAAAATATAAGGTTCTATATGACCGCTCGCCGGTTTCCATTGTGCTTCTGAATCAGCAGAGAGAAATCGTTGAGGCGAATTCAGCCTCCCTGGCCTTGTTCGGGATGACTAAATCTCAATTTATTCACACCCGCTTTGAGGAGCTTGTCAGTCCCTGTAAGGAGACAGCTTCAACAGCCGGAGATACCAAGGAAGAAATTTGGGCAACTGCAGTCCCGGGGAGAGAACAGCGGATTCTCCAAGTCGTACGGGAACGGATCGTGAATGCGGGAGAGCAGTTCGAGTATGTCCTCATGTGGGATATAACCAGCGGCGTTAAGGCCAGTGAACGTATCACTTATATGGCTTATCATGACTCGCTTACGGGACTGGCCAACCGGAGAAAGTTTCAAGAAGCTCTTTCCGAGCTCGTGCTGTCAGCGGATATGGACGGGGAGAACGTCAGCCTGCTGCTCATGGACCTGGACGGCTTCAAAGAGATTAATGATACACACGGTCACCCTGTCGGGGATGCGCTTCTGGTGCATGTCGGCCGGATTCTGACGAGCAAAGCGTTATCGGCACAAGTAATATCCCGCTTGGGCGGGGATGAATTTGCCCTGCTGTATAAGGGCACCGACACCGAAACATCAATTGCTGCGGCGGCTTCGGCTATCCTTGAGGGTTTAAGAGAGCCGTTCATTCATATGGAGGAATCCTTTGTGATTTCGGCCAGTATTGGAATCTGCATCTTCCCGCAGTATGGTTCTAACCCCGAACAGCTGCTGCAGTTCGCTGATTTAGCGATGTATGAGGCAAAACGGAACGGGCGGAACCAGTTCTTCATTTTTAACGATAAGCTGCAGAAGAAGGCGGAACACGCCTATTATATGGAAAAGGAAATCTCAGCTGCACTCAAACAGAACGATTTTGTTCTCTATTTCCAGCCGCAAATCCATCTCAAGACCGGCAAAGTCTGGGGAGTGGAGGCCTTGATTCGCTGGATTGATCCGAATGGAGCAGTCATTCCTCCTTCTGAATTTATTCCGATTGCCGAGGAAACAGGCTTGATTGTACCTTTGGGAAAATGGGTCCTGGAACAGGCCTGCCGTACAGGCCGGTTATGGCTGGATTCGGGAAGGCAAACCTTTCCGATATCCATTAATGTGTCCAATAAGGAATTAGCGGTATGTGATTATCTGCGGAGTCTTGAAGCGGTTCTTTCAAAGACGGGGTATCCGCCCGGCATGCTTCAGCTGGAAATGACGGAGACGGTAGATATTGAGCAGCAGGAAGACCAGCAGTTAAAGCTCTTTATGGCGATAGAACAAATGGGAATCCAAATCGCCATTGACGATTTTGGCACCGGATATGCCACCTTCTCAATGATTCAAAATTTACCGTTTCAGATCTTTAAGATCGATAAATCTTTAATTGATGGAATTGGCGTCAATCCCAAGGTCCGCAGTATTGTTGAAGCTATAATTGCTATGGCACACAGCCTGGATCAGGAGGTTGTGGCTGAAGGAGTGGAAACCAAAGAACAGATTGATATCCTTCGTTCTCTAGGGTGTGATGTCGTTCAAGGTTACTATTATAGTCAGCCTTTGCCTGCGAACCGGCTGTTAGCCTGGATCGACAGCCGATCAGTTAGAAGCCATTGAGCGGCCTGAATGCCAACACATTCCGGCCACAAAGCTCAGCCTTATAAAGTCAAACTAATCCTTGCACTCTTGGACTTTTGTTTAAGTCTAAGAGTTTTTTTGTTAAGTTTTATTATTAAGTACACCTTATTAGTCCTCATTAGTCTTCTCCAGTATTGTTAAAGAAAAAAATTATCGCTTGCATGTATGCTTAAAAAAGGGTATAGTAATAGTCCGGTCGCTGAATCAAATAAATGACTGGCTGTCTGGTAAAAGTTTCAACTTGCAAATAGGACAGGAAGTATGTTATATTATAAAAGTCGCCGCTGAGATGCGGTGAAGAACAAAAGTGAACTTGATCTTTGAAAACTGAACAACGAGTGAGAAATAAACAACGAGTAACAACTCGTCAGATTCAAAATGAGCTACAAACTTTACTTTTATGGAGAGTTTGATCCTGGCTCAGGACGAACGCTGGC
>NZ_VAWG01000014.1 GCF_005869875.1 Paenibacillus pinistramenti
TCCTCCGGCGGCCGCGGTGGTGGCCGCCAGCGGTAGGCGGCGCGCCTAGCCCGCCGCCGCATCACGCGCGGCCGTGCACCGCGGTCCGCGCCCATCGCTGCCCGCGCGTCCGTGCACCGCGCGCCACCGTCCGCCGCACCACACGCAGCCGTCCGCCATCCGCGCGGCCAAGTCCCGCGCCCGGCTGCCGGCGAAACGGCCCAGCTTATTCGCCCGGACAAGCTGAAACCTTTTTCCGGCGCGGAGCGTCTTGTTATCTGAAGATGGGAGATTTGGGATGGGTGATTTGGAGATTTGGCTCCGGGCTGCTCTTTGCCGGAGTTTGTACAGGAAGCATAGATAAGATACTAAGCCAGGATGATAGATATAAGATTAAGATTTAAGCTTTAGGCTTTACGTTCAGAGGGGGAACATGACGATGAAATCTACCGGGGTTATGAGAGGAACAGGCGTCGCTGCAGTACTGCTTCTGGGAGCCGTTCTGATGGCCGCTTGCGGCGGAAGCAACGATGCTTCAGGAGGGAACGGCGCCTCCAATCAGACCGGGATTACGGATCCGGCAGTTGCCTCAGGCAATACCAGCCTGGATAGTTCGGCAAGCAGTACAGATGCAGCCGGGGCTGAAGCTTCAGCCTCCGGCGCCCCGGAAGCAAGCGCCTCGGATGCCGAGAGCAGCGGGAGCGCCGGGACTGCCGAGCCTGCAGTTGCCAGCCCGGAGTCTGCCGGGGATTCCGGCCAAAGTCAGCCTCAGCAGGCGGTGGAAGGAGCCGGGCAGAACCCGGATACGTCCGTTGTAGCGAATCCGGACAGCGCAGCCGTCCTGATCAACAAGCAGTTTGGTCTGCCGGAGGATTATGAACCAGCAGACCTGGTTTATCCGGATGTGCCTTTTACCTTCTCCGAAAAGATTGAAAAGCGCATGATGCGCAAAGAAGCGGCTGCTGCTCTGGAAGACATGTTTGCCGCCGCCAAGAAGGACGGAATTTATCTCGCCGGCGTTTCAGGATACCGTTCTTATGAACGCCAGAAGACGATTTTTGAGAATTATGTCAAGAAAGACGGAGAAGAGAAGGCCCGCACCTACAGCGCGTATCCGGGATACAGCGAGCATGAGACCGGTCTGGCCATCGACGTATCAGGCAGCGACGGCAAATGTGCGGCCGAGGACTGCTTCGGCGGCACCCCGGAAGCGGAGTGGATCGCTGAGCATGCGCCGGAATATGGCTATATCGTCCGTTATCCGGAAGGCAAAGAAGACATTACAGGCTATAAATATGAACCTTGGCATATCCGGTATGTCGGTAAAGAGATTGCCGCAGATATCGCCAAACGCAATATTACGCTTGAGGAATACTATGACGCTGTGCCGGTCAGCAAATAAAGCCGGGACAGCCTGCTCTCAGAAAGCAGCCGCGAATGATGAATTCGGGCTGCTCTTTTTTTTATATAAAATGTGCAGGATTGCAGCTCTTCATGAGGAGCCTCTCCTAAAAAGTCCACGGCGCAGGTCTCGATTCTGCCTCACTTTTTGCGGGAGTTTATTATTTAGACCAGGCAGGTTTGACAGCATCCAATCCGGGTAAGGACATAGGGAGCCCAGCCGCTCTGACAATATGGAGTCCCAAACTTGAGGAGGTAATTGACATGTCTGAGAACAATCATGTAGTGAACAAAGAAGGTCAAGTCGCCTTAAACAAAGTGGATGATGCGCTGAACCGGATCAGCGACAAGCAGAAGGATGACATTCTGGGGAGCTTTAACGAATTCAAATCTTATTTGAGCAAAAGAGTTGAGCTGGCTCAAAATATTGGCCTGAACGAAGAAGCCATCGCCCTGGCTGCCGAGAAGGTAGCCGGTTATCTGGCCGAGAAGGAAGAGCCGCGCAATGCCGAGGAGAAACTGCTCCGCGAGCTTTGGAATGCAGGCGATAAAGAGCAGCAGCATGCGCTCGCCCACATGCTTGTCGGACTGGCCAGATCTTGACCGGAGCCTGCGCCGCCAATAAGCCGTTAATATAATAAGCCTAAGCCGCCAATAATTGGGGCACGATGAATCATAACTTGCTGAGGAACCCTTTCAGGATGGAGCTTTTTCCCTTGCCTGAAGGGGTTTTTGGCATGCTTGGACCATCTGCTCTGTCTGATAGATTTGTCACAAAAACTCATCAAATCTTCATCAAAACATCAGAAAGTTGGAAATAAGTATTGACACTGATAATGATTATCAGTATGGTTATATCAGAACACATTGATAATGATTATCAACCAACTCATTCGGATTATATAAACTTTAACTATTGAGGAAAGGGAGTCATCGCCATGGTAACATTGCAAACGGCCCATTTGGACATCGCTTATGAGGAGCGCCTGATCGTAGAGGACTTGAATATTAAAATTCCTGACGGCAAAATTACGGCCCTTGTAGGAGCGAATGGCTCCGGCAAGTCAACCATTTTGAAGACAATGGCGCGGATTCTCAGTCCTAAGAGCGGCAGTGTCCTGCTGAACGGCAAATCCATTCATAAGCAGTCCACACGTGAAGTGGCGAAGCAGCTCGCGATTCTGCCTCAGAATCCAACCGCTCCGGATGGCCTGACCGTTTATGAACTGGTATCTTACGGCCGCTTCCCTTATCAGAAAGGGTTCGGAAGCATGAACGCCGAAGACCGCCGTGTGATTGAATGGGCGATTGATGTGACCGGCATGTCCGCCTTCGCAGAACGTCCAATTGAGCAGCTTTCGGGCGGCCAGCGGCAGCGTGCATGGATTGCCATGGCTCTAGCTCAAGAGACGGATATGCTGTTCCTCGACGAGCCGACGACTTTCCTTGATATGGCGCACCAGCTTGAAGTATTGGAGCTTCTTGAAGAGTTAAATGCTGAACAGCACCGGACGATCGTCATGGTTGTTCACGATTTGAACCATGCGTCGCGTTACGCACAGCATATGATCGCCATTAAATCCGGCAAGGCTGTTGCTGAAGGCGCTCCTGCTGAAGTCATGACCCCTGACGTGCTGCAGGAGGTATTTGGAATTGAGGCGGATATCATTATTGATCCTCGCTCCGGAGTTCCGCTCTGCCTGCCTTACGGCCTGTGCGGCCGCAAGCCTTCTGCACGGGTGAGAACCAATGAAGAAGCTATGGTACCAGCTGCACAGATGGCAGCGGCGTTCCGTTAAGACTACAGCATACTTTAAATGTCCTGCTTACTAGACACAAAGACCGTGATTCTCTCTCGTTAGAGGGGATTGCGGTCTTTTTTTTATACTAAATTTGGAATCAAATCCTGGAAAAAGTATAATAAAAGAATCCTATATTCATAGTTTCATAGAACTTAATAGATTCATTATTCAGATTCAAACAGAAGAGGAGATGGATGATGAGGTTTCCAAGACGCAAAAGCATTCTGCTATTAGCCTTGGCCGGTTCTCTATTTATCGGCTCCGCTGGTTTAAACCATAGAGAGGGGGCTGCCGTCTATGCAGCGTCCTCGCAGCAGGCAGCGGTCCCGGCCATTCTGCTTGACGGGTATCCGCTTCCTTTCTCAGCGGCTCCGGCAGTCAAATCCGGCACAACCATGGTTCCGTTCAGGTCTGTCGCTGAAGCGCTGCATATTACGGTTACCTGGAATGCGAAAGCCCAGACCGTTACGGCCACGAAAGCGATGAGCAGCGGGACCGTGCGGACGGTGGTGCTTAAACAGGGCAGCAAACAGGCTGCTGTGAACGGCGCAGCCGTCTCTTTGGCGGTAGCGCCTTATGCACAAAATGGAAGCGTGCTTGTCCCGCTGAGCTTCTTCAGCAGCCAGTTCGGCGCAGCCGTCAGCTGGAACGGGGCGACCAAGACGGTGTCTATTCAATCACCGCCGGAGGATTTGGATACGACGGTCTTTTACGCGCTGAATTCGTTCTCCAAACGCAGTTATATGTCTCATTTTGACGCGGTTGATTTCGGATGGGCACGTATAGATGCAGACGGCAAATTGACCCTGCAGGGTCAGGATTACTACTGGCCGGAGGCGGCAGGCGAGATTACGCCGGAATCGCTTGTGGACAGCGCCGTGGCTGCCGGGCAGAGGGCGGAGCTCATGGTGGCAGGCACTGACGGCCAAGGGGAGCTCACGAAGCTGCTGGGAGATGCTTCACTCCGCGCGGACGCTGTTCAGGAGATGGTGAGCGTGGCGTCGGAGAAACATTTTACAGGCATTACACTGGACTTTGAAGGTCTCGGCTTGACAGGGGACGCGCTTGCCGTGCAGCAGTCGCTGAATGGATTTGTGCAGGACCTGGCGGCTGCCGCTCATCAGGCGGGGCTTAAGCTGACGCTTGCCCTGCATCCCTTGAACGGATCTTATAAGGGTTATGATTACAAAACATTAGGAAATTATGCGGATGAGCTGATTATTATGGCCTATGACTTCAAGAGCGAGAAGGGCCCGGAGCCGCTTGCCAGCATTGATACAGCGATTCAGCTTGCCCTCAAGCAGGTGGACAACAGCAAGCTTGTGCTCGGGATTTCGCTCGGCAGTGAAACGGCCCAGTCGATTGCCGGCCCGGCAGGCCTGGCTAAACGGTACGGCCTGAAAGGCATTGCGCTGTGGCGTCTCACGCTTGTGGATGACGAGACCCTTCAAGCGCTGGAGAAGAGCGTCATATTGAACTGAACCGGCCGAAGTGCCTAGATAAGGCTTGGAAAAAGGATACACAGCCCGGATTGCCTGCGCAGTCCGGGTTATTTTTTTGTGGTGCACCCTGCAAATAGCCGGCCTGCACGATAACGAAATCCGGCGCTGCTCTTTCCATAACTGACCTCGGCAGGATGAATGTATAGCTTATTCGGCGGGATAACCGGCCGGCTGCGGGAGAAACTATCGGGAGAAGGCAGAGCAGCAATGATCTGCAATGATCTTCTGCACTCTTTATCCTGAATCAGATATCTAAAAATTGAACAAAAAGTGAAAAGTGAAAAAAATCACTTGATTTGTGAAAAATGTCACACTATAATAAAAACATAAACAAGGTGAACAAATTCACAAACAGACAAAACGTTCGAACAAACGATCAAACGATCAACGAACAACCAGCGGATGTCAAACAAGTAATGTTAATCACGATCTGCTTCGCGCAGAATTTTCGTTCAACTTTAGAGGAGGAATTTTAAGATGAAGATTGCAGTTATTGGATGTACCCATGCAGGCACGGCGGCTATTGTAAATGCAGCGAAATTGTATCCTGAGGCTCAAATCACGGTGTATGAACGTAACGATAACATTTCGTTCCTGTCCTGCGGTATTGCCCTTTATGTAGGCGGCATGGTGAAGGATCCGGCCGGATTGTTCTACTCTTCGCCGGAGCAGCTTAAAGAGCTTGGGGTCGACACAAGAATGCAGCATGAAGTAACTTCTGTAGATACGAAGCAGAAGGTGCTGACCGCCCGCAACTTGAAGACTGGAGAAACATTTGAGGATACTTTCGACAAGCTGATTGTAACGACAGGATCCTGGCCGATTGTTCCGAAATTTGAAGGCGGCGAGCTGGACAACATTCTGCTGTCGAAGAATTTCAACCATTCGAACACGATCATTGAGAAATCGGAGAAGGCGAAGAGCATCGTGGTTGTAGGCGCCGGCTACATTGGCGTTGAGCTTGTAGAAGCTTTCGAGCTTAACGGCAAACAGGTCACCCTGATTGATGCGGAAGACCGGATCTTGAGCAAATATCTGGATGCCGAATTTACAGACAAGATTGAAGCGTCCCTGCAGGAGCAAGGCATTAAGCTGGCGCTCGGCGAGAAGGTAACCCGTTTTGAAGGCAAGGACGGCAAAGTCAGCACCGTCGTAACCGACAAAGGCAGCTATGAAGCGGATCTGGTGATCATGTGCATCGGCTTCCGGCCAAACACAGAGCTGCTGAAAGGCCAGGTTGATATGCTGGATAACGGCGCCATTATCGTCAATAACTATATGCAGACGAGCTGCCCGGATGTGTATGCGGCTGGCGACAGCTGTGCGGTGTTCTACAATCCAACCAAGAAGCATGCATACATTCCGCTTGCTACCAACGCAGTCCGCATGGGTACGCTTGTTGCCCGCAACCTGATCAAACCAACTGTCTCCTACATGGGTACCCAAGGCACTTCGGGCATCAAGATTTATGAAGACAACATTGCGGCAACAGGGCTGACTGAGGTTTCTGCGAAAGAGGCAGGTCTTGATGTGGACAGCGTTCTGATCCATGAGAATTACCGTCCTGAGTTTATGCCGACCCATGAAGAAGTCATCCTGAAGGTTGTGTTTGAGAAAGCAAACCGCCGGATCGTGGGTGCGCAGCTGATGTCGAAAGCGAACCTGACTCAATCCATTAACACGCTTTCGGTCTGCATCCAGAATCACATGGCCATGGAAGAGCTGGCGTTTGTCGACTTTTTCTTCCAGCCGCACTATAACAAGCCTTGGAACTTCCTGAATACAGCAGGACTTGGAGCTCTTCCAGAGGTTCCTGCGCTGGAGCCGACTCGTTAATCCCCCCAAATCAAGCCCAAACCAGGCAGTGCTGACCGGAAATTTAATTTCCGCCGGTGCTGCCTTTTCTTTTCCCCCCCCTGTTGCCACAGTTGTGAAATCACGCTAAAGTGGAGATTGTATGTCTAGGATAGGAAGGTGTTAACAGGAACAATGAAAGATAAACAATTGAAAAAAAGGTTGTCATTAGCGTTCATTCTAAGCGTTGTATTTGCTGTCTTGTTCGGTTTGATAGCGCTCTCTTTACGCCGTGAATGGATCGCCTCTTTCGATCTTTCGGTAATCAGGCAGGTGCAGTCCTGGGAAAGCCCCGGGCTTACCCATTTGATGGAATCGCTGAGCTGGATCGGCACGGCCAAGGTGGTCATCGTGATCGCAGTCGTCATCATGCTGGTGCTGTATTTTGGACTGGGCCACCGGCGCGAGCTGATCTTCCTGGCTTCGGTTACTGTGGGCGATTATCTGCTCAATGAGATGATCAAGCACTTCTTTAAGCGGGAACGTCCGAATCTGCACCGCATTATTGAAGAGACAGGGTACAGCTTCCCGAGCGGCCATTCCATGGTTTCGTTTGCCTTGTACGGTTCGCTGGCTTATTTACTCTGGAAGCATATGGGCACCTGGCTGGGCAGGGTCATTCTGCTTGGACTTGCAGCTCTGCTCATAGCAGGCATTGGCCTGAGCCGCATTTATCTCGGCGTTCATTATCCAAGCGATGTGATTGGCGGCTATTTTGCCAGCGGCTGCTGGCTGACGCTCGCGATTTGGTTCGGGGGAAAATGGACCGGCGGCCGCAAAAAGGCTTAGCCATCCGCTGTAAAGAGTCATTTCGCATTTTACCCCTATTGGATGAATTGCTTATGTTCTGCCTATGGCCGTTTTTATAAAAATTTTTAATAAATGAAAGCGGTATCGTGATTTATGTTATTTTTTAAGTGTTTTAGGCGGAGCTACAATAAGAGCAAATCTTCCAAGTGGAATCAAAAGGGGAATGCGAAATGGCTTATTATAAACCGAATGAAATGGCTGAACTCGTTGTAGACGTTGGGGTCAAGAAAGCCCGTAACAACCTTCTTACCCTCCTTGTACTGGGATTTCTGGGAGGGGCCTTCATCTCAATCGGCTTCCTTCTGGACATCCGGGTCATCGCCGGCGCGCCTAAGGAATGGGGAACCATTGCCAACTTTATCGGGGCTGCAGTCTTCCCGGCCGGTTTGATTCTGGTAGTTATAGCAGGCGCCGAGCTTCTGACCGGCAATATGATGGCGGTGCCGATTGCCCGTTACGCCGGTAAGATCAAAACGAGTGAAGTCATCCGCAATCTGGTTCTTATTACGCTTTCTAATTTTGTCGGTGCCATTTTTGTCGCTTATTTCTTTGGACATGTAGTCGGTCTGACGCACAGCGGTGTTTATCTGGACAAAGTGGTGGACATGGCAGGACACAAGCTTGATGACAGCTTCCTGCAGGCCTTTATTTCGGGGATTGGCTGTAACTGGCTGGTAGCACTGGCCATCTGGTCTTCTTACGCATCGGATAACATCAGCGGTAAAATTCTCGGCCTCTGGTTCCCGGTTATGGCGTTTGTCGCCATCGGCTTCCAGCACGTTGTGGCCAACATGTTCCTGATTCCGGCTGCCATCTTTGAAGGTCATTATTCATGGGGGCAGTATCTCCAGAACTTTGTACCGGTTTGGCTGGGGAACCTGGTCGGCGGCGGCCTGTTTGTAGCGATGGCTTACTTCCTGGCTTACCTGAAGCAAGCTCCGTCTGCTGCTGCTGTTAAACTGCCGGCTGCTTCCAAGACGGTCCGCAAATAAAATAATTTTAAATCGGCGCGGAATATCCGCAGACCTAAACAAAAGCTTTGAGCGCAGGGAACTGTGCCAAAGCTTTTTTCTATTTTCCGCAAAAAAAATGGGCAGAAACCATTGCAGCCTGTAAAGGCCGCGTTCGGTTCTGCCTGTGCCGGGTTGCACAAATATCCATGAATATCGCTTAAGGGGAAGTCAAAAATTCACGGGTGAGCTATCCAATATCCTATTACCCCGAAAGCAGAAGATTGAAACAGTTGAATGATCAAGAGATAATAAAATGTGAAAGTAAGGAGGGAAAGTATGAACAGAATTCCCGTAACCGGGCAGGCTGACGGAATATTCCCTGCGGTCTGTCCGCTGGATTGCCCCGATACGTGCGGGCTTCTGCTGCATAAGAAGGACGGAATCATTACCAAAGTGGAGGGCAGCCCGGAGCACCCGATTACGGCGGGCGCCATTTGCAACAAGGTCCGGAATATGACGGAGCGCATTTATCATAAAGAACGTTTGTTATACCCGCTCAGGCGGACCGGCCCGAAGGGGGAGGGAAGATTTGAAAGAATCACTTGGGAGGAGGCCTTTGCGGAAATCGCAGGCCGCTATCAAAACCTGCTGGACGAGTATGGGGGCGAGTCGATTCTGCCGTATAATTTTTACGGAAATATGGGTTATTTGAGCGTTCAGGGCATGGACCGCCGGTTCTTCAACCGGCTTGGTGCCTCGAGGCTGGTGAGAAGCATCTGCAATTCAGCCGGAACGGCCGGCTGGAACTATACGATGGGCTTCGGCGGCGGAGTCACTCCGGAGGATGCGGCGGAGGCGAAGCTGTTTATCGTCTGGGGCGCCAATATCGTCAGCACCTCGATGCACAAATTTATGCTGATTGAGAAGGCGCGCAGACAGGGCGCGAAGCTGGTTGTTATTGATGTTCATAGAAACCGGACCGGCGACCGGGCAGACTGGTTTATTCCGGTTCATCCCGGCACGGACAGCGCGCTTGCGCTGGGGCTGATGCATGTGCTGTTTGACCGGGGGCTGACCGATAAAACGTTCCTGTCCAGGTACACCGTAGGGCATGAACAGCTGCGCGAGCATGTCAAGACGTATACGCCGGAGACCGTCTCCGAGATCACCGGGGTGCCGGCGGAGGATATCATCAGGCTGGCCTTGATGTACGCCGAAGCTTCCCCGTCCTACATCCATATCGGGAACGGGCTGCAGCACCATGACAACGGCGGCATGGCGGTCCGGACGATTGCGTGCCTGCCGGCACTGACTGGAGCTTGGCAGGTGAAAGGCGGCGGGGCTTTTAAGAACAATACGGCCTATGGCGCCATTAACGGCGAGGCGCTCGAGGTTCCGGAGCTCAGGGAGAACAAGCAGACGAGGAGCGTTAATATGGTCCGGATAGGTGAAGCGCTGCTGGAGCTTGAGCCCAAGATCCGCTCGCTGTTTGTGTACTGCGCCAACCCGGCGGTTGTGGCCCCGGATACGGAGCGTGTAATCGCAGGCCTGAAACGGGAGGACTTATTCACGGTTGTGCACGACCTGTTCATGACGGATACCGCCAAATACGCGGATCTTGTGCTTCCGGCGGCCTCTACGTTCGAGAATACCGATCTGTACGGCTCTTACTGGCATCCCTACATGCAGCTGCAGGAGCCGGTCATTCCGGCTCAGGGCGAGAGTAAGAGCAACTTTGAATTGTTTAAGCTGCTGGCAGAGGCTATGGGCTTTGACGAGCCGGCCTTTCGGGATACGGAGGAGGATTTGATCCGTCAGGCGCTGGATGTGCCGGGCAATCCTTACATGAAGGGCGTTACCTTGGACAAGCTTAAAGAGCAGCGCTTTGTGAAGCTCAATATGGAGCCCCGGAAGCATTATCTGGACCGGCTGACCACACCCTCGGGAAAAATTGAGCTGTATTCGCGGTCCATGGAGGAGGCCGGCCTGCCGGGCCTTCCCGCTTATATCCCGCTGATCGAGGGGTACGACGGCCGGAACCGGCCTGCCCCGGGGGAGAAGGTCCCTTACCCGCTGATGTTCATCAGCCCGCCGAACCACAGCTTCCTCAATTCGACCTTCTCAAATGTGGACAAGCTCGCACAGATCGAGAAGGGGCCGGTGCTTCAGATTCATCCGGAGGATGCCGCCGAGCGGTCCATCCAGGACGGCGACAAGGTGGCCGTCTGGAACGGCCGCGGCAGATTTGAAGCGGCAGCGGCCGTAACGGACCGGATGCTGCCGGGGACGGTCGTCAGCCAGGGGCTTTGGCGGGGCCGGGAAGGCAGGCACAGCCGGGCTAATGCGCTGACCCCGGACCGGCTGGCGGATATGGGCGGCGGAGCAGCCTTTTTCTCAACCTTGGTGGAGGTGAAACGGGAAGAAGCCTGAGGCCTGGCTTGCCGCCCGGGGTGATTTAAGCCATACTGAAATTTGGATGACGCCGGAATCTGATAAATAATCTGATAAATAATTTGGTAAATAATCCGGCAATAATTCCGGCAAATAATAAGATGAAATAGAGAGATGCAGGAGCTTGTATGCAAATGAAATGGCTGCAGCAATACCCGCGGGAAGTGAAAGTCTTTCTTGCGGCAAGCCTGATCAATTCCGCCGGCGGCTCGCTCATGTGGCCGCTGATTACGATGTTTATATTCAAGGAACTGGGCCGGAGCATGACAGATGCCGGTCTTGTTATTTTGGTGCAGAATATCGGCGGCATTGCAGGCCAGATTCTCGGGGGTGCGCTGTATCACCGGGTTGGCGTGAAACGCCTGATTGTAGGTTCGCTTGCTTTTAATGCAGTTGGCTTGATTATTCTTCCTTACGGTGCGGCGCACTGGTATGTCTTTATGGCCCTGATGCTGGTGATCGGGTTTACGAACGCGATGTCCATGCCTGCGATCCAGGCCTTTATCGGATTCCGGTTTGCGGAGGACAGAGCCGGACTATTCAATGTGATTTATGTCGCGAACAATATCGGAGTGGCGCTTGGAACGGCTTTAAGCGGCGTGCTGGCCAGAATCTCCTATGATTTAAGCTTTATAGCCAACGGGCTCTCGTCGCTGTTCTTTGCCGTCTTCTTCCTTATTTATTTGAGCCGGATAGAGCATGAGCAGGGGGAACTGCAGGTGTCCAGGCGCAAAACGTCCACGGACGGGCACCGGACGCTGGAGCTGCTCCGCGATTACCGGATTTATTTGTTTATGGGAATCGGCTCTCTGTTTCTGTGGCTTGCCAACAGTATCTGGAACAATGGCGTTTCCCCGTACACGATTGAATTGGGAATGCCGGAGTGGAGATACAGTATACTGTGGACGCTGAACGGTGTGCTCATCTTCGCCGCGCAGCCGTTTGTGTCCTGGCTCCGGCGGTTATGGGCCGGGACGCCGCAGCGGCAGATGCTGGCGAGCGCAGTATTTTACCTGCTCGCCTATATCTGCATCCTGATGTTTCACAGCTATGCGGCCATGGCCTTTGCGATGGTGCTGGCTACGCTTGGCGAAATGCTGGTTTCGCCGGCGATTCCCGCGTTCATTTCGGAGCATACCGGGAGAACGGCTCCTTTTTATCTGGGCTTTGTAGGCGGGATGGGCTTTGCGGGCCGGGTGATCGGCCCTTATACAATGGGCGTGCTGTATGACTATGGCGGGCTTACGCCTGTCGCCTGGCTTGCGGTGTGCATCGCGGTGCTGTCCATAGCCGGTTTTGCCGTCCATTCGGCCTTGAACAAGCAGGCAGGCGCGCTGGAAGATCAATATGCACGGGGAGGGAAATAAGGTCTTGGCGGAAGAAATATGGATCCGGTTATCCGAGCTTCGGGATGCCGGTGATTTAATGGAGATCGACGCCAGAGTATGGAATGAGGCGAATACGCCCGGAACTCTGGCCGACAAGACGAAAGAGCAGTATCTGCAGCAGTCTCCGCCCGGCAGCCAGCTGGTTGCCGAAATCGGCGGCCGGGCTGCCGGATACATCGGTTTTGCCCATCCGACTGGTTTGGAGAGCAACCGGCATGTGTATGAAATCAATATTGCCATTCATCCTGACTACCAGCGCATGGGCATTGGCCGGAAGCTGATGGCTGCTATGAAAGAGAAGGCCAAGGCGGACGGGGTCCGCAAGCTGTCCCTTAGAGTCCTGGGCACAAACCAGGCAGCCAAGGCTTTCTACGAGCAGTGCGGCTTTCGGGTACAGGGGGTGCTGCCTGAGGAATTTTGGCTGGGCGGCAGGTTTGTCGATGATATTCTGATGTGGTGTCCGGTGAACTGATGGCTTGATGCTGAACTGGGAAGAATAAGGGATAAAGCGGAGAGGAGAATCGAATAATGGATCTTGGATTACAAGGGAAAAAAGCGCTCGTCGTGGCCTCCAGCCGCGGCCTTGGCAAAGCCGTTGCCCGGCAGCTTGTGCTGGAAGGGGCCGACGTCATGCTGACAAGCCGGAGTGAGGAGGCGCTGCGGGAGGTGCAGCAGGAGCTGCTCGCTCTCGGCACGGGAAGCCGGGTCGAGTTCTGCGCTGCGGATGTTAAGGACAAGGCGGACATCGAGCAGCTGATGGAGCGGTCCTCTCAGTTATTCGGCGGCAGAATCGACATTCTGGTGAACAACGCGGGCGGGCCGCCGCCGGCTTCCTTTGAGGAGCTGGATGACGAAGCCTGGCTTCAGGCCTTCCAGCTGAATCTGCTCAGCGTTGTCCGGCTGATCCGCTCGGCACTGCCGCTGATGAAGGCTTCCGGCGGCGGTCATATTGTCAATCTGACCTCAAGCTCGATCAAACAGCCGATTCCGGGGCTGATCCTCTCCAATACGATGCGCATGGGCGTGCTGGGCATGACCAAAACGCTGTCCAAGGAGCTTGGGCCTTACGGGATTCTGATCAACACGATTGCCCCCGGCAAGATCGAAACGGACCGGATCGTCCAGCTGGACCGGAAGCGGGCGGAGCAGGACGGGATATCCGCAGAGGAGATCGCGGAGCGCGAGCAGCAGAAGATTCCGCTCGGCCGTTACGGCACGCCGGAGGAGTTCGCGAAGGCAGTGGTTTTCCTGCTGTCGGGAGCAAACACGTATATTACCGGCACTGCGCTGGTGATCGACGGCGGGGTTATGGATGCTGTCTAATCGTTAAAGGCATCCGGAATCAAGCAGCGGGCCGCGTCTCGCTTCCGTGCAGGAAGCTGCGCGGCTTTCTTTTTTACCGCTGGGGTATGAATGCTTGTCCCGGCTTGTCCGGAAGGCGCCCGCGCTGGCCCCGGCATTGAACTATTGGCTGGATATCGGTATATTTATATAAACGAAACGGATCTTATTCGGATAGAAAGGTTGATTCGCGTGACACACGGTACAACGCCCCCTAACTTTATTAAGAATATCATTACAGAAGATTTGAAGAACGGCAAAGTGAGCAAGGTTATCACCCGGTTCCCGCCTGAACCGAACGGTTACCTGCATATCGGGCATGCCAAGGCGATTTGGATCAGTTTTACCCTGGCTGACGAGTTTGGCGGACGGACGAACCTGCGCTTTGACGATACGAACCCTCTGAAAGAGGATGTCGAATACGTCAACTCGATCAAGGAAGACGTGAAATGGCTTGGCTTTGAATGGGAAGAGCTGCATTTCGCTTCCGACTATTTTGAGGAGATGTACAACCGTGCCGTGCTGCTGATCAAGAAAGGCAAAGCATATGTGGATGACCAAAGCGCCGACCAAATCCGGGAGACACGCGGAACCTTGACTGAGCCGGGAATCAACAGTCCGTTCCGGGACCGCTCGGTAGAGGAGAACCTCGATCTGTTTACACGGATGAGAGCCGGGGAGTTCAAGAACGGGGAAAAGGTGCTGCGCGCCAAGATTGACATGGCTTCGCCAAATATTAACCTGCGCGACCCGGTTATTTACCGGATTTCGCATGCGTCCCACCACAACACAGGAGATGCGTGGTGCATCTACCCGATGTACTCCTATGCACATCCGCTTGAGGACGCTATTGAAGGGGTAACGCATTCCCTTTGCACAATCGAGTTTGAAGACCAGCGTCCATTCTATGACTGGGTCATCGCCGAGACGGAAATGGAAGCTCAGCCCCACCAATATGAATTCGGACGTTTGAACGTTGAGACTATGATCACAAGCAAGCGGAAGCTGAAGCTCCTGGTGGACGAAGGCTATGTAGACGGCTGGGACGACCCCCGGATGCCGACGATTTCCGGCCTGCGCCGCAGAGGGTATACGCCTGAAGCGATTAAGAGCTTTGTGTTTGAAGCCGGAATCTCCAAAGCCCAGGGCACCGTGGATCTGGCGATGCTGGAGCATTTCATCCGTGAGGATTTGAAAATGAAAGCTCCCCGCACCATGGCGGTGCTCGACCCGCTGAAGGTTGTCATCACCAACTATCCGGAAGGGCAGACGGAAATGCTGGAAGCCGAGAACAATTCGGAGAATCCGGAAATGGGCAGCCGGCAGATTCCGTTCTCCCGCGAGATCTATATTGAACGCGATGACTTTATGGAGAACCCGCCGAGCAAATATTTCCGGCTGTTCCCGGGCAACGAAGTCCGCTTGAAGCACGCCTATTTCATTAAATGCACCGATGTGATCAAGGATGAGGACGGCAATGTGGTGGAGATCCACTGCACTTACGATCCGGAGACCAAGAGCGGCACCGGGTTTACCGGCCGCAAGGTGAAGGGCACGATTCACTGGGTAGACGCTAACAGCGCCGTTCCTGCGGAATTCCGTTTATATGAGCCGCTCATTTCATCCTCGGATGAGGAAGCGGAAGCCGACACGATTGAAGACACGGAGAAAGCGGAGGCCAAATCCTTCCTCGATGAAGTGAACCCGGACTCGCTGCAAATGGTGAACGGGTTTGTAGAGCCGGATCTGGCAGGTGCCAAGCCGCATGACAAGTTCCAGTTCTTCCGCCACGGCTATTTCAATGTCGATCCTAAGGTTTCCAAACCGGGCGCCCCTGTCTTTAACCGGATTGTTTCCTTGAAGAGCTCCTTTCAGCTTCCAAAACAATAACAGGGCAGCGGGGGAAGAAACCGCCGGAGACCAAAGGCAGCGGGATCCGGCCCGGCCATGACAAAGGAGGAGTTCGAATGCGGATCGGGGTTGTTTCAGATACTCACCTGCGGGAAGGCAGAGTGAAGCTGCCTGCCCGGCTGACGGAGATTTTGAGCGGTGTCGATTATATTCTTCATTTGGGGGATTGGACGTCGCTGGAGGTGTACCGTCAGCTTTCCGCCCTGGCGCCAGTGGACGGAATAGCAGGCAACAATGACGGATATGAAATCATTGAACGTTTCGGGGAGAAGAAGATCCTTACGTTCGAGGGAATCCGGATCGGGCTTGTCCACGGGCATGAGCCTTATTCCTCGAGGCTGACCACGCCGCAGAAGGCGCGCAAGGCGTTCGAAGGGGACTCCGTACAGGTGATCCTGTTCGGCCACTCCCATCAGCCTTATCTCCAGAGCGACGGAGGGGTGCTGATGTTTAATCCGGGTTCTCCAACGGATAAGCGCAGGGAGAAGCAGTATTCCTTCGGAATACTGGAGATTGACAAGGGCAACCTGTCAGCAAGCCATATTTATTACGACCATAACGGCCGCCTCGGAGGAGAATAACCCGGCGTGCCAGTAAAGAAGCCAAAGGGATCCGTTCCAGTGCGAATGTACGGATCCCTTTGGCTTTCTTATTGTGAGCAGCATAAAGTTCTAGATAAAGTTCTAGGAATAATATCTGTCCGGCTTGTAGCCGTTGCGGTGAATGTAGATCCACAGCAGGCCCAGGCCGATCGTGCCGCACAGGGTCATGGATACCATGGTCTTGTACATGATAACCGAGCCGAGGTTCTGAAACAGCCAGCCCCCAAGCGGTCCGGCAGCCATAGCGGACAGCCCGCTCCAGCAGAGCACAAGTAAGGTTTGTCCGGCCGAGCGGTACGGCTTTGGCAGGAACAGGGACGTAAGCCGTGTGCCTACGAAGAAGAATCCTCCCAAGGTGGCCGAATTCAGCAGGCTGATGTAGATCACATGAGAAGGCAGTGTCGCACCGGCCATCAGATTCCAGCGGATGGCGGACAGCAGGCTTACCGCTGTCAGAAAGAGGAGAAGCCGGGACATTTTGCGAATATTTAATTTACTGAGCCAATGAAGGACAGCCGCTTCCAAAATAAACGAGGCGCAGACCGCCAAAGCGACGTCCATCATTTTTCCGCCCAGATCGCTGATAAACAAAGGCATAAAGAGCTGGTTGACCGATAGAGGAATCGTTATCAGCATACCGAGCAGCAGAAACAGAAAGAAATACTGGTTCATTAATACGCCGATAATCTCACGGGCCATAATGGGCGCTGCAGGAGCCTGTTTCCTTATTGAGGGGAAGGACAAGCCGATTCCAATCGCGGCAGCGATAATCAGGGTGGTTACGATCGTAACGGGGAGCGGATGCAGCACTCCGTCATGAAAGGCATAACCAAAGCCCAGGCTGGCGGTTAAGGGAAGGACAGCCCATCCGGCAGAAGCCCAATAGCGGCTCTTCAGGATATCTATCTTCAGCTCGGAGGGAGAATCCCCGGCGTATTCCATGGACAATGTATTGCTTGTATAGAGGAGGGGGGACAGAAAGAAAAACAACAGCAGCGTAATCCAGGTCAAATACGGATAGCCGGCGATCCACAGCATAAGGTGAATGCACAGCAGAATTCCTGTCAGCTGCAGCAAAAGAACATTCCGGGTACCGAGCTGCCGCACACGAAAGAAATTCCAAAACGGGTAAGCAGCGATGGAAACGAGCGGCCCTGCTGACATAAAGATGCCGATCTCAAGCTTGTCCAGCCCGGTTAACATCAGATAGAGCGGGAGATAAGACGTAAATATGGCTGCGATCCCGTAGGTGAAAAAGTTAAGCAGATGCAAGGAAAATGAGGCTCTACTTCCAGAATCTTTTTGCACCAGTCTGCGCCCTTCCTTTCTGTATAGAGAAGCAGAAACGCCCGTTTATCAAAAAGAAGGCGTTTGCATAAATGTAACATGGCTTTCCGGTTGTTACAAACCAATTATTATGTCATATAACAGAATATGGCTATCGAAAGGGTGGAGAAAATGAGCAGACTCGGCATTATCCTCGCAGGCGGCCAGTCGCGGAGAATGGGAACCCCTAAAGCGCTTCTCCGGATTCAGGGCAAAGCCGTAATCAGCACTATTATTGAAGCCATGTCGCCTCTGTGCGAGCAGGTGGTCATTTCAGCGGACAACCAGGAGCTGTATGAATTTACAGGTCTGCCCGTAGTCCCTGACCAGTATACCGGGGCCGGCCCGCTGGCAGGCCTTCACGCTGCCTTATCTTATTCTGGGCAGGAATGGAATCTGGTATGCTCCTGCGACCATCCTTTTGTGAGCAGCCTGCTGTTCGGCGGCCTGATTGCAGCGGCAGAGCAGGCGGGCGAAGAGGTGGATGCCATCATTCCGTTCTGGGAAGGAGAGCTGCAGCCGCTTGCCGCGGTGTACCGGGGCCGTGCCCTGGCCCGGCTGGCTGACTGCCTGGAGAATGGCGAGCGGCGTGTCCAGGACTGGACCAGCCGGTTAAACATCAAGCAGGCGTCGCTCGAGGAATTGGTTGATACCACAGGCACCGGCTGGAATAAGGCTTTGTTCAATATGAACAATCCGGAGGATTATGAGGAGGCGCTGCGGCTTGCGGAGAGCCTGCCTTCTCAAGCAGAGCTGCATTAAAGGACTCCGGCCATTTGGGTAAAAAGAAAGGGAAGCCCCGAAGCGGCAACACTTCAGGGCTTCCCTATTCTATTTTTCATACAATCCCAGCAGGTGCTTAGTCTTCCTGCTCAGCCAGGCTCCGGCGGCGGAACTTGGCAAGGAATTCGTACACGACCGGTACGATCACCAGTGTGAGCAGTGTGGAGCTCACGAGGCCGCCGATGACGGTCACGCCAAGACCTTTGGAAATGACGCCCGCGCTATTCTCCCAGCCGAATACGAGCGGCAGCAGTGCGCCGATGGTGGCGATGGCTGTCATCAGGATCGGACGAAGACGAGTTGCACCGGCTTCAAGCAGGGCTTCGCGTGTCGAAAGTCCTTCGCGTTCTTTGTGAATGACGCGGTCGATCAGGACGATGGCGTTCGTTACCACGATACCGATCAGCATCAGTCCGCCCATCAGGGACGAGACGTTCAGCGTATCGCCGGAGATCAGAAGCGCGATCAGCGCACCGATCACGGTGAACGGCAGCGAGAACAGAATAGCGAACGGAGCGAGCGCTCCGCCGAATGTCACGACGAGCACGAAGTAGACGATTGCGATCGCCGCACCCATGGCAAGGCCGAGCTGGGTGAATGTGTCGTTGATCTGCTCGGTCACACCGCCGAACTCAACGGTTACGCCTTCAGGCTTCTTCAGGTCGTCGATTTGTGCTTCCAGGTCCTTCGATACGCCGCTGACGTCTTTGGCCAGAATATTGGCTGTAATCTCAACGACGGTTTTACCGTTCAGACTGGAGATGGAATCCGGCGACGTTCCTTGTTCAACCTTGGCAACCTCTTTGATCGGAACCTGGATGCCGAGCGGCGAGGTCAGGGTTTGATTTTCAATGTCGCTGATGCTGCTGTAAGTCTTGCTGTCGGTTTTGACATGGACTTCATATTCCTTGTCGTCAATATCAACGGTGGTCAGAACCGGCTCCGTAGTGACAGGTGCCAATGCCATAGCCATTTGTCCTGCGGTCAAGCCAAGCGAACTGAGCTTCGCCTGATCTGCCAGCAGCGTGTACTGGTCATAACCTTGGGACAGGCTGGATTCGGCTTTCTCGAAATCGGCGGTATCCTTCTGAACAAGCTGAAGGATCTGATCGGCGAAAGGCTTGATCTGATCAATGCTGTCGCCAAAGATCTGAACGGTCAATTGGCTGCCGCCGAGTCCGCCGCTGGCGCCGGTATTCATCTCGGACCAGGTTCCGTAAGGGACCTCTTTGGTCAATTTAGCAACGAGATCCTCTTTCACCTGATCGAAGTTCTTGGTGTCGCTCTCATAGTTGGCATAGAACAGCGCCGATTTGGAAGGTCCCGGGCTGAGCGGGTTGCTGCCGCCTACCGAATACTGCATGCTGACCAAATCCGGCTGTGCCAGAATGATTTTCTCCGCGGCGAGGGCATGTTCTTTGACTTCTTCCAGCGTATCTCCCGCTTCCGGTGAGAAGGTAACCATTACATATTTGTCTTCCTGGTCAGGAAGGAAGCTCTTGCCGAGGAACGGCAGAGTCACAAGGCTGCCGAGGAGCACAACAAGGGCAAGGACGAACGTGATCAGCTTATGGGAGAGCGACCAGCCCAGAATCCGTTTGTAGCTGCGGGCGAGCGCGCCCGGCTTCTCCTCGTGATCATGCGTCTTCTTAAGGCCGTTGCGGAACAAAGTGTGCGCCAGCGCCGGCACCAGCGTAACCGCCACAAGCAGGGACGCCAGCAGGGCGAACACCATGGTCAGGGCAAACGGCATAAACAGCTCGCCGACCATACCGCTGACAAAAGCAAGCGGCAGGAATACCGCGATGGTGACGATCGTCGAGGAGGCGATTGGAATAAACATCTCGCGGGTCGCTTCCAGGATCAGCTTGCGGCCCTTCAGCCGTTCGCCGGTCAGAGACATGCGGCGGTAAATATTCTCGATGACAACGATGGAGTCGTCCACGACCCGGCCGATGGCTACGGTCATGGCGCCGAGCGACATCATGTTCAGCGTAATGTCCATCTGGCGCAGCGCAAGAATGGCAATCAGCAGCGACAGCGGAATGGAGATGATCGCGATGATCGTCGAGCGCAGGTTGCGCAGGAAGATCATGATAATCAGAACGGCGAACAAGGCGCCGAACAAGGCTTTGAACAGCATCGTGTTGACGGAATCCTCAATCGGCTTGCCCTGGTCCAGCAAAATCGTCAAATCAAGGTCCGGATTGTCCTTCTTGATCTGATCGACGGTGTCTTTGACTTCATTTACAACGTCAACCGTGTTGGCGTCATTGGTTTTGACAATCTGGATGCCGAGCGATTCTTTCCCGTTCGTACGGGAAACGGACTCGGCTTCGCCGGTCACCTCGATCTTGGCAATCTGATCCAAAGTGATCGTTGGAAGTCCGGCTGCAGATGCAGCGCCTGCAGAAGCGCCAGTGTCTGCCGCGGCTCCTGTGCTGCCGGCTGTGCCAGCGGCTCCGGCTGCCGAGCTGCCCGCAGATGCGCCGCTTTGGGCACCGGAGGATGCTGAAGGCACGAGCGGGATTTCAAGCTTTTTCAAATCGTCGAGGGTTGTAATGTTACCGTCTACCACAACGGCTTTCTGGGATTTGTCCAGTTCAAACAAACCAAGAGGAGCATGGACGGACGAAGCCTGGATGAGCTGCTGGACCGTATCCTCTGTCAGGCCAAGCTCAGCCATTTTGGCAGTGTCGTAGGTAAGCTCGACGTTCTTGGTGTACTGGCCTGCGATCTGTACGGATGCAACGCCGTCCAGGTCTTCCAGCTCCGGCTGGATGTCGTTCTCAGCGAGGCGCGTCAGCTGCTCCAGATCATTGGAGCCGTTGGAGGCAATGCTGAGGGAAATCACTGGCAGGGAGCTCAGGCTGAAGCGGGAAATCTGCGGCTTCTGTACGCCGTCAGGCAGCGTGATGCTGGTGATGGCCTCGCGGAGTGCGGCAGAAGCGTTGTCCAAATCCGCGCCGTAGTCATACTCAACTGTAATGGAAGAAGCATTCTCCATGGAGGTTGAGTTCACATTTTTGACCCCTTCAAGGTTGCGGATCTTCTGCTCCAGTGGAACGGTAACGTCATTCTGAACGCCTTCCGGCGCGGCTCCCGGATCTACGGTCGTAACCGTCAGATAAGGAATGCTGATGTTCGGAATCGTCTCCTGCTTCATGGTCAGGCCGCTGTACAAGCCTGCGGCGACCACAATGATGGTCAGGAACCAGATCGCGAACTTGTTCCTCAGGGAAAAATTAATGATGCCTTTCATAATGGTTGTCCTCACTCCTTATTTGTCTCTTTCTTCTCAAAAAATCCCTCAATAACGGCCTGGAGGCGAACGAACGGCCTCATGGTCGGCCCGGCAGCAGACAAGGCGGCCTGGAAAAAGTCTAGGGCAGCCCAGGCATCGGCCTGGAGGCAGCCCCTCAGCGGCCCGGCAGCAGCCTCAGCCTGAACCGGTGCGCTCGATCGCCGCCTGAACAAGCTGTTTGAGCTCCCGGTAGCCTGCCTGTGCAGACTCGTCCCCCTCAAGATGGCCGAGATTAGATAACATGCCGGTCAGTATGGCTTTCCTTGGCTCCGGCCTGAGGAATTCCTCTCCCAGAATGGATAAGCTTTCATACGTATCATCCGCCGTCTGGGTTCCACCTTGTTTGCCGGCCGGCAGCTGGCGCAGCTCCTGAATCACCTGCAGCGGATGGCGCGGGGCCTCCGGCAGCTCCGAGGATTCCTTCTCAATCCACCAGTCAAGCGCCTTGGGGGTGATGAGCGGATCTTTGCCTCTGTTCATGTAGAGGCCCGCAGTATGATCAATCAGTTCAATTAAGTGCCCGGCTACCCGTTCAAGTGAAAAGGGCAGAGAAGTGAACAGAAACAGCAGCTGAATGCAGGAGCTGAGCATGCCGTGAATCAGCAGCAGCAGGTCGCCCAGATACGGGGAGACAGCCGGGCCGTAGATTTCCGACATTTTCCCCTTCAGCAGAAGCAGCAGCTTCAGATTATTCCGGCGCATATGCTCATGCTGGTCCGGCAGCTTGCCGGCATCCGAATACTCCATGAACTGCATCTTCAGATACTCGCGTAATTCCACGACCTGGCTCAGCAGGACAACGATCTGTTTCTGCAGCTTCTCTCTCGGAGTCAGTCCCGGCGCATGCTCGGCCAGCTGCATCTGGTCTTCGAGCTTCTTGAAGCAGTAGTTGTAAATGGCGGCTTCAAGCTCCTCCTTCGATTTAAAATGAAGGTAGAGGCTGCCTTTGGAAATCCCGCACAAATCGGCTATATCCTGCATCGAAGTCGTCCGGGCTCCTTTGGTCGAGAAGAGTCTAAGCGCCGTCCGTATGATTAATTGTTTCTTATCTGCCGATTTATCCGACAAAGATTATGCGCACCTCTTTCTGGCTGGAGAGTTTTCTGACTATAGAGTTCTTCAAATGACTAAAAGGTCAAGCTGATTATAGTATAAAAAATAGCCCATTACAATTGTCATGTAATGAGCTTTAATCCTACAGCCGAGGCCAGAATGACAGCGATGCAGAGCATCCGCGTCCAGGTCTTGGACTCGCCGAACAGAAACATGCCGACAAGGGCGCTTCCCACGGTGCCGATGCCGGTCCAGACGGCGTAGGCGGTGCCCATCGGCAGGGAGCCCATGGCGTAGGTCAGCAGCGAGAAGCTGCCTGCGAAGGAGACGAGAAGCAGCAGATACGAAACAAGGTTCCTCCGGCTGCGCGCAATCCGGTTCATGCCGATCACGCCCAATACTTCGCAGCAGCCCGCCAGCACAAGAGATATCCAGGCCATCTGTTCAGTGCGCCTCCTTTTCCTGCCGGTCGGTGACCAGCTTCAGTCCGATAACCCCGCACAGCAGCAGGGCGATCAGCAGCACCTTGAGCAGCGCAAACGGTTCATGGAAAAAAATCATCTCGGCCAGCACCGTCCCCGCGGTGCCGAGACCTGTAAATACGGCATATACGGTTCCGACCGGCAGCCGCTTGGAAGCGGCAATAATCAGGTAGAAGCTGACCGCAATGCCGAGAAAAGTAGCCAGCCACTCCCACCAGCTGGAAGCGTGTTTAAGCCCCGATACCCAGACAACCTCAACGAGGCCGCCGATCAGGACATATAACCAGTTCCGGTTCATTCTTCTAAACTCCTTTGTTGTTCTAGGTGCGTGTTGTTCATGCTGCCGTCCTTCCCGCTGATTCCCCGCCAAAATACCGGCCAGGCCAGCTCCAGCCTGCGCACGGAGCGCTCGGGGTAGTCGTAGAGCGTGTCTACGAGCACGCCGTCCGCCAGCGCCATGAAAGCGGCAGCCGCCTGCTGAGGCCCGATCAGCGGACATTCCTCCATCTCCACTCGGAAAATAGCGGTGAGCCGCAGCTCCAGCTCATCCAGAAAGGGATAAGCAGCCGCAAGCACCTCGCGGTACAGGGACTGCGGAGGGAAATAGCACGTCCGCAGCAGGAACTTCAGATCCTGGTTGTGGCGGTACTGCTCCAGCAGCATCTCCAGCAGTCCCTTCAGCCGCAGCTCCAGAGGCTGTCTGCGGTGAGCCGCATAATACCGCTTCATGCTGCGGCGCGCCTGCTGCACGGAGCGGGCCAGAACCTTGAGGAACAGATCCTCCTTGCTGCGGAAATGCGCATAAATCGAAGGCTTCTGGATACCGCACAGCTCGGCGATCCGGCGCAGCGAGGCGCCCTCAAAGCCCTGGGCAGCAAAGCATTCTCTTGAGGCGTCCAGCAGCTTGATTTTTCCGCTCTTCATCCCTAACCTCCTGTTCAGGCCCTAGCAAAATCTAACCTAACGATCGTTAGGTAAATTCTTTCATGAACGGCTGTCATTGTCAAGCGGATAGAAATACCTGTCACTCGCTGATGAATTTTGATAGGAAGAATTTGTTTGTTCGTGTAATATAGACTAAGACAAATCTTCAGCGAATTTTCAGATTTAGACAGAGATCAAGGGGAATGATATGAGAAAAGGAATACAAATCTTTTTCATAACGGCTATTTTAATCGTCTTTTATTTGTTTGGCTTTAACTACTTCGGGAAGTTTGGCGGCACGCTGCTCAGTATCTTTCAGACGCTGACGGTGATTACGATCGGACTGGCGATCTTTATGGAGAACCGCAACCCTTCCAGTACGCTGGCCTGGATTCTGGTGCTGGCCCTTCTGCCTGTAGTGGGTCTTATTCTGTATTTCTTGATCGGCCAGAACTATTTCCGCAGAAGAAAGTACGACAAGAAAGCGCTGGAGGATATGGAGGCTTACGAGCGGATTGACCATAACGGGCTGGTGATCAAAGGGGAAGATTCGCGCTTCACCCTTGAACAGCAGAAGCTGATCCGGCTTTCGAAGAAGATGGCGCGCACGCCGGTTTCGCTCGCCAGCCGCACCTGGGTGCTTACGAACGGGGAGGAGACCTTCTCCTCGCTGCTGAGGGAGCTTAAGAAGGCTACGCATCATATTCATATGGAGTACTATATCTACCGCGCGGACGATATCGGACGGGAGATTCAGCAGACACTGATCGAGAAAGCCAAAGAGGGCGTTGAAGTCCGGTTTATGTATGATGCGGTCGGGAGCATCGGCCTGTCCAAATCTTTTCTGAAGGAGATGCGCGATGCCGGAGTTCAAATCGGCGTCTTTGGCGCCGTCCGCTTTCTGGCCTTGTCCAGCCGGGTCAACTACCGCAACCACCGGAAAATTGTTGTCATCGACGGCAAAACGGCGTTCATGGGCGGGCTGAATGTAGGCGATGAATATTTGAGCCGCAGCAAGACGTACGGCTTCTGGCGCGATACCCATATGCTCGTTAAGGGCGAGGCGGTGCGCACGCTGCAGATTATTTTTCTGCAGGATTGGAAATACGTCACCGGGCAGACCATCATGGGGCTGGAATACCTGTCGCCTGAGCTGGAGCAGAACTGCACCGGGGCAGTCCAGATTATTCCCAACGGACCGGATAACGAGAAGCGCTCGCTCAAAAATATTATCTTCAGCATGATCGTATCCGCCGAGAAATCGATCTGGATCGCCACGCCGTATTTTATTCCGGACGACGACATCCTGACGGCGCTTGAAATTGCGGCGCTGGCCGGACTGGACGTGCGGGTCTTATTTCCGGCCAAACCGGATAAATGGCTGCCGTTCCTGGCGTCCCACTCCTATTTCCCGTCCCTGCTGGAATCCGGGGTGAAGATCTACGAGTATGAGAAAGGATTCCTGCACTCCAAGCTGCTGATCGCTGACGGCAAAGTGGCGACCGTCGGCACGGCCAATATGGACATGCGAAGCTTCCACCTGAATTTCGAGGTGAATGCGCTGCTGGTCGGCACGGAGAGCGTCGACAAGATCGTAGCTGACTTCGAGCGTGACCTGCTGTCCACCCATTTGATTGAACTGAACAGCTTTATGAAGAAGAAGATTGTCGTGCGCTTTATGGAATCAGCGGCCAGGCTCATGTCCCCGCTGCTCTAGCGGCAGTATGCTTGCGAAAAATACGTAAACCCTTCGGCGGAGGCCGAAGGGTTTTTTAGCTTTTTTAGCGCTGCGTTAAACCTTCGGCCTGTTTATCCACGGCTTCGGAACCTGGCGCGGGCGGGAGCGGGGAAGGCAATGCCTTTGCGGCTTTGCCTTCCCCACCTGCCTCAGCAGGAACCGGACGTCCGCCTCGCCGCTTCCGGCGCTGTTCCTTCCGTCCGGGAGCCGGAAGGCGTGCCGCATCAGCAGCCGCTTGACCTGCCCGGGAGCCAGCCGCGGGCTGCGCTGCAGCAGCTGTGCGGCTGCTCCGGCCGCAAGCGGGGCGGCGATGCTGGTCCCGGACAGCAGGAAGTAGCTTCGGCCGACCCGCAGATAGGCCAGCTCGCGGTCCAGCCTGGAGCCCGGGGCCCGCAGAGACACCGTCTCGCCCGGCGCACAGAGATCCGGCTTCCGGATGCCGCCCGGACCCGGACCGCGGCTCGAATACCAGGCGACGCGGTCACCGGCCTGCCGGATCGTGCGGCGGTCGTCCACGGCGCCGACCGTCAGAGCCGAAGGGCTGACGCCGGGCGATTCAATCGTGCCGGAGGCGGGCCCGCTGTTGCCCGCGGCAGCGACGGTGAAGATGCCGGCTCTCACGGCCTTCTCGGCGGCCTGGCACAGCGGATCGCCCTTGCAGCCCGCCGCCGCGGCCGGGCCGCCAAAGGACATGGACAGGATGCGGATTCCAAGCCGCTTCCGGTTCGCGATGCACCATTCGATCCCTTTGATAATGGTGGAATCGCGGCCCTCCCCGAACTGGTCGAGCACTTTGACGCCTACCAGCTCTGCTCCCGGAGCGGGCCCCCGGTATTTGCCTCTGCTTGCCCAGCCGTTGCCGGCCGCATCCCCTGCAATATGCGTCCCATGCCCGTTATCGTCATAAGGCTGGGTCCGGCCGTTTACAAAATCCTTGAACGCGGCAATCCGGTTGACCGGCCGGGTCAGGTCCGGATGCGGATAGATGCCGGTATCAAGCAGGGCAATCCGGATTCCCCGCCCATCCAGTCCCCGCTTTCTCCGGACAGCCGCAGCCCCTATCGAGGGGGTGGCGATATCCAGGTTTATGGTCCGGACCCGGTCCGGGTAAATCCCTTTTACACTGCGGCATCTCGCGATCTGCCTGAGACAGCGGCGGGACGCCCTGCCAGCCAAGGCATGAATGAGGCCCAGTCTGCGCTGCACGGGGAATGCGTTGGGCCCAAGCTCTTTCCTGAATCTGCGCAGCAGTCCGGGCGTTAATCGGGAGCTAAACTGGACGATCACCGGAATGCCGGCGGCGCGGCGGCTCTTCAGATCCGGGGCAGCCAGCTTCCTTCTTTGGTTTGTCATTGACGGATCACCTCTGTTGATCAGTCTATGCGGCTTTTTCAGAGGAGGCGCCGGTCTATGAATCTAGTATGTTCCTCCATTTTGGTTGAAATGAGGCGTTTAATCGGTTCCGACTGCAGGTTTGGAGCATCTACTATTCTATCTCCAAAGAAAGTGGTGATAAGAATGAGAGCTTCGAACAAGAAAAGAGTTTTGACCAGCAAAGAGAAAGCCTTAATTATGGCAAGGGTGAAAGCGGCAAAGGCTGCCCGGGCCAAAGCAGCGGCAAAAGCCAAAGCAACCGCTCCAAAGCGGCGCAGAGTCAGACAAACGCTAGACCGGTTCATTGTGTTAGCGGTGAGCCCGAACGGAACGAATACGCCTAAGGATTCCGCCGGCTGGACGGCCCGTCTGATTCCGCAGGGCGGCGGAACTTCGATTACCGCCAACTTTGACGATTTCGGTGTTGTCCGGTTCCCGAATATCACGACCTTGACAGATGTTGCTTATACCTTGACGATTTTTGACGAGAACAATAACGCTCTTGTCTCCCGCTCCGTACCGGCTAACCGTGAGTTTTATGTAGCCCGCTTCTAAGAGGCTCTTATTCGAGGCAGATGAACCCGGTTACAAAGAAGGCAAAGCACCCGCCAGCGCCATGCATCAGCACCGCTGGCGGGTGCTTTTGTTTATGCCGCTGCCTATGTAGCAGGCTTCACATGCTGACAATGCGTGTAAAGTTCTTGTATAAGGTTGTATAATGGTGAGTAAACGAAATGATAGACGGAGTGATTGCAGTGTACTCAATCAAACAGGTGGCCGCGATGCTGGAGATTCCTGCGGTTACGCTGAGAGCCTGGGAGAACCGGTATAAGGCAGTGCAGCCTCAGCGCAATGAATCGGGCTACAGGGTGTATTCGCGGGAGAACGTGGAGGATCTCCGCTGGCTCAAGCAGCAGGTGGAGGAGAAGGGGACGAGCATTTCCAGTGCGGTATGCCAGCTGAAACAGCGTCAGTCGGAAATAGGCGGAAGAGCTGGAGCGGCCGGAAGAGCTGCCGGAGTGCCTGAAGGCCCTCTTTCGGGACGTGGACATGGAACAGGAACAGGAATTGCAGACGGACCAGTAACTGAACCGAGAACCGAGATCGAAACGGCAGTCGCAGCTGAACCGGGAATCTTAACCGGCCCCGGTACCGGAATGGCACCCGAAATGTTAACCGGCGTCGGCCCCGGCACTACTGCTCTTCAAACGATGAGCGGCCGGATTTATCAGTCGCTGATTTCTTTTCACGGGGAACGGGCCAAGGAGCTGATGGATTTCGGCTTCTCTCTGTACGGTTATGATGCGATGGTTTATCAGGTGCTGGTCCCTGTTCTGGTGCGGGTTGGAGATGAATGGGAGGCCGGCAGGGCGACGGTTGCCCAGGAGCATTTTGCGACCCAGATGATTATGCTCCGTTTCTCGCATTTCTTTCATCTCTTCCCGGTTTACCGCTCCCTGCCCAAGGCTCTTGCGTTCTGTCCGGAAGGAGAGCATCATCAGGCCGGGCTGCTGCTGTTCTCTTTGTTCCTGCGGAAGCAGGGCATGGAGGTGCTCTATCTTGGCGCCAATACCCCCGAGGCGGGGCTGGACAAGCTGATCGGCGAACAGGGGATTGATCTGGTCTGTATGTCGCTGACCACCCCCCGGCTGACCGGGGCAGCGGCTGAGCTGGTCGGGCGGCTTAAGGCCTCATATCCGAGGCTGCGTTTTGCGGTTGGGGGGAAGGCGCTGGAGAAAGCGGAGGCCGGGTCTTTCCCTGTTGAAGTGATGCCGCCGATGCCGCAGGAGTGGGAACGGTGGTTTGAGAAGGAATTTTTCGAATAAGGGGTTAATACGGGTAAGGGTTAAGGCGGACACGGGGCGAAAGACTATACCTTGAAATCCGCCGCAAAAATGATTACTGTTTACCCTATGACTGCCCGGTTTTTTTACATAGAAAGATGATGGACAATATTAGTTGAAAAAGGCGATGCAGCAGCAAAGGTTATCCCAAATCGACCTGGCTATAGAGAAAGGAAGACAATCATCGTGAAGCAGAAGCGGCGCGGCACAGCATATAAAGGAACAGCACACAGCGGTTCAGTATTTACAAGAAGGGGATTCCGGAAATCTGCCGATCCCCTGCTTCTGGAGTCAGGGCAGGCTTCGTCCATGACGGACATCTCGGGACGCAAGACGGAGCATATCCGCATCTGCCTGGAGCAAGAGGTTAATGGAGCAGGGGTGAGCACCGGATTCGAACACTACCGGTTTCGCCATAATGCTCTGCCGGAGGTTGACTTTGAGGAGATTTCTCTGGAGACGGAGTTCCTCGGCCATAAGCTGCGCGCTCCGCTGCTTATCAGCTCAATGACAGGCGGGAGCCCTGCGGGCGGCTCCATTAACGAGCGGCTGGCAGAAGCTGCGGAGCACAGAGGCTGGGCGATGGGCGTAGGCTCGGTGCGCGCCGCCGTAGAGCGGGACGAGCTTGCGCCGACCTTTGCGGTGAGACGGTTCGCGCCGACGATTCCCGTCATCGCCAATCTGGGCGCCGTCCAGTTCAATTACGGATTCGGCACGGAGGATGCGCGGCGGGCTGTGGAGATTGCGCAGGCCGATATGCTGGTGCTGCATTTGAACAGCCTGCAGGAGGTATTCCAGCCGGAAGGCGACACGGCGTTCGGCGGTCTGCTGAAGAAGATCGAAGGGTTGTGCCGGGAGCTCGAAGTGCCTGTTGGCGTCAAGGAGGTCGGCTGGGGCATCGACGGGGAGACTGCGCAGCGCCTTTATGCGGCGGGAGTAGACTTCATTGACGTGGCGGGTGCGGGCGGAACCTCCTGGAGCCAAGTGGAAAAATTCCGCAGCGCCGACGCCCTGCGCCGCCAAGCTGCCGAAGCGTTCGCCGGCTGGGGCAATCCGACCGCCGAATGCATCCGCGAGGTGCGCGGATTGCTGCCGGAGGCGGCCCTGATTGGCAGCGGCGGCCTCAGCAGCGGCGTCGAAGCCGCCAAAGCCATCGCGCTTGGCGCCGACCTGGCCGGCTTTGGCCGCTCGCTGCTCGGCTCCGCCGTTTCGTCGGCGGCTGAGGTGGAAGAGCAGCTCGCCCGCACCGAGCTGGAACTGCGGACCGTCATGCTCGGAATCGGCGTCCGGAGTGTGCAGGAGCTGAAGAAGACGAACCGGCTTATCCGCCTTTCATAGCCTTGCCCCTGCATTTGATCTAATATATAATATGTAAGATTGTTTGAAGGAAGCTTTGGCTGGATTGAAATTCATCTTACTTATTATGAGGAGTTGTCATATAAATGGCTTTGAAAGCAGGAATCGTGGGTCTGCCGAACGTCGGAAAGTCCACGCTGTTTAACGCAATCACGCAGGCGGGAGCGGAATCCGCCAACTATCCGTTTTGTACGATCGACCCGAATGTCGGCGTTGTTGAGGTTCCGGATGAGCGGCTGGACAAACTGACGGAGCTGGTCGTTCCGAACAGAACGGTTCCGACAGCTTTTGAATTTGTGGACATTGCAGGTCTGGTGCGCGGCGCAAGCAAAGGCGAAGGACTCGGCAACAAGTTTCTCGCCCATATCCGCGAAGTGGACGCCATCGTTCATGTGGTCCGCTGCTTTGAAGACGAGAATATTACGCACGTCGACGGCAAGGTTAACCCGGTAAGCGATATCCAGACGATCAACCTGGAGCTGATCCTTGCAGACCTGGAAAGCGTGGATAAACGTATCGACCGTGCGAAGAAAAATATGAAGGGCGGCAACAAGCAGTACGCCCAAGAGGTTGAAGTGCTGGAGCGCCTGAAAGAGGCGCTGTACAACGACCAGGCTGCGCGCAGCGTGGAGCTGTCCGATGAGGAAAGGCTGCTCGTCCGCGACCTGCATCTTCTGACGATGAAGCCGGTCCTATATGCCGCTAACGTGAGCGAAGACGGCGTGACCGACGCGGATACCAACCCTTATGTGCAGCAGGTCCGTGATTTTGCCGCTGCGGAGAACGCCGCTGTGGTACCGATCAGCGCCAAGGTAGAAGCGGAAATCGCCGAGCTTGAGGGCGACGATAAGGCGATGTTCCTTGAGGAGCTGGGACTTCAGGAGTCCGGATTGAACCGTCTGATCAAGGCTGCCTACAGCCTGCTTGGCTTGTATACGTATTTTACAGCAGGTGTGCAGGAAGTTCGCGCCTGGACCATCCGCAAAGGAACCAAGGCTCCTGGTGCGGCCGGCGTCATCCATAGCGATTTCGAGCGCGGCTTTATCCGTGCAGAGGTAGTCTCTTACGATGACCTCGTCGCCGCTGGTTCCATGAATGCTGCCAAAGAACGCGGCCAGCTCCGCCTTGAGGGCAAAGAATACGTCGTGCAGGATGGCGACATTATGCACTTCCGCTTTAACGTATAACTCCATTTAAAACGGATTATTTTAGCATAGAAAAATAAAAGAATCCCACCCGGACCGGGTGGGATTTTTATAGCTTGCAGCGGACCGGCACCATAGCCGGCCTGCCGAACCTCTTATTTAAACCTTCAATTTCTCCTGCTGCCGGAGGCTGGGTTCGGAATCAGCCGAAGCCTCCGCCTGTTCCGCGGCTGCCCTTGTCACGGCCTCGCTCCATGCCCAGAAACGCCGGGCCTCCTCGGAAGAGGCGGCTCTGGCAGATATTTTTGCAGGCTTCCGCTTGTAGAAATACTGGCCCGAACAGCCGGTAACCTCCGGAGAGGCGGCCAGATACACGGCAGTGTCCGCGCCCTGCTCAGGCGTCAGAAAGAACGGCCTTAACATCCGGTGCACGGAAGCCCCGAAGCCCGTTGAGCGGCTTACGCCGATCTGCGTCGAGACGGCGCCGGGATGAACGGCATTGACCGTAACTCCGGTACCCTTCAGCCTCTCGTCCAGCTCTTTCATAAACCATAAATTGGCCAGCTTGGAGCGGCCGTAGGCTCCCCAGACTGTAAAGCTCTGCTCCATTTGGGGATCCTCGTAATTCATTCTGCCTATTTTATGAGCGCCGGAGGAGACGATGACAATGCGCCCCTGGCGGCTGTTTTTTAATAAGGGAAGCAGTTCCCGGGTTAAAATAAAATGTCCGAGATGGTTGACGCCCATCTGGCGTTCGAATCCATCCTCGGTTTCTTCGCGTTTAAGCGTAACAACGCCGGCGTTGTTCACCAGGACGTCGATGTGGCTGCAGCGTTCTTTCAGAATGTCCGCGGCCCGGCGGATTTGCCTGATGGAAGCCAGGTCGCACAAGATCAGTTCGGGATCCTCGCGTTTGCAGCAGCGTCTCACATTTTCCACAGCCGCCGTTCCCCGCTCCAGACTGCGGGCCAGCAGGAAGACCTTCATGCCGTACTCGGAAGCAAGCCTTCTGGCCATGGCCAATCCCATCCCTCCGCTTGCTCCGGTGATGACGGCGATTCTTTGCCGGGTATCCGGCCAGCTTGATTCTTGTTTAGACATGGCAGCTTCACCTTCCGTTAGAATAGGTATGAACTCAGTCTAAAAGTTCTGAATCTAAAATGCAAATACCCGCATCTGTTCAAAATTTGAATGTCATGATATAATAAAAAGTCGTTTACCAATTTGAAGTTTGCAGAATAAATATAGCTATGAGCTTATGCCTATTATCAGATATGAACCTACGAGAGGTGAATTCCTTTGCTGGATAAACTTGAAGCCCTGGTTGATCGTTACGAGAAGCTGAGTGAGCTGCTTTGCGATCCGGATGTTGCCAGTGATCCAAAGAAGCTGCGGGACTATTCGAAAGAACAGTCGGACCTGCAGCCCGCTTATGAAGCCTATAAAGAATACAAGCAGGTACTGGAAGAGCTTGACGCGGCTAAAGAAATGCAGAACGAGAAGCTTGATGATGAAATGAAAGAAATGGTTAAAGGCGAAATTGACAGCCTGACGGCCCGCAAGCAGGAGCTTGATGAGCAGATCCGCATTCTGCTGCTGCCTAAAGACCCGAATGACGACAAGAACGTCATTGTGGAGATCCGCGGCGCTGCCGGCGGGGACGAAGCGGCTCTGTTTGCGGCTGATTTGTACCGGATGTATACCCGCTATGCCGATGCCCAAGGCTGGAAGATCGAGCTGATGGATGTGAATGAAAGCGACCTTGGCGGCTTTAAAGAGGTTATCTTTATGATCAACGGCCGCGGGGCTTACAGCAAAATGAAATACGAGAGCGGCGCGCACCGCGTTCAGCGGATCCCGGCTACGGAATCCGGCGGACGGATTCACACCTCCACCTCCACGGTAGCGGTGCTGCCTGAAGCTGAGGAAGTCGATATTCAAATCCTAGACAAGGATATCCGTGTCGATACGTTCTGCTCCAGCGGAGCGGGCGGACAGTCGGTTAACACCACCAAATCCGCAGTCCGCGTAACCCATATCCCTACCGGCATTGTCGCCACCTGCCAGGACGGCAAATCGCAGAACTCCAATAAGGAGAAGGCCCTGCAGGTGCTGCGTACCCGGATCTACGATATGATGCGCCAGGAAGAGGAGGCCAAATACGCCGGCGAGCGGAAGAGCAAGGTCGGCACCGGTGACCGCAGTGAACGGATCCGCACCTATAACTTCCCGCAGAGCCGGGTGACGGACCACCGTATTGGTCTGACCCTGCACAAGCTGGACCAGGTGATGAACGGTGAGATTGGAGAAATCTTGTCAGCGCTGACGATTGCCGAGCAGTCCGAACTGCTGGAAAAAGGAGAATAACGCTTTGAACAGAGACAGTTATGTCATGTCAGCAGCGATAAATATTAAGGAAGCCCTTCAAGAGGCTTCTTCTTTTTTGGAGAAGGCCGGCATTATGGAGCCTGAATCCAATGCCCGCCTGCTGCTCAGCCACCTGCTTGGCTTCTCGCCGGCTGCGCTGCTCGCTGCGCAAAGGGAGCCTTTTCCCGGCAGCCGGCGGGCCGAATGGGAGCAGCTTGTAAGCCGCAAGGCGCAGGGCGAGCCGGCCCAGTATATTATTGGGGAGCAGGAATTCTACGGACTATCGTTTGAAGTTAATCCTGCCGTCCTGATCCCCCGCCCGGAGACAGAGCTGCTTGTGGAGCGGATCGTGCAGCTCGGCAGCGGGCTCTTCAGCGCTGAGGCCCCGGCTGCCCATTCGCCGCTTGTGGCGGACATCGGCACAGGCAGCGGCGCCATTGCTGCGGCGATCAAGCATCTGCGCCCCGGCTGGCGCCTGATGGCCAGTGATATTTCGCCGGCTGCGCTGGAAGTCGCCCGCAGAAATGCTGCCCGCCTTGATCTGCAAATTGACTTCCGGGAGGGGAATCTGCTGGAGCCCTTCACAGGCCTTAAGCTCGATATTCTGGTGTCTAATCCCCCTTATATTCCGGCAGCGGTGATTGAGGGGCTGCAGCCTGAGGTTAAGAATTATGAGCCGCGCTCCGCACTGGATGGGGGAGCAGACGGGCTCGATCCATACCGGATCATGATGGAGCAGCTGCCGCTGCTTGAGGCTCCGCCGAGGCTGATCGGATTTGAGCTCGGGATGGGACAGGCTGACGAGGTCGCCGAGCTTCTGGACAAGACCGGTTACTGGTCCCGCATTGAAACGGTGAAGGATTACGCCGGAATCGGGCGGCATGTGATCGGGATGGCTGGCAGCAATTAAGATTTGTTCTGACACGCCCGGATAGTGTAACATTAGGAATGGTTTGAACGTAGTTTATATGTCAGTCACTAAAGAACTTTGCGAAGAGACAGAGTTCAGGCATAAAGGACTCTGGGGGGATCCGGGTTGATCATCAACAAACTGAAGAAAATGGACTGGGCGATCGTAGCCATTCTCGCGCTGTTTATGGTGCTGAGCGTGATTCTGATTCACAGCGGGATCGCGGGCTGGAAGGATTTTAAAGGCGCCGATAAGAGAATGGCGATTTATTATATCCCCGGCTTTATCGCCTTTTTTGGCATGGCTCTGCTGGATTATAAAATCCTGGTCAAATATTACTTATACATTCTGGGTCTCGGACTGCTGCTGCTCCTGCTCGTTATCTTTATCGGGGGCAGCATTAACGGGGCGCAGGGCTGGCTGAAGATTCCCGGCGGACTCAGCCTGCAGCCGGCCGAGCTGTTCAAGCTCGTGCTGATCATCACCTTGACGGCACTGCTCGTTAAGAGGCACAAGGCCAAATTATCGTTCTGGAAAAATGTCGTGCCGCTGTCGCTGGTAACGATGGTGCCGTTCGGGCTCGTTATGGCCCAGAACGACATCGGCAACGGGCTCAGCTATCTGGTCATTCTGCTCGGCCTGCTTTGGATCGGGAATCTGAAGTATTCCCATACTCTGATCATTCTGGTCGTATTTGCGGCAGCGATTGTGGTCGGCATCAAATCGTATATTTCTTTTCACGATCAGATCCAAGCTTCCCTGGCCGGCACCAGCAAAGAGCACTGGCTGGACCGGATCGATCCCTGGCTGCTGCCGGACATAGCCAGCAAGGATGCTTCTTACCACACGCATAACGCCAAGATTGCGATTGCTTCGGGCGGCATGTTCGGCAAAGGCTACATGAAGGGCGACTTTGTGCAGAGCAGCCGCGTTCCCTATACGTATTCTGACTCGATCTTTGTTGTGGTGGCGGAGGAGTTCGGATTCGTCGGCTGCTCGGTACTGCTGCTTCTCTACTTCATTATGATCCACCGGATGATCCTCATTTCCCTGGAGGCGAAGGAGAGGAGCGGGCCTTATCTCATTGTAGGCGTCGTAGCCATGCTGCTGTACCAGATCTTCGAGAACATCGGCATGTTCATCGGCATTATGCCGCTGACCGGGATTACGCTGCCGTTCATCAGTTACGGGGGAACCTCGCTCTTAATCAATATGGCGAGCATGGGGGTTGTCATGAGCGTACGACTCCACGGGCATGAGAAGGAAGATACGATCGTGCAGAGCGGCGGAGCTTCATCTAAATAGAAGAAGAGAGATTGAATTAAGCCTTAAATGGCCTTAGGCCGAATGGTACTTTCAGCTGCGAAGCGGAAGGGGATCATTCGGTTTTTTTTATTATGGAATGAAATAGACTGAAATGGCAGAAGGCAGGAAATAGTAACCCTAAAGGAGGGACTCAAGTTGATGCTCAAGGTGATTTGGGAGACGCTTATTATCGCTGCAGCCGGGCTGGCCATACTCCGAATAAGCGGAAGAAAATCCATATCCCAGATGACGATTCCTCAGGTTGCTATTTTGTTGGTGGTTGGAACCGTTTTGGGCTCCGAAGTAGCAGGAAAGGGATTGTTTCATTCGATTCTGGCCTCCGCTCTGTTTCTGATGATTCTAATAATTACGGAGTGGATTGCTCTGAAATGGAACACAGGGGAAATCCTCATGAAGGGCCGGTCGGTGGTCGTGATCCAAGACGGGCAGCTCGTTACGGCCAATATGAGCAGGCTTCGTCTGACCGCAGACGATGTCGAGAAGCGGCTGAGGATGCTGGGGATTTCGCGGATTGAAGATGTTAAGACAGCCACGATCGAAAATAACGGGGAGCTCGGTTACGAGCTGATGCCGCAGGCGAAACCGGTCACGATGGGAGATCTGGAGAGAATCCTCAAAGAAAATTTCCAGCACATACAGGTAACGAAGCCGGCTGGTCCGGCAGTTACTATTTTTACGGAACTCAGCGGCCCGTCCAAAGAACCCCCTCCGGGGCTGCATTAATCATGCTGGGGTACGCAGCAATGTGAGATGAGAGAGGAAATTGATAGGTTTATAGATTCTGAAATCCGGACATACTGGCTGATAGAGAAGAGATTCGGCGGGGAGATGATTCGGATGAATAAGGAAATGAAGCGCGGTAAAGGGAACATGATGAAGACGGTGCTGCTCCTTGGCTTTAGCTTGATGATTCTGCTGATGTCCTGGGATAACCAGAAGACGGATGCGGCTGCTGTAAATACCGAAATTCCGTCGGAATCGATCCGGCTGCGGATTCTGGCTGATTCGGACGACCCGGGCGATCAGCTTGTCAAACGCAAGGTGCGCGATGCGGTGGTAGAGCAGATGAACGGCTGGGTTCAGGCGCTGGACAATCCGCAAAGCCTGGAGCAGGCCCGTGCAGTCATCCGGGGGCATTTGCCGGAGATCGAACAGCTGGTAGGGAATGTGCTTCAAGCGAATGGCCAGAACTATGGGTACAAAGTGGAGCTGGGCATTGTCCCGTTTCCGGCTAAGCTGTATGGCGGAGAGGTCTATCCGGCAGGCAATTATGAAGCGCTCCGCATTACGCTCGGTTCCGGCCAGGGCCAGAACTGGTGGTGCGTATTGTTTCCGCCCCTTTGCTTCATTGACGGCGGCAGCGGCGACGCATTGGCGAAGAGCAGCGAGGTTCAGACCGCTTCGGCAGCCTCGGCCAGCAAGGAGGTTAAGACTGCGAAGGCAGACGCCGGAGACAGCACAGCCGCTCAAACGGAAGCCGGCAAAGCGCAGCCCCCTGAGGTGCATTTCTTCCTGTGGGATCTGCTGAAAGAGTTCTGGGGCTGGGTAACCGGGATTTTTGCTTAAACCATAGGTTGAGAACTTAGATGTGCAGGATTAACGATTTGTTGGGCGCAACTTGTGCAAATAGGGTTATAATAATAAGATGAATCAGAACTTATATTCTTCCTAAACTTATAATTGAAAATACGATCTACTAATGTTCAATATCCATTTGCTTCTATTCTGATATCACACCAGGGCTGCTCCGATCCGGGGCAGCTGTTTTGGCGCAGATTTACGAAAATTGCGGCGACGGATTACAATAGAGGACAACCTGTCTGACTGCATACGCCGAAAGACAAAACTATAGACTAATATAGAAAGAAGATTCAGCCATGATTAATGATCCTATGATTAATGGTCCGGAAAAACAACACGCTGTTCCTGCGGAAATGAAAGCGAAAGTGAAAACGGAAGAGAAAATAGACAAAGCCAACGGAGAAGCCCAGCGGGTAGAATTAGCGTCGCCCAAACGCACTCAATATTGGGATGTGCGGGGCGGCCTGGATGAGGCGGAGGCCGTTACGGCCATCGCCGAGGCGGCGCAGGTGCTGGCCTCCGGTGGTACGGTTGCCTTTCCGACAGAGACCGTCTACGGACTTGGCGCCGATGCCCGGTCCACGGAAGCGGTGGAACAAATCTTTGCGGCGAAAGGCCGCCCGTCCGACAATCCGCTGATCGTGCATATTGCGGGTGAAAGCCAGCTCGCGGAGCTGGTGACGGACGTGCCCGAGACAGCCAGAAAGCTGATGGCCGCCTTCTGGCCCGGGCCGCTGACGATCGTGCTGCCCGTGCGGGAGGGCGCCGTCAGCCCGAAGGTGACGGCGGGGCTGTCCACCGTGGGCGTGCGGATGCCCGCCCACGACACTGCGCTGCGGCTCATCGCCGCAGCAGGCTGCCCGGTGGCGGCGCCAAGCGCCAACCGGTCAGGGCGCCCGAGCCCCACGGCGGCAAGCCACGTGGGCGAGGACCTCGCCGGCGCGATCGACGGCATCGTTGACGGCGGGCCCACCGGGGTGGGCCTGGAGTCAACGGTGGTCGAATGCGGCGCCGGCGGCGAAGTGACCGTGCTCCGCCCAGGCGGGATTACGGCAGAGGCGCTCGCCGCCGTGGCGGCGAGCGTTGCACTCGACCCCGCCCTGCGAAGCGGCGGGGAAGCCCATGTCCCGGCGCAGCCGCGCTCGCCGGGCATGAAGTACACGCACTACGCCCCGAAAGGGCGGCTGTGCGTGGTCAAGGGCGCCGCGGCCGAGGTCGCGGCCCGCATCCAGGCGGAGCTGGATGCTGCCGCTGCGCGCGGCGAACGAACCGGGGTGCTCGCGTTTGACGAGCACCTGCAGCTGTACCGGGCTGACGCGGTACAGTCGCTCGGCAGCCTCGCGGAGCCTGCCGAAGCGGCGCAGCGGCTGTATGCCGCGCTGCGCCGTTTCGACGAGGAGCGCATCGGCTTTATGGCCGCCGAAGCCTGCCCGGAAGAAGGGCTCGGCGCCGCCGTGATGAACCGCCTGCTTAAGGCGGCGGGCAACGAGGTTATATACGTGTAGGCATCCGCTGAGCATCTGCTAAGGATGCCGGACGATTTTTATACAAGAAAAATGCAGGCAAGAGAAGGCTCCCGCCGTCTGCTGCATGAAGCAGCCGCTCAGAGCGGGCTTCCTTGCTGCCAAGGCTGGGGGGCGGCTTATGATCAGAATTGGACTCGGCGGGTGGGGAGATCATGATGTGCTGTATCCTCCAAAGACGCCTGCCGCTCAGAAGCTTTCCGTATATGCCCGGCACTTTCCGGCCGTGGAGGTAGACAGCTCTTTCTATGCTGTGTTGGGGCAGGCCACCTACCAGCGCTGGATAGATCAGACGCCGGATTCTTTCACATTTATTCTTAAAGCCTATCAGGGAATGACCGGACATACGCGCGGGGAAATTCCTTTCTCCAGTGCAGGAGAAATGTTTGAGGCATACCTCCATTCCATTGCACCAATGGCCGCTTCAGGCCGGATGCAGGCGGTTCTGTTTCAGTTCCCGCCCTGGTTTGACTGCACGCCGGATCATGTCCGGCAGCTGCGTGCGGTGAGAAAGCGGATGGAAGGGCTGCCGGCTGCCCTGGAGTTCCGCCACCGAAGCTGGTTCTCCGAGGAATACAAGGAGCGTACATTAGACTTCATGCGGGAGGAAGGCTGGATTCATATCGTGTGCGATGAGCCGCAGGCAGGAGAAGGCTCCGTTCCGACTGTGCTTGAGCCTGCTGTTCCTGAGCTTACAATCGTACGCATGCATGGCCGGAACACCTCCGCCTGGAACAAGAGCGGCGCGCCTAATTGGCGGGAGGTGCGTTATTTATACGATTACAGCAGGGAAGAGCTGGCCGGCTGGGTAACGAATCTCGAAATGCTGCAGGATAAGGGCGCCCGCAACATTAGTATGATCTTTAATAATAACTCGGGCGGCCATGCCGCGCCGAATGCAAGATTGATGATGGACCTGCTGGGACAGAAGGCGGCAGAGCTGCCGCCGGAGCAGATCGATTTGTTCTAGCCCGCTCTGACAGAGCAAAGACAAGCTGAAGGCATGTTCGCCGTCTTGTCCGCATAAGGTGGTACTAACCCTATTGCAGACTTGGAGGCGTGCGGCATGAATGATGCTACTGCCCAGCTCGGCCAGATCGTGACCATAATTGTGATGGCCGTGGCGCTAGGCATGGATGCGTTTTCTCTCAGTGTTGGTATCGGTATGAAAGGCGTTCGGCGTCTCGATATGGCCAGAATCAGCGGGCTGATCGGAGTCTTTCATATTTTTATGCCCCTGCTCGGCATCTTTACCGGTTTATATGTTGGACATTTACTGGGAGCGATAGCAGGCTACGTTTCAGGTGGGCTGCTTGCGCTGCTCGGCGGACATATGGTTTGGGCTTCCTTCCGGAATGACGGGGCCAAGCCGATTGATCATACAAAGCTGCTGCGGGTTGCGCTGTTTTCGCTCAGTGTCAGTGTGGATTCCTTTTCGGTAGGGGTATCGCTGGGGATGTTTCACAGCAACCTGCTGTTTACGGTACTGACCTTTGGCCTGTTTGGCGGACTGATGTCTTTGATTGGTCTTTGGCTGGGGAGCCGGGTCGGAAGGAGTCTGGGCGATTACGGCGAAGCGCTTGGCGGCGCGATTCTGCTCGCGTTTGGCCTGATGTTTATCTTTTGATACAATAACCTATGAAAAAAAAGCTCAGCTCCACCCATGAATTTTAGGCTTACTACTGATAATGGGGAGGGATTCCATGCGCATCTTATTTGTTTGCACAGGCAATACCTGCAGAAGCCCGATGGCAGAGGGCATGTTCAGACAGATGGCGGGCGAAGCCGGCATACCGGTGGAGGTGAAATCCGCGGGAGTCGCGGCAATCCCCGGATCGGCCATTTCGAAGCATGCCGAGGCGGTGCTGCTCAGCCGCCAGATTTCCGGTCGTATGACCTCCACGCCGCTTAATAATGAATTGGCGGAATGGGCGGACCTGATTCTGACGCTGACGCAGGGGCATAAACGCCAGGTCCTTTACGCTTTCCCTGAGGCAGCTTCCAAAACCTTTGTGCTTAAAGAATATGCTGATGACGAGGACGGCACTCAAGGCAGCCGGCAGGAGCTTGATGCGCTGCTGGCAGAGAAAGCGCTGCAGACCGCGCTCGGCGGCCAGGTCACAGACGAGGACCGCAGGCGGATCATGCAGCTGCAGCGGCAGATGCCGGTTTATGATATATCCGACCCCTTTGGCGGCAGCCGGGCGGACTATGAGGAGACGGCGGCTGAGATCCACGAAGCGCTGGTCAGGTTGATCCGGAAGCTGAAAGCTGAAGGCTGAAGCCACAGGGCGGCTAAAATCCTGATTTTTAATGATTTAAAGTTGCAATTCCGTTCCGGATACTATATGCTAAAGGCAACAAGAGCAGTTCCGGTGTAACTGGCGACAGATGTGGACGAAACCACGGTGGAGCATCGGAATATACGGCCGGTCGCCTGGGCAAAGAGCATGACGCACATACGTGTGCGTTCTGCTCTTTTTTTCATTTTTAACGACCCCTAAGACCTGTCGAATCCACTGTGTCATGGAAGTTGATCCGTTCCCATTATATAATGATGGCAAGAAGGGCTCTTATCTTGAGCGATCACACGGCTGAATGAGCCGGACACAGGAGGAATTGATGTGGATCAGTCTTTGCAGCCGGGAGAGCTGGCTGATCAGGCGGCGGAAGTGATGCTTGAGCTTGCCGATACAGCCAAGCTGGGTCCAGGCAAAGTAGTCGTGATCGGGACCAGCACCAGTGAAATTGCCGGGCAGAGAATCGGAACGGCCGGTGCACAGCAGATTGCGGCAGAGCTGTACGAAGGTTTTGAGCGGGTCCGTGCCAAATACGGATTCGAGCTTGCTTTTCAATGCTGCGAGCATTTGAACCGGGCGCTCGTTGTGGAGCGTGCCGTACTGGAACGGCTCGGTCTGACGGAAGTGAGCGCAGTGCCGGTTCGTACGGCAGGAGGGGCAATGGCGGCGGAGGCCTATCTGCGTTATTCCGAGCCCTGCCTGGCGGAGAGCATTGAAGCTCATGCCGGTATAGACATCGGCGAGACGCTCATCGGTATGCACCTCAAGCGGGTAGCGGTGCCGCTCCGTTTGGGCCGGCGTTTTGTCGGACAGGCGCGGGTAAATGCCGCAATGACCCGTCCGAAGCTGATCGGCGGTGAACGCGCCGTTTACCGGGTGCAGCAGCAGGAAGGCGGGAAGCTCTGCGACTGAGCAGCGGGCGCGAAAGGCGCGGCCGGCCGCTGGGCTGGCATTGGGAGAAGGAAATATTAAAATTTATATAATTCTGGGAGGTTTTTAAAGAATGGAGCACTTGAGAAAGCAAGACGCGGCAGTTCTGGAAGCGATGAATCTGGAGCTCAAACGCCAGCGCAACAACATTGAGCTGATTGCCTCGGAGAACATTGTCAGCGAAGCGGTCATGGAAGCTATGGGTTCCGTTCTGACCAATAAGTATGCGGAAGGCTACCCTGGCAAAAGATACTACGGCGGCTGCGAGCACGTCGACATCGTAGAGGATCTGGCACGCGACCGTGCCAAGGAATTGTTTGGCGCCGAGCACGCCAACGTTCAGCCGCATTCCGGCGCGCAGGCGAACCTTGCGGTTTATCTGGCAGCTCTGAAGCCCGGCGACACCGTGCTGGGCATGAACCTGGCGCATGGCGGCCACTTGACGCACGGCAGCCCGGTTAACGCATCCGGCCTGCTGTACAACTTTGTAGCTTACGGCGTACAGGAAGATACGTTCAAGATCGACTACGATGAAGTCCGCAAAGCAGCGTTCAAGCACCGTCCCCGCCTGATTGTTGCTGGTGCCAGCGCTTATCCGCGCACGATCGACTTTGAAGCTTTTGCTTCCATCGCTAACGATGTCGGCGCTTTGTTCATGGTCGACATGGCGCACATCGCGGGCCTTGTTGCAGCCGGAGTTCACCCGAGTCCGGTGCCTCATGCCCATTTTGTAACGACAACGACGCATAAGACGCTCCGCGGCCCGCGCGGCGGCATGATTCTGTGCAAGAAGCCTTGGGCGCAGGCGATCGACAAAGCGATTTTCCCCGGCATTCAGGGCGGTCCTTTGATGCACGTGATTGCATCCAAAGCAGTTGCGCTTGGTGAAGCGCTCCAGCCTTCCTTCAAGACTTATGCGGAGAATGTCGTGAAGAACGCCAAGAAGCTGGCCGAAACGCTGCTCGAGGAAGGCCTCAACCTGGTATCCGGCGGTACAGACAATCACCTGATGCTGATCGACACCCGCAATCTGAGCATTACAGGCAAAGATGCAGAGCATGTACTGGATTCCATCGGAATCACCGTTAACAAGAATGCCATTCCGTTTGATCCGACCAGCCCGTTCGTAACAAGCGGCATCCGGATCGGTACTCCAGCTGCTACGTCCCGCGGTATGGATGAAGAGGCTATGGTTGAAATCGGACGGATTATTGCTGCGGCGCTGAGAGCTCCTAAAGACGAAGCCGTGCTTGCACAAGCTAAAGCGCGTGTAACGGCTTTGACGGACCGTTTTCCGCTGTATCCTGAAATGAAATATTAATTAGATTATATAAAGACAGCAAAGCGGTCATCCTGTGGATGGCCGCTTTACATATAACAGCCTATCTAATAGCCTTTTTCCCCTGTCCTAAGCCCTCTTTCTCACAACCGGACAGCAGTAGGTGAAAACGTCCTGGTCAAGTGATATAATGGACAAGATTTACGGACAAGAAATGAAGGAAATATTACCGTGAGAAGTTAATAATGGCATTGTACGGAGGGAAAATTAATGGGAAAATTGATCATTTGCGACCATCCCCTGATTCAGCACAAACTGACATTTATCCGCGATATGCGGACCAATACCAAAGAATTTCGGGAATTGGTGGATGAGGTCGCCACTTTGATGGCTTTTGAAATTACAAGAAACCTGCCTCTTCAGACGATTAAGGTGCAGACACCTGTAGCGGAAACGGAATCGCAGGTCATCGCGGGACGCATGCTCGGGCTGGTTCCGATCCTGCGTGCAGGTCTAGGCATGGTGGACGGCGTTCTTAAGCTGATTCCGGGTGCCAAGGTAGGCCATGTGGGGCTGTTCAGGGATCCTGAGACCTTAATGCCTGTCGAGTATTACACCAAACTGCCTACCGATGTGCAGGAGCGCGAGCTGATCGTCATTGATCCGATGCTGGCCACTGGCGGCTCGGCGATTGCAGCCATTGACGTCCTCAAGAAACGCGGCTGCACCCAGATCAAAATGATGAACCTGATCGCTGCGCCGGAAGGAGTTAAAGCCGTGCAGGATGCGCATCCTGATGTGGATATTTACGTAGCGGCGCTTGACAGCCACCTGGATGATCACGGCTATATCATTCCGGGCCTTGGGGATGCCGGAGACCGCCTGTTCGGAACGAAGTAACCCAGGAACATGAAGAAACCAGAAACGAGGGATTATGGTGTCTAAGATTAAAGTAATGACGATTTTCGGCGTCAGACCGGAAGCGATCAAGATGGCTCCGCTGATTCTTGAACTCGAGAAGCATCCGGAGCATATTGAATCGATCGTATGCGTAACCGCCCAGCACCGTGAGATGCTGGATCAGGTGCTTGAGGTATTCAAGATTTCGCCGGATTTTGACCTGAATGTCATGAAGCATCAGCAAAGCCTTAACGAAATTACTATCCGTGTCCTGCAGGGCCTGGAGGGGGTTCTGCGTGAAGCGAAGCCGGATATTGTGCTTGTTCACGGGGATACGCTTACAACGTTCCTTGCGAGCTATGCCGCATTCCTTCAGCAGATCAAGATCGGGCATGTGGAAGCCGGACTCAGAACCTGGAACAAGCTGTCTCCTTATCCCGAAGAGATGAACCGTCAGCTTACAGGCGTTCTTGCCGACCTTCATTTTGCGCCGACGGACTGGTCTGCAGGCAACCTGCGCAAAGAGAACAAATCAGATTCAGTTATTTATATCACAGGCAACACCGTTACGGATGTGTTTCAATATACCGTACAAGAAAATTATACCCATCCTGTACTGGACTGGGCGGAAGGAAAGCGCCTGATTCTGATGACAGCACACCGCAGGGAATCCCAAGGGGAGCCGCACCGCAATATTTTCCGGGCCGTGAAGCGGATTGCTGATGAATTTGAAGATGTGGCCATCTGCTATCCTGTGCACCCAAGTCCTGCTGTTTCCGGGCCTGCGCATGAGATCCTGGGCAATCATCCGCGCATCAAGCTGATTGACCCGCTGGACGTCGTGGATCTGCATAACTTCTATCCTCATACTCACCTGATTTTGACGGATTCGGGCGGTCTGCAGGAAGAGGCGCCTTCTTTCGGTGTTCCGGTGCTGGTGCTGCGCGATACGACGGAACGTCCTGAGGGGATTGACGCGGGAACCCTGGAGCTGGTCGGTACGGATGAAGAGAAGGTGTATGAACGGACAAAAGTATTGCTGAGTGACACGGAGACATATCAGTCCATGAGCCGGGCCGCCAACCCGTATGGAGATGGCAAAGCATCCAAGCGGATTGTCAATGCGATTCTTCACCATTTCGGAGTGATAAACGAACGTCCTGAAGAATTTCACAGAAAGTTCACAAATGAAAATCACCCAAAGTTGTAAAAGAAATACGTACAGCATACAGTTAAACTGTACGGTTTGTAGGGGTTTATAGTGTTGAAAATGAAAATGAGGTTTCAAAAGCGCTTTCTTCCACGCTGTATCAGCATTTTCCCTCAATTGACAAAGTTTATTTTGTATGAGTAAAATGAACTAGAATTCCGAGGGTGGGACAGAAAATGGACAAACCTGATCATTCGAAAAACACTGATAAATCCGGCTCGCAAAATGGATCTAACCACGCTGCCTGGAAAATGGCGGGAACGGTAAGCATGATAGGAATTGACTTTACCGTCTGTACAATGGCTGGTTTTTATCTGGGCTCTTGGGGAGGAAATCATTTCGGAAACAAGGGAATTTGGATTGCCGTCAGTGTGCTTGGTGGAATGATTGCTGGAATTTTGGGAGCTGTTGCAATAATTAGGGGAATAATGAGGGAAAGCAATGAATGAACTGTCCAAATATTTAGTAACGCTGATTCGGGTAGTTCTGTTCTTTGTCGCTTTTTGTCTGTTCCTATCCGCTGTGCTTCCCGCTCAGCGGCCAGTCATGAACGGGCTCGTTCTGGGTTCGGTCGTGAGCTGTTTGAATGTGCTGTATATGGCCCGCAGGATTCGGCTTGTAGCCGAATCGGCAGCAACCGCCGGTAAAGGCAGAAAACGCGCCGGAATTGGTTTTGGCGTGCGATTGCTGACATCTGTCGCTGCAATTATGATCGCACTGAAATTCCCGCAGTATTTCAATCAAGTTGCTGTAATTGCCAGTCTGGTGTTCGCACAATTTCTGCTTCAAATTCTGGGGATGATTTTTGCCGTTAAAGAGGGAAAGTCTTCAGATGAGCAAGGCGGAAAGAGAGAAAGCTAGAGCAAGTAGAATTCTCGACTGGGAAAGGGGTGAGAATTATGCATAAGTCACCAATTATCGAATGGCATGGCCTGAACATCGACTTGTCTGTTGTTCTGATGCTTGTCGTTTCTTGTCTTGTCGTATTTCTGCTCGCATTTATTGCGACGCGAAACCTTTCAGTAGAGAACCCTGGCAAACTCCAAAACTTCATAGAGTGGGTCGTGGATTTTGTTAAAGGACTCATTTCAAGCAATATGGACATGAAGAAGGGCAAACCTTTCTTATCACTCGGCATTACGCTGATCATGTTCATTTTCGTGAGCAACATGTTAGGATTACCGTTTGGTGTCGTAACGGAGTACCATGACAAAGAAGCGGCGCACATCTTCGGCAAACCGATCGTTTCAGTTACGGAGCAGATTGATAAGCTTCAAGCTGAACAAACTGCAAGCGGGGAACATGAGGAAATTGAGGTCGGCGTAGCTTGGTGGAAATCGCCAACCGCTGATGCCGGTGTATCCATGGGGCTTGCCATTATGATCTTTGTAATGGTTCACTTCCTGGGAATAACGCGCAACACGAAAGGTTATTTCAAGCACTATGTGCAGCCTTACGTATTCTTCCTTCCGATTAACCTGATTGAGCAGTTCTCCAAGGTATTGACGCATGGTATGCGTCTATACGGTAATATTTTTGCCGGGGAAGTGTTGATCTCCGTCCTTCTGAAACTGACAGCTTTTGGCGTCGGTGGATGGATCGCATCCGTTGCAGGTCTGGTTGTTTGGCAGGGCTTCAGTATCTTTGTCGGCTCGATTCAGGCATTCGTATTTACGATCCTGACCTTCGTGTATCTGTCACAAGCGCTGGAAAGCCACGAAGAACACTAGGTTTTACGGTAAAGCAGCTGGTTGTTAGGGTTAAGGGTGAAGACTTATATCAAACTTAACTTAAAAATATTAAACAAAACGACATTTTGAGGAGGATTTTTAAAATGGGAGTTATGGCATACATCGCCGCTGCGATCGCAGTAGGTCTGGGCGCTTTGGGCGCAGGTATTGGTAACGGTTTGATCGTTAGTAAGACAGTAGAAGGGATTGCCCGCCAGCCGGAAGCTAAATCCACTCTGCAAACTACAATGTTTATCGGTGTAGGTTTGGTCGAAGCCCTTCCAATCATCGGGGTAGTCCTTGCGTTCATTTTCTACGGGGCTGCTTAATAAACGGACAAGAGGAAATATGGCGGGGAAGGCAGGGCCGTCCGCGCCATCTCTTTTTAACCTGATTTCATCTTCAGGCTTCCGCAAGGCGGAAGCGGGTAGGAACCGATGACTGGAAAGGAGTGACTGGGATTGGAATTCTCATGGGAATCTCTCGTGTTTGCGCTGATAGCGTTTCTGATTCTCTATCTGCTGCTTAACAAATATGCGTTTGGCCCACTGTTCTCTGTCATGGAGAAACGGCGTGAGCTTGTGCTTCAGCAAGTGGAAGAAGCGAAACAGACCCGCGAGCAGGCGAATGTATATGTCGAAGAGCAGAAACAGGCGCTGCAGCAGGCACGTAAGGATGCATACGATATTATCGAGCAATCCAAGCAAACAAGCAGCAAACAGGCGGCTCAGATCATTGAGCTGGCTAAAGAAGAAGCCGTACGTCTTAAAGACGAGGCTGTTCGCGATATCGAGAACGAGAAGAACAAAGCGGTTGAGCAGCTTCGTTCTGAAGTGGGCGTTGTATCCGTTAAGATTGCGTCTAAGCTGATTGAGAAAGAAGTGAAAGACGACAGCGTTCAGGAAGAGCTGGTTGACCAATACCTCAAAGAGGTCGGTGGCCGCTCATGAGCAGCAAAGTAGCGGTTGTTGCCTCACGTTATGCAAAAGCAATTTATGAAATTGCGGCTCAGGAAGGCCGTACGCTGGAAGTTGAACAGGAACTCAAGGCGGCGGTTGATGCATTAACCTCTGACAAGAATATCGTGAATTTCATCTCTTCTCCAAGCATTTCCGAGCAGGCTAAACGCCAGGTTATTGAGGCGAGTCTTACAGGCAAGCTTTCCAAGCCCGTTGTGTCCCTGCTTGAACTGCTGGTAGAACGGGGAAGAACGAATATTCTGCCTGAACTGCTAGAAAGCTACATCCGTATTTCAGGAGAGGCGCTGGGCCTTGCAACGGCTGTAGTCTATACGACTTACACGCTTGATGAAGAGGAGAAACAGCAAGTGTCTGAACAATTCGGCGCTTTGGTTAACAAGAAGATCCGCGTTGAGAACGTGGTGGATACCAGCCTTCTGGGCGGCATGAAGGTTGTCATCGGCGACACGCTGTATGACGGCAGTCTCTCCGGGAAGCTGGAACGGCTTGAGAAATCTTTTCGAAGACAAGCACTGTAGATAGGGGTGAAACACTTGAGTATCAGACCTGAAGAAATCAGCACACTGATTAAAAGTCAGATCGAACAATATAAAACCGAAATCGAAGTAGCCGAAGTCGGTACCGTTATTCAAGTCGGCGATGGTATTGCCCGTGTTCACGGACTTGAAAATGCTATGGCTAACGAGCTTCTCGAATTCGAAAACGGGGTTGTAGGTCTTGCCCTCAACCTTGAAGAAAGCAACGTCGGTGTCGTTATCCTCGGACCTTACAGCGAAATTCGCGAAGGCGATCAAGTGAAGCGCACCGGACAAATCATGCAGGTTCCTGTAGGCGAAGCTATGCTGGGCCGTGTTGTCAACCCGCTGGGTCAGCCAGTTGACGGCAAAGGACCGATTGCAACAACAGAATTCCGTCCGGTAGAACACAACGCTCCAGGCGTAATTGACCGTAAATCCGTACACGAGCCAATGCAGACGGGTATCAAAGCGATCGACTCCATGGTACCTATTGGCCGCGGACAACGGGAATTGATCATCGGTGACCGCCAAACCGGTAAAACGGCTATCGCCATCGATACGATCATCAACCAAAAAGGCAACGGCGTAAAATGTATCTACGTAGCGATCGGCCAAAAGCAATCCACGGTTGTAGGCGTAGTAGAAACACTTCGCCGTCACGGCGCTTTGGATTACACCATTGTGGTAACGGCTTCTGCTTCTGAACCGTCCCCGCTGCTGTACATCGCTCCTTATGCCGGTGTAGCTATGGCTGAGTACTTCATGTACAAAGGCGAGCATGTCTTGATTATTTATGATGACCTGTCCAAACAGGCGGCAGCATACCGCGAATTGTCCCTGCTGCTTCGCCGTCCTCCAGGCCGTGAAGCGTTCCCTGGTGACGTATTCTATCTGCACTCCCGTTTGCTGGAACGTGCAGCGAAGCTGAGCGACGAACTGGGCGGCGGCTCGATTACCGCATTGCCATTCATCGAAACTCAAGCTTCCGACGTATCCGCTTATATCCCTACTAACGTTATTTCGATCACTGACGGACAGATCTTCCTGGAATCCGACCTGTTCTACTCTGGTCAGCGTCCAGCGATCAACGTTGGTATCTCCGTATCCCGCGTAGGCGGTTCTGCGCAGATCAAAGCGATGAAGAAGGTTGCCGGCACACTCCGTCTCGACCTGGCTCAATATCGCGAACTTCAAGCGTTCTCCCAATTCGGGTCCGACCTTGATAAATCGACGCAAGCCCGTCTGAACCGTGGTGCCAGAATGATGGAAATTTTGAAGCAGGGCGTTAACCAGCCGCTTGCCGTTGAGAAGCAGGTAGTCAGCTTGTATTCAGCGGTCAAAGGCTATCTGGATGATATCCCTGTAGGCGACATCCGCCGCTTCGAGGCTGAATTCCTGTCTTTCGTCGATAACCAGCATCCTCAAGTCCTCCAGTCGATTCGGGATACGAAGGATCTGACTTCCGAGAACGAAACGGCTTTGAAGGAAGTTATCGAACAATTTAAAAAAGGCTTTGCAACTAAGGCTTAATATAGGAATATGCACGAGCTTTGGCGATTGCCAAAGCTTGCGTGCATAGCCGAATCCTAGCTGACGGGAACCTCCCGCAGCTGGCTTTATGCTTTCGAACCTAACTTTGGGCTCTGCCCAAAGTTTAGCTTATGCTTACGAAGTAGTTTTGGCTTCGCCAAAACTAAAGCCAATGCTTACGAAGTAACTTTGAGCCTTGCTCAAAGTTTAGAGGTGGTGAAATCATGGCAAAAGGAATCCGCGAGATTAAACGTCAGATCAAAAGCGTACAGAACACCCGCCAAATCACGAAAGCGATGGAAATGGTTGCTTCCGCGAAGCTGAGAAGAGCGCAGGAGAAGGCACAAGCTGCCCGCCCTTATGAAGAAAAGCTGAAAGAAGTGGTGAACAGCATCGCTGCCGGTTCGAAAGGCGTTTCTCATCCGATGCTGGAAAACCGTCCTGTTAAGAGAACGGCATATATCGTGATTACTTCCGACGGCGGTCTTGTTGGCGGCTATAACTCCAATATGCTTCGTAAATTGATGGATGAGCTGTCCAAACATACCTCTAAAGAAGAGTACGGTTTGTTCGTGGTAGGACGTAAAGGACGAGACTATTTCAACCGCCGGAACCTTCCCGTAGTGGAAAGTGTGGTTGAGTTATCCGACACCCCTTCATTTGCCGATATCAAAAAGATTACAAGCGCAGCGGTTCAGGGATTTGAGGAAGAGCGGTTCGATGAAATCTATATTTGCTTTAACCGTTATATCAATCCGCTTACTCAGATTCCAACGATCGAGCGTTTGCTTCCTTTTGAACGGATGGACAACACGACAAATGGTGAGTTAAAAGCTTCTTACGAATATGAGCCTTCACCGGAAGGCGTTCTGCAGGTGCTCCTTCCTAAATATGCCGAAACTCTCATTTATGGTGCTCTCCTGGAAGGGAAAGCGAGTGAGCTCGGCGCCAAGATGACGGCGATGGGAAATGCAACAAAGAACGCGTCGAAGATGATCGGCGAATTGACATTGACCTACAACCGGGCGCGTCAGGCCGCAATTACCCAGGAAATTACGGAAATTGTCGCAGGCGCAAACGCCCAATCTTAATTTTATGGCTAAGATGACAGTTTGCGGGAAGCAGCTGCGTACTGCATGCATGCCGGAGCTGTCATGTTCGTGAAGCCGGAATTGCACCTTTAGCAGTGCTCCGCAAACTTTGAGGAGGGAACAAGAGATGAACAAAGGACGCGTTGTCAGCATTATGGGTCCGGTCGTTGACGTTGAGTTTCAGCGTGGTCAACTTCCTGAGATCTTCAACGCTATTAGTATCCCGGGCGATGCCGCAGCAGGACGCCCAGATGATTTGACCCTGGAGGTTTCCAACCATTTGGGAGACAACCTGGTTCGTTGTATCGCCATGTCTTCTACGGACGGTCTTGTCCGCGGTATTGAAGCAGAAGACCTGGGTGCTCCAATCTCCGTACCGGTCGGAGAAGTAACGCTTGGCCGCGTATTTAACGTGCTTGGCCAAACGATTGATAACAAAGGTCCTGCTGAGGGCGGAACGAAGAATCCGATTCACCGTCAGCCGCCTTCGTTCGAAGAACTGTCGACTCAATCTGAAATCCTTGAGACGGGTATCAAGGTTATCGACTTGCTTGCTCCTTATGCCAAAGGCGGTAAGATCGGCCTGTTCGGCGGTGCGGGTGTAGGTAAGACGGTTACCATCCAGGAGCTCATCAACAACATCGCGCAGGAACACGGCGGTATCTCCGTATTTGCCGGTGTAGGCGAGCGTACTCGTGAAGGTAATGACTTGTACCATGAAATGTCGGATTCCGGCGTTATCAGCAAGACGGCGATGGTGTTCGGACAGATGAACGAACCTCCTGGTGCACGTCTTCGCGTAGCTTTGACAGGTTTGACCATGGCTGAATATTTCCGCGATCAAGAAGGCCGTGACGTGCTGCTCTTTATCGATAACATCTTCCGCTTTACCCAAGCGGGTTCCGAAGTATCCGCCCTGCTCGGCCGTATGCCTTCCGCGGTAGGTTACCAGCCTACGCTGGCAACTGAAATGGGTCAATTGCAGGAACGGATTACCTCCACGAAGAAAGGTTCCGTTACGTCGATTCAAGCGATCTACGTGCCTGCGGATGACTATACGGACCCGGCTCCGGCAACTACGTTTGCTCACTTGGATGCAACTACAAACCTGGAGCGTAAAATTTCCGAGAAAGGGATCTTCCCTGCGGTTGATCCGCTCGCTTCCAGCTCCCGGATGCTGACACCAGAAATCGTTGGCGAAGAGCACTACAATGTAGCGCAAGGCGTTAAACAAATTCTTGCCCGCTACAGAGAGCTTCAGGATATTATCGCCATCCTCGGTATGGATGAATTGTCTGAAGACGATAAACTGGTTGTAGCAAGAGCGCGTAAGATCGAACGCTTCCTGTCTCAGCCATTCCACGTTGCGGAGCAGTTTACAGGGATCAAAGGCAAGTATGTTCCAGTTGCTGAAACTGTACGCAGCTTTAAAGAAATTCTGGACGGCAAACATGATGACCTTCCGGAAGCAGCCTTCATGTACGTGGGAACTATTGAAGAAGCTGTGGAGAAAGCAAAAACTCTGTAAGCTTACAGCTGATGGAGATCCTTTGCAAATAGCCTAAGGAGTGATGAGCGTGAACACTTTTTTGCTTGAGATCGTCACACCGGAGCGCGTAGTTTTCTCCCAGCAGGTGGATAACGTGATTGTACGCGGTACGGAAGGGGAGTTCGGCGTGATGGCCGGACACGTTCCTTTGGTAACCCCTCTTCAAGTTGCGCCAATTATCGTCAAGACCGGCAGCAATAGAACGTCAATCGCCGTACACGGCGGTTTCATCGAAGTGCAAAAGGAGAAAGCGATCATATTGGCCGAAAGTGCGGAGCTTTCGCAGGATATTGATGTGGAACGTGCCAGAGCGGCTAAAGAACGGGCTGAACGCAGACTCGCTAACCGCAGCAGCAAGGACCATGTTGATCACCGCCGGGCTGAACTGGCCCTGCAAAGAGCCGTTACCCGGATTAACGTGTCTTCGAGAAGTAAGGAATAGCAACCAGAAAAAGCCGAATCCCATGGACTTCGGCTTTTTCGTTCATTTTACATAAGCGATAACAGACGCGGTAACAGAGTATGTTTTTTGTGGAAGATCGGGCACAGGCACAAGGAATTAAAGAATATGGGCAAGCTAATTAGAAAACAAGGAATGCAGCCGCAAGCAAGATAAGAATTAGAAATGAGACCTAATAATTAGAAATTTGATCTGGAAATTAGTAATTAGATCAGGGAATTAGTAAGGAATGCAAACCGCTTCACTAAGCAGCAAGCAAAATGTCAAAAAAATAAAAAAAATCTATAAAAATACGTTTTCATAAGAGGGAAATACGAATAAAAAACTGGATTATTACCGGTTTGGCAAGTATGATATAGAAGGTCTATTTATTTACAGACTTTATGCTTGGAAAGTATCGGGCGCATTAACCGATTAAAGGCCTCTGGCATAACATATCGTACACAAGGAGGAAGGCTGATTGGATACAACGCTAAGTGAGGTTTCAGCTTCAGCTGCGGTCAGCTCGCTTACAGCCATCGTAATATGTCTGGTCTGTATCTGTTTCTCCTGGTGGGCTTTGCAGAACCTAAAGCTGGACTTGATCATCAGGCACCCGAAAGGGCCGCAGGGCAAGCTGCTTCATCTTCTGTTTGCCATTGTGCTTGGAAAGTTTGTTGCGGATTTTATTATCCAGTATCTAAGCTACACCCACATGCTGCGTTACTTGTTTTAATTTTTATGACTTTGGTTATATGTGTGTTAGGCCTTGCACGCTAGAATTTTTGTCGAATAACATCAAATCGAAGTGTTAACAATGGTGGATAAGGGTCCTTGTCTTTTTAATTATCTTATCTAAGAAGCCCAGCGGTGTAGGTCCTACTCCTTTTGGCCTATCCCTCCGGCGAAAGTACCTTGTGCGCCTGAAATTAACAATGCTAAGATGAACTTTGTGATTCGGATGGAATTCTGCATTCCATATCAGCGGAGCAATCCGCCAAACTTCATGGTGAGAAAAGAGAAAATGAACGCGCGGAGGGAACCGTATGAGTAAATTTATCGTCCGCGGCGGCAATGTGTTGACCGGGAACGTAAAAGTTAGCGGAGCAAAAAACTCAGTGCTGCCGATTATCGCAGCTTCTTTATTAGGTGAAGAAGGGGTCAGTATTATCCGAGATGCTCCACCTCTTGACGATGTAAGGACGATCAACCGGGTATTGGAATCGCTGGGGGCAAACGTTACATATGACCAGGAGGTTATTACGGTTGATGCTCGTCAGTTGACTTCCTATGAAGCGCCTTATGAGTGGGTTAGAAAGATGAGAGCTTCTTTCTTGGTCATGGGTCCTCTGCTGACCAGACTCGGCCATACGCGCATTTCACTGCCTGGCGGCTGCGCGATTGGAACAAGACCGATTGACCAGCACCTAAAGGGCTTTGAAGCAATGGGAGCTAAAATTAATCTGGGCCAAGGGTACGTTGAGGCAATAACGGAAGGAAGACTCCGTGGAGCTAAGATTTACCTGGACGTGGCTAGCGTTGGCGCGACTGAAAATATTATGATGGCCGCATCTTTGGCGGAAGGCACAACCATTATCGAAAATGCGGCGAAAGAGCCGGAAATTGTCGATTTGGCCAATTACTTGAACAGCATGGGAGCAATTGTCCGCGGAGCTGGTACAGAAATGATCCGGATTGAAGGCGTAGATAAGCTGCACGGCGTTGATCATACGGTTATACCAGACCGGGTGGAAGCCGGAACTTACATGATTGCGGCTGCAATTACGGGCGGCGATGTGTTTGTGGAAGGGGCAATCGCTGATCATTTGAACCCTGTTATTGCCAAGCTCGAAGAAATGGGCGTTGGTATTGAGATTAAGGAAAACGGCATTCGTGTCGCGGCTAAGCACCCGCTGAAATCAGTGGACGTCAAGACGCTTCCTTATCCAGGTTTCCCGACGGATATGCAGTCACAAATGATGGCACTTCTGCTGAAATCGGAAGGTACAAGTGTGGTAACGGAAACGGTGTTCGAGAACCGGTTTATGCATGTGGATCAATTTTCACTGATGAATGCACAAATCAAGGTTGAAGGCCGTACGGCGATCGTCAGCGGGGCTTCCAAACTGACAGGAGCAAAGGTATGTGCAACGGACTTGAGAGCCGGAGCTGCGCTTATCCTTGCCGGGTTGGCAGCCGAAGGAACAACAGAGGTCAGCGGAACGCATCATATCGACCGCGGATATGTGAATCTTGCAGAGAAGCTGTCCGGGCTGGGTGCTGATATTTGGCGCATTGAGCTTGATAAGGAAAGCGTGAAGAAGGAACGCACCGAAGCAGTTCTGGAAGAGCTTCCGAAATTGAAAATTCAAACGAGCTGGGCTTAAGTTCAGCAAGTTTTGGAGTGTATAAAAGGCCGCCGACGGGCGGCTTTTTATTTTGCTTTTTGCAGAAGGAGAGAGGGAAGGTATAATAGAAAGAAAGCGCAATCATTCAGCGGCCAAAACGGGAAGGGATTGAGGGATATGGCTTTAATTCAGTGTCAGTTTTTCTCCGAAGTATTGGGATTAAGTACGCAAATGACCGTAATTCTTCCGCAGGAAACAACTAGAGAGATTGGGGTGGAGAGCAAACGGCGGCAAGGAAAATACCCCGTGCTGTTCCTGCTCCATGGTTACAGCGATGATGATACCATCTGGCTGAGACGCACATCCATTGAAAGATACGTCGCCTCTTTGGGGATCGCCGTAGTGATGCCTAATGTCCATCAAAGCTTCTATAGCGATATGGAATACGGCAATCCATACTGGACTTTCTTGAGTGATGAGCTGCCGAAGCTGGCCGCGTCTTTCTTTCCGCTGTCTGAGAAGAGAGAAGACCGGTTTGTAGCTGGATTGTCCATGGGCGGCTACGGGGCATTCAAATGGGCGCTCCGCTGCCCGGAACAGTTTGCAGCGGCAGCCAGCCTGTCCGGTGTCCTTGATCTGGCCGGCCACATCAAGACTAATCCCCATACAGCGAAGAGTCTTTCTCTCGTATTTGGCGGCCGGGACATAGAGGGGACGGAAAACGATACGCTTTGGCTGCTGGAGAAGGCAGCGGCGTCTGAGGGACCCAAACCGCTTCTTTATCAGTGCTGCGGAACGGAAGATTTTCTCTATGAGGGCAATGTGAAATTCAAGGAACTCGCGGACCGGACCGGCTATGAAGTGACGACGGTATTTGATGAGGGAGACCACAATTGGGAGTATTGGGACGCGCATATTCAGGATGTGCTGAAATGGCTTCCGTTAAAGAGCGGCGAATGAAGTAGAAGCAGCGGCAGGAGCAGCATGAGCGGCAGGAGCGGTTTTATAGGAATGGAGCAGCCCGGGGAGGGCTGCTTTTCGTATGATCAGGTCAGCCAGAGATTTCTGGCTGGCCTATTTTTTTGCGCGGATGGGCGGGTTGTCTATCTTTCTTGCAGGTTTTAAAAGGTTCTAGCAGATCCCCAAAACTCATATCTATAAGTATACTGATTGCCGCAAGCTAGGGAGCCTGAAGCGGAATCATCGTTTGAGCACTTGCGAGAGCAAGAGCAGCATGGGGACACGGAGGTAGAATTCACAAAATGAGAACAGGCCAAGCAGGAAGAGCGGAACGTATGGGCGGAGTGGAGAGAGCAGAGAAAGCAGAGAAAGCAGAGAAAGCAGAGAAAGCAGAGAAAGCAGAGAGAGCAGGCGGAGTGGTCAAGGCTGATAGAGCCGCCAAAACGGTAAGAACTGGCGGAGCGGATAACGTAGACACGGCGTATAGAGTGTGCGGAGTGGATAGAGGGGACAGGACTGACAGAGCTGACAAAGCTGACAGAGCTGAGATAGCTGAAAGATCTGATAAAGCTGAAAAAGTTGACAGCGCTGAAAAAGCGGGTAAAGCGGATGAAGCGGATAAAGCGGGTAAAGCTGGTAAAGCAGACAAAGCTGACAGAGCCGAAAAAGCTGAAAAAGCTGAAAAAGCTGAAAAAGCTGAAAAAGCTGACAGAGCTGAAAAAGCTGGAGAAGCTGGCAAAGCGGAAAAAGCGCATAGAGCGCCGCTTGCATTTAAGCTTGCGGATAAGCCGCATGTTCAGCTGGGCCGCGGGGCCAGCCTGAACGATGCGCCAGCGCAGGGCAGTGGCCGCGGAATGTCGCGGCCACTGCCCCGGGCCTCCGGCGCCCGCAGACCGCCCCGCTGGGGCGGTCCGCTCCGCCGGAGGCGGCTGCGGCTGCCTATGGCCGCCGCAGGGCTGGCCGCGCTGGCTGTGCTGCTGCCAGCGCTCCTGGTGCACCGCGGCGCCTTCGGCACGCCGCAGGGCACCCCGCCGGCCGGCCAGACGGCGCCGGCCGGGCAAGTGCCGTCCGCTGCGCAGCTCGCGGACGGGCCGCCGGTGTCCGTCTATCTGACGGACACCGGGGCGGTGGAGACCCTGCCGCTCGAGCAGTATGTGCTCGGCGTGCTGGCGGCGGAGATGCCGTCCGATTTCGGCATCGAGGCGCTGAAGGCCCAGGCGGTGGCCTCCCGGACCTTCATCGTCAAACGGCTCGCCGCCGGCGACCGCAGCGGCGTCCCGGGGGAAGCCGCCGATGTGACGGATACCGTCACCCATCAGGCGTATCTGTCCAAGGCAGAGCTCGCCGCCTGGAAGTCGAAGGGCAAAGAAGCCGCGCTGCAGAAGCTGCAGAAGGCGGTCGCTGATACGGCGGGCGAGATCCTAACCTATCAGGGGAAGCCGATTACGGCTCTCTTCTTCTCCGCTAGCGGCGGCTATACAGAGAATTCAGAGGACTATTGGACCGGAAAAATTCCCTATCTGCGGAGCGTCGCGAGCCCGTGGGATGCGAAGATCGACCCATCCTATAAAGAAACGGTCCGAATTCCGCTGCAGCAGGTTTATACCAAGCTGGGGCTGACCGAACCCTCTCTTACCGCGCTTGCACAGACCGGCACAAGCAAGAGCCAGAGTGCGGCGGCGAATCTTTTTACCATATTGGAACGCACCCGGGGAGACAGCATTAAAGAGATTCAGATCGGCGGCAAGCTGTTCACAGGCCGGGAAGTACGCGAGAAGCTGGGGCTGCGCTCCAGCCGCTTTGATATAGAGCTAGACAAGAGCGAAGCTGTAATTACGACTTACGGATACGGACATGGCGTCGGAATGAGCCAGTGGGGCGCGAACGGGATGGCGCAGGAGGGGTACAGCGCGGAGGAAATTCTGAAACACTATTATACGGGAATCGCCTTTGATACTTCTTCCAGCTTCCTCAAATGAGACCTCTAGAAAAAAATACTATAAAGCAAGTATAAAAGAGTTCGCCGCGGTAACACTTGTTACTGAGGTGATAATCATATGAATGAACAAAAAAACAAGAACAAACAAGAAGAATCTCCTAAAAATCTAGTGGGGGAACCGATCGCTCCGGTGTCTTCTTGGAAGAAAGCCATGTCGAAGAGATGGATTTACCCGGCCGCTTATGTAGCCGCTGCAGCGATTATCCTGGCGCTGGTTTGGGTCTATCAGGATTCCAGCCACAAAGAGACGGCCGACAATACTCCAGCAGCTGCTGTAACTGATGATGTAAGCTCGGTACAAACGGATGCGAAGCCGGCGGCAGACCCTAATGCAGCGGATCAGAAAGATCAGGCTGCCAGCGAAGAGGCCGTAGAAACGACCGCAGTAAGCGAGGATTTTGTATGGCCGGTAGCGGAGGCTTCAGAGGTCAGCATCGTCAAGCCGTTCTATGATAAAGACGGTTCCACGGAAGAGCATGAAGCAGCAATGGTACAATACAACGATATGTTTATGCCGAATACGGGAATCGATGTAGCGCGGAGCGACAAAGCCGCATTTGAAGTGCAGGCCGCGCTTGGCGGCAAGGTAACCAAAGTCGAGCAGCATGCCCTGAACGGCTACACAGTCGAAGTAACAAATGCGAACAACCTGAAGACCGTCTATGAAAGCTTGTCCGATGTGAAGGTTAAACAGGGCGACGAGGTCAAGCAGGGACAAACCCTTGCATCCGCCGGTAAGAATGAAGTCGGCAAAGACCTTGGCAACCACCTTCATTTCGAGGTTTACGAAAATGGCGAAGCCGTAAATCCGGCTTCCCTGCTGCCTGACAACAGCAAGAAATAAATAAGCCTTGCAGCCAGCCGGCTGCATAACGAACAAAACCGGGGCGGGCGATGCTCCGGTTTTTTCGGGCTTTTTTCGAAAAATGCACAGCTTGTACCCGATTCCCCAATTTGATAAGAACGCCGGACTGGCGCGGTTTTGTCCTTGTCCCAGCCCTCGCTTCAAACTTTATCCTCCTTCCCTCCTCCGCCTGCCCTAAGCCTTAGGCCCCTTTAAACAAAGAATATCTAGGCCCGCCCCTCATATAATGTACCAAACTATCTCGAGTAGGGAGGCGGGAGCGTGCACGACTACATTAAGGAGCGTACCATCAAAATCGGCCGCTGCATCGTGGAGACCAAGCACACGGTCAGGACGATCGCCAAAGAATTTGGCGTCTCAAAAAGCACAGTGCATAAGGATTTGACCGAGCGGCTGCCGGAGATCAATCCGGATCTTGCCGACCAGGTCAAGCACATTTTGGAATACCACAAGTCCATTCGTCATCTGAGGGGAGGCGAAGCGACCAAGATCAAGTACAAGAAAGGAAGCTCCAAAAACCGAGAAATCGTGACATCCTCCCAGTAAAAGAAATAATTCTGAAGGACAGTGTTTAAGTCTGTGAACAATCGGGTAATAGTTAAGTTTAACGTCAATATTCAGCGTTTTTTAATTGAACAGGTCCCCCGAAGTATGATATTTTAAAATATGGTAATAGAATGCGGATTTTTCCAACCAAAAGCCGGATTCTCTCGAATATCGCAGGATCATGTCGAATAAGTGTGATGCGGGATCAGCTGGGCTTTTTTTTACCATATGACTATTAAAATAACGCTTTGGGGGATGCAGGAATGGGCAAGGATATCGGGATTGATCTTGGCACGGCAAATGTGCTGATACACGTGAAAGGCAAAGGGGTAGTGCTTGACGAGCCTTCGGTGGTTGCGATCGAAAGCGACACCAAGCGTGTCCTTGCCGTAGGCGAAGATGCCCGGCGCATGGTGGGACGTACACCCGGCAACATTGTGGCGATCCGTCCGCTGATGGACGGGGTCATTGCTGATTTTGAAATTACGGAGACGATGCTGAAGCATTTCATTAATCGTGTCGGAGGGAAGAACTGGTACAGCCATCCCCGTATTCTGATTTGTGCGCCTACTAATATCACTTCCGTCGAGCAGAAATCCATTCGGGAAGCGGCGGAGCGCAGCGGCGCCAAGGAAGTTTTTATGGAAGCAGAACCCAAAGCTGCAGCCATTGGCGCAGGTATGGATATTTACGAGCCAAGCGGCAACATGGTTGTCGATATCGGCGGAGGAACAACGGATGTGGCGGTGCTCTCGATGGGGGACATCGTCACGGCTTCCTCTATAAAAATGGCGGGGGACAAGCTCGACGACTCCATTATCCGTTATATCAAGGGCAAATATAAGCTGATGATCGGCGAACGCACGGCCGAAGACATCAAGATCAATATCGGAACCGTTCATCCCGGCGGCCGTTCTGCTGAAATGGATATCCGCGGACGTGACATGGTATCCGGCCTGCCGCAGACGATCACCATCACTTCTTCAGAAATTCAGGGAGCGCTGTGGGATTCGGTATCCGCTATTGTTGCAGCGGCGAAATCCGTGCTGGAGCGCACACCGCCGGAGCTGTCCGCAGACATTATCGACAGAGGCGTCATTCTGACGGGCGGCGGAGCGCTTCTGCACGGACTGGACGAGCTCCTGGCGAGCGAGCTTCACGTTCCTGTTCTGGTAGCGGACGATCCGATGCACTGCGTGGTTAAAGGGACAGGCATTTTGCTCGACAATTTGGACCGGTCTGTTAAGAAAAGGTTTTAAAATCCCGATATACTTAAATAGAATGTAAGTGCCGGTTTGGCCTTATAAATAGATGATTCAGAATCGGAGGCTCTATCATGCTTAGAGGACTTTATACGGCGGCTGCCGGCATGATGACCCAGCAGCGGCTGCATGACACGGTGACTCAAAATATAGCAAACGTGAATACAACCGGTTACAAGCAGGTCAACAGTGTGGCTCGGGCTTTTCCGGAAGTGCTCCTATCGGCAATCGGCGGCGACCAGCAGACAAGCACCCCGATCGGCAAGCTGAACACGGGTGTCTTTGCAGAGGAAAGCCTTGCTTCTTTCACGCAGGGAGATGCCCGCGAAACGGGGAAGACAACGGATTTTGCGATCCTGGCTGACCTTCAGGTCCAGGATACGGCAACCGGCCAGAACTACGTATTTGACGCAAACGGCAAATCGGTACAGGATGACGGCACAGTCGTCTACCAGCCGCAGGCTTTCTTTACGGTCCGGGACGGTGATGGCAACGTGAAGTATACCCGGGACGGGGAATTTCATGTGGATGCGGCAGGACGTTTGCTGACTGCAGAAGGCTATGAAGTGCTCGGAACGGATAACAATCCTGTTACGGTTACCGGTGCTGTGGATCAGCTGAAGGTGGACGAGCAGGGCAGAATTGTGAATCCGGACGGAACGCAGGGCGCACAGCTTCTGATCAGCGTGGCGAATCAGCCTAACCAGCTCGTGCGGGACGGTGAGGGCGTGTTTGAAGCGCCGGATGCTGCGGCAGCCGGCATTAACCCAATGGCTGCAGGTGCCCAGGTGGAGATCCGCCAGGGTTCGCTGGAAAGCTCGAACGTGGATTCTACCAAAGCTATGGTTGACTTAATGGCGGCTCAGCGCGCTTATGAAGCCAATCAGCAGGTTATTCAATACTATGATAAGAGCTTGGATAAAGCGGTTAACGACATAGGCCGGGTATAGGAGGTGCTGCATGAATAACTCGATGATCAGTTCCATGGTTTCTTTGAACGCTCTACAGCAGCGGCTCGATCTGCTCGCTGACAATGTAGCGAACATTAATACGGTTGGTTATAAGTCCAAGGATTCCTCCTTCGAGGACACGTTAACCCGTGTTCAGCAGCAGAAGGAGGGGATGTCCGATCTGACCGGCCGCAGTACCCCTTCCGGCTACACTGTAGGCTTCGGTTCCAAAATGTCCGGCCTCAGCCTGGATTTCTCGCAGGGCTCCATCCAAGATACCGGCTTGTCAACAGACTTGGCCATTCAGGGCAATGCCCTGTTCCGGGTAAGCACGCCGGACGGTCAGGCAGCCTGGACCCGGGAAGGCGACTTTCAAATTCAGCCTGACCCGGCTGATCCAGAGCAGGCCGCTTTGGTGACAAGCCAGGGATACAGCGTTCTGGATACGAATGGCCAGCTGGTTACCTTTCCGGCAGACGCCAAACTGCAGGTGGGCTCGGATGGCAGCTTGACGGTCACCGATTCAACGGGAACCTACTCGTACGGCAAGCTGCAGCTTGATTATGTAAACCGCCCGGAAGGTCTTGTGGAGCTGAACGACAATTTATACGGACTGGTCTCCGGGGCTGTGCAAACGGATGTATTAACGTCTTTGGATTCGATGGCCGCTGGTGATTCAAGGCTGAATACCGTCTCTGTACGGCAGGGTGCACTCGAACAGTCCAATGTTGATTTGTCCAAGGAAATGACCGATATGATGCAGGTTCAGCGTGCTTACCAGCTTTCTGCTCGTGCTCTGACCTCGAGCGAAGCCATGATGAATATGGCGAATCACTTGCGTGGATAAGGTGGTGCAGAAATGACGGAATACACCGGACCGGAGCAGCAGGAGCGGACAGACGGGCCAAGAAGGTCGCGTGTTCAGAGCAGAAGCAGTGAGCAGCAAGGCAGTGTGGAGGCCGGAAACGGCCAGGAAAGACCGCAGGAAGTGAAGCGGAAGCGCCGGGGAATCCGGACGCTGATTTGGACCATTCTCATTGTATTGTTTCTTCTTGCTGCCGGCTTTGGCGGTGTTGGGGCAGGTTATGTGATATTCGGCAAACAGCCTTGGAGCGATCTGCTGGAGTGGAGCACCTGGCGGCATGTTTACGACCTGGTATTTGCTCCTTAGCACGCTCATTGGCAGTAAATCCTGTTAAGGCATCTGCATAGGCTTACTGCATATTGCGTATATATAAACAGGTTTTGCAACCTCTGCAATCCATCCGGAAAGGTCCGGGTTTGCAGAGGTTTTTTGATTGCCGGCAAGGGCTGACACCCCTCTAAAGGCGGAGCCGGGGTAGGCAATAGGTGGTTTTCTTTTTAGTGGCGGAAAATGTATAATGGTGTGGGATTGTTATCTAGCAGGCAAGTTTGGGTAATTCAAAAGGGCTGTATCCGTTAAACCGGTATTTCAGCCGGAATAATGGATAAGCCCCTTATCTTAACCTTCGCATCTGCAGGGACGAAGGATAATTACAGTATGGCCTCTTTTTTCGTGATTTATTCGGGGCCTTATATTGAAAGGGGTAACAACTGCTAATGATGGATGTACGTGAAATTCAAGCAATCATTCCGCACCGTCCTCCGTTTCTCCTGGTTGACCGGATTTTGGAGATGGAGCCTGGCAAGCGGGCGGTAGGGATTAAGAATGTGACGATTAATGAGCCTTATTTTGTAGGGCACTTCCCTGAATATCCGGTTATGCCCGGCGTTCTGATTACGGAAGCCCTGGCTCAGGTAGGAGCTGTCGCTATCCTTACCCTTGAAGACAACAAAGGCAAAATCGGGTTCCTTGCCGGCCTGGACGGGTTCCGGTTCCGCGGTCAAGTGGTGCCTGGGGATACGCTCCGCCTGGAGGTCGAGATCATCCGCGTTAAAGGCTCCATCGGCAAAGGCAAGGCTGTTGCCAAGGTCGAAGACAAAGTGGTGGCTGAAGGCGAGATCATGTTTGCTTTATCTTAAGCTTAAGCTAGAGATATTAGAGATATAAACCCAATCGTCTAGGAGGAATTGTGATGAGTGACCAAATGTCAGTGCAGGACAAAGTGCAAAGCTGGCTGGAGGATGTCAATATTGATGAATCCACCAAGCAGGAGCTTCGTAGTCTGGAAGGCAATGTATCCGAACTTGAAGACCGTTTCTACAAGGATTTGGAGTTTGGTACAGGCGGACTGCGCGGCGTGATCGGTGCGGGCAGCAACCGGATGAACCGTTATACCGTTGGACGGGCTACCCAGGGATTTGCCGCTTTTCTGCTGGCGAATGCCGCCGAGCATGGCAATACGGCTCCATCGGTTGTTATTGCGCATGATTCGCGCCATTACTCGCCGGAATTTGCCCTGGAATCCGCACTGGTGCTCGCGGGTAACGGCATTACAGCCAAGCTGTTCCGTTCGCTCCGGCCAACTCCGCAATTATCTTTTGAAGTGCGCCGTCTGAATGCCGATGGCGGCATCGTAATTACAGCAAGCCATAATCCGCCTGAGTATAACGGCTATAAGGTCTACAACCATACAGGGGGACAGCTCGTTCCGCATGAGGCTGAACAGGTCATTGCGCAGATCCGCGATGTGGAATCCTTTGCTGAAGTGAAGCGTCTGTCTCGAGAAGAGGCTGAGGCGAAAGGGCTGCTTGTCTGGCTGGATGAGGCAGAAGACGAAGCTTTCGCCGATACCGTAGCGTCTGCGGGGGTTAACCGCGAGCTGCTGCAGGAAGGCGCCGCGAAAGAGCTGGTCATTGTCTATACGCCGCTTCATGGCACAGGCAATAAGCCGGTTCGCAGCGTGCTTGATAAGCTTGGCTTCACACAGGTACATATCGTGCCGGAGCAGGAGCAGCCGGATGCCGAGTTCTCGACCGTGAAGTCGCCGAACCCGGAAGAACGCGAAGCGTTCACAATGGCGATTGAGCTGGGACGCAAGGTGAACGCCGATATTCTGATCGGTACGGACCCTGACGCTGACCGCATGGGTGCGGTAGTTCGTACAAACGAAGGCAATTACGAGATTTTGACAGGTAACCAATCGGGGGCTATTCTCGTTAATTATTTGTTAAGCCAGCTGAAGGAGCGGGGCAGCCTGCCTGCCAACGGAGCTGTGATCAAGACAATCGTAACCAGCGAGCTGGGTGCCGAGATCGCCCGTCATTACGGGTTGACTGTCTTTAACACGCTGACCGGCTTCAAATATATCGGTGAGAAGATGAACGAGTTTGAGCAGTCCGGTGATCATACCTACATTTTCGGCTACGAGGAGAGCTATGGCTATCTGGCAGGCAATTATGCACGCGATAAAGATGCCGTGGTGGCGGCTTCATTAATTTCGGAAGCTGCGGCATACTACAAGCAGCAGGGTAAGACGCTGATGGACGCGCTGGAAGACATCTACCGCGAGTTCGGCTACTACCGCGAAACTTTGTCCTCCCTGACTATGAAGGGCAAAGACGGCGTTGCCAAGATCAACGAACTGATGACATCTTGGCGTGTCAGCCCGCCGGCTGCCATCAATGGCGCTGCAGTGACCCAGGTGCTCGATTACTCTCTTGGACTAGACGGGCTGCCGAAAGAGAACGTCCTGAAGTTCCTGCTTGAGGACGGCTCCTGGTTCTGCCTTCGCCCTTCCGGAACTGAACCTAAGATCAAGTTCTATTTTGCCGTGAAAGGTTCAACCGACGAGGAAGCCAAGGAACGTCTGGCATCGCTGCAGAAGGATGTTTTGTCCCGCGTAGAAGCATAGCTGTTATATGGGCGGGGAGCACCCCCGCTCATCGCATACTTCAAAAATGGATAGGCCTTCCGCCTCTCCATTTTTGGGTTTATGCGGGAAGGAAAATGAGGAGGTTCATTCGTGTATTCAACATGGAAAAAGTGGAACAACACCACCCGCAAATGGTTGTGGATTTTGGTTGTTGTGGGATTGGTGGCTTCTCTGCCGCTGATTTACGAACGTGTGCAGACGGAGAATTCCGCCAAACAGGTGCAGTTTGTTTTTAACTATCGGAGCCTGCTTGATATTTCTTCTTATCAGGTAAATCAAGAAACGGCTTTATCTGACGAGCTGGACAAGCTCCATGATGCCGGGGTTAATACGATCGCCATCTTCGAGAGCAATCTTGACGAGCTGAAGGAAGCCCGCCGCATTATGGTTTATAACTCGCAGGACGTTGCGGAAATGAGCAAGACGGCATATTCCGCGCAGGATAATGCCACCTATATCGCCTTTACGTCTTCCGAAAATGCGGAAATTTACGCTCCAATTATTGAAGAAGCGTTTAAACCCTTTGATATCGAGGTTACGCCATGGAGCATCAACGGTTTAGAGGGACTTCGCCTGAATACGTCCCCGGAAGATGCGTACTTAAAGACACTTTCGCCTGATCCGCAGGCGCTGGAGCTGATTCACAGCAAAGGGTTTATGATCCTTCCGCGCATGAATGATAATGGCTCTTATGATCAAGAAGCTGTGGATAAGGAACTGGATTTATTCGCTAATTATGGCGTTACTCGCATTCTGTTTGACGGCGCTGCCGTCAAAGGCTTTGGGGATAATGCTGATGAGAACTCATTGGACGCTTTTGCTAATTCCCTGAAGCAGCGCGGCATGGGAATCGCGGTTATTGAAGGTCTGAAAGAACAGCAGCTGGGCTTCGCGAAGCTGTCTTATCTGCTGGATTACAATGTCGTACGGCTTCATTCTATCAGCGACGGTGATGTGACTCAGTCCCCATCAACGTTGTCTGACCGGATCTCGCTTGCGGTTAAAGACCGTAAGATCCGGATGATCTACCTGAACGCTTCTCCATCCAGGAATCCTTCCAAATCGATGATTACCGATCCTTTGGACAATATTGTTCATACGCTTCAGGAGCCGGGCAATGCCATCAGCCGCGTGGAGAAAGACGGCTACAGCATTGGCACGGCCGAAGCGTTTGACGTTGTAGACTATTCCTGGGAGAAAGTCGCCAAGCTGTTTGTAGTGCTGGGTGCGGTTGCCTTTACCGCTATGATGATCTCCTTGTTCCTGCCGTCATGGACCCTGGCGGTGCTCATTCTGGGGCTGATCGGCAGTGCGGGACTGTATGTGCTTAAACCGACTATGCTGGAGCAGATGCTGGCGCTGGCTGCTGCGATCAGTGCACCGACCGTCGCCACGATTCTGGCCATCCGGAAAGTGAAGGAGCTGGGCGGGGCGCACAGAGACATGAGCGTTTCCCGCAGACTCTCCCACAGCCTGGTATTGTTCGTCAAGACCGCTCTGATCAGCCTGAGTGCCGTTCCTTTTGTGGTCGGCCTGCTGAACAATATCACCTACGCGCTTGTGCTGAACCAGTTCCGCGGCGTGAGCCTGCTGCATGCGGTTCCGATGCTGCTGGTCGCCGTTTACGTGTTCCTCTATCAAGGGGAATCCGTGCTTGCCGAGCTGCGCAAATGGCTGCGGATGCCGATTACCGTGCTTTGGGTCGTTATTGTCGCGATTATCGGTATCGCCGGCTTGTACTACTTGTCCCGTACGGGCAATTCGGGCAGCCTGCTGCCGGGTGAAGCGTCCTTCCGGGCCTTCCTGGAGAATACCATCGGGGTGCGTCCTCGGAATAAAGAATTCCTGTTTGCGCATCCGCTGTTTATTATGGGAGTCTTCGCAGCGCTGCGCTATCCGAAAATGCTGTATATCATGATTATTGCTTCGATCGGCCAGCTGTCGATGGTTGATACGTTTGCGCATATCCACACGCCGTTCTTCATTTCGCTCATCCGCGGATTGCTCGGCCTTGGCTTTGGCTTGATCTTCGGCTTGATCTTTGTCCTGATTTGGCAAATTCTCGAAAGGTGCTGGAAGAAATGGTCGCCTCTCTTACTCGAAAAATAGTGCTCTCCGGCTATTACGGCTTCCGCAACAGCGGAGATGAGGCGGTCCTGCGCTCGATCTTGTTCGCGCTTGAGCAGGAAGGGGAGAAGGCGGGAATCACGTTTGAGCCCATCGTTCTATCCGCTGATCCGGAATGGACCGCCAAAATGTATAAAGTCAAAGCTGTTCCAAGGATGAAATTGTCTGAAGTCAGGAAAGCTATACGGGAGAGCGACGGACTGATCAGCGGAGGCGGAAGCCTCCTTCAGGACGCCACAGGCCCTGCTTCGGTCCCTTATTATTTGGGAATCATCAAGCTGGCCCAGTGGTTCGGTAAGCCGACCTTTGTTTATGCGCAGGGGGTTGGACCCGTTAACCGGAAGCTGTTTCACCGCCTGATAGCTTCTGTCTTCAAGAAATGCCGTTATATTTCGGTCAGGGACGTGGAGTCTGCAGAGCTGCTCCGGTCCATGGGCATTCGGTCTGAACGGATTGAAGTGGTTCCGGATCCAGTGATGGGCTTGAAGCTGCCGGAAGAGATGCTGCCGAAGGACGGAGCAGCGGCAGAAGCAGCTCAGCAGCAGTCGGATGAGCCTTCCTCCGTACTGCCTGTTGTAGGCATTTCCGTCCGTTTCTGGAATCAAGAGCGGTCAGAGCTTGCCGCTTTATCGGCAGGTTTGACGGACTTAGCCCGCCAGCGCAGCGTTCACCTGCGTTTCCTGCCGTTCCATATTCCGTCCGATGAGGAAGCCTCCCGCTTCTGCATGGAGCAAATTGGAGATTTATCAGGTACAGGCAGTAAGATCAGCATGGCTCCGGCTACCGATAATCCGCAGGATATGCTGCGGGAAGTGGACGGATGCTCTCTGCTGATCGGAATGAGGCTGCACAGTCTCATTTATGCAGCTTCAAGGAGCGTGCCGCTGCTCGGCATCTCTTATGATCCGAAGATTGATCATTTCCTGGCCCGGCTTGGCAGTGTTCCTGTCGGAACCAGCGATCAGCTCTCTCCGGAGAAGCTGTCCGCCAAAGCTCAGCACTATCTGAGCAGCCGCGGGGAGTGGGAGAAGCAGCATGCCGGCCAGATCGGCCAGCTGAAGCAGGAAGCAAGAGTTCCGGCGCAGCGGATCGCGGATTATTTTTTGAAGGATAAAGGGTGACAAACGTGAATCAGAACAATTCGATTCCTACGGTGAATATGTTTGGAATCCGGGTCAGCAAGTGGGGAATGGCTGATACGGTCAAATACCTGGCGGATGCCGCCGAGTCCGGCAAGCCCCATCAGGTAATTACAGCCAACCCGATTATGGTCATGGCCGCGCTTGAGGACCCGTTATATATGGAGATTATGAAGAACGCGGAGCTGGTTGTTCCGGACGGCACCGGCGTTGTCTGGGCCGCAGGCAAAGCAGGGAATCCCGTTCAGGAGCGGGTTGCCGGTTTTGATCTTCTGCATGAATTAATGAAGCTGGGCGAGCAGCGCGCTTGGAAATTTTACCTGCTGGGTTCGGCGCCGGAAGTGATTCAGGCAGCAGCCGAAAGGTTACAAATGCTGTATCCGGGGGCGAAGCTCGCAGGATGGCGGGACGGTTATTTTACAGCCGACCAGGATCCGGAGGTCATTGAAGCGATTAAAGCGGCAGAACCGCATATTCTGTTCGTTGCCCGCGGGGCAGATACGCAGGAGCCTTGGATTGCCAAGTACAAGGAGCAGCTTGGGGTTCCGATTATGATGGGTGTTGGCGGCAGCTTTGACGTCATTTCCGGCCGCAGCAAGAGAGCGCCGAAATGGATGCAGAAGCTCCGCGCCGAGTGGCTTTACCGCCTTCTCAAAGAGCCTACCCGCTACCGCCGAATGCTTGCACTGCCGAAATTCGCCGTAAAAGTGCTAAAGGAGAAAGAAAACCTCGGTTAATTTCAGTAAAATAGGCTAATTCAGCGGAATATCAGCCTACAATAGACGTTTGGAGAGGTTGGTCTTTGGTTGCTTTCGGAGTATAATTCATTCCGGTAGAACAATTGGGGGTTGAAATGAACATGTTGATGATATACATCATCGGGTTTGTGCTGACGCTGGCTTTGGCACTGGTCCTGACACCATTAGTCAAGAAGTTTGCTTTCTTTATAGGTGCAGTTGATAAGCCGAACGCTAGGAAGGTGCATACCACCATCATGCCGCGGCTTGGCGGCCTGGGGATTTTTATCGCCGTTATGGCAGCTTTGTTTGCAGTCCTGCCTTTCATACCAGACAACGTGTTATCCGTTAGAGACGAAAATTTTGTGAAAGCATTTGTGGTAGGCGGCACAATGATTATGCTGCTTGGCGCTTTGGATGACCGGTTTCAGCTCAACGCCAAACTTAAATTCCTGGTGCAGATTGCTACTGCATGTGTCGTTGTATTCGGTTTTGACATTCGAATTGAATTTGCAAATATTCCTTTTCATTCTTATTCTTCGATTGAAAGCTGGATCGCTATTCCGTTCACCCTCCTTTGGATTGTAGGGGTTACGAATGCGATCAACCTGATTGACGGCCTTGACGGCCTTGCTGCAGGCGTTTCCGCTATTGCGATCGGAACGATTGCTGTTATGTCCTTTATTATGGGGAACGAAATCATTGCTGTTATTTGTATGCTGCTCCTGGGCAGTATTCTTGGATTTCTGTATTTCAACTTTCACCCTGCCAAAATCTTCATGGGAGATTCCGGAGCCCTGTTCCTTGGCTTCAGCCTGGCGCTTCTCTCCCTGCTTGGATTCAAACAGGTTGCCATTGTATCGTTCCTGACTCCGCTGATCCTGATCGGCGTGCCTCTTTCGGATACGATGTTCGCGATCGTACGCCGCTGGATGCAGAAGAAGCCAATCTTCTCACCGGATAAAGGGCACCTGCATCACTGCCTGCGCGAGCTTGGCTTCAGCCACCGTCAGACGGTGCTGATTATCTACGGTATTGCTGCATTCTTTGGCGTCTTAGCAATTATTCAGTCGTCGGCTGCGCTTTATTCAGCGAACTGGGTCACTTTTGTCGTTATTTGCATCATGGCTTTCTTCCTCCAGATTGGAGCCGAAGTCATCGGCCTGATCGGCAAAACCAAACGCCCGCTCCTGAACTTTCTGATGCGCCTGCGTCTGAAGGTCACGGCTGCCCGCGAATCCAAATAAGGTGTAGTGGGACAAGCCTCTGTTCGGCTTATATGAGTGATTCGGCTATAAAGATAAACATACATGACGAAAGTCCTCTTTTCTTGGAAAAGGGGACTTTTTTTATGCCAATTTTCTTCAAATTTAGAGAGGATTGTCCGATAAAAGAGTTAACACTGACACATCAAAGGAGAGATCATGTACATGCAGCAGCGACTTAAAAAGCCGTTTATTTGGCTTCTTCTGTTGACCTTGATCGTATCTTTAACGCCGACAGGGTTATCGAATACGGCATCAGCGGCGTCTAGTTTAACATCGACGACTTATTTTAGTCCGGACGATCTTGAGCTTCGCGGCACGGTATCCTTAACACAGGAGCCGGGCAGCAACCAGATTAGCAGGGACACGGCCTATCTTGTGACAAGCCCTACGATCGACATTACAGGAACCTATGCCAAGGTTTCGGGCACTACTTTAAGTGTTAAAGTCGAACTGCTGAATTGGAATGATTCAACCAGCACTTATGAGACCGATTCCACCCATACCACAACTGGTACGGTGACGCAGGATTCCACCAATCCAAGCAGCCGGTTTGTAGCGGATAACCTGACTCTGTTTGCCGGCTATAACAAAATCACATTTACCGGAAGACAAGGCAATCTGGACTGCTCAGAATCCTTCTACGTCTTGTATGATAAAGTTCCTTATGTGAAGACCCTGCAGATTCTTGAATCGGGCAAGAATGCGGTGAATCTGAATGAAGGCAGCAAAATCGTTGTAGAGAACGCCACAGTTACTCTGCAGGGTACCGTTCAGAACGCTACCAAAGTAACGATCGCTGTAAATGATGATGATGCACTGCAAACTTCCTTGCTGACGGACGGAACCTTCTTCACTCCAACTCTGACACTGGAGTCCGGAGCCAACAATCTTACGATTGTGGTCTTAAACGGTTCCGACTCGATCACTATTAAGAGAACGGTTTATTATTTTGACAAGAATGATCCGTTTACCGCCATGTATCTGATGGGAACAGACGGGACAGCCTATGATTTGCTGACGACTAAGCCAATCTGGACGGATGAAACCTCTTCTGCCCAGTATGTTATGCAGGTGCTTCTGCCTTACGGCTCCAGCTCCTCGGATTTCTTGACTGACCATGAGGTTAAAGTAAACAATACATCAACCGGGATTACCATTCTGAAGAACACAGCCATCCAGGAGGATGGAACGGTTGATACTTCCCAAACAGGGGATGCGGACGATGAGGTTATTATCCCGGGTGCCGATGGAGTTACGCCTGCCTATCGTCTGGTTACGTTCCTGACGGATGCAGCTGACTTCCAAACGACTACGAGCGGCACTGTTACAACGGTGGCTACCGCTCAAACTCCACTGGTGTCAGTGAAGTACGGAAATTTCAGCAGCAGCATCCAGAAGTCATTCCAGTACCTGCCTGGTGAGAAGGTCATTACAAATATGTACTACCTGCCAGGGTACACAACAGGTGCTGATCTTTCGGACATTACAAAGACGGTTCTGAACGGGGCAGAAGTAAGCTCCAGCGACTTCTATATCCTGGTTGAATCAAGTACGACAAGCACAGACGCGGACGACTTGACCGGACAATATTACCCGCTGGCGGGCAACATGGTTTCCCTTTCGCTTGTAACGACTAGCGGCAATCAGCAGGTATATAAAGTCACAGGATTCTCGAGCGGCCAGCAAAAGGTGAAATTCGCTTATACATCTACCGCTCCATATGATGCAACCATTACTTATGTTTCAAAGAACTACATCTATGTAGACAACCTGTATGACGGTCAAACCTACACCTTTGACTCCAATAATACATCGAGCAACACGCTCAAAATTACGGGGCAATATATTGGTTTTGAGAACATCAGCAGTCCTCAGTACTTCATCAACGGGATTTCTGGTGAGAATATGGCCAGTACGGATGGGGTAGACGTTGATCTCGGTGTAACCAATACGAGCACCTCCTTCAGTCTGGAGCTTTATATCCGGGCGAACGGTCCGCTTGTATATGGCGAGAACAAAATCGTGTTCTCAGGCATCTCGATGGACGCCTCCGGCAACAAACATGAGGTGCGCAAAGAGCTGCGGATTTACATCGTGGATACCAACGAGTCCAACATCAAGCAGTTTAAACCGCAGCTGGTGGATGGAAGACCGGACTTCCCTACCAAAGAAGTATTTGACGGCGACTCGACAACTTTGGACGAGATGATCACTAAGATTTTTGCCCAGGCACCAGAATTTGTGTATTCTTCTACCGACGAAAAGTATACAACCAATGAAGAAAACTATGACCTGGTTATCCGGGGCGGCGGCGCTACGATCCTGAATTTGTACCTCGGTACAACCAAAATGTTCACCATGGATCTGCCAGCTTCAACCGAAAGCAAAATCCAGCAGTCCTTTACGTTTGACGGAACTACTTATTATTACGATTTCACAGGCAACCAAAGCGACTTCCTGCTGCGGATCCGTGCTCTGGTGTTTACGGCACCTGGAAGCCATATTTACAACCTGGAGCTGATCAACAGCACTGGTGCACGTACATCCCAGCGTTTGGATGTCACCCGCGAGGTAACGCCTTACCGTATCCTTTCGCCGGTTCCGACGGTCGGTGACCAGATCGTAGTCAACAAGAACTTTGTCCGTTTTGATATTGAAGCGGAAGATGCAGATCAAGTTTTGATCGGCAAAGTCGAAGCAACCAAGAGAACGGATTTGAATGACCGTTTTGTATACGATTATGTTGGTTTGAAGGCTGACAAAGTCAATACGATTAAAATTTCAATTGTCCGTGATTCAGCCACAACCACTACATCAGTTGATGTGTACTACACAAGCACAATAGCTGTTGACAGTCAGTACATGGCCGAGAAGGTAAGCACGAAGTATTCCGTATTTAATAAAGCGGTCCAGCTGACCTTCCCGAAAGGAACGGTTATGGAATCTACGGGCAGCAGCTCAGGAATCACGAAGTTCTATCCGGATACCAAATTGCTGTTCGGGATTGCAGATCCTAAAGACGGCGTAGTAGAACGCCGGAATGACTACGGCAACATTATCAACGTCGATGTCGACGCCCGAACAGAGGGCGGTACATCCAGTATTCAGATTCCTGCGGATCTGGTTCTGCGCTTTAACTCGACAGCAGACACCGTTAACTTCAGCAGAGTATCCGATATTTACTGGATCAGCGGCGGCGTAGGTGAGCTGGGGGACAGCGGCACTACAGGATATAAGCCAGCTACAAATGGTCTCGCTCCTTACTCTATTGAAGGGAACTTCACACAGTTTCCTGCCGAACGCAAAATTACACCTTCCAAGGAAGGTACGCTGACTCTGACCTTTAACGATAATGTCGTAGATGAAGTCGGATCGACAGTGACCGTGTTCCGTTATACGGATGACGGCCAATGGGAGAACGTTGGCGGTGCAGTCGACACCAAATCCCATACGATCGAAGTTCCATTCGATGAGTTCGGTTATTATACGGTTATGAAGTTAAGCAGAGGCTACAGCGACATTACGAACCATCCATGGGCCCGTAACTACCTGAATGCCCTCTATTCCAAGGGAATCATGAACAACCTTAGATACGATGCATTTGGTGCAGACGACCAGACAACAAGAGGCGAGTTTGCAACCCTGCTCGTGAAGGGGCTCAATATTCCGCTCAATTACGACAACGACAATCAAACCTTCTTTGATGTCGTACCGGGTTCGAAATCAGCAACCTGGGATTACGAGCACATTGAGACGGCAGCCCAGGCGGGCATTGTAACCGGTCTGAGTGACGGATTCTTCTCGCCGGACTCTCCGCTGACCAGAGAGCAGGCAGCTGTCATGATCGCCAGAGCGCTTAAGCTCAAGCTGTCGACCAATGACTCCAAGCTTAGCGCTACGGTTGCCAAGTCCTTTACCGATTCAGGAAGCATTGATTACTATGCGCTTCCATCCGTTCAGGCCGTAACCAAGGCTAAGATTATGGAAGGAGCCGCGAGCACCAGCTCTGGTAAGACAACCTATACCTTTAATCCTAAAGGGAACCTGACCCGTGCCGAGGCAGGCAAAATAGCAGTAGAATTGTTGAAACAGAGCACGAGCCTGTTCCCTAAAACCTTGAGCTAAACCTTATAGACCGTCCGATAGGATTCTGTCGGGCGGTCTTCATTTTTCCGGGGAAGAAAGAGACGGGGGAATTACCAATTACATCTTTTTGTAATTTATTAGGTTTTACGTTACAATATCAAAAGGCCAGACATTTTTTGCAAAAGGGTGAAGGGTTATATGAAACCAATTTTATCGAAACCGCAGCTGAACTATACGAAAGCAAAATCGAAATTTGAGGATAGAGCAAGAGTTTTGGAGAAGAGAATTGAAGAGGCACAGAAGCTGCAGGAAGTAACAGAGCAGGTCATGGAAGGCCTTGTACTTGAAACCGGCTTCCATGAAGCTTATGTGGCATTAACCGAAGCGGAGAACGAACTGATCGAATGGTCACGGGTTACAATGAAACATGAGAAAGAGTACAAAGAGAACAAGACGGCCATTGATAACTTCTATTCGAATGTAGGCTCCAATCCGGAGGTTCGCACCCAGCTGATCAACCTCGCTATGAAAGTAAGATAAATGTCTACCATTATAGGGTAGGCAGCTGCTGGTCATACCCGAATAAGGCATCCTTTGAAAGGATGTCTTTTTTGTGTTTGAATTGCATAAATTTAGGTTATTGTATTGGGAAAAGTTGCTTGGTGACGGACCAAAAACGGGGTGATATACTTAATCCCGTAAGCAGCCATAACTGCTAAAAAGTTGAAGAAAAGGCGGTCTGTAACAGCTCTCAAAAAAAGCAATAATTTTTTTGAAGCAGCCGCAACTTTTTAGAAACTCCCGCGTCTAAGATGTAGAGCATTACACAAGAGGGCGACCTGATTAGACATGACAAAGACTACCTGATGGGGAAACTTGTCTATCTATTAGAAAAATTAGCTTTACGGCTAAAGTCGCACATTGTATAATGTGATAGGTAGTATTAGGAAACTACTCTATTTCTATCTGGGAAAATGTTTACAAGTTTCTGTGACGAACTCACAGACATTATTCATAAGAAGTTCGCTCAACTCGGGAAAGGGGGTGCACGGCTAATGAGTAACACGAGCTATTCATCTAAAGAAAACTCTTATAACATGCAAGTTATTCAAGGAGGAGAAAAAAAGGTTATGAAGAAAATTTTATCCGTAGCTCTGTCTACAGCAATGGCATTCTCTATGTTTGCTTCTGTAGCATTTGGTGCTGACGCAACAGCAACAACACCTGATCAAAAATTTGATGCTTTGAAAACAGCAGGCATCGTTAACGGCTTGCCAGATGGCTTGGCTCACCTGGAAAAGACTTTGACTCGTGCTGAACTGGCAAAGATCATCACTAAATCCCTGGGACTGAAAGAAGTAACAGGCGTTTACTCTTACAAAGACAACAACTATGGTCCTAACCACTGGGCTGCTCCATACATCGAAGCTGTAACAGCTGCGGGTATCATGCAAGGTTCCACAGTGAACGGCAAACAATTCTTCAACCCAAGCGGTAACGTAACGGCTCAAGAATTGGCAATCGTTCTGACTCGTGCTTTGAAACTTGAAGTTCCTACAACTGGCATTGCTAACAATGCTGCTGCATGGGCTCAAGGCGAAGTTCAAGCTGCAATCAACAAAGGATTGCTTGAAGCTAGCACAACTTGGACTGCGAACGCAACTCGTTCCCAAGCAATTGTAGCTGCATACGCAATCTGGGAAGCAGCTCAAATCCCTACTGTAGCTTCTTACAAAGTAGTAGACGCTAGCAACGTTGAGTTCACTTTGTCCACTGGCGAAGTTGTTAAAGTAGCTTTGACAACTCCACTCGTAGCAAACGTTGAAACTCCAGTAGAGTTCCAAGACGCTGCTGGTCACACAATCTCTACTAAAGTAACTTGGGTTTCCACTTCTGCACAAAACGTTAAATCCGTAACTGCTGACAACCTGGCAACAGTAGTTGTTACTTTCGACGGAACAGTTGATGAGACAACTGCAGAAGACGTTGATAACTACTCCATCGACGATGTTACTTTCGACAGCGCTACTTTGTCCGCTGACAAAACTCAAGTAACATTGCTTGTTGATGAAGACAGCACTGATTTCTTGACTAACAAAGAAGAAACAACATTGACAATCAGCAATGTTAAGAGCGAAGACGGAACAGTAACATTCAGCAAGGATATTGACTTCACTCCGGCTGACGTAGCTGCTCCAACAGTTGCTTCCGTAACTAGCTTGGGCACTAGCGCTTTCAAAATCAAGTTCAGCGAGCCAGTAACTGCTGATGAAGCAGCTGACGCAAGCAACTACTCCATCGATGGTGGTACTGTTGCAGCTTCCGTGCAATACACTTACCCTAACACTGTAGTTGTAAATGCTAACCTTGCTGAAGGCAGCCACACTGTAGCAGTAAGCAACGTTACTGACTACTCTGGTCTGGTAATTGCTCCAGTTGAGCAAAGCTTCACTGTTACTGCAGACTCTTCTGCTCCAGAAGTAACATCCATCAAATCAAACGATCTTAAACAAGTCGTTATTACTTTCAACGAAACAGTTAAATCGGTTGATGATGTGTATGCAAATACAACTTCCAATGACGGAACAATTGAAAGCATCAATGACAATGTGGTAACTGTTAACTTTGACAGCCCGCTGTCCTATGCTTCCAACACAATCTACATCAATGGAGTATCTGACTACAGCGATAACTCTGCAGATCGTACTGCAACAGTTACACCAACTGTAGACACAGTTCGCCCAACAATTGTTTCTAGCAGCTTCTACACAGAGGGTACTGATTACATCGCTAAGCTTGTATTCAGCAAATCTGTTGACGAAGACGAAGCAGTTGATGCTAGCAACTACGTTCTGAAAGATTCTGACGGCGACGTTGCTAATACTGATTACACAGACTCCGACGGTAACCCTGAATTGGGTATTACTCTGGATACCGATGACAAAACCGTTTATGTAAACCTGGGTAGCGACTTGGATTCCGAAACTTACACATTGACTGTTTCTGGTGTAACTGACACTGCTTATGTAGCTAACTCTATGCTTCCACAAAGCATTTCCTTGGACGTAGCTAGCCTTTCTTCCACTGAGCTGTCTAAAGCTTGGGTTAAGAGCGGTTACCTGTACATGACGTTCTCTAATGGTGTAACAACTACTGGTACAGGTAGTGCGTTGGACGCTGCGAAATATACATTCGTAGATGTTGATGGTGAAACTTACTACTATGATGGCACTGTTAAACTGTACAACACTAATACAGTTCGCTTGGCAGTAGAAGACTTCGCTGACAGCGACGGTAATGGACTTGAAACTACTACAGGTGGTACAGCAGAAGCTAGCTACATCAAAGATGCTGACGGCGACTACTACACTGAAACTGGATACAACTTGTCTGTTCCTGTAACTGCCTCTAACCCTATTTTGCAACCTGCCAGCTCTTATGTTAGCACTCAATACAAAGCTGTTGTTGTATTCGACACTGCTTTGGGCAGCGTGAACAAGTCTGACTTCAGCATCAACAGTAAGACACCAACTTCTTACTCCCTGTCTAGCGATAAGAAGACTTTGACACTTACCTTCAGTAGTGCTCTGGGTACTGGTACAGGCAGCTACAGCTTGATCGTAGATGAGACTCCAACTACTCAAGACATCTATGGTAACAAAATCATCGAAGGCACTTACACTTTGTCTGATTATGTAGCTCCAGTTGTTTCTACAACAACTGCTACTTATGACACAACTGGTGCAAATGGTCTTACTGTTAACTTCACTTTCGGCGAAACATTGAAATCTGTTAGCACAGAAGTTATCGATGAGCTGGTTAAAGATATGTTCACAGTGAAAGCTGGAGATGCAACAATTGCTTCTGAAGACTTCGACGTTACTATCAGCGGTAATGTAGTATCTGTGAACGTTCCTGAAGATAACCTTCCAGATGGTTTCAGCGCAACTAGCAGAATCTCCGTTGCATTCAGCGGTGACAGCTCTGCTGTAACTGATACTGTAGGTAACGAAGTAGATGCATTCTCCATTGCTGGTAACCTGGCAAGCGGAACTTTGACTAAATAATAAATTCTTATTATTAAGTTAAAATCAAACAAGAACCCGGCGTTTATTCGCCGGGTTTTTTCTTTTTCAAACTCTCAGCGACTTTTAAGGTACTTTTAATCTCCCTGTGTTAAACTTTTCCTAAGATTAGTGCGTATATAGTTATTATGATAAGTTTTAGGGGAGGTTATACCTTGAATAAACGTAAAACTTTAGCAGCATCCCTCGCAGTATCCATGATCCTGGGACAGGCTGTAGTCTTTGATGCACAAGCCGCTTCCACGAGCACATCCAAAACAAGCAGTGTTGTGCATACGGTAAGCAACCTGGCAGCTATTAAGCTGAGTTCCACCAGTACTGCCAAGCTGTCCAAAGTAAATATTTTGTCTCAAGATCAGCAAAATGTTCTTACCTACACGATTACATATGTGAATAATGGGACAACATCTCTTTCCCTGAATGACTACTGGACTAAAGTAAAGACGAAGTCCGGCAATGTATATTCAGTAGCTCCGATTGCTGCGGATCAAGATAAAACGAAGGTTGCTCCGGGAGCAAGTGTAAGTGTAACTTATATGACGGAGATCCCTAAAAATCTTCAGTATTACGATCTAAGCTTTCAAATGATTAAATGGGATTTCAGCATGGCTAATTATGAAAGAAGCCTAGGCAGCTTTAATGTTCCATCCTCCTATACCATTGCAACTCCGCTTAACTACTCTGAGAAGCTGACCGTGGACAATGCAACAGCTAAAGTGAAGATCAACAGTGTTACCTCTATTGCCTCAGGAGACTACAATTATGTGAATGTAGCTTTGAATGTTGCGAATGTAGGCAATAGTGTATTTTCTGATCCAAGCTGGAAATATGTCATTCAAACCGTAAGCGGCTCAACGTTTACTTTGTCTCCAGACTCCTCGAGCACGGATTATTCTATCCAGTCACAGGATAATAAGACGTTGAATTTGATTGCTAAGATTCCAAGCAAGGTGTCACTTAAGAATTTAAAACTGATGGTAGTTCAAACCCAAACGTCTGACAGCACAAGCAGTGATTACGCAGTTGCGATGCTGAAGATGAATAACCCTGCAGCTTCTTTGATTGCACAGAACAAAGCGAAGGTATTGACGCTTGATTCCGGACAAATTTCGGCAACTGTACAGGGGGCAACCTCAAATCAGGCTAATGATGAAACAAGCCTTTCGATTCAGCTGCTTGTCAAGAATACAGGGACAACCAAGGTTACGGTTCCTGCATATACTTTTGAAGTCCAGGCTGGAAGCACTTATTACCCTGTTACGACCAGTGATTTTACAGATTTAACGCTTGATCCGGGCGAGAGCCTTTTGGCTAGTTTGGATGCTACCGTACCAACGGTTAATGCGAGAAAAGGCAATATGAAATTGTTAATGAAGGTGCCTGCTTCTTCGTCCTCATCCAGTACTTCTTCAAGTGAAGGCACAAGTTCACAGGTCACAGTCGCATCCAACTATCCAGTAGCTGCTTATACCATTCCGGATGCTACCGGGCTGCAGAATACACTTGGAACGGAACAGAACGTTAAGAATAACCATGGAACCTTTGGCATCACTCTTGATTCCATTCAAAGTCTGCCTTGGGATGACAGCTACTTGCTTACATCCAAGATTACGATTAAAAATAATGGAACAACCTCTGCACAGCTTCCGGATTTCGCAGGTGTTTATAAGATCGATATGGCTACGCTGGATGCAGATACACAGCTCATTACAACAAGCAGCACTAAGGTCCTTGCACCTGGAGCCCAAACCGATGTGTATGTGGTAACGAAAGTACCAGGCGATCTTGACTTCAATCAGCTGCAGATCCAGCTTCTTGAGAAGCTCAGTGATGACAAGACATCGAATTGGATTCAATTTACAAACCTTGGCAGTCTGAACGACTTGAAGGTTGTAGAGAGCGGTTCTTCGCTAGACATCAACGCATCGGGCAAAACGGCCAGCCTTGCTGAACGCAAAACTTATGTTTATAAAGGTACATCGTCCAATATCGTTTACACCGAAATGCTGATGAACAACTTGGAAAGCAGCCAGGCGAACCTCTCTCAAATGGTAGGCTACTTCAAGACCGAAGACGGACAATACTATAAAGCTACAACGACACAGATTGATCATGCGGCAGGACCTAAGAGCAGCAATATCGTGACCTTCTATGCGAAGCTTCCTAAGAATGTTTCGACGTCCAACCTGCAATTGATTGTGGGTGAAGGCATTAAGGATAGTGCTCTGACAGCTGTCGGTGAGACATCGACGGGTTACGTTAATGCTACGGCAATGGCTCTTACGGCAGTTACCCGTGACATTCAAAGCTCGCTGAGCAATATCGATATGTTCCCGTATACGCTTAGCTTAGAGAACTTTGAAGGATATACGGACAGCTCAGGCCTGCAGATCAGCTTTGATTATGACCTGACCCGGGATCTGAACTATGACATGGGTGAATATGGACATAAACTCATTCTCGAGGTAACGGACTCCAGCGGTCTGCGCTTTGAGAAGGAGATCGAGCTTGAGAAGGATCTGGTCGTCGGAAATGATGAATCTTACAGCTACACGGTATCTGATCCAATCTTTGAGACGGTCCGGACCGGTAACTTCCAGTTCTCGATTTACGATGAGTTCCAAGGCGAGAAGACAAAGATTGCTACTTCTGCTCAGTACTACAGTGATAGCCAACTTTAAGAAGAGATATGTATTAGAGTTTGATCTGAAAAAGTCCCCAATCGGGGACTTTTTCTTGTTTGAAGCCTATAAACCTACTATTATTAAAATAGGTGTAAAAGAGAGAATAGTATTCTGAGGAGGAACAGCATGAAACCAGCCTGGAAAATTGCTGCGGCAGCAGTTCTTATCGGCGGCGGCCTGTGGGCCGGATCGCTGCTCAATAAAAATGCGGAAGGGGCAGGGACAAGTGCCCAGCCTGGAACGGCGGATGATCCGGTCGTGACAAAGAGCTATGTGGATCAGCAGATTCAAGCGGCTCTAAGTGGAAAAACAACCTCTACTCCGTCCGCTTCTTCATCGTCCGGATCGACAAGCACTGGCAGCAGTACAAGCACTTCCAGCAGCAGTGATGAGATCGAAGTGGTTGCGGTTAACCCGGGTGAGAAGCTGATGGCCAAGGCAGGCGCGGAATTTATTGTCCGTGTAGGCAAAGCGGCTATTTACAGCTCGGACTCCAATGGTGTGGCGGACCTTACGGACGGAACGGATATTACGAATGGGAAGCCGGTGGCGAACAACCATTTGCTGTCTTTTCCAAGAGAAGGGCGCGGTATTATGGTTCAGGATGGTGTCACGAGCAGCCTGACCGTCATGGTTAGAGGCGGGTATACGATTACGAAATAAAACGGCACCGTTCAGGGAGGTTTTTCCCGGATTAGCAATGATTCATACGTGTACAGCTTGTACTCTGCGGCATAATACACCTACAGGTAACCCAATATCATCTGGAGGTGCATCTTATATGGCAAGAAGCAATAATCGCAAGCTTATTCCGGAGTCGAAAGAAGCACTCAAACACATGAAGTATGAAATTGCAGCAGAGTTTGGACTGCCGGTAGGGTATGGAAGCAGCAGCGGGTTTGCAGATACGGAATTCTCCGGGGAGCTGGGCACAGAATCAGCGGGTGCTTCCCACTCTCATTACTGGGGGCATCTCACCTCGCGTGAAAATGGATCGGTAGGCGGAGAAATCACCAAACGCCTTGTTGCGATTGCGGAAAAGCGTTCTCTTTTATAATATTTATCCCGCTGCATCGCAATCCCGTGTTTGACAGGCGGAATTAAATCAGATATGATGAGGCTTGTACTAACCTTTTCCTGGGAGGAAAAGGTTCATTTTTTGTTTAGGATCGGGTGGCGGGTGCCATACTATCCACATGGGAGGTCGAGAATTCATGTCCATTAAAGGGCGACATTTGTTTACTTCCGAGTCCGTAACTGAAGGGCATCCGGATAAAATTTGTGACCAAATCTCTGATGCCGTTCTGGACGCTTTTCTGGCGAATGACCCGAATGCGCGTGTTGCCTGCGAGGTTTCTGTAGCAACCGGGCTGGTTCTGGTGATCGGCGAGATCAGCACAAAATCAGATTATGTAGATATTCCATCCATTGTCCGCAGCACGATTAAGGAAATCGGTTATACTCGTGCCAAATATGGCTTTGACTCTAATACGTGCGCAGTACTTACGTCTTTGAATGAGCAGTCCGCAGATATCGCCCAGGGCGTGAATGCGGCCCTTGAGAACCGTGATCCAGCCCAGGTTGCCGAGGAAACCGCCAACATCGGGGCTGGCGACCAAGGTTTGATGTTTGGTTTTGCAACAAATGAGACTCCTGAACTTATGCCTCTTCCTATCGCTTTGTCTCACCGGATTGCACGCCGTTTGTCTGAAGTCCGCAAGGACGGAACCCTGGAATACCTTCGCCCTGACGGGAAAACGCAGGTGACCATTGAATATCTGGATGGCAGACCGCAGCGCGTGGATACGATTGTCGTGTCTACACAGCATGCCGAAGATATTACGCTGGAGCAGATTCAAACGGATATTAAGAAATATGTCATTCTTCCTGTTGTCCCGGAGGAACTGCTGGACGCGGATACCAAATACTTCATTAACCCGACCGGCCGCTTCGTGATCGGCGGTCCCCAAGGGGATGCCGGGTTGACCGGCCGCAAGATCATCGTGGATACGTACGGTGGTTATGCCCGCCATGGCGGGGGAGCTTTTTCCGGGAAGGATCCTACCAAGGTGGACCGTTCTGCCGCTTATGCTGCCCGTTATGTGGCGAAGAACCTCGTAGCGGCAGGGCTTGCGGATAAAGTCGAAATTCAGCTGGCTTATGCGATTGGCGTAGCCAATCCTGTGTCGATTAACGTGGATACTTACGGCACCGGCAAAGTGTCCGAAGAGAAGCTGGTTGAGCTGGTTCGCAGCAACTTCGACCTTCGCCCTGCAGGCATCATCTCCATGCTGGATCTGCGCCGTCCGATTTACCGTCAAACGGCTGCCTACGGGCATTTTGGCCGGACTGACATCGATCTTCCTTGGGAGCGCGTTGATAAAGCGGAGCTCTTGAGAGAGCAAGCGGGATTGTAGGAAACGGCAGGAATAGACAGGTATCGGCAATTTCATATTTTATATTTGAAGAACAGATTTTCCTTGCAGCTTGCGGGGGATCTGTTCTTTTTTCTTTTTTAGTATAAAATGGCTGTTGTCCTAAAGTTTACAGAAGATTGTGCCGAAAAATAGGATAAGTATGGGGATTTGCAGCGGTGAGCAGGAAGGCTTAAAGAGGGCGGCTCTATTGATCTATTTAAGGAGAGGATAATACATAATGATGAGGAAATACTCCATTATTCTAGTTGTGCTTCTATTATTTAATGTGCTTGGAAGTATGAGTTATGCGGCGGCAGGGACGACGTTCACGTACCAGTCCACCACGCCTGCCAGCGGCTCGAAGGGTGTGGCGGTGACCACGAAGACCCTGACGATGGTCTTTGACCGTTCGGTAAAGACAAACAGCGGATACATTGCAGTGAAAGCCGAGGGCGCAGATGCGGAATATACCCGGATTAACGTATCTGCAGTAGGCAGCTACAGCACCAAGATGGATATTACTTTGCCATCGGGCACCAATCTTGACTATGCGGCGAAATACCACGTAACTGGACCGGAGGGCGTGTTCGTAGATGAATCGGGCAGCTCGTCTGCGGCGTTTGACTGGACTTTTACAACGATCAGCGAGAACAGCACGGCACCAACTGCCACATTGGCACAGCCGGCCGTGAGCGGGACTTCGGCCAGCCTGTCCATGGAATTTAATCAGATGGTCAGCAAGGGAACGGGCAATATTTATATTAAAAAGGCTTCTACCAACGAGGCGGCTGCCACGTATGCGGTGACAGACAGCAGCAAGGTCGTGCTGTCCGGCAGGACGGTTACCTTCAGCGTTTCGGGCCTTACGAAGGGCGAAAGATATTATGTGCTGATAGACAAGGGGGCCTTTCTGAATGGGGATGAGCTCCCATATGCCGGCATTTCCAGCGCGCAGACCTGGTATTTTAATATCGTAGGCACGCCGGGACAGATCAGCTCTACTACTCCAGGCACGACGCAAAGCGAAGCGGTAACGAGCACCATTCAGCTCAAGTTCAGCCGTCCGGTGTACCCGGACAGCGGGACGATCAGCGTGAAGCTGGCGGACGGAACGGAAGCTTCCAGCGTAGCCGTAACTTCTTCAAGTGTAACCGGCGGGGGAACGAATACGATCAGCATCGCTCTGCCGTCCAGTCTGCTGGCTAGTACGTCTTATAGCGTGACTGTGCCTGCAGGTACTTTTAAGGACACGGATGATAATGCGGTTCCTAGTACGGCGCACGCGTGGAGTTTTAAAACAGCTGCTTCTGCTACCAGCACGTTGAAATTAAGCAGCCTATCCCCAACTGACGGGGAGACGAGTGTCAGCCTGAGTGAGGTCCCTACGGCAACCTTTAATACGGCGATTAAATCTTCCAGCGGAAGTACTTCTTTCTCCAATGGATCAAACGGAATTACCTTGCGCAAATCCGGAACAACAACGATTCCTTCGGCAACGGTTACGATTAGCGGAACAAAGCTGATCATTACGCCAAGCAAGTCTTTGGACGCCGGCTCCACCTATTATGTGGATATTACGTCAGGTGCGCTGCTGAATGCTTCGACCAATGCTTCCTATTCCGGGCTGAGCGGGGCTTCCAGCTGGAGCTTCACAACGGTAACGAGCGATTCCACAGCGCCGGTGCTCCAAAGCGCCGCCATGTACAGCAATTCAGTCATCCGGCTGCTGTATAACGAGACCTTGAACTCCAGTATCAATCTGCTGACTTCCAGTTTCGCCGTGACGGTAAATGGACAGTCCAGAACGATCAGCGATGCTTACATCTCCGGCAGCAGTGTCTACATCGTGCTGGAGACGGGCGTAGCGGTCGGACAGGTGGTCAAACTCAGCTATACTAACAGCGGGGTCCGGACGATTCAGGATACTTCAGGCAATCTTGCCATCTCGCTGTCGGGCCGCGCAGTAACCAACGATCTGGAGTCCTCTCTGGAGAAGCCGGTCGAAGGCTATGTATCAGAAGATGTCGTGACGCTTGAGTTCCAGGAGGATCTGGACGATGTATCTACTTACGCCTACAAACAGTTTACGGTAAAAGCTAACAGCTCCTCGATGAGCATCGAGAGCATCGGCCAAAGCGGCAATATCATTACGCTCTACCTCAAGAACAGCGTATCGGACGGAGCAGTGGTGAAGGTGTCCTACACGCCTGGCTCCTATCCGCTTAAAGATGAATCGGGACAGAAGATTTCTGCATTTACAGATTTTTATATTCAAAATGTCAACGATGATACAGCACCTGTATTCAAAACAGCCGTAGGATCGGATAACGATATTATCCTAACCTACAACGAAGCGCTGAGCACAACGAGTGTCCCGTTGATCAGCCAGTATTCGGTTCTGGTGGGCAGCACGCCGGACTATGTGACGGCCGTTTCGATCGTTGACAACCAGGTCAAGCTGACGCTGGCTTCTTCTTTCACAAGTGCCCAGACGGTTACGGTCTCCTATGTATCGAGCTCGGATGGGGTGGCGGACCTTAACGGGAACGTGGCGGCCTCGCTGGATCTGCAGCCGGTTACGTACAATGTTGTGGTTGACGGAGTAAGCTCCGCCTATATTAACGGAAGCACGCTGTCCATTCAGTTCAGCGGCAGTCTGACTTACAGCTCTTCTACGATCTCGACGCGCTTGTTCTATGTGATGGTAGATGGAGTCTCCGCCGAAATCAGCTCGGCGACGGTGAGCGGCAGTGTAGTGACGCTGACTTTAACCGTTCCGGTGACCAGCGGCCAAGTAGTGGATGTGTCCTTTATGCCGGGCTCTTCGCCTCCGCTCTATACCAGCAGCGGTTCAGCCGTGCAGGCTTTCAGCCGGATGACGGTGCAAAATCTTACGGCGGCTTCCACCGACAGCTCGGCAGCCGGTTTGCCGTCCAATATGACCCGGCTTGCGGCAACGGAATTTGGGCCGGCAGGTTATGTAATGGACACAACCTTTGCAAGTGCAGCCACCACTTCTTCAAGAGCGGGTCAAAGTGTCAGCGAATACTTGATCGACAGCAGCAAAATGCAGACGGCCTATAATTATGTGGCCTCCGCTGCTGCCAGCAGCGAGAGCCTGCTGGTATTTGAAGTGCCGAGCACGCAGAACGCCGCCTATGTCGGTATTCCGCTGAAGACGCTGATGGAAGCTTACACCCGGATGAGCACGCTCAGCTTCGGGGTTCGCTACGGCGATGCGTTATATGTGCTTCCTTTGTCGGAGTTCCCTTTTACCAACCTGTCGCAAACCCAGGCCTCCAGCTTCTCGACCTCTTATCTGTGGATCCAGCTGGAGCGTGTCGCCAAGGACAAATTAAATGTCATTACAAGCACGAACGGCGTCACGGCGCTGCCGATTGTGAACCCGGTGGAAGTGTTTGATTCCATAGGCTCTGCTTCGGCTGCATCGCAGGCCACAATTGCGTTAACAGGCGATTTGTATATCCGGACTAGCGGGACGGTTACCGCTGACCAGACGGCCATGGCCAGATTTGATCGTACTGCGCAGACCATTTCGTTCCTGCCGACGAATATCGACAGTGCCGGCTCTTACACGGTGGTCAGCACCACGCTTGACACAGGCAGCCTTATTGCCGGGCCGACTATGGGCAGTGCCAGCTACAGCGACATCGGCAATCACTGGGCTAAGGCGGCGATTACCGAGCTGGCAGACAAGCTGATCGTAAATGCCCGCTCCGGCGGTATGTTCATGCCTAAGGAGAACATCACCCGCGCTGAGTTTGCGACCTTTATTGTAAAAGGGTTAGGGCTTGTGCCCGATAAGACCAGTGCAGCCCAGTTCAGCGATGTATCGTCCTCTTCGGCGGCAGCAGGCTATATCGGAGCAGCTGCTAAGGCCGGTATTGTTAATGGCGTGACAGCGTCCACCTTCAAACCAGGCAGCTACATCACCCGGGAGCAGATGGCTTTGATGATGGTCCGGGCGCTGAATTCGGCGGGGCGGGAGATTACGGTGAACGGGACTGCCGCACAGCTGCTGTCCAAATTTAAAGACTACAAGTCGATTGCGGATCAGAGTACAGTTGCCCAAGCGGTAGCCGCCGGCATCATTCAGGGAACCAGCGCCGGAACCTTTAATCCGAAGGGAACCGCTACCCGGGCTGAGGCAGCCGTTATGCTCAAGCGGGTTCTGGACAACCTGGGATACCTGGATTAATTAAGAGGCATTCAAAGTTTAAGAGGCACTCAAAATCAAGAGGCATTCTTGTCCTTTATAGGACGAGGTGCCTCTCTTTTTTTGCTCAATTTTCCCATTTCAATATTTTTCCTTGGCATTAATTTCGCGAAATTTCGTAACTTTTCTGCCATTTATCAGTCTATTAATTTAGAGGATGTATTCCTGAGTTGGCAGATTGAGGGGAAACAGCGCATAGATGGCGTGTTCGCATACACGTCTTAGACAGCTGAAATAGATGGGAGAGTCGCTTCAGAATGGTAGAACAAAACGGTGCTAAACCGATGCTGATTTTGAGAAAGACAGGCAGGAAATGGGCAGTTCTTTCACTTGCCGGACTAATCTGGATCCAGCCGGTGCTGGGTACGACGCCTTTATGGGGACAAGCTTCGACGGTCTCTGCCGCTGCAAGCCAGGCGGTAAAATTATCCGAAGACATCATTACCTCTGGAGCCAAGCTTCAGAAATATCAATATACAGTGACCCGTTCCGGGGAACAGGTCAAGGTGCTGGCCGATGTGGTGCAGATTGATTTGTCCAACCCTTACGTCAAAATGGACGTCATGACCGGCAAGAGCGGCCAGGTGACCACACGTCAATCCGTCAGCGGGATGGCTAAGGAGACAGGTGCGGTTGCCGGCGTAAACGGCGATGTATTTAATACAAGCGGCATGGGCGTGGCAATGGGGGCCTCGGTCAGCGATGGGACGGTCGTTACGAGTCCTAACGAGCTTCAAGGCATGTATGCTTTTTATCTGGATCAGAACCGGGTTCCGGCCATCGACAGCTTTACGTTTGAGGGAAATGTAACGGCTGCGGACGGGTCTACTTTTACACTATCCGGGATTAATAAGGAATCCTATAAGACAGAGCCGGATAATGCCTACAGCCATGTCAATGCGATGTATATTTACACAAGTGCGTGGGCTTCAGCCGATCGTCCAAAAGATTCCTCGACGACGCCGACCGAGGTGCTGGTCGAGAACGGTATTATTCAGCAGATCTCGCCGGGAGCGGCGATTTCGGGGACTGTTCCTGCAGATGGATATATTCTGCGTGCGCATGGAACGGCTGCAACCTATGTAACAACCCATCTGCAGGTTGGGCAGGCGATTACAGCTAATTATGATCTGCGTACGGCGGCCGGCGGCAAGTCCATTGATCCATCCAGCCTGCAGATGCTGATCAGCGGTCATACGCTGCTGGTGGATCAGGGCAAGGCTTCTTCCTTTACCCGTTCCACGACCGGAGTCAGCGGCAGCAGCGCAGTGGCCCGTACAGCGATCGGTTATTCCAAGGACGGCAAATATGCTTACCTGATTACGGTTGAGAAAAATGATAACAGCAGCGGGATGAAATTAACCGAGCTGCAGAGCTTTATGACCAGCATCGGCGTCTGGAAGGGACTCGATCTGGACGGCGGCGGTTCTACAACGCTCGTAACCCGTCCGCTTGGGGAAACCGATGCCAGCTTGACCTTTGCAACGTCAAATGGCGGAACGACGCAGCGTCAGGTTGCGAACGGCGTTGGCGTGTACACGACAGCACCGCAGGGGACACTGAAAGGTTTTACGATCAGCGGAACGCAGACTCTTCTGATCGGGCAGGAGGCAAGCTATTCCCTGAAAGGGTACGACACTTATTACAACCCGTTTGATACTTCAGCGCTTAACCCTTACTGGAAGTCCAGCAACGGCAATGTCGTTTGGACAGGCAGCGGCTTTAAAGCTGTGACGCCGGGTACAGCCCAGCTTACAGCGGTGTCGGGGCAGGCCTCCGCCAGTACGAAGGTGCAGGTTCTGGGAGCGGACAGCCTCAGCAGCCTAAGCCTGGGAGCCCAGAGCGGAACGCTGCAGGCCGGAGCGGCTGTGACGATTACTCCGCAAGCCAAGCTGACAAGCGGCAGCACCGTGGATGTGCCTGCAAGCGCCCTGAAGTGGGAGTTCATAGGCATGAAGGCAAGCGTCGCGGGCGGGGTGCTGACGGTCAATTCGGTGAATGCCGGCGTTAAAGCAGCTTATGCCATTGCCCGGTACGACGGTTTCAGCTCGGTCATTACCTTTACAGCTTCCGGCGATGAGTCCTGGGAGAATTTCGAAAATGTCGCGTATAACATCGGATTTACCGGCAGCCCGGCGCAGGTAACAGGCCAGGCCCAGGTGGTAAGCAGCGGCGATACCCACGGCAAAGTGCTGCAGCTGAATTATGATATGACAGCGGGAACCGGCAGCCGGTTTGCTTATGCGCAGTTTAACGGTACAAGCGGCCGGGCAGTTCCAGACGGGGCTTCCGCGATGTCCATCGACGTGCTTGGCGATTCCAGCCTGAACTGGCTGAGAGCGGAGTTCGACAATAACGGCACCACCGCATATGTGGATATCGCGAAACAAGTAGATTGGACAGGCTGGAAGAATATAAACCTTGATTTGAGCGCATATGGGCTTAAATCCGGCGCTAAACTGAAGCGCATCTATCTGGTGAACCTCGAGGACGGACAGGACGAACGTGCCATGACGGGCAGTGTTTCGCTCGATAACATCAAGTTTACCGTTCCGGCCGGGGGAGATGACCTTTATTCTGCCGCGAACGTGGTCATGACGGTAGGACAGAAATCTTATTTGCTGAACGGCCAGAAGAAAGCCTTTGATGCCGCTCCGATCGTTAAAGACGGAACCACCTATGTGCCTATTAAATATGTAGTCGATGCCTTTGGCGGATCGGCCAGCTGGCAGGCTTCGACGCAGAGAATTACCGTGCTGCGCGGCAGTGCAATGATCGATCTGTTTGTAGGAAATAAGGAATATATTTTTAACGGCAGCCGCAAAACGGCCGAAGTGACCCCGCTTATTATCTCTGGTAGGACTTTGGTCCCTGTTCGGCTGGTGTCAGAGCAGTTAGGAATCTCTGTAAAATGGGAACAGAAAACGAAGTCTATTACCCTTGAATCATGATATGATAGGTTTGATCATTACACGGATGTAAAAGATTGGAGATAAGGCCTGACGTGGATTTTCAAACCGATGCAATAGACCGAGTCATTAAGAATGCGATCAATGTTATGCAGGACAGCAAACTGCAGATGATCGAAATTCTGGACGCCGCTCAATCCGAGCTGAAGATGCTGAATAATGAGCTTCAGCTGGTGATGAAAGAGACCGCGGAAACTGTTGAGAAAGTCGATCAGCTCGAATTAAATTACCGCCGTTCCCGCATCCGGCTGACGGAAGTCAGCCGGGATTTTGTGCGTTACAAGGAAGAGGATATCAAAGAGGCTTATGAGAAGGCTACGCAGCTGCAGCTTGACCTGCTGATCTACCGGGAGAAGGAAATGTATTTGAAAGCCCGGAGGGATGAGCTGCAGAAGCGGACCCGCAATGTAGAGCGTTCCGTAGAGCGGGCGGAGACGATCGGCACCCAGATGAACGTAGTGCTGGAGTATTTATCCGGCGAACTGGGGCAGGTAACAAGAATTTTGGAGTCCGCGAAGAACCGCCAGCTCATCGGACTCAAGATTATTCTGGCCCAGGAGGAAGAGCGCAAGCGGATCTCGCGGGAAATCCACGACGGCCCGGCCCAGCTGCTTGCTAATATGGTGCTTAGAACGGAAATTGTCGAAAGAATGCTGGTCAAGCAGGATTTTAATACCGTCCGGGAAGAAGTAATAGATTTAAAGCAGCAGGTCAGATTCAGTCTGGAAGAAATGCGCAAGGTTATTTTTAATTTACGTCCTATGGCTCTGGATGATCTGGGCCTGATTCCTACACTGCGCAAATACGTCCACGATTTCGAGGAGAAATCCAAGATCAGAGCCACTTTTGAAACGAGAGGTAAAGAGCAGCGGTTATCGTCTGCAATGGAAGCGGCTATATTCCGTCTTGTCCAGGAAGCTCTTAATAATGCGGCCAAGCATGCCTATCCTACATTTGTCGGTGTCGAAATCACTTATCAAGCGCAAATGATTAAAATTGTAGTACAGGATAACGGTCTTGGCTTTAAAGTCGAACAGCTTGAGCAGAAGACCAAAGAGCACTCTCATTTCGGCTTGATAGGGATGCGTGAACGGGTTGAGCTGCTCGATGGCCGGATGGAGATTGAGTCGGCAGAGAACCAGGGAACGAAGATTATTATTCATATTCCGACAAACGTAGAGAAGAGAAAGGAGCAATAGGAGATGGAGCAGATTAGCGTTGAACAAAACCAAACCATAAAGGTGCTGTTGGCGGATGACCATCAGTTGTTTCGTGAAGGTTTGAAGCGGATCTTAAATATGGAGGAAGACATCGAAGTTGTCGGGGAGTGCAGCGACGGAGCGCAGGTGCCGGAGGCCTGTGCCCGCTACGCCCCGCAGATTGTGCTGATGGATATTAACATGCCGGGTACAAACGGCGTAGATGCAACCGAGCAGCTGCGTGAATCCATGCCGGATATTAAAGTCATTATTCTATCTATTCATGACGATGAAAGCTATGTCTTTGAGACGCTGCGCAAAGGGGCCACCGGCTATTTGCTGAAGGATATGGAAGCGGAGTCGCTCATTAACGCGATTCGTTCCGTCGCCGACGGTCATGCGTTCATCCACCCGAAGGTTACAGGCAAGCTGATTCAGCAGCTGCGCCGGATGGAATATCTCCATGAGACAGGCGCAATTGCCGAGGATGGATCACTGCGTGAAGCAGGCGTTAAATTTGTTGCCGGGGATGACAATCCGCTGACCCGCCGTGAAGCAGAAGTGCTTCGCCTGATGGCGGAGGGGCGCAGCAATAAAATGATCGGCGAGCATCTGTTTATCAGTGAGAAGACGGTGAAGAACCACGTCAGCAGCATCCTGCAGAAGATGGAAGTGGATGACCGCACCCAAGCGGTAATCAATGCCATCAAGTTTGGATGGGTAACGCTGTAGAGAGCAAGGCAGAATACGTCTATATACTTAAGCAGTAACCAGAGCGTGTGCGCCAGCGTTCACGCCGAACAGCACATAACTACTTACAACAGCATATCCTTGCACATTTTTAAATACAGGCACATTTAAGCCTCAAGGCAGGCCGCCCAGTAACCGCCTTCTCTAAGGCCGCATATATTATCTTAGCAGTTAAACCTAAGGTATTGCGGCAGACGGACCCAAGCTCTCCAGGGCAAGGTTCGTCTAGAAGACAGGGAGGTGGACTCCATGGTGATTCTGGCTGTATGGATTGTCGCCGGTTATGCTTTGGCCGCTGTGGCTGTGCATTTGCTGTATAAACGTTCCGCCGGCGGATATTCCGGGGGGAAACGGCGCTTTGTACACTATGTTCTGGTCACGAGAAATCATGGCCGCCAGCTCGAATGGTATCTGCGGGCCATCAGCTGGTACGCGAAATTGAGCAGTATTCCGCATTTGGTCACTCTGGTCGATGAGCATTCTGAAGATGATACGCTGGCTATTGCCGAACGGATGGAAAGAGCGGAGGGGATGGAGCTGCAGGTTATTCGTTTCTCCGGCGAACTGTCCCAGGACGATCTGGCCGGGCATTCTCCGCAGCTGGAGGATGAGGGTTTCTTGTTTATCGATCTGCGCAAGCCGGGGGAGGCTTCCAAAATCCCTTATGTACATGTCGTTTAATTTCATAGAACGTTTCCTTCTCCGCATCAGGGAGAGGAGCCGCGGGTGAAGCACACTCTGCAAGTCTTGGACTTGGGGTGTGCTTTTTTTGTTGGGGATGATGGGGAGAAGGGAGTCTGTTAGGGAGTCTGTTTATTTATAAAAATGCAGCCGAAAGGACGGATCGAATGAGAGCTTCTCTTTATGCAGTGAAAGCAAGAGGGCAGTGGCAAGCGTTTGTAAGCCTGGATATGCGTGCGGACTTGCTTTGGTGGACGGGGAAATATCCGATGGCGGCTGGTGCACCGGAAGGCGCAGAGGAACTGATTCTGCTCGGAAAAAGCCTGCCTCTGGGACAAGCTGTTACCTGGAGGGATCAGTTTGATTCGGCTCGAGGCAGCCGATCAGGAGACAGCAGATCAGAAGACAGAACTGGGGGCGAATTAAAGGGCAAATCAGATAGCAAATTTGAAGGCAGAGCGTGGAGGTTTCGTGCGGGTGAGCCGGGCAGCAGCGGGGAGCGGCCTGACCTTACGCCTGTCAGGCTGTATGTCCGCGGGGAAGGAGTCCACCCGCAGTGGGCGGAGCTTTGTTCCCCGGATCGGGACGGGGAACGGGGGTATGCGGAGGCGGGCCATTTTCCGGGCCCGGCCGATGTGGAGCGGTTCGCGGCCTTGCTCGCGGGCCGGCTGCTGCTGCAGCCCGAGCTTCGAGGGCTGCTCGAGGACGAGCTGCCGGAGCTGGCCGGCAGCTGGCGGACCCTGGCGCAGCTCGCCCAGCTTGCGGGGCTTGCTGCGCTCACCAGCGGCGTCGCCCCGCCACG
>NZ_VAWG01000015.1 GCF_005869875.1 Paenibacillus pinistramenti
GGCCGCGCCGCTGTTCAGCCGCAGCGGCGCGGCCCCCGGCGGCAGCAGCGCAGCTCCTGCCGCCAGCCAGCCTCCCGCGGCGGCTCGAAGCGCAGCAGCCCGGGCCGCTGCGAGGGGAGCTTTTTCCCCTGCAAAGCTCCCTCCCGCTTCACCCCCCTGCGCTGCTTCAGCTCCCGAATGGAGGAGGCTCAGCCCTCGAAGGAACTGTCTGACAAACAGGTCCCGGCCAGGCCCCTTCCCGACATATAACCACAGCGGCTCTTCTGATTTCCGGTTCATCGGCTGCATCTCCTTGCTTTATGAAGGTTTATTTTGACCATCAAAAAAAAAGAGGGCATACGCCCTCTCCGCTGCCGTCACAGCTGCATAACATACATCAATTGTTAGTGGTTGTGGGGCGGGCTACTTCTTACAGATCTTCGTCCAGAAGATCCGGGTCCAGATCGTCGTAATCCCCGTCGTCTCCGCTGAAGTCAAAATCTTTGTCCTCGTAGTCATCCCCGCCAGGAAGAACGAGCACATTAAGTTTGGTTTCAGCTACCAGTTCAACGGCGAACTCGCGCTCTACCCGGATCAGGACGCTGCCGCCGCCGGACACCGTTGCTTCAACGGTGCTTGGCTCCTGGAGGGCTTCCGCCGTCACTTCCACTGTGGAAGAGCGGTGTCTTCCATCCAGGTAGGTCAGCGGAACATTTTCCACATAGGAAACCTTCTCTTTCGCCACTGCCGTCTGCGAGTTTCTGTCATAGGAATACCAGATGTTCACATCGTAAGTACCAATAACTTCAATTCCGTCTCCCGCAGCTACCGCTTCGTATTGGTGGTTGATAATCCAGGCCCCCAGAATACTCGACGGATTGTGAGGCGGAGTCACGGTATGTGTTACGGTAGAGAACTTACGACCTTTGCCGCAGATCGCCTTCGTGATAATCTCTCTACTTTGATATTTCGATGGCATTTTCGAACCTCCTCCATACAATCATTCAATTCATGTGTATGCAGGACATCAGCCCAGGGTGACAACTATTTTTCTGACCGCAGCATTTTCCTTACGAAACAGAAGGTTTAATCCCCGCCGCCATCGGTTTCTTATCCCTTTTCGAAATGTTCAAATATTCATTAAGCTCGCGGCACAGCTGCAAAATCGCCGCCCGCATCTCAAATTCCTCACGTGTCGTCGGAAGATCCATATCCTTGAAATCGGCCTCAAGCTGCCTCAGCCTGCTCTCCGTCTGGCCGGTATAATGATCCTTCAGCACGTCCTCGCTGAGCTGGTCAAACACCTGGGCGGCAAGCTCCGCCTGGGGCATTCTCCTGTACACCCGGGATACCAGCTCCATCATGCTCTCCACCCGGTCAAGATGCTCTCCCCGCATATAGAAATATACGGCCCAGGATTCATCCGTATGAATGACCTGATTCTCCAGGCTCCGTTTGGCGAGCTTCATCCCGCTCTCGATTTTCTTCTCCGCCAGGATCAGCTCCTCCCCGCTCCACTCATCCTCGGGATTGCGCAGCGTTCCGGCAATATGCTTAAAAATGACAGCAAATAAATGATTCACTTCCTGCCGGATGGAAGCCAGCTTATCCTCATCCTTCGGCATATAAACCAGATTGACCAGCATGGCCGAGCCCAAGCCTATCACCAGAAGCAGAATCTGCTCCATAAACATGTGCAGACTGACATCACTGCCGCTGTACACCCGGAACACGCACACCGAGCTGGTGACGATGCCTTCCTTAAAGTTCATCCTGGCGATCAGCGGAAAGCCGATCAGGATATAAATAATGAGCACCCAGATGTGAAAGCCGACAAGGCGGAATAATATAAAGCACAGCACCAAACCGACCACCGAAGCGAAAAAGCGCGCCGACACCGTTTTAAGGCTTCTCTTCCGGGTGACATCCACTCCCAGGATCGCCAGAAGCCCCGCTGACATGGCGCCCGGAAGCCCGGCCGTATCCGCCGCCAGTATCGCGATCAGCGTCGCGATTGCCGTTTTAATTACACGAAACCCCATAACGTTCCTTCCAACCTTCCCTTTGCAAGTGCGGGAGATCTCTCTATCCCGGTTTCTTCTCTCTTCTTCCATTATTTCACCGTTCTGCGCCGCTTGTCCACGTGACATGACATGTGACAAGGTTGGAGGAGGGCAGCTGCGAAGGGCTCTGCGCCTGAGACAGGTACTATTTTTGAGGGAATCCTCTATGGAAATGCTGGTTGCCTGCCTCCTCGAAAATAAAAAGGCGAAGAGGCTTAATGCCTCTTCACCAGGAAGCGCTCAAGATAAACCACCAATTGATACATCAGCGTCGCCACAACGGCAATAATGACCAGGCTGGCGAACACAAGCGTGAAATTAAACACCTGGAAGCCATAGATAATCATATAGCCAAGCCCGACCTTGGCGACCAGAAACTCCCCGACAATAACTCCAACCCAGGACAAGCCCACGTTGACTTTAAGGGTGGACACGATCGCCGGGAACGAAGCAGGCAGCATCACCTTCATAAAAATGTCTCTCCTGCCGCCGCCAAACGTCCGCACGACTTTGATATAATTGGCATCCGTCTCCCTGAAGCTCGTATAGACGACCAAAGTCGTCGTAATGACGGTGATGGACAGCGTAGTCGCCACAATTGCCGTGAAGCCGCCGCCGAACAGCACGATAAAGATCGGTCCGAGCGCGACCTTCGGCATACTGTTGAACACGACCATATAGGGATCCAGCACCTTGGACAAGAAAGGCGACCACCAGATCAGCACAGCAAGGAGCGTTCCGGCCAGCGTCCCCAGCAGAAATCCGATCACCGTCTCTGTTACAGTCATTCCGATGTGCGGCCAGAGCTCACCGCTCCAGGCATCCCTGCCAATCTGGCGGAACACCTTGGAAGGATAGCTGAAGATCAGTACATCAATCCAGCGCATCCGGCCTGCAAGCTCCCAAAGTCCGATCAGCACGATCAGGATGAGGAGCTGCACGCTGCGCACCAGCCTGATCGTATGCCGCGTCTGCCGCCGGTAACGGAGTAATTCGGCCTGCACGAAGTCTCCGGAAAGGCTCTGGCCGCTGCGGCCGGCCTCATTGGTCATTTTCACAGCTGCGCACCTTCCTTCCCGGCCTCGAGTTCTTTCCAGACCAGATGAAACAGCTCTGCAAAGCTTTCATGGTCTCTGGCGTAAAATGGAGCCGTCTCGCGGATTTCGTCCGGAATAGTAAATGTTCGGCGGATTCTGCCGGGTCCTGCGGCAAGGACAATGACCCGGTCGCTGACCGCAATCGCTTCGCTCAAATCATGAGTGACCAGCACGGCAGTCTTCCGGCGTTCACGGAGCGTATCCGCAATCAGGTCCTCCAGCTGCAGCTTCGTCTGGTAATCCAGAGCGGAGAACGGCTCATCCAGCAGCAGAACCTCGGGGTCTGTCGCCAGTGTGCGGACAAGCGCCACACGCTGGCGCATGCCGCCGGACAGCTGGTTCGGGTACAGGTCCCAGGTTCCTCCGAGACCCATCCCGTCCAGCAGGTCCTTTACCTTCTGAATGCGCTCCTCTGTCAGCTGATGCGTAAGCTCAAGCCCGATCAGGGCATTATCCAGAATCGTTCTCCACGGAAACAGATAATCATGCTGCAGCATGTAACCTGCTCTGCTATTCGCGCCTTTGCGTATCGGGTGTCCGTCCTGCAGCACTTCTCCTGCCGTAGGCTTCAGAAGACCGGCCATCATGGAGAGAAGCGTGGTTTTGCCGCAGCCGCTGGGGCCGACCAGACTCACGAACTCCCCGGGCTGTACCTGCAGGTTCAAATCCTGAAGGGCCAGCTTTGCCTCCCGCTCGGTTACATAAACGTGACTGACGCCCCTCAGTTCAAGAACTGGTTCTGTCATTCCGCACGCTCCTTTCCAGATCATTTACTTGCCGTTCTCTGCCGCTTTCTCCGCAAAAGCCGGATCAACCAGCGTCTTCATATCCACCTTCTCCTTCAGTTCGCCTGCCGATTCCATAATGCTCTGCAGATTGGTCCACTGCTCCTCCGTAATGGCGGGGCTTTGGGCATAAGTGCCCTGCTCTTTATACCGCTTCACCGAGCTTGTAATAATGTCCAGATCCGTATCCTTGAAATAAGGAGCGATCGTTTGGGCGATTTCCTCCGGTGAGTGCTCCTGCACCCAGGTTTGAGCCTTCTGCAGGGCATTGGTGAATTTCTGGATATCCGCATTGTTGTCTTTGATATAGCTTTGTTTAGCCATAAAAACGGTGTACGGCAGCTTGCCGCTCTCCGTGCCGAAGGAAGCGACAACGCGGCCCTTGCCTTCTTTCTCAAAGATCGAAGCCTGCGGTTCAAACAGCTGCACGTACTCGCCAGTTCCGGAGGCAAAGGCAGCCGTAATGTTGGCAAAATCAATATTCTGAATCAGATTGAGATCCTGATGCGGGTCAATGCCGTGTTTCTTAAGAGTAAACTCGCCTGCCATCTGCGGCATGCCGCCCTTTCTCTGGCCGAGGAAAGTGCTCTCCTTCAGCTGGCTCCAGTCAAATTCCCCGCTGCTGTCGCGGGCGACAAGGAAGGTTCCGTCAGTCTGCGTCAGGCCTGCAAAGTCGATGACCGGATCCTCCGCTCCCTGCTGGTACACATAAATCGAGGTCTCGGCGCCGACGAGCGCCACGTTAATCTGTCCGGACAGCAGAGCCGTCATTGTCTTGTCTCCGCCCGGCGTGGTCTGCAGTTCAACATCAAGCCCCTCATCCTTGAAAAAGCCTTTCTCCAAAGCGACATACTGCGGGGCGTAAAATACGGAACGGGTCACTTCCCCGATCTTGATATGTCCATCCTTCGCGCCGCATCCGCTCAGCAGAACGGCTGCAGCCAGTACCGCTGCCAAGAGGGCGGCTATCCGCGGCTTCTTCATGCTCCATCCATCCTTTCTATATGCAGCTTTATCTTTCGGTTTACATCACCTTATGCGGGAGGTGCCCAAAAGGTTAAAAAGCCCAGGCACAATGGAAAGGGGAAATTGCATGACACTGCTTTCCAGTCAAAAAAAGACCGGAAACTCCGGCATCTCACCGGTTTCCGGTCTTTCGTTATTTGCTTATGCACCGTACACTAAATGAAGTGCAAATGAAGTGCGAAATGCGATGGATGCAGCGGGAGGCTGACGCGGTACTACAGGCCGTAAATTTCTTTATATTTGTTCTCGAGATATTCCGCCAGATAATCTGGATTCAGATCTTCGCCTGTAATGTCCTTGATCAGCTCGGCCGGCTTGCGGCTCTTGCCGTAGCGGTAGATTTTCTCCGTCAGCCATTCCCGGATTGGAGTGAACTCGCCTTTGGCAATCAGCTCATCAAAGTTTGGCAGCTCCTTGCGGATGGTGTTTGCAAACTGAGCGGCGTACATGTTGCCCAGCGAATAGGAAGGGAAATAGCCGAAGCTTCCGCCGGACCAGTGCACGTCCTGAAGGACGCCAAGGCCGTCGTTCGGCGGCACAATGCCCAGATACTGCTCGTATTTCTCGTTCCAGACCCGCGGCAGGTCTTTAACCGGCAGGTTGTCGTTAAAGAGCTGCTTCTCAATTTCATAGCGGATGATGATATGGAGATTGTAAGTCAGCTCATCCGCCTCAATCCGGATCAGGGAATTCTCCACCTTGTTGACGGCGCGGTAGAACTGCTCCGGCGTCACGTTATCGAACTGCTGCGGGAAATGCTGCTGCAGGTCCGTGAAATATTGCTCCCAGAAGCCGCGGCTTCTGCCGATCATATTTTCCCAGAAACGGGATTGGGATTCATGAATGCCCATGGAGGTTCCGGTAGCAAGCGGAGTCCCCTCCAGCGCCGGGTCCAGGTTCTGCTCATACAGCGCATGTCCGCCTTCGTGCAGGCAGCTGAAGATCGAGCTGGTTACATCATCGTGGATAAAGTTGGTCGTTACGCGGATGTCGCCCGTGTTCAGTCCGATCATAAACGGATGAACGCTTTCGTCCAGACGTCCCGCTTCGAAATCATAGCCCATCTCTTTGAGCAGGAACAGGCCGAATTTCTCCTGCTGCCCTTTATCGAACAGCTGGTTTAGGAAAGAGGTATCCGGTTTGTTCGGCGATGCCTGGATCGCTTCCACCAGCGGAACCAAACGCGCCTTCAGGCGCCCGAATACTTCATCCAGCTTCTCGGAGGTAAGATCCGGCTCATACATATGTAAAAGGGTATCATACCGGGTCGCGCGCGGACCCCAGTAGTCAATAAACTCCTGCGTCTTGGCAACGATTTCCGTCAGGTTCGGCTCAAAGCCCGGGAAATCGGATTGTTCCTTCGCTTCTTCCCACAGCGTTTCGGAATGGGCTGTCAGCACGGTGTAGCTTTGGAATTTATCTGCAGGAATTTTAATGCTGCGGTCGTATTCTTCCTGCACGTCAAGCACCGTTCTGCGGTCGATATCGCTCAGCTGCTCCAGGATTTCAGGCTTGTTCAGCGCAGCCAGGAGACCCGCCATTTCTTCAGAGGTTCCAAGCTTGAATGCTTCCGTCGACAGCACGCCGAGCGCTTCAGCGCGGGCTGCCGCCCCCTTGCGCGGTGCGCCTGTCCGCAGGTCCCAGCCCATAAGCCCGCAGGCTTCGATATAGCTCTTGATCTTCTTGTTCAGTGCCCGGAATTGCTCAAGCTTCTGCTTCCAATCCTGTTCCATGATCAGGCTCACCCCACTCGTAAAATTAGCTTACTCTATTGATGATACTTTTTAAAAATACTATAATCAACTATTGAGGCGTGACCTAAGTCACATTTCAAGCAGCTTGTTTATGCTTCACGCTATAGTCAAGACTGCAGCCGGAAGCTTGCCTGCTTGCATGATGAGGTGCTTTTTACCTGTACTTATGATCCTCATCTCTTTTCTTCACCAAGATTTGAACCTTGAAACATAGAAAGAATGGAGGAAATCATTTTGAGTAAAATTCAATCCATCCTGGCCTTCAACAAAGAATTCGTGGCCAACAAAGAGTATGAGCCTTTTGTCGCCGACAAATTCCCGCAGAAGAAGCTGGCCATCGTAACCTGCATGGACACTCGTCTTATTGAGCTGCTTCCAAGAGCGATGAACCTGCGCAACGGCGACGCCAAAATCATCAAGAACGCCGGGGCTATTGTCTCCCACCCGTTCGGCTCCGTTATGCGAAGCGTGCTGGTTGCGATTTATGAGCTTGGCGCGGAAGAAGTCATCGTTGTCGGCCATCTCGGCTGCGGCATGGCATCCCTGAATGCAGACCGGATGATTAATTCCATTAAAGAACGCGGCATCTCCGATGATGTGCTGGATACGCTGGAGCATTCCGGCATCAAGCTGAAGGATTGGCTGCGCGGCTTCGACTCCGAGCGCGAAGGCGTGATCGAAACCGTGGGCATCATCAAGAATCACCCGCTGCTTCCTGCCAGCGTACCGGTGCACGGTATGGTCATCGACTCCAAAACGGGCGAGCTTGAGCTCGTGGTTAACGGAACCGTCGAGGCATAGAACCTGCCGGATCACATCCATTTCACACAGATGTATCAACAGAGTATTAGCAGATCTATAAGCAGATTTATTTTTAAAAAATAAGACTGCACCTTTATGCTGAAGCAGAGGGTGCAGTCTTGTTTTGTTCTTCTGTACCTATTCTGCGGCAAAGCGCATACATACTGCAGCAGACTTCCCGAGAGTCTCCCCCATTTTATTTTGCCAGCTGCTCCCGCAGCGCCTCACTACTTGTCAGCGGTGCCTCGCAGGCAAAGTGCCGGCAGATGTATGCCGCCGCCTGCCCGTTAACCGGCTTCATCCCGGCCACGTGCGGCAGCAAGCTCCTGAGCGGTTGTCCCTCTTCCCCTGCAAAATGCACCAGCACCGCCGTTCCCGGCAGATACTGGGACTGCACCTCCGCGATCATCTCGTGCAGGAGCGGGTCGTCCGCTGCGCCGCTGAGCACGATTTCCCTGCCGCCGCTGTAAGCGTTCAGCACGGCCTGCATGTACATCGCATGGCCTGCCGGGTAACGCTTGACCTGTCCGGCAAATGCCTCCAGCAGCTGCTGGACTTTGCCCTGCAGCTCCGCATCCTGCGTAATCGCCGCGAGCTTCTGCAGCTGCAGCGCGGCAACCGAATTGCCCGACGGCAGTGCGCCGTCATAAATTTCCTTGCTGCTTAGCAGCAGCTGCTCCGCGTCATGCCCGCTGAAGCGGAAGCCGCCCTGTTCCTCGTCCCAGAAGAGATGGAACATTTGATTTTTCAAGTCCATGGCCTCTTGAAGATATTCGGCCCTGCTGGTTGCTTCGTACAGCTCCAGCAGCCCCCACAGCAGAAACGCGTAGTCGTCGATATACGCTTCATAAGCTGATTCGCCGTCCCGGTAGCGTGCCAGCAGACGGCCGTCTTCCCGCCGCAGCCGCTCCCGGATGAAGTTCGCTGCTCTTGCCGCAGCCTGCGCGTATGTGTGCTGCTTCAGCACCTTGGCCCCGCGCGCCAGCGCCGCAATCATGAGCCCGTTCCAGGCGGTGAGGACCTTGTCGTCCTTGTGAGGGTGGATCCTCTGTTCCCGGTACTGGAAGAGCCGTTCACGGCATTCCTCCAGCCTTGTCCGGAGGCCGAGCGGGTTCAGGCCCTTGAGCTGCGCAATTTCCTCCGGCGTCCCCTGGATCAGATTCGGGATGTTCGAGCCTTCAAAATTGCCCTCCGGCGTAATGTCATAGACATGACAGAACGTATGCAGATCGTCCAGCTCCAGCGCTTCCGCCACCTCGTCACGGGTGAAGAGGTAAAATTTCCCCTCCTCCCCCTCGGAGTCTGCGTCTTCCGCACTGTAGAAAGCTCCTTCCGGTGAGGTCATGTCCCGCAGCACATAAGCAAAGACCTGCTCCGCCACATCGGCAAACCGCTGTTCGCCGGATGCCTGATACCCGTCCAGATACGCAATGGCCAGAAGGGCGTTGTCGTAGAGCATTTTCTCGAAATGGGGCACCAGCCACCGCTCATCCGTTGAATAACGGGCAAACCCAAAGCCGATATGGTCGTACAGCCCTCCGCGGTGCATCGCATCCAGCGTGGTGCGGACCATGGCTTCGGCCTCGATTTTGCGGTACTGTCTGCTGTAAGCCAGCAGGAAAGACAAATTATGCGGCGAAGGGAACTTCGGCGCATCGCCGAACCCGCCGAATTCCGGATCATATAAGGAATGAAACTGCTGGAACGTTTGATGCAAAATATCTTCATCCAGACTGCCTGGCCGGGAGCTGCGCGACCGTTTCTCAAGCTCAGCCATCAGCTCGTCGCTGAAGGCCAGCATTTCGCCCGGGTTCTTGTCCCATCTGGCCTGGATCTGCTCCAGCATGTCCATCAGGCCGATCCGCCCCAGTATGCTCCTTCTCGGAAAATAAGTGCCCGCATAGAACGGCTTCTTCTCCGGCGTAAGCAGAACCGTCAGCGGCCACCCGCCGTGGCCGGTCATCGCCTGGCACACCGCCATATAGAGGTTGTCGATATCCGGCCGTTCCTCGCGGTCTACCTTGATCGCGATGTAATGCTTGTTGAGCAGCGCGGCGACTTCGTCGTTCTCAAAGGATTCTCTCTCCATCACATGGCACCAGTGGCAGGTCGAATAGCCCACTGACAGAAATACCGGTTTGTTCTCCTGCTTCGCCTTGGCAAAAGCGTCTTCCGACCAGGGGAACCAGTCCACCGGGTTATGGGCATGCTGCAGCAGATACGGGGATTTTTCATTGGCTAATCGATTGGCTTTCTTTGATATCGTCAAAGGGATCACCTCTTCTCATTCAGCTAAAATGCTTTACCCTGTCGTAGTATTGGCCAGACAAGTCCTATTTATATATAAAAGGAATCTATCAAAACCAAACAGCAGACATAAGAAAAACCCACGCATGAGCATGGGTCATTCAAAGTCAGTTTATAAGGGCTTGCGCCCTCTTGCATCCATTAAAATACTTTAGTCGTCCACGATTCGCAGTTCCACGTTTCGGTCACTACATCGCGGTAGAATTCAGGTTCGTGGGAGATCAGGAGAATGCTGCCCTTGTAAGCTTTAAGCGCCCGCTTCAGCTCGTCTTTCGCATCCACATCCAGATGGTTGGTCGGCTCGTCGAGCACGAGCAGATTCGTATCCCGGTTAATCAGCTTGCACAGCCGGACTTTGGCTTTCTCACCGCCGCTCAGCACCGCAACCTTGCTTTCGATATGCTTGGTGGTCAGGCCGCATCTGGCAAGCGCCGCGCGCACTTCAAACTGTGTGAAGGACGGGAATTCGTTCCAAATCTCCTCGATACAGGTATTGTAATTCGCTTCCTTCATTTCCTGCTCGAAGTACCCGATATCCAGCAGGTCGCCAAGGTGAACAGAACCGGAAACTGCCGGAATTTGGCCAAGAATGCTGCGCAGCAGCGTTGTTTTACCGATACCGTTGGCGCCGACAAGCGCAATCTTCTGTCCCCGCTCCATACGCAGGTTCAGCGGTCTGGACAGCGGGGAATCGTAGCCGATCACCAGATCCTTCGTTTCAAAAATCACCTTGCCGGAAGTCCGGCCTTCCTTGAAGTTAAACTGCGGCTTCGGCTTCTCCTTGGCAAGCTCGATGACCTCCATCTTGTCCAGCTTCTTCTGGCGGGACATCGCCATGTTTCGGGTGGCCACACTGGCCTTGTTGCGCGCCACAAAATCCTTCAGGTCCGCAATTTCCTGCTGCTGGCGTTTATAAGCCGATTCAAGCTGCTGTTTCTTCGCCTCATACACCTGCTGGAAATAGTCGTAGTCGCCGACATACCGCGATAGAGCCTGATTCTCCATATGGTAGATCAAATTGATAACGCTGTTCAGGAACGGAATGTCGTGGGAGATCAGGATGAACGCATTCTCGTATTCCTGCAAGTACCGCTTCAGCCATTCGATATGCTGCTCGTCAAGATAGTTCGTAGGTTCGTCCAGCAGCAGGATATCCGGCTTCTCCAGCAGCAGCTTGGCAAGCAGCACCTTGGTCCGCTGGCCGCCGCTCAGATCGTTGACGTCCTTATCCAGACCGATATCCGTCAGACCCAGACCACGGGCGGTTTCATCCACTTTGGCATCAATCAAATAAAAATCCTGGCTCGTTAACGTATCCTGAATCGTGCCGACATCCTCAAGCAGCTGCTCCAGCTCTTCTGCGGATACGTCGCCCATTCTGCCGTACATATCGTTCATCTCTTGTTCCATATCGAACAAATATTGAAATGCACTGCGCAATACGTCGCGGATGGTTTGTCCCTTCGTCAGCACGGCATGCTGATCCAGATAACCGACACGCGAGCGCTTGGCCCATTCTACCTTGCCCTCATCAGGCTGAAGCTTGCCCGTAATGATGTTCATGAAGGTGGACTTTCCTTCGCCGTTGGCGCCGATCAGGCCGATATGCTCGCCCTTCAGCAGCCGGAATGAAACATCATTGAAAATAGCCCGGTCTCCGAAGCCGTGACTGAGCCGTTCTACGTTTAATATACTCATGAATTTAACACCTTTTCCTTTTATCCAATATACTCGTCATATTATAAAGGCTAACGCGCTCTAACACCATATTTGTTCAAAAAATAACCTTCATTTCAGGCCGGTTCCGGGAATCCGCCCTGCAAAAAAAGGGCCCGAAAAGGCCCTTTCTTAAGAAATCATCTGAACCGGGGAAGCGGTTATGCTTTCGCTGTATAAAGCAAATCCCGCTCCTTCACGTTACTCTGACCCGCAGGTTCAATATTTGAATACTGATCCATGTTGGTAATGATGACAGGGGTAATGGTATCATAACCGGCTTTTTCAATTTGCTCACGGTCGAATTCCATCAGCAGATCGCCTACTGCAACCTTGGCTCCGGCCTGGACTTTTGGCGAGAAGAATTGGCCTTTCAGCTTCACCGTATCGATGCCGATGTGAATCAGCATTTCCGCGCCGCTGTCGCTGACCAGCCCAATTGCGTGACCGCTCTTCGAGAGCGAGAACACGGTCCCGTTTACTGGCGATACTACCCGGCCTTCAGACGGCTGAATCGCAAATCCTTTTCCCATAATTTCCTCGGCAAAAGCCGGGTCATTCACCGCCTGCAAGGGTTTCACTTCACCCGTAATCGGGCTGAACACTTTTGTTTCCTGTGCTTTAGCATCGGACGCAAGACCAGGAGCAGCAGCGGCCGGCGCAGCCGCAGAAGCAGCAGACGCATCTTCAAAGCCAAGCACATAAGTCACGAGGGCAGCTGCGACGATCGCAATCACAAACCCGATTAGTGCATAAACGAGCGTTGGACCGACTACCATCGGAATACCGGATACACCAGCAAGTCCGCCAATGACATAGGCTTTAACATGGAACATGCTCAAGAATGCGCCGCCGATCGCGCCGCCGATCAAAGCTGCAATAAACGGCTTCTTGAAGCGCATATTCACCCCGTACATAGCCGGTTCGGTAATCCCCATGATCGCGGTAAACCCGGTGGAAGCGCCCAAAGATTTAATCTGCGCATTCTTGGACTTCAGGGCAACGCCGAATGCACTTCCAGCCTGTGCAAAGTTCGCTACCATCATCAGTGGAATCAGGTAATCAAAGCCTTGAGTGGCAATAGCTCCGATCATAATAGGAACGAGGGCATAGTGCATGCCTGTAATTATCAGCAGGGAGAACACGCCGCCGATCAGCAGTCCTGCGAGGAACCCGGTATGATCAAACAGCCAGTTAATACCGCCAGTCAGTCCGTTACCAATCGTCACACCCAGCGGTCCAATTGCAATCAGTGTAATGGGTACGATAATAAGCAGCGTTACTGTAGGAACCACGATAAGCTTAAGAGAAGCATGCGTAATTTTGTCTACAAATTTCTCGATATACGAAGCCAGCCAAACTGCGAGCAAAATAGGAATAACCGTCGATGAATACGTGGCAACAGTAACCGGAACTCCGGCAAAGGTAATCGGGTTCCCTCCTCCGAGCAGTGCCGTTAAACTTGGATGCAGCAGCGAAGCCGCGATCGCCGCTCCGATATACATGTTGCTGCCGAGCTTACGGGCTGTGCTGATCCCGAGAATAATCGGAAGGAAATAGAACGCGCCGTCACCGATGGCCGACAGGATGATGTAAGTTGAGCTTGTATCGTTCATCCAGCCAAAGGTGATCAGCAGCGCCACGATCCCTTTGATCATACCTGCACCTGTAATCGCCGGAAGAATCGGTGTGAATGCGCCCGAAATAAAGTCAAAGATGGCACTCAGCGGATTCTTCTTTGCAGCTTCCTCACCTGGTGCGGCTTTAGACTTCACTCCTGCCTCCGGTGATTTGGACATATTGCCTACCAGGGCGTTATAGACAACCGGCACATCATTCCCGATAATGACCTGGAACTGGCCGCCGTTAACCATTACCCCCATTACGCCAGGCGTGTTCTGCAGCGCTTGTTTATCTGCTTTGCTGTTGTTCTTCAAATTAAATCTTAACCGGGTCATGCAGTGCGTCACCTGGTCGATGTTCGCTTCGCCGCCCACCAGCTTCAATATTTCCTTGGACAATTGCTGTTTATCCATTGCTGTTATCTCCCTTGAAGTAAATTTAAGAATAAAAAAAACCTAAACAATGACTAGCATGTTCCGCAGAAACGGAATCTACTCATCGTTTAGGTTTTGCCTGTCTTACTGCAGTTACAATCCCATCTTATTCAGTTACTCGACCCAGTTACTTGATTCAATTACTCGATTCAGGTTCCTGGTCACTTCTGACAAGCCTTTCAATATGAATCGTCAAGTACAGCAGCTCTTCCTTAGATAAAACTCTGCTGTATATCTTACGCGTGTAATCGTTGATTTTTAAGACACAGGCATAAGCTTCGGCATACTGCTTGCTCACCAAATCATGCAGCGGATTGTCGGACTCTTTCCCTACTGCAGCAGTTCCCAGCAGCACCCGCTGGGCAAAGAACTTCAAATGCGTCATAAAGCGGTAATAATTGAGCGAATCCTCATTTAATTCAATCACAAAACTCCGTCTGACAATATTTAAAATGTCCTTCACGATGTTTGTAATGCTGATGGTTTCCCGCATCTCACCGTTCATCTGCGCATTGACCAAATGCATCGCAATGAACGCGGATTCATCTTCCGGCAGCGAGACGCCGAGCGTTTCTTCAATAATCTGCAGCGCTTTCACGCCGATCGCGTATTCCTTGCGGTACATCCGCTTGATCTCCCACAGAAGCGCGTTGCGGATCTGGAGACCTTGACGATGGCGGTCGATGGCAAAATGAATGTGATCCGTCAGCGAGATATACACGCTTTCGTGCAGCTTCTCACCGAGTACCGTCTCAGCATAGGTGATGATTTCATCCGAGCATTCCACATATTCCATCGGAATATCGGACAGAAGCGTTTTCAGCTTTTGCGAAATCTCATTGCTTGCCAGTGAAAAAACTTTCTCGACCCGGCTTTCATCAATCAGATCACCCGTATGCTTCTTAAAGGCAATTCCCCGCCCCATGACGACCTGTTCGTTACCATCGCTGTCGATTACGGTAATGACGTTGTTGTTGAGCACCTTCTCAATTCTCATTGTCCTAATCACCTTGCACCGATAAATGTAATAAAGGCAAAACCAAGCTGGCACCCTGAAGTGCCATGACTCTGGTTTTGCCTGACTAAACAGTAACAATCCAGTATATTCAATTGCCTGTTTTTTATCGTAGCATAGATCAGGCAGGTTGACAACGTTTATTGAAAGCGGTTGATCATGTAATTTTCCCCAAAACAGCTTTGGGCAATTACAGCTGCTCCCCGTTTGTTGCAATTACCTTTTTGTACCATTCAAACGAATCCTTTTTCGAACGTGCAAGGGTGCCGTTGCCTTCATCGTCTAGGTCAACATAAATAAAGCCGTAGCGTTTGGACATTTCAGAGGTCGACATGCTGACAAGGTCAATCGGTCCCCAGCTTGTAAAGCCGATCAGATCCACGCCGTCTTTAATGGCTTCCTTCATTTGTGCAATATGCTTACTCAAGTAATCGATCCGGTAGGAATCGTGAATCGATCCGTCTTCCTCTACCTTATCATAGGCGCCAAGACCATTTTCAACGATAAACAGCGGCTTCTGATAACGGTCCCAGAATTTGTTCAGGGTGACGCGCAGGCCAATCGGGTCAATCTCCCAGCCCCAGTCGGACGCTTCAAGATACGGATTCTTCACCCCGCCAGCCAGGTTGCCGGCAGTTTGCTCTGCGGTGGCATCCACCGACTTGGTCACGGTCATGTAATAGCTGAAGGAAATAAAATCCACGGGATGCGCAAGAAGAATTTCCTCGTCGCCAGGTTCGAATTTAAGTTCAACATTGTTCTCCGCAAAATACCGCGCCATATAGTTCGGGTACTTCCCGCGTGCATGCACATCCGTAAAGAACAGGTTAATCTGGTTCTCGAACTGCGCAAGCCGGATATCCTCCGGATTACAGGAATACGGATACGTCTCCATGCGGGCAAGCATACAGCCGACCTGGGAACCCGGAATAATCTCGTGAGCCAGCTTGGTCACCATTGCACTCGCCACAAACTGGTGGTGCAGCGCCTGGTAAGTGGTTTCGAGCTTGTTCTCCACCTTGTCAATCAGAATGCCGCCGCCAGTGTACGGACTAAACAGCATCACATTGATTTCGTTAAAGGTCAGCCAGTATTTGACTTTATTCTTATACCGTTTGAACACCGTTTCCGCATACTTCACATAATGTCCGATGACCTCGCGGCTCGCCCAGCCGTTGTATTTCAGGGTAAGACCCAGCGGTGTCTCATAATGGGACAGAGTCACAAGCGGTTCAATTCCGTATTTGGCCAGCTCGTCGAACACATTGTCATAGAACTGCAAACCCGCTTCATTCGGCTGCTCGTCGTAACCGTTCGGGAAAATGCGGGACCAGTGTATGGACAAACGGAACACCTTGAAGCCCATCTCTGCAAATAAAGCAATATCCTCTTTATAACGATGGTAAAAATCGACGCCGTAACGTTTAGGAAAACGCTCGTCGATCTCTCCGGCCAGGATTTGCTCAATCCGCTCCGAGGAGATTTCCATCGCATGTCCGCCTTTGCGCTGCTCTTTCGGAACATGCGCAATCATATCCGCACAGGACAAGCCTTTGCCGTCTTCATCAAAGCCGCCCTCCAGCTGGTTAGCCGCGGTGGCTCCGCCCCACAGGAAGTTTTCCGGGAATCCTTTACTGACTTCTTTCATCTTTAGCAGCCTCATTTCTTTATATTTTTGGTAACGCAATTACATCCACATAGGCAGGCAGTTCTGTGTTAGTATGCCCGAAACCGCCGGCAGTTTCAGCCCTAAAAACAAGAAAAACCTAAATTCATGGAAAAATGACACTCCGCTAAGGAAGCATGATTTCGCCATCAATTTAGGTTTCGCCTGCTGTGCAGTAACAATCCGCCATCGTATGGGGTTTAGTATTCAGCTGTCTGTTAATTAAAGGTTATCATAATAAAAAGCTGAAATCAACCTGCCGGCTCTTGAGTAAATTCAGCCTCTCTAGGACGAAACACAATCATCCTCTTTATTCTGCCATATAATAAACTATCTTCCAAGTGAAAGAGGTGAAAGTTCGTGAAGAAAGCTACTATTAGCAGTCTTAAGAGAGGCCAGTTTGTAGCTGTCGCTTATCAAACACCAAACGGAATCCGGGTTGCAAATGGACGTTTGGTCAGCATCCACAACCCGAACTTGGGACCCACTACCGTGGTCCTCAAACAAGGAGTTTTCTTTAGATTGTCGACGGGCAGAATCGTGTTCAAGAAAGTAACTTATACGAATGTGGTTAGAATTCAAAGATTTCCAAGCGTGCAGTAAGGTCAGCAGTTCTCCAAAATATAATCTTAAACATTCAGGACGCCTTCGGGCGTCTATTTTTAACCAATGCAAATCTATTCATTTCGGAAAAATCAACGTTCACAGCCTACTTATCGTCATACGGCACAAATTTCAACTGGTCAGCGGCGAATTCTCTCTTAGCAGGATCGAATTTATAGGTGATAGAGAGATCCCCTACATAAACAGGTGCCGCTCCAACACTTGCGCCTAAGGTGCAGACGATGCTTTGCTACCGATCCGGATCATTCTCCCTTTGCTTGCGGTAGCTCTGCGGAGTCATACCGAGCTCTTTGCGAAACACATAGGAAAAATAACTTGAGCTTTGAAACCCGCACGAAACAGCGATCTCACTGATCGTTCTATCCGTATCCTGCAGCATCTCGCAGCTTTTCTGGATACGATACCGTGTCAGATAGGAATTCGGAGTTTGACCTAGATAGCTGCCAAACAGCTCGCAGCATCTGCTCCTGCATACAGAACCTGCGGCTGCAATCTCTTCCAGCGTAATCTTGTTCTCATAATGCCGATGAATAAAATCGGTCATTCCCCAAACCACTGTCCAGTAAGGGTCATCTGCAAGTTGTCCTGAACCTGAAGTTACATGGTCTCCGATACTTGCGCATAGTGACATGGCCTGCGCCAGCAGGCGAAGCGGGTTACGTGTGTCACTGTGCATTTCGTTATAGATCTGCTTCAGCGAGAGCAGAACCTCCCTCTGCCAATCACTTTCCTCAGTTAGCAATAGATAATCATCCGAATTTGAACCAAATTTCTCCTCCCAATACTCCTTCCCCGCCCAGGACTGCTTGCCAATCAGCGAAGGATGAATGGCAGCCACAATATAAGAACAATCGGTCATATTGTAGGAAAAGCCATAATGTAATCTTTTGCTGTTAACGAATATCCCGTTTCCCTTCTCCAGATGTACGATCTTTCCGTTTACAAAAAAGTCAATTGACCCTTCAAGCACTGAGATAAACTCTAAATCCGGGTGCCAATGGCATACAGCGGCATACTTGTCAAACTGGCGGAGCGTGCCTTGACGGACATACAGCTCGAAATTCGGCAAGTTGTAGTTTAAGCGCTCTGACAGATCAGAATAGACGTCCAGTTTGCTGTGCATCGTAACACCTCCTCTGATAATAAAATACGATTTTGATACTATTATAATCAATTCTGATGGTAAGAAGATAAAGAATGTACTATTTTTATGGAGTAATACTAAGTAAAAAGGAGGAAAGCAGTGCAAAGCAAAGCACGATTAGAAGTGCCCGCAGACCGACAATTCAACCTTCAATTGATAAGCCTGGTAGTTCCTATTGCTTTGCAGAACCTGATCTCGGCATCCGTCATTATGGTCGACGTATTGATGTTAGGCTCCGTAAGCCAATCGGCGATGTCGGCTGTATCTTTGGCAGGACAAGTCACTTTCGTATTAAATCTGTTCTATATGGGCCTTGCAACAGGAGTTGGAATTCTGGCAGCACAATACTGGGGAAAGAAGGATATGGGGGCCATTCAACGTGTTCTCAGTATCGCGTTGACCTTTTCGATCGGGGTTTCTATTGCATTTTTCCTCCTATCGCTGTGCGTTCCGGATCAGCTGATGCGTATTTTTACTAATGACAAGGAACTTATCCATTTTGGATCAAATTTCCTGAGGTTAGTCTCATTCTCTTATTTGGCTATGGGACTATCTCAAATGTACCTAAGTGTGTTGAGGAGTATGGAGAACGTACGTATAAGTGCCATGATCAGCACATTCTGTCTAGTATTAAACATTGCTTTAAACGCATTATGCATATTCGTGTTATTCCCCGGTATGCCCGAGAAAGCTGTCATTGGCGTAGCTGGCGCAACCGTCTGTGCACGGTTCATCGAGCTTGGGTGCTGCATCATTTATTCAGTGAGACAAGGGTCTGTTCGCTTTCGCCTGCCTAGGCGAGATAACGTGGAACGGTTCTTGCGGAAAGATTTTATACGATACACCCTTCCTGTTCAGGCCAATTACCTCATTTGGGGTGGTGCATTAACTGCGACAACCGCCATCATGGGGCATGTAAGCGCCGATCTGGTGGCAGCCAACTCTATTGCAGCAGTGATCAAGGACCTGGCTATTGTGCTGTGCAGCGGCATTTCCAGCGGCGGGGCAGTTCTTGTCGGCAAATATTTAGGCAGCAGCAATAAAGAAATGGCAATTAAGGCGGGCAGCCGGATCAGTGCTTACGCACTCCTATTTGGCGCGCTGGCTGGTGTCGCTATTTTGCTAATAAAGCCTGCTGTATTTCATCTGGTGAATTTGAATGATACGGCACAAAGTTATCTTAATGGAATGCTTTATATATGCGCATATTATTGCATTGGCAAGTCGATAAATTCAGCCATCATCGGCGGACTATTCCCGGCTGGGGGTGATTCCAAGTTTGGGTTTTGGTGCGATTTTGCCGTTATGTGGGGAGTCATTTTGCCATTAAGTTATTCAAGTGCTTTTGTATGGCACGTACATCCTATTGTACTGTTTGCCGTCATTAGTCTAGACGAGATAATTAAGATACCGGCTGCTGTGATCCGATACCGCCAATACAGGTGGTTAAACAATATTACAAGGGATTTTTAGAGGAAAGGTGAAGCTGGATATGACAATGAGAGAAAGAATTGAGACAGGAAAATTATTTACAGACTATTGTGAAGGCCTGCCGGAGGACAGAGCCAATGCCAAGCGAAGAATGATAGCGTTTAATGCGACAGGACCGGACACTTTGGACGAGCGTTCCAGACTGATGAAAGAAATATTCGGCAAAGAAACAAAGGCTTGGATCGAGCCGCCGTTTTACTTCTGCTACGGGACAAATATCGAAATTGGGGAAGGCTCGTACATTAACTTTAACTGCAATTTTGTAGACGATACAAAGATTATCATTGGAAAGAAAGTCATGTTTGGGCCGGCTGTAACCATCGCAACTGTTGGTCATCCTATTAACCCTAATTACAGAGAATACATGTATGCTGATCCGGTGATAATTGAGGACAATTGCTGGATCGGGGCCGGCAGCATTATATGTCCAGGAGTTACCATTGGAGAGAACTGTGTTATAGGGGCTGGAAGTGTTGTAACCAAAGATATTCCGGCTAATTCTGTGGCTGTGGGTAACCCCTGCAGAGTTCTGCGCACCATCAATGAGCATGATATGAATCATTATTATAAGGACAGACTAATAACCCAAGAGGATCTGGATGAAGAAGCACGGTTGAGATAACCCTACTGAAGTTATTTACAAGCAAACTATTTTTGGAGGTAATGATATGATCAAGCTAGTGTTAACGGATATGGACGGAACCTTCCTGGATAACAGCGGTGAATTTAACAGGGAACTGTATAAGGATGTCAGAAAATTGCTGCAGGATAAAGGGGTTCATTTCGCTCCGGTTACGGGGAAGCAGTGTGAACGTGTTGAAGAGCTGTTTGGTGAGGACGCTAAAGATTTATGGATTCTGGGTGACAGCGCCACCCGGATCAAGCATAACGGGGAGTTTGTGTATGAATCGCTGCTGAGTAATGAATTAGGGCGAAAAATCATCGGGCTGCTTGAAGATCTCAGTCTGGATCATACGATCATCGCATGTACAAGAAGCGGTGCTGTAATTAAAGATACCTTACCTCCGGAGGAAATTGCTGTTGTCAGAAGATCCTATGCCCAAGTCCGGCAAGTATCCGACTTTAATGAAATAACCGAAGATTTTGTGAAAATTACAGTATTCGACTGCGCCCTTAGATGCTTTGAAACGAGAGAGAAATTATCCAGCTTCTTTGAATCTGCCTATATTGTCGCATCGGATGCAGCCTGGATTGACATTGCGAATGCGAATGTTCACAAAGGCACGACCGTCGAACACTTGCAGCAATTATTAAATGTAACGCCTGAGGAAACGATGGCATTCGGAGACGGGTTTAACGATTTAGAGCTCATGGCTCGCGCTGCATACAGCTTTGCTGTCCGGAATGCGGTTCCGGAATTGAAAGATGCCGCGAACTATATTACACGTTCCAATGAAGAAGATGCGGTGATGAACACGATCATTCAAATCTTATCCTTACAGGACAGTCACTAGGAAAAAATACGATAACAAGCATCCAAAGCAGGGCTTGTTCAAATAATGCGAATCGACAGCTCCATAAAAACAGCGGCAGCCAGGACTTTATTTATTCGTCCACGGCTGCCGCTGATTCCCTATATTTCACTATGCATCAGGCGCTCTGCCTCCTCCCAGGAGACCGAGTATCCCGCTCCTTTGGCGCAGAAGATTGAAGAAGACGTATACAGCGGATCCGCATTCTTGTCGTAGCCCCGCCGGGCGATGACTTCGGCCTCATTATGGCACCGGCCGTAGCCGCCGAAGCTCAGCATGAGCGAGCCTTTTCCGCGGGAGATGGCGGCGAATTCGGCAGGATAGTCAAGAAAGGTTGCGACCGGAACACGTCCCTGGACATATACATTTCCGTCTGCCGTTTCCGGCGGCTCGAAGCTTCCGTGCGCCTGCTGAATATCCGACAGCACCCGGCCCATTTCATCCAGTCCGACGCGGATTTTATAGTTGTAGTACGGCTCCAGCAGCACATTCTCCGCCTTCTCCAGCCCCTGCCGCAGCGCCCGGTAAGCCGCTTCGCGGAAGTCTCCGCCATGCGTATGCTTGTTGTGCGCCCGCCCGGTTAAGAGCGTGATGTGAAGATCGGTCAGAGGGGAACCGGTGAGCAGGCCGTGATGCTCCCGCTCCAGCAGATGATGGCGGATCAGATTCTGGCTGCCTACCGCGAGATCCTCTACATGACAGGCATTCGAGACAGTAATCCCGCTTCCCCGCTCTCCCGGTTCCAGCTTCAAATGAACCTCCGCATAATGGCGCAGCGGCTCAAAATGGCCGTATCCCCGGACGGTGCCAGCAATCGTCTCCAGATACAGAATATCCGGCTGTCCGAAGGTGACTGCGAGCCCGAAACGCTCCTTCGCCAGCTCCTCCAGCACCTCAAGCTGAATGACGCCCATTACATGGATGTGGATCTCCTGCAGCTGCTCCTCCCACAGCACCTTTAAGGTAGGGTCTTCGGCCTCCAGCAGCCGAAATACGCGCAGCACCTCCTTCACCGGGATTGTGTCCGGATGGAACACCTTCGCCGTTAAGGTCGGCACCAGCTCGTAGCCCCTATGGCCGCTGAGCTCACCGAGTCCCTGCCCGGCTGCTGCCTCCGTCAATCCGGTTACAGCGATCAGCTGCCCGGCAGACGCTTCCTCAGCCGTTTTGAATTTATGGCCGGACACCAGCCGGATTTGGGTAATTTTGTCCCTCACCCGCTCGCCATCAGGACCATAAATCACCTCGTCCCGGACTCTGAGCCTTCCGCTGAGCACCTTTAAATAAGTGGATCTTACGCCGCTGTCATCGTGGCGAACTTTATAGACTCTCCCCGAAAAATCTTGCTGCTCCGCAGTCCGGTAATCCGGACGAACAAGCGCGTCCAGCCACTCCAGCAGCTCCTCCACTCCCTCGTCCTGGAGCGCACTCCCGCTTAATACGGGGAACAGGCGGCACTGCTGCACCAGTCTGCTTAATGACTGTGTCCATTCTTCGGGCGTAAAGCTCTCTTCCAGGTAAGCCTGCAGACAGGCTTCATCCCGCTCTGCGGCAAATTCCTGCAGCTGTTTATCGGCCCCGCCCTGCAGGAACAAGGAGTCTGTGCAGTCAAACGCGTCGCCCGTTAACTGATGCCGGATCTCCTCAAGGACTCGGTGCTTGTCTGCGCCTGTCCGGTCCATTTTATTGATGAAGATCAAGGCCGGCACCTCATGCTTGCGCAGCAGCTGCCAAACGGTCTCCGTATGTCCCTGCACCCCCTCGGCTGCACTTATGATCACAACAGCGGCGTCCAGCACCTGAACAGCCCGCTCCATTTCGGGTGAAAAATCGACGTGCCCCGGCGTATCAATCACCTGCAGCACTGAATCCTTGTAAGGCATGAGCGCCTGGTCGGCAAATACGGTAATGCCACGGGCTTTTTCAATGTCATGATTGTCCAGATAGGTGTCCCGGTGATCTACCCGTCCCCGCTGCTTAATGGTTCCCGTATGAAAAAGAAGCTGCTCAGCCAATGTCGTCTTTCCTGCATCGACATGGGCGAACAGCCCGATCGTCTTATACATGCTGTCCGCTCCTTTGATGTACTTCTCTAGATTATATCAAGAATTAGGCATGAAGCGATCCGCCTAAGCCTGTCCCACCAAAGTGACCTCGTCCCCGGTCCGGACCGTTCCTGTTCTGACAACCGACGCGTAGACACCGAAATGAAGACCGAAATCCTCGTATACTTTCCGTAACAGCGAAGGGTCCTTCTCCTGGGAATCAGGATCTATTGTAATAAAGACGCATCTTTCACAGAAGCTGTCCACCTGAAGCCTTGCCCCGCCAATGTCCAGCTGGCGTCCGATCCAGTCCCCTTCAAAGAGCGAGTCATCGTTCAAATCGATCACAAAGTTCCCGCGAAAGCGGCGCTGATCCACCGGCTTGCCCCATAACTGCTCAAGCTTGCGCAGGCTGGCATCTGTCACAAGCAGCACACTGGCTCCGTCTACCGACAAGAGGCTGGAATGCTCAGCTTCCGGATGGGGCTCCATAAGCCGTGACATGGAGATTGGCTTCTTGACCATCCCTTGAATTTCCTGCAGCAGCTCCTCATCCCAGCCCATTATCCTTCCGTCCGGCGCTGTTACCCGAATTCCGCGATCCTCCTGGAAGGAAGCTTTGTAATTAAGCATAGCTGGCGTATTCCGTGCCGTGACAAATTGTCCCCAGCCTTGTTTGGTCTCATCCCGGAAAGAACAGATGCGGTCTCCCTGCAGCCCGTATGACTCTATTTCACACATATCCAGGGTTTCACCGCCCAGCGATTTTACCGGATAACGGCTGATCTCCCGAATGGTGCCTACTTTAACATGATTATGAGTAACTTTAACATGATTATGAGTAACTTTGCCTGCTGTATCGTGCAAATTGATCCCCCCGCTTGCAGCTTTGGTTTAAGCTCTATTTTCCTACATCTATGATTGCTTTAACTCTATTTTAGCTGAACCGGCGGGGATATTCCTATAAATAATATTTCTATAAGAAATGTTCCTATAAGAAATTAAGCTTTTCGCATGCAAGCAGGCATCCATTGCCCTTTCTCCTCATAAATAAAGAAGTAGAAAGGTGGGAGAACTGTGGCAAACAGCAGCAGCAATCATCTGCAGCGGGCAATCTTTCTGGCAGCCGTCTGCGGGCAAACGTATGTCCAGTATAATAACCCTGACGGCTCTTTTACCGTTCCTTCACCTTATGAGGTCCGTCATGTCATCCACGCAAAATCCATCACTCGCGAATGGGAAACCTTCGGCTTTATTCTGGAAGCCCCCGAGGAGCTGATCCTCGCTTTCCGCGGAACCGTCTCCACAACCAACTGGATTGCGGATATGCTGGCCTCGCAGAAGAGATTTAAGTACATTAAAGAGCCTGTCCTGACTCACCGCGGCTTTACTTCCATCTATGCTTCGGCGCGGGATGAGCTGCTCGCCGCCCTTGCCAGGCTGCCTTCCGGCAAACCGCTGTTCATTACGGGCCATAGTCTCGGAGCTGCTCTTGCTGCGCTGGGCGCCTTGGATATCGCTGTCAACAGCGCTTTTAAGCATCCGTTTCTGTATACCTATGGTTCGCCGCGTGTCGGGGATCCTTCCTTTGCCAAAGTCTTCGGGAAATACGTCCAAAGCAGCTGGCGGTTCGCCAACAGCTTTGATGTCGTTACATTAGCGCCTCCAACCGTCTACAAGCTTCCGAAACGGGAAAAGAGGTATTATTACAGCCATGTCCAAACGCTTTCGCCCATGTCTTTTCTAAACGGCGCTGTCGGCTCCAACCATGTTATCGGCAGTTATTTCAGCGAGCTCTCCAAACAGGATCCGAACTTTGCAAAGACTTTACAACTGCTGTATCCGGGCTTTTGCCCGACTGATGTTCTAATTGAAATTCCGTGATCAAAAATGAAAAAAGCCTGCAGACCCGCCGCTCTGATGAGCATTCAGGTCCACAGGCTTCCGGCGGTTCAGCCGCCAGCAACTATGATTTGACTTATTCTTTGACTTCGTTTGCGCCGGTCAGTTTACCGTCGAGAACAGCTGTTTTTTGCAGATCAGCGCTCTTGAAGTAGAGGTTGCCGTCGATGGTAGCTGTTTTGTCAAGTGTAAATCCGTTTGCTTCTACGTATACGTCGCCTTTAACTGTGCCGCCTTGAACTTTGAAGTTTTCACTTTGTACAGTCAATTTAGGTACAGTCAGTGTGTAGGTAGCTGTGATGTTGTGGTCTTCATCCTGGGAATAAAGCGCAAGCTTGCGGTAAATGGCATTAGCAGAATCGCCTTTATCATGGAACTCGCCAGATACGACAACTTCTTGGTCAACTGTAAGGTCATTCAGAATCGCTACGATCCAGTTCCCTTTATCGCTGACGGCACTAATAAAAGCGTCCGCTTGGTTTACGATGGAAGCTGTTGTAACAGCATCAGTTGCCTCAGCGCTTGCACTTGTATTGGCACTTGCGCTTGTATTAGCACTTGCGCTTGTGTTTGCACTTGCGTTTGCGCTCGTGTTAGCCGCGTTATCGTTGTTATTTGAGCCGCAGCCTGCAAGCAGAGCTGCTGCCATTCCCATTACTACCAAACCTTTTGCTACTTTCATTTTCATTTCCCCCTTAGTGATGTTTATGAGTGAATTATAAATAGCGGAGGCCCTTTAAGTATGTGATTTTTTTCACCAATAGTGTAAAAAAATGCTCACAGGCTGAAAACCTGTGAGCAATGGGAGCTGATCAGCGCCTGCGCCTCCATCCAAACACCTTAACATGGACGATGAGTTTGGACAGCCAATGGGCAAGCACATACAGGAGGATAAAAACTATGACCAGCGGCCTGAACAGGAGCCAGGCAGCAGCCCAGATGAGAAACAGCTGCCAGCCCTTCAGCCTGCGGATCCACTTGGACGGCCAAAGAAAGACCCGGAACAGCTTATGGTTCTGCTGGAGCGCCTCCAGATATTCGTCCTGAAATTGTCTGCTGTCCGGGTTAAGCCGAACCGCGCTGCGGATATAAGTCTCCCTCAGCTTGAAGTCGCCCCGCCGTCCTGCCGCCCAAGCCAGATAGAGGAGGACATAGGGCATTTCAGCGCCGTATCTGAGGGCCTCGCGCTCCAGTTCGCGAGAAGCCCCGTCTTTGCCCAGCAGAGCTTCCGTATAGCTGAGCGTGGCCAGGTACAGCGGAGCTTCCGGCTGAAGCTCCAGCGCTCTGACCAGCTCTTCTTTCGCCTCATGAAAGCGCGCCTTCTTGTTCAGGCGGTTTGCCTGCAGGAAATAATAATGCGCTTCATAAGGGTCTACCCGGAGTGCTTCCTGCAGAGCTGACTGGAACGACGATTCATTATCGGTTTCGTAATAGACATTCACCCTTACAAACCAGGCAAGCTGTTCCTCCGGATTCCGGCGCAGCGCTTCCGAAGCCCAGTGCAGCGCTTTCTCGTATTCACTCATCAGCAAATAAATATGAGCGATCATGGCAAATACATCCGGATCCTCCGGTTCCAGCTTCAGCAGTTCCTGGGCTTCGGCCAGCGCCTCCTTGTATCTCTGCCACTGAATGAGCTGCTGGACGGCCGTATAACCGGCCTGGTAAGCCTCTTGTTCATGCACCTGGCTCTCTCTCCTCTCTCCCTTCAGGCTCTTCCTCTTGCTACTTCACTCCATGTTTCTTCGCGTAATCAAGTACAGTCTGATAGTCCTTGTTCACGTCACTGAAGGTGGCATAATTTCTGGCAGTTGCAAACCATTCAAGGGTTGTCGCTTTGCGTGATTTAGCCGCTTTCTTCAAATCTTCATTCGTAATCGGCTCGATATTCCCGGATTCAAATGTCCGTTCCATTGCCGATTCCACTGCGTCCTTCACCACCTGCTCCAGGTCAGCGCCGGAGAACAGCTTTGTCTCTGCCGCGATTCTGGCCAGGTTCAAGGCCTCAACCGGTTTGCCGGCCAGCTTCAGCTCCAGAATGGTCTCGCGTTCAGCTTCCTCCGGAGGCGGTACAAAGATCAGGTGGTTGAACCTGCCCGGCCGCCGCAGTGCAGAATCGAGATACCAGGGAGTATTGGTCGCTCCGATAACAAATACCTGTTCATTATGGGCCTGCAGCCCGTCGAGCTCCAGCAGCAGCTGGTTGACAAGCATCCGGTCATGATGCTGGCGCATTTGATGACGGCTTCCGCCCATGGCGTCGAGCTCGTCGATGAAGATCACGCACGGCTTGCTTTCTCTGGCCTTCTCAAAAATATCATGCAAATTATGCTCGCTTTGCCCGGCATACATGGACAGAATGGCCTGCAGCTCAATGTGCAGGAAATTAGCGTCGATTTCGCCTGCTACAGCGCGTGCGAGGAACGTCTTCCCGCAGCCGGGAGGCCCGTAGAGAAGCAGGCTTCCTCCGGCTTCTTTCCCGTATGCGGCGAATATTTCCGGCTGCTTTAATGGCAAGATAAAGTTCATGCGGATCTTCTTCTTGACTTCCTCCAAGCCGCCGACATCACGGAACGTCTCCTGAGGCTTCTCCGATTCGACCAGCGACTGGTCTTCTTTGCTGAAAGTAATAAGCTTTAGCTTCTTGCGCCTTTGATCGGCAATATCATCGCGATCGGACATCATGTTCTCTCCCTTATTCGAACATCGGCATGATATTCGTATCATTTGGTATGATTAAGGCGTGCAGCTGATTCGTGCCGCGTACACGCCATAGTTTACCATATTCCAGTAGATTACTGCTTCCCAATGAGGGTAATTCAATGAATAAGGCTCTAATCCACTTACTACGACTAGAAAAGGACGAACGCTATGAACCTCAATCCGCTACATGATCTGCTGTCTCCTGTTAACCTCAGAAGCTGTCTGATCAGCCGCCGGGGCGAGCTGGTCTATGAGCAGTACAGAAGACCGCAAACGGCCCGCGAAACGGCCAAGATCAATTCCTGTACCAAAAGCATTCTGTCCTCGCTGCTGTGTATAGCCATGGACCGGGGGCTGCTGCCGGAGCCGCATACTCCTGCGTCAGATTTCTTTCCCAAGCTCGCCCATTCGGAGGACTCCCGCAAACGAAGCCTTACTCTTGGACACTTGTTAACGATGACTGCAGGCTTTGAATGGACCGAATTCGGAGGACCGAATTCATTCCCGCACATGACGCGCACCTCCAATTGGATCGACTATGTGCTGGAGCATCCTCTTGCGGATGAGCCCGGAACGAAGATGGTCTACAATTCCGGCGTTTCCCAAATGCTCTCCACGATTCTGGCTCAGGCGGCCGGTATGCCTGTCGCAGAGTTTGCCGAGAAGAACCTGTTCGGGCCCCTGGACATCACGTCCTATGAATGGGAGACCGATCCGCAGGGCGTCCATACCGGCGGGTTTGGGCTTAAGCTGCGTCCCTCAGACATGCTGAAGTTCGGCCAATTATTTCTGCAGGAAGGACGCTGGAAAGACCGGCAGCTCCTCTCCCCTGAGCTTGTGAAGAAATCCGTGACGCCTTATATCACCGTCAATGAGCCCTGGCGCGGGCATTACAGCTGGCACTGGTGGGCAGATACGTTTGAAGAACAGACAGAGCAAGATACAGAACCGGCTTTATCCTTTGATTACTTCTATGCCCGGGGATTCGGCGGGCAGTTCATTCACATTATCCCGTCTATGGAGATGGTTGTCGTCTTGACTCATGATAATCGGAAAAATAGCAAATATCCGGATGTGTTCCGTTCCTATATTGCCCCGCTGCTGCTTGAACAGCCCGGCAGCTCTGCCCTTAAGCCGGCTGCCCCGGTGAACCGGATCAGCTGAGTGCTGTTTGAAGCAAAAATCGCCCGGCCGCTTCCTCAATCCGGCGGCGGCTGGCCTCCAGGCGGTTCAAACTGGCTGACAGCAGGCGAATCTGCTGCTGTAGGACATCAGGGCCGTCTGTTCCGTTCCAATACCGGCTTAAGAAATGAAGGAACACATCAACAGACCTTAGAGCAATTAAGACAGGGATAGCCTGGATTTCTTCCGGGCTGTATCTGACCCGCTCGCCATATCCCCGGCAGAACTCCTCCATAGCCTCCTGCCCAGTCTGGCCTACATCGCCGCTGGCCTGTCCATCCCCGCCTTCTTTCTTCCCTACTTCGCCGTCTTCCCCATCATCGCGTCCGTCTTCCAGAAGACCTGCCAGCACCACCGCAGGCTCCATGACTGCAGCATCCCGGGTACAGAATTCAAAATCCAGCAGAGCCGCAATGTGCCGGGGCTCCTGCTCCTTCACAAGCAGATTGGAATAATTCAAGTCGCCGTGCACGAGCTGCTGCGGCAGCTGCTCCAGTCCGCCAAGGCGGGAGCACACATCCACCCAGGCCTTCTCCAATACGGCGAGCGGCTCCTTCAGCGCCCAGAACGGTTCTGGCGGATGCATGCAAAAGGCGTGCACGGATTCCGGCGTGCAGTCCGGATAGGCTTTGAGAAGATCATAGTAAGGACTGTAAACCGGAGCAAGTCCGATTGCTTCTTCCGCTGCAGCCAGCGATACAGCCAGTTCACCGGCAGCTTGTCCGAACGAATAGGCACAGCGGATATCTCCGTCCTTTGCCGGCAGGCCCTCTATGTATTGAAACAGGCAGGCGTAGCGTTCGCTTCCGTCGTCTAGACGGAGGAAGGTTTCACCTGTTAAGGCTGCTACGGGAACCGGGGTTTGAACAGACAGCCCCGCCTGGTGCAGCGCGGCAAGAACCGCGTGCTCAAATTTGATCCGGGCGGGGTCGCGGTGGGTTTCGTACAACCTCAGCACGGCTGCCGTGCTGCCGGATTCTTTTTTAATCAGCCAGGTCGAATTGTTCCATCCGCCTTCCCTGCGCTCCGGCGTTCCCCTCCATTCCCTCCCATATTGCTCCAGCAGCTGCTCCAGATGTTTGTGCATCCTGTCATCCTTTCCGATTGGTCTCATTTCCATTATTTCATTCCATTATTTCATTCCCATTATATAACAAAGGGCAATAAAGAAGCCCGTCTTCGCAGACAGGCAGGCGCAGCGGCTATAGGTCGATTGTGAACTCATCTTTAGCCGGATACTGGGCTGGGGAATAATAGTTATAGCGGTCTAAGTAGGGTGAGTAGGTTTTGACAAAGACCTTCTGCTGTTTCAGGTCAAACTGGAGCAGCCGGATGAATCCCTCGCCGCCCTTTCTCGCTTCCTGGTAGTCAGCCAGCATCTGAAACACTTTGCGGTCCTGATGCCCGTCATGGTTGTCATCCAGCTCGTCGACCTTCAGCTGCGAATTGTGATAATGGCCGCATAATACAGCAAACACATTCCGGTTCGGAACGACGACATCCTTGTAAATCCTGTCTGCAACCGGTGAGCGCGTGCCATCCGCCAGCAGGTATTCGTGGAAGGCCAAAATGGCTTTCCTGTCCTTATTTTTGGCCAGCACCTTATTCATCCAGCTGATCTCTTTGGAACCGACTCCCCAGCCCATATAGACGACGATCAGCTTCTCGGCTCCGGCGTTGATCAAATCATAATGTCCCTTATTGTTATCGTAGGATTTGCCGAAGACGCCATTTTTCTTGAAGCGGCCGGCCCCAAACCATTTGTAGTAATTGACGCCCGTCCGGCTCCCTTCTCCGACATCGTGGTTCCCTGCGAGCACGCCATAAGGAATCTTCGCTCCATCCAGCACCTTCATGGCAAGATCCGCCTTCTCCCACTGGGTATCTTCATTCCAGTGATTTACAATATCGCCTGTGTGGATGACATATTTAATATTCTGGTCACTCTGATGCAGCGCCGTCCAGTTCACAATGGAATTGTAGATCTCGGGATAGCTCTCCGAGTAATACTGGGTATCGGACATCCAGACGAATGAGAAATCAAATGGGCGGTCCGGATGCTCTTCAGCCTCAGCCTGCACAGGGACGTTCAGCCCCATGACGAAACAAAGAGACAGTACGGCGATTCTGTACACTGCTTTCTTCAAAAGAAATCTGTTCATCGTTCTATTGCCCCCAGTTGGTCTAGTCTTAGGTCGAGTTTAGATCTAGCGTGCGGTCGTCTGTTTATCATTTTCCAAATGTAGAAAAATTAATCGGACTGCGCCATTAGAGGGCGGTTCAGGTTCAGTTCAGGGAACGGTTCAGGTCCTGGTTTGATTGCCCGCAACAAAGCAAAACAGGCTGTCCCCCAGAGGGAACAGCCTGCCGCACTAATCCATTTATTGAAATTCTTAATTAAACCTGCTTCTCGGCACTTTGTTGAACGACATGTTCCGAAAGCATCTTGATCGTTTCATTTAACTCCTGCAGCTTCTTCAGATCCAGGGAACTGGAAGAGATCAGCGACAAAGGAATGCACATTGCGTCCTTCTTCAGCGCTTCTCCGTTCTCTGTCAGCTTGATCATGACTACCCGTTCGTCCTGCTTCAAGCGCTCACGATTGATTAAATGGTTCGCTTCCATCCGCTTAAGCAGCGGCGTCAAGGTCCCGGTGTCCAAATCCAGTTCCTCTCCCAGCTCCTTAACGGAGCATTCGCCTCGCTCCCAGAGGACAAGCAGCACCAAATATTGAGGATAGGTGATCCCCAGCTTCTCCAGCATCGGGCGGTACATCCGTGAAATGGCTCTTGAGCAGGAATATAATGAAAAACACAAATGGTCTTTAAGTTTAAGCTCGTTCAAACCTGATCCCTCCCCGCGCAAAGCTTGCTCTTGATGACTTTAAGAACTAAAAACAGCGTAATTAAACAGCTTTTTCCGATTACATCGTGCGCAACGAAAATATAACCTAATGTGATTATATTGTCAACAACTTATTTAACATTAGGGATACCCCGGCGCTGTGGTTTTTGGCCAGCTTAGCATGTGGAGAAACGTTCGGGATTATGCTTGTGGTTAAGCTTCACTGCTCACTCTCCTGCAGCAAACAGCTTCCGGATCTCCTCGTAAGCTTCATGCGTGCCAATGTCATAAATCCCGCCATCCGCGCTGTAAGCACGGACGTCCTTCTGACGGACAAGCCATTCCGGAAAATGGCTGGGCGAATCGGGGCTGTTGCCTTCTTCCAGATAGTCCGCAACCAGCTTCAGCGTCTCTTTCTTGTACAGATAAAGCGCGTATACGCCGATATTGGAGCGGGGCTCGGCCGGTTTCTCTACCAGCGCAGTCACCCTGCCGAGCTCATCGACTTCCGCTACCCCGATGCTTCTCAGCTCCTCCAGATCATTCGTCGGCTTGACCAGCAGGCAGTCCCGGTCCACAGCGTAGAAGTAATCCACATACGGCTCAAGCTCAAACGAAAATACATTGTCACCGGCCAGCACAAACAAATCGTCCTGCAGCTGTTCCTGTTCGATCACAAACTGCAGATCTCCGATGGCGCCCCGTTTATCCTCCACAGAGGTTGTTCCATCGTCAATAATCTTTATTTCTTTGCCGGATTCCCGGCCTGCCAGCCACTCTTCAAACAGCCCCGCATATTTATGATTGGTCACAATCAAAATTTGGGTGACAGACGCCAGCTTCTCCAGCTTCTCTACAATTAGATCCAATACGACTGCATTCTCCGACACCGGAAGCAGCGCTTTAGGCTTGTTCACTGTAAGCGGATAAAGCCGGGTGGCGTATCCTGCCGCTAATATTAATGCTTTCATTGGCTCCTCCCTCCGGATTGCTGCAATCCATTCGCTCCCTTCCCCCTTAATCCGCAAGCATCCACAGGAGAAAAACGATTACGGTGAGCGCCAGATGAACAACCGGGATCACCGAGGTAAGTCTTTGTTTATTTCTCCTGACTAGATGCACAATCAAGCTGATCAAATAGGTCAGTATATAGGTTGTACTCAGGAAGACAAACAAATAAACGACAATCAATTTGTAAAAATCCGCACCTGCCGCATCCCCTGCCACCTGCATCAAATTGGCAATCAGCACTAACGGGTAAGCAAGCAGCGGCAGGCCGCTCAAAATAAATAAAATGACGTTGACCGCTTTTTTACTCATGATCCTCCCAAGATACGAACCTATAAGCAGGCTGATTTTTTTAAAATTTAGAAGTGAATCCATCCGGACTAGTCCAGTTTAATGTTCACATAATGCTGCACGGAAGGAAACGGATCATAGAAATGGTGAAGCAGGCTTTTCCATTCCTGATATTCCTCCGACTCTCGAAACCCGACCGTGTGATGCTTCAGCGACTGCCACCGCACCAGCAGGATGTATTTGTCCTTCTCTTCAATGCATTTGTGCAGCTCGTGGTTCAGATAACCATTTGCCTTTGAAATAATTTGGGATGCCTTTCGGAAGGCACTTTCAAAATCGTTAATCATCCCGTCTTTAATGTTTAACAGGGCAACCTCAAGAACCATGTGAAGCCTCCTTTAAGAGCTCTGGATTCAAGCTGGTGACAGCTGGCACGTTTATTCAAAGGCTATTCTTTGAAAATCCTTTAACACTTTAAGGTTCTTCAGTGTAATGAAGCCTTGCCATTCTTCCCTGGCGGCCTGCCATTCCTCTTCAAACCGGAACCAGCTCCAATTCGGCTCCCATGAGCCGTCCTGAGCCTGCGAATGGATTAACCGATCCAGTTCGTCCGGCAGGACATCTGCGTATAAAGGGTAGTACTTTGAATCCGGACTGCCGGCAATCTGCAGCGGCGTGGCGCCGTATCCGGCCCGGTCAGCGGGCTGCTTCGGCACACAGTTCGCAATAAACTGCAGCAGCTTCTCCTCAATAAGCGCGTACTGCGAAGGAGTCAATTTCTCAGACAAACGCAGGTAGCAGAAGAGCTCGTGCATTTCGTTCAGCTCACACTCATTGTTCAGATAATGAAGGGAATAGTCCAGGAGCTCTTTCAGCAGTTCCGGAGCAATGGAAGATGGACAGCTTATGAAATAGCCTGCCACCTCCGCATTCGGATTCCCCCAGTGGTCACGAAATGCCCCGAAATCCCACCAAACAGCCCTCGGCGATGCTTCAGCCTCCAGGGGGATAATGTCCCAGCCGTTCCGTTCACTGATGTAGGCTGACAGCAGATAGTTCATCGCCCGGCTGATCATGCCCTCGGCTTTAGCATCCTCGGAGTCCAGACCTTCGAGCAGCTGTAAGGCGGTTGTTGTAGCCAGGACTGAAGATACCGGCGTTCTGAGATCAGGCTCAAGCGCTCTGCCAAAACCTCCGTCCTCATTCTGGAACCTCGCCAGCTCCCCCAATACGTCCTGAATAGAGCCGGATTCAAATTCATAGGCGAATAGAGCTTTTTCTAGCGGCCGCGCCTTATCCATTACAAAGGCTTTAGCTCTTACAAACTGTTCCCGAGATAACTGTACCGTCACTGGTCACGCCCCCTGTTCAAGAATTGTCTTCCTGATTATACCATTACGGGTTCCTGTCCAGCTCCATTGTTTTATAGATTTCAATCTTGTCTTCAATCGCCTTCAGATTTTGGAGGAGTTTGCTGATCTGCGCATGAACCTCGTCCCGGTGGCTTTCCAGAAGCTCGCGTCTGCTGCTTATCGTCGATTCCCCTTGACTGCGGAGCTCGGCGAACCGGACCCTGCCGCTGATCTTCATCCCCGTTTCTTGCAGCCGGATGAGAAATTGAATCCATGAGAGATCTTTGTCCGAGTATTGACGATAACCGCTCAGGTCCCGGCTGATCTCAGTAAGCAGCCCGATTTTTTCGTAGTAACGCAGGGTATGCGCAGACAGCCCCGTCATCTCGGAGATTTGCTGGATGGAATAGGTATTGGTTGTCATGAACAGGATTATATCATATCCGGGGAGACTCGCCTTCCAGAAAATGGCTTGCTTTAGAGCGCGCTCTAAACCTTAAGCTTTTAAACAAGAACATTTTTCGAGGAGGAATAATGATGGATAATGTACGTTACTCACGCGGCTGGTATAAGCTGATGCAGATCGACGGAGAAGGAGGAGAGCGAGTTATTGAGTCGTTAAAAGAGATTGCGCCCGACCTTGGAACGTATATCGTTGAATTCGCATTTGGCGATATCTATTCACGGGACACGCTGGATGCCCGGCAGCGCCAGCTGATTACGGTCTCTTCCCTCACTGCCCTTGGAGGCTGCGAGCCTCAGCTTGAGGTTCATATCAATGCTTCGCTTAATGTAGGGCTGACCCCCGATGAAGTCGTTGAAGCGATCATTCATTGTGCGCCGTACGTTGGTTTTCCGAAGGTATTAAACGCTGTGTTTACCGCCAAGAAGGTGTTTCAGGCACGTCAGCTAATCGGTTCAGCGGATGACCAGGCAGACGGCTCCCCGCTTTGAGACGGCTCCCCCTCATAATTAGGCTCAAGCCCGGGGCATAGGCGGGCCAGTGCACATACTATAGCCGTAGAAGGAAGCAAGCAAGAAACCGCATGTGCACAGGTACGTCCAAAACTGCGGCCACATAACATAAATTAGAATTATGAGGTCTGGCAGCAGAATGCGCCCGGCTAAGCGGCTCAATTCATATGCAAGCGGGAGGATGGGAACCTTGGACACGTTCGCCGATCCCAATTTAAAAGACTTTTTCATCATTCTCATTACTGCCATACTATTCTACCTTGTTTATGTTGCCCCGCTGGGCGGTGAAGAACCTTAAGCCCTAACTAAGCCTTAGTCATAGACCTAGCTCAGGCTGGCATGCCCTGGAGAGCTGCAGGCAGGCGAAGTATCGCGGTCAGCAGAGTGCCCGTTCGGGTTCCGGCGGCTTTCCGGCAGCTTTGGCAGGATGGATGAGGCGGCAGCTTGTGACGGGGGGGAGGGATTGCAGATGGAAGCAAGCGATCCAAAGCGGAACATTAATCTGATCTTGTTTATTATTGTTATTCTGTCATTCATCTTCGGGTATGGCAAAGCTTCGGCACCATCCGAAACGATTATTCCGTCCTAAATCTCAGCAGATGGAGGGGGCTTATGGCTAACGGCAAACAAGGGAAACGCAAAAACTGTGCTAGTCCGCCTCCCTCTCCTATTCTGTCCAAGCTCACGCCCCAGCAGATCGCAGTCATTGCCGGCCTGCTGAGCAATGCCTTATCTGTCGACTCCATACTGATTGACAAGGATCAGCGCCTGGAAATCGTGCTTGGCGGTTCGATCAAGAGAAAGACCCGGCTGGATGAGCTGATCAGCGAGCTCGGCAGCATGAATGTCCAGGATGTATTGGATGCCTTAATGGGAAAGTAGCTTTTGAAATTGAAATGCGCCCCGCTCTCTTCCGCCTCTCTCTTATTCGTAAAATAGCAGCCTCTTCGAATAAGCATTTCGAAAGTCCGTCGGAGTCAGTCCCACGTGCTTCTTGAATGTCTTCATGAAATGATGCGCGTCTTTATAGCCAAGCTGCAGGGCGACCTCCGTAATATTTTGATTCGTGTCGGTCAGCAGATATTTGGCAGCCTCCATCTTCTGGAGCAGCATATGCTGCTTCAGCGTAATTCCGGACAAGCTGGTGAACAGATGGGATAAATATTTTTCGTTATAGCCGAAATGCTCAGCGACTTCGCTGACTTTAATATTTTCATGGCGCCGGTACTGAATGTAGTCTGAAATGTCGTTGTAGAGCTGGTCCTGCTTGGATTTCTTGCGGGGCACTTCGCTCATGCTGGACAGCTGGTTATACAGCTCGCACAGAATCACAGTCGCCATATAGTTGTTCAGCGTCTTCTCATTGTACCCTCTCACAGAGTCCTGGAGCTGCTTCATCATGACGATGATCTTGTCCAGGCTCTTCAGCGTACCCTGCTGGGGGATCATCAGCCTTCCTTCCGTCCTCTCCTGCAGGCTGGAGGATAGGTCCACTTTGCGCGTCTCGCTGTTCAGGGAGAAGTGCAGCCAATAGAAGCTGCAGGCCGATGCCTTATAACCGTATTGGTTCGTTAGAGGCGGAAGCAGCAAATACTCCCCTTTGCTCACCGTAAACTGCTGCTGGTCTCCTGCCAGGTACAGCGTCCCCTCCGTCATAATCATCAGCTCATAATCCAGCAGCAGCCTGCTCAGATGAATCCAGTCCGGACTCGGGGCCTGAAACTTGCCTGTTATCGCCATGGTTACCGGGGAATCCACGATCAGCTCGTAGGCGTTCATCTGAAGTAACACCACCTTATCTGACTTTTTGACACCTGATTAGAAATTGATTCCAGTCCGATGCTATTATATTGCCGCTAGAGGCCGTCACATATCTGTAACATCTAACCTTTTTACACTTATTCAAACTCCAAGCCATTTACCGTGCAGCTGAAAGGGTCTAAGCTTTACCTATAAGTCAAGCGCGCGCCAGACTTCTCTCATATTCCAGGATTGGAGCAGAGCAATGAAGCAGACAACATACCGTGTAAGGCCGCTGATGGCTCAGCCTCTGCGGGACTTCAGGATGGATCAGGTCAAACTGGAAGACGGCTATCTGTTGAACGCGGAGAGCAAAGAGCATGCCTACTTGAAAAAGCTTAATCCCGACCGCCTGCTTGCCGGGTTTCGGGAAAACCGGGGATTGGCACCTCGGGCGGTGAAATACCCGGGCTGGGAAAGCAGTGAAATCCGGGGCCACACCCTCGGGCATTATCTGACTGCCTGCTCCCAGGCTTATCAAAGCTCCAGAGATCCGGAGCTGCTGAGCCGGCTTGAATACCTGATGGAAGAGCTTGCAGACTGCCAATTTGAAAGCGGATACATCTCGGCATTCGAAGAGCAGCTCTTTGACCATGTGGAAAATGGACGGCCAGCCTGGGTTCCCTGGTATACGATGCACAAGCTGATCGCCGGGTTGACAGCGGTTTATCAGGCAACCCGCAGTCAGACTGCTTTAACACTAGTTTCAGAGCTGGGCAATTGGGTCTATGACCGCACCTCCCGCTGGGATGAAGCATTGCAAAGCCGTGTCTTGTCCGTTGAATACGGGGGTATGAACGATTGTTTATATGAATTATACAAGGTAACCCGGGATCACCGCCACCTGTTTGCGGCGCATCAGTTTGATGAGCTGCCGCTGTTTCACAAGGTTCATGACGGCGAGGCTGTGCTGCAGGGCAAACATGCCAATACGACGATTCCCAAATTTATCGGTGCCCTGAACCGCTACAGGACGCTTGGAGCAAGCGAGAAGTTTTATCTGGAGACGAGCGAACGGTTCTGGGAGATGGTCGTGAATCATCACAGCTATGTGACGGGCGGCAACAGTGAATGGGAGCATTTCGGCGAGCCGGATGTGCTGGATGCGGACCGCACGAATTTCACCTGTGAGACCTGCAACACCTACAACATGCTGAAGCTGACCCGCGAGCTATTCAAGGTGACCGGAGATGTGAAATATGCACACTTCTATGAAAATACCTTCCTCAACGCGATCATCTCCTCCCAGAATCCGGACACCGGAATGACCATGTATTTCCAGCCGATGGCTACCGGATATTTCAAGGTGTACAGTTCTCCGTTCGAGCATTTCTGGTGCTGCACCGGTACGGGCATGGAGAGCTTCTCCAAGCTGAACGACAGCCTGTATTTCCATAATGGCCAAGACAGAATTTATGTAACTCAATATTTCAGCTCCACCCTTTATTTGGACCCGGAAAAGGATTCGGCTGAACTTTCGGCTAAAGTTTCCGCTCAAGCTATTGCCGAAGACTTCGCTGAAGCTATTGCTGAAGTCTCCGCTGAAGCCCAGAAAGCTCAGCCGCTGTCCGCCTCCAGGCTCCTGCTCCGGCAGCGCTCCAGTCTGCCGGAGCAGGACACCGTGGAATTTGAAATCGGCATTCCGGACCAGGTGCCGCGCAAGCTGGATCTGTGCCTGCGGATTCCGGACTGGATTGCCGGAGATGCAGAGATCAGGGTAAACGGGGCTCAATATGGGTCTCTAAACGGATCTCTAAACGGGTCTCTAAACGAATATAATCAGGCGGGCCAAATCCATAACGGCTGGCTGAGTGTGAACCGGATGTGGTGCGACGGCGACCGGCTTCAACTCCGGCTGCCGATGGCTGTCCGCGCCCACACACTTCCGGATGCGCCGCATGCTGCCGCATTCCGCTGCGGGCCGGTTGTGCTCAGCGCAGCGCTCGGTTCCGAGCAAATGGAGCTGTCCGCAACCGGCGTCAACGTCAGCGTTCCGACGCGAAGCATGCGGATAAAGGACTTTCTCGTTCTGCAAGAGACGTCGCCTCAGAAGTGGCTAGAGAACATTGAGCACAATCTTATTCGTGCTGAGGATGGCGGAGAAGACGAACACAGGGATGTCAGCGGCGGCCGGCAGATCAGCCGGAATGAAGCGCCAGCCGGTGCCGGCTCTGCCGGGAAGCTCGCTTTCAAGCTGAGGGGAACCGATGAAGACAGCCGGCTGGTCTTCACTCCCCATTACAAGCAGCACCAGCAGCGTTACGGCATCTATTGGCGCATTGTTGAAGGAGATTCACCTGAGCTGCAGCGGCATCTGGTGCAAGCCAAGCTGGACCGCCGTACTGCCTCAGCAACCCTTGACAGTCTTCGGGTAGCGAATGACCAGTATGAGCTGGAGCATCGCATTCAGGGTGAGAAGACGTTTACGGGCAGCTGGGACGGCTACAGCTTCAGGCGGATTGCACCCGGCGGCTGGTTCAGCTATGAGCTCGGCGTACAGCCGGATTCGGACAATTGGCTCTCGGTATTATGCTTTACCGGTTGGAGCAGCTCGGTTCCAATAGTGAAAATGGACGGGACTGAGCTCAAGTCTGTCGCTCCCTCCGCTTCTTCTGCCGATGATCTGCACCTGCTGCTGGAAGCCGGCCTGTTCGGACAGCCAGAGGGCAGCGGTGCCGGCCAGAAGGCGAAGAAGGCTGGCCGGCTATTTTTCGAGCAGCTTTATTTGATTCCCGCAAATGCTGTTCAAGGCCGTGACAAGGTTGAACTCCGGTTTGAATCCACCGGAGACAACGGCTCTGTCTATGACATTCTTCGGACCATGCGTCCCTTCCGGACAAATGCGGAGCTTGCGGCGCTGTCCTTCAATCAGGGAGAACTGACGCCTGCCTTTCATCCGGCTGTTACCGAGTATACGCTGTCGATCCCGCCACAGAGCGGATCCAGCGCCGAGCTCTCTATGCTCACCGCTCCTGCTGACTCTAACGGGCTGGTGCTTGTGGACGGGGTTCTGATCGACGAATCGCTGCCGCGGGTTATCCGGCTGCAAGGCAGCAGCCTTGAAACCGTGCTGCGTGTCACGGTCAAGGCTGAAGACTTGAGTGCGGAGTGCACTTACCAAATTGCGGTCAGGCAAGATTCAGGAAGAGGATGATTCTTCATCAAATATGTATATAAAACGGAGGGGCGTTATATGAAAAAATGGTTGAGTGCCGGTCTCGTATTGTGTCTAAGCACGGCAATTCTGTCTGCCTGCGGCGGAGGCAATTTGGAAAATGACAGCGCTGCCAGCAGCACCGGCAGCAGCGGGAGCACCGCTGCAAGCGGTAAAGTGAAATTGACCGCCATTATTACGAAGCATCCGTTGACCCAGGAGCTGTCCAAGATGAAATGGCTGCAGGAGGCCGAAGAACGCGCCGGTGTCGAAATCGAATGGCAGGAAGTTACGGCGGACTGGGATCAGAAGAAAGGCGCCCTGCTGGCAGGCGGGGATGTTCCTGATCTGATTGTTGGGCCGAATGCCATTACAGACGCCGATTACGCGCAGTTCCCGGGCTTGTTCCAGGATCTCAGCGAGCTGATTCAGAAGGATGCCCCTAACGTGCAGGCAATGTTCACTGCCAAGCCGGAAACCAAGGTTATTGCCACCCAGACGGACGGCAAAATCTACGGCCTGCCGAAATACCAGCGGTTCTGGCCGGAGACGACCACGCGGCAGTTTATCAACCAGAAATGGCTGGATAATCTGGGTCTGACAATGCCGACCACCTGGGATGAGCTTTATAATGTCCTGGTAGCCTTCAAGGATAAGGACGCGAACGGCAACGGCGATGCGAATGACGAAATCCCGATGGATTTTGCCCCGACCGGAACGGTAGCTTTCGGCGCCTTTATGCCGACCGTGCTGCTTGGCAGTGAAGGCATTACCCTGACTGATAACAGCGGCTTCGGCTATTTTGTCGAGGACGGCAAGGTCAAGAACTTCTTCTCTGATGAACGCTACAAGGAGCTGGTTGAATTCCTGAACAAATGCTACAGCGCCGGCCTGATCAATCCGGAAGTGTTCACACAGGACTATACAAAATATCAGTCCGTCGCGCGCGGCAGCGGAGATACGGCTAAGGTCGGGTTCACCTGGGGCTGGGAAGTCACAGACCGCTTCGGCAACACGCTGGCTCCGCAGTATACTTCCATGTCTCCTCTGAAAGTATCGGCGGATTCTACAGCCAAGCTCTCCTGGTCTTATGATTACAATTCGCTCAATTACGGCGTCAACATGGTGACCATGTCCGCCAAGAGCAAGCATAAGGACGAAGCGATGAAATTCATCAACGAGCTCTATGATCCGAAGGTGAGCATGCAGGTGCTGTTCGGTTCGATGGACACGAACATCAAGGATAACGGCGACGGCTCCTACAGCATCCTTCCTCCTTCCGATACTGCGATGGACCCTGGCACCTGGAAGTGGACGTCCACTTGGGCGGACAACGGTCCGATGTACATTTCCGATGACCTGAAGCTCACCCTCGGCACTGACATGCAGTCTGTCGGCAAGCAGACAGAGCCGCTGAAAGCCGCACTGGACAGCATTAACAAAGACACCGAGGTGCTTCCGAGCATGTTCATCAAATACACCTCCGCCGACAACAGCACCATGGCGCTGAACAACACCAACCTGATGTCCCTCGCCCTCGCCAAATGGTCGCAGTGGATCACCAAAGGCGGCATCGACAAAGAATGGGACGGCTATGTGAAGGACATTCAGCGCACCGGCGTTGAGCAGAATATCGAAATTATGCAGAAATATTATGACGATTATAAGAGCAAACAGTAAGCTTCCCATGCCGCTTGGATCCTATCCAGGCAGGCCGGAATGAGGTTTCCTGACGTTGATTCATGACTGGAGAATGTTGATTGTTGATCTTTGATCTTTAATTGTTAATTGTTGACTCCCTAAAAAACTTCCTTCCGGAGGGATTTCCGCCCTGCCCAATCTTCACGTCACCAAGAAACAAGGCAGCTTCCCGCAAGCAAGGCGGAAATCTCTTCTCCGGCTGTAAAGGAGCGAAGGCTAATGGTTCCCGAATCCAAGCATTCCGAAGCCCCTCTTGTCCTGAAAGCCAGGAAAGAAACTGTGCTGAACACCTTCAGACGCGATTACCAGCTGTGGCTCATGATCTTACCGGCCATCATCGTCATCTTTATATTCAACTATATTCCGATGTACGGCATTCAGCTGGCCTTCCGGGATTATGACTTTACCAAAGGCCTGACAGGCGGCGCCTGGCGCGGCTTTGATTATTTTAAACAATTTTTTGACAGCTATATGTTCGGAGACCTGATGAAGAATACGGTGGTAATCAGCCTGACCACCATCCTTCTGAGCTTTCCGGCTCCCATCATCCTCGCCCTGCTCATCAACCAGCTCCGCTGGAAGCGGGCGAAGAAGGCGCTCCAGACTACCGTTTATCTGCCGCATTTTATTTCGATCGTGGTTATGGTCGGTTTGCTGAACGTGCTGCTCTCCCCGAACTCGGGCATTATTGGTCATCTTCTGACCTCGATGGGACTCGGCGATGTCAATCTGCTCGGCTCGACCAAAACCTTTGTGCCGGTATATGTCATATCAGACATCTGGCAGCACTGCGGCTGGAACAGCATTATCTACCTGGCCGCCTTGTCGACCGTTGATCCGCAGCTGTATGACTCTGCCAAGATGGACGGCGCCAGCCGCTGGCAGACGATCCGCTATGTCGATCTGCCCGCAATCGTCCCGACCATCATCATTCTGTTCGTACTGAGCATGGGCAATGTGCTGAGCACCGGCTTCGAGAAGGTCTTCCTGATGCAGAATCCGCTGAACCTTCCGGTTTCGGAGGTTATCGCCACTTATGTATACAAAATCGGGATTATCAGCAACCAGTTCAGCTACTCGGCTGCAATCGGCCTGTTCAATACCGTCATCAACTTTATTTTTCTGTATGCCATGAACGCCTTTACGCGAAAATCTTCCGACATCAGCTTGTGGTAACCGTAATTGTCACCCCTGCCTGAAGCCGTATCCCTTGGAGGTGTGCCCTGAATGAATCCGACCTATGGCAAAAATCTCAATGACCGGGCGGCGGACGCGGTCATTGTTCTGCTCAGCGTGCTGGTGTTTCTGATCATCGCTTACCCGCTTTATTTCGTCATCATCGCTTCTGTAAGCGATTCAACGCTGGTATCCACCGGCCAGGTGACGCTGTACCCGAAGAACATCAGTTTCTTCGGTTATAAGGAAATTTTTCATGATTCTCGAATTTGGACCGGGTACAAGAACACGCTGATCTACACGCTGCTCGGCACCTTAGTCAATCTGCTGTTTACACTGCCGGCCGCTTACGTATTGTCCAGACATGAATTCCGGGCGAGACGGGTGATCATGTTCCTGTTTGTCGTAACGCTGTTCTTCAGCGGCGGTCTGATTCCAACTTATCTGCTTATGAAGGACCTGCATTTGACCAACTCAATGTGGGTATTTATCCTGCCGTTCAGCGTCAACGTCTACAACCTGATTATTGCACGCTCATTCTTCGAGCACTCGCTACCTAAAGAGCTGTATGAAGCGGCGTCTATGGACGGCTGCAGCCATTTTACCTTCTTCGTCAAAGTTGCCCTGCCTCTGTCCAAAGCCGTTGTGTCCGTTATCGCCTTGTATTACCTGGTTGCGCATTGGAACGACTTCTTTACCGGGCTGATCTACATCCGCAGCAATGATCTGCAGCCGCTGCAAATTGTACTGCGTGATATCTTGCTCTCCAACCAGGTATTCTCACAGGGGGCGGGCGCGGGCGGAGCCGCCGGCGGTTATGCCCAGCAGTACGCGGATCAGGTCAAATATGCCGTCATTATTGTCTCCACCCTGCCGATCCTGATCGTCTATCCGTTTATTCAGAAGTATTTTGAGAAAGGGGTAATGATCGGTTCGGTCAAAGGCTGATTCGCTGTCCATAACGGGCAGCCTCATCAGTGGGCTAAATCAGTTCGGGAGGCGTTAGATGATGGAATCTGCAGTAAACCTTGGATTCAAAGGATTAGAAGGCTTCGGCTATGACAGCGTTCAGCTTAAGGACAGCCACTGGAAGCAGCAGCGCGACGAAACGATTGAGCTTTATTTGAATATTCCGGATGATGAGCTGCTTCATTTATTCCGGGTGAAGGCCGGCCTGCCCTCTTCTGTGAACGGATTGACAGGCTGGTACGGCTCAAATGCGAATACCTTTGGCCAGAAGCTGGGCGCCTTCGCCAAGCTTTACCGGGTGACCGGGGATCAGCGGCTGAAAGAGAAAGCCCTCCATTTGGCGGAAGAATGGATGAAATGCGCAGAGACTTCAGAGCTGCTGTACGAGCACGATACTTATGTATTTGATAAGCTTCTGGGCGGATTTCTCGATCTGGTAGAGTTTCTCGATTGCCGCGCTTTGCTGCCCCACTTGCTCCAGCTGACCCGCGCTGCCGACGCCCGCTTCAAGAAGGACATCAAACGCGACGGCCTGCAGGACCATGAATTATGGCATAACCAGATGATCGAATGGTACACCCTTCCGGAGAACCTGTACCGTGCCTGGCAGCTGACCGGGGAACCGCTGTACAAATCGTTTGCCGAGCAGTGGGATTATGATTATTTCTGGAACAAGCTGAACAGCCGGGATTTCAGGATTGGGCCCCGTCATGCCTACAGCCATGTAAACAGCCTTTCCAGCGCTGCCCGGGCCTATGAAGCAACGGGTGACGAGCGGTATCTGACCGCGATGACCGCCGCTTATGACGAGATTACGAGCCATCACATCTTCGCAACCGGAGGATATGGCCCTGCGGAGTGCTTGTTCCCCGACAAGGAGGGTTATCTGGGGGATTCACTGAAATCGACCTGGGACCCGACGCTCGGCAGCTTGACGTATACCAATTTCGGCGGCTCGGAGGTCACGAGGAACGACACTTGGGGAAGCTGCGAGGTATCCTGCTGCGCTTGGGCGGTCTTCAAATACTGCAACTATCTGCTGAAGCTGACCGGTGAGGCCAAATATGGGGACTGGGCAGAGAAAATGCTGATCAACGGCACCGGCGGCCAGCTGCCGGTTCACCCGGATGGCAAAGTCATGTATTATGCCGATTACTTCCTGGACGGCGGGCTGAAATCCGTGGAGGACCGCAGGCTGCAGGAGAATGGCGAAGCCTTTGAATGGCAGTGCTGCACCGGCACCTTCCCGCAGGATGTGGCGGAATACGCCAACATGCTGTATTACCGGGATCAGGATGGGCTGTATATCAGCCAGTACCTGCCTTCAACCGTTACCTGGACACAGGGCAGCTCTCTGCTCGCCTTGGAAAATCATTCGGATTACCCGGATACCAGCCGGATCCGGCTGCGGCTCGCCGTGATGGAGAACCTTAATCATCCCAGCGATGATTCGTCCAGCCAGACAGCTCCCTCTCCCTCCGCCAGCCGGCAGGAATCCTCCGGACCCCGGTGCTCTTTCCGGCTTCGTCTGCGGGTGCCGTCCTGGGCAGACGGCGCCAACACGATTAGCGTGAACGGAATCCGCCAGTCCATCGCCTGCAGCCCTGGTGAGTGGGCTGAAATCGACCGGGTCTGGCATGACGGCGATGTGGTGGAGGCCGATTTCCCGTATCGTCTTTATTTTACTCCCGTAGATGAACAAAATCCCGGCATCGCTGCCTTAAGCTTCGGGCCGCTGGTGCTGACTGCCGACAAGATGACGCTGTTCGAAGGCGAGATTGACCGGCCGGCCGAGTGGATCCATCCTGTTCCCGGCCAGCCGCTGACGTTCATGACTCTTCCCGGGCATGTGCGGCCGTATGCGCACCTGACCCGCACTTTCACTCCATACTACAAGGTAGGAGAAATGGAGTGGTACTATATGTACAACCGAATTGCCCCGCCGGAGAATCGTTAAGCTCATTACAAAAGAAAAGCCCGCAAGGCAGAAAAGCCCGCAAGGCGCAGGAAAATGTCATCATTTCCCTGGGCTTTGCGGGCTGCTGCTTTCTGAGGAAAGCTGCTGCTTCTGGATCATCATCTATTCCCTTACACTAGCATCCTCTAATTAGTTGCCGTCAGTAGTTCCGGATTGCGTAGAGTCGGTGCTGCTGCCCGAACCATCTGCAGCCTGTCCATCCCGGCCCTGGCCGCCGCGGCCTCCCTGCTGCATTCCGCTGCTGATCTGAATACTCTCAGCCGTAGTTGTGCCGTCTGTCAGAACGTAGGTGATAATATCGCCTGCTTTCAGATCGGACAAGGCAGCATCGGTTTCCGTCCGCTCTCCGTTATCAAACGTCACCTTCGTATATTTCGTGGAAGAGGTAACGGTGATGTCTGTTGTTTCATCAGAGAACATCTGACCGCGCTGGCCTCCTCCGCCCATGCCCTTCTGGCCTGACGGGTCGCCGCTGGCCGGAGCTGCTTGTCCGCTGGCGTCTGCGGAAGCTGCAGCCGGTTGTCCATTATCCTCCGGTGCGCCGGATGGCGGAGTGCCGTTGCTGCCGTCTGGTCCGCCGCCTCCCTGCATTCCTGCAGGCATTTCCGACTCATAAACCTTTATTGTGCTGTCGCTGATGCTTTCGATTTTGCCCATTTTCGCGGAGCTGTCCACCGCTGCCGCCGCTGTTCCGGATTGCGGATCAGTTGACGCAGAAGAGGAATTGTCCGCCGCTGCCGCCGAGCTTGAGGTGCTGGTTTCGGTCGTAGTTCCTGCTGCAGCAGCCGAATCCGACTGGCTTCCGCAGCCCTGCAGCAGAAGCATCATTAGTGCAGTAATGGCCAGCAGGCCGGTTATTTTTGTTTTTTTATTCATCAGGTAAAACCCCTTTCCAATAATTAGCTACTTCAATAGCTAACCACAGGAAACTGAATGGAGCTTTAAATTTACCTGAAAGATTGTTGAAAATTTAAAATTTGTCAGGGAACTGTTTGATGATCCCTTCTGTCAGGATGTCCGCAAGATGAATCATATGAATCTCGTTCTTGTCGGTCACCGCAATATCCGATTTCCAGTCGCCTTTAAGACAGTACATGACCAAATCCGTAATCAGCTGAAGATGCTCATACAGCATATCCTGCAGCGTCTTGAACTGCCAGTTCGGATTCGCAGTGCTTAAAAATTTCGCGATGTCGTCGGCATTTCTATGCCAATCCGCATCAAGCTTCTTCACATCCGCCTGATTGCCCGCTTTGGCAGCGGCCACAATTTTTCCCGCGATTACAATATGCTCTTTCAGGAGCTCAGCCAGCTTGTTGCCGGCCGCTTCTCCGTAGTAAGGCTTAATCAGATTGCCGATGTCCTGCTGGTTCTGCAGCAGCCGGTCCAGCACATCCTTCTGATCCGCCCGGTCAGACAGGGCACTGACAATATAACTTCGTGTCCATATCGTATGGTCGATCCAAGCCTTCTGCATATCGCTTTTCAGCTGTACCATTTTGGGACTTAAACAGTCCGGATCTTTCCTTTCTCCCTTCACTGCTTGCGCCGTTTCTTGCGCCAACCCTTGCGTGTTCGCTAGCGTCTTCGCTTGCATCTTCTCCTGCACCATCGCTTGCGCAGAGCCTGCAGCCGGCGTCATGCTGCACACAAGCGCCGCTGTCAGCAGCAGCGCTGGCAATCCTTGTCTCGTCACATTCATCTGCTCCTCTGTATCTCTGGAATAAAAACAGGCTGTCTTATTATGACTGAATTATCCAGTATTATACAGAAGTTAGCTGCCCTCTTTGCTGGCCTGCTGGCTGTTCTGCAGATGCCGGCCCTATTTCTGTTCAAAAGCTATTCTTTGCGGAATGAAGAAGCTCTCCTCCACGTCTTTGGCACTCAACGGCTTGCTGTAGTAGAAACCCTGGATTTCTCTGCAGTCCGTATCGGTAATCGCCTCAAGCTGCTCTTTGGTTTCGATGCCCTCTGCAATGACATTCAAGTCCAGGTGGCGGGCCATGGAAATGATGGTCGACACAATCGCCTGGTCGCTTTTGTTCGTTACGATGTCACGTACGAAGGAACGGTCGATTTTCAGCTTGTGAATCGGGAACATTTTTAAATAGCTGAGCGAGCTGTAGCCTGTTCCGAAATCATCCAGGCTGATCCGGACGCCCAGCCGGCTCAGCTCCTGCAGGACCGAAATCGAAGCAGCTGGATCCATCATCATGCTCTCCGTGATTTCGAGCTCCAGATACTTCGCTGCAAGACCTGTTTCGTTCAAGACTTGGGAAATGTACGCGACCAGATTCGTTTGGTGAAACTGCTGGGAGGACAAATTCACCGCAACGGAAATGAGCGGCCCGCCGTTATCATGCCACTCCTTCATTTGCCGGCACGCCTCGCTCAGCACCCAGTTCCCCAGTTCAATGATCAAACCCAGCTCTTCCGCAGCCGAAATGAACTGATCTGGACCCACAATTCCCCTCTCGGGATGATTCCAGCGGACAAGGGCTTCGACGCCGACCATTCTGCGGTCTTCAGGCTGTATCTGCGGCTGGTAATAAAGCACAAACTCATTCTGATTCAGAGCCTTGCGCAGGTCATTCTCCAGCTTCACCTTGCTCTGCAGCTTCTCGTCAAGCTCCTCAGTGAAGAAACAGTAGCCGTTCTTGCCGTTATTCTTCACCTCGTACATCGCCGCATCTGCATGCTTGACTAGCAGCTCCTCATCCTGGCCATGATCCGGGAACATGGCAATGCCCACGCTTGCGGTTACAAAGAAATCATTGTTCTTGAGCCTGAACGGCTTCTGAATCGCTTGGGTAAACTTCCCGGCAAGCTCTGCCGCCATGTCCGCATCACTGTTCGCATACAGCACGGTGATTTCATCCCCGCCGATCCGGGCCAGGCTGATGCTCCGGCCATCCGTAATTTCGCGGATTCTCTGGCTCATCTGCCGCAGGAACAAATCCCCGTACATATGGCCCAGCGAGTCGTTTATAGACTTGAACCGGTCCATATCCATCACCATAACGGCAAACCGGCTGCCGCTGCGGTTATGGTCCATAATCATCTCTTGTAACCGCTGGTTAAACCTGCGGCGGTTGTCAAGGCCCGTTAACTCATCGTGAAAAGCCAGATAATGAATCCGTTCCCGTGTCCGCTTCTCGTCCGTGATATCCCGGATGATGAGATAATGCCCCACCAGTTTATCGTCCACCTCAAGCGGGACGGTCATCAAATGAAGGTCAGCAGCAGTTCCTGCCAGGATAAACGTCATATCGTAGCTGTTTGACTTCTGGCTTAAGCTGTCCAGGACATATTCAACGTCTTCCTCATTCAGGGTACCAGTGAGCAGGTCGTATAACGGCTTATTGTAGAACCGGATTTCTTCAACCTGAAAAATACCGGCAGCAGCCGCATTAATGCCAATGATCCGCTGCTGCAGATCTACGGTAATAATACCGTCCTGATTGTTCTCATACAGGGAACGGAACATTTTTTCATTCTCGATCATCAGATTCTGCTGGCGCTCAAACCGTCTCGCAATAAGCAGCCCGGCCAGCGATAATCCGAGTGTCAGCATTGTGCCAATGACAATCGTATAAGCCAGCCAGCGGTGATTCAGAACAATTCCGTCCGCTGCTGATGCAGAGCTCATATCGCTGAACGAAGCGCCCCACATGCCTGTATAATGCATGCCGGCAATTGCGGCCCCCATCAGCAGCCCGCTGCCTATTTTGCTCCAGAGCGCGCGTCCCGGCGCTTTCCTGCGGAAATAGAAAGACAATGCAAATGCGGTCAGGGATGCCGCAACGGCAATCAGCACAGAGAGCAGCACCAGCTTGTAGTTGTACGTAATATGCACCAGCATGGCCGACATGCCGATATAGTGCATCGCCACTACGCCCGCAGCCAGCAGCAGTCCGCCGCCGATCCAGCGCCAGAAGCCGACCTTCTCCCTGCCTACCAGATGAAGCGCTGCGGCGGAAGAAATAATAGCGGCCCATACTGAGAACAGCACCCGGCCAAGATCATATCCAACCTCCATGGGAAGCGTCATGGCCAGCATGCCGACAAAATGCATCGACCAGATGCCAATCCCCATTGCTGCTCCGCCAAAGAGAAGCCATAATTGTCTGAACCATCCCTTGGACAGGCTTAATCTGTCTACGAGATCCAAAACGGTGTATGAGGCAAGTACCGCTACACCATATGAGAACAAAACCAACTCGGGGTCAAAAGTTCCATGTACATGATTCATCTGCCAACCTTCTTTCTTCTGCTATTCCTTTGGTTGGACTTTCTAAACGACAAACAGCCCGGTAGAATCCTTTGCCAGAATTCACCAGGATATAAGTCTGATCTGCCCATTGAACCTAGTCTAAGAGAAAGCTTGTCGATTTGTAAAGACAATCTTCCTGGTCCGGAAAGGATTCCCTCCAAAACTAGAAAGGCCTCCCAAATCACTCAGGAAGCCTGTGGTAACGCATATAGAATCTGGTTCTTCTGGTCCGATCTGCCGCCTACACGAAGGTCCGGGTGTCGTTATTGCGGCTGAACCGGTAGATGGCAATGAAGGCGAAGGCTGCGGCAAAAGCCAGCAGGATAAATAGATTCAGATACAGCTGACCAAACGCGGTTCCGTTCTGCAGATCATCGACGGTTTGAAGCAGCCAGTGCTGCGGAAGGAAGGCAGCGATCTTGCGGACGCTGTCCGGCATGATGTCGACCGGAAAATAACATCCGGCAAGCAGGCAGGTTGGCGTAATGATCAGATTCTGCAGCGCGCCGGCCATGCCGGAATTTTTGGCAAAAGCGACAATGACCAGCGACAGGCTGATCGCCGCAAGCCCGTAAAGCATGAGCGCCAGCACGAGCTCGCCTGCCGGGATGCCCGAATTGATGCCGAACACCTGTTTGAGCATAAACAAAGTCAGGGCAATCTGCAGCATAACCAGCAGAATATTAACCATTACATTAGACAGCACATAGTTTCTTGCTGAAATGGGAGAGGTCAGAATCCGCAGGAACGTCCGGTTCTCCTTCTCCTTGATGATGAGCTCCGTCAGGTTGCAGGCGGAGAACATCATGAAGGCGATCAGGAAGCCCAGCGACTGATAGGTCATATTTTTAGCCTTGGAGGTATCCTCGACCACAGAGGCATCCATCCCAAACGATTTCTGGCTGTAGCCATTATAAATCTTGTCAAATACAGTCTGATCAGCTCCTGCAGACAATCCGATCGCAGCGATATTATCCACGTAGTTGTTCAGCATGGACTTCAGGTATGCGGTCACCTGCGCCCCTTTCAAAGAGACAAGCGTCAAGCCTTCGGGATGGCCGCTGCGCACCGAATCCGCAAACCCCTTCTCCAAAATAACGCCTGTGTCCAGCTCGCTTGCAGCGATCTTCTGCTTCATGGACTCCTCATCCAGCACCGTTACCTCCGCCTGCTCCATCCCTTGAATGAAAGAAAGGGTGTCTTTGGTAATCCGGCTGTCTCCATCCTCGTTCACAATCCCGACCCGGAGCGTCCCCCCGGTGCCGCCGCCATAAATCATCATGCTGACCAAAATACCTGCAACAGGCAGAAGAATGAACATGATCCAGCTTGATTTCTTGCGGAAGGTGGCGATCAGCGTTCTCCGTGCCAGCCATAAAATATCCTTCATAGTTAGATTGCCTCCCGTCTGCGCATGAATAACCCGGAAATAATCAGAAACAAAGCAACAAGCGCGACGTTAAGTCCGATGACCGGAAGTGCTGCCGCTGCACGGTCTGAATAGATAATGTCATTCAGTGCATGATTGGCCCAGCGGAGCGGCGAGATGAGGACGATATTTTTAAATATTCCTGTAGCATCATCAGTCGGAAAATACGCTCCGCCCAGAAAGGAAACCACCTGAATGACGATGACCAGAAAAGCGCGTCCGGAGCCGTCCTTGAACAGATACCCGCAGAGCAGGCCAAAGCTTACGGCAAGCGCAACCTCGGTTAACAAGACCAGACCAACCGCCACATAATGCGTGCCCCAATCGGCCCGGAAAGCAAGCGCACTGAACAGCACGACCACCAGTACACAGACAAAATTGATCAGGGTAGCGCCGATAACCTTGCCTGCAAAAATCTGCCCTTTCGTTGCCGGTGAGGCACTCAGCCGGATCGAGGTCTTCCGGTTCCGTTCCGACTGGATCAGACTGGACGAGGACATGCTGGCATAAAGCGCAATCATGGTAGACATCGCGATGGCATAATAATCTATTGCTCCAGGCTGCTTCTCCTTGTTCAGCGAGGTTTCTTTAATGAAGCTTCCGAATGAATCCACACTTGCCATGATGGTCTGGACGGAAGCCGGATTGGCCTTCAAGGCAGCAGATGCGAGGTTGTAGCGGTCGGCATAAACCGAAAGCATTCCCTGGATAATATTGTTCTCGATCGTTTGCTGCGAGCTGCCATAATAATGAATACCGTCATCGTTCAGCTCCGCATAAGCCGTATACTGGCCATCCATCACGGCCTGCTGGCCGTCTGTCCCCTCTTCCCACTTCGTCAGCTGGACGCCTTCCTTCTGCAGAATCTGGGAAAAATCCTGCCAGGAAGCTTCCAGCTGCTGATTCTGCACATTTTCCTTGTAGAGCAGTTTCAGATCAGACACAGAGATATTGCTGGAGAAAGCGCTGCTCAGCGCTGTGCCAAGAATCAGAATGAGGACAATGGGAAAAGCGATCATAAAGGTAAAGGTTTGTTTATTCCGGAACTGAATGAGCAGCTCCTTGCGTGCAATCCGCAGTATATTCATGTCATTTCCTCCTAATCGCGAAGATTTCTGCCGGTCAGGGTCAGAAAGACAGTTTCCAAAGTCGCCGCTTTCTCATCAACGGAACGGATTTCGACCTGGTTTTGAATCAGCTGCTGCAGGATCAAATTCAAGTTGTTAATCTCCGCTTTCGACCAGACGCGCAGCAGCTGTTCCTGCTCATCGTCCAGAACCTGCGTGACGCCCGGAATCTGCCGGATGCGCTCGGTGTCCAGCGGCTGCTCCGACTTGTAGCTGATCCAGATATCCTTGGTATCCGTGATGCTCGATTTAAGCTGCTCCTTGGTTCCCTCTGCAATCAGCTTCCCATGATCCACGATGGCGATCCGGCTGCAGATTTCTTCAACCTCCTCCATGTAATGGCTGGTGTAGATGATGGTGCTTCCCATTTCGTTCAGCTTGCGTACCGAATTCAGAATATAATTTCTGGACTGGGGGTCAATGCCCACGGTCGGCTCATCCATAATGATCAGCTTCGGTTTATGCGCAATCGCACATGCGATATTCAGCCTGCGCTTCATACCGCCGGAGAAATTCTTCGGCAGCTCCTTGGCTCTGTCGGACAGTCCTACAAACTCCAGCGCTTCGGCCGTTCTTTCCTTCAGCTCATTGCCCCGCAGTCCGTACAGCCCGGCAAAGAAATAAATATTCTCATACGCAGTCATTTCTTCATATATGGCCAGATCCTGCGGAACGATGCCGATGTTCATCTTGGCAAAACGGCTGTGCTTGGTAATATTTTTGCCTAGCAGCAGAATTTCGCCTTTCGTAATCCGCAGCAGTGATGAAATCATGTTGATCGTCGTGCTCTTGCCTGCGCCGTTCGGGCCCAGAAACCCGAATATTTCACCCTCGCGGACCTTCAGATTCATGTTGTCAACCGCTACAAAATCGCCGAATTTACGTGTAAGCTCATGAATTTCAAGTACATTCATTCCGTCTCACTCCTGTTATTCTTGATGCCTCTACTATAAAGAAAAAGGATGCCCTTACGACAGTGCATAAGTTCATCCTTTGAATATGAGAATATTCATGATCCGGCTCCATGAGGAACCTCCTGGCCGCCGGTTGGCAGCAGCGTAATGACGCTAAAGCCGTTCGAACCGTCCGTGATGACCGTGCCGCCGAGGGAGGCCGCCCTCTCTTCCATGCCCAGAATCCCCAGTCCTTTGACCACCTTATCCGACCCTTTGCCGTTGTCCGCCACGACAGCCTTTACCAGCCGGTTCAGCACCTGAACGTGGACATGGACATGATCGGCTTCCCCGTATTTGATCGTATTGGTGACCGCTTCCGTTGCGTTCTCCAGAATCACTTTCCACTGAATCGGCGTGACCGCATCCAGATTGCCTTCATGAGTCAGGGAGGCGGCTAGTCCCTGCTTGGCCGAGAGCTCGTCCACAAACAGCCTCAGCCGGTTAATGCCGATCTCCTCGGATTTGGGCTTCATGTCCTTCAGCGTCAGCCTGATCTGCTCCAGCCCCTCCTTGGAGATGGCGATGGCATTGCCAAGCAGCTCTGCCGCTTTATCCGGATTTGAGGCAAGCAGCCGCTTCGAGGCCTCCATCTGAATCAGGGCGCCGGCCATGGAATGGCCGATCTCATCATGAATCTGCTGGGATAGCCGGTTGCGCTCCTCCAGCTTGATCGTATATTCCGACTGCCTCGCTAACTCCCTGTTCTCGATTAATGCTTTGGTCAGCCGCTGCAGATCCGCATTCATCGTCTCATTGCGCTCATTCTGAACGCCCAGCTTCTCCACGCTTACCCGGATCAGGGTGTGTCCCAGCCAGCTGATCCCGGCAGCAGCGATGTACAAGGCCAGCACCTGCTGCGGAATCAGCCAGGCTGACACAAAGATCAGCACGGGCCCGAGCACCTTCGGCTTCATGCCGGCCGCAAACTCCGTCAGACTGGCGGGAAGAAGCAGATACAGCAGCGGAAGCTCGAAATGACCGGCGCAATAAGCAAGAAAGCCGGCGGATAATAAAGCTGCAGCCTGCCTGGGCTTTGGCTTCCGGAGCACCTGTCCTGCAAAGAGAAAGCAGATTACGATCAAATAAACAAAAATAGACCAGCCGCTGCCCGGCTTCCGCAGAAAATACGACTCCCAGATCACAAACCCCAGCAGGAATAGCCTGCTGAAGATGCTCCAGGTCTCCAGCATGATTTTGGGGTTATTCATCCTGAATCAGCACTTCTCCGGTCAAGTAATAGATCGCGATCTGCGTCCGGTGCGCAAGCCCTGTTTTGTTAAGTATGGAGGTTATATGGTTCGCCACGGTTCCCTCAGACAGAAACAGCTTCTTCGCGATTCCCTTGTTAGACAGCCCTTTGGCAATCTGGGTCATCACTTCAAGCTCTCTTTCAGTAAACTGGCTTAAATCCATCCCGCTGCTCGGCTTCGGCTCCTCGCCTGTACCGGCCTCGGCACTGCTGCCCGCCCTGCCCGTTCCTCCGGCTCCAGGGTCCTGCAGTCCGGTCTTGAGCCTGTCTAACACGACTCCCTGAAGCACATGGTGGTTGTGATATACGCTCGTAATCGCGCCCCGGATCTGCTCCGGGTCGTTATTTTTCAGCAAATAACCGCGGGCTCCTGCCTTGATGGCTTCAATAATGGACTCGTCATCATCAAAGGTGGTCAGGATCAAAGGTTTGGCCAAGTTCTCTCCGGCGATAATCCGTGCCGCCTCCACCCCGGTCATATTCGGCATCCGGATATCAAGCAGCGCCACATCGACGACGTGATTCCGGCAGAAGTCTACCGCTTCCGCTCCATCCTGAACCGTTCCAAGCACCTCGAATTCATCGAAACTGGACAGAATGATCTTCATTCCTTCACGGATAAAGGAGTTATCATCGGCAATCATCACTTTTATTTTCATTTCCAGGCTCCTTATGTAAAAAATAGCCAGACAACGCGTCTATCTATTATAAGCGCTTATTGGAACGGGTGACTAGACAGAAGGAGCGGAAATCTTCCTCCGTCGGGGCAATAAAAAAAGCGGACGCCCATGAGCCCTGAAAGGAATCATGAACCTCCGCAGTATAAGTGCTGCCTGCCCTTAAAAATATTCGTTCCCCTGTTCAGACTCGGCAAAGAATTGAAGCCCGCAGCGGTATCTTCCATTCTCCAGCTTCATCGTCCAGGAGACACGGCCCTGAATCAGCTGATCTTCTGACAGCTCCGGCAAATCCAGCTGGATCAGATCGCCAGGCTTCAAATCAAGATCGGTAATAATACGCATCCCTGCCTCGCTGATATCTTCCAGAATCATGGATACTCCGCTGTAATCCCTTTGTCCGCTGGTGAGCCGGTTAACCACCATTTCCATGGGAGGCAGCTTTGTCCGTTCAAATTTCCTTTTATCTTCCATTTTCTCAAGCGCTCCCCTTATAGGATAGCCGGATGGCCATAAGTATTCATCGGCAGGTTAGTGCTTCTTGTTGAGAGCGTTCTAGCGGCGGCGATGGCATTCCCTTAACCTTTTGCAAGCCAGGCCCGTTCCGCGCTCCAGGTCACTTGCACAGACATTTCGAAGAAATCGGTAAGCACGCTGCTGTTCATCATGTCGGCTGTCGCGCCTGCCCCAAACACCTTGCCGCGTCTGAGCAGCAGGGTATGATTAAAGACCGGCAGAATTTCTTCGGTATGATGCGTTACGAACAGCATATGAGGCGCCTCGGGACCCTGAGCCAGAGCTTCAATGCTCTCCAGCAGCCCTTCCTTGGATATGAAATCCAGCCCGTTGCAGGCTTCATCCAGAATCAGCAGTTTGGGCGAAGCCATCAGCGCCCTGGCGATCAGCAGCTTCTGCTTCTCTCCCTGGGAGCAGGTTTGATAAGTGCGGTTCAGCAAATGCCCGCAGCGCAGCTGCTCCATCAGCTGTCTGGCTTTCTCGTAATCGTCCTCCGAAGTTTTCTCATAGAGGCCGAAGGATGCATATTTTCCGCTGACCACCAGATCCTGCGCTTTCTCTGAGCCATAGACTTTCTCCTCCAGCGACGAACTCACCCAGCCGATTGAACGGCGGAGCTCGCGGACATCCACTTCTCCAAGCTTATGCCCCAGGATTCGGATTTCGCCTTCCGTCGGCCACAGGTAGCCGCAGAGCATATTGAGAATGGTCGTTTTGCCGGAGCCGTTAAGTCCAAAGACCGCCCAATTCTCCCCTTCCTGTACGCTCCAGTTCACATCGTCAAGTACGGTTTTGCCGTCGCGCCGCCAAGATACGTGGTTTAGTTCGATAATGCTGCTCATATTGGTGCCTCCTTTAACGGTTTAACGGATAAACGGTTTAACGGTTTGCCTCAACTCTCGAATGGGGTTCAATAGTTACAAAATTACGCCCGGTTCCCCGGCTTGTCAAGAAATAGCTTGATAGACAGCATAGAAAGCCCGTCCACCCGCCGAAAGTGCCTCTTAAAGCTTCCACTAAATATAAAAAATGGATTAAATCATGTTAGCCCTGCCAGACTGCCGGAGGATTTAAGTACAATCATTTAAGTACAATCATTTAAACACGAGGATCTAAGGATCCCGGATGAAGAGAAGAGATATGGAGGCATTGAAGAATGCTTAATGAACGGGACTGGGAACAAATTAGAGCCCTTCAGCAGGAGGTTGAACAAGCTGACGGGATTTCGCTTAAGCTGAACTGGGATATGCTGCGCAGCCGCAGGCCGGGCGACCGGGACGATTTCGTATTTCGCAAGGATGGACGGATTGCGGGGTTTCTTGCTTTATATGATTTTGCTTCAAAAATAGAGGTTTGCGGAATGGTTGCCCCTTCCTTACGCAGACAAGGCATTTTCTCCGCTCTGCTCGCGGAAGCTCTGCCTGCGGAACGAGCCTGTCAGTATAAGGACATTCTATTCAATTTACCCGCCCGATCAAGCTCCGGACGCGGGTTTGTAGAGAGCCTGGGACTAAAGCTGACCTTTACCGAATATCAAATGAAATTTAATCCGGAGCTGATTGGAGAGCTCAGACCTGCGCTGCAGGAAATTACACTGCGCCCGGCCCGGATGGAGGACTGGGACTACCTGATTGATCTGGAAATAGATGGGTTTGGATTCACCAGGGAGGAAGCCGCCAAATTAAATGAGGAAGCGCTGCGAAAAAATGCTGAAGCCGGCACCAATGAAATTCTCTTTGTGATTGAACTGCAAGGCCAGAATGCCGGCAACGTGCGGGTTCAATACGAGTCTCACGAAAGCTGGATCTACGGCTTTGTCATTGACAAGAGCAGACGCGGGCGGGGAATCGGACGTTCCGTGCTCACTCATCTTGTCAATGAGGAGCAGCCTAAAGGAAGGGATGTATTTCTTGAAGCGGCCCTTGAGAACGAGCGGGCCCTCCATCTGTACCAGTCCTGCGGCTTTGAACGCGTGCAGGTTCAGGAGTATTACCGGTATCACCCCCGGTATCTTCAGGCAGCGAAACGTTAGGATGCAAAAATTTGACCCCTCTCTTCTGGCATCATCAGGCCCTAATGAGGTACAATAAAAGGTAATTGATCAAGATCGGCTCCGCTGGATTATCAGGCGGGGCCGATATTTGTGCTGGAAGGAAGGAATATAGATATGTACATGGCTACAGACTGGAAAGATTACGAATTGATTGACACGGGAGCCGGCGACAAGCTGGAGCGCTGGGGCGACGTCATCCTGCGCAGACCCGATCCTCAAATTATATGGCCTATCGAACAGGAAACAGGAGACTGGAAGAACCTGCACGGCCATTACCACCGTAGCTCCTCAGGCGGCGGCAGCTGGGATATGAAGAAGCCGCTGCCGGAGAAATGGACCATTTCCTATAAACATCTCAAGTTTCATATTAAGCCGACCAGCTTCAAGCACACCGGCTTATTCCCGGAGCAGGCAGCCAACTGGAGCTGGATGATGGACAAGATCAGCCAGGCAGGCAGGCCTATTTCCGTCCTGAACCTGTTTGCCTACACAGGAGGCGCAACAGTGGCCGCTGCTTCAGCAGGCGCTTCCGTTGTCCATGTCGATGCCGCCAAAGGCATGGTTCAGTGGGCCAAGGAAAATCTGCAGCTGTCCGGGCTTGGTGACCGACCCGTCCGCTTTATCACGGACGATGTCTTCAAATTCGTCCAGCGGGAACAGCGCCGGGGCAACAAATACGACGCCATTATTATGGACCCTCCTTCCTACGGAAGAGGCCCGGGCGGTGAAATGTGGAAGCTGGAGACGAGCCTGTACCCGTTCCTGGAATCCTGCCTGAGCATCTTGTCGGACAAGCCGCTGTTCCTGCTGATTAACTCTTACACCACCGGCATCTCTCCTACCGTGCTGAACAACATGCTGTCCATGACTGTCAAACGCAGATACGGCGGACGCATCTCGGCAGGAGAGCTTGGACTGCCGATCACCCGCTCCGGCCTCACGCTGCCATGCGGCATTCTCGGCCGCTGGGAGGAATAAAGATGTCAGAGCAACTGGCCAGAACATGGAGCACGCCCTCCATGACGATCTTATACGAGGACAATCATCTGCTTGGCATTGAGAAGCCGGTTAATGTCCCTGTGCAGGAGGATGCCAGCGGTGATCCCGACATGCTTACGCTGCTGAAGGAAGACTTGAAGGAACGCTACAATAAACCCGGCAATGTTTATCTCGGGCTGGTCCACCGTCTGGACCGCCCGGTCGGCGGGGCGATGATCTTTGCCAAAACCTCCAAAGCCGCTTCCCGGCTGTCCGAAGCTGTTCGCAGCAGACAGTTCGAGAAGACCTATCTTGCCGTTGTACATGGCGTCCCTGCTGTCCGTCAAGGGCGGCTCACCCATTATCTGTTAAAGGATGAGCGGACGAACACGGTCTCCGTTGTCCCCAAAGGAACAAACGGAGCCAAGGAAGCCATCCTTGAATACGCGGTGATCGGCCAGCCAACTGACGGCCTGTCCCTGGTGCGCGTCGAGCTTCATACCGGTCGGCCGCATCAGATCCGGGTTCAGCTCAGCCACACGGGAACCCCGCTGTTCGGTGACCAGAAATACGGAGCTGGCTTGAACAAGCCGGGCCAGCAAATTGCGCTGTGGTCTGCCTTTGTCGGCATTCCCCACCCCGTTACCAAAGAGCCGGTACGGCTCGTTTCGGTTCCCCCCGAGGAGGACCCCTGGTCCCGCTGGAGCAAGGAGATCGCCAGCCTGCGCTTTGAATAAGCAGGACTGGATTGCTGTATAAATGAACAAATAAAGGGCTGATTCAGGCGGCGCTGCTCAGGCACCGCTGCGGATCAGCCCTTTTTGTCCTGTCACCACTTAATTTGAATCGTCGCAGCAGGCGTCCAAGCAGGTTTGTTCCCTCTCGCCAGGCCCGGACAATGCCAAGGCCAATCAGGCTTCCTGCACAGCCGTTATTTTGCCAAGCAGGAACAGCAGCAGCTGCTGATTATGGGTAGAGATGCGGTCAAGCATGTGGCCCAGAAACTCCGTCCGGACTTCACGGCCGCGCTTTACCTGCTCTCCCCCTTTCTCCGTTATCGTAATCCACACAATCCGGCGGTCCGCTTCATCCCGCTCGCGGGAGATCAAGCCGCCCTTCTCCATTCTGTCGAGCAGCATGGTTACCGCGGCCGGAGTTGTATTCAGGAATGGAATCATATCCGATGGCTTCATTTTCTTCTGGTCGCCCAGCAGCTCCAGTACGGTCAGCTGAGCTTCCGTCAGAGAAGGCGACAGCTCATTCTCCATATGGGACTGATATTCTTTGGACAGTCTCGCCCAAAGTCTGGCAAATTCTTCCGTGTACACGATAAATCCCTCCAATATCAGCGTTTCCACTTCTTTCACTGCCTTAACTTTCGCCGCCGGAGTTTGGTTTCCTGCCTCTTCGCACCAGACGACAAAAGAAGAACTTTTCCACTAGGCGCACCGCCAGGAAAAGTTCTTCTTCGTCAAATTTATTGCTCTCTATTATTGCGCTCTATTATTGCGCTCTATTATTGCGCTCTATTATTGCGCTCTGTTACTGCTTTCTTTTCTTGCTCTCTATCGGCTTCTAGCTCTCGGAAGCCCCTGAACCGTAGTTTGGAAGCAGAAGCAAATCGGCGATGCTGTCATTTTTGTCCATTGAGACAACTGCTTTGCCGATTGATTTCCGGTCCGCAAGCGGCGCCTGCTCGGAAGAGAAGCTGAAGCTTTTTCCTTCACGGGTAATTGCGGTGATCATCAATGGCTCTTTGGTCCAGTAGGCGCCAATAATAGCGCTGCCGTTAGGCTTGACGCGTTTGCCTTCTTTAAACTCAAACGTTGGAATGCCTTTTCCGCCGCGGCTTTGGGTCGGGTAATCAAGCAGCAGTGAGCGTTTGCTGTAGCCCAGATCGCTGATGACCATAATCTCCCCTTCATCCCCGCTCAGCCAGATGGCGGCTGTTACCTCATCCTCTTCACGGAGCTGAATTCCCCGGACACCTGCAGCCACACGGCCCATGCTGCCGACCTCCTGCTCGTTAAAGCGGATCGACATGCCGAGCTTCGTAATAAGAACAAGATCCTGATCGCTCTTGCTTGGTGTAACTGAAATTACTTCATCCTCGGCTCCAACCTTGCTGGCGGCGACGGCAGAAGAACGCTTGGTTTCATATTCACTCAGCAGCGTTCGTTTGACCTGTCCGCGTTTGGTCACAAATACGAGGCTCACATCCGGCTGGTCGAAATTGCGAATCGGAATAACGCTGACGATCCGGTCTTCTTTCGTAAGAGGAATAACATTGACAATGGCTGTTCCGTTGTCCTTCCACTTGAATTCCGGAATTTGGTGCACCGGCAGCAGGAAATACTGTCCGCGCTGTGTAAAGATCAGCAGATTCTCAAGCGTATTGACGCTTTGAATAAACTTGATGTAGTCGCCTTCCTTCACTCCTGCGCTTCCGATTTCTCCTCCCGACCGGGTAAAAGAAAGCATGCTTGTCCGTTTAATGTAGCCTTCGCCCGACAAAGTGACCAGCACATCCTCCTGCGTCACCATGACTTCAAGGTTCACCTTGAGCTCCTCAACCTCGCCCTGAATGACGGAGCGGCGCTCGATGCCGTATTTATCACGGATTTCGACCAGTTCCTTCCGGATGACCGAGACCAGCTTCTTGTCGCTGTTCAGGATCGCTTCAAGCCCGGCAATCTTCTTCTGGGTTTCATCCAGCTCCTTCTGCAGCTGGTTAATCTCAAGGTTAGTCAAACGGTACAGCTGCAGCGTAAGAATCGAATCAGCCTGGCGTTCAGAGAACCCGAACATCCACTGCAGATTATTCTGCGCATCCTGACGGTTCTTGGACGCTTTGATCGCCGCGATCACCTCGTCCAGAATATTGAGCGCCTTGACGAGGCCCTCCAATACATGAGCCCGGTCCTGAGCTTTCTCCAGCTCATACTGCGAGCGGAAAGTAACCACTTCCCGCTGGTGGGCAATGTAAGCCTGCAGAATCTCCCTTAAGCCAAGCTGCCGCGGCGCTTTGTTCACGATCGCTACCATGTTGAAGTTGTAGGTTACCTGCAGATCGGTCTTCTTGAGCAGGTAAGCCAGAATGCCGCTGGCATCTGAATCTTTCTTCAGTTCCACGACAATGCGCAGGCCCGCACGGCCGCTTTCATCGCGGACCTCCGCGATGCCTTCGACCTTCTTCTCCAGGCGGATATTCTCCATGGCTGTGACAAGGCGGGACTTGACCACCTGGTACGGGATTTCCGTAATGACGATCTGCTGCTTGCCTCCGCGCAGCGTTTCGATCTCCGTTTTGGATCGGATATAGATCCGTCCTTTGCCCGTCTCATAAGCCTCACGAATGCCCTCTTCGCCCATGATGATGCCGCCGGTCGGGAAGTCAGGCCCCTTTATGATCTGCATCAGCTGCTCCAGGGTGGTGTCCGGCTTCTCCATCAATTCAATGCAGGCGTCAATCGTTTCCCGCAGGTTATGGGTTGGAATTTCGGTTGCAAAACCGGATGAAATCCCGCTTACCCCGTTGACAAGCAGGTTGGGAAAACGCGCCGGAAGCACCACGGGCTCCTTCGCCGTATTATCGAAATTGTCCTTGAACAGCACCGTCCGTTTCTCGATGTCACGGAGCAGTTCAAGCGCAATCGGCGAAAGCCGCGCTTCGGTATAGCGCATTGCCGCCGGCGGGTCATCATCCTGCGAACCCCAGTTGCCGTGGCCGTCCACAAGCACATGCGCCATTTTCCAAGGCTGGGCCATCCGCGCCATACCGTCATAAATCGAAGAATCGCCGTGCGGATGATAGTTGCCCATGACATCCCCGACGGTTTTGGCCGATTTCCGGTAAGGCTTGTCCGGCGTATTGCCGGAATCGTACATCGCGTACAGAATCCGTCGCTGCACCGGCTTCAGACCATCGCGGACATCAGGAATCGCCCGGTCCTGAATTATATATTTGGAATATCTGCCAAACCGGTCTCCTACGACTTCCTCCAGGAAAGCCGGCAGAAAATTCTCAAGTGTCCCCATGCCAATTCACCTTCTATTCCTCAAACTCTCTATTCCACATACTCTGTAAAATCTACGTTCTCAACGATCCAGCGTTTGCGCGGCTCAACTTTATCCCCCATCAGCGTCGATACCCGGCGCTCTGCCTTGGCGGCGTCATCAATCTGAACCTGCAGCAGGGTGCGGGTTTCAGGGTCCATCGTTGTCTCCCACAGCTGATCAGGATTCATCTCGCCAAGTCCTTTGTAGCGCTGCAGCTCGAAATTTTTGCCGAATTCTTTCAGGTAGTTCTGAAGCTGCTCGTCCGTCCACGCGTAACGAATCGTCTCCAGCTTGCCGGAACGGCGGGTGATTTTGTAAAGCGGCGGCTGCGCGATATACACGCGTCCCGCATCAATCAGACCTTTCATGTATCTGTAGAAGAAGGTAAGCAGCAGGACCTGGATATGGGCCCCATCCGTATCGGCATCCGTCATAATAATAATTTTGGAAAAATTGCTGTCCTCAATTTCGAACTCATTTCCGATTCCTGCCCCGATTGCCGTAATAATGGCCCGGTATTCTTCATTTTTCAAAATATCCGCAAGCTTGGCCTTCTCGGGATTCATCGGTTTGCCCTTAAGCGGCAAAATAGCCTGAATCTTCGAATCGCGCCCCTGCTTGGCCGATCCGCCTGCGGAATCGCCTTCGACGATGAAGAGCTCTGTCCGTGTAAAATCCTTGGACTGCGCCGGCGTCAGCTTCCCGCCGAGATTCGAGCTTTCACTGCGTTTCTTGCCGGTGCGCATCTCATCGCGGGCCTTGCGGGCTGCTTCGCGCGCTTTGGACGCCTGAATCGCCTTCTTGATCAAGGTCTGAGCGACGCCCGGATTCTCCTCAAGGAACAGCTGCATCTTCTCGGATACAATGGCGTCCACGGCGCTGCGGGCCGAGGCGCTGCCAAGCTGGTCCTTCGTCTGGCCCACAAATTCGACCTCGGACATTTTGACGCTGATGACAGCCATCATGCCTTCACGCAGATCCGAACCCTCGAGATTCTTGTCTTTCTCCTTAAGCATGCCGGCTTTGCGGGCATATTCATTCATGACCCGGGTATACGCCGTCTTGAATCCCGTTTCGTGCGTACCGCCGCCTCTGGTCGGAATCGAGTTAACGAATGACGCAATGGTCTCCGTATAGCCCGCGTTGTACTGCATCGCCACTTCCACTTCAATCTCATCCCGCTCAGCGAAAAAGTGAATGACATCATGCAGCACATCTTTGCCGTCGTTCAAATATTCAACAAACTGGCTCGCGCCGCCTTCATAATAATATTCATCCTCGCGCCCGGAGCGCTCGTCTTTAAGCACGACCCTCAGGCCGGAGTTCAGAAAGGCGATCTCCTGCAGCCGCTCGGATAAAGTATCGTAATTCAGCGAAATTCCGTTCTGGAATACGCGGATGTCCGGTTTAAACGTCACCTTGGTCCCGTTTTTGTTGGTATTTCCGAGCACCTCAAGCCCGGTTACAGGCTCGCCGACATGCTCTTTGCCGTCCTTGTCGGCCCAATATTCAAACCGCATGCGGTGAACTTTTCCTTCACGGTAAATCTCAACTTCAAGCCATTCCGACAATGCATTCGTTACAGATGCGCCGACGCCATGCAGTCCCCCGGACTTCTTGTACCCTCCGCCGCCGAATTTGCCTCCTGCGTGCAGAATAGTATATACGACCTGCGGTGTCGGAACACCGGTTTTGTGCATGCCTACAGGTATGCCGCGTCCATTGTCCAAAACCGTTACCGAACCGTCTTTGTGCAGGGTAATGTCGATTCTGGAGCAGTATTTGGCAAGATGTTCGTCTACGGCGTTGTCGACGATCTCCCAAACCAGATGATGTAATCCCGATGAGCTTGTGCTGCCGATATACATCCCTGGCCGTTTTCTTACCGCGACAAGTCCTTCGAGCACTTGAATATCGTCCGCGTCATATCCTGCCTGGTCAGCTCCGTTCCCGGAATTGGCCGCGAACAAATCGATCTGCTCGGCCATTCATGCTCCCCCTTTAAAGTTTTGCGCTATGTAGGGCTGCCGCCCCGAATGCAAACAAATGTTTTTAGTCCTTGTCCATTTTAATTCAATATATCCTGTTTCGTAAAGACAAGGAAGGAAACAACCAAGGAAGCAAGGCCCCAAACCGCCAGCACGGCAAGTGAGAAGCCAAGCGTCATTCCTTCGATTGGAGCCGGTGTCCCCGACAGGTAGTCGGTCAGCTCCAGGTTCACCATAAACAGATATTTCGCGCTCTGCCAGGCGGATGCCATATTCGTCAAAATACTTCCCGCAATCAATGCGGCCATCATAATCACAATGCTTGCCGCCGTGCTGCGGACGAGTACCGAAATCATAAAAGCCAGCATCGCCACAACCGCGCTGACGAACCAGATCAGTCCAAGCTGCAAAAAGAGGTACAGCCACTGCGGAACCGCATGCACAGCGGATAAATCCACATCGCTGCCATTCAGCTGGAATCCCGTGAACACAGGCATGTCAAACCCTTGGTATCCGAACACCAGGCCAGATATCGCATAACACATCACGAAGGCCGCCATCACGGTCAGCGAGACGAACATCATTAAGGTGACCAGCTTGCTGAACAGCACCTTCCACCTGCGGACCGGCTTGGTCAGCAGCATTTTTATCGTGCCTGTTGTCCGTTCAGAGGATACTATGTCCGAGGCCAATCCCATGATCAGCAGCGGGATAAAGAGCGAGGAGGCGTTATCCATAAATTCCCTTGTGAAAGTCACCCCGCCCGGCTCCTGCGGATTAACATCATGATCCAAATAATATTTCATCTGCTGGATGTAGATCTGGCGGTATTTCTTCCATTCCTCCGGCAGACGGGAGCTTCCGAGCGAATTCTGGTTATCGGTAATCGCCTGCTGAACGGATCTGCGCCAATCCGTGCCAAATTTTTCCCTGTTCCGTTCCGTCACTTTCATTTGAGCATAGGTAAACATCGGGACCAAGACAAGCAGCACCAGCAAAATGACGTAAAAACGCTTCTTCCGGACCATCTTGATCGTTTCGTTGCGGATGAGCGGCATAAGATCAGTCAATGGATTCGCCTCCCGTCATTTCGAGGAACAGCTGTTCCAGAGTAGGATTTATTTTATAAACCGATTGTATTCTTAATCCTTCTTCAGCAAAAAGAGCTGTATAGCCGGCCATGGCGCTGCCTTCCATCTGACAGACAATCGCGCCTTCCGGAATGCCGGCCATTACGGAATCGTCCAGCACCGTCTCCGGCTGCTTCAGCACCGTGATTTGGTTATTTGACAGAATCTCCAGCGCCCGGGCGCGGGGTTCCACATCCCAGACTACATAGTTAGACCTGTTCTGAATGAGCTCGTCCACCCGGCCTTCTGCAAGCACTTTCCCGGAGCTTATGATCGCCACGCGGTCGCAGAGCAGCTGAATTTCACTGAGCAGATGGCTAGAGACAAACACTGCCATGCCCTGTTCCGCCAGCCTGCGGATAAAATCGCGCATCTCCTTGATGCCCTTGGGATCCAAGCCGTTTGTCGGCTCGTCCAGGATCAGCAGCTTCGGCCGGCCCAGCAAAGCCTGGGCAATGCCCAGACGCTGCCGCATGCCCAGTGAATACGTGCGCACCTTGTCGTGAATCCGCTTATCCAGCCGGACCAGTTCTGTTACTTCTTTAATGCGGGCCTCGTCCACACCCTTCAGCATTCTTCCGAACTGCTCCAGATTCTCCCAGCCGGTTAAATAGGCGTACACCTCCGGATTCTCCACAATGGCACCGATCTGTCCAAGCGCCTTTTCAGGGCTGCTGCGGACATCATAACCGCCGATTTGAATAGACCCCGCAGTCGGTTTAATCAAATTCACCAGCATGCGGATAGTTGTCGTCTTGCCGGCCCCGTTAGGACCCAGAAAGCCAAAAATTTCCCCGCCATATACGGTAAAGGATACATCTTCAATAATCCATTTTCTGCCGATTCTCTTGCGCAGGCTGCGCACCTCAAGTACCGGTTGTCCTGAGCGGATCTGCGCCGCGCTGCTGATGACGGTCTGCTGTTCCATAATAGGCTTCACTCCTTCACCCGTCTGTTCTGGTTCTCTTCCTCTTCTACTGCTTCAAGCTCTGCACGATGCGCTGCGCAATCTGTTCATACCCATCCCCATTTGGATGAAAATGATCACTGGACAAGAAACGTTCCAGGTTACCCGCGAATAAATCATAAGTCGGGATCATCAAGGCGCCGCTGTATTTGTTAACCGCGGTTTGAGCCGCAGTATTCCAGCGTGTTACGCCGGTATTGCCAATCGCCCGCATCTGCTCGATATCTGAAAAAGGATTATATAAGCCGACATAAATCAAGGCAGCTTCAGGATTCAGCTTCTTAATCGCCGGGATTACGGCTGCCAGTCTTACAGATGCTTCATCAATTGCTTTATTGAGCTCAGCTGCAGTCGGAAGATCCCCGCCCTCCTCCAGTGCTTCTGCACCTTGAAACAGGTCGTTCCCGCCAATGGATAAGAGAATGACATTCGCTTCTTTCAGCATATGCTGAACCCCATTCTCCTTCAGCTCATCTAACAGGCCGGTGGTGAGCAGACCGTTAATGCCCAGGTTGCCATACAGCTTGACCTCCCGGCCCGGGTTCTCTTGCTTCAAAAGTTCAACGGTGCGTCCGGCAAAACCTTCGCCCTCATCGTCTCCAGTTCCTTTGGCGAGCGAATCCCCGATGGCTACGATTCCTATCTCATCAGAGGCAGAGGGAGCCGGCTGCTCTGAGCCGCTGTCAGCACCGGGTGAGACGGAAATCCCCGCTGCGGAGGAAGGATTAGAAATATCTTTGACCGCGTAAAAGAACCCGCAGATCAGCAGCACGGTCGCTATGCCGGATAACAGGCTGATCATCCTCCAAAGCTTTGCAGTTGATCGCATAAATGAACGTCCCCCTAACCTGAGTAAATAAATAAGCGAGTGAACAACTAAGCAAGTGAACTATACTGTTTTAACCGAATAAACCGTGTCCCTTTACCTTTTCTTAACATAATTCTTCTGTTCTTAATTTGCAAACTCTTAGAAAAAGCTGGAATTAACTCTTGTCCTCCTCCCATAACAGGCGTATAATGAGCTATGTAAGTTTTTACGGGTTATTAGCTTAGCTGGTAGAGCAGCCGACTCTTAATCGGCAGGTCGCAGGTTCGACCCCTGCATAACCCATCAGAGATCAGAAACTGCTTCTCACCTGAGAAGCAGTTTTTGTTTTTGTGTCCTAAATTATGAATAATTGCACCAAATGAAAAACACCTCTCGCAGCGGACTGCGAAAGGTGCCTCATAAACCATTTTCTTATTTGCCGATAAATTCCTGGGACCAGTAACCGTTATAATAACCAACGCCGATTAAAGTGTAGTTCGGATTCAGCATATTGGCCTTATGATCCGGGCTGTTCATCCAGTCCTTGACCACTTCAGCAGGCGTTCTTTGCCCTCTGGCCAAATTCTCACCTGCATATTCGAACGTAATGTTGAAGCTGTCCATCATATCAAATGGTGATCCGTAGCTCGGAGAGGTGTGGCTGAAATACTTGTGATTATACATATCCACTACTTTTGTTTTGGCCATCTTCGTCAGGTTGGTATGTACAACTAACGGCTTCAGCCCGGCCTTCTGGCGTTCGATGTTGACCAGCTTCACTACCTGGGCTGCGTTATCTGCCTGAATCTTCGCATATTGAAGCTGAGCCTTCGAAAGGGACGGGACCGGTACTGCTGCGGCATAACTTGTCCCAGCAGGCAGCATAGCAGAGAGGATTAAAGAAACGGCTGTCCATACTGCAATAATCTTCAAATGAGTTCTGTGTCTGTTCTTCTGCATCTCGTCTCTCCTATGTCCAAATTTCCCAGTAGAACGGTGTTCTTGTCACATTTTAACATAATTTGTTCGTTCGGTCATCCCCCAAACTTAGGCATTACAGCGCTTTTGTCATGTATATCTGCTGCACGACCGGCGTAAATCCCAGACTCTTCAGGATGAGGCCCGTCAGCGCGCTCCCGCTCTTCGGAAGATTGGGGACGGTTCTAGTGATGGAATCCTGCAGATCCCCGAAAATATGCCAAAGCAGCACTTTCAGAATCAGCGCACTTTCCAGATTCCCCGGCTCCGCTTCGCATTGATGAAGGATGGTCGCTGTATGCTCTCCTGCCGGGTTGTACACTTTCCGCCAATAGGCGTAGCCGGCTGTCTGCCCGGATGGCTTCCGGACGATCACAGCCTGTCCATCCCTCGCGTTCTGCCATTGGGTCTGCCAAGGGTGACTGGCTTTATAGAAGGAAATCCCCGCTGTCTTGGCCGGATGAACGGGGACAATCTCATAGCCTTTGGCTGAGGGCTCCGTAAAGAGCTGCTCGGCTGGTCCCTTAAGACTAAGATGTTCCAGTTCATCAACCTGAGCATAGCCCATTTTCCTATACAAGGTAACTGCCGGGGTATTGTCGCTGAGTGCTTCAAGTGTTGCTAGATGAACCCCATTCTCCTGCAAAATGTTCAGGGCTGCTGCGATCAGCCGCTCCCCAATGCCTTGGCCTCTGAAGGAGAAGGCTACGCCGGTTCCCCCGTTCCAGCCGATGCTCTTCCCTCCAGCTTCCCTGATTCCATTTAATACGATTCCGGCGGGAATTCCGTCCTGGAAGGCAACAATCGACAGTTCGCTTGACAGCTCCTCTGCAGCCAGCCTTTTCAAAAAAGCATCCGGTGTAGTAGCAGCATCAAACGCATATCCCCGGAAACCTTCATTCCATGCCTGCACAGTCTCATCCAATGAGCACGTAGATAATCGTTTGATTTCCAGCAAGGCGGCTCCTCCTAAATTTTTCTACTAAAAAGACTGAACTACTATGTAGATACTGCTTAGTATGAAATGATTCGACAGCTCCTCGACAAAATCCTTCACCTTCGTCCAGGTGATCCTGAGCCGCCACGAGACACTAAGAAGCCCAGCCAGAAGGCTGAGCAGCAGTAATTCTAATTCTAATTCTAATTCGAGCGGATGACTTGAACATCACCCGGGATGACCATTGCTCCTTCATACAGCATAAATCTCCCGTCCTGCCATTCTATGCGCAGCAAGGAAAAATCATCGGCCTGAAACTGCCAGACATGCTGCTCGCCGCCCTGCCGGAAAGGAGCTCTTCCGTTGACCATAACCCGGCCTTCGTACTCTTCCTCAAGATAATGGATTCTGCCGTCCAGCTCCAGCTCTGCCGGTACCTCGGCCGGATTGTCAAGCCGCCCGTCAATTTCATCATAAAGCGCAAACTCCAGCTTTTCCCGTTCTTCAATATGAAGGTATTTAATCCGGCTGCCGTCCTGCAAAGTAAGCACAACAGCGTTCCGTCCCGGGTTGCGGACACTGCCTGTCACCTGATAGGTCACAAGCTCCACCTCGCAAATATCTCCAGGGCCCAGACTAAGCATACTCTTCTCCGGAACCGGCGGCTCTTCCTTGGCGAATAAACGGCCTATTCTCTTGACCAGATTCATTGCTGCTTCCCCTCTCATCGGAATAGCCCTGCCATGCAGGGGATGTCATAAGAGAAGGAGAAACCGAATTCGTTTCTCCTTCAGATTGCGCAGAACGCAGATTATTTAGAACAGTATTTTCTGACTGCGCTGCGTACGATTTGAAGACAATCAGGATTTCTGGTCGTACTGCTTCATCAAAGCAGCCAGTTCGTCTTCTACCTCTTTGTCTTTGCCCAGGGCTTCGATTTCATCGTCCAGCGATTTGGACTTGGAATAAACCTCGCCTGAAGCTTCTGCCTGGGCTTCCATTTGCAGCATTTTCTCTTCCATGCGCTTCATTCCTGCTGCCGCGCTGTCGGAGTCAAATCCGGAAATGGATTTATTGATCTGATGCTGCGCTTTGGCCGCATTGTAGCGGGCGACAAGGGTTTCGCGCTTATTCTTTAGTTCTGAAAGCTGCTTGCGCATTTCATCCAGCTTGTCGCGGAGATTGTCAGCAGCGGTCTTGTTCTGGTCGTAATTCGCTTTGTATTCTGCTGCCTTCTCTTCTGCAGTCTTCTTCTCTTCCAAAGCCCGGCGGGCCAAGTCTGCATTGCCGGCTTTAGCGGCTGTGTGGGCCTGCTCGTTGCGGCGGTTCACCAGCTCTTCCTGCTCTTCATACAGGGATTTGAATCTCTTCTCGATGGCGATCTGGGCGGCTACCGCTTTCTCGGCATCCTCAAGGTCTTCCTGCATGTCGCGGATATATTGATCGGTCATCTTGATCGGATCTTCCGCTTTGTCGATCATAGCATTGATATTGGACATGGTTAAATCGCGAAGTCTTTTGAAAATGGACATTATTCGTTCCTCCCATGGATCAATCGTTTTATGATCATATTTACGTGCAGTACTTGGAACAGTTTCATTTTTTCACAAAAATTTATAAAAATCAAAGGTCTTTGGCAGAAAAATAGGCACGAAAAAACCGGCTCTCCAGGCTGAATTACCCGAAGAGCCGGTTCGGTAAAACCATTTTTGTTAAATGGCTTACGAATTATTTCTTAGAAGCGTATTTGCGCATATCGAAGGCAACCGCTGCTACGATGATCAAGCCTTTGATGATCAGCTGCCAGTATGGGCTTACGCCGATAAAGGTCAAACCGTAGTTGATAACGGTGAAGATCAATACGCCTGTTACAACGCCAGGAACGGTACCGATACCGCCTGTTGTGGATACGCCGCCGACTACGCATGCCGCGATGGCGTCAAGCTCGTACATGTTACCGTAGTTGTTGGTCGCGCCGCCTGTTCTTGCAGCTTCCAGTACGCCGGCCAAGCCGTAAAGCGCACCAGCAATACCATAGATCCAGAGCAGGTTCTTCGCAACGTTGATACCGGATACGCGGGCAGCCTGTTCATTGCCGCCGATTGCGTACATATTCTTACCAAGCTTGGTTTTGTTAAAGACCACCCATACGATAAAGGCTACAAAGATAGCAATGAGTACGATGTAAGGAATGGAGTAATCGCCGCTGCCGATGCTGCCGGAACCGATATCTGTAAAGTCCTGACGCAGACCGCCGATCGGCTGGGATTGGTTAGGCTTGGTGTCAAAGTACAGGGAGTTAACGCCATAAATGGCGACCATTGTACCCAGTGTTGCGATAAACGGCGGAACTTTAAATTTGGATACGATGAAGCCGTTCAGCAAACCAAACAGCAGGCCTGCGATCAATGCGATGATGATAGGAATACCTACCCAAAGCTGCGGCAAATCCGGGAAGAACCGGCGTCCATAGTCACTAACCTGCAGCATGGAAGCTGAGATTACCGCTGTTAAACCTACCATACGGCCAGCGGACAAGTCGGTTCCGCCGGTGATCAGGATAAATGCCACGCCCAGCGCGATTATGACGCGGGTTGCAGACTGGATTAGAATATCCCGAAGCGTACTTACCGCAAAGAATGACGGGTCATAAGCGGTAATCGCAATTAATAGCACAACAAGTACGATGTAAATGGCATTTTGAGAGATTGCGCCTCTCATTTTCTGTGTATTCATCTTAAATGTTCCTCCCTCTCCTGCCCTTAGTGCTGGGCCGCCAAACGCATAATTTCTTGCTCTGTTGCCTGCTCTCTGTCCAGAATACCGGTCAGCCGGCCTTCGGACATGACCATAATGCGGTCAGACATTCCCAGCAGCTCAGGCATTTCTGAGGAGATGACGATAATGCTCTTACCCTGCTCAGCCAAATCCGCTATGATCGAGTAAATCTCGAATTTCGCGCCGACGTCGATTCCCCGGGTCGGTTCGTCCAGCAGCAGGATATCAGGGTTTGTAAGCAGCCAGCGGGCGAGCAGCACTTTCTGCTGGTTACCGCCGGACAAATTCATGATCAGGGTCTTCATATTTGGCGTTTTGGTCCGGAGCTTCTCAATCTTCTCGTTCACTTCCGCCTTCTTCTTGCGTTCATCAAGCAGCAGATAAGGTGTTACGTAGGCATCCATATTGGCGATGGCGCCATTTTCATGAACGGATAAAACCGGCAGAATCCCTGTCGCCCGCCGCTCCTCAGTGAGCAGTGCCATACCGTATTTCTTGGCGTCGCCAGGCGATTTGATGCTGACTTCCTTTCCGTTAATCGAAATGGTGCCCGAAGCAATGTCACGCAGACCAAACAAGGCCTCGACCAATTCGGTGCGCTGCGCACCAACCAGGCCGCCAATACCGAGAATTTCCCCTTTACGGAGCTCGAAAGTGATATTTTTAAACGATTTAGGATCGGCTGATGTCAGGTTTGCGGTCTTGAGAATTACTTCTCCCGGATGATTGTGGCGCTCCGGAAATCGCTGATCCAGGTCACGGCCGACCATTTTGGAGATGATCAGGTCGGTTGTCATTTCTTTGGCAGGCCAGGTGCCGATTTTCTTGCCGTCCCGCATAATCGTCACATCGTCTGAAATCCGGAGAATCTCTTCCATCTTGTGCGAAATGTATATGATCGCTACCCCTTTGCTCCGCAGCTCATTGATAATACGGAACAGATGCTCTACCTCGACGCTTGTCAGCGATGAAGTCGGCTCATCCATTACGATAATCTTTGAGTTAAAGGAGACAGCCTTGGCGATTTCAATCGATTGGACTTTGGATACAGACAGTTTGCCGACCAGAATATCAGGATCAATATCAATATCCAGCTGTTTGAACAACGCTAACGTATCCTCGCGCATTTTGCTATGGTCAATAAACTTCAGAGGGCCTTTGGTAGGGAACCGGCCAAGCCAAATGTTCTCCATCACGTCCCGGTAAGGGATCGGATGCAGCTCCTGGTGAATCATTGAGATGCCGTGCTGCAGCGCTTCGCTGGAATTGTTGATTTCGACTTTCTGTCCGTTCAAATAAATTTCGCCGCCGTCCGGGTGATAAATGCCGAACAGGCATTTCATTAAAGTAGACTTACCGGCCCCGTTCTCGCCCATAAGGGCGTGAACGGTACCGGGTTTAACTTGCAGAGTAACTCCATCCAGCGCTTTGACGCCGGGAAATTCCTTCGTAATGCTCTTCATTTCAAGCAAATATTGTTCAGGCATGGTTACTCCACTCCCCACTTATTTCGCGTCGTCTATATTGTCTTTAGTGATCTTTTTGTAAGGAATCCAGATATATTGGTTGTCAGTAACATCAAACCCTACAGAATCTTTAGTGATTTCTTTGCCTTGAGCAAGCAGGGAAGCAACGGTAACCGCAGCTTTACCTTGGTTCTTCGCATCGTTCAGAACGGTACCGAGCAAAGTTCCATCCTGCAGGGCTTGAACCGCAGGAGCAGTAGCGTCTACGCCTACAACCGGCATATATTTGCCGTCTTTGAAGTAACCGGCTGCTTTCAGAGCTTCAATTGCGCCGAGAGCCATGTCGTCGTTGTTCGCGAATACGGCTTCGATCTTGTCACCGTTGGAACCCAGGAAGGCAGCCATTTTGTCTTGGCCTTTAACGCGGTCCCACATTGCTGTATCTTCAGCAAGCTTCTCTACCTTGATGCCTGCATCTTCCAAAGCTTGAATGGAATACGTTGTGCGAAGCTCAGCGTCCTGGTGTCCAGGCTCGCCTTTCAGCATGACATATTGGAGAACGCCGTCGCCGTTCTTATCTGCTTCAGGGTGAGCTTTCCAGTAGTCAGCCACGATTTGACCGGACAGGGTGCCGGATTCTTCCGCTTTGGCGCCTACATAGTAAACTTTGTCCCACTTCTTCATATCTTCAGGCATCGGTTCGCGGTTGAGGAACACGACCGGTACCTCTTTAGCTTTCGCCTTGTCGATAATGACGCCAGCTGCCGTACGGTCAACCGGGTTGATGATCAGCGCTTTGTCTTTCTTGGTCAGGAACTGATCGACTTTATCGTTCTGGGTTGCCTGAGAGTTCTGGCTGTCTACGATGTCCACTTTGGCAATGCCTTTTGCGGAATCTTCAATTGCGTTGCGGACACCTGTCATAAAGGTATCGTCAAATTTGTAGATCGCAACGCCGACCTTTGGCTCCGAGCTGGACCCGCTGTTGCTGGAATTTCCGCAGCCTGCAAGCGCTCCGCCAAGCAGAGTTGCTGCTGCCACTACCGTTACCATCTTTTTCATTGAATGACCTCCTGAATAAATAATCTGATGATTGGTTACCCCCATATCCCTTCGGTGGATACGCTTTCATTATGGGGCCTAATTGCTTAATTTCGAATTAAAAATTCTGAGATGTTCTATTAAAATTCTAATGAAATTCTAATAAAACTTTAATAAACCGCTAATAAAACTCCTCCTTTAGTCCTTTTTATAAGGCTAAACACCATCCTAAAAGACCTAAAAAAGCAGGCCGGCGGCCTGCTTTCCTTCTTTACTTATGCGTCTGTTCCGCCTTATTGCTTATTTGACAAACGGAAATAACAGCTTCTGATTCTCCGGCCACAGCATATTCTCCAGGTCAATAACCTTCGTCCCTGTATCATAACGTTCTTCAACACTGCTGCCTTGAGCAGACCGGAGAGCCGTTACGACGGCCAGATAACCGTTGCTGAACGCATTCTGCACGACCATAGCCTGAACTTTCTTCTCCTGGAGCAGCTCGAGCATTTCGGGCGGGTTATCAAACGTAATGACCTTTACCCTGCTGGACGAGCCCACCTCTTCAATCGCCCTGCCAACTCCAATGGAGGCTTCCGCATTCATGGCGACAATGCCGTCCAGATCCGGATAATGCCGCAGCATTTCGGCCGTTTGCTTCTGGGCAAGCTTCTCATCTGATGCGCAGTAAGCTGTTTCAACAATCTTCACTCCGGGGAACCGGGCTGCATAATCTGAAAATCCTTCTTCCCGCTGGTCGGCGTTTCTGGCTCCCTTGACGAAATTGATGATGCCGATCTTGGCGGAGGTTCCTGTTAACTGGATCAGCCGCTCCGCTGCTTGTTGCCCCGCCTCATAGTTATTGGCACCAATATAAGACTTGACCTTCGTTGAGGCTACTTCCGCATCCATGGAGATCACGGGAATGCCCGCATACGAGGCGCGGTCCGTCACCTGGGCAAGCGCCATATAATCGCTGGCTGACAAAATGATGGCATCCGGCTTCTCCTGGATGGACTGCTCCATCAGCCGGATCTGTCCATCGGTATCATTTTCATTGGTTGGAGCCTTGAACTTCAGATTTACGTTATACTCCTTGGCGGCTACCTCTGCTCCCATCCGGATGGTGTTCCAGTAGTCGCCATGATCCATTTTCACAATCATATCAATGACCATTCCTGAACTATTTGCCCTTAGTTCGTTCCCGCCCGAAGAACAGCCGGCCGACAGGAAGAGTAAAACGGCAGCTCCTGTACGCATGACCGTATGTCTAATTCCCACTGTTCATTCCTCCGATGCTCCGTCCATTTTGACTGCAGGAAGAGTAATCGTTATGGTTGTCCCTTCCTCAAGTTCACTTTCATAGTGAAGACCATAATCCGCTCCATAATACAGCCGGATCCGTTCATGCACATTATGCACGCCGACGCCTGATCCGCTGCCCTTGGAACGCTTCCTGCCGCTCAATATCCCTTCCAGCACTTCCTCCGTCATCCCGATTCCGTTATCGGAAAGCCTGATGACCAGCTGATCTCCGCAGACTTCAGCCGTGATCCGGATATGTCCCGTTTCGGCCAGATACTCTATGCCGTGGTAAACTGCATTCTCGGCAAGCGGCTGCAGAATAAGCTTCAGGCAGGTGCAGGATAAAGCTTCATCTGTAGCTTCAATTTCAAATTCAAATTTATTCTTAAAGCGGATCTTCTGAATCACCAGATAATGGCGGACATGCTCAAGCTCATCCCGCAGCGGAATGATGTTGTTGCCCTTGCTCAGACTGATCCGGAAAAATTTGGACAACGACGTAATCGTCGTAACGACCTCATCGCTTCTGCCCATCTCGGCAAGCCGGGTCATCGCATTCAAGGTATTGTACAGAAAATGCGGATTGATCTGTGCCTGCAGGACGTCCAGCTCGCTCTTCCGCTTGGCCTCCTGCTCATGGATGATCTGGTCCATCAGCTCCCGGACCCGCCTGAGCATCAAATTAAACCGTTTGAACAGCTGCTCGACTTCATAGGGGCCGCTCACCGGCACCAGAGCCCTGAAGTCCCCGTTCTCAATCCGTTTGACAGACCGTTCGAGCTTGCGGATCGGCTGGGCAATTTTATAGGACACAAGGATGGAGACAAGCAGGACGAGCGCGATTGCGATAATCAGAAAGCGGAAAATAAACGTATTCAGGTCCTTCTTCGTCGTCATAATTTCGTCCGCATAGGAGACGCCCACCACACGCCAGCCGGTCGGATTCACTGTCTTGATCGTAATAATCCGCTTCTCGCCAGTCGAATCATCTTCGTAGCTTCCGTAAGAATAGTTCAGCACCGGCTCCAGGTTCTCATACTTCAATCCCGCATAGATCAGCTGCTGCTGCGGATGGTAAACAATGTTACCCTGCGGATCAATGATGTAAATGTATCCTTTCTTGCCCAGGCTGATCCGGTGGCTGAGCTCATCAATCGTTCTGAAGTTGACATCAAGCACCAGCACCCCCGTCTTATTCAGGCCGTGGTCGGTATAGCTGATTTGCTTGCTCAAGGAAACCACCCAGCGGTACTGCCACTTGAACAGGTTCTGGATATGCGGCGGGGAGAACTGGACGTCTCCAGGATTCTTCCGCGCGGACATGAACCAGCTCTGCTCTGTCAGCTTCGTGTTTGGACGTAAAGGTACGGATGGAACATTCAGAACCAGCTTCCCGTCAGGCTTGAACAATGCGGCAGAGACCAGATCGTCCCTCGTTTCCAGAATGGTCGTAAGCTGGCTTCTCGTCTGCGTTCCTTCCAGATCGCTCGTGCTGTCAATCTTCTTCTCCAGAATATCAAAAATGTTTTGGGTTCCTCCGATATAAAATTCCAGATTTGAGCTGACCTGCTCAATGATCTGGCCCATGTTCAGATAAGTATTCTCTTCAGCCGAAGACGAAAACTTGTTGTACAGCATCAGACTGGCAATAAGGACGGAGAAGACCGTGACTGCAGTAACGGTAAGGGTGACAATCACCTGAATCTGCTTGATATGAAGTCTTCCGGGCAGAGAAATCAGCCATCTAAACCGCTTGTTCATTGGCGCACGCCGTTCCTGAATTCTTTAGGTGATACGCCAAAGCTCTTCTTGAAGCAGAAGCTGAAATAATTCGGGTCACTGAAGCCGACCTTCTCGGCAATTTCAAACGCCTTCAAATCGCTCATCATAAGCAGCTCCTTGGCCGCTTCCATTCTTATGCTCATCAAATAAGCCACAAAGGTCATTTTGGTTTCCTTCTTAAAAATATTGCTGAAATAGCCGGTGCTGATGTGCAGATGCTGGCATAAACGGCCGATCGACATATCCTCTTCCATGTAGTGGTCCTTCACATAGCTTTTGGCGTCTTCGACAATCCGCTGGTAACCTGACTGGCGGTCGGCGGCAATAAAGCTTCTCAGCCTCAGACAGATGCCGGTGAACCACTCCTTGGCATCCTCTGCAAGCGTGAACATGGCGATTGCGGCAAGGCCGTTACTGCTGTCGCCGAATACAGCATCCAGATCGGCCCCCTGCTCCTTGGCGGTCTTGACCAGCACGGTAAGCATTTCCAGCAAAAATAACTGATAATCGGCATAGGGCTTGCCCGAGCCGATTAACTCGGAGAACAGATCGTCCATCATATCCAGCAGCTCATCATCGTCTCCAAGCTTGATTGTCCGGACCAGCTGCTGCTCCAGATTCGCGTCAAAGACAAGCGTGCGGACTTCCCTGTTCTCAACGTCACCGATCAAAATGACCTTATTGGTTCCCAGAATCATGCGGTAATCGAGCGCCTGCCTTGCCTCTCTATAGCTTTCAGGCATACTTGACAGCTGTCCTCTGGATAAACCAGCCCCGATGGTAACGGTCAGCTTGAGATACCTTTCGACGTTATGGCGAATCTGCTCCAGCAGATGCAGGGACTGCTCCATAAAAGGTTCATCTTCGCTTTCATCGCCCTTCAGCAGCAGCACTACCTCGCCTGCATGAATAAAAGCATAGCCCCGCTGGTGATCCTTCAAGGTTTCCTGCGCAATATTCAGCACCGCAAAATTTTTCAGTTCGATATTTGGCGTATCTCTCAGGGACAGCGACTCACCCGCTGACGACGGTTCAATCTGTCCAGGGGAATACGAGTGATAAGGACCCTGCAGCCGTGTCAGCATCCGGTCAAGGCTGATCAGCGCGATGCCGTACTGGCTGCCCTGAAGGTTCAGCTGATAGCTCCGGCATTTCTCCTCCAGCTCCGTCTGCGCGATTTGACGGGTAACCATACTCGCCAGAAATAGATTCTGAAGCAGCGGCAGGTTCTGCCGGTAATGCTCCCTGAGAACCTGAATGTTCTCCCGTTCGTGAATCTCCTGGTCTATGCTCAGCTTAACCTTTGTAAGCACCTGCTCCAGGTCTTTGGAGGAGAAGGGCTTCAGGACGTATTCATCAATTTGAAGCTTGATGGCTCTCTGCGCATATTCAAATTCCTCAAAGCCGGTCAAAATAATGATCCGGGTAGCCGGATAATGCTCCCGTATCCATTCCGCAAGCTGAAGCCCGTTCATAAACGGCATTTGAATGTCCGTTACCACCACGTCCGGCCGGGTCTTCTCGATCATTTCGGAAGCTTCCTTGCCGTTCTCTGCGGTTTCCACCGAATCGAAGCCCAGCGCTTCCCAGTCGATCTGATGCAGCAGTCCTTCCCGCACATCAGTCTCATCATCCGCGAGAATTAACTTGTACATGTACTGACCATCCGCCTTTCTCTATAGCACCCGTGCAGCACGGGGTTGTTGATAAGTGGAAACGCTTTCTAATCTACCATTTCAATTCCCGATGATAGCTTATGTAAAGAGAATTGTAAACCTGCATTAAATGAAGACAAAAAAAAGACATGCAAAACGTTTGCATGCCTCAAACAGAAATCAAACAGGTAAATCTATTAAAGTGAAGCCTGGAAATCATCGTTTACAGCGGTTTGCTAAGACGATAGCCGGTACACTCGAAACCTTGCTTCAAATAAAAATCTTTGGCTGGACCCGGGCCTCTCTCGGCTTTGTAGCCAACATGCATGTGGCTGCAGGACAGATCGGATGCCATCTCTTCCACTTTGTCCACCAGCCTCTTGCCCAAACCCATCTTGCGAAATCTCTTATCCACAATCAGCGAAGTAATAAACATAACCGGTTTCTCCATGTCCTGCTTGCGGACAACTTCCAGACCGACTGTGCCCACCACTTCACCATCCAGTTCCGCTACATACGAGAACTGCGAGGATTGCTTATCCATCATAGTGAGACGTTCTTTCATCACGTTCAGTGTAGTCGGATAACTTAACTGGCGCATCAAAGACGTCATGGCTTGCGCATCATTCGAGGAGCATTTCCGAATGACAAACGCGGGGGCACAACAACTCTCACTACTCATTTAAGACCACTCCACCTTTAATAGATTTGCCGCGGCTTTGGCGCGGCTGCGTGCGGTTTCCACATCTTCTGCAGCGCTGAGCGCTACAGCCATTCTCCGGCCCGGCTTCGTATTCGGCTTCCCGAAGATCCGAACCTGCGTGCGGGGCACTTTCAAGGCTTCCTCCATGCCGGAAATGTTAAATCCGGTGCCTTCACGGTCTGCTTTCAAGGTTGCCGAGGCACCCGGTGTATGTAAATGCACCTCTTCAACCGGCAGACCCAAAACAGCCCGGACATGAAGCGCAAACTCCGATAAATCCTGAGTAGCCATCGTGACCATCCCAGTATCATGCGGTCTTGGAGAAACCTCACTGAACACGATGCCGTCAGCAGTTACAAACAGCTCGACGCCGAACAAGCCGTATCCGCCAAGCTCGTCTGTCACTTTCTTCGCAATCGCTTTGGCTTCCTCGAGCTTCGCGTCTGTCAAGAAGTGCGGCTGCCAGGACTCCACGTAATCTCCGTCTCTCTGAACATGTCCGATTGGCGGGCAAAAAATTGTGCCGGAAACAGAACGCACCGTCAATAGTGTAATTTCACTGTCAAAATTCACAAAGGCTTCTGCGATCACTCTTGTGGTCCTGCCCCTGGCTCCTTCGACAGCTGCGTTCCAGCTTGCTGCAGCCTCTTCAGCGGTTCTGCAGACCGTCTGCCCTTTGCCTGAAGAACTCATCAGCGGCTTCACGACGCATGGCGTGCCCAGTTCTTCAACTGCTGCCCTCAGCTCTTCAAGACTGTCTGCGAACCGGTAAGCTGCAGTAGGAAGCGCGAGCTTCTCCGCCGCCAGACGGCGTATGCCCTCCCGGTCCATGGTCAGCCGGGCCGCTCTTGCAGTAGGAACCACATGGAACCCTTCCTCCTCAAGCTCGATGAGCGCATCGGTTGCAATGGCCTCAATCTCAGGAACAATAAGGTCCGGACGTTTCGCTCGAATCAACTCTTGAAGGGCCGTTCCGTTTAACATATCGATGACATAACTTTCGTGGGCTACCTGCATAGCAGGAGCGTTCTCGTACCGGTCAACGGCGATGGTTCTGACACCTAGGCGCTGTGCCTCAATAATCACTTCCTTGCCAAGCTCGCCGCTGCCCAGCAGCAGCATGGTTTTGGAGCCTGAATGAAAAGGAGCACCCCGCATCGGCTGTTAAACCCCCTATAGATAATCTGTCTCTATTATCTATTTTCCGGGTTTCTTAGCCATAATGCAAGAGTGCTCTTTAAAGAATTTACAAACTTTTCGACATTACCTTACAAATATCTGGTGATCTTTTTACATTCTTCCTGTTAATTCTTTACAAGAAGCGGAACTGCGCCTCAATTAACCCATTATAAATGCCTTCCCGTTCAACAAGTTCCCTGTGGCTGCCCTGCTCTTTGATCTCGCCGTGATCCAGCACAATAATCTTGTCTGCATGACGGATCGTAGACAGCCGGTGGGCGACGATAAACGAGGTTCTTCCCTTGAGCAGAACTTTCAGCGCTTCCTGGATCTTCAGCTCGGTCTCTGTGTCGATGCTCGCCGTAGCCTCATCCAGGATGAGAATCCGGGGATCCGCAAGCAGGGCGCGTGCGAAGGAGAGAAGCTGACGCTGTCCCATGGACAATGCGCTGCCCCGCTCCTCAACTTCTGTATCATAGCCGCCGGGCAGCTTCTCGATAAATTCATGCGCATTGACCGCCCGGGCCGCCTGCTCGACTTCCTCATCCGTTGCGTCAAGCCGGCCAAACCGGATGTTATCGCGGATGGTACCGGAAAAGATAAACGTATCCTGAAGCACGATTCCGATCTGCTGGCGCAGGCTCTGCACGGTCACATCCCGGATATCGTATCCGTCGATCGTAATTTTCCCGCTGGAGATATCGTAGAACCGCCCGATCAGATTAATGATCGTACTCTTGCCTGATCCGGTATGTCCGACAAGCGCAATAGACTGGCCGGCGTGAACGTCAATGTCAATGCCTTTAAGCGCGGCGCGGCCTTTTTCATATTCAAAGACTACCTTCTCAAACTGGATATCCCCGGTAATCTTCGGCAGCGGCACTGCGCCCGGTTTATCCTGGATCATCGGTTCCTCGTCCAGATATTCAAATATCCGCTCCGAGGAAGCCATCGCAACAAGAAGCTGGTTGTACATTTGACCCAGCCGGTTGATCGGGTCCCAGAAGTTGCTGACATAGTTGCTGAACGCAACCAGCAGACCGACGGTTAACTGCCCCTGCTGAATCAGATAGGCGCCCAGCCAGAAGAGAATCAGGGTGCCGAGTCCGCCCGTAATTTCAATGATTGGACCGAACGCCTGGTTCATTGCCGAAGCTTTGTCCCAGGATTTACGGCTGTCCAGGTTCATGCGGTCGAAGAACTTCATGTTCTCCTGTTCCTGCGTGTAAGCCTGGGTAACCCGGATCCCCTGGATCGATTCGTTCAAGTGGGAGTTAATCCGGGAGTTCTTCAGGCGGACCTCCTGCCAGGCGATCCGGATCTTCTGACGCAGCTTGGTTGACACCACGAACATAATCGGAACCGTCACCATGACGGCAAGACCCAGTTTCCAGTTGATCAGCAGCAAAATAATGACGATGCCGACCAGCTGCACGCAGTCGATCATCAGGTTGACGACCCCGCTCGTGAACAGCTCCTGAAGAGAGTTAATGTCGTTGGTAACGCGGACCAGAACTGATCCTGCAGGACGCTTATCAAAGAAGTTGAACGACAGCTTCTGGATATGCTTAAACAGGTCAGAGCGCAGGTCATAAATGACTCTTTGGCCGATAATATTGGTGTACTTAATCCGGAATACACCGGCAATCCATTGGATCAGGTATAGAACAATGACACTTACCGTAATGATAAATAACAGCCTTGTGCTGGGACTGCCGTCCTCGGGAGCAATCGCCTTGTCGATTGCCATACTAGTCAGGAAGGGAACCGCAAGCTTCGTTACCGTTCCCAGCACCATCATAATGAGGACAAGCGGCAGCATTTGTTTGGCGTAAGGTCTCATATAGCCGAACAGTCTGGTAAACTGCTTCCAGTCGAACGCTTTGTCGATGACATCGTCGTCTTTATAAACAAAACGGTCCTGGCTGACGGCGGCTGCACCTGTGTTCCCGCTGTCAGGAGCGGGTGAGCCGTTCACAGAGCCGTTTACTTTTTGCTTAGGATCAAGATTACTGCTCATCTGCTCACTCCCTCTCCCCAGCGTTCACTTTCGCCAGATAATCCGCGTATTGTATTTTGTAAACATCCTGATAAGCGCCTGACTCTTGAATGAGCTCGTTATGGGTGCCGCGCTGGATGACACGTCCCTGATCCAGAACAAGAATCTCGTCAGCATGGCGGAGCGAAGAGATGCGGTGCGCAATAATAAACGTTGTACGCCCTTTCATAACCTCCTGGAAGCCGGCCTGAATTTCATGTTCGGTCTCCATGTCCACCGCACTGGTAGCATCGTCCAGAACCAGAATGCGGGGATTTTTCAGCAGCGCCCGCGCAATTGCAATCCTTTGCTTCTGTCCGCCCGACAGCCCCATGCCGCGTTCACCGACTACCGTATCATAGCCGTCCGGCATTTCCATAATGAAATCGTGAGCTTTCGCCAGTTTGGCAACCCGCATTACATCCTCCATGGAAACGTTATTCAGACCATAAGCAATATTATTTCGGATAGAGGAAGAGAACAGGAACGTCTCCTGGAACACGGTGGAGATTTGGGAACGCAGACTGCGGATGCCATAATCCCGGATATCTATTCCGTCGAGCTTTATGGATCCTTGATTAACATCATAAGCCCGCATGAGAAGCTGGATAATGGTCGATTTTCCCGAACCTGTACCGCCAAGAAAGCCGATTATGCTGCCAGGCTTAGCGTCAAAGTTAATGTCAACGACAGCAGGCATCTTGTTCCCGTAAGCAAATGTTACATGATCAAAAATTACATGCCCCTTCACCTGCTCCAGCTCAACTGCATCGGGTTTGTCATCGACATCAACCTGCTGGTTCAGCACTTCAAGAACACGTTCACCGGATGCCTTGGACTGGGTATAGTTATTGATATGGAAGCCTAACCCCCACATGGGGCCGATAATATACCAGATCAAGCTGAAGAAGGCTACAAGCTCCCCGATGCTCATCTTGCCGTTAATGACCAGCGACCCGCCGAAGCCCAGCAGGATTGCGACACTGACTGAAGCCAGAAGCTCCATAACCGGGAAGAACTTACTCCACAAGCCGGAAGTAAAAATCTGGTTCGTCTTATACCGCTCGTTGCGGTCGGAGAACTTCGTCACTTCATGATCTTCTCTTGCAAAAGATTTGACCGTTCTGACGCCCGTAATATTCTCCTGAACGGCTGTAGTCAGCGAGCTTAACGCCAGGCGCATCTCCTGAAATGCCGGGTGAATCTTGGATTCAAAGCGGAGCGCAACCGCTGCCAAAAACGGCATCGTGACCAGAGTGACCAGCGTTAACTGCCAGTTGATCGAGAACATCATGATACATCCGAACAAGACCATAAAGAATACATTCAGCAGCTGGGCAAAGCCGAAGCCGATAAAGTTCCGGATTGCTTCAAGGTCCCCGGTAAGCCGGGACATCAAATCACCTGTTTTGGCGGTATCATAATAACGAAACGATAAGAACTGCAATTTCTCATAACACGCATTTCTCAGCCGGTAGGCCAGAAAATTCCCCAGCCGTCCGCCGAAGAAGCCATGCGCAAACTGAAGCAGGCCTTTCACAATCACGACCAGCAGCACGGTAACAGCGAGCATAGGCACCGTGTCAAAATCGCCCGGTATGATAGCGTCATCAATTAATATTCTGAGCAGGTTCGGGGTTATCAGCCCGACTGCGGTCGCGGCGGCCAGACACAGAATCGAAAGAACCAGATAGCTCATTCTCTCCTGATAATATCGCCGCAATTGCCTGAGAACTTCCATGTCTCTCCTCCTAAAAGTTTTGTGGCGCGCAGCTTAAGCGGAGCAAGCAAAACTTGCTTCGAAAGCATACGCTTAAGTTTTGTGGCGCGCAGCTTAAGCGAAGCAAACAAAACTTGCCTCGAAAGCTTACGCTTAAGTTTTGTGGGGCGCAGCTTTAGCGGAGCCTGTTAGCGCTTTGCCAAAAAAAGGTGAAAACCGTCTCCCCCTCCTGAGATTTTGCTTCACTTTACTTAGCTTTTAGCAGTTTATCACTCTCGTTTTAATGCGGCAAAGGGGAGAAAAACGCGAATTCTTCTTTATTTCCGTATGAGAAGCGATCTTCCTCGTATAAAACGTGTTATACTTCATAAAATGCTTCCATTTCCTCGCAATATCGGCCTAATTGAACTGCTGTGAATTTCCATTGCTGCAAGTCTTCCGCGGATACTCCGGAATTTTGAATACTTTCCTGCCATTCCATCCAAAGCTCAAGGAAATGCTGAGCAATTTCTTCCTGTTTGTCTTTGACGGCCTGTAAATAATGGGCTTTGAACAATTCCTCGCCTCTGCTAACCGCTTCTTTGAGGCGTTCAACCAGCGGCTTCTCCAAAGCTTCACGCAGAGCCGACCGGCCGCTGCCCTCAAAGAAATGTTTAGGATTCTTAAAATAGGACCAGTAGGCAGCCGGGGTTATGCCCTCCGAACGGAGAAGTCCTTCCGGAATGGCAGCACTCTCCCAGTCTGCAAGCGCCGCTGGTGCGGTCAGAGGCATGTCAAAACCTTCACTGTGGGAACGGCACCATGAAGCAGCTTCTCTCAGCAGAAGTGCTTCTCCTTTGCGCTCTAACCGGAGAGAAGTGGCAAGAAGCTCGCGTTCCAGCTCCGAGGACGTTTGGTCAAGCCATCCCCGCATCGCAATTGCAAAATGATGCTTCAGCTCACCCTGCCCCTCCTGCAGAAGCGAAGGATGGAAAAATTCCGAGAAAAGATCAAGCGCCTGCAAGCGCAGCCTTTGAATGACATGGAAGAGCAGCTCTTCGCATTCCTGTGTCCATTCTGCACGGATATCCGCTTCTTTCAGTCCGGTAACCGCCTGTTCAAAATTCACTCGCTCCTGCTGCAATGCCTCTAGCTGCGCGTCCCTGTCGCTTAGGAATTGTTCAGCCGTTTCATTCCATTTGCTCAGTCTGTCTTTGAGCTGAATCAACTCGGCCGCTGCAGCTGCCGCAGCAAGGCGGCTCAAGTCCTCTTCGAGGAACGAAGAGAAACGCGAAGCAAACCGGGAGAATCCGCCGGCCGCTTCCAAAGCTTCCTCGCTGTTCACACCATTCACTGTATCTGCAAACAAGGCAGTCCCGCCCTTGTTCTCCTTAAGGGCCTGATGACTGGACAAGGCAAAAATGTTCGGCTCGGATATTCCTGCTCCCCGCAGGCCATCCCGCACATGTTCGACAACCTGGTCCAGCTCCTCCCCGGAAGCGGCCAAATCGGCTGCATTGACGATAAAGAACATTTTATCAAGGGCAAAGCTGCCTTTGATCCGGCCAAGCTGGGACAAGAACTGCTTATCTGCTCTTGAGAAAGCATGGTTATAGTACGTAACAAATAAAATAGCATCCGAATTCTTCATATATTGAAAGGTAACGCCCGTATGTCTCGCATGAATGGAATCTGCACCAGGAGTATCCACCAGCACAATGCCCTGCTCCGTCAGCGGGCAGCTGAAATAGAGGTCAATGGAGGCCACAAAGCAGGCTTTGGTCTCCTCTGCCACATAATTCCTGAACTCTTCAAGACCGGTTATCTTGCTAGAGCCTAAATTCGGCGCCATGTCTTGCCACCCGGCGGCTGCAGCCTTCAGAAAGCTGAAATGCGCCCGCCCCGCTGCAGGAATCTGGCCTGCCTTAAGCTTGTTTACGGTATCCAGCCAGCTGGACGGCTTCCAGTCTCCAAGCTGCAAGGCACTGAATGAGAATGCAAGGTCCTCTTCCATTGCCTGGAGCGTCTTGAACTGGATGTTGGCGGTAGCATGCTCAAATCCGTCTTCCGGGGCCAATATCCGGCCAATTGCAGCGGTGGTCGGATGCGGAGACACCGGCAGCACCGGTTCGCCGAGCAGGGCGTTGGCGAACGAGGATTTGCCCGCGCTGAACGCTCCGAACAGCGCGACCGTGAAGCGGCCGCGGCGCAGCTCCGCGGCCCGCTTGCGCAGCTCCTCCACCCCGGTCCCGAAGGCGGGGTGAGGAGCAAGCAGTCCGGCCGCGGCCTCGAGCCGCGCGGCCGCTTCCAGTGCGCGCCGCCGCAGCCTGCGCGGCGCGCGCGGCCCGCCGCCGCCGGGGCCGGGGGGG
>NZ_VAWG01000016.1 GCF_005869875.1 Paenibacillus pinistramenti
GGCCCCGCAGCCGGGCGGCAAGCGGCCCGCCGGCGGCGCCGCAAGCGCAGCAAGGCCGGCCGCCTCGGCCGCCTCGGCCGGCGCGGCAGACGCGGCTGGAGCAGCCAAAGCGGCCGCAGCCGTCTGAGAAGCAGACGGACAGCCGGCCGGCTGCTGGCCGTGAGATCCAAGCGCCGCCGCCTGAAGAAGCCGTCTCCCGGAAGGAAAAGGGCGGCGCCCGCCCCTGCAAGACGGGCCGGTTAATCCGGCCCGTCAATTGAGAAGCAAAGGAGTCAGTCTATGAAAATCATGACCATTCTCGGCACCCGTCCCGAAATTATCCGGCTCAGCCTGATCATCCCGCTCCTCGACCGGTTAGCCGGCAAACATGTACTGGTTCATACGGGGCAGAATTTTACGGCCTCGCTCAGCGATATTTTCTTCTCCGAGCTTGGCCTCCGCCGTCCGGACTACATCCTCCAGGACCGCCAGGCCTCGCTTGGAGAACAGCTGGCCGCCATGTTCGCCGGCATCGAGCGGATCTTCCTTCAGGAGCAGCCCGATAAGGTGCTGCTGCTGGGCGATACCAACAGCGCCCTCTGCGCCATTCTCGCCGAACGGATGGGAATTCCGGTTATCCATATGGAGGCGGGAAACCGCTGCTTTGACCTGCGGGTGCCGGAGGAGAAGAACCGGAAGGTAATCGACGCCATCTCGACCATTAATATGCCGTATACCGGGCAGAGCAGGCAGCATCTGCTGCGCGAGGGGATTCCCGCCTCCAGGATCGTCCTGACCGGCAATCCTATTTACGAAGTGATGCAGCACTATGACCCGCAAATCCAGCAGAGCCAAATCCTGACTAAGCTTGGCCTTTCTCCAGCTGATTATTTCCTTGTCACCACCCACCGGGCCGAGAACGTAGACCATGCCGGACACCTCCGCGAAATTATGGAGGGGCTTAACCGGGTCGCCGAACAATATCAGCTCCGGCTGATCTGCAGCCTCCATCCCCGCACTCGTTCCAGGCTCGGTCCGGCTTACCTGCAGCAGATGCACCCTCTGGTGGAATTTCATGAACCCTTCGGCTTCTTTGATTTCGTGAAGCTGGAGCGCCATGCCAAATGTGTCTTGACGGACAGCGGTACTGTCCAGGAGGAGTGCTGCATTATGCGCGTGCCTACGGTGACGCTGCGGGAGACCACGGAGCGTCCCGAGACGGTGGACTGCGGCAGCAATATCGTGACAGGCCTGGACGCCAAATCTATTGCGGACGCTGTACGCGTCATGACGGAATGTGATACCGGATGGGAAATCCCGGAGGGTTACCTCAGCGGGCATGTGGCTCAGAAGGTGGTCAAATTTTTGCTTGGAGGGAGAAAGCATGTTTAATAATCAAGTCATCCTGATCACAGGCGGCACCGGCTCCTGGGGTCATGAACTGGTGAAGCAGCTGCTGCCGCAGAATCCGAAGGAGATCATCATCTACTCCCGCAACGAGTCCTCGCAAGTGGCCATGAGCCGGATTTTTGAGGATGACCGCCTTACTTTTAAAATCGGAGACATCCGCGACAAGGAAGCGTTAACCGCCGCTTGCCGGAACGTGGACTACGTGTATCATCTGGCAGCGCTCAAGCATGTGCCGATCTGCGAGGATCAGCCTTATGAGGCTTTAAAGACCAATGTGGTCGGGACACAGAATGTGATTGAAGCCAGCATCGAGAACAAAGTGAAGAAAGTGGTCTACATTTCTACGGATAAAGCTGCCAACCCTTCGAACTTTTACGGAATGACGAAGGCTATTGGCGAAAAATTAATCCTTTATGCCAATCTGCTGCCCTCCAGCACCCGATTTGTCTGTGTGCGCGGCGGGAACGTCCTGGGGACGAACGGGAGCGTCGTTCATTTGTTTATGGATCAGATCAGGGATAAAGGCCAGGTACGGATAACGGATATGCAGATGACGAGATTTTTCCTGACGCTTCCCGATGCAATTTCGCTGCTCTTTAAGGCTTCGGCTGCAAGCATGGGCGGGGAGACCTTTGTCATGATGATGCCGACCTGCAAGATTGTCGATCTGGCGGAGGTTCTTATAGAGGCTTCTGGCCGGAGTGATGTGGAGGTTGTTGAAACCGGCATCCGGCCGGGAGAGAAAATTCATGAGATCCTGATCAGCGATTATGAAAGCCAGTCCACCGTTGTGTATGACGAAGAGTATTTGGTCATCCTGCCCACTCTGTCTATTCCCGGCTTGAAAGAGCATTACCGGAATTACCCCAAACTGACGGCCAGCAGCTTCAGCTCTGACAAGAATTTGATGAATAAGGCAGAGATCCGGAAAATCCTCGAGCGCGGAGGTTTTCTCCCATGAAGCTTCTGATCTTAGGCGGGAACGGAATGGCCGGGCATATGCTGGTTCAATATTTCAAGACCCGGCAGGCCCGCGAGGTTTTGTACACGACAAGAGATGCCCGGGACAAGGAAGGGATACTCGCCGATTTTCATCAGCCGGGCACGGTGGAACAATTGATCGGGCAGGTCCGCCCGGATGTCATAATTAATGCGGTCGGAATTCTGAATCAGTATGCGGAGCAGGATGCCGCGGGCGCTTATGAAATAAACGGCTTCCTCCCCCACAAAATCCGGCTGGCCGCGGATGCGGTGCAGGCCCGGCTGATTCATATCAGCACGGATTGTGTTTTTCTGGGGAGCCGCGGCGGTTATACAGAGAACGACCTTCCGGACGGCACCTCGTATTACGCAGTGACCAAAGCGCTCGGCGAGATTAAGCAGGGGCCTCATTTAACGATCCGCACCTCCATCATAGGGCCGGAAATCCGCGAGAACGGCATCGGGCTGCTGAGCTGGTTCTTGAAGCAAAAATCCGGCGTACCCGGCTATACCCGGGTATTCTGGAACGGCGTGACGACGCTTCAGCTGGCCAAAGCAATCGACGGGCTGCTGGATAAACCCCTGCACGGTTTGATGCACCTCGCCCATCCGGAGAGGATCAGCAAATATGAGCTGCTGCAGCTGTTCAGGGACATTTGGGAGCGCAACGATATTCAGATCATCCCCACAGATACCCCCGAGCTGGACAGGACGCTTGTCTCCACAAGGCCGGAGGCGGAGGTCATTCTTCCAGACTTTCCAGACTATACCGCGATGCTCAGGGAACTGCATGACTGGATGAAAGGTTATGAGTAAAGGAATCCTCCTGATCACTGGAGCCGGCGGCTTCACCGGTATTCATGCCTGCAGGCATTTCGCAGGACAGGGATATACGGTGATCGGAGCTGTCCGGCGCATGGACACGTTAATAAGGGTGCCGAATGTCGATTACTTTGTTTGCGATATGAGTGATGAGCAGGCTGTATGGAGCTTGGTGGACAGCACCGCTCCCGATTACGTCCTGCATCTGGCCGGGAATAATTCGGTCCCCGAATCCTGGGAGCATCCGTTCCGATATATGAAAAGCAATCTCTTCTCCGCCTTGACGCTGCTTGAAGCGCTGCGCGGCCGGAGCGCGAAGCTTCTAATCGTCAACTCCAGACTCGGCTCGCTCCTCTCTCCGCATTCTTCCCCTAATCATCCTTACGGACTCAGCAAATCGTTAAGTGCAGCAGCGTCATTAGGCTGGGCCGGATTATTCAATCAGCCTGTTGTGCTTGCCGAGCCGGGCAACCTGATCGGCCCCGGTCCTTCTACCGGATTCTGCTCGCTGCTGGCCCGCCATATCGTCGCCCTTGAGCAGCAGCAGGCCCCAGGGGAGTTCCGGCTGTCCTCAGGCCTGGAACGCCGGGATTTCCTCGATGTCCGGGATGCCGTCAAGGCCTACGAGCTTCTGCTGATGAACGGGGAACAAGGCGGGGTATACCCGGTATGCTCCGGGATTGAGCGCACTCTGCAGGAGACTGCCGATGAATACCAGACGATGACGGCAGTTCCCCTAAAGCTGGGGAGCGGGAACGGGCCAACGCCGGCCCATTCCCTAACTAATTTTCCAAGCCATTCTCCAAGCAATTTCCCGAAAAATTCTCCGGCCGAGACCCCGCTCCTCCAGCCTGCGGAATTATTCCGGATGGGCTGGACCCCGGCGGTGCCCTGGAGGCAGTCCCTCCTGGATACGCTCGGCTATTACCGGGGAGGGGGCCGTTTGATTATTGAACAGCAACCAGACACCTGACAGTAGGGGATGATGAGATGAAGGTGTTATGTACAGGAGGCTGCGGATTCATAGGTTCACATATTACCGATCTGCTCATTGCAACGGGATACGAGGTGGTCGTCATTGACAATCTGTCTGCCGGGCACAGGTCGAACCTGAATCCTCAGGCCAAATTATACGAGGCCGACATTACGTCGGCTGCAGCGGTGGCAGAAGTCTTTGAACGGGAGCAGCCGGAAGTGGTGATTCACCATGCAGCCCAGGTGGATGTCGGCTCCTCCATGAACGATCCTTATCATGATGCTCTGACCAATATTATTGGCAGTGTTAATCTGCTGCAAAGCTCCGTGCAAAACGGGGTCCGAAAAATCATCTATGCCTCGTCCTGCGCCGTATACGGACTGATGAAGGACGAACCGATCAGCGAAGCCGCCCCGGTCCAGCCCTTGTCCTTCTATGGCCTCTCCAAATTCATCCCGGAGCAGTATATTCAAATGTACCACCGGCAATACGGACTTGGCTTTACGATCCTGAGATACGCCAACGTCTATGGACCGAGACAGTCCCTGCACGGGGAAGGCGGCGTCATCTCTATTTTTGCCAGAAAAGCCGCTAACGGGGAAGCACCGGTCATCTATGGCGACGGCCATCAAACCCGCGACTTCGTCTTTGTCAAAGATGTGGCCCGGGCGAATCTTCTGTCCATCGAACGTGGAGATCAGGAGGTGCTTAACATCGGGACAAACGTCAAGACCAGCTTGAATGACCTGGCGGGGCTGATCTCGGCCCAATCTCCCGGACTGAAGCCTCCTTTATATTTGGAAGCAAAGGCAGGGGACATCCGCTTCAGCCGGCTTGACGCGTCAAAGGCCGGACGGCTTCTGGGGTGGAGCCCGCTGTATGACCTGCGCACAGGTCTTGGGGAGACCCTCGAATTCTATGGACTTTTACAAGAAAAAGGGGACTGCTAGCAGGCTCCATAAGTAGCTGTACCTGTCAATCCATGCTCCGCCACATATACTATTATGAAGTATTTTCTAATTCATCATAGGAAGGAGCATATGCATGAAGGTAGTTATTCTTGCAGGCGGATACGGCACGAGATTAAGCGAAGAAACCCGCGATAAACCGAAGCCTATGGTCCGCATAGGAGAAGCGCCGATTCTTTGGCATATTATGAAAATATACAGCCAATACGGATTTAATGAGTTTGTCTTTTGCCTGGGATACAAATCCGAGGTGATTAAGGAATTTTTCGCTGATTATGCGCTCAGTAAGTCGGACGTCACCTATGATTTCACGAACGGGGCCGTGCAGTTTCATTCAAGCCGGACCGAGCCGTGGAAGGTGACTTTGGTCGACACCGGGGAAGGGTCCATGACAGGTGGAAGGGTGAAGCGGATTCAGCCTTTTATCGGGGATGAGCCGTTTATGCTGACTTACGGGGACGGGCTGAGCGATGTAAATATCCCGGATCTGCTAAAATTCCACCAAAGCCACGGCAGAACCGCTACCTTGAGCGCAGTCCAGCCGTCCGGGAGATTCGGGGCACTGGACCTCGGAGCGAATGACCGGGTAGAGAAATTTAATGAGAAGCTCAAGGGCGACGGCAAATGGGTCAACGGAGGATTTTTTGTCCTGAATCCAGAGGTTTTTGACCTGCTGGAGGGAGACAGCACGATCTTTGAGCAGGAGCCGTTGTCCTCGCTTGCCAGCGCAGGCCAGCTGTACGCTTACCGGCATTCCGGATTCTGGTATGCGATGGATACGCTGCGGGATAAGGAGTATCTGGAGAGTCTGTGGCGGTCAGGCCAGGCCCCGTGGAAGTTATGGTAACGAGGGTACCAGCTGAGGGAGAGGCAGTGGAGGGAGCTTCTCTAAATCCGCTTGTGAGCATCTTAATCCCGACCTATAACCGGCCTGAATATCTGGAGGAGGCGCTGCAGAGCGCCCTCGCCCAAACCTACGAGAACATCGAAATCCTCATCTGTGATAACAGCGAAGACGGCCGCACGCAGCTGATGGTTGACTACTACCAGACCGTGCTCGGCCCTTCCAGGATCAAATATATTAAGAACGATACCAATATCGGACCGGCGGCAAACCAGCTCAAATGCTGCACATTAGCCAGCGGGGAGTACATTAACTATCTTATGGATGATGACCTGCTTCACCCGGAGAAGATCAAGCGGATGGCGCATTATTTGAACACGAGAAGTGAGGTCAGCCTGGTCACCTCGCGGAAAAAGATTATCGACTCGGACGGAAAGCTCGTCCGCCTGTCTCCACGCAAAATCCCTTTTGCCGTCCCTGACGGAGAGGCGGCTTTCATTAAAGGGCAAAGTGCCATAGAGGCGCTTCTCCAAACGAGACACAATTACATCGGGGAGCCTACGACCGTCCTGTTTCGAAAGAGCTCCCTGCAGGAGCCCTTCGGCAGCTTCTGCGGAAGCAGGGCGCTGAATAATGTGGATGTCGCGACCTGGCTGTCGCTGTTAGCCAGCGGCGATATGGTGTATATCGGCGAGCCGTTAAGCTCCTTCCGGAAGCACCCGAACCAGATCTCCAAGAGCACGCTCTCGAAGATGGCCGAACTATGCGACTGGATTGATCACACCGTGCAGGCCAGGAAGAGAGGCCTGTTCCAGGACGAGGCAAGATGGCGGAAGACGCTGCTTCGCCTCTCCCGCGAAGCGGCCGAGTATTTTCCCAAATGGAACAAGAAGACCAACTACATGTTTAACGAGGAACTGATGTCAAGGGCAAAGCTGCTGGCCGGCTTCTGCAGGGAGGAGAAAGAGCTCCAGGAGGCGTTTGACAGTCTGAACCGGCTTCACAGCCGGCGGGTAGGGCCGAGGTGAGAGGCGTGATTTGAACACGAACCCGCGTCAGGCAGCTGCGCGTTTTGTGAGGTAATGATATGTGGATTGATGAGCCGGCTGGCAGAGCCGGCTTTCTGCTGCGATAGGGTTCTGGAAGTGTAATGTAAACTGGTGATAAAATAGCGGGAAAGCTTATGACAAAGGCGGACATCGAATGGAAAAGATCAAGGGAAAGTTCACTCTCGTCTTGCAAGAGGAAGAGCAGCGTTCTATTCAAGCTGATGTTAAAGCAAATCCTGAACTGAAGGGCATAGTTGGACATAGTAGAAGAGAATTCAAGTTTGGGAAAGCTATGAGCACATCGGAGCTATTGGAATCCTTATTTCTAGAGGACTTTCGATAATGACCCGTGTAGTTTTATGGTCTTCGGCTCGGCAGTAAGATATAAGCTCTCCCGGTTTCATTCACCAATCCCATCCTAGGCAAAGCATACACAGAGGAAAGCGGCACTTATGTTGGACAAGATGTACCTGCAAGGGATGTCACCTGTATCTGATGAGGGTCTTAAAAAGATAAACCAATTCGAAGCGGAATCGATTGCAGTTGGTTTATTTTTTTGTCGTTTCGTATCCTTAACGTCATATAGTTCGATACTAAGGAGAAGATTAAAAAGATTTAGAATATTTGATCTTTATCGGAACAATTGGTCTGATAAAAGTGATAGAAAGCTACCAGCTCGGCTTGGAACATGGTGGGAAAGAGTGCCTGCAGCGAAGTCATGAGATCACGAATTAAGAACTCACTGTTCTTTGTACGATGTAGAAAGTGTATCTGGTCTACTTAGTTGGACAGATAAAAATAAGAGTTTGTAGAATAAACCTATTATGCTAGGAGAGATAAAAATTCAGAGTCGTGTTTGTGCATGAATATGATTTCAAGGTATCTGCTCTTGTCCGCTAGCTTCAGCAATTCAAGAGTACAGGCTCCTTTAAGGAAGAGGACAATCGCTCGTCCAAAGAAAATAAACTCATTGCTATTCGGTTCAACAAATATCAGATTCACGGAACACAGGTATATATGACACCTGTTCATACCGTCAAGAAGACCTATAAAAATTGTCTGATATTCTCTTGACAATCCGAAAGAAGCTATATAGTAAAATAGTTCTGTCCTTCAATGAGAATGAGATAGTTAGTAGAAGACTGATATGAAGAGGAGTATCGCTAAAGACATGCTTGGTGCAATCATCGGTGATATTGTTGGCTCTCGGTTTGAGTGGAACAATATAAAAACGAAAGAATTTGAGTTTCTAACTTATAGTTGCGAATTCACAGACGATAGCGTCATGAGTCTGGCCATTGCAAAAGCAATACTTGATTGCAACGGAAATTATCTTAATCTAGGGGATTTTGCTGTAAAGTCCATGCAAGAAATTGGTCGCCCCTATCCGAACTGTGGTTACGGAGGCATGTTCAGAGAATGGATATACTCCGATAATCCAATGCCTTACAACAGTTTTGGTAACGGAGCAGCGATGCGCGTATCTGCCTGCGGCTTTGCGGGGAAGACAATAGAAGAAGTAAAGTGGCTTTCAAGGAAAGTTACGGAAGTTACCCACAACCACCCTGAAGGAATTAAGGGTGCTGAAGCAACAGCCGTTTGTATCTTTCTTGCCCACGAAGGAAAGAGCATGCTTGAGATTCGTGATTATGTGAACGAATATTACTATCCGATGAATTTTACTCTAGATGGAATTCGGGATAGCTATACATTTAATGAAACCTGTCAAAATACGGTGCCGCAAGCCATTATGGCCTTTTTTGAATCGACATCATTTGAGGATGCGATTCGCAATGCGATTTCCATCGGGGGAGACAGCGACACACTTGCGGCGATTACAGGTTGTATTGCGGAAGCCTATTACGGTATTCCCACGGAAATGCGGAAGCATGCTTTAACGTTCCTTGATGAGCGACTGCTAAAAATATTGATCGATTTTGAAAATGTCTTTCCACCTACACTGGAGAAGAAAATAGAAGATAAAGTTGTGAAGGTCAAGGGGCGAAAACGGAAAATTTCAGGTGAAAACCGATCGGAAGTGATTCAAATGTCCATGTTTGCTGCAGAAGAAGATTTAGAAGAATCTTATGCTACGCATGAGGAGACGACGAGTGAGCAACTGTTCCGTCATCTTTTTGGTGCATGTAATATCCTGCGCGGACCAATTAATCAAGATGAGTATAAGAGCTACGTCACACCCATCTTGTTTTTTAAACGGTTGTCTGATGTATACGATGAGGAAACGGTTAAAGCTTTAGAAGAGTCTGGCGGCGATGAGGAGTATGCTGCTTTTCCGGAAAACCACCGCTTCATCATTCCGGAAGGCTGTCATTGGAATGATGTAAGGAATGCTCATGAAAATATTGGGAAATCCATTGTAATAGCGATGTCAGGCATCGAGCGGGCCAACCCGGATACGCTTTTCGGCGTGTTCTCCAGCTTTGACGATGCGAATTGGACTGATAAAGGAAAGCTATCTGATGAACGGCTTAAAGACCTGGTAGAGCATATGTCTAAAATCAAAGTTGGCAATGAAAACTATTCCGCCGACGTGATGGGTGATGCTTACGAGTATTTGATTAAAAAGTTTGCCGACCTATCGAAAAAGAATGCAGGCGAGTTTTATACGCCTCGCACCATTGTCAAATTAATGGTGATGCTTCTAGCTCCTAAAGCAGGAGAAACGGTGTATGACCCCGCATGCGGAACAGGCGGAATGCTCATTGAAGCGATCCGTTATATGAATGATGACAAACAGACGTATGGTAAAATATACGGGCAGGAGAAGAATCTTGCAAACTCGGCAATTGCTAGAATGAACCTGTTCCTGCATGGTGCCCGCGATTTTAATATATCGCAAGGTGACACACTTCGAAATCCGAATTTTCTGTATCGAGGCGAGCTTCAAACGTTTGACTGTGTAATCGCTAATCCGCCATTTTCTTTGAAAAACTGGGGAGCGGAACAATTTTCAAGCGATATCTATGGGCGTAACCTTTGGGGAAGTCCGACGGATTCGAATGCAGATTTTGCTTGGCTGCAGCATATGGTTAAGTCCATGGATAGGAACAATGGTAGACTTGCTGTGGTACTTCCACAAGGTGTTCTCTTTAGAGGCGGCAAAGAGGGCGAAATTCGCAAGCAGATGATCGAATCGGACAAGCTTGAATATGTGATTGCACTAACGGGCGGTATTTTTTACTCTACAGGTGTTTCTGCATGCATCCTCGTGTTAAACAACAACAAACCGAATCATCATAGGGGCAACGTCTGTCTTGTGGATGCTTCGAACATCTATACAGCTCAACGGGCACAAAATATAATGACCGATCAAAACATCGAAGAAGTATACAAGTTCTGCTCGGACTATACGCATGCTATCGACAAAGTGACGATTGCATCTCTTGATGACTTGCGAGGGAAGAACTACACGCTTTCGGTAAGTGCGTATATTGAAAAATCAGCACAGGAAACGGTTTCCCCTGCTGAAGTGCGCAAACATTTCTTCGCAGCGCTCGAAGACGTTCGTGTCGCCGAGGAAAAATTGAAGGCACTGCTTGTGGAAGGAGGGTACCTCAATGAATAAAAGAATTACGCTCGATGAACTTAAAAGCTACCTTTGGAACTCAGCAGTTCTTCTTCGTACCCATATTGATGCCGGATCGTACAAGCAGTACATCTTTCCGCTCTTGTTCTTCAAGCGGATCAGCGACGTCTACGATGAGGAATGCGCTGCCGTTTTGGAGGAGTACGGAGATGAAGAAGCATTGGAATTTCCGGAAAACCATCGTTTTGTAGTCCCAAAAGGTTATCACTGGAGAGACGTCAGAAGCGTTGCTGATAATGTTGGTGTGGCGATTGTTAATGCTTTTCGAGCCATTGAACGGGCAAACGCCGAGCAGCTTCAAGGGGTATTTGGTGACGGAGCCTGGACGAACAAAAATCGTCTTCCAGACGAACTGTTAAAGAATCTGATCGAGCATTTTTCTACATTGACGCTATCTATAGCCAATTGTCCTGAGGATGAGCTTGGACAAGGTTACGAGTATCTTATCCGAAAGTTTGCGGATGACAGTGGCCATACGGCGCAGGAGTTTTACACGAATCGTACGGTTGTGCATCTCATGACAGAAATGCTCAAACCAGAGTCTGGTGAATCGATTTACGACCCTACCAGCGGCAGTGCGGGAATGTTAATCTCAGCCATTGCTTACCTCAAAGCACAAGGGAAAGAATGGCGAAACGTGAAAATTTACGGACAAGAGATCAATGCGCTGACTTCGGCGATTGCCCGGATGAATTTGTTCTTGCACGGTGTGAAAGACTTCCAAATCGTAAATGATGATACGCTTACGAACCCTGCATTTATCGAGAACAATCGTTTGAAGACATTTGATATCGTAGTGGCCAATCCACCTTACTCCATTAGCCAGTGGAACCGCGAGGCATTTGCTGCAGATAAATACGGTCGGAACTTTCTTGGAACACCGCCGCAGGGACGTGCTGATTATGCTTTTTTCCAGCATATCCTTAAAAGTTTAGATCCGGACACAGGACGATGCGCGATCCTCTTTCCACATGGAGTATTGTTCCGTAACGAGGAAAGTGCGCTCCGTGAGAAGCTAATTACCTCTGATTTGGTAGAATGCGTAATCGGGCTTGGGGCTAATTTATTCTATAACTCACCGATGGAAGCATGTATTATTATCTGTCGGACAAGCAAACAACCAAAACGGCGTGGTCAAATCTTGATCATCAATGCAGTAAACGAAGTGACGAGAAAGAACGCCCAAAGCTGGCTTGAGGATGGGCACATCAAAAAAATTGCAGACGCATACGAAAATTATGCAGAAATTGAAGGCTTTTCTAAAGTAATCACCGTTGATGATACTGCAAAGAACGGCTATTCCTTGTCGATTCCGCTTTATGTCCGTGAGGTTGCTAGCGAAGCAGCAATAGACAACCGCTCCGTAACGGAGTGTGCCACTTCATGGGTTGATCGTGTATTTGAAACTCGGTTAGCATTTGAAGAATTGAAATCATTAATTGTAGGTGAGCAGGATGAGAGTTAAGTTAGGTGAAGTCGCGAGGGAAAGCCGCGAGACCTTGCGAGGAAGTAAGCAGGGGCTTCCCGTTGTCGGACTTGAACACATTACGCCAGGTGAATTAACACTTTCAGAATGGGACTTTGACAGTGAAAACACGTTTACCAAAACATTTCGCAAAGGACAGATATTATTTGGACGGCGAAGAGCCTATCTGAAAAAGGCAGCTGTTGCACCTTTTGATGGAATTTGCTCCGGGGATATCACTGTTATAGAAGCGAATAGCGACAACATACTACCGAATCTTTTGCCATTTATTATTCAGAATGATATTTTCTTTGACTATGCCGTTGGAAAGTCGGCAGGTTCACTCTCTCCACGAGTTAAGTGGGAACATCTTAGCGAGTTCGAGTTCACGCTACCTTCGATTGCTGAACAACGTAAACTTGCAGACTTGTTTTCAGCTATGAACGCTACGAAGGCTGCGTATAAAAAGCTCCTTGCCGCAACCGATGAGCTTGTCAAATCGCAATTTATCCAGTGGATTAATTGCATAGTTCAAGCATTCTTCCATCCGAAAGGAGGCTTGCGCTATGCGGTATAAATTTGAGGATATTGCTTTCAATAGTACAGCAAAAAAGAAGCCAACAGAGTCAGATAAGGATACCTATTTAGGGCTTGAACATTTGGATTCTGGTAGTCTAATCGTTAACCGGTTCGGTTCTGAAGTTGCACCGATTGGTGAAAAACTGGTAATGAAAAAAGGAGATGTGCTTTTCGGTAAACGACGCGCCTACCAAAAGAAGGTTGCAATAGCGCCTTTTGATGGAATATTTTCTGCACATGGTATGGTCCTTCGTCCAAAAGAGGCGGTCATAGATAAAGGTTTTTTTCCGTTGTTTATGAGCTCAGATTATTTTCTCGAAGCTGCCATTAAGATCTCTGTAGGGTCCCTATCGCCAACAATAAATTGGCGCGATTTAAAGGAACTGGAGTTCGATCTTCCTTCACTAAGTGAACAACGTCGACTTGCTAAGTTGCTTTGGGCGGTAATAAAGACTAAAAATGCTTATAAAGAGTTATTTAATCAAACGGAACAACTCGTGAAGTCGCAATTTATCGAGATGTTTGGGGACCCGAAAACAAACTCAAGAAGTCTACCAACTACTGAATTTGTAAATGTTGTGAAAATGCAAAGAGGATTTGACTTGCCTGTTCATCAAAGAAATTCAAAAGGAAGCATTCCTATATATGCTTCAAATGGAATAATTGATTATCATATAGAAGCCAAAGTACCTGGGGGAGGTATCATTACAGGACGTTCAGGTACAATTGGAAAAGTATACTATTCGTTGAATGATTATTGGCCGCTGAACACTACACTTTTTTCTCTGGATATTAATGGAAATAACATTATTTATTTAGCATACTTATTGGAATATTTCGACTTAACGAGATTTGCAACAGGTTCGGGGGTCCCCACACTAAATCGAAATTCTTTCCACTCTGAGCAAATAATTGACGTTCCACTTGAAGCTCAAGATACCTTTGCTAATTTCGTCATACAGGCCGACAAATCAAAATTTGAACTCAAACGTACAATGGATGAATTAGAGGCAACATATAAATCTCTTTTGCGGGAACATCTCGGTTAATGGTGATTTCCTCCGATAATAGTAATAAAGAAATTATTGGGAGGAAATCTCATTGGAAAATCAACTGATTATCGACATTGAGCAAGAAATGCTTGTGCATCTTGATAATCATCAGATGGAACAACTTCACAAAGTTCTTACTCACTACCTTCGGGAGAAGACTACTTCCTCTACGACACATACGAAGGAAAACAATAATGATAGCTTACTGGTTAGTTTTATTGCAGCGAAGCGAGTTGAGGGCTGTTCGAGTAAGTCACTACGTTACTATGAGTCAACTATCCAGAATATGTTGAATTCGGTAAACAAACCGTTAAAACATATCATTACCGATGACCTGAGGCAATATTTAGACAAGTATCAGCAGAGTGGTGGTGCTGGAAAGGTTACGATTGACAACATCAGACGTATTTTATCCAGCTTTTTTTCTTGGCTTGAGGAAGAAAATCTAATTTTAAAAAGCCCTGTACGTCGAATTCACAAAGTGAAGACAGGTACAACAGTCAAAGAAACATATTCTGATGAAGCCTTGGAATTAATGAGGGACCATTGTGGATCTCCACGTGATTTGGCCATGATAGATCTTCTCGCATCCACGGGAATGCGTGTTGGAGAACTCGTAAAGCTAAACCGCTCCGACATAGACTTTAATAATCGAGAGTGCATCGTATTTGGAAAAGGAGATAAAGAGCGGAAGGTATACTTTGACGCACGGACAAAGATACATCTGAAAAACTATCTCGATCATCGTGTTGACGAAAACCCTGCATTATTCGTAACACTGCAAAAGCCATATGAGCGTCTGCAAATAAGCGGAGTTGAGATACGTCTTCGAGAGCTAGGTCGTAAGTTGAATATTCCAAAGGTCCACCCGCACAAATTCAGAAGAACACTGGCGACAATGGCTATTGATAAAGGAATGCCGATCGAGCAGGTTCAGCAATTGCTTGGTCACCAAAGTGTCGATACGACACTCCAGTATGCGATGGTAAATCAAAATAACGTAAAGTTATCACACCGTAAGTATTTAGCTTAACTTCAAATCGCAATTTATCGAGATGTTTGGGGATCCAGTGATAAATCCGATGGGGTGGGAAATAAAGCAACTTGAGGACAATATTGTGTTTCTTACGTCAGGCTCACGCGGTTGGTCAGGTTACTTTGCAGATGATGGTGAGATGTTCATTACCATTAAGAACGTGAAAAACGGATCTATTTTGACTGACAATGTTCAGTATATCCACGCTCCTGAAACAAAAGAAGCCGAAAGAACGCGTGTAAAAGAAGGCGACTTGCTTATCAGCATTACAGCTGATTTGGGAAGGACTGGTGTTGTAAATGCTGAAATTGCAAATTACGGTGCTTACATCAACCAACATTTATCCCTTGTCAGACTTGACAAAACGAAGATTAACCCCTATTTTGTTTCGCACTATTTAGAAACTGATGCAGGGAAAAAACAGTTTGAGAGTAAGAACCAATTTGGTGTAAAGGCGGGATTAAACTTCAATGCAATTAAATCCCTGACTGTTATTGTACCGCCCTTGGAACTTCAAAACCGATACATCAGCTTCATGCAGCAGACCGACAAATCAAAATTTGCCGTGATGAAACAGATAAAAAGCACTCTAACCATCTGCACTCACTATAAAATCCTCGGAGGTATGTAAATGTTCGCCGAATCTGATCTTGAGAAGATGCTGATCGAAACGATAAGCAAGAATGGCTGGAGGTACATTCCTGCCGAGGAACTGCCAAGGGCTCATTCGGATGTCATGGTAGAATCGATGGTGCGGGATGCGCTAATTCGGCTGAATCCAGAAATCGCTGCAAAGCCTGATTATGCTGATGATGTGATTTACAAGCTGCGTACTGTTATATTGACCGTGCAGCCGCATAATCTTGTAACCCAAAACGAACAATTCAAGAAATTGATCTTTGAAGAGAACTCTTATCCCTTTGGCGAAAACGGGCGGATGATTCCTATACGTTTTTTCGGTACTGGCACTAAAGATAGTTTGGAGCAGAACGATTATGTCGTAACGAATCAATGGGTGTTTCCGAAAGATGACGGTGGCAAGCGCCTTGACATTGTATTGCTCATTAATGGCTTCCCTGTGGCCATTGGGGAATTAAAGACACCGACTCGGAACGCGGTAACCTGGCTTGATGGAGCTGGTGATGTTGCGGCCTATGAAAAGAGCATTCCTCAGATGTTTGTCACAAATGTCCTTAATTTCGCGACCGAAGGAAAATTATTCCGCTTCGGTTCTGTAAATATGCCGATTAATCTTTGGGGTCCGTGGCACACACCTGATAACAAGAAAGAGGGTACACTTGCAGATGTGAATCGGAGTGTATCAGCGATGTTGAAACCGGAAATTGTGATGGATATATTTCAATTTTTCACTTTGTTTGCTACAGACAAGAAGTTCCGGAAGTACAAGGTGATCTGCCGGTATCAGCAGTTTGAAGGAGCTAATCTGATCGTGGAACGTGTTAAGGCAGGTTATCCGAAAAAAGGCTTGATATGGCATTTCCAGGGGAGCGGGAAGTCGCTCTTAATGGTGTTCGCGGCTCAAAAACTTCGCATGACGCCGGAATTGAAGAACCCGACGGTTGTTATCGTCGATGATCGTATTGACCTGGAAACGCAGATGACGGCCACTTTTAATGCCTCTGATATTCCCAATTTGCAGAGTGCGACCAGCAAGGAAGAACTCATTGCGTTTTTTAAGGGCGATATGAGAAAAATACTGATTACAACCATATTCAAATTCGGAGAGGTTGACGGAGTTCTCAATCCGCGTGATAACATCATCCTTATGGTTGACGAAGCACATCGAACGCAGGAGGGGAATCTTGGCGAGAAGATGCGAACTGCTTTGCCAAACGCTTTTTTCTTCGGGCTTACGGGAACTCCTATTAATCGCACAGATAAAAATACTTTTCTCACATTTGGTGCAACAGAGGACAAAAGCGGATATATGAGTCGCTACTCTTTCTCGGATTCGATTCGAGATAACGCTACATTGCCCTTGCATTTTGAAGCAGTTCCAGTAGAACTACATGTCAATCAAGAAGTGATTTCTCAAAAATTCGAAGAAATGGCCGATTCCATTGGTCTAACAATTAGAGAAAAATCGGATGTAACCTACCGTGTAAATATCGAAGCGATCATGAAGTCGCCTGAACGCATACGCAAGGTTTGTGAACATATCGCCAAGCATTATAAAGAGAAAATTGAGCCTAACGGATTTAAAGGACAAGTCGTCTGCTATGACCGTGAATGTTGTCTCCTGTACAAGAAGGAGCTTGATTCACTTCTCGGCGAGGAAGCCACGAACATTGTCATGGACACGAACAATGATAAAGAAGGGCGCTACAAGGATTATCGTCGTGACCGTGACTCGGAGGGACGGCTGCTTGATTATTTCCGCGAGCCGAATAGTCCTTTGAAGCTCGTTATTGTTACAAGTAAACTGCTTACCGGTTTTGATGCGCCCATTTTACAAGTGATGTATCTTGATAAACCTATGAAAGATCATACACTGTTACAAGCGATCTGTCGTACGAACCGAGTTTATGGACAGGACAAGTCGCATGGGCTGATTGTGGATTACATTGGCATTTTTGATAATGTGGCAAAAGCTCTCGATTTTGATGAGAAAAACGTTCAACAGGTAATTACGAACATTGCAGAATTGAAGAAGCAGTTTCCGGCCTTAATGGGAAAATGTTTGACTTTTTTTCATGGCGTTGATCGCACAATTGAGGGGTGGGAAGGGCTTATGGCGGCGCAGGAAGCACTGCCAACAAATAAGGAGAAGGATGCATTCGGGGCGGATTATCGTATCTTAAACCGTGCTTGGGAAGCATTGTCGCCAGATCATTTCCTTACTCCATATAAGTTTGATTACCTTTGGCTGACAAGAGTTTACGAATCCGTAAAACCTGCTGATCCTCGCGGTGGGCTAATATGGGCGGCGCTCGGTGCGAAAACGATTGAGCTTGTTCATCAGAATATCACTGTTGAAACTGTCCGTGAGGATCTGGAGATACTTAAGTTAGATGCTGATATGATAGATGACTTTTTTGAACATAACAAAGATGCAAAAAAGAAAACGAAGGAACTCGAGATCAACCTTGTTGCTAAAATTCGTAAACACGGCGGGGATAAGCGCTTTATTAAGCTCGGTGAACGCCTTGAAGAATTGCGGGAGAAGCACGAGCAAGGCTTGGTCACTAGCATCGAGTTTCTGAAATTGCTGCTTGTACTTGCCAAGGAAGCAGCGCAAGCGGAAAGAGAAATGGTGCCAGAAGAGGAAATGGACAAGGGCATTGCTGCATTAACAGAATTGTTCAACAGTGTGAAGAATGACAATACGCCTATTATCGTCGAGCGTATTGTAAATGATATCGATGCTATCGTTAAAATTGTTCGCTTTCCCGGTTGGCAGAATACCACGGCTGGAAGGCAGGAAGTAACCAAGGCTCTGCGGAGTGTCATCTGGATTAAGTACAAAATCAAGGATAAAGACGTCTTTGATAAGGCGTACAAGTACATTGAAATGTATTACTAAGAAATAGCAATTATATGCTGACTGAATTTCACTCTCTCCATACTGCAGGAATAAACGGCTACTTTAGGGTGTCCGTTTTTCGCTAGTAGGAGCCTCGTATTTAGATTGACAGCAATTACCTCGAGGTTATAATTAAGGGATGGAATGCAGCTTAAATGGGAAAAATGGGAGAACAGGTTATGATACAACAATTTTTATCAAACGGCAATCTGACACCTGGGATTCACACCTATAAATTAGATGAATTTAAACAACAATTTGTTGCTGATTTTAAAACATCATCACGTAGGCCAATTATTTATAACAATTTTACAATTTGGATCGAGCAATTGCTTAATGTCCTTCCACCTCGTTTTGTCTGGTTAGATGGGAGTTTTCTTACTACAAAGGTTGATCCTAATGATATTGACCTTGTTGTATTCTATTATCCCGAAGATATTCAGAACCCTGAACAAGCAAATTTAATCAAGGAATTAATTCAAAATGAATCGAGAAAGTTTAACTGTGACTCGTATCTCTGTTATTCCTTTGAACATTGGAACTCTGAACAGCTTGCAGCTATTTCTCAGCGAAATCTAAAAATTATGCAGACTTACTGGATGGGTCAATTTGGGTTTGATAGATCTAGGAACCCGAAAGGCATGGTTCAAATAGAACAGCAAGAATTGCAAGCATTTATTACAGGAGGTGTAAAACGATGAACGCCTTCGATGAACTAACGAATAAAATTAAAGCTACAGAACAAATTATTGATGCCTGTAAAGCTAATCATCAAGCTTTAGGATTGCCGAAGTTTATATCTGAATTAGAAATCGGTTCTCTTCAACAGAGACTGGATGAATTAAAACGCCAAGCTATTGAAGAGAGTGAGATTCAAGCGGAAGAACTGGAAGTGAAAATGCAAACTAAGAGTCTACCCTCGGGGCATATACCAATAAGGACCCTCACAACTGTTCTAGGTGGTTTACAAGCACTAACCGATTGTGTTGCCAACACATTATTTAATCAGCCAAGCAACCGTGGACCTATTCCACAAGAGATTGTCGAAAGAAATTCGTGGATTCTTAAAGCTGTAAAGGCAGGTTCTTTTATTGCTGTTATTGACTTGAAGCATGAGAATCAGTTAACAATCGATGAATCGCCCCAGCATCAAATCATATCCGAACTTTACAGTTTATTTAATGCCTCTGATGAAGAAGAATCATTATTGGAAGCAATCTCCGCACTGGGAACTAGGACTCTGAAATATTATACTGACTGGACTAAGAGTATACGTGATCTGGATGTTCCTGTTGAAATAAATTGGCTTACAACTAGAGCGAATTATAACCAAGAAACGAGAATATCTTTTGATCCGAGTAAGGCAGGAAAAATATTCACTATACTTAATGAACGTTTAACGTCGAGAGAAGAGGAAACTGTCTTAGAAGGAAGATTAACGGGCATTAATGTGCGAACCAACTCATTTGAACTGTGTACTTCAGATGGTATCAAAATAGTAGGTAGAATTGTTAAGGACAGAGTAACAAAATCTGCAGGATACTTAGATAAGATATGTCGTGCAGAGTTAATAAAAGTTACTACTCAAAGTTCTGCCGGAAAAGAAAAGGTATCTTGGATTTTAAATGACGTCGCTGAACGGGAGAATTAGGATAGAAAATCTTAATTTTAAAAATGTCTCTCTCTTTTTTGTGCCATTCGACAAGTTTTGTTTTTTATCCTATTGTTCACAACTTCCATAGCCTAACCTTCACCAAAAAACATCCCCGGGATCCCAATCCCGGGGATGTTCTTCTTCTGCCCGCTTTCCCAGTGACCAGCGTCAGCTGTACTGCTTTACAGATTCAATTACATAATCTACTTCCTGCCCGGTCAAGTCCGTGAACAGCGGGAGGGTGACCAGCTCTCTCCAGACGGAGGAGGCGACTGGCGTCTCGGAGGCATATTTCATAAACAGCGGCTGCATCGGCAGCGGCATGTAATGCACGCCGGTTGCTACGCCCTGCTGCTGCATGTGGGCCAGAAATTTCTGGCGCTCCTGGACCCGGACCACAAAGGCCCAATAGGAGGAGTCCTGCAGCTGGTAAGGGACAGCCGGCTTCACCGTTTCAAGCTGCCCGATTCCAGTGAGATACTGCTTCAGAATCTCTTCTCTTCTGCGGTTCATTAGGTCCAGCTTGCGCAGCTGGACGAGGCCGATCGAAGCCATTAAATCATTCATATTGTATTTGTAGCCGATGTCGTTGATTTCATAGTACCAGCTGTTGGCATCCGGGTGGCCGAGCTGATAATCCTCATACCGTTCCCAGGTATCCTTGTTGATGCCGATCCAGCGGGAATGGCGGAGCGGCTTCAGCAGCTCGGCGTCGTCCGAGGAGATCATGCCGCCATCCCCGGTTGTCATGCATTTCTTCTCCTCAAAGCTGTAGCAGCCGATATCTCCCCAGGTTCCGAGCGTTTTGCCTTTATATTGGCCGCCGGCAGTATGCGCGCAGTCTTCAATCACTTTAAGGCCGCGAGTTTTGGCCCAGGCAGTCAGCGCATCCATGGGTGCCGGATGCCCCGCGAAGTGAACCGGCATAACGGCGACGCAATCTTTATCGTATTTGCGGTCCAAATCCTCCAGGCTGATGCTCAGCGTTGCTTCATCAATATCTACAAACACAGGAATGAGCCGGTTGTATAGAACCGCCATAGCGGTGGAGGCGAAGGTCAGGGCCGGGACGAGCACCTTTTTGCCCTCCGGAAACCGAAAGGCGGACAAGGCCAGATGGAGAGCGGCCGTACAGGAGTTGACGCCCACCGACTCCGCTGCGCCGACATACCGGCTCCACTGCTGCTCGAATTGAATCACCTTCGGACCCAGTCCGAGCCAGGCGCTGTCGAACGAGTCCCTGATGCTGTCCAGCTCCTCAATTCCGACGGAGGGTTTAAACAATCTGACTTTCATAGCGATACCGCCTTTACTCTTTTTTTAAACTGCTGCCCTGCAGCTGGAGGAAATGCTCCCGCTTGATCCTCATGGTCAGCAGCTCGCGCTCGGCAGCTTCGCCTTCGCCGGCAGGCTGTTCAGAAGGGACCCAGCGGAGGACGCCGTCCAGCTCCACTTTAACGAGAGGAATTCGCTCTACTTCCTGTGCGCCAAGGCTTTGATAAATCCGGATGGCCCGGAAGTTGTCGGCGAGCACGCGGATGTACCCGGTCTGCAGCCCGAGGACGGTGATGCTCCATTCCCCGAGCGCGATCAGGGCATACACCATGATGTTGCCGAATTTGCCCTTCCGTCCTCTGAGCAGGTTGTCGAATTCGCATTCCTTGGCTTGATCATCATAATGAAGCAGGCCTACCTGTCCGACGGGCGTCAGCTCCTCGTCTTCAACCATAAACAGAATTCTGTCGTCCGCTTCGATGACCTGTTCCTTGATCCAGCGTTTTGTTCCTTCTGCAGACATTGGAAATTGGGAGGTGAACCAGGAGGAGGAGGCTTCCCTCCACTGGGTCATCATTTCGATCTCATCCTCACGATTCAGCAGGTCGGCGGTTACAGGGCGGAGCCTGCCGCGCTGCCTGCCGTTAACGAAAATAGGGATGCAGTATCCGGGAAGTTCATCGACGGATGCCTGCTTATAAGCCCGGAGAATGTCCTTCATCGTGCATCAGCCCTCTTTCCCCAATCATTTCTTAAATCCATGCATCTTGGCAAAACGCTTAAATGTCTTGTAATCCAGCTTGCCGATTTCTCTCGCATATTTGTGCTGGGACAGCTGCTTGGAGTGGTAGCGCAGATAGCTGAGCGGCTGAACCATATAGACGCCTTTTCCCTGCGTCAGCAGATTGAGCCACGTCGCCAAATCTACCGCGAAGAAGACCTGCTTGCCGGCGAGGACGCCAAACGGCTCCTTTAATGCGCTTTTCTTGAATAAAACCGTTGTCGGCTCGCCCAGATAATTGGTTTCATTTTTCAGCATCAGCTTGCTCAGCTTGCGGCCGTCCACAATCGTATCTTTCGGGTACAGCTGCTTAAAGGTCCAGAGAGGCGGGAGATAGATCCGGTTCCCCTTGTCGTCAATAACTCTGCGCTGGGAGGTGACCAGAACAATTCCTTTATGTTTCAAGAAGTAGTGCATCATCTTCTCGATCTTCTGCGGGTGGAACAGATCATCGTCGTTCAAGTAATTCACGTATTTGCCCTGTGCGCGGTTCAAGATTCTCTGCTGGTTGGCGATCGGCCCTATATTCTCTTTGTTTCGATAGTATCTGATCCGCGAGCCGCCGGGCATTGCCTGATACTTCTCTACAATCTGCTGGGTAAGGTCATTGGTGCTGTTGTCCGAAACTACGATTTCGATGTTTTTATAAGTTTGATTAAAGGCGCTCGCAAGCGCTTGTTCAAAATATTCAGGCCGGTTATAAGTAGGCATCAAGATACTGACCAAGGGTTGTTCCATCGTTCTAATCTCTCCTCTGCTTTCAAATTCCTAGCTGACGTTTATAATCCTCCAAAGGAGGCAGGAGCTTATCCCGGTCCGAAATGACGGGCTTCAAGATGGGCCAGGTAATCCGCAAATCCGGGTCATTCCAGATAACGCCTCCCTCGTGTTCCGGGGAGTAGTACTGATCCACTTTATATAGAACTTCACAATTAGGTTCCAGCGTACAGAAGCCGTGGGCGAACCCTTTGCTGATGTAGACCATTTTGTTGTTATCTTCGGTTAGAAGGATCGAATCCCAGGTACCGAAGGCAGGGGAGTCCGGCCTGAGGTCGACAAAGACGTCATAAATGGCGCCCCTGGATACCCGGATGAGCTTGGTTTCCGCATAAGGTCCCTGTTGGAAGTGAAGCCCCCGAATCGTGCCTTTCTTTACGGAGAGAGACCGGTTCTCCTGAACCCAGTCCCAGCTCAGTCCATTTTGTTTAAAGATCTGCTGATCGAATACCCGGGAAAAATGGCCGCGGTGATCCGCCTTCGGACTAAGCGTAATCTCGTAAATCCCTTGCAGTCTGCAAGGCTTGATGATCATGCTGACGGCCCCCCCTTCATATAAGCTTGAATATCCTGGAGACAGACCTCCCGCATATCCTGCTGGAGCTGGAATGCTTTGGCCCAATTTACGGTGCGGTGCAGCGCCGTTTGCAGATCCCAGCGGGGCGCCCAGCCCAGCTCGTGTCTGGAGAGAGAAGAATCCAGGCGCAAATAGTGGGCTTCGTGAACGTGAGCGGCATCTTCCTCAACCACGCAGCTTGCTCCTTCGCCCCAAATCGCGCACAGCCGGCTCACCAGCTCCTCAACCGGAACGGCATCGTTCTCATCCGGACCAAAGTTCCAGCCTCTGGCATAGGCGGAGCCGGAGCCGGATTCCCACAGCCGCTGGGCGAGGAGCAGATATCCCGAGAGGGGCTCGAGCACATGCTGCCAGGGACGGACCGCTTTCGGATTGCGGATGTGAACCGGTTTGTTCTGCAGGAAGGCCGCAATGGAATCCGGCACAAGCCGGTCCCTGCTCCAGTCTCCTCCGCCGATTACATTGCCCGCCCGGGCGGACGCCACAGCCACCGTTCCGGCTGGCGATCCGGGATAGAAGAAGGCCTGGCGGTAGCTGTCGGTGATGATTTCGGCCGCAGCCTTGCTCCCTGAGTAAGGGTCGCTTCCTCCCAGCCGGTCTATTTCCCGGTAGCTCCAGATCCATTCTTTGTTCTCATAACATTTATCTGAGGTGACGTTGATAACGGCCCTGACCGGACTTCCGCTGAGCACAGCCGTTCTGACAGCCTCCAAGACGTGAACGGTTCCCATCATATTGGTCTCATAAGTGGCAACAGGATCCTTGTAGGATTCTCTGACCAGCGGCTGGGCGGCAAGATGAAAGACGATATCCGGAGAGGTCTGCATGATGGCTGAGGCTAAGGATTTCAGGTCGCGAACATCATTTATATAGGAAGAGATAAGCTGATTCATGCTGCAGGAGTTGTACAAGTTCGGTTCAGACGGAGGCTCCAGGGCATATCCGGTTACTTCAGCCCCCAGCGAGTGCAGCCATAAGCTCAGCCAGGTGCCTTTAAACCCGGTATGACCTGTTATAAAAACCTTTTTGTTCCTCCAAAACTCCGGTTCAACTTTTGACTTTATGGAAGGCATAGCGGTATAAGCGATCCTCCTTTTGGTTTTGATTAAATTTCTCCTATTAAAAAAGAAGACTCTTGCGATTTCAAAGCATCATATGAACCGAGCAGTCACATAGAAACGGCAGGCAACCATTGTGCGGTAAAATCCGGAAATTATGTATTCATCCAAGCACCCTCTCGGATTTTGCATAGTATGGCAGAAGAAAGGAGGGAAACAAGACATGAGTGACCTTGAAACTAGATTGACACAGATCTTCGACCGAATTCAGACGATGGTGCTGAAAGATGATCACGTTTTGGGAGCCTTGTTAAGAAGATTGGGAGAGACACAGGTTGTCATGGATTCTGCTGCGGAAGGCAGTATGGATCAGGAAAGCTTCAGCCAGCTCAAAACCCAGATGCTTGCTCTTAATCTGGATGATGCTACTAAAGCGAAACTTCTGGCCCTCGCAGGAAAGAACCAGACCATGAATAACGGCCGCGCCTTCCAATTCATTGAGGATGCTTTCAGCAAACTCCGCTCGATTCAAACCTCGGCAGGCAGCGGGAACGCCGATCCTAATGAACTCGTCTCGCAATTGAACAAATTTTATTCGCAGGCCAGATCCGAGGTTGATGGAGCGATCCGCTCTTTGAATTTGAAAGAAAGCTCGATTATGGGAGCTTTGGAGAAAATCGCCGGCACCCGAAAATAAGAGAATACGAAATTAGAGATGGAGGTTTGGCAAATATGGCTAATCAAGTAACCTTGGAAGAATTGGTTGACCTGATTCAAAACGCTGTGCGTCCCGGCCCGATTACCCGTATTTTTGGGTTAGGCTCTACAGGGATCAATGAAGTCAGTGAAGTTTTGAGAAGATTCGCAAATTCGAATGGAACTGGTGAATCGGTAGAATCGCTGCTGGGTTCTTCGCCTTTGAACTCGCCATTGAACGGCATTATCGGCATTATTATCAATATCATTGAAGGCTTTATTAATCCTAGACCAACTCTTCCTTCGCCGTTTGCCCGGCTTGCCCGCGCCAATTTGGGCAATAACGTGCTGATGACGACTACAGCAGGGACGGTAGAAGGCGTAGTAGCGGAGGTTGGAAGCTGGTATGTAGTTCTGACTGAGGCTGCTGGTTCTACGGTTATCGTCAATCTGGAAAATACGACTGCGTTCCAACCATATAATCCGGGGGTGGCTTAAGTATGACTTTTGCTGAAAGAGTAAGAGAATGTGTCGGTGAAATTGTTCATGTGGCAACTATTGTGGATACAGTTCCTGGAATTCTTTTATCCTCTAACAATAACTTTCTGACTTTGCGTGCTAGCAGTGCGGTAGGATACGGCCCAACGGGTAATGTAGCCACACTCACAAGCTCGACTGCTTTTGTACGGACAACAGAATAGAGGACAGCTTTAATGATGAATGTTAAACTGTCCATCGTGCTCTCAGCCTCTTCTCATGTCACACGGCTGAGAGACACGATCATAACCTGTCGGATTCTGCAGCCCTTTGAGATCATTCTGCTGACAAATGGACCTCAAGCAGCGCTGAACGCTGAAGCAGCCTCATCGGGATGCAAGATTTATTCATTTGAATCCGGAAACCACGAAAACCGCCTTCCCAGCGGTTTTCGTGTATCCGGAGATGTAATTCTGCATATCGACGCCGGGATGACACTTGAGCCTGTCCTGCTTCGCCGTTTGGCTGAACAGGTGGTGTACGGTAGAGCGGATACCGTATTTTTAGAGGAGCCTTGGCATAAAGAGGGAGCTTACCCTTCGCCGCTGGTGTCTTTTGCATGTCTGCTCAATTCCCTTCTGGGACGTCCAGATTTGCAGGGCTGCAGCTTCTATTCGTCCGTGTTCGCCCTTACGCGGAAAGCGGCTGATCTGGCAGGACAGGACCTTTGGCTGAACCCGGCAGGAGCAATGGTCAAATTAATCCGGAGCGGCTTGCGTATAGAGCGCATGGCTAGTCCCCCTAATATGAACCGCGGAATCTGCTTCCGGCCAGAGCTGCTTCGTGCGCCTGCTCATGAATTATCCTCTTATGAACGGCAGCTGGCGGGCAGGTACCTGAGCGCCTTCGCGCAGTCCGCAGTCAAGCCGAGAGGCGGCTTTACGGACGGGAACAGACGGCGGGACCTCGTTCAGCAGGTCATTTCCGGGCAGCGTAAGCCTGCTCTTCAAGGAAAAGAGAATTTGAGGCGTTCTTCCCTGTATGGTGGAAAACAGCTGTCTGTTATCATTCCGGCCCTAAATGAAGAACAGTACTTACCGTCTTTGCTCCGGGAGCTTAACGGGCTTGAGCCTGCGGAAATCATTGTGGTCGTGAACGGCTCGAGTGACCGGACGGCACAAAGGGCGCTGCAAGAAGGTGCAAGAGTGATTGAATTTGCGGAGAAATTGGGGACGGACTGCGGCAGGGCCATTGGTGCCTTCTATGCCAAAGGTGACATCCTTCTGTTTGTCGACGGAGACATCCCGTTCACCGCAGCGGAAATGTTCCGGTTCCCTACAGCCATTGCCCAAGGCTATGATCTGGCTTTAAACGACCAGAACGATTTATTTCATGGAGGAGGAGTGATTAATCCGGTTGCATCCGCTGTTTATTCCCTTAATATGTCTCTTGGCCGCAAAGACCTCGGGGTTTCTTCCATGACCTTCGTGCCATTTGCCATCAGCCGCAAGGGGCTGCAAACCATCGGGTTCGAAGGCCTGCAGTGTCCGCCGCGGGCTCTTGCCGCCAGCCTTATTCACGGGCTGAAGCCGGTATTGGCGGATCGGGTCCAGCTGGAGAAGCGGAACCGTCTCAGACCGGAAAAGCATTTTGCAGGGACAGGGCTCACCCCGGCTGCCAGCCAGATTGTCGGCGATCACATCGAGGCACTGCTCTATCTTAACTCGAAAGGTGTGAATAGAAGTGCTTTATGACCGGACGCCCGGATTAGTTAGCGTAGTTGTAACGAACTACAACAAGGCTGGTTATATAGAAGAATGTCTGGACAGTCTGAAGCAGCAGACCTACCGGAGCTGGGAGCTCATCATTGTTGATGATTGTTCCACGGATTCCTCCAGGAAGAGAATTGAAGATTGGCTGAAGAACCGGCGGTTCCGGGCAGGCTGTTCGGCTGTATTTTTGCCTATGCCAAGGAATGTGGGCTTCTCGGGCGCTTTGACCGCAGGTTATTTTATGGCCAAGGGGGAGTTCATTGCCGTACAGGACGCTGATGATTTATCCCATCTTGAACGGTTGGAGAAGCAGGTTGCTTATCTGCAGGCCCATCCTCAGATTGGTGTAGTAGGCACCAATTATAAATTAATGGAAAAGAATGCCCGGGGGGAAATCACTTACACGGATGCAAAATGGCTGAAATACGGGGAGCAGATCAAACAAACTTACCTGGAGGGCGGGCACTGCGTCTGTCATGGAACCCTGCTGTTCAGGGGAACGGTGTTTGACCGGATCGGCGGTCTTACCCGGAATATTAAAGGCGCAGAGGACTACGAATTTATTGCCCGCTGCCTGACTCACAAAGTGGAAATCGAAAATATAAGAGAGGTTCTATATTACTACCGCAGCCATTCCGATCAGCGCTCCCGGCAATTTTATAAGAATAAAGGAGGGAAGTGACTTGGCTCCGGTTCGGATTATGATGGTTCTTGACACTATGGATTACGGCGGCACGGAGACGCATGTCATAAGCGCGGCCCAGAGCTTTGAGAGAATTGGGGCAGAGGTTGTTATAGCAGCCGGAGGAGGCAAGCTCCAGGACTTGTTCAGCCGTAAATTTCCCGTCTATTCCCTGAATTGGCCGGCTCCCCAGACGGAGGAGTATGGCAGAACCATTGAGAAGCTCGCAGCCTTAATGAAACGGGAGAACATCTCCATCGTGCATATTCATCAGACGCCTTCGGGCTTAATTGCCGCACTGGCAGCAGAGCGCCTTCGAATTCCGGTTGTCTTCACCGTTCATGGCACTTACTATCCGCAGGGCGAACTGATCTCGGTCATGGAGCACTCCTCGGCGGTTATAAGCGTCAGCAAGCCTGTCGAGATTCATATCCGGCGCTTCGGCAGGGAGTCCCATCTGATTCCCAACGGCGTGGATCTGGATACCTTTTCGCCTTCTATTGACAGCTCTCCCCACCCGCTTCGCCAGCAATTTGGCATTCCGGAGCACGCACCTGTCGTCGTTTATGCGAGCCGGCTGACCTGGGGGAAGGCCACGGTCTGCTCCCACCTGCTTGCGGCTGCCAAACACCTGCGGCTGTCCAGCTTCAGGAATTTGGAAGTGGTTGTGGTCGGAGACGGCTTTCAGGCCGGTGACCTGAGAAATCTGGCTGCCCGTATAAATACCGAAATAGGCAAGACGTTTATTCACATGGCAGGGAATCAGACCCGTATGGCGGATTATTACCGGATGAGTGATTGCGTGGTGGGAACGGGCAGGGTGGCCCTGGAGGCCATGGCCTGCGGCAAACCGGTGCTGGCGGTGGGAAATGCAGGTTACTTTGGCTGGGTTGCACCTGACTACCACGATGCCGCATGGGAGATGTATTTCGGGGATCACGGCTCTGTCCGCGGAGTCAACCGGCTGATTCTGATGGAATCCCTCTTTAAAGGTCTTTCGAACCGCGACGGCCTGAATTATCATGGCAGCAAGAACCGGGAGTGGGTCGAGCAGTTCTTTAATGCGGAGGTCATGGCGCAGAAGATGATGGAGGTCTACAAGGGGCTGTTATCTGAATAATTACTAATTAACTGCTTCAGAGGAAGGAGAAGCTGAATGAAGAAGATTCTGTACCTGGGCTGGATCGGCTACAACAATCTGGGTGATGAATTGATGTGGGAGCTCTTTAAGAAGCATTTTGAAGAGCAGAATTTAGGCCAATCCATGCTTGTGCCTTCCGTGCCGGAGGTCGATACGGGCAATCTGTCTGAATACGATTCGGTTGTTCTGGGCGGCGGTTCGCTGCTCATTCCCGGCTATACCGATCTCGCTCACCGGGCACTCCTTGCAGGCAAACAGGTCTGCATCTGGGGAAGCGGCTATGACCGCCTCGACGGGTCTGAATCTTGGGAACCGGTTAAGGAATGGGTGGACGACAAAATGGCGGCCCAGATCGCGGATTTGGCTGCGGGAAGTGTTTATTTTGGCGTGAGGGGCCCTTTGACGTACCGTCTGCTGAAATCGGCGGGGATCCCGATGGGCCGCATATTTGTGAGCGGGGACTCGGGGCTGCTCCTGCCGGGTCCGCGGGCTGGTGCTAAGCCTGCAGCGGATAAGACCATCGCTATTAACTGGGGCACAACCTACAATAAACTCCTTGGAAAAAATGAGCTGCAGGTCGAGGACGCTCTTGCGGCAGCGGCCCGTGAATGGGTGCAGCAGGGCTGCCGGCTTTATCTTTATCCTGTATGGGGACCGGACAGAGGGCCTCTGGAAAGACTGGCCGGTAAAATTGGGAACCAACCTGCAGTCGAGGTGGAACGGCGGTTATTGGGAGCGGCTGAGGTTATAGATCGGCTGTCCGGGTGCAGGCTGTCCGTTAACTTTAAGCTTCATGCCAATATGCTGTCCTTGGCGGCTGAGGTTCCGTTTATAAGCCTCGGCTATCGTTTCAAATGCTTTGATTTTGCAGAATCGGTCGGCATGTCCGATTTGATCCTGCCAACGAATGCTCCGGACCTGACGCTTCGCTTAAGGAACAAAGCGGCTGCGCTGGAGTCCCGGCGCGAAGAGTTTGTCCGCCGGATGCTGCTTCACCGGGACAATTACCGGAAGAAGCTTCTGGCTCCTTTTCACCAACATCTGATTTAATCCTGCGGGCCGCCAGAGACTTGGTGGCTTGTTCATCTCTTGGGGACAGGCTTTGGCCTTGTTTAAATAGGCCGTTCAAAAAAATCCGTTCAACAAAAAGCCCTTTGCACCTGTGGGGTAGATGCAAAGGGTAAAGGACTTTGACAGGAGTTCCTTATTTCGGGTAGTTGGATTCTGAGCGGGTGAAGCAGTAGGACAGAATCCGGTTGAGCGTTTCCTGATGATAGATATTTTTCCACTGATTATGCTCAAGAAGCTTATTGGCCCAGGCCAGCGCCTTGGAGTATCCCTCATAGTCGTGAACGGGAATGTTGTATCTGAAGAATGAGAGGTGAATCCGGTATTCCTCCTCCGTTGGAGAGATCCCGAGTCTTGCCAGCAGGCTCTTCCGGACATTGTCCGCGGTCTGGTTCTGAACGTGATGCTGGCTGGTGGAGACCTGGCTTTTGTGCATCCGGTAAGCGAAGAGATATTCCGGCAGGTTCTCGATCCGCGTCACTTCAGATAAACGGTTCCAGATTTCATAATCTTCCGCATGCAGGAAATCCGGGTTATAGCGGATTTTATGCTTCTGCATCACACTGTTGCGCATGAAGACCGTGGGATGTCCCATGCAGCAGTAGAACAGCTGCCAGCAGCAAATTTCCTCATGGGTAACCGGTTTGGGAATATGCTGGCTGTTATGGTACAAGGTCATGTAAGTGCCCAGAACACCGACTTCGGGATGCTCCTCCATATAGGCATACTGGCGTTCAAAGCGGTGGCGCGCGCTGATATCGTCGCTGTCCATCCGGGCAATGTATTTGCCGTCAGCCATATTCAAACCCTCATTTAAGGAATAAACCAGACCTTTGTTTGAGGAATGGGTAATGAGGCGGATTCGCGGATCTTTAAGTCCTCTTAAGTATTCCAGGGTGCCATCCGTGGAGCAGTCGTCTATAATTACAAATTCAAAATCCTTGAAGCTTTGGTTTAATATGCTGTCAACGGCGTCTTTGATATATTTCCGGGTATTATAAGCTGGCATCAGGACGGTGATCTTCGGCATATTGTACGCTCCTTCTTTAAAAGGTTGTCATGGGTTAGTTCCCCTTCCCTCCATTGTATTATTATGGGGACTATCCGTAACGGCAGCTACCTATAAGAAGGACTCTAATTGATGGATTAACTGACGGGCAGAAGTATACCTTTCTTCCTCGTCAGGGCTGAACGGATTCAGGAGCACAGCCCCCAGCCGCTCATTCTCGAATTCTGTGCTCCGTATATCTTCGAGAGAACCGTTCAGCAGGAGCGCGCACAATTTGCAGACATCCTGCAGCTCTTTATGCATTTCCTTATTACCGGTTATTTTCTTGGCAATATTAAAATCAATCACTTTCAGCTGCTCAGGATCATTCTTGTACAGCATAATGTTCTTCGGCTTCACATCATCATGAATATAACCGATTTTGTGCAGCTTCTCGATACCTTTGAGGACGTTTATGGTTATGGCAATACTTACGGGTTCGTCCATTTTAGGGAGCACGGTGTTTTGAAAGGTGCCTCCCATTGATTTTCCCTTTACATATTCGGTTACGAGATGGGCTTTCTTATTAAGAATGAAGAAGTCATAATACCGGGGCAGATAAGGGGAGGATTCGTAACGGTTCATTATTTTTGCCTCGCGTTCAGCAACTTCAATATCCGGCATGACCTTGATCGCCAGTTTCTTCCCTTCCGGGTTATAAGCTTTGTACACCTTGCAGTACGAGCCGTTTCCGATGATGTCCAAATCAACGGTATATTTTCTCCACATCGTCTTCATGCTCTGCAACACCTTCCGTGAGCGGGATAATACCAAATAATGAATATGTTATGCGTCTGTAACCAATGTGTTAAGGCAATGACAAATTCTTTCTGGATACCCTCCCTCCATAGGGGCCATTCTATAGCTGTTACTCATTATCCTTTATGGAAGGGGAATATCCACCTATGAGAGCATCCAAACCAGTCGCTTTGTCTTTATCAGCAGCACTTCTTGTCGGGGTTGGCCTTACCGGCTGCGGAGACAACAACAGCAAGGTTGGTACACAAGGGGTTAAGAATCAAAGCGCTCACCGCCTGAACATCAACTCGGCTGATCAGGCCCGGGCTGGACTGACCAATATGAGGTACAGCAAGTCGTTAAGCCAAAAAGTAACCGAGCTGGGCAGCGTGCACTCCGCCCGCGTCATGACTTCCGGCAGTGAAGCCTTTGTTGCCGTCCGAATGAACGGCACCAATCCTTCCACAACCGGCGGTACCCGCGCATCGGCCGACAGGATGGGCACACGCAGCCTAAGCGGAACCGGGACCGGGACAATGAATATTCCGAACCGGCCCGATATGACAGTGCCAAGAACGCAGGGAACGGGGAACGTAATCGGTAATCCCGGTATGATGGGCCGTTCCCCCGGCCAGGGCGTCAATCCCGGCGGCAGTGATTACCGGCCGAACGGCGTAACAGGCTCTGCCGGGCTTGGATTTTCCGGCGGCGTCAGCGGCGGTACCAACAAACAGGGAGGCTATTATCCGAACCCGGGAACCATTTATGACGGGTCCAGACTTGGCGGAGGCTTGGGGGTACAGGCCGACAACAACCGTCCGGGGTCCCGTATGAATGGGGCTGGCAGTACCGGCGGCTACAATACTTTGAGCACGGACAACAACAGCATGACCAACAATGTCGGCACCGGCAGCGGCACCGCAAACAACAGCAATATTCCTGCTAACGTTCGTACGGAAATCGAGCAGGCCGTTAAAGGCGCCGCTCCGCATATTCAAAACGTTTATATTTCCGATGATTCGGATTTCATGGACCGCTTGGGCAGCTTCAGTACGGACGGCATGACGCTGGGCAACAACCCGCTGACCAACGGCGTCCGCAATGCAACTAATGATCTGGGCCAGATGATTGACCGCCTCTTCCCGGACCGTATGCGGAATATGACCAATACAAGCGGTTATAATACAAACGGAATCAACAACAATACCCGTTTCGATATGAACCCGAACCGATAATCCGGCTTATTCCTATTCTGCTTGGTGGAACTGGAAGAGCAGAAAGAGCATTCCCCCTTTGCGGGGAAATGCTCTTTTTTTTATAATCGGTTAATGCTCCAGCTGCAGCCCTTTAACCCAGACCTTCTGCAGTTCAAGCTCCGGGTCAAGCAGAAGCAGGTCGGCCTGTTTGCCGGTTTCTACAGCTCCTGTGCGGTTGTCGATCCGGATCAGCTTGGCAGGGCTGCCGCTGGCTGCCTCCGACGCCCGTTCGATGCTGAGGCCCACCTCCTGGACAAGGAAGCGGAAGCCGCGGATCATCGTCAGCGTGCTGCCGGCAAGCGTGCCTTCGCTGTCTTTCAGCGTACATACCCCGTCTTTCATGATGACAGGCAGATCACCGAGCATATATTCGCCGTTGCCAAGACCGGCTGCGGACATGGCATCGGTAATCAGGACGAGGTTATGGTGATCTTTAAGCGAAGCCAGTACCGATACAACGGCAGGATGGACATGGATGCCGTCCGCAATGATCTCTGCGCTCATCTGCGGCGAACTGAGCAGGGCGCCGGCGGTTCCCGGATTGCGGTGATGCATCGGCGTCATGGCGTTAAACGTGTGAACGGCGTGATGAAGCCCGGCGTCCACAGCCGTCATGATCTCCTCGTAGGTCGCATCGGTATGGCCGGCGGCGGCAACGATGCCGCGCTCGCGCAGATACGTGATCAGCTCCAGGGCGCCTTCGCGTTCCGGCGCAAAGGTCACCTGCTTGATCAGCCCCGGGTATTGCTTCTCCCAGGCTTCGATCCAGCTGCGGTTTGGATTGACGATATGCTCCGGATTTTGGGCTCCCGGCCACTTGGGGCTGATAAACGGACCTTCCAGGTGAACGCCCTCCAATTGGGCGTAAGGCATCGGGCGGGAACGGAACTCATGAACCTCGGCCAGCACTTGATCGAGGACGCTTCTCGGCGCAGTCATCGTCGTGGCCAGCATCGCGGTTGTCCCCTGGGAGCCGTGGAACTTCGTAATGGCTTCCAGTCCCTGCTGATCAGCGCCCGTAAAATCATGGTGGACCCCGCCGTGCACATGGATGTCGATAAAGCCGGGCAGGACATAGCCTCCGCCTGCATCAAGCACTTCCGGATACGAATCCAGTGTATGCTGGAGGGCAGCGGTTGAGCCCGCAAAGGTAAGGATTCCGTCCTTAACGGCAACAGCCCCGTCCTTCAGGATTCCGTTTGGCGTAACGACCTGGCCGTGAATAATGGCGAACGTGCGGTTATCTGAATTCAAGCGATTTTCCGGATTCAAATCAAACGCCCCGCTTCCTGATCGGCCAGTACGATGACGTTTGGATGAGTCTGCAGAAGGGAAGCCGGAACTTTTGTGGTAACAGGCCCCTGCATTGCCCGAGCAATGATCTCCGCTTTCTCGCCGCCCCTCACAAGCAGCAGGATCTGTTTGGCCTGCAAAATGGAGGCGATCCCCATGGTGATCGCTTGTTTCGGCACCTCCTCAATGGAGGAGAAGAAACGGGCGTTGGCCTTGCGCGTGCTTTCGTCCAGCGTTACGACGTGAGTGAAGCCCTGAAGCTCATCGCCGGGCTCATTAAAGCCAATATGGCCGTTCAGGCCCACGCCCAGAATCTGCAGATCAATCCTTCCCGCCTGGCGAAGCAGCTCCGTGTAGCCGGCGGCCGCCTGCGCCGGGTCAGGCGAAGCTCCGAGCGGAACATGGGTATTTTCAGCCAGAATATCGACGTGATTAAACAGCTTCTCATTCATAAAGGTGCGGTAGCTTTCCGGATGGTCGACAGGCAGTCCAACGTATTCGTCCAGATTGTAGCTCTGAGCCTGCGCGAAGCTGACCGAACCCTCCTTGTACAGCTCAACCAGGCGTCCATATACCCCTACAGGCGAGCTTCCGGTAGCCAGGCCCAGCAGGGCTTTGGGATTGCTTTGCAGAAGGCTGGCAATAATTCCGGCGCCGATGTCGTTAAATTGTTCTTCGCTTTGCGCTTTGATAATGTTTGGCATTTTTGTTTCCCTCCAATTATTTAGCGTTATTTCGCGTTATTTAGCGGTAATTGCGCACATTATGATAAGAATGCTCGAGCTTCGGCACATAATCCTCAAATCCGGAGCTGACCATCCCCATAAACAGGATGTCGATCAGATGAAGCTGGGCTATGCGGGAAGCCATATCGCCGCGGCGCATTCCTTCCTCCAGAGAGGAGGAGAACAGCGGAATATCGGCAAGGGAAGCCAGCGTGCTGCTGCCGTAATGGGTGAGGCAGATCGTCAAGGCTCCGCTGTCTTTGGCGCACCGCAGTGCGGCAATCGTCTCCGGTGTTTCCCCCGAATAAGAGACCGCAATCGCCGCGTCTCCTGCCTTCAGGGTTGAAGCAGAAGTTATCTGCATATGCGGGTCTGCAAAGGCCGTGCAGTTCTTGCCGATCCGGATCAGCTTCTGATAAAAATCCTGGGCCACGATCGACGAGGTCGCGACCCCGTACAAATCAATCCGGCCGGCCGCGCACAGCGCCTGAACCGCCTGCTGCAGCTGCTCCATATCAAGGAGCCGGGTCGTATCGGTTATAGAGGCCACATGATTGGCTTCTATCGCTGCAGCAATCGTCCGCAGATCGTTGCCGGCAATGACGTCCTGGTACGCATTGTGCGCAGGCTTCTGCGCAAGCTCGCCGGCCAGCTTCATTTTAAAATCCGGATAGCCCTTAAAATGAAACACTTTACAGAACCGGGTCACCGTGGCAGGACTGACGCCGCATTTCCCGGCCAGCTCCCGGATCCCCAAATCGACGATAGAGGCGGAGGAAGCCAGAATGTACTCAGCCACCCGCCGTTCCTGCTGGGAGAGCTGCTGCAGATGCTCTTCAACCGCATGGAGAATAGGTGTAGAAATTGTTGATATGCGGATCACCTTCTCGTTTTCACATTCGGAAAATATTTTTTACAAATATTAATGATTTTATGAAAATTATTTTTATATTATCTTATTTCATTTCCATTCGGGATGCAAGAGGCACAGCTGCCTCCGCCCCCGGCGCGGCATCAACCAACCGCCAGACAGCAGGCTGGGAACCAAGCAAGGATTGAGATATGGGGACAATTGGGGTAAATTGATAGTATAAACATCCGTTGAATCAGGCATGCAGAACCACAGGGGCAGAGCGGCAGAGAGGGGGCAGATCATGGAAGCGGATCAGGCGGATCTGGACCATTATATAGTAAGGCTTCAAAAAGGCTGGACCAAAACCTTCAGGCAGCTGGAGAACGATATTATGCAGCACAAGGATCTGGGGCTTACCGGGCCGCAGTTTCATATGCTGATTTATATTTTCCGCAAAGGGACGTGCAAGGTCAGCGATCTGGCGGAAGCGCTTGAGGTTAAGCCCAGCGCCATTACCGTCATGCTGGACAGGCTTGTCCAGAACGGCTTTGTGGAACGCCGCCATGCCGAGGAGGACCGGCGGGCAGTTCTCGTGTCACTAACGGAGTACGGCAAAGAGGCGATGCTGCAGGGACGGAAGAAATCGCTGCGCATTGTCAAATGGTATCTGGAACAGCTCGAAATAAGCGAAGTGGAGAGTCTTGTGCAGATCATTGAGAAATTGTCGGTGATGGATAAGCCGCCGTGGCTGGAGAAATAGCTGCTGGAAAACAAGATGAGGGAGGGAATGCGCGTTCAGGCGCTTTCCCTCCCTCTGTTGTTATTATTGCAGTTTGTGCGTTACTGCAGTGCATTTGGCCCGGTGGCCGGACGTTTGTCTTCGGCCTTGCTGTGCCTGCTGCTGTACGAGCGGAATCCGAAGGTAGCTAAAATGTACAGGAGCAGGAGCACCTGCGGAACAAAGGTCTCCCAGGTCGGATAGCAGCCGAGCCAGCTGAGGGACGGCAGTCCGCTTTGATTGTGGGCGGGAAGCCTGCCGGCGATCTGCAGGGCGTGAATGCTCTCGCCCAGGAAGCGCAGTACCAGATAATAAATGAAAGCAGTGGCCGTCAGGAAAAAGGCCCCGACCGGCAGTTTGCTGCTGAACCGGATCATGGCATAGCCCAGCAGAACGAGCCCGACTAAAGCCCCTCCAATGCCGAGAATAAGCTGCGCGGGAGTGATTGAGGAAGCCATGCCGATGTAAAAGACAGCCGTCTCTGCGCCCTCCCGCAGGATGGCCAAGCCGGACAAGGCGAACAAGGACCATAAGCTGCCGCGCGCAAGGGCGCCGCCAACCTGCCTGGAAATGTAGCGGTTCCAGGCAGCCGTGCTGGCTTTGCCGTGAAGCCAGGCGCCTACTGTCAGCATCATCACCACCGCCGCCAGGCCTGTAATCCCTTCCGTCAGTTCCCGTGCTCCGCCGGAAGCTGCGCGCGATACGGCGTAGGTGAGCACAACGGCGAACAGGCCGCTCAGCACCAGACCTGCCGCCGCGCCCGACCAGATAAATCTGCGGGCCGGGCGGTTGCCTGCCCGTTTGGCAAAGGCCAGCAGAGCGGTGACGACCAGGATCGCCTCAAGGCCTTCGCGCAGCATGATCAGCGCGGCGTCCCACGCCGAATAGGAGGTAACGCTGGAGATGGGCTCAAGCTCGTTCAGCATGCTCTGAACAACGGATTGGGCTTTGTCTGCTGCCGGAGGATCTGAGGTCAGATAGCCCAGCGCTTCCGTCATCCGGTTCTCCGTATTCTGGTAAGCGGATGACGAGGAGATGGAGACCTCGCCTTCCACGGAAGGCCACATCTCGATAAACTGATTCAGCTTCTCCTGCGCGCCTGCTAGGTCCCCGGAAGCCATCAGGCTGGACGTGCTGTGCAGCAGGGCAACCGCATCGCTCAGCGAAACGCTGCCGTCCGCCGGAGCGGCATCCTGCTGCCCGTCAAGCTTGCCGTCCAGATATTCCTGCAGCAGGGCGTTCATGTCCGCCAGCTGCGAAGCGGCCTGGCCGGCCTTGGCAGGCTCGGCCTGCAGCGCTACCCGGATGAGGCTCATCTTCGTCTCCAGCTTGCTGTATAGTCCGAAATGAGCCTGGCGGATCGGCGATTCGAGCTTGGTCCAGCCGTCCGTAACGGCCTTGAAGTCCTGCTTTGCGGCTTCAATATTGGATTGCTGCAAGTCCTCGGCAGCCTTCCGGCTCATACCAAGCAGCGTATTGGCCGCCTCCTTGCCGGCATCCGTGGTGGCGGAGCCGGAAGCCCCGCCACCGCTCTCCGAAGCTCCGCTGCCAGCGGCCTCGACGTAGCTGTTCACGTCCTTGGCCAGCGCAGACAAGGCTTGGGAGGCCGCCTCCTTATCTTTGGAAGATATGGCGGAATCAGCGGCCGCTAGTTCCGTTTGGATGCGGCTGTCCGTATCGCCAGGCACGGCGAGGCCGCTCCAGGCCGCAGTGAATTGGTCCAGCTCGCTGGCCGCCTCCGCCCAATCCTCACTGCCGGCGGCTGCCAGCGACCCGCCGACCAGCGGGAGCAGGTCTTCCAGCGCCGGCTGCTCTTGCTCTCCGGCTGCGGACACTGCGGACACCCAGGCGGTGCCGGCTCCGGCGCCGGACAAGGCGACCGAGAAGGCAAGCGCCGCCGGAAGCAGGCACCGCCCCAGCCTGCTGAATTTTCCGTGCCCATGTTCAGAATTCCTGTTCGGTTGAGTCAACTTATTACCTTCTTTCTGCCCTAAAATAGCGTGTCCCCTATATATCCGCCCTCGGCAGCTCCCGGGAAACAGGCGAAGCCCGCGCTTCCGACATGGGAGATGTATTCGTTGAGCTTGTCGCTCGCCGCCAGAATTTGCTGCATGGCGATAAACTGCTTACTGACATTCCGCTGGAAGCAGATGAAGAACAACCCGGCGTCCAGCTGGCCTGTCTTGGCGTCCAATCCGCTGGAATAGGAATAAGCCCGGCGCAGCAGCTTTGTATTGCCGTCCATATGGGCGAGCCGGGAATGGGAGGTCACCGGAAGCGCGGGCTGGCCGGCTGCGTCCTTGGCATTCAGATCAAGAGGATCAAATTCATCCTGGCCGCCAAGCGGAGCGCCGCTGTCCCGGTACCGCCCGAACGTCCGCTGCTGGTCATCCAGCGTGGACCGGTCCCAAACCTCCAGACGCATCCGGATGCGTCTGGCCACCATATAGCTGCCGCCAGCCATCCAGGCAGCGCCGTCCCCGGCCTGCGCCCAAACGACCTCATCCATCAGTTTGGCGTCGTTCACGTCCGGGTTGCCGGTGCCGTCCTTGAACCCCATCAAATTGCGCGGGGTTCCATTTGCCGGCTCGGCAGCCCCGGTCCGCTGGAAGCCTTCCTGCGTCCAGCGCAGCACCGCGGAGCCCCTGGCGATCCGCGCCAGGTTGCGGACCGCGTGGAAGGCGACCTGCAGGTCGTCCGCGCACACCTGGACGCCGATATCGCCGCCGCACCACTGCGGCTGAAGAGCATCGCCCCGGAACTTGGGCAGATCCGGGAAAGCCGCCGGCCGTTTGCTCGCCAAGCCGAACCGGCTGTCAAAGAAGGACGGCCCCGCCCCAAAGGTAATGGTCGTCCGGGAAGGGATCAGACCGGCCGCTTCTCCGGTATCGGCCGGCGGGAGATTCAGGCTGGTATTTGCAGCTGAATCTCCGAGCATGCTGCCCTGCGTCATGTTTGCCGCAGCAAGGGTCCATTTTTGAAACAGCTCACGCACTTCATTAATGGAGGCGACGGTGAGATCGAAAGAAGCGAAGCACAGGAAATTTTGCGAGGGGGTTATAATGCCGGATTGATGCTTGCCGTAGAAAGGATGCACCTTCTCGTTCGTCCGGCCCGCATTCAGCACGCTTTCCTTCCGGGTGAAGGCCTTGGTTCCTTTGAAAAGAGCACCCGCGGCTCCTCCCCCGAGCAGCAGGCCCAGCCCGCCGATCCCTGCCATCTTGAGGACATCCCTGCGGCTTACGGGTTTATTCAGCAGAGAACCGGGCGTCTTGGAAGACGTCCCGGCTTCTTGTAGATTTTCATTTGTTTTGAGGTCACTAGGCTCCATGGATTACACTCCCAGCAGCGTGCCCATTTGAGACAGCGGTTCAGCGAGCGCGTCGAGATTCTGGCTCAGCTTGCGCACTTCATCTTCTTTCAGCACATCGTAGGAGACGTATCCGCCGTCCTTCGCGTAGCTGTTCAGCTCATTTTGCAGGACGGTAAAGCTGTCGCCGATTTTCTTCTCCAGCTCCGGATCCTTGTCGGCCAGATTTGGCTTGAGAAGCTCGTAAATCTTCTCCGCACCTTCAACATTCGCGGCAAAATCGTACAGATCCGTCCGGGAATATCGGTCTTCTTCACCAGTAACCTTGGACGTCGAAACTTCGTTCAGCAGCTCAACCGCGCCTGTTACCAGCAGTGAAGGTTCAATATCAACGGTTTCCACTTTGGCACGGAGCAGCTTGGTGTCGCTCAGCAGGCGGTCGGCGTATTCCTTGGTGCCGTCGGTGGACTTATCCTCCCACAAAGCTTTCTCCAGCCGGTGGAAGCCGCGCCATTCGGAGGGATCAACATCCCCGTCCCGGGCGTCGATATTCGGATCGAGATCGCCAAGCGCTTCGGCAATCGGCTCAATCCGCTCGTAGTGCATGCGGGCCGGGGCATACAGCTTCTTGGCTTCTTCGATATTTCCGCTGTTAATCGCATCGACAAACGCTCCTGTATCTTTGACGAGGGCGTCCGTCTCGGTGATGACATATTCCCGGTAGCTGTCAATCGCTGCTGTGAAGTCAGCGCTGGCTGCAGCCGATGCCGATGCCGGCGCGGAAGAGGAATCCGAGGATGAAGATGCTGAAGCTGCTGCTGTTCCGGTATTGGAGGAAGTAGAAGCGGCATTAGCCGAGTTGGTGTCAGTGCTGCTGTTGGAGCAGCCTGCGGTCAGAAGGGTGGCCGCCAAAGCAGAGAGGGCCAGAGAGGATCGGATATTCATGGATACACTCCTTAAATATGTACTTTTTGGAATTGATAATGATTCTCAGTATCATAGGATTAAATCTATCATAGTCAGCCTTAAGGAATCCGTCAATTCCTAAAGTGACTTTTTTTACAAATCCTTCGGATTCTCTTACTATATAAAGCAGGAAACAGGATCTAACGAAACGGGGAGGAAGAAGTATGGGGCAGTACATCATGGCTCTTGATCAGGGGACGACAAGCTCCCGCGCCATTTTATTTGATAAAGAAGGACGGGTGGTGCATGCTGCGCAGCATGAATTCCCGCAGTACTTTCCAAAGCCGGGCTGGGTGGAGCAAAACGCCAATGAAATATGGGGCTCCATCCTTGCGGTCATTGCCTCCTGTCTGTCCGAGGCGGGGATCAAAGCGGCCGACGTGTCCGGCATCGGCATTACAAACCAGCGGGAAACGGCGGTTGTCTGGGATAAAAATACCGGGATTCCGGTGTACAACGCCATCGTCTGGCAGTCCCGGCAGACAGCGGACATTTGCGAGGAGCTCAGAGAGCAGGGATTGAGCAAGCTTTTTCATCAAAAGACAGGCCTGCTGATCGACCCTTATTTTTCAGGCACGAAGGTAAAATGGATACTCGATCATGTGGAGGGCGCCAAGGAGCGGGCGGAGCGCGGGGAGCTGCTGTTCGGCACGGTGGATTCCTGGCTGATCTGGAAGCTGTCCGGCGGGACTGTTCATGTAACCGATTATTCGAACGCTTCGCGCACGTTGATGTACAACATTCACGAGCTGTGCTGGGATGAAGAGATTCTGGAGATTCTGGATATTCCCCAATCGATGCTCCCGGAGGTCCGCTCCTCCTCGGAAGTATACGGTCATACGATCGAATACCATTTCTTCGGAGCAAAGGTGCCTATCGCAGGTGCGGCAGGAGACCAGCAGGCGGCTTTGTTCGGGCAGACCTGCTTTGAAGAGGGCATGGTCAAAACGACCTATGGCACCGGCTGCTTCATGCTGATGAATACGGGCGGCAGGCCGGTGGATTCCGAGCATGGGCTGATTACTTCTATTGCCTGGGGAATAAACGGCAGGGTGGAGTATGCGCTTGAGGGCAGCATTTTTGTAGCAGGCTCCGCGGTACAGTGGCTGCGGGACGGGCTGCGGATGATCAAATCGGCGAAAGACAGCGAAACGTATGCGCAGCGGGTGGACACGACAGACGGCGTCTACGTGGTTCCGGCTTTTGTCGGGCTGGGCAGTCCCTACTGGGACAGCGACGTGCGGGGCGCGGTCTTCGGCTTGACGCGGGGGACCAGCAAGGAGCATTTTATCCGGGCAACGCTGGAATCGCTGGCTTATCAGACCAAGGACATTTTGACGGCCATGGAGCAGGATTCGGGCATGAAGGTGCCGATGCTGCGGGCGGACGGCGGGGCGGTTGCCAACCGGTTCCTGATGGAGTTCCTGAGCGGCATGCTGGATGTGCCGGTGGAGATTCCGGAGGTCAGCGAAACAACTGCGCTTGGCGCAGCTTATCTGGCGGGGCTGGCAGTCGGCTTCTGGAGCAGCCGTGAAGAGATTTGCAGCAAGTCGAAACTGAAGCAGCGCTTTGAGCCGGAAATGACGGCCGGTCAACGGGAGCATTTATACAGCGGCTGGAAAAAAGCCGTTCATGCGGCAATGGCCTTTAAATAGGCCGAGCTAAAGACGCAGGCAATCGGCGCACAGGCAGCAGGCACAGGCCGAAGGCCGTAGGCATAAGTGCTGCCGGACCTTCCGGCAGGGGCGGAGTCCCGGGTTCCGCCCATTTTTACCCCGTTACCGCACCAACATATGGCCCCTCTCATAAACTGTGTTGACTGTATCCCTTAACCTTGTTAGACCACAAAACCCGGGCAAGGAGGGGTGACACATTTTGAAGAGCAGCGATCGCAACAGCAAATTTTTGCTTACACATCGAGAGCGGGAAGTTTTTGAGTTGCTGGTACAGGACAAAACGACTCGGGATATTGCGGAACAACTGTTTATAAGTGAAAAGACCGTCCGAAATCACATCTCGAATGTCATGCAAAAACTGAACGTAAAGGGCCGTGCGCAAGCGGTAGTCGAGCTCATCAAGCTTGGGGAGCTCAAGATATAGCGGCTGTTCATCAGAGTTCCCCCAAATGCAAATAGCCTTTTCTTTCTTCCGCCCGGGAGAGAGAAAAGGCTCTTTTGTTATTGCCTGATGTGCTTACAGAGCTTTCAAATACTCAACAACGGTCAGCAGACCTTTGTCAAAGTTCTCAAGATTAAAGTGCTCGTTCGGTGCGTGCAGGTTCTCGTCAGGCAGTCCGAAGCCCATCAGCACGGCAGGCGCTGTCAGCACGCGGGACAAGGTTTCCACGATCGGAATGGAGCCGCCGTCTTTGGTGAAGAGGGCGCGTGTTCCGTATACTTTTTCATAAGCGTCAGCGGCTTTCTGCAGCATCGGCTGGGAAGGGTCGATGTTGAAGGCAAAGGCTTTCTCACCCGCATGGAAGGTCAAAGCGGCGCCGGCCGGCACATAGGCGTTCAGATGGCGTTCGATCTTCTCCATAATGTCATGCGGGTTCTGGTTGGCCACCAGACGGCAGGTGATTTTGGCATGGGCTTCTTTCGGAATGACTGTTTTGGAGCCTTCGCCCTGGAAGCCGCCGTACAGGCCGTTGATTTCAAGCGTAGGGCGCGCGCCAATCCGTTCAACAAACGTATAGCCCGGTTCGCCGAACAGGGAAGTCAGACCCAGATCCTGTCTCAGCTTCTCTTCATTAAACTGCTGCTTCTCGAATTCGTCATGCATTTCAGGAGACAGCGGGAGCACATCGTCGTAGAAGCCCTCAACCGCAACGCGTCCGTCTGCGTCATGCAGCGAGTTAAGCAGGGTTACGATCGAATGCAGCGCATTGGGAACACCGCCGCCGAAGGAGCCGGAATGCAGGTCGGTATTGGCCGTATTGATCGTAAGCTCCATGGAGCATAAGCCGCGGAGGCCTGTGGAAATCGCCGGCTTGCCTTTTTCAATCAGGGCGGTGTCAGAGATCAGCACCACGTCGGCTGCCAGCTTCTCCTTGTTCTGTTCCAGGAAGATCGGCAGATTTGGGCTGGACACCTCCTCTTCGCCTTCGATGCAGAATTTAATATTGACCGGAAGCTGCTTCTCTTCGGCAAGAATGGCTTCAACGGCTTTAATATGTAGAAAAACCTGGCCTTTATCGTCCGTAGCTCCGCGCGCATACAGCTTGCCGTCACGCACATCAGGCTCAAACGGAGGCGTCTGCCACAGATTCAGCGGATCAACAGGCTGAACGTCATAGTGTCCGTATACCAGAACAGTCGGTTTGCCCGGCGCATGCAGGTGATCGGCGTAGACAATTGGATGTCCCTTGGTTTCGTTGATGGTGACATTGTCAAGACCTGCACGGGTCAAGGTGTCGGCAAGCCACTGGGCGGCACGGTTCACATCGGGTTTGTACTCTGAAATAGCGGAAATACTCGGAATGGAGAGCCATTCTTTCAATTCATTTAAATGCTGCTCTCTGCGGTTCTCAAAATAAGTCTGATAGCTGCTCATATGGTTATTTTATCCTCCCTGACTCAATTCTACGGTCTATTGTACTACGATTTGACTGTCAGCGGAAATCGCACGCTTTCGGCATGAAAAGGGTGATTTTGGCTAACATTAAGAGAACCTTAAGATCAGGTTTGATAATTTTTAATAAACCTTAAGGTTTTAAATAAGATTTTCTGTTATCTTTATAAGAGCTTAGCAAATTCAGAAGGGAGTCAAGATTGGAATGACTGAAGAGAAAAAAGATTTACAGGGATTAGACCCGAACGCTTCAGAGCCTTTGAAAGACGAGCAGGCTGCAGAAGCGGAAGCTGAACATACAGAAGAGGCTGTGAGCGCTGTGGAAGCTGATGGACAAGCTCCTGAAGCCGGACACGGGGAATCGGCCGAACAACCCGAAAGCGGTACAGGCGTTCCGGTAACGGGACTCGAGAGCAGCAGCGAAGCGCTGGCCGTGATGCAATCCGAAGACGAAATTCATACTCAGGCGGCTGAAGAACCTCCTGTTAAACGTAATAACAGCGGCATCTGGATGGGCGTGTCCCTTATCCTTGTTGTTCTGCTGGTCATTTCCTTGTTTACAAGCCCGTTTGCCCAGAAGGATTCCGAGAAGGCCGTTGCTACGGTCAACAACGAGAAAATTACCAAAGAGCAGCTGTATGACGCTTTGGTTAAAGCTGGCGGCGAGCAGACGCTGAGCGGCATGATCGACGATGAGCTGATCCGCCAGGAAGCAGTGAAAGCGAACGTTGAGGTAACTGACGCTGATATTCAGAAAGAGAAGGATTTCTATATTACGCAGTTTGGCTCTGAGGAAGCGCTGAATGAACTGCTCTCCCAATACGGGATGACAGACGAGGATTTCCAGGAGCAGCTCAAGAAAGAGGCCCAGATCCGCAAGCTGCTTGAACCTCAAGTGACGGTTACGGATGACCAGATCAGTACTTACTTCGAGCAAAATAAAGCTTCTTTTGATACGCCTGCACAGGTACAAGCTTCCCAAATCGTTGTCGCAACGGAGAAAGAAGCCACCGATATTATCACCCAGCTGAAGGGCGGCACTGATTTTGCCACTCTGGCTAAAGAGAAGTCTACTGATACAGCTACCAAAGACAACGGCGGCGATCTTGGCTTCTTTGCCCAGGATTCCGGCACAGTTGATTCTGCGGTCGTAACTGCTGCATTCAATCTCAAGAAGGACGGCATCAGCTCCGCTGTTCAAATGTCCGACGGCCAGTATGCAGTTGTGAAGGTTACGGATACGAAGGAAGCTCACACGGCTACCCTGGAAGAGAAGAAGGCTGAGATTAAAGACCTTCTGATCACCCAGCAGGTATCCTCGATGTCCACTTCCTGGCTTGATAACTTGAGAGCTGAAGCAAAAATCACCAACACGCTGGACAGCAGCAGCTCGGAAGAAACAGCTGCGGACAGCAGCACGACTACAGCCGAATAATTCCGGTTGTTCACTGAACTCAAGAAGCCCTCAGGGCTCAAGAGCCGCAAGAGAGCAGCAGACGGGCATTTCGCCCGTTCTGCTGCTCTTTTGTATAGGCGGACAAAAGGATTTCTGCCGACGGTTTAAATTTGATTCAAAGAACGATAAAATAACAACTGACAGTAGGATTATTTGGCGGGAAGAAGGTTGCGGAATGCCGGAAATAAAAGGTTGGATAGACGGAAGGCTGCTGCAGGTGCCGGTATCGATGGCGCCGCCGCTCAGGCTGGTTAACAGCTATCTTCTGCGGGATGCGGAGTCGGATTCTTATACGGTGATTGACCCCGGGCCGCGGTCGCCCGTGACGGAGAAGGAATGGGCGGACGTTTGGGAAGCCCTGCAGATCAGCCCCAAGCAGATCAGGCAAATCGTGGTGACCCATCATCATCCGGACCATATGGGTCTGGCCGGGTATCTCCAGGAGCTGTCCGGCGCAAACGTACGGATGTCAAAGACGGCTTATGAGGAATCGCTGCGCATGTGGCCTGAGGACCGGAGCATGAATGAGGCTCTGCCGGATTTCTACCGGGAACACGGAATGCCGGAGGAGCTTGCTTCGCAGCTGCCTGTGCACCTGGAGAGCTTCTATACGCAGGTCCATCCGCGGCCTGAAGTGACTTTCGTGAGTGAGAACGAAGAGCTCTGGATGGGCGGATGGAGCTGGAAGCCTGTGGAGACAGGCGGCCATGCTTCGGGGCACCTGTCCTTCTACAACCGGCAGGAGCAGGTCATCCTCTGCGGGGATGCGGTGCTGCCGCAGATTTCGCCGAATATCAGCTATTATCCGGGTGGGGATGATCAGCCCCTGCACACTTTCCTGAGCGGGCTGGTTAAGCTGGGCCAGTTAGAGGTTAAGCAGGCTTTTCCGGGGCACCGGCATCCGTTTGATTCCTTTCGTGCCCGGACGCAGCGGCTGCTTGAACATCATGAGGAGCGGCTGGAGAAGGTGTCCGGACTGCTGCAGCAGGGCGGGCCGCACACCGGTTTTGAAATCTGCGCCGAGCTGTTTGGCACCAAGCTTGGCATTCACCAGATGCGCTTTGCCATGTCGGAAAGCCTGGCCCATCTGGCCGAGCTGGTCCGCCGCGGCGAGGCGGCAGCCGAACGCGCGGGCAGCGGGAGCATCCGCTTTATTGCCCTGAAATATGTCAAGGCTTAATAATGGCGAGGTATAAATAAAATAAAGCTGCCGGGAGAAGACGATCCAGCATTCGTCTTCTCCCGGCAGCTTTTTTATAGGGGCAGTGATGCTGTTCAAAGCAGGCTACATGGAGGTGCCTTTTTCCGCGAGAGTATCAACGGATTCTTCGCCGCGTGCCTGCTCGCGCTCGGCCTGCTTGCGGTGCGCAATCCGGCTGCTGGCGGCTGCCGCCACTGCGCCTACGATATCGTCAAGGAACGTGTTGACCGGGCCGAGGCTCTTGTCGTTCAGCCGCTCCAGAACACCCGGCTTCAGCTTGTCCACATAGCCGTAATTCGTAAATCCGATGCTTCCGTACACATTTACGATTGAGAAAGCAAGAATTTCGTCAACGCCGTACAGACTCTCATCATATTTAATCATGTCCTGCAGCTCCGGGATCAGCAGGTTCTGCTCACCCAGAATATCGAGCTGGATGCCGGTCAGCACCGCATTCTGAACCTCCCGCTTCGAAAGCACCCGCTCAACGTTGTGGATACACTCGTCCATGGTGAGATTCGGATAGTATTTCCGCTGCAGGATCATGACCAGCTCCGCGATCTCCTCGATCTTGACGCCGCGCTTCTCCAGCCAGTATTTCGTGGCCTCCGCGACCTTTTTACTGTTCAGTGCATAAGGATTTTTGATCTCTTCCATTCTTCCTCCACCTCATTCATGTCATGGTTAATAAGCTGTCCAATTTGAGAAAAAATATAGTTATTTTTACGGGGAAGGCTCGTATACATAGTAGTACAAACCAGCACAAAATGTAGGGAGGCTCCCATTCATGAAACGTATTCCACATTGGAAAATGACAGCTGCAGCCAGCGCAGTTGCGCTGCCGCTTCTACTATCAGGCTGTTCCTTGGCAGGCCTTGGCCCATCGGGCCAGATCGATGCGCCGCCGGCGAACGCCGAAGCGCAGATGCTGAGCGGTGAAATCCCGACAGCTGCAGGGGTCCAGCATGATCCGGCAGATTTAACGACCGTCTACCTGTCCAATGGACAAGGCCTGCTTGCGCCGGTCTCACTGCCATTGAACGCCGAGAGCGGTTCCGCGCAAACGTCAGGGGAAGCAGACGGAGCGGATTCCGCTGCTGCCAAACAAACCTCGGCGACCTCGGTCAGCGATCCGCTGGCAGAGGACAGCTCCGGCGCTGACGGGGAAGCTGCTGCAAACGCTGCAGTGAGCGCTCCAGCGAATGAAGGCGAAGCTGCCGCGGCAGAGCCAGTCGCCGGGACGGACGGCAGCGCGGTCGCTGCGGATGACGATTCGGCAGACAGCAGCGCCAAGCAGACAGCTGCCGATGCTTCATCCGACTCCGCTACCTCCGCTACCTCTGCCGCCTCGGCGGCTGCTGCATCAAACGAGACGCTGATCAAGAGCCTGGAAACTCTCGTCATAAACGGGCCGTACCAGCAGGAGCTTCCAGTCGGGTTCAGCGGCATTCTGCCTGAAGGCACTGAAGTCAAAAGCGTGACTGTCAAGCCGGATCAAAAGCTTGCGGTCGTCGAATTTTCCAAAGCCTTCACAGGTTACGATAAAGCCGATGAGCGCAAAATTCTTGAAGCCGTCACCTGGACAATGACCGAACAGACGGGCGTAAATGCGGTAGAGGTTTGGGTAGACGGGCAGCGCCTGAGCGAAATGCCTGTAGATCATACGCCGATTCCGTATCCGTTGACCCGGGCGGTAGGCATCAACCTGGAGCTGGACGGCGGGGCCGTCTCGCAGACGACACCGGTGACGGTCTACTTCACGGCAACCGCAGAAGACGGTTCTCCTTATTTTGTACCCGTTACCCGCTTTGTTCCAAACAGCGAAGAACCATTGAAAGCGGCTTTAGGCCAGCTGATCAGCGGCCCTCAGCAGGGGGACGGGCTGGAGCAGGTATTGACGGAGACGGCAGCCCTGAAATCAGTTGAAGAATCCAAGGACGGGGTGGTCAGCGTATCCCTGACCGACGACATGTTTGAATCCGGTGAACGTATCCCGGCAGAAATGCTGGAAGCCGTAGTGCTGACGGTCACGGAAAATGCCAAAGGCAGCAAGGTGAACATCACCTTTAACGGCAGCAAGGATGTAGTCGATACGCTTAATAAAGCGTACAGCAATCCGGTGACAAGACCGGAGAAGATTAACGACCTTTCTGTTTAAAATTGAGGCTGTGCCGCTTAATTCAAGCCATGAGCGAAGTATCGGAGACCGGAGCGGTCTCTTTTTTTTTATAAAAAATAAGAATAAGGGGGCGGTGTGCTTTTGCCCGGTGACTTTGCTAAAATAAGATGAACAAACGACAGGCTGAATTTTAGGAGGATAACAGGATTATGAGATTGGATGGGCGCGCCCATGATGAGCGCAGACCGATGACACTTGCGGTAAATACAAATAAATATGCGGAAGGCTCGGTTCTGATTGAAGTCGGAGATACCAAAGTGATTTGCACGGCCACCGTGGAGGAACGGGTTCCTCCTTTTATGAAAGGACAGGGCAAAGGCTGGATAACGGCTGAATATTCCATGCTGCCCCGTGCGACTCATACCCGCAACCAGCGCGAAGCAAGCAGAGGCAAGCTGACGGGGCGGACGATGGAAATCCAGCGTCTGATCGGCAGAGCGCTGCGTTCGGTCGTGAATCTGGAAGCGCTTGGCGAACGGTCCGTATTGATTGACTGTGACGTCATTCAGGCTGACGGGGGCACGCGCACCAGCTCCATTACCGGCGCTTTTGTAGCGATGACGATGGCTATTGAGAAGCTTGCGGCCAAGCATAACCTGCCGGTGTTTCCGGTTACGGATTATTTGGCTTCCGTCAGCGTCGGGGTTATTGGAGAGAGCCTGCTGCTGGACTTGAATTATGAAGAGGATTCGAAAGCGAAAGTAGATATGAATGTCGTGATGACCGGACAGGGCAAATTTGTTGAGGTTCAGGGCACAGGGGAAGAGAATCCATTCTCCCGCCAGGAGCTGAACGGACTGCTGGAGCTTGCGGAGAAGGGCATTTCCGAAGCTATTTCCCAGCAGCGCGAAGCGCTTGGAGCCCTTGCGTCCAAGATCGGAGGTGGGGGAAAGGCATGATGGAGCAGCAGGCCATTATTGTTTCTACCCGCAACAAGGGCAAGGTGCGTGAGTTTGCGCATGCGCTTGCTTTCCTGGGGAAGCCGGTGCAGAGCATGTATGATTACCCGGATGTACCGGAGGTCGTAGAAGACGGGGAGACCTTTGCGGAAAATGCCCGTAAGAAAGCCAAGGAGGTCGGCGACCGGCTCGCGATGCCGGTGCTGGCCGATGATTCCGGCTTATGCGTAGACCGGCTGGACGGCAGACCGGGCGTTTATTCTGCCCGTTTTGCAGGCGAGGGCGCGGCAGATGAGCAGAACAACGAGAAGCTGCTGGCTGCGCTCGCGGAGCTTAGCCTGGGCGAGGATACGGAGCAGCCGCTGCTGAGTCCGGCCCGTTTCGTCTGCAGTTTGGCGTATTACGACCCTGCAGACGGCAGCTTTGTGGAAGCGGACGGCGAGGTCGAGGGCTGGATTACATCAGAGCCGGCCGGCAGCGGGGGCTTCGGCTACGACCCGCTGTTCTACCTGCCGGAATACGGGAAGACGATGGCGGAGCTCAGCCTGGAGGAGAAGCAGGCGATCGGCCACCGCGGCCGGGCGCTGCGCAAGCTTGTAGAGAAGCTTGGAGGACAAGCTTAAAGGGAAAGCTTAAAGGGAAAGCTTAAAGGGAAAGCTTAAAGGGAAAGAAACAGGGACTGACTCGGGTGGAGTCAGTCCCCTTTTTTTTAAAATTTCAAATCAGCGGATCGAAACCTTGTAATCCTTCAACCAGCGGTTGATTTGCGTCATGTAGGCAAACAGCTGCGGCCCGGACATGAGCTGGCTGAACCATGGCAGATGGGATGTCGAATCGGTGGCTGCGGCAATTTCCCGCAGCTTCGCGCTGTCAATCAGCGGCAGAATGGGAGAAGAGGGGTCATCCAATACAGCAAGCATCTGGTCTCTGACCGCATCGAGATAAGCCGGATTATGCGTTTTTGGATAGGGGCTCTTCTTGCGGTACAGCACATCATCCGGCAGCAGGCCTTCCAGAGCCTTGCGCAGAATGCCTTTTTCCCGGTCGCCGGTCATTTTGATATTCCAGGGAATGTTGAATACATATTCAACGAGGCGGTGGTCGCAGTAAGGAACGCGCACCTCAAGCCCGGCGCCCATGCTCATCCGGTCCTTGCGGTCCAGCAGCGTCGGCATAAAGCGGGTGATATTCAGGTAGGAGATCATGCGCATCTTGGCGTCATCGCCGGTTTCACCTTCCAGTTCCGGCACCTCGGCGAGCGCTTCCCGGTAACGCTGGTCGACATAGTCAAGGGGCTTGATGTGCTCGCGAAGCTCCGGAGACAGAAGCTCTGCGCGGAATGGGCTGGAGACGGACCACGGGAACGTGCCGGAGTCGCGGAGCTCTTTGCGGTGAAACCATGGATACCCGCCGAAGATTTCATCCGCAGCCTCGCCGGATAAGGCGACGGTTGCTTCTTTCTTGATTTCGTGGCAGAACAGCAGAAGCGAGGAATCCACATCGACCATTCCCGGTAAATCCCGGACTCTGGTTGCTTCGTCCAGCGCTTCAACCAAATCGTCCGTATCAATCAGGACATAATGGTGTTCGGTCTGCAGCTCCTCGACCATCCGCTTGATCCAGGGGCCGTCAGCTCCAGGCTGGAAAATGTGCTCTTTGAAATGCTTATCGTTGCCCACATAGTCGACAGAGAACGTATGCACCTGGCCTTGCCCGGTCTGCTTGTAGTAATTAACCGCCAGCGCCGTCAGCGCGCTGGAATCGAGTCCTCCGGACAGCAGCGTGCAGAGCGGGACATCGGAAATCAGCTGGCGCTCAACGGTATCGGTGAGCAGGGCGCGGAGTTTTTCAGCCGTTTGCTCCACACTGTCCTCATGCCTGGTGCTTTCGAGCTTCCAATACGCGTAAATGCGCAGCCCCGCCTGGCTGTAAATCATGGCATGCCCGGGACGAAGCTCCTTCAGCTCTTTATACACGCCATGGCCGGGCGTACGGGCCGGTCCAATCGCAAAAATCTCGGCAAGCCCTTCCGCGTCAACGGACGCTTCGACCTTCGGGTGCTGGAGAATGGCCTTCGGCTCAGAGCCGAAGATCAGCAGCCCGTCTTGATCGCTGTAAAATAAAGGCTTCACGCCTAACCGGTCGCGGGCCAAAAAGACATGCTGCTGGACACTGTCCCACACCGCAAACGCAAAAATCCCGTTCAGCCGGTCCACACAGCCGGGCCCCCACTCGGCGTAAGAGTGAAGCAGCACCTCGGTATCGCAGTCCGTGCGGAAATGGTGTCCCCTTTGGAGCAGCTCTTTTTTCAATTCGTTAGCATTATAGATCTCTCCGTTATATACGATGCTGAACAAGGCGTCCTCCTGCTGAAAAATCATAGGCTGCGCGCCGTTCTCGGGGTCCATGACGCTCAGGCGGCGGTGCCCGAAAGCACACGGATTGGAGATCCAGGTGCCGTGGGCGTCAGGCCCCCGTTTGGACAAGGTTTCAGTCATATTCACCAAGAGCTCGGAATCCTGCGTCAAATCCCTGCCCCATTCAATAAATCCCGTAATTCCACACATGGTTAATGTTCATCCTCTCTATCGGCCAATTCCTGGTGCGTAGTGTCGTCGCCCAAAGTAATAACAAATTATGCCGAACAAGGGCATAAAATGTCTGTCCTTTATGGAAACTAATGAAGGAAGCGGATGCAATTGAAACCAGGAAGGGAGATATAAGATGTACAACATTACCAACGCTGAATTCCGCCGGATGGCGGACTATCGGGGCCAGCGCTGTGCGGAAATTGAGGTGAACTCGGGCAAGGCCGGAGAACACGATCTTCTGGTATATGTGGCGAGAACGCCGCAGGGCGCTTATGATATTGTCCATATGTACAGCACGGATATTGATCCTGAGATTGACTGGTATAACAACAATCTTCATAATGCGTATGAGGAAATATCCGAAGACGAATTTGGCGCACGGTCGTCTTCGTCCATGCAAACGGCCGAACTGCATAAAGCCCAGTTTAAGGAAAAGCTGTTCGGTATGAAACATATCTCCGCTAAACTTCAGGAGAATTTATAAACAAAACGGATTCCGCCCGGGCTTAATCCTGGGCGGGTTCTGGCATGCCCCTTCAGCCTCACAGCGAAAACCACTTGAAATAAACAAAAATTGCAGTATAATAGTTAATGTTGTCCTTACATATGTCCCAGTAGCTCAGCTGGATAGAGCAACGGCCTTCTAAGCCGTCGGTCAGGGGTTCGAATCCCTTCTGGGACGTCAAGCAAAGCTCTCCTTTTGGAGAGCTTTTTTATGTCCCACGGGATGAGAACCCCAGGGGGTTCGTCGCAGTGAGGCCATCGGAACCGGATGGCCGAACGGAGTCAGCCGCTGAGACGGCTGTACCCCGACTGGGACGTGAGCGGGCTCTCCAACGGGAGAGCTTTTTTTACGTCCCACGGGATGAGAACCCCTTGGGGGTTCGTCGCAGTGAGGCCATTCGCATCATTTTTAGGGAGGCCATCCGCATCCTTTTTCCTGTAAAAAACAGGTTGCCGCTCAGGGAGATCCGCAGTAAAATGAGTCGGTTAGTATTTCGACGGGCATCGCCCGAACCTGCATGGGGAAGGGTCTGATTAAATTGATCCAATTCTTGCGTATTGGCCTGAAAGAGCCTAAGCGGTGGCTGCCGCTTGGTTTAATGCTTATTTTTCCGCTGCTTGGATATATGTATCATTTTGTAGATCATCCAACAAGACATGTGCATTCTCTGGTTACCAGCTTTGACCGTGCGACGCCGTTTATCAAGTATTTTGCGCTTCCGTACGGCGTCTGGATTTTTTATATTTACGTCTGCCTGATTTATTTCTATTTCAAGGACCGCAAGGCCTATTACCGCTCCATTGCACTGTACACGGTTTGCGCGCTGACCTGCTACGCGATTTACAGCGTGTTTCAAACGACGGTTCCGCGGCCGGCCGTCACGGGCGATGATGCATTTGCCCGCCTTGTCACTTACATTTACCACCGGGACGAACCGTACAACTGTTTTCCAAGCATTCACTGCTTCTCCAGCTATATGGTGATGAGAATGATCTTTACGAGTCCTGCGCGGGGCCGGTGGAACCGGGTTCTCATCGGGACGATGTCGGTGACGATTATCTGCTCGACCCTGTTTATGAAGCAGCATGTCATTCTGGATGCCGTTTCGGCGTTTGCGCTGGTGGAGATCTATCGTCTGCTGCTGCTGAAGACAGCTTCCTGGTTTGGACAGCAGAATGCCGTCCGGCGCCAGCAAATGCAGGCTTGAATTCCTGTCAGGCCCCGGCCGCGGGCTGGTAGAATTGGACAAATAAGCAGACAGAACAGCTTCAGGGCTGTTTTGTCTTTTTTTTATACCAAAGCTTTATTCACCGCCCTAAGCTAAACATTCAGCAAATATTCAGTTTCATTTCAGGAACCCTTAATTTCCGCACTTTAAAATGAAAGAACAACATACATATTTTCTGTTTAGGGAGAGATGAGGGGCGCCGATGAAGAAGAAGAGATGGATTTGGACCGGGGTTATAGTTGTGGTGCTTGCATGCGCCGTTTTTGTGTTTTTGCAGTTTTATCCAGGAAAGAAAGAACAGGTACAGGCTGCTGCGCAGAGCACGACAACCGTCAAGAAAGGGGATATTACTGTCAGCGTGTCCGGCTCCGGCTCGGTTGTGGCTACAGATAATGAAAGTGTAAGACCTAAAGATGAAGGCAAAGTGGACAAAGTGCTGGTTGAGGTTGGCGATGTTGTGAAAAAAGGCCAGCAGCTGATGACTTATCAGGCTGATGATGTAGAGGATCAAGTGAAGCAGGCTAAATCCTCCATTGAACTGCAGAAATCCGACCTGGAAGATCTGCAGGAGCAGTATAAAGAGAAGATTCAAGCCGGAGCTACGGATGATGAAATTGCCGCAGCGAAGAAGGCGATCGAGCAGCAGGAAGTGGATATCAGCACAGCGGAAGATAATCTGGCTGAAGTCATCGAGGATGCTGCCGCACCGGATCCGCTGTTGGCTCCAATTGACGGCACCATCACGGCGGTAAATATTACGGATGGTGAACAGGCCCAGGACGGTACGGAGCTGTTCGTCATTACGGACTATCAGAAACTGAGCGTTACGGTAAGCGTGGATGAGCTGGATGTTCCGCAGGTTAAAATAGGGATGACAGCCAATATTACGCTGGACGCGCTGCCTGATACAACCTTTGAAGGCGAAGTTACAGATATTGCGGACGAGGGCACATCCACTAACGGGGTTTCCTTGTTTGACGTAACCATTGTACTGAAAGACCCGGGTGACGCGCGTGTAGGCATGTCAGCTGAATCCTCTATTATCATCCAGGAGAAAAAGGATATTCTGACGCTTCCAATTGAAGCGGTTCAGCAAAGAGGAGATAAGTACATGGTCATGCTGCCATCAAGCTCTGCTTCAGCTGCTTCGGGCAGCGGGGAGAACGGCAGCAGTGAGGGAGGCTTCCCTCAAGGCTCTGCAGCTCCAGACGGAAGCTCTGCAGGAAGTGCAGCAGGTCAAGGCACCGGAACAGGTCAAGGCACCGGAACAGACCAGGCAGCTGGCGGTTCGCAGCAGTCCGGCACTCAAACCGGATCCAAAGGTACAGCTTCAGGTACAACTTCAGGCACAGCCTCAGATGCAGCCGGCGGAACATCGGGCAGCAGCCCTTCCGGCGGAATGAACAGAGGCCAAATGCAAGAAGTAGAAGTCGGCATCCACGACGAAAGCACGATCGAAATCGTCAGCGGTCTGAACGAAGGTGATGAAGTAGTAGTTCCTACGGTTAAAGCTTCTTCCACTTCTTCCAGCGAGCAGACTCAGGCGAATATGAACGGCAGCTTTGGCGGCATGGGCGGCTTCACTGGAGGAGGCAGCTTTAGCGGCGGAGGCGGCGCCCCTGGAGGAGGCAGCTTTAGCGGCGGAGGTGGCCGTTAATGAACCAGACTTCGGCTCAGAATAAAGATCATCCGCTTATCGAAGTGATTGGTCTGGGACACGGATATGTCATGGCCGACCAGACCATGACCGTGCTTGATGATATTAATTTCAGAATTGATTACGGTGAATTTGTAGCGATCATCGGGCCGTCAGGCTCAGGCAAATCAACTTTGATGAATATGCTTGGCTGTCTTGATATTGCGAATGAGGGCACTTATTTGCTGGACGGCCAGGATGTGAAGAAGCTGTCTGATAATAAGCTCGCCAAGATCCGCAACGAAAAAATCGGCTTTATCTTTCAGCAGTTCAACCTGCTTACAAAGCTTTCCGCAGTTGAAAATGTGGAACTGCCGCTCATTTACCGCGGGATGTCCCACCGGGAGCGCCGGAAAAATGCCGAGGAATCCCTCGCAAAAGTAGGTCTCCAAGAACGCATGCATCACCGGCCGTCGGAGCTTTCCGGCGGTCAGCAGCAGCGGGTAGCGATTGCCCGGGCAATTGCCGGCAATCCGCCGGTGCTGCTGGCGGACGAACCGACGGGAGCTCTCGACAGCAAGACAGGGGTCGAGGTTATGAACAAAATGAAGGAACTGAATGAGCAGGGACACACCATCATCCTGATCACGCACGACTTGTCCATTGCTGAGCAGGCAAAGCGGGTGATCCGGATTCAGGACGGCAAAATCGTCGAAGATCGGGGGAATCCGGCATGATGATTTTGCAAAGCTTTAAAATGGCCTGGAAAGGCATTTCCGGCAGCAAGATCAGATCCTTTCTGACGATGCTGGGCATCATTATCGGGGTTTCCTCCGTTATTGCGCTGGTTTCTGTCGGCAAGGGGACGACCTCCCAAATTACCTCCCAGCTGGAGGGATTGGGAACGGATCTCCTAACGGTGAGTATCATGGGGCGGGGGAATACAACCTACTTGACTTATGATGAAGCTGAAGCCTTGACCGATCTGGACGGGGTAAAAAGTGTATCCCCGGTCATCAGCGGTTCCATGACCGCTAAATACGGCACGGAGAATACCGATGTCTCCGTTGAAGGCATCACGCCGGCTTATGAGGATATCCAGGATTTCCACGTCCAATCCGGACGCTACATCCTCGACATCGACAACGGCTACCGGATGAAGGTGGCGCTGATCGGTACGGAAACGGCCAGCGACCTGTTCGGCACGGATGATCCGCTCGGGCAGACCATCCTGCTGAACGGCTCGCCGTTCAAGGTTGTCGGGCTGCTGGAATCCAAAGGCACAAGCCTTACCTCATCCAATAACGACAAGATCCTGATTCCGATCAAAACGGCGGAACGGGTCATGCAGAGTAAAGGCGTTCGTTCCATGACGATTCAGACCGAGTCGCCGGATCAGGTAGCGAGCGTGAAATCGCTCATCGAAGCTACGCTGGACAAGAAATTTGAGAATGCCGATAATTCCTACACGGTGTTTAACTCGCAGGATGCGCTCGATACACTCAACTCCACGACGCAGACACTGTCTATCGCTTTGGGCGGCATTGCCGGTATTTCCCTGTTTGTAGGCGGCATCGGTATCATGAACATCATGCTCGTGTCGGTAAGTGAAAGAACGAGAGAGATCGGGATCCGGAAGGCAATCGGGGCGAAGAAGCGGAATATTCTGCTTCAGTTCATGATTGAATCTACGCTGCTGAGCGGTATGGGCGGATTGATCGGAGTCGCAATCGGTTATGGGGCCAGCGCGCTGGTCGGCCATTACACTTCGATGGATACCTCCGTATCTCTGAATATTGTACTGATATCCTTTGGTTTCTCGTTGTTTATCGGTGTCGTGTTTGGTGTTATTCCTGCCAACAAAGCTGCGAAGCTCCGTCCGATTTACGCGTTGAGAACAGATTGAGCGGCTAGAAGGATTAAGAAGGCATTAAGAAGGCATTGGAGGGGTCTCCAATGCCTTCTGTTTTTTTTTAGAAACATTGACGAGCATTATTATTATACAAACTTGCCTTGCCACCCCGCAGAACGGGATGGCTTTTTTTTGTCCCTTTCTGTGCAGCCGGCCCAAAAATCAAATAGCACGGGAACTTTTTGGGTAAAGTATACGTGACAACAGGACCGAAAGGAGACGACTTGAATGAAAAACAGGATTTCATCCCTGGCATTTCTGCTCGTATTTATTCTCATGCTGGCAGGGTGCGGCAATAATTCTAATAACGCTGCGGAAAGCGCGAATCCGGAGAGTGCCGGCAGTGCTTCCCCGGAGGCCTCCTCATCTGCGGGCACCGGAAGCAGCGGAGAGGGCGCCTTGGCGGCAGTGAAGCAGAAGGGCTCTCTTCAAATCGGTACAGAAGGAACTTATGCTCCTTTCTCTTTTCACGATACAAGCGGCACGCTCACAGGCTTTGATGTCGATATTGCGAATGAGGTGGCCAAACGTCTCGGAGTGAAAGCGGAATTCGTGGAAACCCAGTGGGACGGGATGGTTGCAGGGCTGGATGCGAAGCGGTTTGACGTGATTTTTAATGAAGTCTCAATTAACGATGAGCGCAAAGCCAAATATGATTTTTCAACTCCTTACATTGCCTCCAGGGCTGTATTAATCGTACGGAGCGACAATAACGACATCAAATCCTTTGCAGACCTTAAGGGGAAGAAATCCGGCCAGTCGCTGACCAGCAACCTTACGCAAATCGCCAAGGACAATGGGGCAGAAATTGTAGCTGTGGATGGCTTTAACCAGGCCGTTGACCTGCTGAATTCGAAACGGATCGACGCGACGATTAATGATAAATTGTCCTATCTCGATCTGAAGACGCAGAAGCCGGATATTGCGCTCAAAGTGGTGGATGAAGAGGCCAACGCTTCGCAAAGCGCGGCCATGTTCAGAAAAGGGGAAAGCGATCTGGTAGACGCTGTGAATCAGGCGCTGGCCGACATGCAGAAGGACGGTACTTACCTGAGTATCTCCAAAAAATATTTTGGCGAGGATGTTTCGAAATAAGGCCAAAGCACAAGGGATGATTTGACCTATGGATGACCGGAAAATACAGATTTTCATGGATTCGCTGCTGCCCCTGCTGAAAGCGGGGGTGGCTTATACGGTTCCGCTGACCCTGATTTCATTTGCGCTGGGACTTGTCCTGGCAATTCTGACCGCACTCGCGAGGCTGTCAAAGATCAGCGTGCTGAAGGCGGCCGCAGGTTTCTATGTATGGATCATCCGGGGGACACCGCTTCTGGTGCAGCTGTTTATCATCTTCTACGGGCTTCCGTCAGTCGGGATTACGCTGGACCCTTTTATCGCGGCAATTATCGGATTTACGCTCAGCGTCGGCGCTTACGGCTCCGAAATTGTCAGGGCTGCAATCCAGTCCATTCCTGCGGGTCAGTGGGAGGCGGCCGATTCCATCGGCATGACGAGGACGCAGGCGCTGCGCCGGATCATTATGCCTCAGGCTGCGCGGGTCTCGGTTCCACCGCTGGCCAACTCGTTTATCAGCCTGGTCAAGGATACTTCTTTGGCAGCTTCCATTACTTATGTGGAGATGTTCAGGAAAGCACAGGAGATTACGGCCACAACCTACGAACCTTTGCTGCTCTATTCAGAGGTTGCTCTTATTTATCTGTTGTTCTGTACGGTGCTGTCCGCGCTGCAGCATTACTTGGAGAGACGGCTTGCCCGTTTCTCGGCACGATAGGAGGGATGCCGGATGATTGAGGTTCGGAATCTGCATAAATCGTTTGGAGATCTCGAAGTGCTTAAGGGTATTGAGCTGTCGCTGGACAAAGGCAAAGTGCTTGTTATCATCGGCCCGTCCGGCTCGGGAAAATCCACGCTGCTCCGCTGCTTTAACCTGCTTGAAATGCCGGATGAAGGGCAGCTTAAGATCGGAGAATTAGCGCTGAATTTCGATAAAGGCCGCAGGCCGGGCACCAGGGAAGTGCTGGCGCTGCGCAAGCGTACTGGTATGGTCTTTCAGTCGTACAACCTGTTCCCGCATATGACGGCGCTTGAGAATGTGATGGAAGCCCAGGTGACGGTGCAGAAGAAGAGCAAAGAGGCGGCGCGAAGCCGGGCGCTTGAGCTGCTGGACAAGGTGGGATTAGCGGACAAAGCCGGGAACTATCCGCATCAGCTCTCGGGCGGCCAGCAGCAGCGGGTGGGAATAGCCAGAGCGATGGCAGCGGATCCCGAGGTGCTGCTGTTCGACGAGCCGACCTCGGCTCTTGACCCCGAGCTGGTCGGCGAGGTGCTCAAGGTGATGAAGCGGCTCGCTTCGGAAGGCATGACCATGGTCGTCGTCACCCATGAAATGAAATTTGCCGCGGATGTGGCGGATCAGATCATCATGGTCGATCAGGGCGTGATTATCGAACAGGGCAGCCCGGCTGAGGTGCTGCAGCATCCGAATCATCCGCGCGCAGCGGCATTCCTGAATATCCTTACCCAGCGGGAGATTTAGAGGCAGGCCTGCCTGGAAAAATTAAAAAAAGGCTGTTGGACGGATGACGCGCTCAACCGGTCCAACGGCCTTTTTCGGCTATAAATGATCCTCTGATTTAAGTTACCCTCTGATTTAAGTTACCCACTGATTTAAGTTACTGCTTCGGGCTGCCGGAGGGCACGCCCATGCCGTTTAAGATCAGCCTGACGACCTCGTCGGCTGCAGCCTGCTCATCCCAGGGCCTGCCGGGGAAGAGCAGAAATTTTTCCGCGAAGAGCCCCAGTATAGAGGAAGCCATAAAACGGATGGCGGTTTCCGGCGCAAGATCCGGGCGGAGCTGGCCTTTTTCCTGATAATACAGCATAATTTCCCGCAGGCGCACTCCGAGGGGAGCCCCTACCTGCTCCAGAAAAGCCTTTCTCAAATCCGGCTGAAACGGTATTTCCTGAATGAGGATCTTAATGACCTTCATGTGGCTGTGCGCAAAGCTGAGCCTGTTCTCGATCACCGCGCGGAGAAATTCCTCAAAGGTTTCATATTGCGTCTTCAGCACGGCATCAAAGTTCCGGATAATAAACGGCGCGACAAGCCGGCTCATAAGCGGGGACACGATGGAGAGCAGCAGCTCTTTTTTGGTTCTGTAGTGCCTGAATATCGTACCTTCGGCAACGCCGGCCCGCTGGGCGATTTCGCTGGTCGATGCGGCGGCATAGCCTTTTTCGGAGAAGATATCCACCGCTGACTGCACGATCTGCAGCTGTTTGGCCGTCATTCGCCGGTCCTCGTCCGCCGCGGACAAATCCTCAAGCCATTGTTCAATTTCCCGATCCTGCTGGCGGTCCATGTAAAGTCTCTTCTCCTTTCTGAAAAGAAATCATTGTATTGTAAGTCGCTAAATTTTGCGGTGCTTGCGCAGGGCAGCAATATTAAGCAGCGTAAAGAGTACACAATAGCCGGCAAGGCTCCACAGATCTGCAGCAATCCCGCTCCAGCCCTGTCCCCGGATCATCACGTCGGTCATAGCCTGCGCCCCGAAATATAAAGGCATGATAAACCGGAGGGCGGCCAGCCAGTCCGGCAGCGTATCCAGGTTAAACAGCCCCGAAAGGAACAGCTGCGGCACAATAATGATCGGGATGAACTGAATCATCTGCAGCTCGTTGCTGGCATATGCCGACATCAGCATGCCCAAGGTCAGGGCGGTCATGGACAGCAGCAGGGTGAGCAGCAGCACATAACCAAACGATCCTGTCATGACGATGCCCAGCACTTTGATGCTGTACCAGGTAATGAGCAGCGCCTGGGCCAGGGTAAACAGACCGAAGCCGCCCAGGTAGCCGAGCACGAGTTCCGAGCGCCGGATCGGGGAGGCCAGCAGCCTCTCCAGCGTACCCGAAGTCCGTTCCCGCAGGAAAGCGACGCCCGCAATCAGAAAGACAAAGAAGAAGATGAAGAATCCGATTAGCACAGGCCCGATATGGTCGATCGTGCTCATATCCCCTGAACCGTGCAGGTAGGAGATTTCCGGCTGGGCAAGAGGGTTCCCATTCCCATTCCTATTCCCATTCCTATTCCCATTATACACATTACCATTGCCATTGCCGTTCCCGCTTGCGCTGGCACTGCCGTCTGCATTTGCTGCGGCAGATGGAGATGCTGCAGGCAGAAGGGAAGCCGCCGCGTTTTGAATAACAGACATGACCGCACGGCTGGCGGTCGGGTCACTGCCTTCCAGCTTCACAGCAGGTTTGCCGCCTTGTAACGAAACTACAGCGTCAATCTTGTTGTCTTCGAGCGCCTGTTCCGCCTGCTCGTCTGAAGGGTAAGGGATCACTTTGGCATTCTGGGTTGTCAGCGCCTCGCCAAAAGTGTCTGCAGCTCCCTCCGTTATGCCGATGCGCGGCACATATGCCGAACCGTTAAAGACCAAATTCATTAAGGTCAGCACAAGGAGGGGGGCGATGAACATCAGAGCAACCGTCCGCTTGTCGCGTCTGAACTGCCGCAGCGTGCGGAGAATGACTGCGCGGATTCTCATTGTCCTGCACCTCCCAGCTTGATAAAGGCATCTTCGATCTGATCCGTATCCGTTTGCCGGAGCAGCTCCGCAGTGGAACCCTCGGCTAAGATGCGGCCGTCCCGAATCATGGCAAGCCGGTCGCATTTATCCGCTTCGTCCATGACATGGGTCGTCAGGACAACCGTGGTTCCCTTCCCGGTGAGCTTTCTCAGCTCGGCCCAGATGGAGCGGCGAAGCACCGGGTCGATCCCCACCGTAGGTTCATCCAGCAGTAGCACCGGCGGCTCGTGCAGCAGGGCGATCGCCAGCGACAGCCGGCGTTTCATGCCGCCCGAATACTGCCAGGCTTTCTTGCTTAAATGCTCGCTTAAGCCTACAAGTCCGGCCGTTTCCTCGATCCGGACGCTGCGGCGCTTGCCCCGGAGGCCGTACAGCGCGGCGAAGAATTCCATGTTCTCCCGGGCGGTCAGCTCGTTATACAAAGCGTCCGCCTGCGCCATGTAGCCGATTTGCTGCAGCATGGAGCGTTTAGGCAGAAGGGTGCCGAGCAGCCTGATCTGGCCTGTTGTCGGCGCGTCGATGCCGGCCAGCATTTTGACAAGAGTTGTTTTTCCGGAGCCCGAGGGTCCCAGCAGACCAAAGATTTCGGCCGGACGGATGTCGAGGTCAATATCGCTTAAGATCGTTTTGCCTGCAAAGCTTCGGCTTACCCGGCTCGCTGACAGTACAGGGGAAAGAGAGCTGTTCATACAGAATCACATCCTGACTTTTGTAAAATGAGTGATTACTCACTTTTATATGCGATCATTGTAAGCCTTCCAGCTCCGGATGTAAACCCTGAGTCCGTTCACCGCGTCCGCCCGCTTGTTACAAGTCAAAAAAAGCCGGTGCAGGAGCACCGGCCTTAAAGCAGCCTGTTACGGCAAATTTTACATAACCTTTATCTTTCGCTCTGCTGCCAGACTCCGCAGCTCGATGCTGATTTTCTCTTTCTCCACATCATTCAGCAGCAGCTGAATGCCATAATAATGATTGACCCCATCCCAATCCCGCTGCCAGCGGACCTCGCCTGGAAAGACAAATGCTTCAACATTCAAGCGTAAATGGATGCGGCATTCGATTGTATTTTCGGAGGCGTGCAGGTTCAGCGGGGAACGGATTTTGCAGCCGTTTTTGCTGATATCGATCAGTTCGATCGTAGCCAGCTTACCGTCAACAGCCATTTGGTTAATGGCGGTGAGCTCCATTTGACATTCAAGCGGCTCTTCCATGGAATAACGGAAGGGCTCTTTCCTACGAGTAATCATGATGCAAACCTCCGGACAACAAGAGTCATTGGCTCAATTATACTGGCAAACTGCCGATGAGGGAACAAAATCTTACAAATTTCGAGCGCATTTACTGTCCGGATGCCCGTTTGGCGTGGCTGTACAGCTCTTCGTAATAGCCATGCTTTGCCAGAAGTTCATCATGATTCCCCTGCTCGACCACGCGTCCATTCTTCATTACGATGATCCGGTCAGCATGCATAATGGTGGACAGCCGGTGGGCAATCACAATAGTTGTCCGTCCCTGCGACACGTTCTGCAGCGCATCCTGAACCAGCTGTTCGGTATGTGAATCAAGATTGGCCGTCGCTTCATCCAGGATGAGAATTTTTGGTTCAAACACCATGATCCTTGCAAAAGAAATGAGCTGCCGCTCCCCGGCGGAAAGGCCGCTGCCTCTTTCGGTGAGAGGCGTGTCATAGCCCTCAGGCATTCTCATAATCATGTCGTGGGCGCCGACAAAGCGGCAGGCTTCGACGGCTTTTTCCCGGGAAATATCCGCCTGAAACAGTCTGACATTATCCAGGATGCTGCCGGAAAATAAATACGGCTCCTGCTGAATAAGGCCGATCATGCGGTGAACCTGGGCCTGCGGAATGAGGCGGATGTCGGTTCCGTCGATTTCGACGCTGCCTTTATTAACGTCATAGAAACGGTTCAGAAGGCTGATCAGCGTGCTCTTCCCGGCACCTGTTGTGCCGACGACCCCGATCATTTCGCCTGCTGCAATATGCAGATCCAGGTCCGGAAGAACCGGCCGGGAAGAAGTGTAACCGAAGGAAATATGGTTAAAGTCAATTTTTCCCTTGACCCGCTCTAACTGCAGGCTGACGGCTTTCTCCGGCGCAGGCTCCTTGACGGCAGGCTCGGTGCTGAAGATATTCCAGATCCGGTCCATCGACACCATGGTCGACTGGAAGGTATTCCACTGCATCGTAATCTGGTTGATCGGCGTGAAGAACTGGCGGATATAGCTTGTAAAAGCATACAGGACACCAACCTCGATCTGCTTGTGGAATACGGCCATCCCTCCCAGCCAAACGACCAGAACCAGCGCAGCGTTGCCCAGAAAGTCAAACGTCCGGTTAAAGAGCACGTTGGCTCTGACCTCGCGCATATTGCCTTCCCAATAGCTCTGGTTATGCTCCATGAAGCGGCGGGTCTGCTCCTGCTCCTGGCGGAACGCCTGAATGAGCCCCATGCCGGACAGATTCTCGGCAATAAAGCCGATCAGCCGCGAAAGCCGGCTCCGCGTCGTCTGGTAAGCTTCCCGCAAATACCTGCGGAACAGAAAGGCGACAAGCCCGATGACCGGAAGGGCGATCAGGCAATACCATGCCAAGGCAGCGTCCAGCCTGAACATAAACACGATGATCAGCACAAGCGTCATGCCGTCGCGGATCAGGCTCAGGAGCACTTGGGTGAAGAACTGGCTGATCGTTTCTGTATCGCTCGACACATTGGTCACCAGACTGCCGCGGTGGATTTTATCAAAATAAGACATCGACAACCTCGAGATGTGCCCGAACAGATCGTTGCGGAGCTTCGCCACAATGCTTTGGCCGGCATACTGCAGCACGTTGTTCTGCAGGTAGGTGAAGACAAAGCTGACGATGGAGATGCCGAGATAAACGCCGGCGATGAGGGCGATAATGCCGAATTCTTTTTTTCCAGCGGCCAAGTGGTCGTCAATAGCGATCTTGACCAGATAGGGCTGCAGCAGATCCGCGGATATCCCGAGCAGGGCGCAGATAAATACGCCGGTAAAAGCAAGCTTGTGGGGTTTGGCATAGGCAAACACCGCCTTGAAAGCTTCAAGCGATCCTTGTTTCTCCGTCTGCGGTTTGGCCGTGTCTCCGTTCAAAGCATGGGCTGTTGAATCAGGCATGCTGCAATCCCTCCTGTTGAATGCGGTATAACGAAGCGTACAGTCCGTCCGGGTCGCGCAGAAGCTGCTCATGGGTTCCCCGCTGCGCGATTCTCCCCTGATCCAGAACAATGATCTCATCGGCATGCTGCACGCTGCTGATGCGGTGAGCGATAATGAGCGTGGTTTTGCCCTTGCGCTCCTTCACCAGATTATCCAGAATGCCCGCTTCGGTAACGGCGTCTACAGCGCTCATGCTGTCGTCCAGAATCAGCAGCTCTGGCTGCTTCATCAGGCCCCTTGCCAGACTGGCCCTCTGCCGCTGGCCGCCGGACAGGGTGACGCCGCGTTCCCCCAGCCGGGTCTGAAAGCCTTCGGGGAAGGATTGGATGCTCTCCAGCAGCAGCGCCTGGCCCGCAGCGGCCTGCACCTGCTCCATACCTGCGGAACGGTCGCTGAAGGCGATGTTGTCGGCAATATCCGTGCTGAAGAGAAAGCCGTCCTGCGGCACGTATCCGATCTTGGTCCGCAGGGAATCCAGCGTAACCTCCGTAATATCGGTACCGCCGGCCCGGATCGAGCCTGCGGGCGGCTCGTAGATGCGCAGCAGCAGCTTGGCGAGTGTGGTCTTGCCGCTCCCGGTTCTTCCGATCAGGCCGACGGTGCGGCCCTTAGGGATGCTGAAGCTGATGTCCTTGAGCGAGGCCTCCCTTGATCCGGGATAGGCAAAGGTCAGATGACCGATTTCGATGCTGCCCAGGCTGCGCAGCGGCCGGGCATGCTCATGGTCCCGAACGGCAGGAACCTCGGCCAGCAGCCGGTTCACCCGGTCAAGCGAGGCGCCGGAGCGCTGCATCATATTGATGACATTGCCGATCGTCTGCAAGGGACCTGTCAGCATCCGCAGATAGAAGGTCAAAGCGACGAAGCTGCCAAGCGTCATCTTTCCATGCAAGGTCATGTATCCGCCGACCAGAAGCGATACAACAAGGGATAAAGCGCCGAGAAAGGGCAGCAGCGCCTGGAAGAGGGAGGAGAGGCGGACCAGATGAAGCTGGGCTCCTTTGACCTGTTCGACGGCAGCCCCGAATCTTTGCTGAGCGGTCTGTTCGATTGCAAAGGTTTTGGTTACGCGGATGCCCCCGAGCTGCTCATCCGCTGACTCGGTCATGGAGGCGAGATTGTCCTGTACGGACATGGATCTGCGCCGGATGCGCGGGCCGAAATAAGTAACCAGAAACGGAATCGCGGCGAGCGGGCATACACTCACCAGCATCAAGGTAACCGGAATGCCGGAGAACAGCATCATCACGACGCATGAGATCACCATAAAGACGGCATTGGTCGTCTGGGTCACGCCAAATGAAATCGCCTCTCTGACGGAAGTGACATCGTTCATCACATAGCTGAGCAGCTTGCCCGTTCCCTGCCTGGAGAAGAAATCCTCTGACAGACGGGAGAACTGGGTGAATATCCGGCCCCGGGTCAGAAACTCAAAACGGCGGCCCAGCCTCATAATCGTGAACTGGCCGATACCAAAGAACGCGCCGTAAAAGACAGCGATCGCCAGCAGGATCAGGCTGTAGCGCCTAATTCCGCTTTGGCCGAGACTGCCTGCTTTCAGCCCGTCGGTTACTTCCCCCAGAACTTTGGGAAGGAGAGCAAGAATACTATTAGAGGCGATAATGAGAAGGACAGCGAGCAGGTAAAGTTTTTTGTTGATTCTCAGGTAATCGGTGAGCAATCGAAAGCTTTTCAATGCGGCGGAGCCTCCTTCTGACTGAATCGTGTTGGACGGAATATCTCTGAACTTATCTATATAAAATATAACATAAAGCCGCGCCTGCAGACGCAGGACGCGGCTTTATTCTTGCAATTGCAATAGGTTAACCGAGCAGCTCAGCCAGATCGCTTTCAATGGCGGAAGGCTCGGTTCTGGAGCTGTAGCGTTTCACCACCTGGCCGGAACGGTCGACTAGAAATTTGGCGAAGTTCCATTCAATGTCGCCGTTCTGATACTCCGCCGGAGTGTGCTCCTTCAGGTAGGTGTACAGCGGATGGGTGTTCTCCCCGTTAACCTCAACCTTGGCGAACATCGGAAAGCTGACCTTAAAGTTCAGCTCGCAGAACTGTTTAATCTCATCTTCCGTACCCGGCTCCTGCCCGGCAAACTGGTTGCACGGGAAGCCCAGAATCGCCAGGCCTTTCTCCTTGTAGGCGTCATATAACGCCTGCAGTCCTTTATACTGCGGGGTCAAGCCGCAGGCGCTCGCCGTATTGACAATAAGCAGGACTTGTCCGGCATAAGGACGGAGGGTGGAACGCTCACCGTCGATGGTTTTGACTTCAATATCGTAGATTTCGGACATGCCGATTCCTCCTTGGTTCAAGTTTGTGAGGGAGGGAGAGAGCTTGCGCTGACGCCCGTTCCTGCTCCTATTTTACATGCTGGAGGAAAAGGATGCCAAACCCCTGCCGCCATTAAGGCCCGCGTTCAGACCCGCATTCAGGCCCGGCTTAAGGCCCGGCTACATTTCCCGGAACGTGTTGACGATGTAGAGGTAGTTTTGCTTTTTCCCGGCAAACATATCCGATCTTGTCCACAACAACACCTGCGTAAAATGATCCTCAGAAGCAACGAGCGTCACCAGATAGCTGATCTTCACTTTGCCGACTTCACCGCTGATTACATACTGCAGAGCGCTTAAACCGCCGACGGTAATCTGGCGGGGCTTGTCCTGCTGCGGGTTTTGGATGGATTGTTTCATGTTTGTGCTGACCAGATTCGAATAATCGTTGATGGTCGTATTTTTCGAGAAGTCGGAGCGGTCCTCCCGCAGCACAACCAGATAATCTTCCGAAGCAGGGCGGGAGGCCTGAATGTCGGCGCTGTCCGCAAGAGCTGTGTCTCTGGTCCAGCCCTCGGGAATGGTGATGGACGACTGCTGATCGGAGCTGGTAACGAGCGAAATCGCAGAGGGAGCCGAGCCCATGACGGATATAGCCGCTTCCGGAGTGCTGCTGTTCACGATTCTGAAGGATTGGATGACATTCTCGAACTCCTTCTTATAGCCCTCAAACAAATCAGAGGTAGACCAGGTGATGATCTGGTAGAATGCGCTGCCCTTCTTCATCACTGCCGTCAGATAGTGCACGTCCACATTTCTTGCAGTACCGTAAAACTCCGCAGTCTGCGCGGGAATCCCGTCAATCGTAGTTTCGCCGTAGCCGACAAAATGGTAGTTCTGCAGGGCGACCTTCGTATCGGCGAGCATTTTCTTCTTGAGGCTGTCTACGGTGGCATTTTTGAGAATATTGGATGACACCGGAACAACCAGGCAGTATTTCTCTTTGGCCCTGTCCGATACAGCCAGAGCGGCGGAACGATTGAGAGAGTCGTCCTTCTTCCAGCCTTGGGGGAGCGTTAAGCTTAAACTTCCTGATGCATCCTCAATTTTAATGCCTGCCTGGGAACCGGAATACGCAGTTTTGGCAAAAGCAAGCGACTCCGTCTTGGAGCGGCTTTCGTTCATGATTTCATCCGATGCAGCGCGTTTCATTCCGCAGCCTGTCAGCAGCAGTGTGCCTGCCGCAGCGGCCACCGCCAGTTTGGCCAAACGAAATTCTGCCTGTTTCAAATCGTTTTCCCCCTCTAATTCAGAATGCTGCTACAAATATATGAAGCTTTCAGCCGGCATATGCTATAGAAGGAGATTGAGAGCAAGAGTTCTATTCACGAATTGAAGAAACGTTCAGAGGTTTATGTGAAGAACAATCCGCGGCAAATCATCAGGAAAATGTGATTATAGTGACGCACGGCTGGGTTATCAATGTCGTTTACCATATCCTGAAAGGGCTGGAATGGACGAATAGAAGCCGCTCTTTTCCAGCTTTAAATACAGGGATTCATAGAATAGAGAATGATAATGGGCAATGGATGCTGACGCTTGAAAATGCCGTGGATCACCTCTAGTTCAAAGGCTTCGCGCAGGCAAAAATATAAACAAAGACCGCCGGGGGGATAATCCTCCAGCGGTCTTGTGTTGTGTCGGGCAATAAAATTACAAATTATTATTCGCCCAAACTCTTTAATGATGCTTTGATAGATGGGCTCAGACTATAAGTCTTAATGATCGTTTCGATGGCTTCTGCCCGGGTTGCCCCGCTGTTCGGGTCGAACATCTGCTCCGTCTTGCCGTCAAAGATTCCGAGAGCAGCAGCCTTTTTGATAGCATCCGCACCGAAAGCTCCATTCAAATCCGTAAACGGTACATTGGAGGTATCAATGTTCAGGATGCTCGCATTCAGCACACGAGTAATAATAAGAGCCATTTCCTGACGGGTAATCGTCTTCTCCGGCCGGATTGTACCGTCTTCATATCCATTCAAGACTCCAACCTCTACAAGCTTCTTGAGATCATCGGTAGACCAGTGGCCGTTAATATCGCTGAAATCTGCAAAGTCTTCTTCATTAATGGTCAGATTTCTAGAAGCCATATCCACAAAAGCGCGGTCGATCATCGCTGCGAATTCTGCGCGGGTAATCTGCTCGTCCGGCTCAAATCCGCCATCCGGGTACCCGTTGATAACGCCCAGCTTGGTCAATTTTTCGATGGAAGGAATCGCCCAGTGCTGTGCCACATCATCATAATTCAAGGCAACCAAAGAATCTCCCTTGCTGAGGATATCAGCCGTTCTGGCTTCTACACCGGCAATGACATTGCTGTCGGCATTTACAACCCGGCTTCTGAAAATATCATCAGGGTTCTGGTACTCATCTGAATTAGCCGGCGTGTTTGTCTGCTCCGGTGCTGTTGTTTCTGGTGTTTCTGAAGTTACCGGAGCTTCTGTGTCAGGATCAACCGGCGTGGAAACCGAAGAGCTTCCATGCTCATGTTGATTCGTCCCGGAAGGAGACGATGGCTCGGATGGTGCCTCGCTGCCGCTGCCCGCTAGTACAACCTGAGTCATCACTTCCGAAGTGCTGTCCGCTATACCGAATCTTGTGTCTCCCAAATATTTGGCTGTAAGGGGATGATCTCCGACAGTCAAATCACTTGTTGTAAAGTATCCAAGAGCTTTACCGTTAGCTTCACCGTTCGGCGACATTGCAAGTACAGCTAATACCGTATCACCATCCATAAGGATTGCGGTTCCGGAAATATTTTTGGTTTGCAGCGGATCTGTTATCGTTTGTACGACTATAGTCACAGAGTTCCCGAAATGGGAAGGATTCAGGTAACTTACAACCGTTGTCACAGTTGGGTGGGTCGTAGGAGGCACCGCCTCGGCAGATACCGTTTGGGTAATCGGTTCCGAGGTGCTGGCAATAAATTTACTGTCTCCGCCGTACTCAGCGGTAATCTCATGCTCTCCGGCACTAAGATTTTCTACAGTAAGAAGAGCCATAACAGGTTTAGTGGGGTCCGTTCCCAAAGGAGCAGTGCCTAATACGGTGTCTCCCTCCTTAAAGGTTACAGTGCCTGTTGGATAATCATACGTTCCGTCCGTATACTCTCTGTTTACCATCGCCATAAACGTTACAGGCTCTCCGACAGAAGCCGGGTTGCGCGTGCTTTGAACGGAAATGGACGTATTCTCATACGCCGTATTACCGTCTGAAGATCCTGTATTTTCGTCTGCCGGGTCTGATGGTGTTGGATTACTGCTGCTTCCTAATACAGTTTGTGTTATTGGGGCGGAAGTGCTGTCCTCTACATCGAATCTTGTGTCTCCATAATATTTAGCAGTGATCGGATGATCCCCGACACTCAGAGTACTGGTTGTGAAGGTTGCAGTTGCAATACCGTTTTGTTCGCCGTGCGGCCACATTGGAATTGTCGCTAATTCTGTGTCACCATCCATCAAAATGACGGTTCCGGCAATATCGTTATAGATTTGCGGATTTGTTCTTGTTTTAATGTAAAAAGTCACTGGGTCCCCGTATTGAGAAGGATTCAGGTAACTTTCAACCGTTGTTACAGTCGGGTTCCCTGCAGGAGCCATTGCTTCAGCAGAAACTGTTTGTGTGACCGGACTGGAAGTGATAGCGCTGAATTGGCTGTCCCCGCTGTACTCCGCTGTAATCTGATGCTCTCCGGCACTGAGATTTCTCACAGAAAAAACCGTTCTTCTAGGGTTGACATCGTATGCGTCTAACTCAGAGCTGCCTAATACGGTATCTCCATCCTTAAAGGTTACCGTACCAGTCGGCGCTGTGGAAGATTCAGTAGAATATACTCTGGCAACGAACGATACAGGCTCCCCTTCCGACGCTGCATTACGTGTGCTTTCAATACTAATGACCGTACTGAAAAGTGCCTCGTTGCCGTCTGTTGTAACTGTACTTTCATCATTTGCGCTGGCTGCAGATGTAGAAGTAATCATCAGGGCAGTTAAAAATAAAGCGCCGACCTTCTTTTTAAGCTTTGATAACATGTCTTGCATTCCCCTCTTAATGATTTGTGCCGATTCTGAGCAGGCAGAAATATGGCCGAATATAGCAACTTATAATATCGTCAAACTGTGTCGAATAATTAATGTTTTGATCGAAAAAACCTACTATTGACACAGCCGCGGTTCTCATCCCGCAGGACGCAAAAAAAGCTCTCCCACCGGAGAGCACACCGACGTCCCAGTCGGGGTACAGCCGCCAGGCGGCTGACTTCGTTCCGCCATCCGTGAATCGGATGGCCTCACTTCGACGACCCCCCCAGGGGTTCTCATCCCGCGGGACGCAAAAAAAGCTCTCCT